>NZ_WLYN01000009.1:0-119570 GCF_009707615.1 Serratia sp. YC16 | reverse complement strand
GGCGGGCCGCAACCCCTAATTTCAATATTTTTTCCGACCGTTGAATGTTTGACCAAAACGCCGTTAAAGCGGCAGTTTTTTCAACGATTTAAAGCCGTAGCCCTGCAAAACGGGCAATAAAGCGTCAGTATCTTCATTTAACGCCATGCAATACGCCAGATTCTCTTCCTGGCTCGAAACCAGATTTTCCTGCGTCGAGATGAGCCAGGCGGTACGGCGGGCTATCGCCGCACCGGAATCCACCAGCCGGGTGCCTTCCGGCAACACCTGCATCAGCTCTTCCGCTAACAGAGGGAAATGGGTGCAGCCCAGCACGACGGTATCCGGCGGCTCACGCATGCTCAGCCACGGATGCAGGATCTTCTTCAGCACCGGCAGCGGCACGGCTTCGCCGTGCAGCTTGGCTTCCGCCAGCTCCACCAGCTCCGAAGAACCCAACAGTTCAATCTTGCAGTCGGTGGCAAAACGGGAAATCAGTTCGTGGGTGTAGCTGCGCTGTACGGTGCCGCGGGTCGCCAACAGGCCGACAATGCCGTTAACGGTAAGACGGGCGGCCGGTTTGATGGCGGGCACCACGCCCACGACCGGGAAGCTGAAACGCTCGCGCAGGGCCGGCAAGGAAACAGTGCTGGCGGTGTTGCAGGCAATGACGACAATCGCCAGAGGATGACGCTGCTGCACCGCGCCAACTATCTCCAGCACGCGCTCAACGATAAACTCTTCGGACTTCTCGCCGTAGGGGAACGCCACGTTGTCGAAAGCGTATATATAGTGGAGATCCGGCAGCAACTGCCGAATCTCCTGATATACCGACAACCCGCCGACGCCGGAATCGAAAACCAGCACCGTCGGGCGAGGTGTGGCGGTGCTGTTAGAAGGTATAGCTTCCAGTGAGGTAGTATTCTCTTCCTGGAGTAGCGTAGCCATAGGCCGTCTCATAATCTTTATCAAACAGGTTGGCAATTCTACCACGAACTGTCAGATGAGATGTGACCGGATACGAAACTGCGAGATCCCACAGGCTCACGCCGCCGAGTTTAACCGTCGGGCTTGGATAAACGCCATAATCCTTGTCATAGCGCTCACCCAGGTATTGATAGGTCACCGCCCAGTCAAAGTCGTACAGCTGCCAATCCAGCTCATACTTCACCTGTTGTTTCGCGCGGCGCAGCAGCACTTCATTGGTTTTAGCATTGCGCGGGTCGACATAATCGTAACCAATCTGATGCGTCAACGGACCGGTTTCAAAAGAAGCGGTGGCCTCTACACCCTTAATGGTCGCCTTACCGATATTGTAATAACGGTAACTCACCGGATCGCTGTCAATCAGGTTATCGATGTCATTGCGGTAGCCGGAAACGCGCCAGGTCACCGGCCCGGTCAAACCTTCGAAGCCGCCTTCCCACTGTTTGCTTTCTTCCGGCTTCAAGTTGCTGTTGCCATAAGTGGTACTAAACAGCTGGTTCATGTTTGGCGCTTTAAACGCGGTGCCATAGGAAGCGATGAAACGGTATCCTTCGATGAACTCCCAGGCTGCGCTGGTTTGCCACGTGCCGTGCCAACCGAACTCAGAGTTATCGTCGCCGCGCGCTGCGGCCTCAAGCGTCACCGGCCCCACCAGTTGCTGCCCGGTCAGATAGATGCCGGTATTGCGCTGGCTTCTCTCGCGGCTGACGGACGCGGTGCCTGGTTTGATCTGTTGATCCTGCCAGTCGGCGCCCGCACTGACGGTGCCTTGAGCCACCTTGAAAGTATTGCCCCACTGCAGATTGTATTGCTCTGAATCATCCAGGCTGGAGGAAATCGCATACTGCCCTTTGCGCGGATCGTAATTGTAGTCTTTGCTGTGGCTGTAGCTTCCCACTAACTGCGTGGCGTAAATTCCTTCCTGATAGCGCAACCCGGTGTCCCAGGTTTGACTATACAGTTTGCGCGTATCCGGCAGACCGGTGATATTGAAATTTTTATCGTAAGAATAGAAGCCGTCGTAGCCCGTACGGTTGTCGTAGCCATATCCACGCACAAAGCCGCTGATTTGCTCGTTGAACCGGTGCTGTACCGCCCCGTATAGCGATTTGCTCATGAAGCCATCGCGATCGGGCTGCGGAATGCTGGTGTTGCCTTCAGCCACCACATCATACCCTTTGGTATAGGTGTAGTTCCCCGCCACCGTCGCCACGGTGCTGTCGCCCAGCAGCTGTTGCGTCGACGCATCATAGGACTGATAGCCGTTGGAGCCAACGCCGGCAGCCAGCGTAGTGCCGTTCTTTTCGCGGGTAGTAATAATGTTGACCACGCCGCCGATGGCGTCGGAACCGTACACCGCAGAGCGCGGACCGCGAATGTATTCGACTTTCTGCACCAGCGAAATCGGGATTTGGCTGAGGTCGGAAGAGCCGCTGACGCCCGCCTGATTAAGGCGGATGCCGTCGATCAATACCAAGACATGGCTGGAGTTGGTGCCGCGAATGAATAGTGAACTCTTTTGTCCCAACCCACCGTTTTGGCCGATGTCCACCCCCGGCAAGCGGCGCATCACGTCGGTCAGGCTCTTGGCCTGCCAGCGATCGATATCGTTGCGGGTGACGACGGAGGTCGGCGCCAATACGGAAGAAATCGGCTGCGGGAAGCGGTTGGCGGTCACCACCAGGTTATCGCCATTCGTGGCCGTGGTGTTGTCTTGCGCCCATCCAGAAAAAGCCGTGACGGAGGAGACCACCGCCAGCAGCGTGTTTTTTGTAATTGTCATGAGAAAAGCATCCAAACTTAATTGGCGGATGCCGCAGGATCATGGCCGGTAGTTCGCGACGGCCACGGACATTGCGACGTAACACCGGCAGGTCTTCGGGCTTGGGATTTGCGGGCCGCGGGGCGCGACCGGCAACGGGCGATGACTTCCCATCCTGCAGTGGACAGTGTCTGCGTCGAAACGCTATCGCCGTGACTTCCCCTTACCGCTGCGCGTCAGCTCCGGATTCACACCGGATTCCCTTTTCACTCGCTGCTTGAGGCCGGACGGCAATGCTACGATCAATGAAAATAGATGTCTAGACTGCTACTAATGTTACAAATAATAAACGCGACAAAACTGGACTTCACGGGCTGATTCCCTACAATCCCCGCTGATCAAATTTGCCTGACGAGAAGACACACATGACGCCCGAGAATTTGCCTATTGAACGTTACGATGACCAACTGGCGGAGAAAGTCGCCCGTCTGAAGACGTTGATGTCACCGTTCGCGGCGCCCGAGCCGGAAGTGTTCCGCTCGCCAGTCGACCACTACCGCATGCGCGCCGAGTTCCGCATCTGGCACGACGCGGAAGACATGTATCACATCATGTTCGATCAGCAGACCAAGCAGCGTATTCGCGTCGATCGGTTCCCGGCCGCCAGCGAACTGATCAACCGTCTGATGAGCGCCCTGATCGCCGCGCTGAAACCGGAGCCGATCCTGCGCCACAAACTGTTCCAGATAGATTATCTGTCGACGCAAAGCGGCAAAATCATCGCCTCGCTGCTGTACCACCGCAAGCTGGATGAGGTTTGGCAACGGCGCGCCGAGCAGCTGCGCGACGATCTGCGCGCTCAAGGGTTCGATCTGCAGCTGATCGGTCGGGCGTCGAAAACCAAAATCATGCTCGACCAGGATTATGTTGACGAAGTGCTGCCGGTTGCCGGCCGCGACATGATCTACCGTCAGGTGGAAAACAGCTTCACTCAGCCCAACGCGGCCATGAACGTGCAGATGCTGGAATGGGCGCTGGCGGTCACCGCCGGCTCCAAAGGCGATTTGCTGGAGCTGTATTGCGGCAACGGCAACTTCTCGCTGGCGCTGGCGCGCAACTTCGAGCGCGTGCTGGCGACCGAGATCGCCAAGCCGTCGGTGGCGGCGGCGCAATACAACATCGCCGCCAACCATATCGACAACGTGCAAATCATCCGCATGGCGGCAGAAGACTTCACTCAGGCCATGAACGGAGTGCGCGAATTCAACCGGTTGAAAGGCATCGATCTGAGCGGCTACAACTGCGAGACGATTTTCGTCGATCCGCCGCGCAGTGGGCTGGACGATGAAACGGTGAAGATGGTGCAGGCTTACCCGCGCATTTTGTATATCTCATGCAACCCGGAAACGCTGTGCGCCAACCTGGAAACGCTGCAGACTACCCACCGAGTCAGCCGCCTGGCGCTGTTCGATCAGTTCCCGTATACCCATCACATGGAATGCGGCGTGTTGCTGGAAAAGCACCGCTGATACGACAGGGGCGCCACATGGCGCCCCGTTTCATTACGATTCTTGAGTCGGCGCATCCAGCGCCTTGCGCGCCTTCAGCTTGACCCCGATCCACAACACCAGCGCCACGCAGAGAACCGACGGCAGGAAGTTGGAGCCGATCTGCGGGTATTCGGCGCGCACGATGGCGCTGTACAGCAGCAGCCCCAGCAGGAAACAGGCCGCCGCCAGCTTCGGCATGCCGTCCGGCATGGCACGGTTCAGGTAGCGCTGATGCAGACAGTACACGGCCAGCACCAACGCGAGCAGCGGGAAGATCGAAAACGGCACCACCGAGCTGAACAGCGCGGCAAACGAACCGTTGATCGAAAGGCCGGCAATCAACGCCAGCAGTAAGGTGCCATTTTCACGGCCTGGTTTTTCCATCATTTTTTACCTTTTTTATACGTGGGACACAGAAGCTTTTTCTTGTTCGCGACGATACCAGTAATACGCCCCTTTGGAGATCATCCGCAGTTGCAGCACCAGCCGTTCTTCCAGCTGCAGCCGCTGCTCGGCGTCGATATCCAGCGCTTCCGCGCCGGCGCTGAACACGATGGTGACCATCGCTTCCGCCTGCGCTTCGGTGAAGCTGCGCGGCATGTGGTTTTCCAACTCGAGGTAGTCCGCCAGTTCGGCGATGAAATGCTGGATCTCGCGAGCCACCGCCGCACGGAATGCCGCCGACGTGCCGGAACGTTCGCGCAGCAGCAGGCGGAAGGCGTTCGGGTTGTTGCCGATAAATTCCATAAAGGTGGACACCGAGGTGCGGATCACGCTGCCACCCTTGGCGATGCGTTGGCGCGCCTGACGCATCAACTGGCGCAGCATCAGGCCGCTTTCGTCCACCATGGTCAGCCCCAGCTCATCCACATCGCGGAAATGGCGGTAAAACGAGGTGGGCGCGATACCCGCCTCACGTGAAACTTCCCGCAGGCTCAGGCTGGCGAAACTGCGTTCGGCGCTCAGCTGGCTGAAAGCGGCTTCGATCAGGGAACGACGAGTCCGTTCTTTTTGTTGTGCTCTGACGCCCATATGCATATCCAGATAGGTTCCATTCTCTCAGTCTAACGCCCTAGACCCGGCAATATAGCAAATTTTATTGCAACAGCATTTATACTAACGCGCTCTATCACACTTCCGCCCTGAGCCGATTGTGCTTTGACTCAAAAAGCCTAATGGTGATTGGGTGAGCAGCGCTATGATGTTAAGATACCGTTGTAATCTTGTATAAAAAAACAGGTCTCTCCTACATGCAACAGCACTATCAATTTGATGCCATAGTGATTGGCTCGGGCCCTGGTGGTGAAGGTGCCGCCATGGGGCTGGTGAAACAGGGCGCCCGCGTGGCCGTTATCGAACGGTACAACAACGTAGGCGGCGGATGTACCCATTGGGGCACCATCCCTTCCAAAGCCCTCCGCCACGCCGTCAGCCGCATTATCGAATTCAACCAGAACCCGCTCTACAACAATTCGCGCACGCTTAGCGCGACCTTCCCTGACATTTTACGCCACGCCGATAACGTCATCAGCCAGCAGACCCGCATGCGCCAAGGGTTCTATGAGCGGAACCAGTGCAAGCTGTTCGCGGGCGACGCGCGCTTCATCGACGCCAACACCGTCAGCGTCAGCTACATGGACGGCACCCAGGACACCATCCGCGCCGACCACATCGTGATCGCCTGCGGCTCGCGCCCTTACCACCCGGCCAGCGTCGATTTCAATCACCCGCGCATCTACGACAGCGATTCCATCCTCGAACTGAGCCATGAACCGCGCCACGTAATCATTTACGGCGCCGGGGTGATCGGTTGCGAATACGCGTCTATCTTCCGTGGTCTGAACGTCAAGGTCGATCTGATCAACACCCGCGATCGCCTGCTGGCGTTCCTCGATCAGGAGATGTCGGATTCGCTCTCTTACCACTTCTGGAACAACGGCGTGGTGATCCGCCACAACGAAGAGTTCGAGAAGATCGAAGGCACCGAAGACGGCGTGATCGTGCACCTGAAGTCCGGCAAGAAGGTGAAAGCGGACTGCCTGCTGTACGCCAACGGCCGCACCGGCAACACCGATTCGCTGGGGTTGGAGAACGTCGGCCTGGAGTCGGACAGCCGCGGGTTGCTGAAGGTGAACAGCATGTACCAAACCGCGCTGTCGCACATCTATGCGGTCGGTGACGTGATCGGCTATCCGAGCCTGGCTTCCGCCGCCTACGATCAGGGCCGCATCGCCGCGCAGGCGATCGCGTCCGGCGAAGCCAGCGGTCACCTTATCGAAGATATCCCGACCGGCATCTACACCATTCCGGAAATCAGCTCCGTCGGCAAAACCGAGCAGGAACTGACGGCGATGAAGGTGCCGTATGAAGTGGGCCGCGCCCAGTTCAAGCATCTGGCGCGCGCGCAAATCGCCGGGATGAACGTCGGCAGCCTGAAGATCCTGTTCCATCGCGACACCCTGCAGATCCTCGGGATCCACTGCTTCGGCGAGCGTGCGGCGGAGATCATCCACATCGGCCAGGCGATCATGGAACAGAAAGGTGAAGGCAATACTATCGAGTATTTCGTTAATACGACCTTCAACTATCCGACCATGGCCGAAGCCTACCGGGTGGCGGCGCTGAACGGCTTAAACCGCCTGTTTTAACGCGCTGTCGATGTAGCCCTGCATGTGCTCGCGGATCGCCTCGGCCAACTGCTCATAACGGCTGCGCAGTGGGGAACCGGGGCGGTACACCAGCGCGATGGTGCGCTTCGGCTCAGGCTTGTAGCAATCCAGATAGCAGACGCCGTCGCGTTCGCGCTGCGGCGGCACTGCCAGTGACGGCAGCAGGGTAATGCCGCTGCCGGCCGCGACCATGTTACGCAGCGTTTCCAGACTGGTGGCGCGGAAGTGGGTATCTTCGTCCGCGCCCGCCTGGAAGCAAAAGCCCATCGCCTGATCGCGCAGGCAGTGGCCATCTTCCAGCATCAGCAGTTTCTCACCCGCCAAATCCGGCATCGCTACGCGCTCACGCTGCGCCCAAGGGTGATCGGAATACACCGCCAGCTTCATCGGTTCATCGAACAGAGGCACTTCGATAAACGCCTCGGTCTCCTTCACCAGCGCCAGAATGGCGCAGTCCAGTTTGCCGCTGTCGAGCTGCGCCAGCAGTTGATGGGTTTGCGCTTCGTGCAGATACATTTCCAGCTTCGGGAAAGTTTTGTGCAGCGTCGGGATGATCTGCGGCAGCAGATAAGGCCCCACGGTCGGGATCAGGCCGATGTGCAGCGGCCCGGACATGGCTTCGCCCTGTTGGCTGGCCATCTCCTTCAACACTTTCACTTCGCGCAGCACGGTACGCGCCTGCTCCACCAGCAACAGGCCCGCCTGGGTGAACAGCACCTTGCGGCTGGTGCGTTCGAGCAGCATGACGCCCAACTCGTCTTCCAGCTTGCGGATCTGCCCGCTGAGCGTCGGCTGGCTCACATGGCATGAATCGGCCGCGCGGCGGAAGTGCCGGTGCTCGGCCAAGGCGACCAGATACTCTAAATCACGAATGTTCATTGTTTCCCTCCAATCCATGATAGCTCATGGCGATAGATAAGATAGCAATGAGCGATTAGATCTATCAAGCCCCAACGACAATAATGTGTCCCAACGAAGCGATATTGCGCTAAATACCAAAAATTACTTTTCCTAATTAAGGGGTTAATCAATGTTTACCAGTCAAGAAGGCAAGAAAGTTCCGCAGGTTACTTTCCACACCCGTCAGGGCGACCAATGGATTGATGTGACCACTGATGACCTGTTCAAAAACAAAACCGTTATCGTATTCTCGCTGCCGGGCGCGTTCACGCCGACCTGCTCTTCGAGCCATCTGCCGCGCTACAACGAGCTGTCCAGCGTGTTCAAACAGCACGGCGTCGACGGCATTCTGTGCGTCTCGGTGAACGACACCTTCGTGATGAACGCCTGGAAAGCCGACCAACATGCAGAAAACATCACCTTCGTGCCGGACGGCAACGGTGAATTCACCAAGGGCATGAACATGCTGGTCGAGAAAGCGGATCTGGGCTTTGGCCCGCGTTCATGGCGTTACTCGATGCTGGTGCGCGACGGCGTGGTCGAGAAAATGTTCGTCGAACCGAACAAGCCGGGCGACCCGTTTGAAGTGTCCGACGCCGATACCATGCTGAAATACCTGGCACCGGAATTCAAAGTGCAGGAATCGGTCTCCCTGTTCACCAAACCGGGCTGCCCGTTCTGCGCCAAAGCCAAGCAGATGCTGCAAGAGCGCGGCATTCAGTATGAAGAGATCGTACTAGGCAAAGACGCCACCACCGTCAGCCTGCGCGCCGTCAGCGGCCGCGCCACGGTGCCGCAGGTGTTCATCGGCGGCCGTCACATCGGCGGCAGCGACGATCTGGAAACTTTCCTGTCAGCTTAATAAGTAATAACAAAGCCAACGTGAACTTTGGCGGGCTACGGCCCGCCCTTTTTTTACCTTTCAGGAGCGGATATGAAACTGTTGAACGTTGATGTCGCGGTCATCGGCGGCGGCACCGCAGGGCTCGGCGCCTATCGCGCGGCCAAACTGTCTACCCCCAGCGTGGTGATGATCGAAGGCGGGCCTTACGGCACCACCTGTGCGCGCGTTGGCTGCATGCCATCCAAGTTATTGATAGCCGCCGCCGAAGCGGTGCATCAAATCGAACGTGCGCCTGGTTTTGGCGTGCATCCAACCGGCAAGACGCGCATCGACGGGCGCGAGGTGATGGATCGCGTCAAGCGCGAACGCGATCGCTTCGTCGGCTTCGTGCTGGAAGGCGTGGACGAGATCCCGGCCGCCGACAAAATTCAGGGCTATGCCCGCTTTATCGACGACAACACGCTGCAGGTCGATGACCATACACGCATCGTGGCACAGCGCATCGTGATCGCCACCGGTTCTCGTCCCAGCTGGCCGGCGCCGTGGAACGAGCTGGGCGACCGCCTGGTCGTCAACGACGATCTGTTCAATTGGGATGATTTGCCGCAGTCCGTAGCGGTATTCGGCCCCGGCGTCATTGGGCTGGAACTGGGGCAAGCGCTGCACCGCCTCGGCGTCGACACCAAGGTCTTTGGCATCGGTGGCGCCGTCGGGCCGCTGACCGACAGCGCCGTGCGCGACTACGCCGCCAAAGCGCTGGGGGACGAGTTCTATCTCGATGCCGACGTGAAGGTAGAGATGATGCAGCGCGAGGGCGATAAAGTATTTATCCGCTATCAGGATCTGCAGGGCCAACCGCAAGAGATCCTGGTGGACTACGTGCTGGCCGCCACCGGCCGCCGCCCCAATGTCGATCGGCTGGGCCTCGAGAACACCGGCCTGCAGCTCGACGCCCGAGGCGTGCCGCTGGCCGACCGCCTGACGATGCAAACCAGCGTGCCGCATATCTTCATCGCCGGCGACGCCAGCAATCAGCTGCCGCTGCTGCATGAAGCCAGCGATCAGGCGCGTATCGCCGGCGCCAACGCCGGCAGTTTCCCGGAGATCAATCCGGGCCTGCGCCGCAGCGCGATTTCGGTGGTGTTTTCCGATCCGCAGATCGCCATGGTCGGCTCAACCTTCCGCGAGCTGAGCGAGAAGTTTAGCGCCTGCGGCTGCTTTGAAGTGGGCAAAGTCTCGTTTGAGAATCAGGGGCGCTCACGGGTGATGCTGCGCAACAAGGGCATTCTGCACGTTTACGGCGAGCAAGGCACCGGCCGTTTCCTCGGTGCGGAAATGATCGGCCCGGACGCCGAGCACATCGCGCACCTGCTGGCCTGGGCGCACCAGCAGCAAATGACCGTCGATCAGATGCTAGACATGCCGTTCTATCATCCGGTGATCGAAGAAGGCTTGCGCACCGCGCTGCGCGACCTGCAGGCGAAGCTCAAACTCGGCGCGACCGAAATCGAGCGCTGCCAGCGCTGTCCGGGCGAATAATCCGATAATAAACAAAGAGCGACGTTCACCGGGCGAACGTCGCTCTTATTACTTCACATCAAACGCTTTCGGCATCGAACTCCGCCCAACCATCGCCTTCGCTATCTCTCGCCTTTAATTCCTGCAAAGTAACACTTTGCCAATAACGACGAGGGTTTCCACACATCCAGCAACTGCAATCAGGCGCGCTGGCAACTAATTTGCCTGCTCTGCGGGCAATGCCATGAAGCGTAAACTGCTCGGGGTAACGTATTCCGCCATAATAATTTTTTCGATCACTTCTCAACCTGCGATAGTGATAACGGCGTAACGCCCGCTTTCTGTTCTTGTACATTGATTTCTCCATCTCCGGCAGAAGCCGGATTGGCCCCTGCCTTGCGTATGTAGAAATCGGTAAAGACGGGCATTAAAAAGAAGCAGGGCATAAACCTCCTTGTCAGTAACGATGTATCAAGCCAAACGCTGCTTCGCTGCGGCGATTGCCGCGGCTACCTGTTGTGGCGCTACGCCGCCTTTGGCAGCACGCTTGTCCAGGCAGGATTGCAACGCCAGAATCGGGTAAACGTCGTCGCCAATCGTCGCGCTGAACTGCTGCAAATCCGCCAGCGGCAACGCTTCCAGCGGTTTACCCTGGCGAATCGCTTCTACCACCGCCTCGCCGACGATATGGTGCGCTTCGCGGAACGGCACGCCCTTGGCGACCAGGTAATCCGCCAGCTCGGTGGCGTTGGCATAGCCCTGCTCCGCCGCTTCCTGGCAACGCGGGCGCTTCACCTGAATGCCGTCCAGCACCAACGCCGCCATCTGCAGGCAGTCCATCCAGGTGTCGAGCGCGTCGAACAACCCTTCTTTGTCTTCCTGCATGTCTTTGTTGTACGCCAGCGGCAGGCCTTTCAGCGTCATCATCATGCCGGTCAGCGCGCCCTGTACGCGGCCGCATTTGCCACGAATCAGCTCCAGCGCGTCCGGGTTTTTCTTCTGCGGCATCAGCGAGGAGCCGGAGGTCACGCGGTCGGACAGCTCGACAAACGCCGCCTCGCCGCTGTTGAAGAAGATCAGATCCTCGGCGAAGCGCGACAGGTGCACCATGCTGATGGCGGCATTGGACAACAGCTCCAGCACGTGGTCGCGATCGGAGACGCTATCCAGGCTGTTGCGGGTCGCCGAGGCGAAGCCCAGCCAGCCGGCCAGCTGCTCGCGATCGATAGGATAAGCGGTGCCGGCCAGCGCACCGCTGCCCAGTGGGCTGACGTCCAGCCGTTTCAGGGTATCCTGCAGACGGCTCTCATCGCGCGCCAGCATCTCGACATAGGCCAGGCACCAGTGCGCAAATGTCACCGGCTGC
Organism: Serratia sp. YC16; assembly: GCF_009707615.1. Taxonomy (NCBI): domain Bacteria; kingdom Pseudomonadati; phylum Pseudomonadota; class Gammaproteobacteria; order Enterobacterales; family Yersiniaceae; genus Serratia; species Serratia sp. YC16. Next base: position 107,995 of record NZ_WLYN01000009.1, on the reverse strand, counting down.
GCGCGTTGCAGGTGGGTATACCCCGGCATCACCGCATCCTGGTTGGCTTCGGCGGTCTCCACCAGCGCCTGCTGCAGCTGGACGATCGCCTGATGCAGATCGCCGATCTGCTGCTTGCACCACAGCTTCAGATCGGTCGCGACCTGATCGTTGCGGCTGCGGCCGGTGTGCAGCTTCTTGCCCAAATCGCCGACCTTCTCGATCAGCTTCTGCTCCACCCAGCTGTGGATGTCTTCCGCATCGCTTTGGACGATCGCCAGAGGATCGGCCTGAACTTCCGTCAGCAAGGCATTCAGCGCCTGCTCCAGCTGCTGCTGCTCCGTTGCCGTCAACACGTTAACGGTCACCAGCGCCTTCGACCAGGCCACCGAGCCCACGATATCTTGCTCCGCCAGGCGATAATCGAACCGCAGCGAATCGTTGAGTTGCTTGAACCGCTGATCCGCCGCCTGAGTGAACCGTCCGCCCCAAAGTGCCATACCTTACTCCTGAATTTTTATGCGAAAGGGCGCAGCATGCTGCGCCCTTGCAGAGTCACGCCAATCGATTATTTATTCTTTTTCTCGTTCAACGCGCGGATGCGTGAAGACAGAGAGAACAGGCGGATAAAGCCGCCGGCGTGGCTGTGATCGTAAACTTCGTCTTCGCCGAAGGTGGCGAACTCTTCGGAGTACAGGCTGTTGGCGGATTTCTTCTGGGTCGCCGTCACCTGGCCTTTGTACAGCTGCAGCACCACTTCGCCGTTCACCTCTTCAGCCAATGCTTCGGCAGAGGCCTGCAGCGAGCGGCGCAGCGGCGCGAACCAGCGGCCGTCGTACACCACATAAGACATCTCCAGGCCCAGCTGCTCGCGCCATTTGAAGCTGTCGCGATCCAGTACCAGCTGCTCGACGGCGCGCAGCGCCGCCACCATGATGGTGCCCCCCGGGGTTTCATAGCAGCCGCGGGATTTGATGCCTACCAGACGGTTTTCCACGATGTCGATACGGCCAACGCCGTGCTTGGCGCCTAACGCATTCAGGGTTTCCAGGCACTGGTACGGCGACAGCGCTTTACCGTTAACCGCCACAACGCGGCCTTTCTCAACGGTAACGGTCACCTGTTCAGGCTGATCCGGCGCTTCCTGCGGATCGACGGTCCATACCCAGCAATCCTTGTTCGGCGCATTCCACGGGCTTTCCAGCACGCCGCCTTCGGTGGAGATGTGCCAGGCGTTTTCATCGCGGCTGTAGATCTTCTCCAGCGACGCAGTGGTCGGGATGTTGCGCTCTTTCAGGTAATCCAGCAGCGCCTCACGGGAACGCAGGTTCCATTCACGCCACGGCGCCACTACTTTCAGCTGCGGAGCCAGCGCGGTGTAGGTGGTCTCGAAACGCACCTGGTCGTTGCCTTTGCCGGTTGCGCCGTGGCACAGCGCGTCGGCGCCCACTTTCAGCGCCAGCTCGACCTGCGCCTTGGCGATGATCGGCCGCGCCATCGAGGTGCCCAGCAGATAGCTGCCTTCATACAGGGCGCCGGTCTGCAGCACCGGATAAACGTAATCGCGGATAAATTCTTCACGCAGATCGACCACGTGACATTCAGAGGCACCGGACTGCAGGGCTTTTTGCTCCACGCCTTCCAGATCGCTGCGCTCCTGACCGATGTCCGCCACGAACGCCACCACTTCACAGCCGCCGTAGTTCTCTTTCAGCCATGGAATGATGGCCGAGGTATCCAGGCCGCCGGAGTACGCCAGAACGATTTTTTTGATGCCTTGGTTTTGCATGATCTATTCCTTTCTAATTCTAAAATTAAGCGAGGATCCGGGTGCCAATCGACACGCCGTTAAACAAAGCAGGAAGCTGATCGGCATAGCGCCAGCTGGCGATATCCACCGGGCGGCCGAGGGTGCGGGCTGCGTCGAGCGCCGCATTCACCTTCACCACCATACCATCGGTGATGATGCCTTGCGCGATCAGTTGCTCCGCTTTTTGCGCCGTCATTTCCGCAATGCGTTGCCCCTTGCCGTCGAGGATGCCGCTGACGTCCGACAGCAGGATCAGATCCGCCCCCAGCGTCGCCGCCAGCGCCGTCGCCGCCTGATCGGCGTTCACATTCATTAACTGCCCTTCGGCGGTGATGCCGATGGAGCTGATAACCGGCAGGTAGCCGGCGCCCAGCAGGGTATTGAGCAGCGCGGGCGAGCCGGGCTGCGCGTTGCCGACGTGACCCAATGCCGGATCGAGCTGGGTCACGACTGCGCTGCCGCCGTCCGCCAGGCTCAGGCCAACGGCGTTGATTTGATGCTTAATCGCCCACGCCAGCAGCGTTTTGTTGGCGGTGCCGGCCAGCGCGCCGGTGATGATGTCGATCTGATCGGCCGGCGTGACCCGCAGGCCGTTCTTTTTCACCACCGGTAAAGAGAGCTGCTTCATCAGCTCGTCTACCACGCAGCCACCGCCGTGCACGATCACCAGCGGACGCTGATGCTGCTGCCGGTAGCTGTCCAACGCGGTAAACAGACGTTCCAGCGCTTCTTCACTGTCTAATAACACGCCACCTAACTTGATAATTAACGGGTTCATTGCTGTTTACTCACGCTGGTTTAAAGGAGTGACTGGGTTTCCGGGAAACCGAAACGGATATTCAGGCATTGCACCGCCTGTGCGGCCGCGCCTTTCAGCAGGTTGTCTTCCACCGCCACGGCGATCAGATGCTCGCCCTGCACCGCAAAACCGATGTCGCAGAACGGCAGCCCCACCACCGCTTTCAGCGCCGGCACGCCCTGGTCGTACAGCCGCACCAGCGGCTTGTCGTCATAGGCGGCATGATAGGCGGCAGCCACGTCCTGCGCGGTCACGCCGGCTTTCAGGCGGCAGGTGATGGTTTCAAGAATGCCGCGCGGGAAATTGCCCAGGTGCGGCGTAAAGATGACCGGCACGCCCAGGTGCGCGGCGATCTCCGGCTGGTGCCGGTGAGTGAAAATGCCGTATGGCTGCAGGCTCACTTCGCAAAAGCTGGTGGTCATGCTGGCCTTGCGCCCGGCGCCGCTGACGCCGCTGGTGGCATTGATCACCGGCCACTGGTCCAGGTTCAGCAGCTGCTTTTCGATCAACGGTTTGAGCGCCAACTGCGCCGCCGTTGGGTAGCAGCCCGGCACCGCGATCAGCTGCGCCCGTTTGATCTTGTCGCTCTGCCACTCCGCCAGGCCGTATACCGCCTGCTCCAGCAGAGCGCCATGCTGATGCTCGAAACCATAGTACTGGCTATAAAAACCGGCGTCCTGCACGCGGAAGGCGCCGGAAAGATCGAACACCACGCAACCCGCCGCCAGAAAAGCCGGTGCAATATCGTGGCTGACTTCATGGGCGGTGGCGAGGAACACCACATCGATACCCTGCGCCGCCAGTGCAACGTCGGTCAACGGCTGCAGCGGCAGATCGACGATGCCTTTCAACTGGGGATGGAGATCGGAAAGCAACTTTCCTGCATCTGCACTTTGCGCTGAAACCGCTAAAGCGGTTATGTTCATGTGTGGGTGGCGATTCAGGTAAGCCGTGAGCTCCGCTCCGGCGTAACCGCTGGCACCAACGATCAGCGTATTCAACATGTGGCCTTTCACCTTCTCAACTGACGTACGGTCGCTTGCGACCCAGGTAACAGGGCTAGCCAGCGTTGTTGCGCCGTTCACCCACGGAGCCAGGCGTTGATGCTTTTATAAACATCCGGGTATCGGGTTCCCTTACGCTTCGGCTTACTGTATTTTTATTCAAAATAAATGCATGAATATTGATACTATCCTAACCAAAGGCTGTCAACAGTGAAGATGAAATTACCTCCATTTATTGAGCTGTACCGGGCGTTGATCGCCACACCGTCGATCAGCGCCACCGATGCCGGCCTCGATCAGAGCAATGAGGCGTTAATCAACTTGCTGGCCGAATGGTTTGCCGACCTGGGCTTTCGCGTCGACGTACAGCCGGTGCCGGAATCGCGCCACAAATTCAACCTGCTGGCCAGCATCGGCGAAGGCAGCGGCGGCCTGCTGCTGGCCGGCCATACCGATACGGTGCCTTACGACGAAGGCCGCTGGACGCGCGATCCCTTCACCCTGACCGAGCACGACAACAAGCTCTACGGCCTGGGCACCGCCGACATGAAAGGCTTCTTCGCCTTTATCCTGGATGCGGTGCGCGATATCGACGCGAGCAAACTGACCAAGCCGCTGTACATTTTAGCCACCGCAGATGAAGAAACGACGATGGCCGGCGCACGCTATTTCGCCGCCTCCACCGCCATTCGGCCGGATTTCGCCATCATCGGCGAACCGACCTCGCTGCAGCCAGTCCGCGCACACAAGGGCCACATGGCCAACGCCATTCGCATCGTCGGCCAGTCCGGCCACTCCAGCGATCCGGCGCGCGGCGTCAACGCCATCGATCTGATGCACGAATCCATCAGCCACCTGATGGCGCTGCGCAAAACCCTGCAGGAGCGTTACAACAACCCGGCGTTCGCCGTGCCTTATCCCACCATGAACTTCGGCCATATCAGCGGCGGCGACGCGGCCAACCGCATCTGCGCCTGCTGCGAGCTGCACCTGGATATCCGCCCGCTGCCCGGCATGACGCTCGACAACATCAACGAACTGATGCATCAGGCGTTGGAGCCGGTGAGCCAACGCTGGCCGGGCCGCCTGAGCATCGAAGAGCTGCACGCGTCGGTGCCGGGCTACGAGTGCCCAACCGACCACCGCATGGTGGCAGTGATCGAGGAACTTCTGGGCACCCGCACCCAGGTGGTCAACTACTGCACCGAGGCGCCGTTCGTACAGCAGGTGTGTCCGACGTTAGTGCTCGGCCCCGGCTCTATCGACCAGGCCCACCAGCCGGACGAATACCTCGACACCGCGTTTATCGAACCGACGCGTAAACTGCTGGGCCAGCTGGTCACTCATTTTTGCCGGCAATAAACCCGACATTTAACAGGGGAAATGCTTTATGCTTTCCCCTAACTCCAAATAAGTAGTAGACGGCGAAATAAGCCGTGCTGATAACCGACGTGCCGTAATTAAATTTCAGAAAATGCGCCGATTTTGATGTTTTTTTGCTAAAAATAGTGTCAATTGGACGACTGGACAGGAACGCGGTGGGATCAGGCAGGCGGTCTGCGCCTGACGCGTGAAATTTATTTACAAGATAAAAATCATACAGAACTGGGTCAGGGGTTATATGAACGAACAATATTCGGCAATGCGCAGTAATGTCAGTATGCTCGGCAAATTGCTCGGCGATACCATCAAAGAAGCGCTGGGCGAGCATATTCTCGATCGCGTAGAGACCATCCGTAAGCTTTCCAAATCCTCACGCGCCGGCAACGAAGCGCATCGCCAGGAACTGCTCTCCACCCTGCAGAACCTGTCCAACGACGAGCTGCTGCCGGTGGCGCGTGCCTTCAGCCAGTTCCTCAACCTGACCAACGTCGCCGAGCAGTACCACAGCATTTCGCCCAACGGCGAAGCCGCCAGCAATCCGGAGGCGCTGGCCCAACTGTTCAGCCGCCTCAAAGACAAAAAGCTCAGCGACAAAGAGCTGCAACACGCAGTCTCGCAACTCTCCATCGAGCTGGTGCTGACGGCGCACCCGACGGAGATCACCCGCCGCACCCTGATCCACAAGCTGGTGGAGGTCAACACCTGCCTCAGCCAGCTCGATCACAACGATCTGGCCGACTACGAGCGCAACAAGATCATGCGCCGCCTGCGCCAGCTGGTGGCCCAATCGTGGCACACCGATGAAATTCGCAAACACCGCCCTTCGCCGATCGACGAAGCCAAATGGGGTTTCGCGGTGGTGGAAAACAGCCTGTGGGAAGGCGTGCCGGCGTTCCTGCGCGAATTCAATGAACAGCTGGAAAACTCTATCGATTACAGCCTGCCGGCGGAAGCGGTGCCGGTGCGCTTCACCTCCTGGATGGGCGGCGATCGCGACGGCAACCCGAACGTGACCGCCGAAATTACCCGCCATGTGCTGCTGCTCAGCCGCTGGAAAGCTTGCGACCTGTTCACCCGCGATATTCAGGTGCTGGTCTCCGAGCTGTCGATGACCGAGTGCACCCCGGAGCTGCGCGCCCGCGCCGGCGGTGACGAGGTGCAGGAACCGTACCGCGAAATCATGAAGCAGCTGCGCAGCCAGCTGATGAGCTCCCAGGCCTATCTGGAAGGCCGCCTGAAGGGCGAGCGCGTGCTGAAGCCGCACGATCTGCTGGTGAACAACGAACAGCTGTGGGAGCCGCTGTATGCCTGCTACCAATCGCTGCAGGCCTGCGGCATGGGCATCATCGCCAACGGCCAGTTGCTGGATACTCTGCGCCGCGTGCGCTGCTTCGGCGTGCCGCTGGTGCGCATCGACGTGCGCCAGGAGAGCACCCGCCATACCGAGGCCATCGCCGAGCTGACCCGCTACCTGGGGCTGGGCGACTATGAAAGCTGGTCGGAAGCCGATAAACAGGCGTTCCTGATCCGCGAACTGAACTCCAAACGCCCGCTGGTGCCGCTGAAGTGGGAGCCGAGCGCCGATACGCTGGAAGTGCTGGAAACCTGCCGGGTAATCGCCGAAGCGCCGCAGGGCTCGATCGCCGCCTACGTGATTTCAATGGCGCGCACGCCGTCCGACGTGCTGGCGGTGCACCTGCTGTTGAAAGAGGCCGGTTGCCCGTTCGCGCTGCCGGTCGCTCCGCTGTTCGAAACCCTCGACGACCTGAACAACGCCGACGACGTGATGACCCAGTTGCTGAACATCGACTGGTATCGCGGTTTTATTCAGGGCAAACAGATGGTGATGATCGGCTATTCCGACTCGGCGAAAGATGCCGGCGTGATGGCCGCTTCCTGGGCGCAATACCGCGCGCAGGACGCGCTGATCAAAACCTGTGAAAAAGCCGGCGTGGCGCTGACGCTGTTCCACGGCCGCGGCGGCTCCATCGGCCGCGGCGGCGCACCGGCGCATGCGGCGCTGCTGTCGCAGCCGCCGGGCAGCCTAAAGGGCGGCCTGCGCGTCACCGAACAGGGCGAGATGATCCGCTTCAAGTTCGGCCTGCCGGAAGTCACTATCAGTAGTCTGGCGCTGTATGCCGGCGCGATCCTCGAGGCCAACCTGTTGCCGCCGCCGGAACCGAAGAAAGAGTGGCGCGCGCTGATGGACGATCTGTCCGAGACCTCCTGCCGGATGTATCGCGGCTATGTGCGGGAAAACCCGGACTTCGTGCCTTACTTCCGCGCGGCTACGCCGGAGCTGGAGTTGGGCAAACTGCCGCTGGGCTCGCGCCCGGCCAAACGCAAACCGAACGGCGGCGTGGAGAGCCTGCGCGCCATTCCGTGGATCTTCGCCTGGACGCAGAATCGCCTGATGTTGCCGGCCTGGCTCGGTGCCGGCGCCGGATTGCAGGAAGCGGTGAAGGCCGGCAAACAGGCGGAGCTGGAGGCGATGTGCCGCGACTGGCCGTTCTTCTCCACCCGCATCGCCATGCTGGAAATGGTGTTCGCCAAGGCCGACCTGTGGCTGGCGGAATACTACGATCAGCGCCTGGTGGAGAAATCGCTGTGGCCGCTGGGCCAGCAGCTGCGCGATCAGTTGGAAAGCGACATCAAGGTGGTGCTGACCATCGCCAACGACGCGCACCTGATGGAAGACCTGCCGTGGATCGCCGAATCCATCGCGCTGCGCAACGTTTATACCGACCCGCTGAACGTCCTGCAGGCCGAACTGCTGCACCGTTCGCGTCAGCAGGAACAGCCCGACGCCCGCGTGGAGCAGGCGCTGATGGTCACCATCGCCGGCGTCGCCGCCGGGATGCGCAACACCGGCTAGTGAGCCAAATCGCGGCCCCGTTTACCGGGGCCGTTTTTTTATGCCTTCCCCCACAAAAAAGGGCGCCGCGATAAAGCGACGCCCTTTCTTCATGGGAACAGGCCTGCCAGTGTCAGGCGGCGGCCACCGGGCGCACGCCCAGCGTGTGGCAGATGGCGTAGCTCATCTCGGCGCGGTTCAGGGTATAGAAGTGGAAATCCTTCACTCCTTCGCGGCTGAGGATCTTCACCATGTCCATGGCGATGTTGGCGCCGACCATCTTGCGGGTCTCCGCATCGTCGTCCAGCCCTTCGAACATGCTGGTCATCCAGCTCGGCACCCGCACGTTGGTCATGGTGGCGAAGCGCTGCAGCTGCTTGAAGTTGGACACCGGCAGAATGCCCGGCACGATTTCCACGTCGATGCCGGCGGCGACACAGCGGTCGCGAAAGCGTAGGTAGCTCTCAACGTCGAAGAAGAATTGGGTGATGGCGCGGTTGGCGCCGGCGTCGATCTTGCGCTTCAGGTTGATCAAATCTGCCTGCGCGCTCTTCGCCTCCGGGTGCACTTCCGGGTAGGCGGCGACGGAAATATCGAAGTCGCCCACGTCTTTCAGCAGTGCTACCAGATCGGTCGCATACATGTCCGGCTTACCGCCGCCCGGCGGCAGATCGCCGCGCAGCGCCACGATATGGCGGATGCCGCTGTTCCAGTAGTCGGTCGCGATGTCGCGCAACTGAGCCGGGCTGGCGTCGATGCAGGTCAGGTGCGGCGCAGCCTCCAGGCCGGTGCGCTCCTTGATCCCCTTGATGATGCTGTGGGTGCGATCGCGCTCGCCGGAGTTGGCGCCGTAGGTGACGGAAACGAATTTAGGTTTGAGGATGCTCAGACGATCGATCGACTGCCACAGGGTCTCTTCCATCTCGCTGGTGCGTGGCGGGAAGAACTCGAATGATACGTTAATCTGGCCGTTCAACTCCGCCAGACTCTGATTCAGCGCTTCCCGCTGGTTTGCGTGGAAAAAACTCATACCCTGCTCACCTCTTCTCGATCACTGTTTTTATTTCATCTTGATGAGCGTCTATACGTTTAGACGTCTAGATAGAAAATGCCGCATGTTGGCTAAAGAGTCAACAGGAAAATGAGGGGAATAAGATGATTAATCCTCACCCGCTCAAAGAGGGAATTTCATGATAGCGACAAGGATAAGTATGGCAGGAAAAGCAAAGGGGCGCGGTGAACCCGCGCCCGCAGAGGATTAAAGCAGCTGCGCCAACCGGTTAAGGTCTGACTGGATCGCCCCGGCGGTCACGTCGCGACCGGCGCCCGGCCCGCGGATCACCAGTGGATTATCGCGATACCAGCGGCTCTCGATGGCGAACACGTTGTCGCACGGCAGCAGCGAGGCCAGCGGATGCTCAGGACGCACGGCCTCAACGCCGACCCGCGCCTTGCCGTTGGCGTCGAAACGCGCCACGTGGCGCAACACCAGGCCCATTTCGCTGGCGGCCTCAAAGCGCTGCTGCATCTGCTGGTTCAGCGCCTCGCCGTTCTCGAAGAACTGATCGACGGAACCCAGCTCGCAGCCCGCCGGCACCAGCGACTCGACCCGCACCTGATTCGGCTCGATGTCGTAGCCCGCTTCGCGCGCCAGGATCACCAGCTTGCGCATCACGTCCTGACCGGAGAGATCGACCCGCGGATCCGGTTCGGTCAGCCCCTGCTGCCAGGCCTGATCCACCAGCTCGGTGAACGGCACCGTGCCGTCATACTGCAGGAACAGCCAGGAGAGCGTGCCGGAGAAGATGCCGCTGATCGCCAAAATGCTGTCGCCACTGTCGCGCAGATCGCGCACCGTGTGGTTGACCGGCAGGCCGGCGCCGACGGTGGCGTTGTACAGCCAGTGGCGGCCGGTTTTGGCGAAGGCGTCGCGAATTTGGCGATAGGTCGCGCTGCACGAGGCACCCGCCAGCTTGTTGGCGCTGATCACGTGGAAACCGTAGCTGGCGAAGTCCAGATACTGCCCGGCCAGCTCTTCGCTGGCGGTCACGTCGAGCACCACCAGATCGTCGAACGGGTGCGCGCGCATCCACAGGAACAGCGACTCTTCGTCCAGCTCCTGCGCTTCGTCCTCAAAGAACGCCAGCGCGCGGCTGGCGTCCAGCCCGTCGTAATTCAGCAGGCTGCGGCGGCTGTCCACCACCCCCGCCAGGATAAATTCGAAGCCGCTGCGCGCGGAAATATTGGTCTGCTCGCGGGCGAACAGCTCCAGCCAGCGCGAGCCGATGTTGCCCTTGCCGAACAGCACCAGACCGATGCGCTTCTCGGCGCGGAACAGGCTTTGGTGCAGCCCCTGGATCAGCAGCGCGGTCGGCCCCTGGCGCAATACCGCCACCAGGCTGATGCCATCTTCCGCCTGCCAGATAAACTCGACCGGCTGATCTTTCAGTTGCTGATAGAAACGGTGGCTGTGCAGCGGGTTCTTGCACACCCCGGCGCCGACCATCGCCACCAGCGCCAGCCCTTCGCGCAGGCGCAGCTCGCCCGGCAACGCTGCGGCCTGCAGCGTCGCCAGCGCGCTATTGACCACCTCGGAGGTGTAGCACAGCTGCACCAGGTTGCGGTCAGGGTGGATCCCCACCGCCAGCGGTTTGATCTGCGCGCGCTTGAGCACCAGATCCAACTCTTTCTGCGCCAGTTTGAAATCATGCTGAGCGGCGACGTGCAGTTCAATCAGGCACACATCGTCGTGGCTGGTGACAATCTTGGCGCCGGTGCCGGAAGCCAATACGCGCTCGATGCGCGTCGAGCCCTGCTCCGGCTGGTAGCTGCAACGCAGCTGAAGATCGATATCGCTGCCGGAGACCGGCTGCAGAGTGCGGGTGTGCAACACCGGCGCAGCCAGACGCGCCAGCTCGCTGGCTTCGTCCAGACGCAGCAGCGGCAGCAGGCAGGCGTCTTTCACCTTGCGCGGATCGGCGCTGTATACCCCGGCTACGTCGCTCCAGATGGTGACGCGCGCAGCACCGGCCAGCGCGCCGACCTGAGTGGCGGAGTAGTCGCTGCCGTTACGCCCCAACAGCACGGTTTCCCCGGCGTCGTTGCGCGAAATGAAGCCGGTCACCACCAGGCGTTTGCCCGGATGTTGGGCCAGCAATTGTTGCAGCAGCGGATAAGAACGGCCTTCATCCACCTGCGGCTGCGCGGCGCGCTCGGCGCGCAGGAAATCACGCGCATCCAGCCAGGCCGCCTGCATGTCCAGATGATTAAGCACCGCCGCCATCAGGCGCGCCGACCAGATCTCGCCGTGCCCGACCACTTCGGCATAGCACACGTCGTCGACTTTGCCGTCCAGCAGCACCGCCAGACGTTCCAGATCCTGAATGAATTCGGCGATCAGCGGCTCGGCGCTTTCCGGCGGCAGCAGGCCGCCGATAAGATCGCTATGATAACGACGCAACGTCTGCTGCACCTGGTGCGCAGACAGGCGATCGCTCTGGCTGAGCTTCAGCCAGTTGATCAACTGGTTGGTGGTACTGCCGGCGGCCGATACCACCATCATGTCGCCTGGCTGGCTGTATTCCGCCATAATCCCGGCCACACGCAGATAACACTTCACATCCGCCAGACTGCTGCCGCCAAACTTGTGCAGTTGACGCCCGCTCACCGGCCCTGCTACAGCAATTGCATTCATGCTTACCTCGTTGCCGCCGCCTGGAAAGCGCGTTCCAGATCGGCAATCAAATCTTCACTGTCTTCAATACCCACGGAAATGCGCAGCAGGCTCTCGGAGATGCCGGCCGCTGCCCGCGCCTCCGCCGCCATACCGGCGTGGGTCATGGTCGCTGCATGCGAGATCAGGCTTTCTACGCCGCCCAGCGATTCTGCCAGAGTAAACAGCTCAAGGGCAGAGAGAAAACGGCGCAGCACCACTTCATCGCCGTCCAGTTCAAAACTCAGCATCGCGCCGAAACCGCGCTGCTGCCGGCGGGCGATCTCATGCCCCGGATTTTCCGGCAGGGAAGGATGATACAGCTTTTTCACCAACGGTTGCTGCTGTAAATAGCCGACAATCGCTTCGGCGTTTTGTTGCGCTGCCTTGATGCGCGGCGACAGCGTGCGCATGCCGCGCAGCAGCAGATAGCTGTCGAACGCGCCGCCGGTCACGCCGATGTTGTTCGCCCACCAGGCCAGTTCGACCGCCAGCTCGGGATCTTTGGCGATCACCGCGCCGGCCACCACGTCCGAATGTCCGTTCAGGTATTTGGTGCAAGAATGGACCACCAGATCGGCGCCGAGTTCGATCGGCTGTTGCAGGGCCGGGCTGAGGAAGGTGTTGTCCACCACCGTCAACGCACCCGCCGCGTGCGCGGCGGTGCAGATCGCCGCGATGTCCACCACCCGCAGCAGCGGATTGCTGGGGCTTTCAATCAGCACCAGCTTGGGCTTTTGCGCCAGCGCCTGCTGCAGGGCTTCTTCATTGCCCTGATCGACGAACAGCACCCGATAGGCGCCGCGCTTGCTCAAACTGTCGAATAACCGATAGCTGCCGCCGTAGCAGTCGTGCGGCGCCACCAGCAGATCGCCGGGCTTCAGCAGCACGGTAGTCACCAGATGGATCGCCGACATGCCGCTGCCGGTCATGACCGCGCCGGCGCCGCCTTCCAGCTCCGCCAACGCGCGCTGCACCACGTCGCGCGTCGGGTTGCCGCGGCGCGAGTAGTCATGGGCTCGGGGTTGGTTGAAGTCGGTAAAGTTATAGGTGCTGGACAGATGAATCGGCGGGACAACGCAGCCATACTGTTCGTCGTCGTTCAGGCCGCTGCGTACGGCAATCGTGGCTGGTTTACGCGTCATGGGCTCGCTCGGCTCTCGGTTCGGTGAATGAGGCCTAAAGAGTAATCGCAGGATTGATAGACGTCAATACATCTGGACATCTAAACTTCTCTGCGTATAGATTGAGCAATGGCACAATACCCGCTAAAATTATGCCGATATGACATGACGATAAGATGTTGAGCCACAATGCCCGGCCGAAGCGGGGCATTCAGTGACCCTGGTCGCGTAAAATTGACATTTATTTAGTGAGAACAGTGAAGATCGGGCATAATTGCCCGGTTTTTAGAATTTTGTAATTTTTCTGACAAAGTTAAGGTGTCCCATGGCTGAGTGGAACGGCGAGTATGTCAGCCCTTACGCTGAACACGGTAAAAAAAGCGAGCAAGTCAAAAAGATCACGGTATCCATTCCGCTGAAGGTCCTGAAAATCCTCACCGACGAACGGACCCGTCGCCAGGTCAACAACCTGCGCCACGCCACCAACAGCGAACTGCTGTGCGAAGCGTTTCTGCATGCCTTTACCGGCCAGCCGCTGCCGAATGATGAAGACCTGCGCAAAGAGCGCAGCGATGAAATTCCGGAAGCCGCAAAAGCGTTGATGCGCGAACTGGGTGTCGATCCCGATACCTGGGAATATTGAGAACCGCCCGGCGAACGCCGGCGGCAGAAACGAAAAAAGGCGCCCAGGGCGCCTTTTTCATCGGACGATAAGAAATCTTATTTCTTAGCGCCTGGTACGCTGAAACGCTTGTTGAAGCGGTCAACGCGGCCACCGGTAGCAACGTCACGCTGCTTGCCAGTGTAGAACGGGTGGCATGCGCCACAAACGTCCAGGTTCAGATCGTGGCCCACGGTGGAGCGGATCTTCATCACGTTACCGCAAGAGCAGTTAGCAGTAACTTCTTCGTATTTTGGGTGGATACCTTGTTTCATGGGAAACCTCAGTTAAGGCCGTGTCGCTATCCAGCCCTGTTTCGCCAGACACCACACGTGGTTGATAATAGAATTTTGGTATCGAATTATACCAAAGGCGGCAAATTATACAGCATTAGCCGGGGCGCGCAATCGGAACCGTACATTTGCCGATGCGCCGTGTAAACTGATGCCCTCTTTTTTTCAATTTGGATGAGATCATGCCCGTCGTACACGTTGCTTTGCCGGTCCCCCTCGCCCGCACCTTCGACTATCTGCTGCCGCCCGGCATGCAGCCGGTGGCCGGCGCGCGCGTAGGCGTGCCCTGGGGCAGGCAGCATGCGATCGGCATCGTCACCGGCTGCAGCGACACCAGCGAACTGCCGCTGGACAAGCTCAAACCGATCGACAGCGTGATCGACAGCGAATCGCTGTTCTCCCCCAGCCTGTGGCGCATCCTGCGCTGGGCCAGCGATTACTACCATTATCCTATCGGCGAAGTACTGTTCCACGCACTGCCGATCCTGCTGCGGCAAGGCAAACCTGCCGAAGCCGCGCCGCTGTGGCAGTGGTTCGCCACCGAGCAGGGGCGTGCCACGCCGCCCGACAGTCTGAAACGCGCGCCGAAACAGCAGCAGGCGCTGGCGGCACTGTTGCAACGCCCGGTCTATCGCCATCAGGTCAGTCAGCTGGAGCTGACGGAAAGCGCCCTGCAGGCGCTGCGCGCCAAAGGGTTGATCGATCTGCGCGCTCAGGTCGCGGACACGCAAGACTGGCGCCCCAACTTCGCGGTACTCGGCGAGCGGCTGCGGCTGAATACCGAACAGGCCACCGCCGTCGGGGCGATCAGAAGCGAGGATGAACAGTTCGCCGCCTGGCTGCTGGCCGGTGTGACCGGCTCGGGCAAGACCGAGGTGTACCTCAGCGTGCTGGAGAACGTGCTGGCCAAAGGCCGGCAGGCGCTGGTACTGGTGCCGGAAATCGGCCTGACGCCGCAAACCATCGCCCGTTTTCGCGAGCGCTTCAACGCGCCGGTGGACGTGCTGCACTCCGGGCTAAACGACAGCGAGCGGCTGGCGGTTTGGCTGCGCGCGCGCAGCGGCGAAGCCGCCATCGTCATCGGCACCCGTTCGGCGCTGTTCACGCCGTTCCGCCAGCTGGGCGTGATCATCATCGACGAAGAGCACGACAGCTCTTATAAACAGCAGGAAGGCTGGCGCTACCACGCCCGCGATCTGGCGGTATTCCGCGCCCGGGAAGAGGACATCCCGATGGTGATGGGCTCCGCCACGCCGGCACTGGAAACGCTGCACAACGTGCAGCTGGGCAAATATCGCCAGCTGAAGCTCACCCAGCGTGCGGGCAACGCCAAACCGGCGGCGCAGCACCTGATCGATCTGAAAGGGCTGCCGCTGAAGGTCGGCCTGTCGCAGCCGCTTTTAAAAAGCATGCAGCACCATTTAAAAGCCGGCAATCAGGTGATGCTGTTCCTTAACCGCCGCGGTTACGCCCCGGCGCTGCTGTGCCACGAGTGCGGCTGGATCGCCGAATGCCAACGCTGCGATCACTACTACACCTTCCACCAGCATCAGCGCCAGCTGCGCTGCCACCACTGCGACAGCCAGCGGCCGGTACCGCACCAGTGCCCGCAGTGCGGCTCGACCCACCTGGTGTCGGTCGGCGTCGGCACCGAACAGCTGGAGCAGGAGCTGGCGCCGCTGTTCCCCGACACGCCGATCACCCGTATCGATCGCGATACTACCAGCCGCAAAGGGGCGCTGGAACAGCACCTGGCGGATATCCATCGCGGCGAAGCGCGCATTCTGATCGGCACGCAGATGCTGGCCAAGGGCCACCACTTTCCCGACGTCACGCTGGTGGCGTTGCTGGACGTCGACGGCGCGCTGTTCTCCGCCGACTTCCGCTCCGCCGAGCGTTTCGCTCAGCTGTACACCCAGGTCTCCGGGCGCGCCGGCCGGGCGGGCAAACAGGGGGAAGTGCTGCTGCAAACCCACCATCCAGAGCACCCGCTGCTGCAGGTGTTGCTGCAACAGGGTTACGACGCCTTCGCCAAACAGACGCTGGCGGAGCGCAACAGCGTGTTCCTGCCGCCCTATACCAGCCACATCATCGTGCGCGCCGAAGACCACGATAACCAGCAGGCCCCGCTGTTCCTGCAGCAGCTGCGCAACCTGCTGGAAGCCAGCCCGCTGAAGGACGACTCGCTGTGGGTGATGGGCCCGGTGCCGGCGCTGCAGTCCAAACGCGGCGGCCGTTTCCGCTGGCAGCTGCTGCTGCAGCATCCTGCGCGGCGCGTCCTGCAACAGCTGATGAAAAGTTCGCTGCCGCTGATCGGCACCCTGCCGCAAACGCGCAAGGTGAAATGGACGCTGGATGTCGATCCGATCGACAGTTGATCCCGGAAAAGTCCGATTTAGCTGCCGCAGTGCAAACGTTTACCCTTTAAATTGCGAGCGAACGCTAAAAAACCTTCTCAGGTCACATTTTTTATGCAAATTAGGTAACAAAGGCGGGGCGTATTCTGTTTAGAATGTCTGCGAGGGCAAATTTTGTCGCCACATCGCAGCGCGACGGAGTGCCCGAACGCGAGTGGCGCTCAATGACAACAATCCCGCCACCGCATGCCGGACATTGTGAGCAAACAGCAGTAGCGGCGTCGGCATGGCGCTGACGCAAGGAGAAAGGCGTTGGAACACAAGAAAGAGTTATCCATGGCGACCATGAAAGACGTCGCCGAAATGGCGGGCGTTTCAACGGCTACCGTATCGCGTGCGCTGATGAACCCGGAAAAGGTGTCAACGCCGACGCGCCAGAAAGTGGAACAGGCCGTCCTGGCCGTGGGTTATTCTCCTCATGCTCTGTCACGCAATATCAAGCGCAACGAATCCCGCACCATCCTGGTGATCGTACCCGACATCTGCGATCCGTTTTTCGCCGACGTGATCCAGGGGATCGAACAGACCGCCGCCCAGCAAGGCTATCTGGTGCTGATCGGCGACTGCGCGCAGCAGAACCAGCAAGAGCGCACCTTCGTCAATCTGATCATCACCAAGCAGATCGACGGTATGCTGCTGCTGGGCTCCAACCTGCCGTTCGACGCCAGCAAGGAAGAGCAGCGCAACCTGCCGCCGATGGTGATGGCCAACGAGTTCGCTCCCGAGCTGGAGCTGCCGACGGTGCATATCGACAACCTGACCGCCGCCTTTGAAGCCGTGCATTATTTGCATCAGCTGGGCCACCGGCAGATCGCCTGCGTCGCCGGGCCGGAACAGATGCCATTGAGCCATTATCGGCTGCAGGGTTACGTTCAAGCGCTACGTCGTAATGGCATTACCGTCGAAAGCAGCTATATTACCCGGGGTGATTTTACCTACGAAGCCGGCGCGCAAGCGCTGGCGATGCTAATGGCTCAGCCGAAACCGCCGACGGCGGTGTTCTGCCACAGCGACGTCATGGCGATCGGCGTGCTGTCCCAGGCGAAAAAAATGGGGCTGCGGGTACCGCAGGATCTGTCGATCGTCGGCTTTGACGACCTCAAGCTGGCGCAGTATTGCGATCCGCCGCTGACCACGGTGGCGCAGCCGCGCTTCCAGATCGGCCAGCAGGCGATGTTGCTGCTGCTGGAGCAGTTGAACGGCCAAACGGTGGCCAGCGGCTCCCGGCTATTGGACAGTGAATTGATTATCAGAGGCAGCACCGCTGCCCCGAAACGCTAGTCAAATATTTTAGGGTTCAGTAACATGACGGACTTATCCTCTCATCAGGACACAGCGGAATAATAGTGGCACAAAAAGACTATGTAAGCCGTGGGCGCGCAGCAGGAGCTAAGCGTAAAACCCCCAGCCGTAAAAAACGCAGTTCTCCGAAGGTTTCCAAAACCGTGCTGGCGTTAGCCGCCGCGTTGCTGGTTATCTTTGTCGGTGGCCTCTATTTCATTACGCACAACAAGCCGGAAGACGCGCCGTTGTTGCCTGCGCACACCACGCGCCCGGGCAACGGCCTGCCGCCGAAGCCGGAAGAGCGCTGGCGTTATATCAAAGAGCTGGAAAACCGGCAGATCGGCGTGCAAAGCCCGACCGAGCCGACGGCCGGCGGCGAGCTCAATTCCAAAACTCAGCTGACCGCCGAACAACGGCAACTGCTGGAGCAGATGCAGGCCGACATGCAGCAGCGCCCGACGCAGCTGAACGAAGTGCCGTATAACGATCCGGGCCAGGCCAACGCGCGCAGCAATCGCCAGCAGCAGCAGATGCAACAACAGCAAATGCAGCAGCAGCCGGTACAGCAACCGCAGCAGGTCACCCAGGCGCCGCGCAACCCGTTCAACAACGGCGCCACCACTGCGCCGGTGCAGCAGCACCAGCAGCCGAAGCCGGCCACCCAGCAACCGGTACAGGTGAAACAGCCTGAGCCGAAGCCGCAACCGAAGCCGGAGCCCAAACCGGAAGTGAAGCAGGAAACGGCCAAGCAGGAAACCAAACCGGAATCGAAACAGAAGTGGATGGTGCAATGCGGTTCGTTCCGCGCCACCGATCAGGCTGAATCCGTGCGGGCGCGCCTGGCGTTCGAGGGCATCGAGAGCCGCATCACCGCCGGCGGCGGTTGGAATCGCGTGGTGCTCGGCCCGTACAGCAGCCGCGCCGCCGCGGACAAAACCCTTTCGCGCCTGAAGGGCGTCGGCATGTCGAGTTGCATTCCCCTCTCCGTTGGGGGTTGAAAAGCGTCAATCCCCCCCCATCTATACTGTCAATATGCCTCGTAGCGTCTGCGAAAGCAGGCGCTGCGGGGACTTCTTTCCGTCTTTAACGAGGGTCTGCTCGTGACAACAATTGTAAGCGTACGCCGCAACGGCCAGGTCGTCATCGGTGGTGATGGCCAGGCAACCCTGGGTAATACGGTGATGAAGGGGAACGTCAAGAAAGTGCGTCGCCTGTATAACGACAAAGTGATCGCCGGTTTCGCCGGCGGCACCGCTGACGCCTTCACGCTGTTTGAACTGTTTGAACGCAAACTGGAAATGCACCAGGGCCACCTGGTGAAAGCCGCCGTCGAGCTGGCGAAAGACTGGCGCACCGACCGCATGCTGCGCAAGCTCGAAGCGCTGTTGGCGGTCGCCGATGAAACCGCTTCGCTGATCATCACCGGCAACGGCGATGTGGTGCAGCCGGAAAACGATCTGATCGCCATCGGCTCCGGCGGCCCGTACGCTCAGGCCGCCGCCCGCGCCATGTTGGAAAATACCGAGCTGAGCGCGCGCGACATCGTTGAGAAATCCCTCAACATCGCCGGCGACATCTGTATTTACACCAACCATTTCCACACCATTGAAGAATTGCCTTCCAAAGCGTAAGGATCGAATACCATGTCTGAAATGACTCCGCGCGAGATCGTCAGCGAACTGGACAGCTACATCATTGGCCAAAACAAGGCCAAACGCGCTGTCGCCATTGCCCTGCGCAACCGCTGGCGCCGGATGCAGCTCAACGAGATGCTGCGTCACGAAGTGACCCCGAAAAACATCCTGATGATCGGCCCGACCGGCGTCGGTAAAACCGAAATCGCCCGCCGCCTGGCGAAGCTGGCCAACGCGCCGTTCATCAAGGTTGAAGCCACCAAGTTCACCGAAGTGGGCTATGTGGGCAAAGAAGTGGACTCCATCATCCGCGATCTGACCGATGCCGCCATCAAGATGGTGCGCATGCAGTCGATCGAGAAAAACCGCACCCGCGCCGAAGAGTTGGCCGAAGAGCGTATTCTCGACGTGCTGATCCCGCCGGCCAAGAACAACTGGGGCCAGCCGGAAGAAAACCAGGAGCCGTCCGCCGCCCGCCAGGCATTCCGCAAGAAACTGCGCGAAGGCCAACTGGATGACAAAGAGATCGAGATCGATCTGGCCGCCGCGCCGATGGGCGTGGAAATCATGGCGCCTCCGGGCATGGAAGAGATGACCAACCAGCTGCAGTCGATGTTCCAGAACCTCGGCGGCCAGAAGCAAAAACCGCGCAAGCTGAAGATCAAAGAAGCCTTCAAGCTGCTGGTGGAAGAAGAAGCCGCCAAGCTGGTGAACCCGGAAGAGCTGAAAGAGCAGGCGATCGAAGCGGTTGAACAGCACGGCATCGTGTTTATCGACGAGATCGACAAAATCTGTAAGCGCGGCGGCCAAAGCTCCGGCCCGGACGTCTCGCGCGAAGGCGTGCAGCGCGATCTGCTGCCGCTGGTGGAAGGCTGCACCGTGTCGACCAAGCACGGCATGGTGAAGACCGATCACATCCTGTTCATCGCTTCCGGCGCATTCCAGACCGCCAATCCGTCGGATCTGATCCCGGAACTGCAGGGCCGTCTGCCGATTCGCGTTGAGCTGCAGGCGCTGACCACCGAAGACTTCGAGCGCATCCTGACCGAGCCGAGCGCGTCGCTGACCGAGCAGTACAAAGCGCTGATGGGCACCGAAGGCGTCAATATCGAGTTCACCGCCGACGGCATCCGCCGCATCGCCGAAGCCGCGTGGCAAGTCAACGAAAGCACCGAGAACATCGGCGCGCGTCGTCTGCATACCGTGCTGGAGCGTCTGATGGAAGATATTTCCTACGATGCGAGTGAAATTAATGGCCAATCCATTACAATTGATGCGGATTACGTGCGCAGTCATCTGGATGAACTGGTGGCGGATGAAGATTTGAGTCGTTTTATCCTATAATCGCTCAATCATTGTCTTGTCAGTCATCTGTGTGGGAGGCATTGCCTCCCACAATTATTTCTAACGGACACCGCAACTTACTGACAGAAGCGAAACATGAGCTCATCAACCTCCACCACCCCGATCTCCGCCTGGCTGGAAAGTCTACGCCCCCGCACCCTGCCGCTGGCCTTTGCCTCCATCGTGGTCGGCTCGGCGATCGCCGCCTGGCACGGCAGCCTGAAACCTGAAGTGGCGCTGCTGGCGCTGTTGACCGCCGGCCTGCTGCAAATCCTCTCCAACCTGGCGAACGACTACGGCGATGCGGTCAAAGGCAGCGACAAAGAAGATCGCATCGGGCCGTTGCGCGGCATGCAAAAAGGCATGATCACCCAGGCGCAGATGAAACGGGCGCTGGTGGTGACGGTGGTGCTGATCGCCCTCGCCGGCTGTTCGCTGATCGCCGTCGCCTGCGAGCAACCCAGCGACGTGGTGGGCTTCCTGGTGCTGGGCGGGCTGTCCATCGTGGCGGCCATCACCTACACCGTCGGCAACAAGCCCTACGGGTATTTGGGGCTGGGCGACATCTCGGTGTTGGTATTCTTCGGCTGGCTGAGCGTGGCCGGCACCTATTATCTGCAAACGCACACTTTCGACAGCGTCGTGATGCTGCCGGCCACCGCCTGCGGCCTGCTGGCGACGGCGGTGCTCAACATCAACAATCTGCGCGATATCGAGAGCGATCGCGAGAACGGCAAGAACACGTTGGCGGTGCGTCTCGGCCCACACAAGGCGCGCATTTACCATGCCCTGCTGCTCGGCGGCGCGGTGCTGTGTTTCGCGCTGTTTACGCTGTTCAATCTCCACAGCCCGTGGGGTTGGCTGTTCGTGCTGGCGATCCCGCTGCTGGTGCGCCACGGCCTGCGCGTGCTGCGCGATCCGACACCGGTCGGCATGCGGCCGATGCTGGAGCACATGGTCAAGGCGGCGCTGCTGGCCAACCTGCTGTTCGCCATCGGCGTGGCGCTCAGTTAAAAACTGATGATTTTGCCAACAGGGCGAATAAAGGGATATACTGAACATTCCAGCGGCAAACAGACGTAAAATCCTATGAAATACGATACTTCCGAACTTTGCGACATCTATCATGAAGAGGTGAACGTTGTTGAACCTCTGTTCTCCAATTTTGGCGGGCGTACTTCATTTGGCGGGCAGATCACCACGGTGAAATGCTTTGAGGATAACGGCCTGTTGTTCGATCTGCTTGAAGAAAACGGCCGCGGCCGCGTGCTGTTGGTCGACGGCGGCGGTTCGGTTCGCCGGGCGCTGGTCAACGCCGAGCTGGCGCGCCTGGCCGCCCAGAACGAATGGGAAGGCATCGTGGTGTACGGTGCGGTGCGTCAGGTGGACGATCTGGAAGAGCTCGACATCGGCATTCAGGCGATGGCGGCGATCCCGGCAGGAGCCGTGAGCGAAGGCGTGGGCGAAAGCGATATCCGCGTCAACTTCGGTGGCGTCACCTTCTTCTCCGGCGACCATCTGTATGCCGACAACACCGGCATCATCCTCTCCGAAGACCCGCTCGACATCGAGTGATTTTCGGTCATGAAAAAGGGCGCCTGAGGCGCCCTTTTCGTTGCTGCATGGCGTGAGGAATCAGACTTCTTCCATCTTGCCCAGCAGCGCGCGCAAGCGATCTTGCCATACGTGCTGTTCTTCTTTCAGCTGTTGGTTTTCGCGCACCAACGCTTCGTGGTTGCCGGAGGCAGCCTGAACTTCCTGCGACAGAGAGTTGTTTTTGTCTTTCAGCTCTTCAATTTCCATCTGCAACAAGGTGATGGTATCAATCGCCTGCTGTACTTTTGCTTCCAGTTTCTCAAATACTTCAAATGACATGCTTCAGTCCCCTCATGATAGCAAGGCGTACATCTATAAGTAGCGGCCGCAACGTCGGCTGCAGCGACTGCGAATATTGCATCGCGCTCAGTGACGCGCGCCGTTACGGAAGGCGCGCAGTCTCGATTCGTTAAAAACGATTGTAAGTAGCCAGTCTCCGCCTGTCTAGCAACATACCGGATCATCGCGCAGTCTGTTGCAATTTTCCTGCCCCCGCCATCAGCAAAAACTGAAAATCCCCGCCGCCGTCGCCGCGAGTTGTTAACACCCCTCGCCAAACCACTGGTCAGATCACACTTTTATGGCTCAGAAAGAACACTAAACGACGCGAAATCGCTCAATTTTATGACGCGCCACACACATTTTGATTTCGCTATTTCTCGTTTATGTTCGTTAACGATAAATTTACATCACGTCCTTATTCAATAATTGGACGAGATGAAAAAAACTGTGCCCATAGGCCGGATGTATACCCAACTGAGCCTATAAACCAACAACCGCCGTTTTGCAGGACACCAACATTATGAGCCAAACCACCAGTCCGACATTAAAAGGCCAGTGCATCGCCGAGTTCCTCGGCACGGCGCTGCTGATCTTCTTTGGCGTAGGCTGCGTTGCCGCACTGAAACTGGCGGGCGCCAGCTTCGGCCAGTGGGAAATCAGCATCATTTGGGGCCTGGGCGTCGCCATGGCCATCTACCTGACCGCCGCCATTTCCGGCGCGCATCTCAACCCGGCGGTCACCCTCGCGCTGTGGCTGTTCGCCTGCTTCGACGGACGCAAAGTGGTGCCTTACATCATTGCGCAAGTCGCCGGCGCCTTCTGCGCCGCCGCGCTGGTCTACGGGTTGTACTACAACCTGTTCTTCGACTTCGAAGCGGCTCACCATATGGTGCGCGGCAGCAACGAAAGCCTGGAACTGGCCGGCATCTTCTCAACCTATCCTAACGCGCACATCTCCGTCGGCCAGGCCTTCCTGGTGGAAACGGTGATCGCCGCCATTCTGATGTGCCTGATCCTGGCGCTGACCGACGACGGCAACGGCATTCCGCGCGGCCCGCTGGCGCCGCTGCTGATCGGTATTCTGATTGCCGTGATCGGCGCCTCCATGGGACCATTGACCGGCTTTGCGTTGAACCCGGCGCGTGACTTCGGGCCAAAACTGTTCGCCTACCTGGCCGGCTGGGGCAAAGTCGCCTTCACCGGCGCACGCGACATCCCGTACTTCCTGGTGCCGATCTTCGCGCCTATCGTCGGCTGCGGCCTGGGCGCCTTCGGTTACCGCGCGCTGATTGGCCGCCACCTGCCGTGCGACGTCTGTGTGACGGAAGAAGAGTCCGACGCCAAGGCTCAGCAGCGTAAAGCGTGATTGGTGCAGTTTTAAACGGTTAACAACAGCAGGATAATTACCATGACTGTAGAAAAAAAATACATTGTCGCACTCGACCAAGGGACCACCAGCTCACGCGCCGTCGTGCTCGATCACGACGCCAACATCGTTGCGGTATCGCAGCGCGAATTCCCGCAGATCTACCCAAAAGCCGGCTGGGTTGAGCACGACCCGATGGAGATCTGGGCGTCGCAAAGCTCGACGCTGGTAGAAGTGCTGGCGAAGGCCGACATCAGTTCCGATCAGATCGCCGGCATCGGCATCACCAACCAGCGCGAAACCACCATCGTCTGGGAAAAAGAGACCGGCAAGCCTATCTATAACGCCATCGTCTGGCAGTGCCGCCGCACCGCCGACATCTGCGAGAAGCTCAAGCGCGACGGCCTGGAAGAGTACATCCGTCACAACACCGGCCTGGTGGTTGACCCGTACTTCTCCGGCACCAAGGTGAAGTGGATCCTGGACAACGTCGAAGGCGCCCGCGAACGCGCCAAGCGCGGCGAACTGCTGTTCGGCACCGTCGACACCTGGCTGGTGTGGAAGATGACCCAGGGGCGCGTGCACGTTACCGATTACACCAACGCCTCACGCACCATGATGTTCAACATCCACGAGCTGGACTGGGACGAGCGCATGCTGGAAGTGCTGGATATCCCGCGCGCCATGCTGCCGAAAGTCCGTCCTTCCTCAGAAGTGTACGGCCAGACCAACATCGGCGGTAAAGGCGGCACGCGTATTCCTATCGCCGGTATCGCCGGTGACCAGCAGGCAGCGCTGTACGGCCAGCTGTGCGTTCAACCGGGCATGGCGAAGAACACCTACGGCACCGGCTGCTTCCTGCTGATGAACACCGGCAAAGAAGCGGTGCGCTCGAAAAATGGCCTGCTGACCACCATCGCCTGCGGCCCGCGCGGCGAAGTGAACTATGCGCTGGAAGGCGCGGTGTTCATCGGCGGTGCGTCCATCCAGTGGCTGCGCGACGAGCTGAAACTGATCAGCGACGCCGCCGACTCCGAATACTTCGCCACCAAGGTGAAAGACAGCAACGGCGTCTATGTGGTGCCGGCCTTCACCGGCTTGGGTGCGCCCTACTGGGATCCGTATGCCCGCGGCGCCATCTTCGGTCTGACCCGTGGCGCCAACAGCAACCACATCATCCGCGCCACGCTGGAATCCATCGCCTTCCAGACCCGCGACGTGCTGGACGCGATGCAAGCCGACGCCAACACCCGCCTGCAATCGCTGCGCGTGGACGGCGGCGCGGTCGCCAACAACTTCCTGATGCAGTTCCAGTCCGATATCCTCGGCACCCGCGTAGAGCGCCCTGAAGTGCGTGAATCGACGGCGCTGGGCGCGGCGTTCCTGGCGGGCCTGGCCATCGGCTACTGGAACGATCTGGATGAGGTGAAGAGCAAAGCGGTGATTGAGCGCGAATTCCGCCCAAGCATCGAAACCACCGAACGCAACTACCGTTACAGCGGCTGGAAAAAAGCGGTGGCTCGCGCTCAGGCGTGGGAAGATCACGAGTAATCCCGCTTCCGTTGCCCTCCAACAAGCGCTGCCTGCGGGCGGCGCTTTTTTTTGCCCCGCCCCGCCGCCGCCGCGCTGTGATAAACTTTGCCGATATTTTCTTCCCTTTCTCACAGACAGGTTTGCCATGAAACGTGAATTAGCCATCGAATTTTCCCGCGTTACCGAAGCCGCCGCGCTGGCGGGCTACAAATGGCTGGGACGCGGCGACAAGAACGCCGCCGACGGCGCGGCGGTCCACGCCATGCGCATCATGCTCAACAAAGTGGATATCGATGGCCGCATCGTGATCGGCGAAGGTGAAATCGACGAAGCGCCGATGCTGTATATCGGCGAGCAGGTCGGCACCGGCCAGGGCGACGCGGTGGACATCGCGGTCGATCCGATCGAAGGCACCCGCATGACCGCCATGGGCCAGTCCAACGCGCTGGCGGTCTTGGCAGTGGGCGATCGCGGCACCTTCCTGCACGCGCCGGACATGTACATGGAGAAACTGGTGGTTGGCCCGGCGGCGCGCGGCGCCATCGATATCAACCTGCCGCTGGCGGAGAACCTGCAGAACGTCGCCGCGCGGCTGGGTAAACCCTTGTCGCAGCTGACGGTGATCGTGTTGGCCAAACCGCGCCACGACGGCGTCATCGCGCAGATGCAGCAGTTGGGGGTGCGGGTGTTCGCCATTCCTGACGGCGACGTGGCGGCCTCCATTCTCACCTGCATGCCGGAAAGCGAGGTCGATGTGATGTACGGCATCGGCGGCGCGCCGGAAGGGGTGATCTCCGCCGCGGTGATCCGCGCGCTGGACGGCGACATGCAGGCGCGTTTGCTGCCGCGCCATGAAGTGAAAGGCGACAGCGCCGAAAACCGCCGCATCGGTGAACAGGAGCTGGCGCGCTGTCGGGAGATGGGCATCGAAGCAGGTCAGGCGCTGCGTCTGGATCAAATGGCGCGCAACGATAACGTGATTTTCTCCGCCACCGGCATCACCAAAGGCGATCTGCTGGAAGGCATCAGCCGCAAAGGCAACATGGCCACCACCGAAACCCTGTTGATCCGCGGTAAATCGCGCACCATCCGCCGTATTCGTTCAACCCACTATCTGGATCGCAAAGACCCGGCGCTGCACGAATTTCTGCTGTAACGAAACAGGGCGCCGAATGGCGCCCTGATGATGGATGACAAACCTCATGCCCTTGCGGGGTTGGCAGAGAGCAGCGAATAGAAAACAAGGAAAATCAATTTATTGATTTTCGGCTGATAACCACACAGGGGGAAAAACCACGCTTTTTCCCCCTTTGTCAACGGTATGAGGGCGCCGAATGGCGCCCTGTGGTTATGCGGTATGACCCTGATGCTGCATCCGGTTGGACAGCGGCCACCAGCACAGCAGGATCAACAGCGCCATGGCGAACATCAGCAGCCCGAGGCTGAACTGCCCGGTTTGCGGCAGCATGGCGGACAGCCAGGTCGCCAGACCAGACCCCATGTTCTGCATGCCGCCCACCAGCGCGCCCGCCGCGCCGGCCAGGTAAGGAAACGGCTCCATCGCTCCGGTGGTGGCCAGCGGGAACAACATGCCGGCGCCGAAGAAGAACAGCGCGGCCGGCACGATCAGCGTCCAGATGTTCATCACGCCGAACCAGCCCGGGATCCACATCATCGCTCCCGCCAGCAGGCAGCTAATCACCGAATGCCACATCAGCGTGTGGAAGGTCTTGCCGTCGCGCCCGGCGTACCAGGCGCCGAAAAACGCCGCCGGAATTGGCAGAATGAACAGGATGCTGACGGTCAGGCCGCTCAGCCCCAACACGCCGCCCATCAACACGCCGCAGCTGGCCTCGAATACCGCAATTCCCGCCAGCGCACCGATCAGCATCACCAGATAGCAGCTGAAGGTGCTGTCGCCCAGCAGCTGGCGGAAACTGGCCAGCATGCGGCGTTTTTCCGTCTGTACCGGACGGGTCTCCGGCAGCCAGCGGAACATGGCGAAGGCGACGCAGGCGCACAGCGCCAGCAGGAAGGCGTAACAGGCGCGCCAGCCGAACACCATCGCCAGCGCGCCGCCGATCACCGGCGCCAGCAACGGACTGACCAAAATCCCCATGTTCAGCAGGCTGTTGGCGTAACGCAGCGCAGTACCGGCATACAGATCGCGCGGCATGGTGCGCGCCATCACGCCCGCCACGCCGGTGCCCATGCCCTGAATCGCGCTGGCGGCGACCAGCATCGTCAGGTTGGTGGACAGCAGCGCGCCCAGCGCACCGACCAGGAAGATCATCATGCCGGTCAGGATCACCGGGCGGCGTCCGATACGGTCCGATATCGGCCCGTAAATCAGCTGGGAAAAACCGTAGGTCAGCAGATACGCCGCCATCACCCGCTGCACGGCGCCGGTGCGCACCGACAGATCGTGAGCGATATCAGCAATAACGGGAACATAAATGGTTTGCGCCATCTGGCCGACGGCGACCAACAGAACAAGCATCACCAGCAGGTGAAAATTCTCTAGTTTTCTCATTATCTTCGTTAACGTTTCAACTCGTCACAGCGTCCCGGTATGGCCGTTGCAGCAGCCAGAACGGCGAGCAGCCCTCTATGGCGGCATAAACTAATCAAATCTGATTTTTTTAGCGAGTTTCAGACAGATATTGATCCAGGTCACACTGGCAGCAAACCCGACCAGGCTCGTAAATTAAACTGTACGACTAACGCTTTGGAGTTAAAAATTGCGTGCTTGCAGTAGCCGCGCTTTAGCATTTAATCGATAATTCTTTTCATCAACTTGAAATAAAATAACACCATAGGGATTTGGTTCATGAAAACACCTGAGCTGATTTTATTGCAGTTAAAGGCTCTCGGCCCGCACTCGGCCAAAATGCTGGCGGAGCGTCTGGACATCACGCCGATGGGCATCCGACAACATCTGCAATCCCTGGAAAAACGTGAGCTGGTTTGTTACGAAGAAGCGCGCAGCAAGGTCGGCCGCCCGACGCGCTACTGGTCGCTGACCGAACGGGGGCACGCCTTTGCTGCCGCCGATCAGGAGAGGCTGCGAGAATCCGCGTTGCAGCTGTTTGGCGGCGCCGGAGTGGAACCCTTGCTCAGCGCGCGCGAAGAGCAGCTTTATCTGCGCTATGCCGAAGAGCTGTCCGCCGAGCGCAGCCATCAGGACCGATTAACCCGCTTGGTGCGGCTGCGGCAACACGACGGCTACATGGCCGAGTTGATCGAACATCCGCACGGCGCGCTGTTGGTGGAAAACCACTGCCCAATCGGCGTAGCCGGTTCCAGCTGCAGCAGCCTGTGCAATTCCGAGCTGCAGCTGTTTCACCGCCTGTTCGGCAACGATTACCGGGTAGAGCGCACCGCGCACGCCATTTCCGGCTCACGACATTGTGCTTATTTGATTCGACCACGGGAGCTTTAGAGTATGGCTGAATGGGTAAACGGCAAGGTTACGCAGGTAAAACAATGGACCGACGGGCTGTTCAGCCTGGTGGTCAACGCCCCCATCGATCCTTTCACCGCCGGGCAATTCGCCAAGCTGGCGCTGGAAATCGACGGCGAACGGGTGCAGCGCGCCTATTCCTACGTCAATGCCCCCGATGATGCCAATCTGGAGTTCTATCTGGTGACCGTACCGGAAGGCAAACTGAGCCCACGCCTCAATCAGCTGCAGCCGGGCTCGGAGGTGATGGTAACCAAAGAAGCCGCCGGCTTCTTCGTGCTGGACGAGGTTCCCGACTGCGACACGCTGTGGATGCTGGCGACCGGCACCGCCATCGGCCCCTATTTATCGATTCTGCAACAGGGCGCCGGCCTGGAGCGCTTTAAAAACCTGGTGCTGGTGCACGCCGCGCGCTTTGCGCGCGACCTGAGCTACCTGCCGTTGATGCAGCAACTGCAGCAGCGCTACAACGGCAAGCTGCGTATCCAGACCGTCGTCAGCCGCGAAGAGGCGCCCGGTTCATTGACCGGCCGCGTACCGGCGCTGATCGAGGACGGCCGGCTGGAAGCGGCGATCGGCTTGACCATCGACGCCGAAACCAGCCACGTGATGCTGTGCGGCAACCCGCAAATGGTGCGGGACACCCAGCAAACGCTGAAAGACCACCGCCAGATGCGCAAGCACCTGCGCCGCAAGCCGGGCCATATCACCAGCGAACACTACTGGTAACCCGGCGGAAGATCAGCGGAACTTCACCGGTTCGGCTTCCGGGCCGAACCGATTGTCCCCCGGCGTGCCGACGAAGGCGCCCAGATCGATCATCATCATCACGATAATCAGCGTCGGGATGAAACGCCCGACGCCCCATTGCCAGATTGGCGCCAGCATCTGCCAGTTGCCCGCCGCCAGCATCCACGCCAGGATCAGCAGTAGCGCCCACCAGCCGGCCTTGTTGCGATCGTGCAGCCGTTTGACCAGCACCGCCGCCGTCGGCCACAGCAGCGCAACGATAAAGAAGGCGATGGATTGAATGGCGACCAGCTGATAATTGGCCAACGTAAACGCCGCCGCCATCAGCACCAGCCACAGCCCCATCCAGATCCAGAAGTCGCGCCGCCCGATGCGGCCCTTAAAAGAAAAACACCACTGTTGTAACGTCATCGATTCCTGCGCTCTAAGCCTGCCCATATTCTGCGCCGCAGTGTAACATAGGCGCTGCCGGGCCGAGTTTTTCGCCCTGCATAACGCGGCACGCCGCACAGCTTTCTCGTCAGCGAACCGATAATGGCGTGGGATCTTTGACAAGGCCTGCGGGTTATCGCTTTAATCGGAGCCATCTTTGTCCTTGATGCCATACGCCATGCTGAGAAAAACCCTCGTCATCGCCTGCCTGCTGCAGGCGGCCGCCACTGCCTGGGCCGACCCGCCGGCAGGCGAAACGAAGCCCACCGCGCCTTACCTGTTGGCCGGAGCGCCGACCTTCGATCTGACGGTGGTCAAGTTCCGCGAGAAATACAATCGCGACAATCCCAAACTGCCGATTGGCGAATTTCGCGCCATTCCCTCGGCCGAAGATGATTCGCCGCTGCTGACGCGCGCCGCCAGCAAACTCAACGAAAACCTGTATGCCTCTACCGCGCTGGAGAAAGGTACCGGTAAAATCAAAACGTTGCAGATCACTCACCTGCCGCTGCAGCAGGCCAATGAAGAAAAAGCCGCGCGCGCCATCGCCATCAACTACATGGCGGCGCTGATGCGCCAGTTCGAACCGGCGTTGACGGTGGAACAGAGCCAGAACAAGGTGAACAACCTGCTGGAAAAAGGCAAAGGATCGCGCTTTTACCAACAGCAGGTCGGCGCCATTCGCTATGTCGTCTCGGACAACGGCGATAAAGGGGTAACCTTCGCAGTTGAACCGATTAAGCTGGCGCTTTCCGAGCCGTAACGGCGCGGTATTTAATGACGAAAAGCAAAGCCTTCGCGCTTAATGATCTCTATACTGTTGGGCAGGTAAACTGCCGGTCCGGCAGTTGTCATTTCGACTCTCGCGTTTTCTAGTTGGAGGAAAAAACATGCGTCATCCATTAGTTATGGGTAACTGGAAGCTTAACGGCAGCACCCACATGGTCAACGAACTGATCGCCGGCCTGCGCCATGAGCTGAGCAGCGTTGACGGCTGTGGCGTCGCCATCGCCCCGCCGGTGATGTATCTGGATCAGGCCAAGCACGCGCTGGCCGGCAGCCGCATCGCGCTGGGCGCGCAGAACGTGGACGTTAACCTGTCCGGCGCCTTCACCGGTGAAGTTTCCGCCAACATGCTGAAAGACGTCGGCGCCCAGTACATCATCATCGGCCACTCCGAGCGTCGCACCTACCACAAAGAAAGCGACGAAGTCATCGCCGAGAAATTCGCCGTGCTGAAAGAAGCCGGTCTGATCCCGGTGCTGTGCATCGGTGAAACCGAAGCGGAAAACGCTGCGGGCAAAACCGAAGAAGTGTGCGCGCGCCAGATCGACGCCGTGCTGAAAACGCTGGGCGCACCGGCGATGAAAGGCACCGTGATCGCCTATGAGCCAGTCTGGGCCATCGGTACCGGCAAGTCCGCTACCCCTGCGCAGGCGCAGGCCGTGCACAAATTTATCCGTGATCACATCGCCAAGCACGATGCCGCGGTTGCCGCTGAAATCATCATTCAGTACGGCGGTTCGGTGAACGACAAGAACGCCGCGGAGCTGTTCTCTCAGCCGGACATCGACGGCGCGCTGGTTGGCGGCGCCTCTCTGAAAGCCGACGCTTTCGCCGTGATCGTCAAAGCCGCTGCCGCAGCGAAAAAAGCCTGATTGCCTTAGGCTTGCCATAAAAAAACCCCGGCTTGCCGGGGTTTTTTATTGCCGCTCAACCGGCATCAGCGTTTGCTGATCTCATCGAACACGCCGCCGGTGGCGAAGTGCACCTTCTGCGCTTCGGTCCAGCCGCCGAAGGTGTCATCCACGGTGAACAGCTTCAGCTGCGGGAACTGCCCGGCAAACTTGGCCGCCACCGCCGCATCGCGCGGACGGTAATAGTGCTGCGCCGCGATGGTCTGCCCTTCCGGCGAATACAGATACTTCAGGTAGGCGGTCGCCACGTCGCGGGTACCCCGCTTATCGACCACCTTATCCACCACCGACACCGTCGGTTCGGCCAGGATCGATTCGCTCGGCGTAATAATCTCGAACTTGTCTTTGCCCAGCTCTTTCTCCGCCAGCAGCGCTTCGTTTTCCCAGGCGATCAGCACGTCGCCGATGCCGCGCTCAACGAAGGTGTTGGTCGAGCCGCGCGCGCCGGAATCCAGCACTTCGACGTTCTTGTACAGGTTTTTGACGAAGTCCTGCGCCTTGGCCTTATCGTTGTTGTTGTGGTGCAACGCGTAGCCCCAGGCGGCCAGGTAGTTCCAACGGGCACCGCCGGAGGTTTTCGGGTTCGGGGTGATCACCGACACGCCCGGCTTGAGCAAATCGGGCCAGTCGTGAATTTGTTTCGGGTTGCCTTTGCGCACCAGGAAGACGATGGTCGAGGTGTAAGGCGCCGAATTGTCCGGCAGGCGTTTGATCCAGTCTTTCTCGATGCGCCCGCGTTCGGCGATGGCGTCGACGTCATAGGCCAGCGCCAGCGTCACCACGTCGGCCTCGATGCCGTTGATCACCGAGGTCGCCTGTTTGCCGGAGCCGCCGTGCGACTGGCGCACCGTCACCTTGTCGCCAGTTTCCGCCTGATAGTGCTTACTGAACGCTGTGTTGTAAGCCTGATAGAACTCACGCGTCGGATCGTATGACACGTTCAGCAATTGAATATCCTTCGCCATGGCGCCGGACGCCAACAGCACCAATGTCAGACCTACACCCCATTTACGCATCGACAGGCTCTCCCAGAAAATTAAGCGCAACCTCAATCGGTTGATTTAGCATCAGAGCCTGCCAGAAACTTTCTCGGCAATTAAAGAATAAAAAATTGTGGGATAGATGATTCCGGAATATATCGCCGACGGACATAAAAAAGCCCCCGCGAGCGGGGGCTTTTTTGTCGTGCGGTGAGCGGCGTATCAGTACAGTTTTTTCGCCGTTTCCAGCCAGTCACCCTTGAACGGACGCTTCATGTTTTCGATCGCGTCGATGATGTCGTGGTGCACCATTTTTTCGTTCTGGATACCGACGCAGCGGCCGCCGTAGCCCTGCAGCAGCAGCTCGATGGCGTAGGCGCCCATGCGCGAGGCCAGGATGCGGTCATAAGCGACCGGCGAACCGCCGCGCTGAATGTGGCCCAGCACGGTGGCGCGGGTTTCACGCTTGGTTTCCTGCTCGATGTGGCGCGCCAGCTCATCGATGTCGCAGATGTGCTCGGTAATCGCCACGATGGCGTGTTTTTTACCCTTGGCGATACCGGCCTTGATTTCGCAGACCAGGTCTTCGCGGTTGAATTCGATTTCAGGCAGCACGATGAATTCGCAGCCGCCGGCAATCGCCGCCGCCAGCGTCAGATCGCCGCAGTAACGGCCCATCACTTCCACGATGGAGATACGCTGGTGCGAAGAGGAGGTATCGCGCAGGCGGTCGATCGCTTCCACCACGGTTTCCAGCGCAGTGAAGTAACCAATGGTGTAGTCGGTGCCGGCAACGTCGTTATCGATGGTGCCCGGCAGGCCGATGCACGGAAAACCTTCTTCCGTCAGTCGCTTGGCGCCCATGTAGGAACCGTCGCCGCCGATAACCACCAGCGCGTCGATGCCGCGATTCTTCAGGTTTTCAATCGCCTTGGCGCGCACGTTCTCATCCCTGAATTCCGGGAAGCGGGCCGAGCCGAGGAAGGTGCCGCCGCGGTTGATCATGTCAGACACGCTATAGCGGTCCAGCTGCTCCATGCGATCTTCGTACAAGCCAAGGTAGCCATCGTAAATACCAAAAACTTCCAGACCTTCTGAAAGCGCAGAACGCACAACGCCGCGGATTGCAGCGTTCATACCCGGCGAATCACCGCCGCTCGTCAGTACACCGATTTTCTTGATCATGACTACCTCTGAACTGTGTAGATGCAATTTCTTAAGAATTCTGTCTCCGCCGATCGTCTTGGAACCTCTCCGGCTGCAGAAAACCAGCTTTACGGCTTATTGCTGGATATTATATCAAAAACACCCAGCTGAATTGATTCAAGTCACGCAATATAACGGTAAAAACACCGCATGGCACGCTGAGCTAACTCAGATATTCATGATAATACTTCGATCTGTGCCTCTATCTGATTATAGCTCCCAATGCCCCCGCCTACCCGGCGGCACCACGGAGCACGGATCCAGGTGAATGATGACGTCTGCCCCCGCAAAACGGTGCCGCAACGCCTGTTCCACCTGATCGGCCAACCGATGCGCCTCGCGCAGC
Source organism: Serratia sp. YC16 (assembly GCF_009707615.1). Classification (NCBI taxonomy): domain Bacteria; kingdom Pseudomonadati; phylum Pseudomonadota; class Gammaproteobacteria; order Enterobacterales; family Yersiniaceae; genus Serratia; species Serratia sp. YC16. The sequence goes on along the minus strand of NZ_WLYN01000009.1, from coordinate 74,046 downwards.
GGCAGCGTGTCGTCCATCTCCAGATGCAGCTGGATGAAACGCGTCGGCCCCGACTGCCTCGTGCGCAGATCGTGCGCGCCTTTCACCCCGGGCCAGGAAGAAACCACTTCGATAATCGCCTGGCGCTCGTCATCCGGCAACGCCCTATCCAACAGCGACTGCACCGCCTCATAGCCCATGCGCAGCGCGCTATAGAGGATGTAAACGCCGATGCCCAGCGCGAACAGCGCATCCGCCCGCTGGAAGCCGTACCAGCTTAGCCCAAGAGCGATAAGAATAGCACCATTCATCATGACATCTGACTGATAATGCAGCATATCTGCGCGCACCGCCTGACTGCGCGTTTTTCTGACCACCCAGCGTTGATAAGTCACCAAAATCAGGGTGCTGACCAGCGCTATCACCGTCACGACGACGCCGATGCCGGGATCGCGCAGCGTTTGCGGCGCATACAGATGCTGAAAGCCGGTGAGGAACAGAAACAGGGCGGAACCGGAAATAAACATGCTTTGCGCCAGCGCCGCCAGCGACTCCGCTTTGCCGTGGCCGAACGTGTGTTCGGCATCGGCCGGCTGCAGCGAATAGCGTACCACCAGCAGGTTGGTCAGCGATGCCGCGATATCGACCAGCGAATCCACCAGCGCCGCCAACAGACTGACCGAACCGGTGTGATACCAGGCGACGATTTTAATCAACAGCAGCGACGACGCCAGCGCGGTAGCGGCCAACGCAGCGGACTTCACCAGGCGTGCATAGCGCTGTTCCATTATGGGGGCCCCGGTCAAAAGGTGTGGCGCTCAATATAGCGAAATGCCGGATAAAAAAAACCCCGCCATCATGGCGGGGAAGACAGGGATGGTGTCTATGGCAAGGAAAAACAGGGGACTACTCAGTCGTACTTCACTTCTGGGCAGAAGCTTGTTGCAAACCAGAAATTTGTTGCTCCATCTGCTGCATACGCTGCTGATGTTTCTGGTCTAAAACACTTTTTTGCTCTGGCGTCAGCAGGTTATACATTTGGTTGCGCACCCGGGCCATTTCCACCTGGCGCTTGACCTGCTGTTGGGCCATCTTTTCCGCCTGGGCATACACGGCGGCTTCATCAAATTTCTCTGCGGTCACCAGTTTATGCATGGCTTCCATTTCAGCTACATTGACACCAGGCAGATCGTGCCGGGCCTGGCGCATCAAATCGCGCATTTGTTGGCGCTGCTGTTCGCTGAGGCTGACACCGTCAAACATGTGGTGCTGGCCGGGTATTCGGGTCATCGCGTCGTTGCCGGGAGGTTGGGCTGCATCCGGTATAGTGTCGGCAGCGAAGGCAGCGGTCGAACCAATTGCCAGCAGTGATGCCATAACTAATGCGGTCGCCTTACGCATTTCAACTCCTCAAGCTTTCTCACTTTGCGAATCAACGAGGAGCAGTGTACCGCTACACCTGAAAACCTGCGTCAGTGCATGTAAAACTACGTAAAGTCATGGAATGGCAACAGTTGATGACGTATTTTGCGTCTGGAGGTAAATCATAATGAACAAGATTCTGTTAGTTGACGACGACCGCGAGTTGACCTCGCTGTTAAAAGAACTGCTTGAAATGGAAGGTTTTAATATCGTCGTCGCGCACGATGGCGAGCAGGCGTTGTCGCTGCTGGACAGCTCCGTCGATCTGCTGCTGCTCGACATCATGATGCCGAAGAAAAACGGCATCGATACGCTGAAAGAACTGCGCCAGCATCACCAGACGCCGGTCATCATGCTGACCGCGCGCGGCAGCGAGCTGGACCGCGTGCTGGGCCTGGAGCTGGGCGCCGATGATTACCTGCCGAAACCCTTCAACGATCGCGAACTGGTCGCGCGTATCCGCGCCATTCTGCGCCGTTCCAACTGGAGCGAACAGCAACAGCAGGTCGACAGCGGCGCCCCGACGCTGGATGTCGATGGCCTGCAGCTGAACCCCGGCCGCCAGGAGGCCAGCTTCGACGGCCAGGTGCTGGATCTGACCGGCACCGAATTCACCCTGCTGTACCTGCTGGCGCAGCATCTTGGCCAGGTGGTGTCGCGCGAACTGCTGAGCCAGGAAGTGTTAGGCAAACGCCTGACCCCGTTCGATCGCGCCATCGACATGCACATATCCAACCTGCGGCGTAAGCTGCCGGATCGCAAAGACGGGCATCCGTGGTTCAAAACCCTGCGCGGGCGCGGTTATTTGATGGTATCTGCAACATGATCAATAGTTTGACGGCACGCATCTTCGCCATTTTCTGGTTCACGTTAGCCCTGGTGCTAATGCTGGTGCTGATGGTGCCCAAGCTCGACTCCCGCCAAATGACCTCGCTGCTCGACAGCGAGCAGCGGCAGGGGTTGATGCTGGAACAACACGTCGAGGCCGAACTGCAAAACGATCCGGCCAACGATCTGATGTGGTGGCGCCGCCTGTTCCGCGCCATCGACAAATGGGCGCCGCCGGGCCAGCGCCTGCTGCTGGTCACCAGCGAAGGCCGGGTGATCGGCGCGCAGCGCAACGAAATGCAGATCGTCCGCAATTTCATCGGCCAATCCGACAACTCGGATCATCCGAAGAAGAAAAAGTACGGTCGCGTCGAGCTGGTGGGGCCGTTCGCAGTGCGCGACGGCGAAGACAACTACCAGCTGTACCTGATCCGCCCCGCCAACAGCCCGCAATCCGATTTCATCAACCTGATGTTCGACCGGCCGCTGCTGCTGCTGATCGTCACCATGCTGATCAGCGCCCCGCTGCTGCTGTGGCTGGCCTGGAGTCTGGCGAAACCGGCGCGCAAGCTGAAGAACGCCGCCGATGACGTGGCGCGCGGCAACCTGAAGCAGCACCCGGAGCTGGAGGCCGGCCCGCAGGAATTCCTGGCCACCGGCGCCAGTTTCAACCAGATGGTCAGCGCGCTGGAACGCATGATGAACGCCCAGCAACGGCTGATCTCGGACATCTCGCACGAGCTGCGCACGCCACTGACGCGCCTGCAGCTGGCCACCGCGCTGATGCGCCGCCGTCACGGTGAAGGCCACGAGCTGGCGCGCATCGAAACCGAAGCGCAGCGGCTGGATTCGATGATCAACGATCTGCTGGCGCTGTCGCGCGGACAGCAGAAGGGCGAACTGGCGCGCGAACAGCTGAAGGCCAACGAACTGTGGGCCGACGTGCTGGACAACGCCCGTTTCGAAGCGGAACAGATGGGCAAACAATTGGAGATCGTCGCACCGCCCGGCCCGTGGACGCTGTTCGGCAACGCGAGTGCGCTCGACAGCGCGTTGGAAAACATCGTGCGCAACGCCCTGCGTTATTCGCATACCCGCATCGCCGTGGCGTTCAGCGCCGACAATCAGGGCGTAACCATTGAAGTGGATGACGACGGCCCCGGCGTCAGCGCCGAAGATCGCGAGCAGATTTTCCGTCCGTTCTACCGTACCGATGAAGCGCGCGACCGCGAGTCCGGCGGCACCGGCCTCGGCCTGGCTATCGTCGAGGCAGCGGTCAACCAGCATCGCGGCTGGGTGAAGGCGGAAGACAGCCCGCTGGGCGGGCTGAGGCTGGTGCTGTGGCTGCCGCTGCATCATCAACGCCTATCGGCTAAGACAGAACAGTAAGAGTTTGCTATCCTGCGCCCCTCGTTCACGAGGGGCCTGCAACATGCTGAACATCGTTTTATTTGAACCTGAAATCCCACCCAACACCGGCAATATCATCCGCCTGTGCGCCAATACCGGCTTTAATCTGCACCTGATCGAACCGCTGGGTTTTCCGTGGGACGACAAGCGCCTGCGCCGCGCCGGGCTGGACTACCATGAGTTCACCCGCGTCCGCCGTCATGCCGACTACGCCGCCTTCCTCGCCGCCGAAAATCCGCAGCGGCTGTTCGCCCTCACGACCAAGGGTACCCCGGCGCACAGCGCCGTCAGCTATCAGGCCGGCGACTACCTGCTGTTCGGCCCGGAAACCCGCGGGTTGCCCGCCGATATCCTTGATGCGCTGCCTGCGCAGCAAAAAATCCGCATCCCGATGCAGGCGCAAAGCCGCAGCATGAACCTGTCGAATGCCGTCGCGGTGGTGGTTTATGAGGCCTGGCGGCAGCTGGACTATGCCGGCGCGTTGATCAAGGCGTAATCCGCGACGACGCGCCATACTGGAAGTGTCATCGCTGCGATGTTCTTTCCAGGAACGGTACATGGCTTTCGTCGAAGATATTGTCACCCAGCTTCGTCGGCTCGAGCTGGCGCTGAACGCGGCGCTGTTGCGGCTGCAGCAAGCGCCTGACAGCGAAGCGCTGCACGACTTGCGCGTCTGTCTGCGGCGCATTCGCAGCCTGTTGCGCCCTTTGCGCGGCAGCCCCGGCGCAACGCGGCTCGATCGGGCCGCCGCCGAGTTAGGCAGGCTCACGACGCCGCCGCGCGATCTCGAGGTGCTGATCGCCGAACTGGTGCGCCATCGCCTGGATTGGCAGGCGAACGCGCGCCAGAGCGATTTTCAGGCCCGCTGCCGTCAACTGCTCGCCCATCCGCAGCTCATCGATTTTCCCTCGCTGCTGCATGCCTGGCCGCGCCGCTTTCGAAGCACTGCGCGGCACGCTGCCAAACACCGTCTGAACCGACGCCTGCAGCGCCAGCAACGACAACTGCACCGGGCGTTGGCCGATACCGGCTACGATCGCCACCGCCTGCGGCTGCTGATCAAACGCCTGCGCTACGCGGCCGAAGCCTATCCGCAACGCCTCCCCCTCTCTCCCTGCGCAGCGGCGAGTCTGAAAGCGGCGCAAAACGCCCTCGGCGAGTGGCACGACCGAGAAGTCTGGTGCCTGCAGGCCGAACACCAGGCGGATCTCTGGCCATTGTTGCCCCAGTGGCAAGCCGAGCAACGCCAGGCACTGGCCAGAGCGGATGCCGTACTCGCCGCCTTATCAATGGCGCTAGCGGCGAAAACCGGCGGCGTATCACGATCCTGATAAAAGTCCGCGACAGGGCACGCCCGGCCCCGAAAACGCCCGCTGCGGCGCAGATAATGCGCTATGTTTTTTAAGGGTAATCACCACTCATCATAGGAAAGCATATGAAGAAACCACGCTTGGGCGTTGCCATGGCGGTTCTGGCAGCGGGTCTGTTGCTGGCGGGCTGTTCGTCCAAAGTCACCCAGACATCTCAATATTCGGGCTTCTTGTCCGATTACAGCAAACTGCAGGAAACCACCTCGCCAAGCGGCCATAAAACGCTGCGCTGGATAGACCCAAGTTACAAGGAATCCAACTATCGCGGCCTCTATTTCCAACCGGTGGTCTATTTCCCGGCGGAGAAACCCACGGCGCGAGTCAGCCAGGAAACGCTGAACAAGATTAAGGCGTATGCGACCCAGCGAATTAAAACTGCGCTGCAGAACCGCTTTACCATTCTGCCAAGCCCGGCTGGCTCGCGCGTACTGGTGGCCAAGCTCGCCATCACTGCCGTTTCAGCCGAAAACGAAGACATGAAGTTCTATGAAGTGGTGCCTGTCGCCGCCGTGGTCGCCAGCACCATGGCCGCCACCGGCCACCGGACGCAAAACACCACGCTGTATATCGAAGGTGAGTTGATCGACCAGGATACCGGTAAAACGGTGATGGAAGTGGTGCGCAAGGCCTACGGCAAAACCGTCAGCAACGACAGCTCACCGGTCACGGCGGAAGACGTCAAGGCGGCGATCGACGACATCGTCACCGATATCACCAACTTCCCGAAACAGGGCTGAACGCGGTTTGAAAAACACAGGGGGAGCCGAAGCTCCCCCTGAATGGCTCAGCCAGCGGCGCTCAAATGCCGTCGCCGTACTCAAAACCGTGATTGGTGCCGTTGAAGTATTGGTCCATGTCCATCGACGGCGTATCGCTCTCCGGCCGCCCGACGATGCGCGCCGGCACCCCGGCGGCGGTGGTGTGCGGCGGTATCGCCTGCAAGACCACCGAGCCCGCGCCGATCTTCGCACCCTTGCCCACTTCGATATTGCCGAGAATTTTGGCGCCGGCGCCAATCATCACCCCTTCGCGGATTTTCGGGTGACGGTCGCCGCTGGTTTTACCGGTACCGCCCAGAGTGACCGACTGCAGGATAGAGACGTTGTTTTCCACCACCGCCGTTTCACCGATCACGATGCCGGTAGCGTGGTCGAGCATGATGCCACAGCCGATGGTCGCCGCCGGGTGGATATCCACGCCGAAGGCGACGGAAATTTGATTTTGCAGGTAGATAGCCAGCGCCTGCCGACCTTGCTGCCACAGCCAGTGGCCGATGCGGTAAGCCTGCAGCGCATGGAACCCTTTCAGGTAAAGCAGCGGCGTGGAGTACTTATCGACCGCCGGGTCGCGCAGCCGCACCGCGAGGATATCGCGCGCCGCCGAAACGATCATCTGGTTGTCGGACTTGTAGGCCTCTTCCACCACCTCGCGTACCGCAATCGCGGGCATGATCGGTGTCGCCAGCTTGTTGGCCAGCATATAGCTGAGCGCGCTGCCCAGATTCTCGTGCTTGAGCAACGTCGCATGGAAAAAGCTGGCCAGCATCGGTTCACAATCAGCCAGTGCTCGCGCTTCTGATTTAATGCTGTTCCAGACCTGTTCCAACTCTTCTGACGACATCACATTCCCCTCTGCCTTGCCAAACGGGCCGCTTCACACGGTAGCGCGAAGCGGCCCAGGTCATTTGCGGGGTCAGCATGCTGCCCCGGCATATCGTTTTATGTCACACGCTGGGCTTTTCGTCCTTTCGGGCGCGCCCCAGCAGGCTCAGCGCCGCTTCGCGGGCGTCTTTATGGCAGTAAAGCACCTGATAAATCTGTTCGGTGATCGGCATTTCCACGCCGTGCCGCTGCGCCAGCGCCAACACCTCTTTGGTATTGCGATAGCCCTCGACCACCTGACCGATGCTGTCCTGCGCTTCCTGCACGCCTTTGCCCTGCCCCAGCATAATGCCGAAGCGGCGGTTGCGCGATTGGTTGTCCGTGCAGGTTAGCACCAGATCCCCCAGCCCCGCCATGCCCATGAACGTCGAAGGATCGGCGCCCAGCGCAGAACCCAGACGGCTCATTTCCGCCAGCCCGCGTGTAATCAACGCGGTACGAGCGTTGGCGCCGAAACCGATGCCGTCGGACATGCCGGCGCCGATGGCGATCACGTTCTTCACCGCACCGCCAAGCTGCACGCCGATGAAATCGGGATTGCTGTAGACGCGGAAGCTCTTGCCGCAGTGCAGCAGCCGTTGCAGATCGTCGGCGAACTGCGCATCGGTCGCCGCCAGCGCGATCGCCGTCGGCAGGCCGGCGGCCAGCTCTTTGGCGAACGTCGGCCCGGAGAGCACCGCCAGCGGGATCGCCTCGCCCAACGCTTCACGCGCCACGTCCTGCAGCAAGCGGCCGGTTTCCGCCTCCAGCCCTTTGGTGGCCCATACGATGCGGGCGTCCGGGCGCAGATGCGGCTTCAGCTGGCGCAGCACGTCGCCGAACACGTGGCTCGGCACCACCACCAGCACGTCGCGGCTGGCGGCCAGCGCACGCGCCAAATCGGCTTCAAGCAACAGCGTATCGGGGAAAGGAACGTCGGGCAGAAACGCCTGATTGCAGCGATCGTGCTGCAACGTTTGAATTTGCGCGGGGTTATGTCCCCACAACACCACGGGATGGCCGTTACGCGCCAGCGTAATGGCCAATGCGGTGCCGTACGAGCCGGCACCGATAACAGTCATTGAAGCATTGACGGTGTTCATCAGGCATCCTGATGTGGTGCGGCACCTTCGCCTTCCGCCTGCTGCTGCAGATAGTTCATGAACAGCGCGTCAAAGTTGACCGGTGCCAGGTTCAGCTGCGGGAAGGTACCGCGGGAAACCAGGCTGGTGATGCACTCGCGCGCATACGGGAACAGGATGTTCGGGCAGTACGCGCCCAGGCAATGCGCCAGCTGCGTGCCTTCGATGCCTGCTACCGAGAAGATGCCCGCCTGCTGCACTTCGCACAGGAACGCGGTCTCTTCGCCCAGGGTCGCCGTCACGGTTACGCGCAGTACCACTTCATACACTTCGTCAGCCAGCTGGCTGGACGCGGTATCCAGATCAAGTTTAACTTCCGGCTGCCATTCCTGCTGGAAAACCTGCGGCGCGTTCGGCGCTTCGAAGGAGATGTCCTTGGTATAAATACGTTGGATCTGGAAAGCCATTTCAGTGCTGTTTTGTTCTGACATGTGAGTAATACCCTTGGTTAAACGTCCTTATTGACACTCGATGAACCGGCAAGCGGCTTAAAGCAGCGGATCCAGGCCGCCGCGAGCATCGAGTTCATATAAATCATCACAGCCGCCGATATGCCGGCCGTCGATGAAAATCTGCGGCACGGTGGTGCGCCCGCTGCGCTCGATCATCACTTCGCGCTTGGCGCTATCGCCGTCGATGGCGATCTCGTTAAACGCCGCGCCCTTGCTGTTCAGCAGCGCCTTGGCGCGATGGCAGAACGGGCAGGTCGCTTTGGTGTAGATATCAATGTTAGCCATGGATTGCCACCTCAAATAGGTTAAACGGTTACTTACCGCGCACCAGCGGCAGGTTTTCTCCGCTCCAGCCGGCAATGCCGTCTTTCAGCATAGTCACCTTTTCAAAACCGGCCTTGCTCAGGTTCTCCGCCGGCTCGCGGGAGGCGGTGCCGTTGGCGCACACGACGATGATCGGCTGCGCTTTGTGTTTTTCCAGCTCGCCCAGGCTGCCGTTTTTGATTTCGCTGGCGGTCAGGTTGATGGCGTTGGCCAGGTGACCACGGCGGAAATCGTCGCGGCTGCGGGTGTCGACCACCACGGCTTCTTCTTTGTTGATCAGACGAATAGCTTCACCGCGGGCGATCTCTTTGACCTTGGAGAAACGGCTTTTGAACGTCATGACGATCACGGCGACCAGCAGAGCGATCCAAGCCAGGCTCAGAATAGGGTGTCTGCTTACGAATGGCATAATTTCTTGCAGCATGGGGTGTAACAACTCCCGTCAGTTAAGGGATAAATAAGTCAAGGTTCCAGAGTATACCTGCCGAGTGCGGCAAATACAGCCAATAAGCAAGCGCGATTGTAGAAACTGCGGGCTGCGCTGAGAAATTCCCGACGTCAGAGCATAAAAGCCCGCGCGATTCGCCGCAACCTTGATCTCTTTGGGCTATTTATCGCCGGCGGCGGTGTAAAATCAGCCGGTTTTTCGAGGGCGAATAGCCATGCTTGCGGCGGGCGCATGGCTATTCGCAGCTTAAAAAGTTCATATAAGAGGTCAATGCAATGTCGAGCAACAAAAAACCGATGGTACTGGTGATCCTGGACGGTTACGGCCACCGTGAAGAGCGGGAGGACAACGCGATCCTGAACGCCGGCACCCCGGTGATGGATCGCCTGTGGAAGGAGCAGCCGCATACGCTGATCGCCGCTTCCGGGCTGGATGTCGGCCTGCCCGACGGGCAAATGGGCAACTCCGAAGTCGGTCATGTCAACCTGGGCGCCGGGCGCATCGTGTATCAGGATCTGACCCGGCTGGACAAAGCGATCGCCGACGGCGACTTCTTCGCCAACCCGGTGCTGACTGCCGCCGTCGACAAGGCAGTGGCGGCCGGCAAGGCGGTGCATATCATGGGCCTGCTGTCGCCGGGCGGCGTGCACAGCCACGACGAGCACATCCTGGCCATGATCAAGCTGGCCGCCCAGCGCGGCGCCAAAGCCATCTATCTGCACGCCTTCCTCGACGGGCGCGACACCCCGCCACGCAGCGCCGAAGCCCCGCTGCAACGCTGCCGCGATGCCTTCGCCGCGCTGGGCGTCGGGCGCATCGCTTCGCTGATCGGGCGTTATTACGCGATGGACCGCGACAACCGCTGGGATCGCGTGCAGCTGGCCTATGACCTGCTGACCGCGGCCAAAGGCGACTACCTGGCCGACGATGCGGCTGCCGGCTTGCAGGCCGCCTATGAACGCGGTGAAAACGACGAGTTCGTCAGACCGACCGTCATTCGCGCCGCCGGTGAGGCCGATGCCGCGATGCAGGACGGCGACGCGTTGATCTTCATGAACTTCCGCGCCGACCGCGCGCGCCAGATCACCCGCGCCTTCGTGAACGCGGATTTCGACGGTTTCCCGCGCGCCAAGCGGGTGCAGTTCGGCGATTTCGTGATGCTGACTGAGTACGCCGCCGACATCGCGACCGCCTGCGCCTATCCGCCGGCGTCGCTGGCCAACACCTTCGGCGAATGGCTGATGAAGCACGACAAAACCCAGCTGCGCATCTCGGAAACCGAAAAATACGCCCACGTCACCTTCTTCTATAACGGCGGCGTGGAAGCGCCGTTCAAGGGCGAAGACCGCGTGCTGGTCAATTCGCCGAAGGTCGCCACCTACGATCTGCAGCCGGAGATGAGCGCCGCCGAGCTGACCGACAAGCTGCTGAGCGCCATCCGCAGCGGCAAATACGACGCCATTATCTGCAACTATCCGAACGGCGACATGGTGGGGCATACCGGCGTGTATGAAGCGGCGGTCAAAGCGGTGGAAACGCTGGACGCGTGCATCGCTCAGGTGGTTGACGCCGTGCGCGACGTCGATGGCCAGCTGCTGATCACCGCCGATCACGGCAACGCCGAACAGATGCGCGATCCGGCCACCGGGCAGGCGCACACCGCCCACACCAGCCTGCCGGTGCCGCTGATTTACGTCGGCAAACCGGCGCGGGCGGTCGAAGGCGGCAAGCTTTCGGACATCGCGCCAACCCTGCTAACACTGATGGGAATGGAAATCCCGCAAGAGATGACTGGTAAGCCGCTGTTCATCGTGGAATAATCCTTCTCCATGAGGGAGAAGGCGTTTTTTGCACTATCAAGGGTAACCCGAAGCGCAAACGCAGGCAGCCGACCGCTGCCTGAACGCACCGCGCCAAGGACGTTCACCGCCATGTGCGCCAGCGTATTTTGCGCTGGCGTCTTGCTGTTGCCGCTCGCCGGCCAGGCGGCGGAAGACAATAAATCCCAGCTGAAAGACATCCAGCAGAGCATCGCCGAGAAAGAAAAAGCGGTGAAGCAGCAGCAACAGCAGCGCAGCTCGCTGCAGGATCAGCTGCGTCAGCAGGAAAAAACCATCGCCCAGGCCAGCCGCCAGTTGCGCGACACCCAGGGCACGCTCACCCAGCTGGGCAAGGATATTTCCGGCCTGAACGCCTCGATCGCCAAGCTGCAAAAGCAGCAGTCGACCCAACAAAACCTCCTCGCCAAACAGCTCGACGCCGCCTTCCGGCAAGGGCAGCACAGCGCCGTGCAGCTGATCCTCAGCGGTGAAGAAAGCCAGCGCAGCGAACGTATTCTGGCCTATTTCGGCTATCTGAACGAAGCGCGTCAGAAAACCATCGAAGAGCTGAAGCAGACCCGCGCCGAGCTGGCGAAGCAAAAAACCACGCTGGTGGCCAAACAGGGCCAGCAAAAATCCCTCCTGGGCGAGCAACAGACGCAGCAGCAGAAGCTGGAGCAGGCGCGCGGCGCCCGCAAGCAAACGCTGACCGCGCTGGAAGCCTCGCTGGAAAAAGACCAACAACGCCTGGTGGAACTGCGCCAGAACGAAGCCCGCATGCGCGACAAGATCGCCCGGGCGGAGCGCGAAGCCCGTGCGCGCGCCGAACGCGAAGCGCGTGAAGCGGCCAAGGTGCGCGAACAGGTGCGCATCAAGGAACAGCAGGCGAAGAAAACCGGCACCACCTACAAACCGAGCGAAGCCGATCGCTCGCTGATGGCGCGTACCGGCGGCCTCGGTCGTCCGGCCGGCCAGCTGATGTGGCCGGTGCGCGGCCGCACGCTGCACGGCTTTGGCGAACCGCAGCAGGGCGAGCTACGCTGGAAAGGCATGGTGATTGAAGCCCGCGAAGGCAGCGAAGTGAAAGCCGTCGCCGATGGCCGCGTGCTGCTGGCCGACTGGCTGCAAGGCTATGGCCTGATGGTGGTGGTCGAACACGGTAAAGGCGACATGAGCGTGTACGGCTACAACCAAAGCGCGTTGGTCAACGTCGGGGCGCAGGTGCGCGCCGGCCAGCCGATCGCTCTGGTAGGCACCAGCGGCGGCCAGGGAACGCCGTCGCTCTATTTCGAAATCCGTCGTCAGGGACAGGCGGTTAACCCACTGCCGTGGTTGGGAAGATAGATTTGCGCTATGTCAAAACCCGTACAGCTCTGTTAATCGGCTGTCTGCTGCAGGTTTACGCTGCGCAGGCAGGGAAACTCTCCATCGTCATCGATGACGTGGGCTACCGCCCTCACGAAGAAAACGCGGTGCTGCAAATGCCGACGGCGATCTCGGTCGCGGTGTTGCCCAACGCGCCGCATGCCCGCCTGATGGCCACCCGCGCCCACAGCCAGGGCCGCGAAGTCTTGATCCACATGCCGATGGCGCCGCTCAGCAAGCAGCCGCTGGAGCGCGATACTCTGCAGCCCTCCATGAGCAGCGAAGAGATCCAGCGCATCATCCGCAACGCGGTGAACAACGTGCCTTATGCGGTCGGCATGAACAACCACATGGGCAGCGCCATGACCTCCAGCCTGCCGGGCATGCAGAAAGTGATGCAGGCGCTCGAAAGCTACCGTCTGTATTTTCTCGACAGCATGACCATCGGCAGCAGCCAGGCAACCCGCGCCGCGGCCGGCACCGGCGTGAAAGTGATCAAACGCAAGGTGTTCCTCGACGATACCGCAAACGAAGCCGACATCCGCCGTCAGTTCAACCGCGCGGTCGAATTGGCGCGGCGCAACGGCTCCGCCATCGCCATTGGCCACCCGCGCCCGGCGACGGTGAAAGTGCTGCAGCAGATGCTGCCGTCGCTGCCCGCCGATATCGTGCTGGTCAAGCCGAGCGCACTGCTGAACGAACCGCAGGGCAACGGCGGCGGCAGCTACGTCCCACCGCCGGTTAAACCGCAGAAACCGCAGCCGAAGAACCCGTTCAGCGGCGGCATCAAGCAGTGCAAGGTCAAACCGCCGAAGGAAAGTACCAACGCCGGCACCGCGCTGGGCGTCATCGCCGACAGCATCGCCACTTCGGCGCCGGTGGCCTTCATCAAGCGTCATTGGCAACACTGGACGCAAGCCAAACCGCAAGCATAAAAAAGGGCCGGAATTCCGGCCCTTTTCACGTCTGCCGAGATTAATCCCAGCTCAGCACCACTTTGCCCGACTTGCCGGAGCGCATGGCGTCGAAGCCCTGCTGGAACTCGTCGATCGAGAAACGGTGGGTGATGATCGGGGTCAAATCCAGGCCGGACTGGATCAGCGCCGCCATCTTGTACCAGGTCTCGAACATTTCGCGACCGTAAATCCCTTTGATAAACAGCCCTTTGAAGATGACCTGGTTCCAGTCGATCGACATATCCGAAGGCGGAATGCCCAGCATGGCGATGCGCCCGCCGTGGTTCATCGCATTGAGCAGCGTGCGGAAGGCCGGCGGCGCGCCGGACATTTCCAGGCCGACGTCGAACCCTTCGGTCATGCCCAGTTCGGCCATCACGTCGCTGAGGTTTTCCTTGCTGACGTTCACCGCACGGGTCACGCCCATCTTGCGCGCCAGTTCCAGACGGTATTCGTTAACGTCGGTGATCACCACATGCCGCGCGCCGACGTGTTTGCACACCGCCGCCGCCATGATACCGATCGGGCCGGCACCGGACACCAGCACATCTTCCCCGACCAGATCGAACGACAGCGCGGTGTGCACCGCGTTACCGAACGGATCGAAGATCGACGCCAGTTCGTCGGAGATGTTATCCGGGATCTTGAAGGCGTTGAACGCCGGGATCACCAGGTATTCCGCGAAGCTGCCCGGACGGTTCACGCCCACGCCGACGGTGTTGCGGCACAGGTGTGTGCGGCCACCGCGGCAGTTGCGGCAATGGCCGCAGGTGATATGCCCTTCACCGGACACGCGATCGCCGATGCTGAAGCCTTTGACTTCCTGACCGATCGCCACCACTTCGCCCACGTATTCATGGCCGACCACCATCGGAACCGGAATGGTTTTTTGCGACCACTCGTCCCAGTTGTAGATATGCACATCGGTGCCGCAGATCGCGGTTTTGCGGATTTTGATCATGATGTCGTTGTGGCCCAGCTCCGGCTGAGGCACGTCGGTCATCCAAATCCCTTCTTCCGCTTTCAGTTTTGACAGTGCTTTCATGGTTTTACCTTATGCAATAACGCCAAGATCCTTACCGATACGTGTAAACGCCGCCACTGCGCGTTCGATTTGCTCCGGGGTGTGGTCGGCAGACATCTGGGTACGGATGCGCGCCTGGCCTTTCGGCACCACCGGATAGAAGAAACCGGTCACATAGATGCCTTCCTTGAGCAACGCATTGGCGAACTCCTGCGCCAGCTTCGCCTCACCCAGCATCACCGGGATGATGGCGTGATCGGCGCCGGCCAGGGTGAAGCCAGCGGCGGTCATTTTTTCGCGGAACAGCCGCGCGTTGGCCCACAGGCGATCGCGCAGGGCATCGCCCTCTTCCAGCAGTTCCAGCACTTTGATCGATGCGGCGACGATCGCCGGCGCCAGCGAGTTGGAGAACAGGTACGGGCGCGAACGCTGGCGCAGCCACTCCACCACTTCTTTCTTGGCGGCGGTGTAGCCGCCGGAAGCGCCGCCCAGCGCCTTGCCTAACGTACCGGTGATGATATCGACGCGGCCCATCACTTCGCAGTATTCATGAGTACCGCGCCCGTTGGCGCCGACAAAGCCTACCGCGTGGGAGTCATCCACCATCACCAGCGCCTGATATTCGTCCGCCAGATCGCACACCCCTTTCAGGTTGGCGATCACGCCGTCCATCGAGAATACGCCGTCGGTGGCGATCAGAATGTGACGCGCGCCATCGGCTTTGGCCTGCTTCAGCTGCGCGGCCAGCTCGGTCATGTCGTTATTGGCGTAGCGATAGCGCTTGGCCTTGCACAGGCGCACGCCGTCGATGATCGACGCGTGGTTCAGCGCATCGGAGATAATGGCGTCTTCCGGGCCAAGTAGGGTTTCGAACAACCCGCCGTTGGCGTCGAAGCAGGAGGAGTACAGGATCGCGTCTTCCATACCCAGGAAGGCCGCCAGTTTCTGTTCCAGCTGTTTGTGGCTGTCCTGAGTGCCGCAGATGAAGCGCACCGACGCCATGCCGAAACCGTGGCTGTCCATCCCCGACTTGGCGGCGGCGATCAGCGCCGGATGGTTGGCCAGGCCCAGGTAGTTATTGGCGCAGAAGTTGATCACATGGCTGCCGTCGGCGACGGCGATATCCGCCTGTTGCGCGGAGGTGATGATGCGTTCTTCCTTGAACAGCCCTTCACTGCGAGTGGCGGCAAGCTGTTGTTCCAACTGCTGATAAAAAGACGCTGACATTCGGTTATCTCCAGGATTGGGCTATTTGCGGCATATTTTACTGATTTGTAACCAAACTGACGAGAATGCGCGGGAGAGAATATTAAAATTGCAGCAGATATCACGGCAAAAAGCGGACTTCAATGGCAATGCGGGATATTCGGAGCCCTTACGCTGTTTGCCGCGGCATGAAATGCTATGATAACCGCCATTGAGCGTGGGGCATTGTGCTCCACCAGGCAGCTTAGCAGGGGTAACCCAATGATTATCGTCACAGGCGGCGCCGGCATGATCGGCAGCAACATCATTAAGGCACTGAACGACAAGGGATATCGCGATATCCTGGTGGTGGATAACCTGAAAGACGGCACCAAGTTCGTCAACCTGGTCGATCTGGACATCGCCGACTATGTCGATAAAGAAGACTTTATCGCCAGCATCGTGGCCGGCGACGATCTGGGCGATATCGAAGCGGTCTTCCACGAAGGCGCCTGCTCCGCGACCACCGAGTGGGACGGCAAGTACATGATGGACAATAACTATCAGTACTCCAAAGACCTGCTGCACTACTGCCTGGATCGCGAAATTCCGTTCCTGTACGCCTCCTCCGCCGCCACTTACGGCGGCCGCGAAGAGTTCATCGAAGAGCGCCAATATGAAGCGCCGCTCAATGTGTACGGCTACTCCAAATTCCTGTTCGATCAGTACGTGCGCGAGATCCTGCCGGAAGCGGACTCGCAGATCTGCGGCTTCCGCTACTTCAACGTTTACGGCCCGCGCGAAGGCCACAAAGGCAGCATGGCCAGCGTCGCCTTCCACCTGAACACCCAAATCAACCGCGGCGAAAACCCGAAACTGTTCGCCGGCAGCGAAAACTTCAAGCGCGACTTCATCTACGTCGGCGACGTGGCGGCGGTCAACCTGTGGTTCTGGAAAACCGGCAAATCCGGCATCTTCAACTGCGGCACCGGCCGGGCGGAAACCTTCCAGGCGGTGGCCGACGCGGTGGTGGACTTCCACCAGAAGGGCGCGGTGGAATACATCGAATTCCCGGAGAAGCTGAAGGGCCGCTATCAGGCGTACACCCAGGCCGATCTGACCAAGCTGCGCGCCGCCGGCTACGACGCACCGTTCAAAACGGTCGCCGAAGGCGTGAAAGAGTACATGGCCTGGTTGAACCGCACCGCATAAGCTGAAGGAACTAACGCTGGGTATGAAAATACTGGTTATCGGCCCTTCTTGGGTTGGCGACATGATGATGTCGCAAAGTCTCTATCGCACCCTGAAGGCCGAATACCCGTCGGCGGAGATCGATGTGATGGCGCCGGCCTGGTGCCGCCCGCTGCTGGCGCGCATGCCGGAAGTCAATCAGGCGCTGGCGATGCCGCTGGGCCACGGCGCGCTGGGGCTCGGCGAGCGCCGCCGCCTGGGGCGCGCCCTGCGCGCCAACCGTTACGATCGCGCTTACGTTCTGCCCAACTCGTTCAAATCCGCGCTGGTACCCTTCTTCGCCGATATCCCGCAGCGCACCGGCTGGCGAGGCGAAATGCGTTACGGCCTGCTGAACGACGTCCGCGTGCTCGACAAGACGGCCTTCCCGCTGATGGTGCAGCGCTACGTGGCGCTGGCCTATGACAAAGGCCGCATTCAGCGCGCCGACGATCTGCCGCAGCCGTTGCTGTGGCCGCAGCTGCAGGTGAGCGACGAAGAGATCGCCGAAACCACTTCGGCCTTTAACCTGACCGACAGCCGACCGATCGTCGGCTTCTGCCCGGGCGCGGAGTTCGGCCCCGCCAAACGCTGGCCGCATTATCACTACGCAACGCTGGCTCAGCAGCTGATCGAGAGCGGCTATCAGGTCGCGCTGTTCGGTTCGGCGAAAGACCACGAAGCCGGTGAACAGATCCGCGCCGCATTGCAGGAAGACGCGCGCGATTTCTGCCTCAACCTGGCCGGGAAAACCCAGCTGGAGCAGGCGGTTATCCTGATCGCGGCCTGTCGGGCGGTGGTCAGCAACGACTCCGGTTTAATGCACGTTGCCGCCGCGTTGAACAAACCGCTGATAGCCTTGTACGGCCCAAGTAGCCCCGACTTCACGCCGCCGCTCTCCGACAAGGCGCGCGTTATCCGTTTGATCAGCGGCTACCACAAGGTGCGTAAAGGCGATGCCGATCAGGGATACCACCAAAGTTTGATCGATATTCAGCCGCAGCAAGTGTTGGACGCGCTGACGCCGTTGCTTGTCGCCAGCGAGGAATAGTCATGCAGGTGTTAATCGTAAAAACCTCCTCGATGGGGGACGTGCTGCATACGCTGCCCGCCCTGACCGACGCGCTGCAGGCCATTCCCGATATCCGCTTCGACTGGGTGGTGGAAGAAGGCTTCAGCCAAATTCCCACCTGGCACCCGGCGGTGGACCGCGTGATCCCGGTGGCCATTCGCCGCTGGCGTAAAAACTGGTTCGGCAACGACACCCGGCAGCAGCGCTGCGACTTCAAGCGCGCGCTGCAAGAACGCCGCTACGATGTGGTGATCGACGCACAGGGCCTGATCAAAAGCGCCGCGCTGATCACGCGCATCGCCAAGGGCAACAAGCATGGCCCCGACTGCAAGAGCGCACGCGAGCCGTTCGCCAGCTGGTTCTACAACGTTCGCCATGAGATAGACAAACAGCAGCACGCGGTGGAACGCACGCGCGAGCTGTTCGCCAAAAGCCTCGGTTACGACAAACCGGGCAGCTACGGCGATTACGCCATCGCCGCGCGTTTTCTCAGCAGTCCGCCGGCCGATGCCGGACAGTATTTGGTGTTTTTGCACGCTACGACCCGTGACGATAAACACTGGCCGGAGCAAAACTGGCGTGAGCTGATCGCGCTGACGGCCGACAGCGGGCTGAAGATCAAACTGCCGTGGGGCGCAGAGCATGAACATCAGCGCGCGCTGCGGTTGGCGGAAGGTTTTACGCATGTCGAGGTGCTGCCGAAACTCAGCCTGCAGCAGGTGGCCGAAGTGCTGGCCGGCGCCAAAGGGGTGGTCTCGGTCGACACCGGGCTAAGCCATTTGACCGCCGCGCTCGACAAACCGAACATCACGCTGTTCGGGCCGACCGATCCCGGCCTGATCGGCGGCTACGGGCAAAATCAGCACTCGCTGATTTCGCCGGAAAAAAGCATGGCGACAATCGACGCCGATACAGCATGGCAGGCGTTGCAAAAGGTTATAGCATGAAAAAACTGCATATTATCAACCTGGGTAAAATGGGCGGCGTCGAGCGCCTGTTCCTGCAGTACATCAACGATACCACCGACGGCAGCAACCAGGTCTTGTGCATCAGCGGTGACATTGGCGAAGAGATCCGCCGCCAGTTGCCCGCGCATCAGCCCGTCACCTTCGCCAACCGCCTAATCAATGCGCTGCCGTTGCGCTGCCCGCAGTTCCTGCGCAAATTTTTGCTGAAGTGGAAAATCGAGCGGGCGAACGCCGACGTAGTGATCGTCTGGGACCTGGTGCCGGGGCTGGCGGCCAAACCCAAGCGCGGCAAACTGGTTTACTACGATCACGGCTGCTCCTGGCGTTACCCCAAGAATAAAAAGACGCTGAGTTTCTTCGCCATGCTGGACGGCGTCATTTCCGCCTCGCACGCGTCGAAGCGGGTGATGGAGCTGCGTTTTAATCTGCCTTGCCCAAATCACGTGGTGATCAACCGCATCAAGACGCCGGCGGGGATCGCCGACGCGCCGAAAGTGCTGTCACAGCCGATCAGGATCGGCACCGCCTCGCGCCTGGTCAGCCTGAAAGGCATCAGCGTTTCGCTGCTGATGATGCAGGAATTGCTGCGGCGCGGACATGACGTCACGCTGGAAGTGGCCGGCAAAGGGCCGGATCGCGCAGCGTTCGAGGCGCTGGCGGCCCGGCTTCAGCTCGGCGATCGCGTGACTTTTAGCGGCTACCAGGACGATGTCGCCGGCTTCTTCAATCGTACGCATATCTACATGAGTACACCGATAACCGAACCGTTTGGCTTGTCTTGCATGGAATCGCTCTATTTCGGCGTGCCGGTCATTTTCCCGCAGGTTGACGGCCAGCCGGAGGCGGTGAAAGACGGCGTCTGCGGCATCGGCCTGACGCCGTCGATCACCATTGAACAACACCGACAGCTCACCGATATCGAGGTCGACTTCCCGCATGAGGTCTACGATCCGTTGACCGACAGTCTGGTGTCGCCCAAGCTGCTGTCGCATCTCGACTGTGCGGATGCCGTTGAGAAATTACTGGAGCGCGAAACCTACCAGACTCTGAGCCGCAATGCGCAGCGCTATCCTGCTGAGCATTTCAACTATGCTCAGTTCAAAGCTGAGTTCGACGACACGCTGCGATCCTTCATCGCTTAATTAAAACGTGAGCCGGAAAACACGCCCGATGCTAAAACACAGAACGCCGCACCCTGCCTTCAGCTATCTGATCTATCTGGGGTGCGCCATCGCTTTTTGTACCATTCCTTTCGGTTCCGCGACCGGACGCAATCTGTTTTACGTTTCCAGCTACATCGCCTTTATCGCCGTTTGCCTGTACCCGCGCTACTACTTCAGCAACGTTAAAAATCTGCTGCTGCCCGCACTGATGTTCAGCGTGGGCATGGGAACCATCCTCTGGATGCATCACTTCAAACAGCCGGGTGACTACATCAACATTTATCGCTCTTATATGTCGACCGGCAAACTGCAGCTCGCTACTGCGTTCATCCTGCTGATCGCGCTCAATGAGCGGTTGTGTGTGCAGCGTCTGCTGATCGTTGTAGCTCTCGTTACCGGTCTGGCGGTCAACGGCTATTCCCTCTATCAGGGGCTGCGTCTGGATATTCCGCGCGTAGAGCTCAATTTCGATCGCGCCACGGTCGCTGCCTACCTGATGACCGCCATCGATCTGGTGATGATGCAGGCCATCCTGATGCTGCGCACCCGCTACCGCCTGGTGTGGTACATTGCGGCATTCCTGCTGTCCTTCTCTGCTTTGGTGCTCACCGGCACGCGCGCGGCCATGCTGGTCTACCCGGTGGCGGTCTGCCTGTCGCTGCTGGCGACCAAGCAGCTGGTTTCCAGGAAACACAAACTCGCGTTGGTGGCCTCGGTGCCGCTGCTGCTCGTAGCTTGCGGCCTGGTGTTTAAACCGCAGATAGAGGAACGCATTCAGGCCTTTGAGACCGACATGCGCCTGATGGACCAGCCACAGACTGAAAACTCGATCATTTCCCGGCTGTCGATGCAAACGCTGGCATGGCGTACCGGTTCACAAGCCCCATGGGGCCAATCCGCCGAGCAGCGCGGCGAAGAGATCCGCGCGATGGTCGCACTGCAGCCTCGCCTGTCTGGCGTCATGCCCTACATCAACGTCCACCTGCATAACGAACTGCTGGAAACCTACTCGCTCAAGGGCGTCTGGGGCGCACTGCTGCTGCTGGCGCTCTATGTGGGGCTGTTCTTCTCTTCATTCCGGCCGCAGCGCAACGCGCTGCTGCTGAGCGTCAGCGCCAGTCTGTTCGTTTACGGCCTGAGCGACGTTATCTTCTTCAGCACGGAAGGCACCGCCATGTTCTGTCTGGCGCTGATCGCCGCCGTTCTTTCCGTCGCGAAACAGCCCCCTGTCCAGGAACCAACACCGTGAATCCTCAGCAGCCGCTGCTCAGCGTCATCGTGCCGTTTTATAATAATGAAGCGTTCGTTATCGCTGCGCTGGATTCGTTATTTGCACAGATTAGCGACGATATCGAGGTGGTGATCATCGACGATGGCTCCACCGACGCTTCCGGCGCGCTGGTCAGCCACTATCTGGCGCAGCGGCGGCATCCGCGCGTGGTCTTTACTTCACAAGCCAACGGCGGCATTGCGCACGCCCGCAATGTCGGCCTGCAACGGGCCACCGGGCGTTATATCACTTTTCTCGACGGCGACGATCTGCTGAGCGACGACTACCTGGCGATCCTGCGGCCCTTGCTGACAGCCGGGGAAAATGACCTGATCGACTTCAATTATCAGAAGTTTACCGAACAACCGCCGACCCCGGATAACCGCGCAGTGCAGCCCGTGGCCTACGACTTTCCACAGTTGGGGCTCGGCTGCCTGCAACCGCTGTTTGCACGCTCGATGTGGCATCTCTGGAGTCGCGTGTATAAACGTACGCTGCTGGAAGGGGAAACGTTCGAAGACGGCAGGCGCTATGAAGACGTGATTTTCACGCCTTTTCAGTATTTCAAAACCCGCCGCATCGCCCATCTCGACTGCGAACTCTATTTCTATCGGGACAACAGCCAAGGCATTACCCGCAATATCAAACCCAAAGATATCGAAGATTTGCTGTTCGCCATGGAGAAAATGCTGCGTTTTGTGGCGCAGCATCCCGGGGATGAGCCGCTGCGCCGGTTGGCCGCCCTGATGCTGGCCAACTGCTTTTCCGAGGTGAAAAGCATGTCGAAGGCGGTATACGGCTATTATCATTACGCGCCGGCAACGTTGCATATCCTGCGTCGCACCGCTGAGATCTGCCGCAACAGCGGCGTGTCGAGCAAAAAAGTCCGCCAGATGCGCTATGCGCGCGTGGATACCTTTCTTTCGAGACTGCGCGGGCGTAAGCCGCACTAACCGCATCGGCCAGGCGGCCGATGCGGTGCCGCACCTCTAGCGCGTCAAAGGCACGTGCGCGACCAACTCATCATAAATCCGCTGCGGCTGGATGACTCCCATCGGGCTTTCGGCCTCCAGCGGCATCGTATAGCCGGTACGCGACACCTGAATGATGCGGTGCAGTTCAGCATCCTGAATCGGGCCGGTAGAGCGTGAGTCGGCGGTCACGAACAGGCTGATGGTTTTCACCTTCAGCGCCACCGCCAAATGCAGCGGCCCGGTATCGCCGGTGACCAGAACATGGAAACTGTCGATCAGCGTCAGCAAGCCTTGCAGCCCCGTTTTACCGATCTGGTTATCCACGCAGGCCTGCGTTTGCGGGCCGATCAGGCTCATAAACTGCTTTGCCTTGCCGTCGTCAAACGGTGCGCCAATGAGTACGATGCGTACATTAGGGTGCTTCGCCACCAGCTCATCGGCCAGCCGCGCATAGTGCGAAACCGGCCAGCAACGCGATTCTGTTGACGCCCCCAGTTGAAAACCGATGGTAGGATGCTCGCTGCTTTTGACGCCGCGCTGATAGTCCACGGGAATTTCCATCGTCGGATCGTCGCTGCGGCAACCCAGGATGGAAATCAGCTCCAGTTTGCGGCGCACGAAGTGGCCGTAATAATGGAAGATGTAGTTGGTCAGCCAAGGCTCCAGCCCGCAAATGCCCGAGCTGTAGTTATCCCTGATAATGTACTTCGCCCCGGCCAGTACGGCGCTGATGATGTCATAAGGCAGGTGGGAGTGCAGAATCAGCGCCAAATCCGGCCGATGTTCGCGCAGCGATTTCAGCAATGGACGTATCGTCTTGATCTTGCTGTCCCAATACACCACGCGATCGTAATAACGACCGTTTTCCACCAGCTCGCGGTTTTTCTTGTGCACCACCAGCGTGATGTGGGCGTTGGGGTAGCGTTCCCTCATCGCCCTCAGCGCCGGCGTGTTGAACATGAAGTCGCCCAACGCCGTGGTGGAATAGATGACGATATTGTCAAACTGTTGGGCGCCGTCAAACGTCGCCTTGTCCTGAAAACGGCCGTATTTCGCCGTATAGCGGCGCAAGAACCAGTCGGCAACCTTGATTTTCCATTTCTTCGACATGTGAGTTCTTAGTTCGCTTTAAGTTGATAATACTCGGCCAGCGTCATGCCCACCGTACGCTGCTGCAGCCAGTCAAACAGCTGCTCCAGATCGCGGTACAGCACTTCGATATCCTGCTCGGTCTTGAACGTCGGGCTGCCGCCCGGCATAAATTCGGAGGAGTGCAGCATAAATTCGACGTAGTCATGCCCCTGCGCCAGCGACGCCTCAGCCACGCCTATCATCTTGTCCACATTGCCGCCGCTCGGGCGCAGCCAGTTGACGGATGGCGAGCGCCGCTTGCCGCGCAGCCGGTCATACCCCTGCTTGAACGCATTCATCAGCGCCGAGTGCTTGTACTGAATGCTCATCGGCACTTCCAGCAGCGACGAAGCGCCCGGTTTGGCGATGTTCTGCGGATCGATGAAATAGGCCTGCGACGGGAAGCGGCTGTAATCCGTGCCGCCGTTGCCCCGCGGATTGCCCGGCGAAAACTGCCAGTTGACCCGCGGCGTGACCGAGCAGTCCACCTGATAACCGTATTCCAGCAGCAGCGAGGCATAGTATTCGTTGAACGCCCAGCGGCCGGCGCGATGGCTGAGCATCTTGGTCTGGAAAGCGTCTTCCAGCAGCTTGGTCATGTGATCGACCTTGGCGCGGATCTGATCGGCGGGATACTCGATCAAATAAGGTTTGTGGCGCCAGTCGTCGTCGGTCAGCGGCGTCAGCGGCGGGCTGTTCCAGGCGTGCAGGTGCATCCCCACCTCGCCGGCGTCGCGGGCGATCACGTCGCGCGCAAACTCGACGTAAGCCGGGTCCATCGCCATTTCATAGTTGGTGAGATAAACCGGTTTGAAGGCGTATTTTTCGCACAGCGCCTGAAAGCGCGGCAAGAAACGCGTGTTTTCGGTCGCGATGCGATCGTGGTTTTGCCACAGATTATCGCCTTCGGTATCAATGGTGATGAGAAACGCCGGTTTAGTCATGAATATCGAGCCTGATATCAACAGAATGCACTATGTTACGCAGGCCGTTTCGCCAGGGCAAACGACTTTGCTGCCTGGTTTGGACAACGTTGAGACGCATTCGTCCCCGATCCGGCGATTTTTTTGCCGCCCGGCAAGAAAACCGTGCAACAGTAGCCACATGCGATCGGGTCATTTAGAATCAAAGATTGGTTTCCCAGAAAGCGACTCATGATGAACGACGCGCCAGCCCTAACTTCCGCCCCATCCGTACAGCGTATTCTGATCATAAAACTGCGCCACCACGGCGATATGCTGCTGGTCACGCCGGTCATCAGCAGCCTGCGCCAAAACTACCCGCAGGCGCAGATCGATGTGCTGCTGTATCAGGAAACGCGGGAGATGCTGGCCAGTAATCCGGAGCTGTCGACCCTGTTCACCATCGATCGCCAATGGAAAAAACAGGGCACCCGCGCGCACCTGGGGCACGAACTGGCGCTGCTGCGCCGCCTGAAAGCGCAGCGCTACGATCTGGTGGTCAACCTGGCCGATCAGTGGCGCAGCGCCATCCTCACGCGCCTGACCGGCGCGCGCATCCGTCTGGGCTTCGATTTTCCCAAACGCCGCGGCTTCGTGTGGCGCCACTGTCACACGCAGCTGGTACCGGTCGACAATCACGCCCGCCTGCATACCGTCGAACAGAATCTCTCATTGCTGGCACCGCTGAACCTGCCCGCGCTCAATGAACGTGTGACCATGAGTTATGATCCAAAGGATTGGCAGGCTTGTGAGCAACTGTTGCAGAAACAGGGCGTCGCCGGCGGTTATATTGTGGTGCAGCCCACGTCGCGCTGGTTCTTCAAATGCTGGAGCGAAGAGAAGATGGCCGCTACCCTCACCGCCTTACAGGCGGACGGCCACCAGTTGGTGATCACCTCCGGCCCCGACGCCAGAGAAAAAGCCATGGTGGAGCGCATTTTGGCGCTCAGCCCGCCGCAGGGCGTGATCTCGTTGGCCGGGCAACTGACGCTGCGCCAATTGGCCGCCTTAATCGATCACGCCAAACTGTTTATCGGCGTGGATTCGGTGCCGATGCACATGGCCGCTGCGCTGCAAACGCCATGCATAGCGCTGTTCGGCCCTTCCAAGCTGACCTTCTGGCGGCCATGGCAGGCTACCGGCGCCGTGATCTGGGCCGGTGACTTCGGTGAACTGCCCGATCCGGACGCCATCGATACCGGCACCGACGAACGGTATCTCGACCTTATTCCTACAGACGCGGTGATTGCAGCCGCGCGGAGCACGCTGGCATGAAAGCATTTCGTTTGGCGATCGTTCGCCAAAAATACCGCCCGGATGGCGGAGCTGAACGTTTCGTTTCCCGCGCCCTGGAGGCGCTGGAGCAACAGGATCTCGATCTGAACGTCATCACTCGCGAATGGCAGGGTGACGCCAATCCCAACTGGCACATCCACCTGTGCAACCCGTTAAAGCTCGGCCGCATCAGCCGCGAGCGGGGGTTCGCCGTGGCGGCCAGGGCTCTGTGGCAGAAAGAGCGCTTCGATTTAGTACAAAGCCACGAGCGCATTCCCGGCTGCGACATCTACCGCGCCGGCGACGGCGTACATCGCCGCTGGCTGCTGCAACGCGCGCGTCTGCTGCCGGAATGGCGGCGCAAATGGCTGTTTTCAAACCGCTATCACCGCTACGTGATGTGCGCCGAACGCGCCATGTACGCTGCGCCAGAGCTGAAAGCCGTCATCTGCAACGCCGAGATGATCAAGCAGGAGATCATCGCCGACTTTGGCGTGCCCGCCGACAAGATCACGGTGATCTATAACGCCATCGACAATCAGAAATTCCCGCCCGCCGACGAGGCCCTGCGCCGCGGCCTGCGCGAACAATATCAGATCCCGCAACAGGCGCACTGCCTGATCTTTGTCGGCTCCGGTTTCGAGCGCAAAGGGCTGGCCGCCGCCATCCGCGCCGTGGCGGCGACCGACAGCCATCTCCTGGTGGTTGGCAAAGACAAGGCCGAAAAACGCTACCGTGCGTTGGCGCAGTCGCTGGGCTGCAGCGATCGCATTCACTTTATGGGCGTGCAGAAGCAGACCTTGCCGTTCTACCAGGCGGCGGACGCGCTGCTGCTGCCGACGCTGTACGATCCGTTCCCCAACGTGATTTTGGAAGCGATGTCATGCGGCCTGCCGGTTGTCACCAGCACCACCTGCGGTGGCGCCGAATTTATCACCCCTGGCGAAAACGGCTTCGTCACCGATGCGCTCGACGTGCCGGCCATCACGGAGGCTATCCGCGCGCTGCCGCGCCAAGCGCTGGGATCATCCATGGGCGAAGCGGCGAGATTGCGCATTATGACGGCTACGCCGGCGCATCTCTCCGAACAGCTGATTTCTCTCTATAACCGGTTACTGGACTAGCTATGCGTATTCTGATGATCATCGACGGCCTGCCGGGAGGCGGCGCGGAAAAAGTGGTGCTGACCCTGTGTCAGGGTATGCAGCAACAGGGGCATGACGTCAGCCTTATCTCGCTGCGCGACGTCTGCAATTACCCTATCCCGTCAGGCATTGATTATCAGGTGGTGGCCGATCGCAGCCGTGCCCCCTGGCGCAAGCTGACCGAGCTGTCGCGCCGCGCCGCAGCGCTGGATCGGGCGATAGCCGAACACGAACGCCAACACGGCGCGTTCGATCTGGTGTTCTCCAACCTGCATAAAACCGATCGCATCGTCAGCCGCAGCAAGCGGTTGGCCGCGGATCGTCTGTGGTTCTGCATTCACGGCATTCTCTCCACCTCCTACCTCGGCCACCGCAAGGGCCTGGACCGCTGGCTGAAGCAGCGCAAAATCGCCAACGTTTACCAGGGGAGAAATATCGTCGCCGTTTCACAGGCGGTCGGCGACGATCTGCAGCAGAACTTGCCGATCCGCCCGCGCCGGCTGGCGGTCATCAACAACCCGTTCGACATCGACGCCATCCAGCAACAGGCCGCGGCGCCTTGCGAACTGGCCGGCCAGGACTATTTGGTGCATGTCGGCCGTTTTCACCCCGCAAAGCGGCATGACCGGCTGCTGAAAGCCTATGCGCAGTCCGGCATTCAGGCGCCATTGGCCTTGATCGGTACCGGAGACGACGCCAGAGTCGCCGACGCCAAACGCCTGGCGGCGGAGCTAGGCATCGCAGAACGCGTGCTGTTTCTCGGTTTTCAGGCCAATCCCTACCCGTTTATTCGCCATGCCTCACTGCTGGTGCTCAGCTCCGACAGCGAAGGGTTCGGTAACGTGCTGGTAGAATCGCTGCTGTGCGGCACGCCGGTGGTCAGCACCCGCTGCCCAGGCGGCCCTGCGGAAATTCTGGAAAAAGCCGGAATGGCTAACGCGCTGGCGGAATTAAGCGAAGCGTCGCTGGCAGCAAAAATGGCGGAAATTTACGCCAAGCCGCCGCAGATAAATCAACAGCAATTGCTGAGCTATGGGCTGGAGCCTATTTGCCGCCAATATCTGGAACTGAAAAAACAATAATAAAGGAATAAATAAGGCAGGAGATACCTGCCTTATTTTCTTCGCTAGTTGAGCGCCTGCATTTTCTGCCAAACTTCATCGACAGAAACATCTTCACAGTGCCCAGACTCACTTTGCAAAATATGATGACGACCGGTCCATGGATGCCAGGACGTTTTATCGGTATCGCCAAAGAACACCACCATATCCTTATTCAACGCGGCGGCAAGATGCATCTGCCCGCCGTCGCTGCACAGCACCCGATCGCATAAATCAAACCCGCCCAACAGCTCACGCACCGAGGCCGTCGGATAAAGCGCGACGCGTTCGTTTTGGCACAGCGCCAACAGCTGTTCTGCGCGCTGCTGGTCGCCGATGTCGTCCGGCGCCAGCGTGCCCTGCGGCGACCAGAAAATCAGCACGCCGGTGTGGGGATCGGCAGTCAGACGGTTGATGATTTCGGCATAGCGCTCAACCGGCCAGCGCCTTTTCGGGCTGCGGCTGCTGATATGCACGGCGCAGACTCGTTCGACCGGCGGCAGACGTTCCAGCAACCGCTGCGCCGCCAGCTGCCGCTCTTCCGGCGTCAGAAACACCCGCACCGGAGGGATTGGAATGGATTTATCGGTGATCGCCGATAAATAGCTGTAGGTATGTTCGACCTGATGGAGGCCGCGGAAATCGTCCTTGCGAAACGGGCGATCAATATCTTTCGTGCCCAAATCGGCGCCGATAATATGGGTTGCGCCGGCCATTTTCGCTAAACGCAGGCTGTATTTGCAAGGTACCGGATTGGCCAGAATGACCGCATCGAACTTTATTTTGCGCAGCTTCAGGAAGATCATCAGACGTTCGAAATAAACGCCCAACGTCGTTTCATTTTTCGCCTTATGCTTGGCCTTTTTATAGACAAAAACTTTCTCGAGATGAGGGTTGTTTTTAACAACGTCCTGGCTGACTTTATTGATCAGCAGATAAACTTTAGCGTCTGGATAGGCAATTTTCACCCCTTCGATCAGAGGCGTGGTGCAAACAAGATCGCCGATGTTATCGCGGCGAATAATTAAAATATTCTTCATTCCGAGCCTATCGGCGAAATCGCTCGCCGGTTGTCTGAAACTGACACCCAAGGTTACCAAATTAGCGCCTTTCCCTTCCAGTTATGGTACTATTCCGAATAACCCATATAAATGAAATTGATAGAATGTTGCTGCGTTTATATCAGGTACTACTCTACCTCATCCAACCCCTGATCTGGCTCCGCTTACTGCTGCGCAGCCGCAAAGCTCCAGCCTACCGTAAACGCTGGGCGGAACGCTATGGCTTCTGCGCCGGGAAAGTCGTGCCAGGCGGCATCATGCTGCATTCCGTCTCCGTCGGCGAAACGCTGGCGGCCATCCCGCTGGTGCGGGCACTACGCCACCGTTACCCCGCTTTGCCGATAACTGTGACCACAATGACCCCAACAGGTTCAGAACGCGTCCAGTCCGCTTTCGGCAAAGACGTGCATCATGTCTATCTGCCCTACGATCTGCCCGGTTCCATGAACCGCTTCCTCGACCAGGTGAATCCCAAGCTGGTGATCATTATGGAAACCGAGCTATGGCCTAACCTGATCAACGCGCTGCATCAGCGGCAGATCCCCCTGGTGATCGCCAATGCACGTCTGTCGGCACGCTCCGCCGCTGGCTATAAGAAAATTGGCGGGTTCATGCGCGATATGCTGCGCCGCATTACGCTGATCGCCGCACAGAACCAGGAAGACGGCGATCGGTTTATCGAACTGGGCCTGAAACGCTCTCAGCTGGCCGTCACCGGCAGCCTGAAATTCGATATCTCCGTCACCCCGGAGCTGGCCGCCCGCGCCGTTACGCTGCGCCGCCAATGGGCGCCGCGCCGCCCGGTGTGGATCGCCACCAGCACCCATGAGGGTGAAGAAACCATCCTGCTGGAAGCGCATCGCAAACTGCTGGAAAAACACCCCGACCTGCTGCTGATCCTGGTGCCGCGTCACCCGGAACGCTTCCCGACCGCCAAAGAGCTGGTGCAGAAAGCCGGCTTCAGCTACACCCTGCGCAGCAGCGGCGAAATCCCATCCGGCAGCACTCAGGTGGTGATCGGCGATACCATGGGCGAGCTGATGCTGCTGTACGGCATCGCCGATCTGGCCTTTGTCGGCGGCAGCCTGGTGGAACGTGGCGGGCACAACCCGCTGGAAGCTGCCGCGCACGCCATCCCGGTGCTGATGGGTCCGCACACCTTCAACTTTAAAGACATTTGCGCCAAGCTTTCGCAGGCTGAAGGCCTGATCACCGTGACCGATGTCGATTCGCTGGTGAAGGAAGTGGAAACCCTGCTGACCGACGAAGACTACCGCCGCTACTACGGCCGCCATGCGGTGGAAGTGTTGTATCAGAATCAGGGAGCGTTGCAGCGCCTGCTGCAGCTGCTGGAACCGCACCTGCCGCCCCGGAGTCACTGAATGAGCAGCCGCAAAAGCCTGTCGGTGGTGATGATCGCCAAAAACGAAGCCGGGCTGTTGCCGGACTGTCTGCGCTCGGTCGAGTGGGCCGATGAAATCATTGTGCTGGACTCCGGCAGCGAAGACGACAGCGTCACCGTCGCCGAAAGCCTGGGTGCCAAAGTCTTCACGCACACCGACTGGCAAGGGTTTGGCAAGCAGCGTCAGCTGGCGCAAAGCTACGCCAGCCATGACTACGTTTTGATGATCGACGCCGACGAACGCGTCACGCCCGAGCTGCGGCAATCTATCGAACAGGTGTTGAACGCGCCGGACGACGGCGCCGTCTACAGCTGCGCGCGGCGCAATCTGTTCCTTGGCCGCTTCATGCGCCACAGCGGCTGGTATCCCGACCGCGTCAACCGCCTGTACGCCAACCAACGCTATCGCTATAACGACGATCTGGTGCACGAATCGCTGAACATCGGCGACGCTAAAGTCATCCCCCTCAGCGGCGATATGCTGCACCTGACCTGCCGCGATTTCTTCGCCTTCCAGCGTAAACAGCTGCGCTACGCCGAAGAGTGGGCCACCCAGCGCCACCGGGCCGGCAAGCGCTGCGGCTACCTGTCTATCCTGACCCACACGCTCGGCGCCTTCGTCAAAACCTGGCTGCTGCGCGCCGGCTTCCTGGACGGTAAACAGGGGTTGCTGTTAGCGGTGGTCAACGCGCAATATACCTTCAATAAATATGCCGCATTATGGGCATTGGGCCGCAACTACTCAGAGAAGTGAATCATGACCAGCAAAGCCATCTATCCCGGGACCTTCGATCCCATGACCAACGGCCACCTGGATTTAGTAACGCGCGCGTCACTGATGTTCGATCACGTGATTCTGGCCATCGCCGCCAGCCCGAGCAAAAAACCGCTGTTCAGCCTGGATGAACGCGTGGCGTTGGCGACGCAGGTCACCTCGCATCTGGACAATGTGGAAGTGCTGGGCTTCAGTGAACTGATGGCGCACTTCGCCGCCCACCAGAACGCCAATATCCTGGTGCGCGGGCTGCGTGCAGTGTCTGACTTTGAATACGAATTGCAGCTGGCGAACATGAACCGTCACTTGATGCCAACGCTGGAAAGCGTATTTCTGATGCCTTCCGAAGAGTGGTCGTTCATCTCCTCCTCACTGGTGAAGGAGGTCGCCCGCCACGGCGGCGATATCGCGCCTTTCCTGCCCGATGTGGTCACCCAGGCGCTGATGGCCAAGCTCGCCGCCGAGTGATGCTCAGCGCTGGCAGCGGCGGCAAAAGAAGGTGCTGCGCTGCCCATGTTTGGCGGATTCAATCGGCGTGCCGCATGCGCGGCACGGTTCTCCCGCCCGCCCGTAAACCTGCAACTCCTGCGCGAAATACCCCGGTTTGCCGTCCGACTGCAAAAAGTCGCGCAATGTCGTGCCGCCCTGCTCGATGGAACGTTGCAACACCGCCTTGATGGTCTGCGCCAACAATGCCGCTTCGGCTTTGCTCAAGGATCCCGCCGGACGATCGGGCAGGATCCCGGCGCTGAACAGCGATTCGCTGGCGTAAATGTTACCGACCCCGACCACCAGCTTGTTATCCATCAGCCACGGTTTGATTAACGTGCGCTTATTGCGTGATTTTTCATACAGGTAGTCGCCGTTGAACGCTTCGCTCAGCGGTTCCGGCCCCAGGTGAGCCAACACGCTGCTGGTCGCCAAATCTTCGCACCACAGCCAGGCGCCGAAACGGCGCGGATCGGTATAGCGCAGGATCATGCCGTTATTGATCACCAGATCAACGTGGTCATGTTTACCTGCTTCGTCTTCGTTTTCCTCGCGCAGCATGCGCAGGCTGCCCGACATGCCCAGATGCACGATAATCCAACCGCGCTGCAGTTCGATCAGCAGGTATTTGGCCCGACGCTGCACGCTGAGCACCGGCTGATCGCTCAGCGTCAGGATCTGCTCGGAAACCGGCCAGCGCAGGCGCGCGTTGCGCACCACCGCATACTGAATGCTGTGGCCGACAAGATAAGGCTCTATACCGCGTCTGCTCGTCTCAACTTCCGGTAATTCAGGCATCTGGCTTCCCTCCGACGTTTTCTACCCTTTATAAAACAAAAAACCCGGCCAAGGCCGGGTTTTTCATTAATCCACTAAAATTATTTAATTTTAGCTTCTTTGTATACTACGTGCTGACGGACAACTGGATCGAATTTCTTCAGTTCCAATTTTTCCGGCTTAGTACGCTTGTTCTTCGTGGTGGTATAGAAGTGACCAGTACCAGCAGAAGAAACCAGCTTGATCTTCTCGCGAACACCTTTAGCCATGATTCAGTTCCTTAATACTTCTCACCACGGGCACGCAGATCGGCCAGAACCGTCTCAATACCCTTCTTATCGATAACACGCATACCTTTAGCAGATACACGCAGAGTTACAAAGCGCTTCTCAGCCTCAACCCAAAAACGGTGTGAGTGCAGGTTAGGCAGAAAACGGCGTTTGGTCGCGTTCATTGCGTGGGAACGGTTGTTACCGCTCACCGGGCGCTTGCCAGTAACTTGGCAGACTCGGGACATGTCTATTCTCCAAAAATCAAATCAGCTCGAGCTTCGTATAGGGTATGGCCGCCTCGTCAGGCTTTTAGAGCCCATCTCAGCAAACTTCATACTGAGGAGACTCTCGTCATCAGGTAGAAACCACACATCAGGTCAGAAACCTGCTGAGATAGGCTCTTGCGCCAAACCCAAGATTCTCAAAGGTGGCGTAGTATACGCTCTGAAGCGTAAGTGCTCAAGTCCCGAACAGCTAAAGATCCCACAAGGATCGCGAAAAAATCGCTTAAAGCCATCCGCGCTCGGCAAAAGAGACGCATTCACCCCGACCGATCACCAAATGATCAAGCACTCGGATCTCCAATAACTGGCAGGCTTTCACCACTTGCTCGGTTATCAAACGGTCGGCGTGACTGGGTTCAGCCTTACCCGAGGGGTGATTATGCGCGAGAATCAGCGCGGCTGCATTAGCCTTCAGCGCTTCACGCACAATTTCTCTCGGGTAGACGACGACGCTGCTGATGGTACCAGCAAACATCTCCTGATGGCGAATAACCCGGTGCTGATTGTCTAAAAACAATACCAAAAAGACCTCTCGCTCGCGATGCGCCAGCAGACTTTGCAGGTAATGCTGGGTGACGCGCGGGTTGAGCATGGCATTTTCCTGCGACAAGTGGCTGGAAAAGAAGCGCAGCGCCAGTTCGGCAATCGCCTGCAGTTGGGTATAGCTGGCGTCGCCCAGGCCTTTTTGGCTACAAAAAGCCTGATGATCGGCCGACATCAGGTGATAAAGCGAGCCGAATCGGCGCAGCAGTTGTTCCGCCAACTGCATCACATGCACGCCGGGCAATCCGGTGCGCAAGAAAATGGCCAACAGCTCTGCGTCGGACAGCGACGCCGCCCCTTGCATCAGCAGCTTTTCACGCGGTGCCAACGCGCCCGGCCAGCACGCCACAATCGGGTTGCTCATCGTGTTCCTCCCTGAAAGGGCTACAGCATGCCATGTGCCACCCGGCGCGTTCGACAGGTGTTTGATAACATTGCGAAGTGTTTCGCAAAGCACAATGTAACGCCTTGCAGCCATTGCGGAATCGCTCACCTGAACGGCGGATATGCTAAAATGGCGCATCTTTCGGCTTTCAATCGGACAATGATGATGACGGGACTTTCCGGCAAACATATTGTGCTTGGCATCAGCGGCGGCATCGCCGCCTACAAATGCCCAGAGCTGGTGCGCCGCCTGCGCGACAGAGGCGCAGAAGTGCGCGTGGTGATGACCCACGCCGCCAAGGCGTTCATTACGCCGCTGACGCTGCAGGCCGTTTCCGGCTATCCGGTGTCCGACGATCTGTTGGATCCCGCCGCCGAAGCCGCCATGGGCCACATCGAACTCGGCAAATGGGCGGACCTGGTGATTCTGGCGCCGGCGACCGCCGATCTGCTGGCGCGCGTCGCCGCCGGCATGGCCAACGATCTGCTGACCACCGTCTGCCTGGCGACCGACGCACCTATCGCCGCCGCGCCCGCCATGAACCAGCAGATGTATCGCGCCGCCGCCACGCAGGCCAACCTGCAAACGCTGCAGGCACGCGGCATGCGGCTCTGGGGGCCGGACAGCGGCAGCCAGGCCTGCGGCGACGTCGGCCCGGGTCGCATGCTGGATCCGCTGGACATCGTCGAACTGGCGAACGGCCATTTCTCTGTCACGCAGGATCTGCAACATTTGCAGGTTATGATCACCGCCGGCCCGACGCGTGAAGCGCTGGATCCGGTGCGTTTCATCAGCAATCACAGCTCAGGCAAAATGGGGTTCGCCATTGCCCGCGCCGCCGCCGCTCGCGGCGCGCAGGTGACGCTGATCGCCGGGCCGGTCAACCTGTCGACGCCGCCATCGGTCACCCGAGTGGACGTCACCAGCGCACTGGAGATGGAGCAGGCGGTGCAGCAACGCGCCGCGCAGCAGCAGATTTTCATCTCCTGCGCCGCCGTGGCCGACTATCGCCCCGAGCGGATCGCCGATGAAAAAATAAAAAAACAGGGTGATGAAATCGTCCTCAAGATGGTAAAAAACCCCGATATCGTCGCCGGCGTGGCGGCGATGACCAAAAATCGACCCTTTGTCGTGGGGTTTGCCGCCGAAACCCAGAATGTGGAAGAATACGCGCGGCAAAAACTGGCGCGTAAGAAGCTGGATTTAATTTGCGCTAACGATGTATCGCTTGCAGAGCACGGGTTCAACAGCGACACCAATGCCCTGCACCTTTTTTGGCAGGATGGAGAGAAACGCCTGGCGCTGAGCGACAAGGCACTCCTTGGCCAACGTTTAATAGACGAGATAGTCAGCCGTTATGATGAAAAAAATCGACGTTAAGATCCTCGACCCACGCATCGGTCAGGATTTCCCGCTACCGACCTACGCTACTCCGGGCTCTGCCGGTCTCGACCTGCGCGCCTGCCTGGACAGCGCGGTGGAGCTGGCGCCGGGCGAAACCACGCTGCTGCCTACCGGCCTCGCGATCCACATCGCCGACGCTAGCCTGGCAGCGGTGATCCTGCCGCGCTCGGGCCTGGGCCATAAGCACGGCGTCGTGCTGGGCAACCTGGTCGGCCTGATCGACTCCGATTACCAGGGCCAGCTGATGGTGTCCGTGTGGAACCGCGGCCAGAAACACTTCACCATCGAGCCGGGCGAACGCATCGCGCAGATGGTCTTCGTGCCGGTGGTGCAGGCCGAATTCAACCTGGTGGAAGAGTTCGACAGCAGCGAACGCGGCGAAGGCGGCTTCGGCCACTCGGGGCGCCACTAAGCGCTACCCAATGTACGATGGCCGGCAGGGAAACGTCGCCTGAACCTTGCCTTTCCGGGGAGAAGGATGTCTCTGCGGCAAGGTTTTACCGCGACAATTGCAGCGCACACCAGGCAGCGCGGAAAAAGGCCGTTAAGGCCGCTGACCCCAGCATCGTAAAAAAGCTATCACATAAGCCGCACAGAGCCTGCTCTGCAGCGGCCGGTGCGCGGGTTTCCGTCAGTTAAGTTTTAGCAAGGGTCTAATCAGACATGGCAGAAAAAGAAAAGACGAAAAGGAATCGGCGCGAGGAAATATTGCAGGCGTTAGCCCAGATGCTGGAGTCCAGCGACGGCAGCCAACGCATCACCACCGCCAAGCTCGCCGCGAACGTGGGTGTTTCTGAAGCTGCGCTGTACCGGCATTTCCCCAGCAAGACACGGATGTTCGACAGTCTGATCGAGTTTATTGAAGACAGCCTGATCACCCGCATCAACCTGATCTTGCAGGACGAGAAAGAGACGTTTAATCGTCTGCGCCTGATTTTGCTGCTGATTCTGGGCTTTGCGGAACGCAACCCAGGGCTGACGCGCATCATGACCGGCCACGCGCTGATGTTTGAACAGGATCGCCTGCAGGGCCGCATCAATCAGCTGTTCGAGCGCATCGAGGCGCAGTTGCGCCAGGTGCTGAAAGAGCGCAAATTGCGCGAAGGCAAAGGCTTTATCGTCGATGAAACGCTGCTGGCCAGCCAGCTGCTGGCCTTCTGCGAAGGCATGTTGTCGCGCTATGTGCGTTCGGAATTCCGCTATCGCCCCACGCAGGAATTCGACGCCCGCTGGCCGCTATTAGCGGCACAGCTGCAATAAAGATAACGCCGGGCATGCCCGGCGTTGTTATTTAGACGCCGTACTGCTCGCGGTAAGTGCGCACCGCCGCCAGGTGATCCGCCATCTCCGGTTTCTCTTCCAGGTAGGCAATCAGGTCTTTCAGCGTCACGATCGAAATCACCTTGCAGTGATAGTCGCGTTCCACTTCCTGAATGGCGGAGATATCCGCGCGGCCGCGTTCCTGACGGTCGAGGGAGATCAGCACCCCCGCCAGCGAAGCGCCGCTGGCGCCGATGATTTCCATCGACTCGCGGATCGCGGTGCCGGCGGTGATCACATCGTCCACCAGCATCACGCGCCCCTGCAGCGGACTGCCCACCAGCGAACCACCTTCGCCATGGGTTTTGGCTTCCTTGCGGTTAAAGCAGTAAGGCACGTCGCGCT
Source organism: Serratia sp. YC16 (assembly GCF_009707615.1). NCBI lineage: Bacteria > Pseudomonadati > Pseudomonadota > Gammaproteobacteria > Enterobacterales > Yersiniaceae > Serratia > Serratia sp. YC16. The sequence goes on along the minus strand of NZ_WLYN01000009.1, from coordinate 37,334 downwards.
CATGGTGTTCCGCCAGCGCCACCGCCGTGGTGGTGGCGATAGGAATGCCTTTATAGGCCGGGCCAAACAGCAGGTCGAAATCGATGCCGGAATCCATCAGGGCTTCGGCGTAGAAGCGCCCCAACAGCGCAAGATCGCGCCCGGTATTAAACAGGCCGGCGTTGAAGAAATACGGGCTAGTGCGGCCGGATTTCAGGGTGAACTCGCCGAACTTCAATACCTGCTTGTTAAGCGCGAACTCGATAAACTGGCGCTGATAGGCTTTCATTACTGCTTCTCCTCGTCTGAATCTGTTTGGGTCTTGTCATTACTGCCGCCCGATCGTCGGGCATAAAAAAGGCGACTTCTCAGTCGCCTTAAAAAATCAGTTCGCCAGCGCCGCTTTCTGCGCCTGGAAGATGGTTTCGATGCCCCCTCGGGCCAGCGCCAATAGCGCCAACAGCTCATCGTGGCTGAACGGCTCGCCTTCGGCGGTGCCTTGCACTTCAATCATGCGGCCGTCTTCCATCATCACCACGTTCATGTCGGTTTCCGCGGCGGAATCTTCCACATACTCCAGATCGCACAGCGCTTCGCCATTGACGATGCCGACGGAAACCGCCGCCACCATGCCCTTCATCGGGTTGGCTTTCAGCTTGCCGTTGGCCACCAGCGTGTTCAGCGCGTCGGCCAGCGCCACGCAGGCGCCGGAGATGGAGGCGGTGCGGGTACCGCCGTCGGCCTGCAGTACGTCGCAGTCGAGGGTGATGGTGAATTCACCGAGCTTTTTCAGATCCACCGCAGCTCGCAGCGAGCGGGCGATCAGACGCTGGATTTCCAGCGTGCGGCCGCCCTGCTTGCCTTTGGCGGCTTCACGGGCATTGCGGCTGTGGGTGGAGCGCGGCAGCATACCGTACTCGGCGGTGATCCAACCTTGCCCCTGGCCTTTCAGGAAGCGCGGAACGCCCTCTTCTACCGTGGCGGTGCACAAGACTTTGGTATCGCCAAACTCAACCAGCACTGAACCTTCAGCGTGTTTGGTATAGTGACGGGTCAGTGTCAGTGGGCGAACTTGCTGTGGTGCTCTGCCTGCAGGACGCATGGGCTCTCTCCGGCTTCAAATCAACTATTGGCTGCGCATTATACGGGCTTCGTGACGTAATGCCTATCCTGCCCGCAGCCGCGACGCTATAATCGCCCCATCTTTTCCTATTACGGGTACGCATCAATGATCCGCAGCATGACCGCCTACGCCCGGCGTGAAATCAAGGGTGAATGGGGCAGCGCAGCCTGGGAGCTGCGTTCCGTTAACCAGCGCTACTTAGAAACCTACATCCGCCTGCCGGAACAATTCCGCAGCCTGGAGCCGGTGATCCGTGAACGTATCCGTGGCCGCCTGACCCGCGGCAAAGTCGAATGCAACCTGCGTTTCGAACTGGACCCAAGCGCGCAAAGCTCGCTGATCCTGAACGAAAAGCTGGCCAAACAGCTGGTCGAAGCCGCCAACTGGGTGAAAATGCAGAGCGACGAAGGGGAAATCAACCCGATCGACGTGCTGCGCTGGCCGGGTGTGATGTCCGCGCAGGAGCAGGATCTGGACGCCATCAGCGCCGAGCTGATGCAGGCGCTGGACGGCGCGCTGGATGACTTTATCGTCGCACGCGAAAGCGAAGGCGCCGCGCTGAAAACGCTGATCGAACAGCGCCTCGACGGCGTCAGCGCCGAAGTGGTCAAAGTGCGCGCCCAGATGCCGAACATCCTGCAATGGCAGCGCGAGCGCCTGGTCAGCAAGCTGGAAGAGGCGCAGGTGCAGCTGGAAAACACCCGCCTGGAGCAGGAGCTGGTGCTGATGGCGCAGCGCATCGACGTCGCCGAAGAGCTGGACCGTCTGGAAGCGCACGTGAAAGAGACGCACAACATCCTGAAGAAGAAAGAAGCCGTCGGCCGCCGCCTCGACTTTATGATGCAGGAGTTCAACCGCGAATCGAACACCCTGGCCTCCAAGTCGATCAATGCCGACGTCACCGCCTCCGCCATCGAGCTGAAGGTGCTGATCGAGCAGATGCGCGAGCAGATCCAGAACATCGAGTGATCCCGCTCCGCACGCCATCAAGCCCGCGGCACGCGGGCTTTTTTATGGCTGCAGATCAGCGATAGGCGGCCGCCTGCTCCTCACCGATCAACCCCATTTTCTGCAGTTGCACCGCAATGCTCCAGGTTGAGCGCTCAAACTCATCGCTCAACGCTTCCAGCGTCGCCCCGGCCGCATGGCTCTCGCGCAGCCGCAGTTTTTCCTCTTCCGACCAGGGGAAATAGGCATTGGCCGGCCGACCCTCAGTGAGATTTTTCTGCCGCTTCTCTTCCGGCGTCAGCCGGGCTTTTTTCTGCAGTGCGGATTCACCGTCGAACTCGTTGGCCAACGCGAACAGCAGGCGGATAGCCTCCGGCGCACAGGCCGCTGAAGCCGGTTTCAACAGCTCGCCGGTGTCGGGATTAACGCCGTTGGCCAACGCCCTGAGCAACATGCCGGTATTCATCGTTCACCTCCTGACTTGAGAAAATGCGCGCCGGTCGCGGCGCCCTGCTCAAGCATGTTTCTCCGTCTTAGCCGAGAAAACCACGTTTTGCGCCGGGAAAAATCCCCCATTGCGAGCCAGATTCCAGGCGTCTGCACGCGTGGGGCGAAGGTTGCATCAGGTTGCGGGCCAGTAGGCTGTTCACAGGGGCTTATGAAAAACTGCCGAGCAGCGCGTGTGGATGACATTCGGCAAGATATCCCGCATGCCATAAGTATTTTGTTCTAATTATCACGCAAGGTAATGAAAGGGCGGCGATGCTGTGGCTAAATGTGTTTTTTTCCTGCCCGTGAACCGTACGGACCGTTTATGCCACAAATTCTGCAATTTATTATGGCCCTGGTGGTGATCATCGCCCTGGCGCTGCTGGTCAGCAATAATCGCAAGAAAATCCGCCTGCGCTATATCATCCAGCTACTGGTGATCGAAGGCGCGCTGGCCTATTTCTTCCTGCACTCCGCCAGCGGGCTCAGCGTGATCAAACACGTCGCCGGCTTCTTCGACACCCTGCTCGCCTACGCGGCACAAGGATCGGAGTTCGTGTTCGGCGGCATGAGCAAGGATGGCCTGGCGTTCATCTTCCTCGGCGTTTTGTGCCCTATCATCTTTATTTCCGCCCTGATCGGCATTTTGCAGCATTTCCGCATCCTGCCGCTGATCATCCGTCTGGTCGGCACCCTGCTGTCCAAGGTCAACGGCATGGGCAAGCTGGAGTCGTTCAACGCCGTCAGCACGCTGGTGCTGGGGCAGTCGGAGAACTTTATCGCCTATAAAGGCATCATCGGCGATATCTCGCCGCGCCGCATGTACACCATGGCCGCCACCGCCATGTCGACGGTATCGCTCTCCATCGTCGGCGCCTACATGTCGATGATCGACGCGCAGTACGTGGTGGCGGCATTGATCCTTAATATGTTCAGCACCTTCATCATTCTGTCGATCATCAACCCGTATCAGGTCGAAGACGAGCCGGAGCTGAAGCTGAACAAACTGCACGAAGATCAGAGCTTCTTCGAAATGTTGGGCGAGTACATTCTGGCCGGCTTCAAAATTGCGATGATCATCGCGGCGATGCTGATCGGCTTTATCGCGCTGATCTCCGCCGTCAATGCGCTGTTCTCGGCGGTGCTCGGCATCAGCTTCCAGCAGATCCTCGGCTACGTGTTCTATCCGCTGGCCTGGCTGATCGGCATCCCGGCGGAAGAGGCCTTGAAGGCGGGCAGCATCATGGCGACCAAACTGGTGGCCAACGAATTCGTGGCGATGATTGAGCTGAAGAAGATCGCGGCGGAGCTGTCGCCGCGCGGGCTGGGCATTCTGTCGGTGTTCCTGGTGTCGTTCGCCAACTTCGCCTCCATCGGCATCGTCGCCGGCGCCATCAAGGGGCTGAACGAGCAGCAAGGCAACGTAGTTTCCCGCTTTGGCCTGAAGCTGGTTTATGGCTCGACGCTGGTGAGCCTGCTGTCGGCGGCCATCGCCGGCCTGGTGCTGTAATCTCCACTCCCGGCCATAAGGCCGGGAGTTCGCTTTAAAACGCCACGCACACCGGCGCATCCACCCGCATCACAGAATCCTGCGCAAACTGCTGCTTATAGCCGCTGCGCAGCGCCTCGATATTCGTCTCGCTCTCTTTGCCCGGCGCATGGATCAGCAGCAGCGCCTTGCTGTTCTCGCGCGCCAGTTTGCCGTCGTGGCCCAGCCACTGCCCTTTGGCGTCAAACACCGTCAGCCCGTCTTTAAAGCGCGGCGTCACCTGGCTGTCGACGAAGGTTTGCCACTCGGCGGCGGTGATCGCCGGCCCCGCCGGACGATTCAGGCCAAAATAGAGCGTTGTCTGCACCAGCGGATCGCCGGTGCGGCAAACCGGGGCGGGTGACGTTGTCTGGTGACCTGGCGCCACGCAGCCGCTCAACAGCAGGGCGGCAGCCACCACGGCGCAGGCGGCCAGTTTCGGGGAATTTTTCATCTGCAGTCTCGGTTTCTCAGTTGAAGGATTAGCTGCAAAAAGCATAGTCAGCGATGGAAACCAGCGCGAAATTTCTAATGCTTTTATCAGCAGCCAGATGTTAAAAAAGGCTGGTTATCGACAATAAAAACGCAGTTTGGATTAGCTAAATTAATCCGAAACACCATCGGTGAAAAAAACTCAGTAGCGCGCACCCTCGGCGGCGATTACCCTGCCGGCCATCATTCTGACGCAAGTACGTTGTGAACCCCTTATGTTACTGAGCATCCTTTATATCATCGGCATCACCGCCGAAGCCATGACCGGCGCGCTGGCGGCCGGCCGCCGCCAAATGGACATGTTCGGCGTGATCATCATCGCCTCGGTCACGGCGATCGGCGGCGGGTCGGTGCGCGATATGCTGCTCGGGCATTTTCCGTTAGGCTGGGTCAAACACCCGGAATACATCGTCATCGTCGCGATAGCGGCGATCGTCACCACCTGGGTGGCCCCCCTGATGCGCCATCTGCGCCGCCTGTTCCTGGTGCTCGACGCCGTCGGCCTGATCGTGTTCTCCATCATCGGCGCGCAAGTGGCGCTGGATATGGGACACAGCGCGATTATCGCCGCCATCGCCGCGGTGATCACCGGCGTCTTCGGCGGGGTGCTGCGCGACATGTTCTGCAACCGCATCCCGCTGGTGTTCCAGAAGGAGATCTACGCCGGCATCTCCTTCAGCGCCGCCTGGCTGTATATCGGCCTGCAGCACCTCAGCCTGCCGCACAATCTGGTGGTGATCATCACGCTGGTCGCCGGTCTGAGCGCGCGCCTGATCGCCCTGCGCTTCCGCCTCGGCCTGCCGGTGTTCAACTACCAGCATCCGGATCATTGATGTCGGGGCGGCAACGCGCCGCCGCCGAGGCCAAAACTGCAGAAATGTCGCCCTTCAACGCGCAAATTCGCGCATTCACCGCTTTTTCCGCGCAAAGCCGCGGGCAAAATGCGAGCTAACGCTGCACCCGGCGCGTTAGCCGTGTATACTGTGCGGAGAAAATACACATCCGCTGTTATTGGCATATCAACCGTTATCAACGAACATCATCATGGCTCAAGGCACGCTTTATATTGTCTCTGCTCCCAGTGGCGCAGGTAAATCAAGTCTGATTCAGGCTTTGTTAAAGACGCAACCGCTGTACGACACGCAGGTTTCGGTTTCGCACACCACGCGCGACAGCCGCCCGGGTGAAAATCACGGCGAGCACTATTTCTTCGTCTCGAAAGACGAATTCCGCCGGATGATCGAGCAGGACGCGTTTCTTGAGCACGCCGAAGTGTTCGGCAACTATTACGGCACCTCGCGCGCCGCCATCGAACAAGTGTTGGCGACCGGCGTAGACGTGTTTCTGGATATCGACTGGCAGGGCGCGCAGCAAATCCGCGCCAAAATGCCGCAGGCGCGCAGCATCTTCATTCTGCCGCCGTCGAAGGAAGAACTGGGCCGCCGCCTGCGCGGGCGCGGGCAGGATTCCGAAGAGGTGATCGCCAAGCGCATGGCTCAGGCCGTGGCGGAAATGACGCATTACGCGGAGTACGATTACCTGATCGTGAACGATGATTTCGATCTGGCGCTGTCCGATCTGAAGACCATCATTCGCGCCGAACGCCTGCGTTTGGGCCGCCAGTTGCTGCGGCATGACGCTTTAATCAGCAAACTATTGGCAGACTGAAGGCAGTTTCAGTATCATGCCCAGTCTTTTCGTCACCTGTGGAGTAGCACAAATATGGCACGCGTAACTGTTCAAGACGCTGTAGAGAAAATTGGTAACCGTTTTGACCTGGTGTTGGTCGCTGCTCGTCGGGCGCGTCAGATCCAGACCGGCGGCAAAGATGCACTGGTTCCGGAAGAGAACGACAAGTACACCGTTATCGCCCTGCGCGAAATCGAAGAAGGCCTGATCACCAGCCAGATCCTCGACGTGCGTGAGCGCCAGGAGCAGCAAGAGCAGGAAGCCGCAGAGATTCAAGCGGTTACCGCGATTGCTGAAGGTCGTCGTTAATTAGACTGCGAGTCCGCCTTGTACCTGTTTGAAAGCCTGAATCTGCTGATTCAACGTTACCTGCCCGAGGAGCAGATTAAGCGCCTCAAACAGGCATACCTCGTCGCGCGCGACGCGCACGAGGGCCAGACACGCTCCAGCGGTGAGCCCTACATTACTCACCCGGTCGCCGTGGCCTGCATCCTGGCGGAAATGCGTCTCGACCACGAGACGCTGATGGCGGCATTGCTGCACGACGTCATCGAAGACACCCCGGCCACCTATCAAGATATGGAACAGCTGTTCGGCAAGAGCGTCGCCGAACTGGTCGAGGGCGTCTCCAAGCTCGATAAGCTGAAATTCCAGGACAAGAAAGAAGCGCAGGCGGAAAACTTCCGCAAGATGATCATGGCGATGGTGCAGGATATCCGCGTCGTGCTGATCAAGCTGGCCGACCGTACGCACAACATGCGCACCCTCGGTTCGCTGCGCCCCGACAAACGCCGGCGCATCGCGCGTGAAACCCTGGAAATCTACAGCCCGCTCGCCCACCGTCTGGGTATTCATCACCTGAAAACCGAGCTGGAAGAGCTGGGCTTCGAGGCGCTGTACCCGAACCGTTATCGCGTGATCAAGGAAGTGGTGAAAGCCGCGCGCGGCAACCGCAAAGAGATGATTCAAAAAATCCTCTCCGAGATCGAAGGGCGGCTGACGGAAGCCGGCATCGCCTGCCGCGTCAGCGGGCGGGAAAAACACCTCTATTCCATCTACCTCAAGATGCACCTGAAAGAACAGCGGTTCCATTCCATCATGGATATCTACGCGTTCCGGGTGATCGTCAAAGAGGTCGATACCTGCTACCGCGTGCTCGGCCAGGTGCACAGCCTGTACAAGCCGCGTCCGGGGCGGGTGAAAGATTACATCGCCATTCCCAAGGCCAACGGCTATCAATCGCTGCATACCTCGCTGATCGGCCCGCACGGCGTGCCGGTCGAAGTGCAGATCCGCACCGAAGACATGGATCAGATGGCTGAGATGGGGGTGGCCGCGCACTGGGCTTACAAGGAAAGAGAACAGGGCGAAACCGGCACCACGGCGCAGATCCGCGCCCAGCGCTGGATGCAAAGCCTGCTGGAGCTGCAGCAAAGCGCCGGCAGTTCGTTTGAATTTATTGAGAGCGTCAAATCCGATCTGTTCCCGGATGAGATTTACGTTTTCACCCCGGAAGGCCGCATCGTCGAGCTGCCCGCCGGTGCCACGCCGGTCGACTTCGCCTATGCGGTGCATACCGATATCGGCCATGCCTGCGTCGGCGCGCGCGTCGATCGTCAGCCATATCCGCTGTCGCAGTCGCTGACCAGCGGCCAGACCGTCGAGATCATCACCGCACCGGGCGCGCGGCCTAACGCCGCCTGGCTGAACTTCGTGGTCAGCTCGAAAGCGCGCGCCAAAATTCGCCAGATGCTGAAGAATCTCAAGCGCGACGACTCCGTCGGCCTCGGCCGCCGTCTGCTCAACCACGCGCTGGGTGGCAGCCGCAAGCTGGCCGAAATCCCGCAGGAAAACATTCAGCACGAACTGGATCGCATGAAGCTGGCGACGCTGGACGATCTGCTGGCGGAAATCGGCCTCGGCAACGCCATGAGCGTGGTGGTGGCGAAGAACCTGCAGGGCGATCAGTCCAGCCTGGGCGCGTCCTCCGGCGTGCGCAACCTGGCCATCAAGGGCGCCGACGGGGTGTTGATCACCTTCGCCAAGTGCTGCCGTCCGATTCCGGGCGACCCGATTATCGCTCACGTCAGCCCGGGTAAAGGGCTGGTGATCCACCATGAATCCTGCCGCAATATTCGCGGCTATCAGAAAGAGCCTGAGAAGTTCATGGCGGTCGAGTGGGATAAAGAGACCGAGCAGGAGTTCATCGCCGAAATTAAGGTGGATATGTTTAACCACCAGGGCGCGCTGGCCAACCTGACGGCGGCGATCAACGCGGCCGAGTCCAATATTCAGAGCCTGAACACCGAAGAGAAAGACGGTCGGGTTTATAGCGCCTTTATCCGCTTGACCACCCGCGATCGCATCCATTTGGCAAACATTATGCGTAAAATCCGTATCATGCCGGATGTGATCAAAGTTAACCGCAACCGAAACTAGCGCTTATGAGTCCTGAACGCTATGCGCGGATTTGTGAAATGCTCGCGACCCGGCAGCCGGATTTGACGGTTTGCCTGGAGCAGGTGCACAAACCGCATAACGTCTCCGCCATTATCCGTACCGCCGACGCCGTCGGCGTGCATCAGGTCCACGCCGTGTGGCCCACCACCCGCATGCGCACCCTGGTTTCCTCCGCCGCCGGCAGCAACAGCTGGGTCAGCGTTAAAACCCACCGCTCCATCGGCGACGCGGTCGGTCACCTGAAAGCGCAGGGCATGCAAATTCTGGCCACCAACCTGTCTGCGCGCGCGGTCGATTTCCGCGAGGTGGACTACACCCGGCCAACCTGCGTGCTGCTCGGCCAGGAAAAAACCGGCATCACCGAAGAAGCGCTGGCGCTGGCCGATCAGGACATCGTCATTCCGATGATCGGCATGGTGCAATCGCTCAACGTCTCCGTAGCCTCCGCGCTGATCCTGTATGAGGCGCAGCGCCAACGGCAAAACGCCGGCCTGTATCGCCGCGATAACAGCATGCTGGACGAAGAAGAGCAGCAGCGCCTGCTGTTCGAAGGCGGCTACCCGGTGTTGGCCAACGTGGCCAAGCGCAAAGGGCTGCCGCGCCCGCAGATCGATGAACAGGGCCAGGTGGTCGCCAGCGCCGAATGGTGGGCGGCCATGCAGGCGACGGTGCGCAAATGAAAGGCCGCCTGCTGGATGCTGTCCCACTCACCACGCTTTCCGGGGTTGGCGCCAGCCAGGCGGGCAAATTGGCCAAGCTTGGCCTCGACACCATTCAGGATCTGCTGCTGCATCTGCCGCTGCGCTACGAAGACCGCACCCGCCTCTATCCGATCAACGATCTGCTGCCGGGCATCTACGCCACGGTAGAAGGGGAAGTGCTGCGCAGCGACATCAGCTTCGGCCGCCGCCGCATGCTGACCTGCCAGATCAGCGACGGTACCGGCATCCTCACCATGCGTTTTTTCAACTTCAACGCCGCGATGAAGAACAGCCTGGCCACCGGCCGCCGCGTGACCGCCTACGGCGAGATCAAACGCGGCAACCACGGCGCGGAGATCATCCATCCGGAATACCGCATTCAGGGCGAAACCAGCGAGGTTGAGCTGCAGGAGTCGCTGACGCCGGTCTACCCCACCACCGAAGGGGTGCGGCAGGCCACGCTGCGCAAATTGACCGACCAGGCGCTGGAGCTGCTGGATACCTGCGCCATTGCCGAACTGCTGCCGCCGGAGCTGAGCGGCGGCCTGATGAGCCTGCCGCAGGCGCTGCACACCCTGCACCGCCCGCCGCCGGACATCCAGTTGGCGGATCTGGAGCAGGGCAAACACCCGGCGCAAAAACGCCTGATCCTCGAAGAGCTGTTGGCGCATAACCTCAGCATGCTGGCGGTGCGCGCCGGTGCCCAGAGTTACCGGGCGCAGCCGCTGCTGCCGGACGATCGGCTGAAAAACCGTTTTCTCGCCCAGCTGCCGTTCTCGCCGACCGGCGCGCAAACGCGCGTGGTGGCCGACATCGAAGCCGATATGCAAAAAGACTTCCCGATGATGCGGCTGGTGCAGGGCGACGTCGGCTCCGGCAAAACGCTGGTGGCGGCGCTGGCGGCGCTGCGCGCCATCGCGCACGGCAAGCAGGTAGCGCTGATGGCGCCAACCGAGCTGCTGGCCGAGCAGCACGCCAACAATTTTCGTCAGTGGTTCGAACCGCTGGGGCTGGAGGTCGGCTGGCTGGCCGGCAAACAGAAAGGCAAGGCGCGCATCGCGCAGCAGGAAGCCATCGCCAGCGGCCAGGTGTCGATGGTGGTCGGCACCCACGCCATCTTCCAGGAACAGGTGCAGTTCAACGGCCTGGCGCTGGTGATCATCGATGAGCAGCACCGCTTCGGGGTGCATCAGCGGCTGGCGCTGTGGGAGAAAGGCGAAGAACAGGGCTTCCACGCCCATCAGCTGATCATGACCGCCACGCCGATCCCGCGCACGCTGGCAATGACCGCCTATGCCGATCTCGATACCTCGGTCATCGACGAGCTGCCGCCGGGCCGCACGCCGGTGACCACCGTCGCCATTCCCGATACCCGCCGCGCCGATATCATTCAACGAGTGAAGAGCGCCTGCCTGGAAGAGGGCCGGCAGGCTTACTGGGTGTGCACGTTGATCGAAGAGTCCGAACTGCTGGAAGCGCAGGCGGCGGAAGCCACCTGGGAAGAATTGAAAACCGCGCTGCCGGAGCTGAAGGTGGCGCTGGTGCACGGCCGCATGAAAGCTCAGGAGAAGCAGGCGGTGATGCAGGCGTTTAAACAGGGCGAGCTGCAGCTGTTGGTCGCCACCACAGTGATCGAAGTCGGCGTCGACGTGCCGAACGCCAGCCTGATGATCATCGAGAACCCGGAGCGGCTGGGCCTGGCGCAATTGCACCAGCTGCGCGGCCGCGTGGGGCGCGGTGCGGTGGCCTCACACTGCGTGCTGCTGTACAAAACGCCGCTGAGCAAAACCGCGCAAACGCGTCTGCAGGTGCTGCGCGACAGCAATGACGGCTTCGTCATCGCGCAGCGCGATCTGGAAATCCGCGGCCCGGGCGAGCTGCTCGGCACCCGCCAGACCGGCAGCGCCGAATTCAAAGTGGCGGACCTGCTGCGCGACCAGGCGATGATCCCCGAAGTGCAACGCGTCGCTCGCCACCTCCACCAGCACTATCCGGAGCACGCCCAGGCGCTGATCGAGCGCTGGCTGCCGGAGAAGGCGCGCTACTCCAACGCATAAAAAAGGGCGCCGACGGCGCCCTCTTCTTTTCTGGCTCGCGATATCACCCCACCGCCGGGAACACCGGCAGCAGCAGATACAGCTTGATGACGATGGCATTGGCGATATCGATAAAGAATGCCCCCACCATCGGCACCACCAAAAACGCCACGTGCGACGGGCCGAAACGATCGGTGATCGCCTGCATGTTGGCGATCGCCGTCGGCGTGGCGCCCATGCCGAAGCCGCAGTGGCCGGCAGCCAGCACCGCCGCGTCGTAGTTTTTGCCCATCACCCGGTAGGTAACGAAGATCGCGTACAGCGCCATGACCAGCGTCTGCACCGCCAGGATCGCCAGCATCGGCAGCGCCAGCGAGGCCAGCTCCCACAGACGCAGGCTCATCAGTGCCATCGCCAGGAACAGCGACAGGCTGACGTTGCCCAGCACCGATACCGCCCGCTCGAACACGGTATAGAAACCGGTGAAGGCCAGCGTGTTGCTGAGGATCACCCCGACGAACAGCACGCAAACGAAGTTCGGCAGTTCAAACACCGTGCCGCTCAGCAGGCCGGCAATCAGCTGCCCCAGGCTCAGACAGATGGCGATCATGGCGATGGTTTCGATCATCACCAGCGAGGTGATCAGGCGGCCGCTTTCCGGCTTCTCGAAGCCGCTCGGCTGCACGCTGTCTTCCGGGGTGCCCTCCGGCGTGGAGGAGTGCTTGACCAGATAGCGCGCCACCGGGCCGCCGATCAGGCCGCCCAGCACCAGGCCGAAGGTGGCGCAGGCCATGGCAACTTCCGTCGCGTTTTCAAAACCGTAGCGCTCGATGAACAGCTTGCTCCAGGCCGCCCCGGTGCCGTGCCCGCCCGACAGGGTGATCGACCCGGCGATCAGGCCCATCAGCGGATCCAGCCCCAGCATTTTCGCCATGCCGATGCCGATGGCGTTCTGCACGATAAGCAAACCCAGCACCACGAACAGGAACACCACCAGCACCTTGCCGCCGGCGCGCAAACGCGCCAGGTTGGCGTTCAGACCGATGGTGGCGAAGAAGGCCAGCATCAGCGGGTCCTTCAGCGACATGTCAAAACTGATTTCCCAGTTGACGAGCTTTTTCAGGGCTAACAGCAGGAGTGCCACCAGCAAACCGCCGGCGACGGGAGCAGGAATGGTATATTTTCGCAGCAGGGGAATGGTCCTGACGCACTTGCCCCCGAGGAGCAAAACCAGCGTCGCCGCGACTAACGTGCCATAAGTATCAAGATGAAACATCCAGGTACTCCATGTAAGGGAAAAGATCCAAATAAAAATAATAAGTTATAGAAAACCACTGAGTTTTTAAACTTGATGAGTGCAGGATTAGAAGTAAAAAACGCTGAGATGACAAGAAAAAATGAATGAAAATGCGACATAAACGAGAAAGTCGGCAACATAATATTTACGCGCAACCGTTTGCTTTTGCGGGGCGGAGCATTAAAATGCCTGCTTTGCCGTATCTGGAAACGCCACACCATGAGCATGTCATCCTCCGAGCTTGATGCCGCGCGCCAAGCCGCCTCAGAACCCCGCGCCAGTGAACTGATTTATCGCCTGGAAGATCGCCCGCCGCTGCCACAAACGCTGTTTGCCGCCGGCCAGCATCTGCTGGCGATGTTCGTCGCGGTGATCACTCCGGCCCTGCTGATCTGCCAGGCGCTGGGCCTGCCGGCGCAGGATACTCAGCACATCATCAGCATGTCGCTGTTCGCCTCCGGTCTGGCTTCCATTCTGCAAATCAAAACCTGGGGACCAGTGGGCTCCGGGCTGCTGTCGATTCAGGGCACCAGCTTCAACTTCGTTTCGCCGCTGATCATGGGCGGTCTGGCGCTGAAAAACGGCGGCGCCGACGTGCCGACCATGATGGCCGCGCTGTTCGGCACCCTGATGGTCGCCTCCTGCACCGAAATTCTGCTGTCGCGCGTGCTGCATCTGGCGCGCCGCATCATCACCCCGCTGGTTTCCGGCATCGTGGTGATGATCATCGGCCTGTCGCTGATTCAGGTCGGCCTGACTTCGATCGGCGGCGGCTATGCCGCGATGAACGATCACAGCTTCGGCTCGCCGAAAAACCTGCTGCTGGCCGGCGCGGTGCTGGCGGTAATCATCCTGCTGAACCGCCAGCGCAACCCTTACCTGCGCGTGGCTTCGCTGGTGATCGCCATGGCGGTCGGCTATCTGTTGGCCTGGGCGATGGACATGCTGCCCGCCGACGCGCCGGCGGCGCCCACGGCGGCGATCACCATCCCCACGCCGCTCTATTACGGCCTGGGCTTCGACTGGAACCTGCTGCTGCCGCTGATGCTGATCTTTATGGTCACCTCGCTGGAAACCATCGGCGACATCACCGCCACTTCCGACGTCTCCGAACAGCCGGTCAGCGGGCCGCTGTACATGAAGCGCCTGAAGGGCGGCGTGCTGGCCAACGGCCTGAACTCGATGCTGTCGGCAGTGTTCAACACCTTCCCCAACTCCTGCTTCGGCCAGAACAACGGCGTGATCCAGCTGACCGGCGTCGCCAGCCGCTACGTCGGCTTCGTGGTGGCGCTGATGCTGATCGCGCTGGGGCTGTTCCCGGCGGTGGCCGGCTTCGTGCAGCACATCCCTGAGCCGGTGCTGGGCGGCGCGACCATCGTGATGTTCGGCACCATCGCCGCCTCCGGCGTGCGCATCGTGTCGCGCGAGCGCCTGAACCGCCGCGCCATCATGATCATGGCGCTGTCGCTGGCCGTCGGCATGGGCGTCTCCCAGCAGCCGCTGATCCTGCAGTTCGCGCCGGACTGGCTGAAAACCCTGCTCTCTTCCGGTATCGCCGCCGGTGGTATTACCGCCATCGTGCTGAACCTGGTGTTCCCGCAGGAACACGAGAAAAAGTAACCCGTCCCTTGACGTTCAAACGGCCGCCTGCGGCCGTTTTTTATTGTCTATCAGACCATTGCCCTTGAGATGCCCGGCCAATTGCGGCATAAACAGGGTATCTTTTTTGACCGATGCGGATGTAGACGATGAAATTTATCGGAAAGCTGTTGCTGACGTTGCTGCTGCTGGTGGTGCTGGCGGCGGTGGTGCTGTATCTGGTGGGGCAAACCCGCTGGGCGGCAGGCCGCCTGAGCGCCTGGATCAGTGGCAACAGCGAATACCGCCTGTCGATAGGAAAAATCACCCATTCGTGGAGCCAGCCGGACCAGATCGCTCTGGAAGAGGTGCAGCTGGCGCGCAACGGCCAGCCGCAGGCGCTGGTCGCCAAACGCGTCGAGCTCGGCCTCAGCCTGCGCCAAATCACCGAACCGCGCTATTTCCACAGCGTCACGCTGCGCGACGGCACGCTGAACGTGCAGCCGCAGGCGGCGGCGCTGCCTGTACAGGCTGACGTACTGCAGCTGAGCAACATGGCGTTGCAGTCCAACGATAACGAGTGGCAGCTCAACGCGCAGCAGGTCAACGCCGGCATCACGCCATGGCGCCCGCTGGCCGACCATTTGCTGGGGGACAACAACCAGTTCCAGTTCAGCGCCGGTTCGATGACGCTGAACGGCATTCCCGCCTCGAAGGTATTGGTGCAGGGAGAGCAAAAGCAGGGTCAGCTGCTGTTGAACAACTTTGGCGCCGACCTGGCGCAGGGTGACCTGACCGGCGTGGCCAGCCGCGCCGTCGACGGCAGCTGGCAGGTGGATCGCCTGCGGCTGAGCGGCGTACGCCTGCAAACCCCGTTGACGCTGGCGGAGTTCATGCAGCGCTTCACCACCTTGCCACCGGTCACCCTCAAGCGGTTCGATCTGATCGACGCGCGTCTGGAGGGCAAAGCGTGGGCGTTTAACGATCTCGATCTGTCGCTGCAAAACGTCAGCGTCGAAAAGGGCGACTGGCGCAGCGAGGACGGCTCGCTCAACTTCAACGCCGGCGATGTGATCAACGGCGGCTTCCACCTGATCGACCCGATCGCCACCCTGCGGCTCTCTTCCGCCGGCATCGCCATTCAGCAGTTCACCACCCGCTGGGAAGGCGGCCTGTTGCGCGCCTCCGGCAGCTGGCTGCGCGCCGGCAAACGCCTGCAGCTGGATGAAGTGGCCATGGCGGCGCTGGAATACACTCTGCCGATCGACTGGCGCGAGCTGTGGCTGAAACCGCTGCCGGATTGGCTGAACGAGGTGTACGTCACCAAGCTGACCACCAACCGCAATCTGATTATCGACATCAACCCGGCGTTCCCGTTCCAGATCACCGCGCTGGACGGCTACGGCAGCAACCTGCTGCTGGCGCGCGACCACCAATGGGGCGTGTGGTCCGGCTCGCTGAACCTGAACGGCAGCGAGGCCACCTTCAACAAAATCGACGTGCGACGCCCTTCGCTGGCGCTGAACGCCGACGCCAGCCAAATCAACGTCACCGAGCTCAGCGCCTTTATGCCGAATGGACTGCTGGAGGCCAAAGCGAGCGTCGATCAGCTGCCGGGCAAACCGTTCCAGCTGACGCTGCACGGCCGCTCGGTACCGCTCAATACCTTGCAGCAATGGGGATGGCAGCCGGTGCCGCTGACGGGCGACGGCAACCTCGAACTGCAGTTGAAAGGGCTGTTGAACAGCGACGGGCCGTTCAAAGCTTCATTGAAGGGCAATCTGCAGGCCACCGCCGGCGATGGCCAAGCGGTGAACCAACAGCTGCCGTAATCTATCGCGCGGCCCGCCATCAGGACAGGGCCGCCGTTTTACTCTTCCAGCGCTTCGGAACCGCCCTGATCCAGCGGCACATCCGGCTCGGCCGGCAACACCATGTAGGTGCCTTCGAACACCGCGCCCTTATCCTCATCGCCGAACAGATGCACTTCGGCGTGTACGCGCGCGCGGCGGCCGCGCGCCAGACGCGCCAAATCGCCGCTCAGCGAACCGAGATCCGCCACCGCCCGCGGTCTGCCGGTGATCGGTTTGCTGTAACGAATGTGCGCGTCCGCCAAAATGATGGTGCCGCCCAGATGGCGCTCGCGCAGCAGCAGCCAAATCAGCCCCCAGGCGGTCAGCGTCGCCAGTGAGAACAGGCTGCCGGCGAACAGGGTATGGTGCGGGTTCTGGTTGCCGATCTCCGGCATGGTGGTGACGAAGCGCTGGCCGGTGTACTGGCTGATGCGCACGCCCATCTTTTCGCTCAGCGGGATGTGTTCATACCAGGCCTGCTGCAGTTGGCCGCACCAGTCGGGGCGATGCAGGATATCGTCCAGCGTCGCCACCGGTTTGATCATCAGAAAGTGGCGGATCGGGGTGGTTTGCGGCGCGGTGATCTCCCCCTGGTTGACGAACCCCAGCTTGGCGAAGAAATCTACCGCGTCTTCACGGGCGCTGCACACCACCCGCTTCACGCCTTCCTGCCGCGCAACGGATTCCAGCGTCATCGCCACCAGCGTCCCCAACCCTTTATCCTGCAGCGTCGGGTCTACCGCCAGAAAACGAATCGCCGCCTCATTGTCGGCATTGATATACAGCCGCCCAATGGCGACGATTTTACCGACCTCGTCCACCACCATTTGGTGATGGGCCATGGCGTCATAGGCATCCTTTTCCGAACCCACCGGCTGGTGCAGCGGCTTGCGCAGCATTTCCCAGCGAAACTGGTAATACTCCTTCAGTTCTTGCTCTGTTACGGGTACTCGTAGGTGATACATAGACGCCTGTTCTCCGAATGCTTAGACCTGTAGCCAGAATGTCACCGGACCATCGTTGACCAGCGCCACCTGCATGTCGGCGGCGAACTCGCCGGTCTGGGTCTCTATGCCGCGCTCGCGGCACTGGCCAACAAAATATTGATACAACCGATCGGCTTCCTGCGGCGCGGCGCCGCGCGAGAAGCTGGGGCGCATGCCCTTTTGGGTGTCCGCCGCCAGGGTGAACTGCGAGACGACCAGCACGCTGCCCCCGGCCTGCTGGACGTTGAGGTTCATCTTGTCGTTCTCGTCGCCGAAAATGCGGTATCCCAACACGCGTTCGCACAGGCGCTGCGCTTTTTGCTCGTTATCGCCCTGCTCCACGCCCAATAACACTAACAAACCGGGGCCAATCTTGCCTACCGTCTCGCCACCTACCGTGACGCTGGCGTTTAACACCCGTTGAATCAACGCAATCATTCCTGCTGCCCTTCTGGTTTTGGTTCCTGTTGCTCCGCCTTCTGCCGGCGGTAGTCGCGGTATTCGCCGATGGTCGCGGTGATTTCCGCACCGAGTAACACGATACACCAGCTCCAGTAGACCCACAGGAATAAAATCGGGATCACTGCCAGCACACCGTAAATCAGCTGATAGGAGGGGAACATGGTGACGTACAGCGCGAACCCCTTCTTACCCAGCTCGAACAGCAATCCGGCCACCACCGCGCCAATCAGCGCGTCTTTGGGCGGCACCCGTACCGTCGGCACGATGCAATACAGCAGCCAGAAGGAGATACACGACAAAATCAGCGGAAAGATGCGCAGCACCTGATCCACCAGACCGTTGACCCCGGTCTGAGTCAGCCAGTTGAGCGACAGCAGGTAGGAGCTGATGGCCATACTGGCGCCCACCAGCAGCGGCCCCAGCGTCAGCACCATCCAGTACACGGCGAAGGAGAAGACGATCGGCCGCTTGTTCTTGCTGCGCCAGATGGTGTTCAGCACGCTGTCCACCGAGGAGATCAGCAGCAGCGCGGTGACGATCAGCCCGCAGGTGCCGACGGCGGTCATCTTGTTGGAATTGGCAACGAACTGCTCCAGGTAGTTCTGGATCACGTTGCCGGCGGCCGGCACGAAATTGGCAAAAACAAAGCTCTTCAGCTGTTCGCTGATGTCGGCAAACATCGGGAAAGCGGCGAACAGCGCGAACACCACGGTGACCAGCGGCACCAGCGACAGCAGGGAAACATAGGCGAGATGGCCCGCCAGCATCGTCAGGCCATCGTTGTCGATGCGCTGGTACAGCAAACGTCCGAAGGTAACGCCGGGCTTAATCGCAGGGGGCAGCTTCTTGCGGCGGAAAAACGACATGGTCACTCCTTGATGCCAGTTGATACGCCTTAAGCTTAACGCGCCCTGCGCTCATTGGGCAAAATAGGCCGGCACCACGTCGCGATCGGTGACGTGCACCGTCTTGATCCCCAACGCCTGCGCGGCGAGGACGTTCGCCGGGTGATCGTCGAAGAACACCGCGTCGGCGGCGGCGGTGTTTTCCGCGGCCAGCACATGTTGATAGATCTCGGCTTCCGGCTTGCGCATGCCGAGATCTTGCGACAGGTAGAGATGATCGGCAGCGGCGGCCACTTCAGGATAGTGCTGCGGCCAGTAGTTGCAGTGCAAACGGTTGGTGTTCGACAGCACCACCACCCGGTGGCCTTCGTTGCGCAGGCGCTGCATGATGTCGATCACTTCCGGGCGCAGCGCGACGAATACCGCCTGCCAGCCGGTGGCGAACTGCTCGAAGCTGAGCGCGATGCCCATTTCATCGCACAGCTTGCCGGCGAAGTCTTCGTCGCTGATTTCACCGCGTTCATGTTGCTGGAACACCTCACCCATGGCGAAACGATCGGACAGCACCGCCAACGGCGTGCCGCTCAAATTGCTCCACACGCCCAGCACACGCTTGAAATCGATATCGACGATCACATTACCTAAATCAAAGATATACAGCATAGTCCTCTCCTGATGGGCCGGTGAGATTTCACTGTAGCGGGAAAAGGAACAGCTGAACAGGGAGCGAACGGAAAAGCGCATAGCGCGCCGCACAAACGGGGAACAACAGAGGAAAAAACTCAGGGCGCGAGAACCGCGCCCTAAGCAGGGGACACTCAATCAGCGATTAAGCGTCTTTAGGACCGCGGCTGGCACGCTTACGATCGTTTTCCGTCAGGTGACGCTTACGGATACGGATCGAGGTCGGCGTCACTTCTACCAGTTCGTCGTCATCGATGAACTCCAGAGCTTGCTCCAGGGTCATTTTGATGGCCGGAACCAGGGTAGTCGCTTCGTCAGTACCGGAAGCACGCATGTTGGTCAGCTTCTTACCGGTCAGGCAGTTTACGGTCAGGTCGTTGGAACGTGAGTGAATACCGATGATCTGGCCTTCATACACTTCCGCACCGTGGCCCAGGAACAGCTTACCGCGATCCTGCAGGCCGAACAGCGCGAACGCGACCGCTTTGCCCTGGCCGTTGGAGATCAGCACGCCGTTCTGACGTTGGCCCACTTCACCCGGACGCACGTCGTCGTAGTGGCTGAAGGTGGAGTACAGCAGACCGGTACCCGAAGTCATGGTCATGAATTCGTTACGGAAGCCGATCAGACCGCGGCTTGGGATCACGTAGTCGAGACGCACGCGGCCCTTACCGTCTGGATCCATGTTTTTCAGGTCGGCTTTACGCTCGCCCATCGCCTGCATCACGGAACCCTGATGCTGCTCTTCGATATCCAGCGTCACGTTCTCGAATGGCTCCTGCTTGCGGCCATCGATTTCGCGGAAGATAACTTTCGGACGGGAAACCGCCAGCTCGAAACCTTCACGACGCATGTTTTCGATCAGCACCGACAGGTGCAGCTCGCCACGACCGGATACGCGGAAAGCGTCCGCATCGTCGGTTTCTTCGACGCGCAGCGCCACGTTGTGCACCAGCTCTTTGTTCAGACGATCAAGGATCTGACGCGAGGTCACGTACTTACCTTCTTTACCGCAGAACGGCGAGGTGTTGACGTTGAAGAACATGGTTACGGTCGGTTCGTCGACGGACAGCGCCGGCAGCGCTTCTACGGCGTTGGTGTCGCAGATGGTGTCGGAGATGTTCAGCTCGCCCAGGCCGGTGATGGCGATGATGTCGCCCGCTTCCGCCAGGGTGCTGTCGATACGCTCCAGACCCAGGTGGCCCAGCACTTTGCCCACTTTACCGTTGCGAGTTTTGCCTTCGCTGTCGATGATGGTGACCTGCTGGTTCGGCTTCACTTTACCGCGCTTGATGCGGCCGATGCCGATAACGCCCAGGTAGTTGTTGTAGTCCAACTGGGAGATCTGCATCTGGAATGGCGCTTCCAGCTCAACCTGCGGCGCAGACACGTGGTCGACGATCGCCTGATACAGCGGGGTCATGTCTTCCGCCATGTCAGTGTGATCGACGCCGGCGATGCCGTTCAGCGCAGACGCATAAATGATCGGGAAGTCGAGCTGCTCGTCGGTCGCGTCGAGGTTCACGAACAGGTCGAACACCTGATCCACAACCCAGTCAGGACGCGCGCCTGGACGGTCAACCTTGTTGATGACCACGATCGGCTTCAGACCGTTGGCGAAGGCCTTCTTGGTCACGAAGCGGGTTTGCGGCATAGGGCCATCCATTGCATCCACAACCAGCAGCACCGAGTCAACCATCGACATCACGCGCTCTACCTCGCCGCCGAAGTCGGCGTGTCCTGGGGTATCCACGATGTTGATACGGTAACCGTTCCAATTAATGGCGGTGTTTTTTGCGAGGATGGTAATCCCACGCTCTTTCTCCAAATCGTTGGAGTCCATTACGCGTTCGGTGGCTTCCGCACGCTCTCCGAAAGTACCGGATTGTTGCAGCAGCTTATCAACCAGGGTGGTTTTACCATGGTCAACGTGGGCAATAATGGCGATGTTACGCAAATTTTCGATCACAGCTTTGCCTCGGGCATTAGAAATAGCGCGCTATTGTACACGTATTAAGCGAGGGACTAAACAAGATCACAACCATCTCTTATAAACAACCGCATACCGGTCAGTTTGTGATCCCTTTCACGGTGCAAAAAGCCGCAATCGTTGCACTTTTGCACCATTTCGGTGCCCACGCCCACCCCAATTGCACCATAACAGTGCAAATTATCGCTGATGGTGCATACTGTGGCTGGGTAAAACCCGCGCAGAAAGGCGATGAAAGCCTTTTTTAAAAGTTGGCACGCTTTTCGCTTTAGTCTTTTCAAGGCGAAAAAAAGCCAGTTCCACAGATTCGTTCCACGACGACGACAATGATAAACCGGGAGAGTTAAGTATGTCCGCTGAACACGTTTTGACGATGCTGAATGAGCATGAAGTGAAATTCGTAGACCTGCGTTTCACTGACACCAAGGGTAAGGAACAACACGTGACTATCCCGGCTCACCAGGTAAACGCCGACTTCTTCGAAGAAGGTAAAATGTTTGACGGCTCCTCTATCGGTGGTTGGAAGGGCATCAACGAATCTGACATGGTACTGATGCCGGACGCCAGCACGGCGGTTCTGGATCCGTTCTTCGAAGAACCTACGCTGATCATTCGCTGCGACATTCTCGAGCCGGGCACCATGCAAGGCTACGATCGCGACCCGCGCTCCATCTCTAAACGCGCCGAAGACTTCCTGCGCTCTTCCGGCATCGCGGACACCGTGCTGTTCGGGCCAGAGCCTGAATTCTTCCTGTTCGACGACATCCGCTTCGGCAGCAGCATCCGCGGTTCCCACGTGGCCATCGACGACATCGAAGGCGCCTGGAACTCCGGCACAAAATACGACGGCGGCAACAAAGGCCACCGTCCGGCGGTGAAAGGCGGTTACTTCCCGGTTCCGCCGGTCGACTCTTCGCAGGATCTGCGTTCTACCATGTGTCTGACCATGGAAGAGATGGGCCTGGTGGTTGAAGCGCACCACCATGAAGTGGCGACCGCCGGTCAGAACGAAGTGGCAACCCGCTTCAACACCATGACCAAGAAAGCCGACGAAATTCAGATCTACAAATACGTGGTGCACAACGTAGCGCACGCCTTCGGCAAAACCGCGACCTTCATGCCGAAGCCAATGTTCGGCGACAACGGTTCCGGCATGCACTGCCACATGTCGCTGTCCAAGAACGGTACCAACCTGTTCGCCGGCGACAAATACGGCGGCCTGTCTGAAACCGCGCTGTTCTACATCGGTGGCATCATCAAGCACGCCAAAGCGATCAACGCCCTGGCCAACCCGACCACCAACTCCTACAAACGTCTGGTGCCGGGCTACGAAGCGCCGGTGATGCTGGCTTACTCCGCCCGTAACCGCTCTGCGTCTATCCGCATTCCAGTGGTTTCCAGCCCGAAAGCGCGCCGCATCGAAGCCCGCTTCCCGGATCCGGCGGCTAACCCATACCTGTGCTTCGCCGCACTGCTGATGGCCGGCCTGGACGGCATCATCAACAAGATCCACCCTGGCGACGCCATGGACAAAAACCTGTACGACCTGCCGCCGGAAGAAGAAGCCGAGATCCCAAAAGTGGCCGGCTCGCTGGACGAGGCGATGGCCGCACTGAACGAAGACCGCGAGTTCCTGACCCGCGGCGGCGTGTTCACCGACGATGCGATCGATGCCTACATCGAACTGCGCAAAGAAGAGATGGACCGCGTTCGCATGACGCCACACCCGGTTGAGTTCGAACTGTACTACAGCGTCTAAGCCCGACCCGCGCCGTCTGCAGAGGCGGACGGCGCCCACATTTTTGTTATCGCTTTTTTGTTGCCGTGGAAACTTTCAGCCCATCTTCGGATGGGTTTTTTTCTCCACCGTATTTTCTGCAAAACTATTCCATACCGCGCCGATCCCGGATGGAGTAGGATAGATGCACTAAAAAGGTGCAGGAGTCTGCTGTATGGCAACTGGCAAGCTGCCCGATGCTGGGCAGATCCTCAATTCACTCATCAACAGCATCCTGCTGTTGGATGACTCACTGGCGGTTCACTACGCCAACCCGGCGGCACAGCAGTTGCTGGCGCAAAGCTCCCGCAAGCTGTTCGGCACCCCGCTGCCCGATTTGCTCGGTTATTTTTCGCTGAACGTCTCGTTGATGCGTGAAAGCCTGCGCGCCGGTCAGGGCTTCACCGACAATGAAGTGACCCTGGTGGTCGACGGCCGCGCGCATATCCTTTCCCTGACCGCTCAGGCTCTGCCGGAAGGCTATATCCTGGTCGAGCTGGCGCCGATGGACAATCAGCGCCGCCTGAGCCAGGAACAGTTGCAGCATGCCCAACAGGTGGCGGCCCGCGATCTGGTGCGCGGTTTGGCGCACGAAATTAAAAATCCGCTGGGCGGCCTGCGCGGCGCGGCGCAGCTGCTGGCCAAGGCGCTGCCCGATCCGGCGCTAACCGAGTACACCAAGGTGATCATCGAGCAAGCCGATCGGCTGCGCAATCTGGTGGATCGCCTACTCGGGCCACAGCGGCCCGGCCAGCACATCACCCAAAGCATCCATCAGGTCGCGGAGCGCGTCTGCCAGCTAGTGTCGCTGGAAATGCCGGATAACGTCACGCTGGTGCGCGACTACGATCCGAGCCTGCCGGAAATGGCCCACGATCCGGATCAGATAGAACAGGTGCTGCTGAACATCACTCGCAACGCGCTGCAGGCGCTGGGTGAAGCGGGCGGCACCATCACGCTGCGCACCCGCACCGCGTTTCAGATCACGTTGCACGGCACCCGCTACCGCCTGGCGGCGCGCATCGACGTCGAAGACGACGGCCCCGGCGTACCGGCGCAGCTGCAGGACACGCTGTTCTATCCGATGGTCAGCGGCCGTGAAGGCGGTACCGGCCTGGGATTATCCATCGCCCGCAATCTTATCGATCAGCATTGCGGAAAAATTGAATTCAACAGTTGGCCAGGTCATACCGAATTCTCGGTCTACCTGCCCATTCGTCAGTGAGGTTTGCTATGCAACGAGGGATAGTCTGGATCGTCGATGACGATAGCTCCATCCGCTGGGTGCTTGAGCGCGCGCTCACCGGCGCGGGCCTGAGCTGCGCCACCTTCGAAGGCGGCAATGACGTGCTGGAAGCCTTGGCCACGCAAACCCCCGACGTGCTGCTGTCCGATATCCGCATGCCGGGTATCGATGGCCTGGCGCTGCTTAAACAGATCAAACAGCGCCATCCGATGCTGCCGGTGATCATCATGACCGCGCATTCGGATCTGGACGCCGCCGTCAGCGCCTATCAGCAAGGGGCCTTCGACTACCTGCCGAAGCCGTTCGACATCGACGAAGCGGTGGCGCTAGTCGAGCGCGCCATCAGCCATTATCAGGAGCAGCAGCAGCCGGTGCGCAACCAGCCGGCCAGCGATCCGGCGGCGGACATCATCGGCGAAGCGCCGGCGATGCAGGACGTGTTTCGCATCATCGGCCGGCTGTCGCGTTCGTCGATCAGCGTACTGATCAACGGCGAATCCGGCACCGGCAAGGAACTGGTGGCACATGCGCTGCACCGCCACAGCCCGCGCGCCAAGTCGCCGTTCATCGCCCTGAACATGGCCGCCATCCCCAAGGATCTGATCGAGTCCGAGCTGTTCGGCCACGAGAAAGGCGCCTTCACCGGCGCTAACCAAATCCGTCAGGGTCGCTTTGAGCAGGCCGACGGCGGCACGCTGTTCCTCGACGAGATCGGCGACATGCCGCTCGACGTGCAGACGCGCCTGCTGCGGGTGCTGGCGGACGGCCAGTTCTACCGGGTCGGCGGCTATGCGCCGGTGAAGGTCGACGTGCGCATCATCGCCGCTACACACCAGAACCTGGAGCTGCGGGTACAGGAAGGCAAGTTCCGCGAGGATCTGTTCCACCGCCTGAACGTGATCCGCGTGCACCTGCCGCCGCTGCGCGAACGCCGTGAAGACATCCCACGGCTGGCGCGCCATTTCCTGCAGATCGCCGCCAAAGAGTTGGGCGTAGAGGCCAAGAACCTGCACCCGGAAACTGAAACCGCGCTGACCCGCCTGCCCTGGCCGGGCAACGTGCGCCAGTTGGAAAACACCTGCCGCTGGCTGACGGTGATGGCCGCCGGGCAGGAAGTGCTGATTCAAGATCTGCCGGGCGAGCTGTTCGAAACCGCGACGCCGGAAAATCCCAGCCACAGTCTGCCGGACAGCTGGGCCACGCTGCTGGCCCAGTGGGCCGATCGCGCGCTGCGTTCCGGTCATCAAAACCTGCTGTCGGAAGCGCAGCCGGAGATGGAGCGCACGCTGCTCACCACCGCCCTGCGCCACACTCAGGGACACAAACAGGAAGCCGCGCGCCTGCTGGGCTGGGGGCGCAATACCCTGACCCGCAAGCTCAAAGAACTGGGCATGGAATAGGTGCCGGGATTGATGATAAAAAACGCAGCCCAGCGCACAAAAAAACGCCAACCTCAGACTTTACAGCCGGTGCGGGCGCAGTATGATCGTGTCGCACACTCTGGAGGTTGACGATGCTGGACTCATTCATCGTATTCATTTCTCAGGGCGCGGAGCTGGGCTCCGCCGCCAGCCACACCCCGCAGGCGGCGGTTGCCGCAGTGTTGTGCGCCGCGCTGATTAATTTCTTCAGTTAAAAAAACAGCCGCATCAGCGGCTGTTTTTTCATCCTCAGATCACCCGTGAGAACTGCTGGCTGCGCGCCTGTTGCCGCAGATAGCGATCGAAACACATACAGATATTGCGGATCAGCAAGCGCCCGCGCGGCGTAACGCGGATGCCCTGCTCGTCGCGCTCCACCAGCCCATCGCGTTCAAACGGCGCCAGCAGCTGCAGGTCTTCGGCGAAGTAAGCGGTGAAGTCGATGCCGTATTGCCGCTCGAGCGGCTGATAGGCCAACCGGAAGTTGCAGATCAGCGTTTTGATCAGATCGCGCCGCAGGCAATCGTCGTCCGTCAGCGCCAACCCTCGCCACAGCGCGTTGCCCTGCGCCTGTACGCTGTCATAGTAATGCTTCAGCTCTTTTTGGTTCTGCGCATAGCTGTCGCCAAGCATGCTGATGGCCGACACGCCCAGCCCCAACAGATCGCTGTCGCCCTGGGTGGTGTAGCCCTGGAAGTTGCGGTGCAGCTTGCCTTCGCGCTGCGCGATCGCCAGTTCGTCGTCCGGGCGTGCAAAGTGATCCATGCCGATGAACTGATAGCCGGCGTCGGTCAGGAAAGCGATGCTCTGTTGCAGGATATCCAGCTTCTGCTGCGCACCGGGCAGATCGGCGTCTTTGATTTTACGCTGGGCAGCGAACAGGTTCGGCATATGCGCGTAGTTGAATACGCTGAGGCGATCGGGATTTAGCTCCGCCACGCGCTGCAGCGTGAAAGCGAAGCTTTCCGGCGTCTGTTTCGGCAGGCCGTAGATCAGATCGATATTGGTCGAGCGGAAGCCCAGCGCTTTGGCCCGCTCGATCAGGGCGAAAATGAAGGCTTCATCCTGCTCGCGGTTGACCAGCTGCTGCACCTGCTTGTTGAAATCCTGCACCCCCATGCTCAGGCGGTTAAAGCCTTCGGCACGTAAATGATCGAGCACATCCAGCTCTATCTCACGCGGATCGACCTCGATCGACATCTCCGCATCGGGCAGAAAATCAAAATGTTCGCGCAGCAGCGCCACCAGCCGGCTGATTTGCGCTTTATCCAGGTAGGTTGGCGTACCGCCGCCCCAGTGCATCTGGCCAACCTTGCGGCCGGCAAACAGCGGCGCGCGGCCGGCGATCTCTTGCGCCAGGACGTTCAGGTATTCGTCGGCCTTGTGCGTCTGACGCGTCACCAGCTTGTTGCAGCCGCAGAAGTAGCACAGCTTGTGGCAGAAAGGGATATGCACGTACAGCGACAGCGGCCGCTCAGGGTAGCGCGCAGCGGCGCGTTGAAACGCCGCTTCGTCGTAGCTCTGGTTAAACTCCAGCGCCGTGGGGTATGAGGTATAACGCGGCCCTGAGTAGTTATATTTTTGGATCAGGGCCAAATCCCAGACAATCGTCTGCTCTGACATGCTCACTCCTTCCGATATCTTTTTCTACCGGGCCGGGAGAGGGGCGGTTGTCTGCGCTGTCTGGCCACGGAAGCGCTGCGAAAACGCGCTTTGCGCTTAGACAGCCGCCATAGTTTACCGAATAACCACAGCAGATAACACATCAAGAGTAGGGCTATTGTCGGGATTAGCCACATGGCGCGTTAAAAGGCGTCTTTCGGGTTGCCGCCTTTCAGCAGCTTCAGAATATCTTCCTGCTTCTCTTCTTCTTCGTCTTCGTCGTCGTCGCCCAGCTCGATGCCCAGCACGTCCATCAGCACATCGATGCGATCCAGCGTCTTGTCGACATACGCCTGCTCTTGCGCATTCAGCGTTTCGCCGTCGTCGATGCGATCCAGCAGCTCGTTCAGACGTTCGTCATTTTCCAGCTTCGCCAGTTCTTCTTCCGGCGACAGGCGCGGTTTCGCTTCGGCCTTTGGCTTCGGCTGCGGTTTGGCCTTCACTTTGGTCTCGTCGATCACCAGCGCAACCGGCACCTTACTACCGATACGCGGATCTTTGGCTTCAGACGCCGATTTGTTTTTCTGGCTGCCGGACTCGACCTGGGTGCGCGAACCGGAAGCGTGGCCGCGGCGCTTTTTCAGGCGTTTGCGCTCGCGCGCTTCCTGATCGAGCTCCATACGGCTTTTCTTTTTCGTTTTTGACTTCGCCGCGCTGCCGCGAGGTGCTTTTGATGGCTGGTTCATAGCGTGTGCTCTTAGGTATGTAGATTCAGTATAGAATTGCGGCGGAATCTAGCAGAAAGCGGGCAAAGAAAAAAGGCGGCAGGTTAAACCTGCCGCCTATTTCGCACCTTCTTGCGAAGGGTATTCCTGTTACGCGCTCCTTGCGTACATGCAACATCCCGGTTTTTCCCTCTGCTATAACCGCATTCCCTGCCACTACGTCCTTCATCCTGAAAGAAAAATCGTCCATGGCGCAATCCATTCGCATCCGCCCTTCCCGAGCGAGCTTCCTGCGGGCATCCAAACTGCCGATACTTCACCATCCGATGTGCCTGTCGCCTATTCCGGTGCGAAACAGTCACTTCCTTTTGCGTTCATCCTGGCACTCATTGCACGCCCTGTGCATTCCCTGAGATTTGTCATCCTTCCCGGATGTTCCTTAATCCTGCGCAACCCTGCGTTAACGAGTACTTTACGTTATTGTTGCGAAGGCTCAAGGTACCTGACGCCGTTTTGGGCGACATTTCCACATAACGAAAAAACAACGCATTGTTTTTAAAATAAAAACAGAAATATCACTTTCGAATAAAGCGACATTACCCGCGATTCGAATGGCAAATGTCTCACAACGCACGCTTGGCATAACTGCCGCTTTATCGCGTCCCGCCGCTTAAAAACGGAGAAACACGCCATTTTTACCGCTGATGCAGTTATAATCGCCAACCAGTTAGCCATCCTCACGGAGACGAAAAATTTTGACCAGCAAGAACTACAACTACCATGTGACCCATTTCGTCACCAGCGCACCCGATATTCGCCATCTGCCGGGGGATGCAGGAATTGAAGTCGCCTTTGCCGGCCGTTCCAATGCCGGTAAATCCAGCGCACTGAATACCCTCACCAACCAAAAAAGCCTGGCGCGCACCAGTAAGACGCCAGGGCGCACCCAGCTGATCAACCTGTTCGAAGTGGAAGACGGCATTCGCCTGGTCGACCTGCCAGGTTACGGCTATGCCGAAGTGCCGGAAGAGATGAAACGCAAATGGCAACGCGCGTTGGGCGAATACCTGCAGATGCGCAACAGCCTGAAAGGCCTGGTGGTGCTGATGGATATTCGCCACCCGCTTAAAGATCTCGACCAGCAGATGATCCAGTGGGCGGTCGACGTCGGTACGCCGGTGCTGGTGCTGCTGACCAAGGCCGACAAACTGGCCTCCGGCGCACGCAAGGCGCAGCTCAATATGGTGCGTGAAGCGGTGCTGCCGTTTATGGGAGATATCCAGGTTGAAGCCTTCTCGTCGCTGAAGAAGATCGGCGTCGACAAGCTGCGCCAGAAGCTGGACACCTGGTTCAACGAGATCCCGCCGGAAGTGCTGCCGGAAGACGAAGCCGGCGAATAAGCTCGAGCCGAACGCTTAGGCCGATGCCTCACCGCATCGGCTTTTTTATGCCCGAAGATCGGCCGCAGGCGGGATTTTTCGTTATCTAATTACAGTTTTGAAATAAAGCCATCATAAAAACTTATCGACAAAACGGGCTTATCTCAGCGGATGACGCGAATTAAGGGGGCGGAAACTGACATGAAAAGCGGGGCGTGGTGATAGGAAAAACGTATGGTTTGCTGCTGTTTTTACAATAAAAAACGCCCCAGTCAATACTGACTGGGGCGGCTAAATATTCAGCCAAATCCGATTACGTGAAGTAAAAGGTCTGAAAGATAGAACATCTTACCTCTGTACCCTACGCCTGTAACTCTACATCATTTTTTCGCAGGGAAAAAGAATTTTTTGTAGTTTACTTACACAATTTGAGACACAAGAACGGCGAAGTTGAGGAAACAATCGCCGCATCTTGTAGCTTAATTACGAAAAGTGCTTAGCTTCTCGCCAGTTAGCGCATCCGGCGATAACCCGGCGATCAGTGCGCTTCATCCCAGTTCATGCCGACGCCCACATCAACCTTCAGCGGCACCGCCAGCGTCATGCTGCCTTCCATCAGTTGGCGGATGCGTTGGCTGGCTTCGTCGATCACCGACTCATGCACCTCAAACACCAATTCATCGTGCACCTGCATAATCGCGCGCACCAACGGCTTCTCCTGCCCTTGCAGCCAGGCGTCGACCTCGATCATCGCACGCTTGATGATATCGGCCGCGGTGCCCTGCATCGGGGCGTTGATGGCGGCGCGTTCGGCCGCCTTGCGACGCATGCCGTTGCTGGAGCGTACATCCGGCAGGTACAGGCGGCGCCCGTCCAGCGTGCTGACATAGCCCTGTTCGGCGGCCTGCTGGCGGGTGCGCTCCATGTAGTCCAGCACGCCCGGGTAACGCTCGAAGTAGAGATCCATATAGCGTTGGGCTTCCCCACGCGGGATCCCCAACTGGCGCGCCAGACCGAAGGCGCTCATGCCGTAAATCAGGCCGAAGTTAATCGCTTTGGCGCTGCGGCGCTGCTCGCCGGTCACTTTATCCAACGGCACGCCGAACACTTCCGACGCCGTGGCACGGTGGATGTCTTTCCCTTCGGCGAAGGCCTTCAGCAGCCCTTCATCCTGTGACAGATGCGCCATGATGCGCAACTCGATCTGCGAGTAGTCGGCGGCGACGATGCGGTAGCCTTCCGGCGCGATAAAGGCCTGGCGAATACGCCGCCCTTCTTCGTTGCGCACCGGGATGTTCTGCAGGTTCGGATCGCTCGAGGAGAGACGACCGGTGGCAGTCACCGCCTGATGGTATGAGGTATGCACCCGGCCGCTGACCGGATTGATCATCAGCGGCAGCTTGTCAGTGTAGGTGGTTTTCAGCTTCGCCAAGCCGCGGTATTCCAGAATCACCTTCGGCAGCGGGTAGTCCAGCGCCAGTTCGGCCAGTACTTCTTCGTTGGTAGAAGGCGCCCCGCCCGGGGTTTTCTTCAGCACCGGCAGCTTTTGTTTTTCGTACAGGATCGCCTGCAGCTGCTTGGTCGACGCCAGGTTGAACGGCTCTTCCGCCAGCTCGTGGGCCTGCACTTCCAGCTCAGCCAGACGCTTGGCCAGCTCCTGGGAGTGGGCCGACAAAATGGCCGGATCGATCAGCACCCCGGTGCGTTCGATATGCGACAGTACCGGCAACAGCGGCATTTCAATCTCATTGAATACCGTCAGCAGTTCCGCGCTTTGCTTCAGCTGCGGCCACATCGCCAGGTGCAGCTGCAGCGTGACATCGGCGTCTTCGGCGGCGTAAGGTGCCGCCTGCTCCAGCGCGATCTGGTTGAACGTCAGCTGGTTTTTGCCCTTGCCGGCGATTTCTTCGAAGGTGATGGTTTTGTGGCCCAGATAACGGTCGGCCAGGCTGTCCATATCATGCCGGCCGCCGACGCTGTCCAGCACATAGGACTCCAGCATGGTGTCGTAAGCGATGCCGCGCATCTCGATGCCGTAGCGCGCCAGCAGGCTCATGTCGAACTTAAGGTTTTGCCCGACTTTCAGCGCCTTCTCGTCTTCCAGCAGCGGCTTAAGTGCTTCCAGCACGTAGGCGCGATCCAGCTGAGGCGGCGCATCCAGATAATCGTGCGCCACCGGCAAGTAAGCCGCTTCGCCCGGTGCGATCGCGAAGGACAGGCCGATCAGGTTGGCGGTCAGGGTATCCAGCCCGTCGGTTTCCGTATCGAAGGCAAATACCTCGGCCTTTTTCAGCCGCGTCAGCCAGTCGGTAAAGGTCGCTTCATCCAGGATAGTGACATAACCGTCCTGAGACAGCTTGGCCGCCGCCAGCGCTTTCGGCGCTTCCGCGGCGACGGCCGCTTTGGCGACGCCGGCAGCTTTCGCACCCGCGCCTTTCTTGTTTTCCAGCCATATGCCGGCTTCCACGTCCGCCAGCCAGCGTTTGAACTCGTACTGTTTGAACAGCTGTTGCAGCGTATCGACATCCGGCTCGGACACCGTCAGCTCAGCGCAGGTCAGATCCAGCTCGACGTCGGTTTTGATCGTCGCCAGCTTATAGGAAAGGTACGCGACCTCTTTGTTCTGCTCCAGCTTGGCCGCCATGGTTTTGGCACCGCGGAAGCTCAGCGTGGCGATGCTCTCCAGGTTGCCGTACAGCGCATCCAGCCCGCCGATGCCCTGCAGCAACGCCTGGGCGGTTTTCTCGCCCACGCCCGGCACGCCGGGAATGTTGTCCGATGAATCGCCCATCAGCGCCAGGAAGTCGATGATCAGCTCCGGCGGAATGCCATATTTGTCGCACACTTCCTGCGGGCCGAGGATCGTGTTGTTCATGGTGTTGATCAGGGTAACGTTCGGCGTCACCAGCTGCGCCATGTCTTTGTCGCCGGTGCTGATCAGCACCGCATGGCCGGCCTTTTCGGCCTCCAGCGCCAGCGTACCGATAACGTCGTCCGCCTCAACGCCGGGCGTCACCAGCAGCGGCAGGCCCATCGCCTTGACCATGTTGTGCAGCGGCTCGATCTGCGCACGCAGATCGTCCGGCATCGGCGGCCGGTGCGACTTGTATTCAGCGAACAGCTCGTCGCGGAAGGTCTTCCCTTTGGCATCAAACACCACGGCAACGTGGCTCGGTTGATACTGCAGCAGCAGGCTGCGCAGCATATTCAGCACGCCGTACATCGCGCCGGTCGGCTCACCCGCCGAGTTGGTCAGCGGCGGGAAGGCATGGTAAGCGCGGTAGAGGTAGGAGGAACCGTCAACCAGGATTAGTGGGTTTTCTGCAATCTGGGCCATAGCGTTTCTTTATCGTGATCGGACATAGGGGTAAGCATGCCATAGCTGGCCGCCGGAGACGAACCTTAGCGTGCATTGCGGACGAAAATGATGTGATTGTGCGCGAGGATCCGCAAGATCTTACCTGTGGATAACTTTGTGCATAGAAAAGAGAACGAATTATAACGCTGCGATTATCGTTATAACGGCGAATAAAATTCCTATTTAAATCACCGCGTTAAAAGAACGAATTCCGGCGACGCTTTATTACTGGCATTTATTGAATTTGTGGATATAACTTTCGCCGGATTTTAATCGCACTATTAATCAAATTCGGCGCCTCAATTACCATAGCACAAGCTGGACAAGTTGCACGAAAACTCAGCAAATGGTTATCCATCGAGACGAAAAACAGTGATTTTTAGCGGCGCTTTAACCCGACGATTTCTGTTAAAATATGTTTTTGTTCATGCGCTTTGGCATGCAACGATGTTCCCAACAACCGTCAGCCCATAACCATGCCAAGATTGTTAACGCCTGTTATCTTTATCATTTCCGTCATACTCACCATTCTGGTGACGGTGTTGTGTTCCATTCCCATCACACTGGCCGGCATCGTGAAACTCCTGGTGCCCATTCCTGCCGTCTGGCGGTATATCTCGGCTTTCGCCGATTTCATGATGTGGTGTTGGTGTCAGGGGCTGGCTCTGTTATTGCGCATTAACGGGCAATTGCGTTGGGATATTGAAGGGCTGGAAGGCCTGGATCGTAAAAACTGGTATCTGCTGATCAGCAACCACGAAAGTTGGTCGGACATTGTCGTGCTGTGCGTGCTGTTCAGAAATCATATTCCGATGAATAAGTATTTCCTCAAGCAGCAGCTCGCCTGGGTGCCTTTTGTCGGCCTGGCCTGCTGGGCGCTGGATATGCCATTCATGAAGCGTTATTCCCGCGCCTATTTGCTCAAGCATCCGGAGAAACGCGGCAAGGATATCGAAACCACACGCCGTTCCTGCGAAAAGTTCCGTCAGCGTCCAACCACTATCGTCAATTTCGTCGAGGGTTCGCGCTTCACCGAAGCCAAGAAAATTAAAAGCAATTCGCCGTATCGCAATTTACTGGCGCCCAAAGCCGCCGGCATCGCGTTTACGCTCAGCGCGTTGGGCAATCAGTTCGACAAAGTGTTGAACGTGACTCTGCTCTATCCGGAAAATAACCAACGGCCTTTTATGGATATGCTGTGTGGGCGGCTGACGCGTATCGTGGTGAGAATAGAGACGCTGCCGATCGATGAAACCCTGCATGGAGACTACTTCAACGACAAGCAGTTCAAACGGCGCTTCCAGCTGTGGCTGAATACGCTGTGGCAGGAAAAAGATCGGTTGCTGGATAAATTGAAACGGCAATATGGATAAAAAAACGCCGGCGATGCCGGCGTTTTCGCATTGGGTCTGGCTTATTTCTGCTGGCTGAGGAATTTAACCACGTCGGCGAACTGCTTCACGTAAGCGTCCATCGAGCTGGTGTCCAGGCCATCGTTCTTAACCATATACTTGCCGTTCACGAATACCGCCGGCACGCCGCGCAGCTGCAGATCTTCTGCGGCTTTCTCCTGTTGAACCACCAGGGATTTCACCACGAAGCTGTTCCAGGCCGCATCATAATCTGCTGCGGTCACACCCGCTTTCACGAAGACATTGCGGATATCGTCCGGCGTTTGCACGGTTTGGGTTTTCTGCACCGCTTCAAACATCAGCGGGCTCACCTTGTCTTCCACGCCCAGCGCCATCGCCACCGCCCATGCCTGAGTCAGCTGTTTGCCCAACGGCCCCAGGAATTCAACGTGGTACTTGGTCATTTTGGTGCCGGCAGGCAGCGCTTTCTTTACGTTCTCAGACACATGATAGACCTGCTCGAACTGGTAGCAGTGCGGGCAGTAGAAAGAGAAGAACTCCAACACCTGCGGCTCGCCGGTCACCGGTTTGTCCAGGGTCACATACTGAGCGCCATCGCTAAACTGTGCAGCCGAGGCACTGAATGCCATCACCATGCCAACGAGCGCCAACCATATTTTTTTCATAAGACTAAACTCTCCATTGTGTTAAAGCTTCAATACATTGGCGTCAGCTGCAGAGGAGGCTCCTGCAACAGCTTAACCTGTTCGGTGAAGGCCGCAGTCTGAGACAACCAGAAATCAGACTCCACCATCCACGGGAAACTCTTAGGGAAGGCCGGATCCTGCCAACGACGGGCGACCCAGGCCAGGTAATACACCATGCGCATCGCGCGCAGCGGCTCGATCAACGCCAGCTCGCGCTGATCGAACTCGGCAAATTCACCGTACGCCTCCAGCAAGACGTCCAGCTGCATCAGTTGATCGCGACGCTCGCCGTGCAGCAGCATCCACAAATCCTGTACCGCGGGGCCGTTGCGCGCGTCATCAAGATCGACGAACAGCGGGCTGTCGCGCCACAGAATATTGCCCGGATGGCAATCACCGTGCAAACGGCGCGGCTGCCAGTTCAGATGCCAGTGCGGCTTGATCGCCGCAATCAGATTATCCGTCGCCTGCAGAAACGCGTCACGCTGCGCTGCCGGCAGTAGCGTGCAATTGGCCAGCGCCTGGCGCGGGGCGGTGAGGTACTCTTCAATCCCCATTGTCGGGCGCTCGGTAAACGAACGCTCACCGCCGACCTGATGGATGCGCCCCAGAAAACGACCGACCCATTCCAGCTGATCCAGATTGTCTATCTCATATTGCCGGCCCCCCACGCTGGGGAACAGGGCAAAGAAGAAGCCGCCGTGCGTATGCAGCGTGGTGCCTTGCAGCGCCAAGGGCGCCACCGCCGGGATCTCCGCGCCGGCCAAATCCAGAGCGAACTGATGCTCCTCACCGATTTGTGCGGCGCTCCAGCGCTCCGGGCGATAAAACTTCACCACGTAACGCCGGCGATCTTCGTCCATAAACTGATAGACGCGGTTCTCATAACTGTTCAACGCCGTCAGGCCGGAATCAACGCGCAGGCCAACCCCTTCTAGCGCGTCCATTATCAAATCGGGCGACAGAGTTTCGAAATTAAAAGCAGAGTTATTCATAACGTTCGTTTGATCGCTGACAGCACGGTGCCGGGAATGAGAAATAGTAGCATTAATGGCGCATTTCACGCGCTATGCTTTCTCGCACCGCACGAGGATCAGTCCTTGATAACGCCGCGAGCGCGCAACAACGCCGTTTTAAAATCTTCTTCGTAATCTTTCTTCAGGCCTGGGATCTGATCCGTGCCGGCGCTACCGCGCATTTTCAGATGGTAAATAAGAATGTCGTCGCTCAACTCGGACAGCTCACCCTGAAAACCCGCTTCCTTCGCCAGCTTTTGCAAAAATTGCATCAAATTGAGATCGGGATCTTCCTGCCAGGCCGGGTGCAGCAGCTCGATCAATTCGTTTACGCGATGCGTTTTCATCTCAATATCGTCCAATAGCATGAATAAACTCACAAAGTAACAGGCTTACCCACGCAGTGAAAGAACCGGCTTGTCAATAAAGGTAAATCCTGATGTCACGCCGGCTTTAGCGCTACAATCAGCGCATCGACAAGGCGGGATAAACGAAATGCATAAAGAAATCAGCGGCGTAATTTTGGCCGGCGGGCGGGCCACGCGTATGGGTGGCGAGGACAAAGGCCTGGTGTCGATTGGCGGTGTCGCGCTCTATCAACAGGTACTCGCCAGGTTACGGCCGCAGGTGGCTTCCATCGCCATCAGCGCCAACCGCAATCAGGCACGTTATCAAGCGAGCGGTTTGCCGGTGATTGGCGATCTGACGTCCGATTTCGCTGGGCCGTTGGCCGGGATGCTCGCCGGGCTCAAGCAGGCTCCCAGCGAATGGGTGGTTTTCGTCCCTTGTGATGTCCCTGACTTTCCCGCCGACTTAGTCGCGCAGTTATGGCGACAAAAAAACGCGGCGCTGGCAGCCTTTGCCAGTGATGGCGAGCGAGATCACCCTACGCTGGCGTTATTGCATACCCAACTAGCGCCGCAGCTGGCCGACTACCTGGCGCGCGGTGAACGCAAGCTGATGCTGTTCTTGCATCAGATCGGCGCGCAACGCGTGGTGTTCAGCGGGCAACAAGCGGCATTTCATAACCTGAATACACCGGAAGATTGCCTGAACTGGCAGCAAGCACGGGAGCTAAAAAAATGAATCGTTTATTGCCCCCCTTACTGGCCATCGGCGCCTACAGCGGAACGGGGAAAACTACCCTGCTCAAACAGCTGATCCCACTGCTGAAACAACGCCAGGTGAGGATTGGACTGATCAAGCATACGCATCACGACATGGATGTAGATACGCCGGGTAAAGACAGCTATGAGTTGCGTAAAGCGGGCGCAGACCAAACGCTGGTCGCCAGCGATCGGCGTTGGGCATTAATGACCGAAACGCCGGAGCAACAACCGTTGGATCTGCATTACCTGGCTGGGCGCTTTGACGCCGATAAGGTCGATTTGATCCTGGTGGAAGGGTTCAAACATGAGCCGGTCAGCAAGATCCTGCTTTATCGCGCTGAGATCGGCAGAGCGTTGGAAGATATGCTGGATCAGTTTGTTATAGCGGTAGCCAGCGACCGACCGTTATCCATCACGGCTAAGCAGCTGGATCTCAATCAGCCGGAAAGCATCACCGACTTTATAGTCGAGTGGTTGAAAGGCGCAGCGTAGCTGCGCTTTT
>NZ_WLYN01000008.1:0-141646 GCF_009707615.1 Serratia sp. YC16 | reverse complement strand
CGGCCGTGGCGAACCAGGGCACCTGGTACGCCGGGGTGACGGCTTGGCTGGCGGCGCAGGGTACAGCGGTTAACGCGCTGATCGGCGTGGCGCTGTTTGTCTCCGGTGCGGTCTTGATGTTCAACCCGCGTTGGACGACATTGATCATCTACTGCCAGCTGCTGATGATGGCGGGATTTGTCACGATCCTGCACCGCGCCCAGCCGCAGGTCATATTGCTCGATGCGATTTTCGCGATGGCGGCGCTGTACATGCTGCGGCAACAACACCACCGCAAACCCAAGCCGCGCACGTTCCCCACGCGCGACTTTTCCACGCCGGCGTCAGGCGGCTCGGTAACCCCCACGCTGGACGGCGAGTATGACGTGGTGATCATCGGCGGCGGCGTCTCCGGTTTGGCCGCGGCCAGCGAACTGACCGAACGCCGGGTTCTGGTGCTGGAAAAAAGCGCTTCCTTTGGCGGCAACGCGCGCTACCGCGCGGTGAATCGTCTGAAGTTTCCCATCGCCGGCGTCTGCTTCCAGGAGCCATTGCCGGGTTCGTTCATGTTGCAACTGCTGAAGAAAATCGGTCTGAGCGGCGCCTACAAGTCCAATGAAAAGGACACGCTGGTGTTTTTCGACACCTTCTTGCTGCTCCGATGCCTGGGTGAAGTCGTCGTTGGTTTTTTCAAACAGCCGGTCTACCTGCTGAAACCCGCCGTCTGGCGCCTGACGGGACAACTATTCCTGCATGCCTTGATCGGTAAACCTTATGTTATCGCGGCAAAACAGCTGGGCGATCCGATCTTTGCCGATCTGTACGCCTTCCTCGATACCTTCTCGCCGCGCGGCGAGCGGTACCCCAGCCTGCCCTGGACGCCGCAGAGCGCCTGGAGCAAAGCGAATATGGCACTGCTCGACACTATCCCGCTGTACACTTATCTGTTCGAACCGCACAAACTGGATCAGATCCCGGCGGATCTGCGGCCGCCGAGAAAATTCGGCAAGCTGGTAGAGAATGCCGTCAGCACCACGCTGCGCGTGGAATGTCTCGATATTCGCGAAGTCTCCGCCTATGTCGGATTGCACTTCCTGGTGGGGTATTTACGCGGCAATCTGGTCACGCTGCCGGGCGGTAACGGCAGCATCAGCGCCGGGCTGCTCGACTATCTTGAGGAGCAAAACAACGTCAGGCTGCAAAGCCGCGTACAGCTTCAAAGCATCACACCCGGCGGCGACGAAACGGTGATCCGGTTCAGCGTCAATGGCGCGGCCAGCGAAATCAGAGCCAAACAAGTGATCTGGGCTGCCCCCAAAACGCATTTGCCCACCTGGTTGCCCACGCTGCCCAAAGAGCAATTGGCGGCGATCCGTCAGATCCGTCATGAAGATTACTACCTGGCGAACGTGCTGTTGAAAAAACCGATCCTCGAACACTCGTTCGGCGGCTATCTGATCGAGCCGGAAAACACCCGCACACCTTACTATTGGAGCAAAGCCGGCACCTGCCTGATCGCCAATTGGATGGACAATCACCTCAGCGCGGAAGCCGGGGTATTAACCCTGCTCAAACCGACCACTCGCCCAGAGCGGCAAGGTCGCACCGCGCAGAACGAGTTCCAGGCGCTGCAGCAACAGACCTATGTCGAAATCGCCAAAGTGCTGGGCAACATGGGCATTGACGCCGACATCATTGAAGACATTCAAATCTGGTTCTGGCCCGCGGGTCTGGTGACCTCGGTCGCCGGACAACAGGCTCAGGGCGTGTTTCACCAGGCCAGCAGGCCGTTTGAGAATATTCACTTCGCCAATCAGGACAGCGTGGGCATCGGTAATATCGAAAGCGCGGTGTTAGCCGGGCTGAACGCCGCCAAAGCGGTGAGAGAACGCCTCGCAATGCCCGTTACGCCTGCGGAGGTGATGTCATGAATCCTACCCTGGTGGTTGAACTTTCCGGCGATAAAACGCTGGAACCCCATCGCCTGGGCGGCAAAGCCCATTCGTTGAATCATTTGATTCAGGCGGGCTTGCCGGTACCGCCGGCGTTTTGCATCACCGCGCAGGCTTACCGGCAGTTTATCGAGTTCGCCGTGCCGGGAGCGCTGCTCGACACGGGTGCGCCGGGCAACGTGCGCGATATGATTTTGAGCGCCGCCATCCCCGCCCCGCTCGATCTGGCGATCCGTCACGCCTGCAAACAGTTGGGCGACGGCGCCTCGCTCGCCGTGCGCTCTTCAGCGCTGGAAGAAGACGGCCTGACCCACTCTTTCGCCGGGCAATACGACACTTACCTGCACGTGCGCGGGGATGACGAGGTGGTGCGCAAGGTGCAATCCTGCTGGGCGTCGCTCTGGGCGGAACGCGCCGCCCAGTATAGCCGGACATCGGCGGCGCAGAGCGATATCGCCGTCGTCTTGCAAATCATGGTGGATGCAGACGCCGCCGGCGTCATGTTTACCCAAGATCCGCTGACAGGCGATGCCAACCACATCGTCATCGACAGCTGCTGGGGGCTGGGGGAAGGCGTGGTCTCCGGACAGGTCACCACCGACAGCTTCATTTTGGATAAGGCGAGCGGCGAGATCCGCGAGCGGCAAATTCGTCACAAACCGCACTATTGCCAACGCGATCCTCAGGGACAGGTTACGCTGCTGCAAACGCCCGAAGCCAGGCGAGACGCCCCCAGCCTAACCCCGGAACAGCTGCAACAGCTTGCCAGGCTGGCCAGGCAAACGCGGATGATTTACGGCGCGGAACTGGATATCGAATGGGCGGTGAAAGACGATCGCGTGTGGCTCCTGCAGGCGCGGCCGATCACCTCGCAGGCCAAACCGGTTCAGATGCTTTACGCCAACCCGTGGGAAAGCGATCCGACGATCAAGGAACGGGCCTTTTTCTCCCGAATGGACACCGGCGAGATCGTCACCGGCTTGATGACGCCGCTGGGGCTGTCGTTTTGCCAGTTCTACCAAAAGCATATTCATGGCCCGGCGATCAAAACCATGGGGCTGGCGGATATCGGCAATTGGCAGATTTATATGGGGTATTTGCAAGGCTACGTCTATCTGAATATCTCCGGATCGGCCTACATGCTCCGCCAATGCCCGCCCACCCGCGACGAAATGAAGTTCACGACCCGCTACGCCACCACCGATATCGATTTCAGCGGGTACAAAAACCCCTATGGCCCCGGCGTACAGGGATGGGCTTATCTCAAGAGCGCCTGGCATTGGCTGAAACAGCAGAAGCATAACCTGCGCAGCGCCGGCGCGACCGTCGATGCCATGATCGCCCTGCGCCAGCGCGAGACGCGCCGCTTTCTGGCGCTGGATCTGACTACCATGACGCATCAGGAGCTGGAGCGGGAACTCAGCCGCATCGACGGTTACTTCCTCGACAGCTGCGCCGCCTATATGCCCTTCTTCCTTCAGTCGTTCGCGCTCTACGATGCGCTGGCGCTGACCTGCGAACGTTACCTCAAAGGCCGCGGCAACGGATTGCAAAATCGCATCAAGGCGTCGATGAACAACCTGCGCACCATCGAAGTCACGCTGGGCATTCTCAGCCTGGTGGAGACGGTCAATCGTCAACCGGCGTTGAAGGCCCTGTTCGAGCGACACAGCGCACAGGAACTGGTCACCGTCCTGCCCACCGATCCCGAATCGCGCGCCTTCTGGCAAAGCGATTTCAGCGCCTTCCTGTTCGAGTTCGGCGCCCGTGGCCGTCAGGAGTTCGAATTGAGTCTTCCGCGCTGGAACGACGATCCCAGCTACCTGCTGCAAGTGATGAAAATGTATCTGCAACATCCGGTGGATCTGCACACGAAACTGCGGGAAACAGAGCGGCTGCGCCATGAAGACAGCGCGACGCTGCTTAAAGCGATGCCCTGGTTTGGCCGGATGAAGCTGAAGTTCATCACCAAACTGTATGGTGTGATGGCCGAACGCCGCGAAGCGACCCGGCCAACCTTCGTCACCGAAACCTGGTTCTACCGCCGCATCATGTTGGAAGTGCTGCGGCGCCTGGAGGCACAAGGCCTGGTCAAACAGGCCGATCTGCCCTATGTGGACTTCGAGCGCTTCCGCGCGTTTATGGCGGGGGAACAGTCGGCACAGGAGGCGTTCGCCGCCGATCTGATCGAGCGCAATCGCCACCAGCATCTGCTGAACCTGCATGCGGAAGAGCCGCCGATGGCGATCGTCGGGGGGTATCAGCCCAGGATGAAAGCCCCCACGGCGGAAAACGCCGCCGGCATGCTGTCCGGCCTGGCGGCCAGCCCCGGCAAAGTGGTGGCGAAAGCGCGCGTCATCACCGATCTGCTGGCGCAGGCCGGCGAGCTGCAGCCCAACGAAATCCTGGTGGCGCGCTTTACCGACGCCAGCTGGACCCCGCTCTTCGCGCTGGCGGCGGGCATCGTCACCGATATCGGCTCTGCGCTGTCCCACAGCTGCATCGTCGCACGCGAATTCGGCATCCCCGCGGCGGTCAATCTCAAGAACGCCACCCAGTTGATCAACAGCGGCGACACCTTGATTCTCGACGGCGACAGCGGGACGGTCATTATTCAACGCGGAGAACGTGCCGATGGCTAGTCAGCACCACATCCGGCGAAGGTAAACCATCCGCCTGAAAACAGCACAATTCAACGAAGGTGATGCGCGCGGCAACCGCCGCCTGCAGAGACCGTCGCGGGCTTTGTCGTGCCGAATTTGCCCGCCTGGCTGAAGCCGTCACTCCATTTTGGCTGCACAAGGAACTCATCATGACGACCCTGACAGGACAAGCAAGACTCACCAACTCCGCCGCCTACGAGCAAGTGTGGCAAGCGGAGCGCCAGGCCTGCCGCACCGACGCAGATCCCGATACCCTGACGGTCGGCGTGGTGGTGGTGACGCGCAACCCGGCGTTTTTCCAAACCGGACTCAGCGTACTGAACGATATCCGCGATTATGTTTTCAACCGCGTGCATATCCAGTCCGAGATGCCGCTGAAACTGTTGGATCTGGCGGCGGACTCGCTTTATCTGGCCGCGCGCGAAAAGGCGTTGCACTTTCTCAAAGGCCAAAACAAGGCTATCAACGTTCGCATCATCCAATGCGCCAGCCTAGCAGAGGCCACCGGCAAGATCATCTATACCCATGCGCTGGAACAGCGTCCCGAATTTCATTTGGGCATGCTGTTCTACGATCAGACCACGCCGGCCGGCGTCGATGACAGCATCGAACAGATCGATCGCGATCTGGACGCCTTTTACAGCGCCTTGCAGCGCAGCGGCATTCCCGCGTTTTACACCACCTTCTCCACCGTTGCGTTCATTCGCCAGCTGCGATCGCCCTTCCGCTACCTGCCGCAGCAATACCGCGAAATCGTGCGCAGCGAAGATCCGGCGATCTTCCAAACCGAGCTGTTGTGCCTGTGGATGGACTTCTTCGAGATGAACTACACCAACCGCCGGGTCAAGCCGATCGGCGCGCTGGCGCTGCACAACACGTTGGGTGAGCAGCTGATTCAATTTTTCGAGCGTACCGCCGCCGAACGCTGGCTGGTGTCCTATTACACCGGGTCGATCATCTCCAATCTGATCGGCTATCTGGATCGGCATGCGGAGGCGCGCGGCGCGCTGATCCTGCGCGGACCTAACGAACACGCCATCGCCTGCGGCGCCATGGCCAACTGGCAGCTGTATCGCATGCCGTTCCTCGGCGTAGTGACCTCCGGGATGATGGATGAATTCAAGGGTACGCTGGCCAACCTCAAGGAAACCGCCGCCCAGGGCATCATCGTCGCGGCGGAAAACCGCGACAATCAATGGTACAGCTTCCAGGGAACGCTGACGCCGACGGAAGACATGCGTGAAGTGCTTGTCGCCCGCCGCATCCCGTTCGTTTATATCGATGACGTCGAAACGATCGGCACCGGTTTGACGGAAGCCTTCCGCCTTTATCATCAAGGCCAGGGGCCGGTGGTGATTCTGGCGACGCAAAACGTGCTTGAGTCGACCCTGTCGCTGGAGGGCGCCGTCTGCGATCCCTCGCCGATCCCGGTTCTGTCGGCGGACGATCCGCTGCCGATGAGCGAAAGCCTGGCACAGGCGATAGCGCTGATCAACCGCGGGCCGGAACGGCTGGTGTGGCAGCTGGGCCCGGTCAGCGACGACGAATACGCCCTGATCCATGACATCGCCGACGCCGCCGGCATCGCCCTGGTGGACTCGTTGGCCCATCCAGGCTCGGCGCCGAAATATTATCAGGGTCGGCGCAATCCCCACTACCTGGGCACCCTGGCGATTTACGGCTACAGCCCGCGCGTCTACAACTTCCTGCACACCAACGACAAGCTCAACGCCATGAGCGAGCAGAGCCTGTTTATGATCAAAAGCCGCGTCGCTCAGATCACCACCCCCTTCTCCGACGGCAGGCTGGAACGCAAGGTTCACCTGGTGCAGGTCACGCACGATGAGCGCCATCTGTCGCCCTATGCCGATCTGCACCTGCATATGAACTGTCTGGCGTTCCTGCGCACGGTGAAAGCGCATCTCGACGTCGATCCGGCATTGCGGGAAAGACGCCGCGCGCTGATCGCCGCCTATCTCGATTCGCCTTCCGACGTGGTCAGCCAGCTTCCCAGTCTGCCCATGTCGGCCAACTACTTCTTCTGCCAGTTGAACCGAGTGATTGAAGAACTGATCGAAACGGAGGGGTTCGATTTTACCGGCGTATATGACGTCGGCCGGTGCGGCATCTCCGCCGCGCGCAACGTCGCTAAAACGCGCCGCGGCTTTTCCGGCTGGTATGGCCGCGCCCTGATGGGCGACGCTCTGCTGGCCACCGGCTACCTGGCTTACACCAGCCCAAGCCACGTGATGGCGTTTATCGGCGACGGTGCTAAAGGGATCGTACCGGACATCCTGCCGGCTTTTATCGACAACATTCTCACCCATCCGCAGTTGCTGAATAAAAGCATCACCGTCTTCTATTTATGCAACGGCGGGCTGTCCGTCATCAATACCTATCAGGAACGCATTCTGTTCAATCGCACCTCGCGGCAAATGCGGTTGGTGAACGTCGAACAGCCGGACGTCGAACAAACGGTCAATAACTTCCATATCCAGAGCAAAACGCTTACGCATTTCGACGAAGACGTCATTCGCCAGGCGCTGACCACGCCGCACCGACT
This sequence comes from Serratia sp. YC16, assembly GCF_009707615.1. NCBI lineage: Bacteria > Pseudomonadati > Pseudomonadota > Gammaproteobacteria > Enterobacterales > Yersiniaceae > Serratia > Serratia sp. YC16. The sequence goes on along the minus strand of NZ_WLYN01000008.1, from coordinate 134,489 downwards.
CAATCTGTTCTCCGTGGTGCTGGGGCACAACAATGAAGGCGACGGTATCTCGCTGGCCACTGCCAAAGGCTGGCAGCGCGATCCGAGCGACCACGACGCCCTGCAGGAGCGCAAAGCCTGGGCGGCCCAACAGCCCGAATCGACCAGCACCGCCTTCGACCAAGATCCTACACAGGAAGCCACCTCATGAAATTCGGATTCATCGCTCATCCCACCTCGCTGGGGTTGAAACGTTACGTCAAAATGCTCGATCTGCTGCAACGCAACTCGACCGAGCAGCACAGCGGCTATACGCGTGAACTGTGGGAACGACAAAACCTGGTTCCCTTTATGAACTTCGCCAGGATCACCTCGGCGACCGGCGCCACTTGCGAAGGGGTGATCAAATACATGCCGCTGGTGGCGGATGAAATGCTGGCCGACGCACGCGGTATCGCCGCCAGGGTGGTCCAAGGCATCGAAGAGCTGGCCGGCGATGGCGCCGAACTGGTCGGTCTCGGCGGTTTTACCTCTATCGTTGGGCGACGCGGCGAAGCCACTGCGGAAAAGTCGCCGGTACCGGTCACCTCCGGCAACTCTCTGACCACCTACGCCGGCTACAAGGCCTTGATGCAGATCCAGTCCTGGCTGGAAATCCGCCCGGAGGAGGAACCCGTCGCCATCGTCGGCTATCCGGGATCGATCTGCCTGGCGCTAAGCCGTCTGCTGCTGGCGCACGGTTTCTCTCTCCATTTGCTGCACCGCGCCGGCAACCATGATCGCAGCGAACTGCTCAGCCATTTGCCCGAGGAGTATCACTCGCGCGTCACCCTGACCAGCGATCCCGAAGATCTCTACCCGCGCTGCAAACTGTTTGCCGCCGCGACCTCCGCCGGCGGCGTGATCGACCCCGCCAGACTGCAACCCGGCTCGATCTTCATCGACGTGGCGCTGCCGCGCGATATCGCTTCGGAAACGCGCCCGGCGCGGGATGACATTCTGATCATCGACGGCGGCTGCGTCACCGCCACCGATGCGGTCAAGTTGGGTGGAGAATCGCTCAACGTCACCATCAAGCAACAATTGAACGGCTGCATGGCGGAAACCATTGTGCTGGCGCTGGAAAACCGGCGGGAAAACTTTTCGCTGGGCCGCTATCTGGCGCCGGAAAAAGTGCTGGAGATCGGTGAAATCGCCGAGCGCCACGGGTTCTTCGCCTATCCGCTGGCCTCGTACGGCGAGCGCATCGATCGGCAGAGCGTGACCAATCTCAAGCGCTACTACCACCATGACATCTATGCCGGGGAATCGGCTGATGCGGCGCTGCCCGCATCGCGCCTGGCGTTTATCGACGCGGTCATCGCCCAAACGCCCGCCAGGGAAGACACCCTCGACCGCTATCATCAATACATCAACCCCATGATGGTGGACTTCCTTAAGTTGCAGCGCTGCGACAACGTTTTCCGCCGCGCCGCCGGCACCCAGTTGTATGACGATGCGGGCGAGGCTTTCCTGGACATGGTGGCGGGCTACGGGTGCCTAAACCTGGGCCACAACCCGCAGCCAGTGGTCAACGCGCTGAAAAACTACCTCGACGCTCAAGGTCCCAACTTCATTCAATACATTTCCATTCCCGAACAGACCGCCAAGTTGGCCGAAGTGCTCTGTCGTCTGGCGCCGGGCAATATGGGCCGGGTGTTCTTCAGCAACTCCGGCACCGAAGCCGTCGAAGCCGCGATGAAGATCGCCAAGGCCTCGACGGGCAAGCCGGGCATCGCCTATCTGCGCAACAGTTACCACGGTAAAACGCTGGGCGCGTTGTCCATCACCGGACGAGACAAACACCGCCGCTATTTCACACCGCTGCTGGACGCAATGGTGGAAGTGCCGTTCGGCAATCTCGCCGCGCTGCGGGAAGCGCTGAACCGTGAAGACGTCGGCGCGCTGATGATCGAACCGATCCAGGGCGAAGGCGGCGTGCATATCCCGCCCGCCGGTTACCTGCAGGCGGTGCAGCAGCTCTGCCGCGAGACCGGTGTGCTGCTGATGGTGGACGAAGTGCAAACCGGGCTTGGGCGCACCGGCAAACTTTTCGCCTGCGAATGGGACGGTATCGAGCCGGACGTGCTGATGCTGTCGAAATCCCTGTCCGGCGGCCTGATCCCCATCGGCGCCACGCTGTGCCGAGCCGATCTTTGGCAGAAAGCCTATGGCACGGCGGATCGCTTCCTGGTGCACAGCTCCACCTACGGCGGCGGCAACCTCGCCTCAGTTGTCGCCCTCAGCGCGCTGCGCGAGATCCTGGCGCAGGATTTGGTCGGCCATGCCGAACGGATGGGCGCCTACTTTAAGCAGGCACTGAGCGAGATCGCCGCCCGCTATCCGTTCGTCAGCGAGGTGCGCGGCCGCGGCCTGATGCTGGGGATCCAGTTCGACCAGGCGTTCACCGGCGCGGTCAACGCCTCCGCCCGCGAATTCGCCACCCGGCTGCCGGGCGATTGGCACACCACCTGGAAATTCTTGCCCGATCCGGTGCAAGCCCATCTGCGGGCGGCGATGGATCGCATGGAACAGGCGCTCGGCGAAATGTTCTGCATGAAATTCGTCACCAAGCTGTGCCAGGACCACAAGATCCTGACCTTCATTACCGCCAACAGCTCGACGGTGATCCGTATTCAACCCCCGCTCATCATCAGCAAAGCCGAGATCGACCGTTTCGTCGGCGCCTTTGCCACGGTGTGCGAGGAACTCTCCACCTTTTTAGACTAGGGAGCCAGCAATGCCTTTAACCAAGCAAGATGCCGTCAATCAGATGATGGGCTTTTTCCAGGCCAAGGCGCTGACCGCCGCGCTGGCGCTGAAGCTATTCGATCAGCTGCGCGATCGGGACGCCGACGCGGCGCACATTGCCGCGCGGCTTGACTGCCCGGCGCGTTCGACCGAGCAGTTGCTCATCGCGCTGCGGGCCATGGGGTATCTCGACCAACGAGACGGCCTTTATCATCTGCCCGCCGCCCACCGGGCTTTTCTGTTGAGCGACGAACCGCAGTGGCTGGGATGGCTGGGCCGCCACATCGATACCTTCCTGTATCCGCTGTGGGGCGAGCTGAAAACGGCGGTGCGAAACGATGCCCACCAGCGCCGCACGGTATTCGGCGATGACCGCAGTTGGTTCGACATCCTGTACCAAAATCCGGACGACGTGGCGGACTTCCAGGAGTTTCTCGGTAAATTCGCCGCGCCCTTTATCGCCGGCTTTGTTCGCGATTACGACTTCTCGCAACACCGTGCGTTTTTGGATATCGGCAGCGGGATCGGCAGCCTGCCGATGGCGATCGCCGACGCTTATCCGGGGATCGCACTGGCGATCTGCGAACTGCCGCAAGCCTCGGCGTTTTTGCGCGACAAGCTGACGCTGCAAGGCTATGGCAAACGCATTGACGTCGTGGAGGGCGATGTCATCAGCGGCGATCTGCCGATCGGCGGCTATGACCTGATCCACCTGGGATGGATGCTGCACGACTACGCCCCGGAAACCCAACTGACCATCCTGCGCAACATCTATCGGGCGATGCCGGCCGGCAGCCGCTTCATCGCTTCCGAAACGCCGCTGAACGAAGACAAATCAGGGCCGGAATTTACCGCCCTGCTGTCGCTGAACATGCTGGTCTCCACCGACGGTGGCATAGAGAGCAGCGCGCAGGAATACCTGGACAGGTTCCGTCTGGCGGGGTTCAGCAACGCGCGCATCATGAAAATAGCCGGCCCACGCACCCTGATCGTCGGCGAAAAATAACCAGTTAGCAACGGGAGCTCGCAATGTTAGAAAGCAAATTGATCCAGCATATCGCCACCCAGTATCTGGATGGCGATCACGACGGCCTGAACGCTCAAACCCCGCTGTTTGAACTGAACGTCGTCGATTCCGCCTCCATTTTCGATCTGGTGGATTTTCTGCGTCAGGAGTCTCATGTCGCCATCGGCATGCATGAGATCCATCCGGCGAACTTCGCCTCGGTACAGGCGATGGTCGCGCTGGTGCAACGGTTGCAAGCGCAAGTCGCCGCAGGGGGTGTCGCATGAGCGTTCACGCCGTCGATAGCGCCGCAAACGCGCATGAAGCCGTCCGGCAGTCGGTGCTGCACACCTTCGCCCGGCTGACCGAGTATGAACCGTCGGCACTGGCCCTGACCAGCCATCTGGAAAACGATTTGGGCGTCGACTCCATCGCGCTGGCGGAAATTGCCATGGTGCTGAATCGTCAGTTTCAATTAAATACGCCGCTGGAGATCCAGGAGATCAAAACCATTCAGGATGCGCTCGACGGTATTTTGCAGCGCGGTTTCACGCTGCCGACGTCGAACGCCGCCGCGCAACCTGCCCCCGAGACGCCTCAGGCCTGGTTGAGCGCTCTCGTGCGCCAGGTGTTCGCCACCCACAGCGGATATGAAGTGCGTGATCTGTCCCCCGACGCCGCCATCGAAGGCGACCTGGGCATCGACTCCGTAGCGGTGGTGATGGCGCGCAACGAGCTGCTCAAAACGCTGGGCCTGGACGATAGCGCAGCGCTGGCGGAGTGCCGCACGTTGGCTGAACTGGAGCACAACCTGGCGGCGCGACTGGTTCAGGAACAGGGCGCAGCGTGGTTCAGCCGCTTTGGCCAGCACACCGCCGCGTCCGCCGCGCCGCAGCCCACCAAGGCGCCCGCGTCGCCGGACGCGCGCGATGAGCTCGGCGATCCGCGCACCATGCGGGACTTCGTCGGCATTGAGCACCCGGATTTGTTCCATAAAACGCGTGAATTCGGCGCTTTTTATCGCGATAAAAAACAGCGTCAGCTTTACTGGTACGGCATGCCGCTTGAAACGCCGTGCAAAAACCGCGCGGTCATGTTCGACGAGGTCACCGGCAAAAGCCGCGAATTTCTGATGTTCGGCTCCAACAGCTATCTGGGATTGTCGAACCATCCGGAAGTGATCCACGCCATCCAGGACGCTGCTGGCCTATACGGCGCCACCAATACCGGGTGCCGCATCATCGCCGGCAGCAACGTGCTGCATCTGGAATTGGAGCGCAAACTGGCCAAGCTCAAAGGGCGCGAAGACTGCATCGTCTATCCGTCCGGCTACTCGGCCAACCTGGGATGCATCTCGGCTCTGACCAGCCGACACGACCTGGTGTTCACCGACGCCATCAACCACATGAGCATCCAGGACGGCTGCAAATTGGCGGGCGCGCAGCGGAAAATTTATGACCACTCTTTGACCAGCCTTGAGAAATCGCTGGCCAAATACGCCGATCACCCCGGCGGCAAGCTGATCGTCACCGATGGCGTTTTCAGCATGCACGGCGATATCGTCGATCTGCCGCGCCTGATGAAGCTGGCCGAACGCTACGGCGCACGCGTCTTGGTCGACGACGCGCACGCGACCGGCGTCTTGGGCAAAACCGGCTCGGGCACGGCGGAACACTTCAATATGAAAGGCCAGGTGGATCTCGAGCTGGGCACCATGAGCAAGGCGCTGTCGGGGTTAGGCGGCTTCGTTTGCGCCGATGGCGAAGTGGTCGAATATCTGCGTTTCTACTCCAACTCCTATGTTTTCGCCGCCACCATCCCCGCCGCAGTCGCCGCCGGCGTGATCGCCTCCATCGACGTGATGCTGCGTGAACCCGAGCGACTGGCCAAGCTGTGGGACAACATCTACTACTTCCGCACGCTGCTGCTTAACGCCGGTTTTGACCTTGAGCATTCCGACTCGGCCATCATTCCGGTGGTGGTGGGCGACGACGCCAAAACGCTGCTGTTCGGCCGCGCCGTCCGGGCGCGTGGGCTATTCTGCCAGACCGTGGTCTTCCCGGGCGTCAGCGTGGGTGACGCCCGCTTACGCATCAGCGTGACCAGTGAACACACGCGTGAAGATCTGGATGAAGCCTACGCCATTTTGGTGGCGGCGGCGCTGGAGACCGGCGTGCCGGTCAACGGCGATGTCCGACGGGAAGAGCGCGCGCGCGCCACCGAGGCCTGACATCATGGCAACCTTCATTTCACCGATACTGGAAGCCCTGTTCCGGCACGCCCGCCAAGCGCCGGAAAGCACCGCTCTGCTGTGCGGCGATCGGCGCTGGAGCTATCGTCGCCTGGCCGATCGCGCCTGCATGATGGCGGCGGCGCTGCGACATGCTGGGTTGAAGCAGCAGGCCGTGCTGCTCAACCTGCAGAAAGGGCCCGACGCCGTCGCCGCCATGTACGCGTGTTGGCTGAGCGGCAACCACTATGTCCCTATCGATTTCAGCCAACCGACGGCGCGCATCGAACGCATTATCGCCGCCGCCTCACCCGCACTGATCGTCGATGAGGACTGGTTGAGCGCGCTCGATGGCCGCACCGATCTCAATGGCGCCTGGCCGGAAGCGATCGCCGCGCTCGGCTCTCCCCTCGCTGCCATTCTCTATACTTCAGGCTCCACAGGCACCCCGAAAGGGGTGCAAATCACCCATGACATGCTGAGGTTTTTCATCGGCTGGGCCGTCAGCGATACACAACTGACGGCGCGAGACGTGCTGGCCAACCATGCCAGTTTCGCCTTTGATCTGAGCACCTTCGATCTGTTCGCCGGCGTTTGCGCCGGCGCCGCGACCTGGATCGTGCGCGAAGATGAACAGAAAGATTGCCAGGCTCTCGTTCGCGGATTGCAAACGCACGGCGTCACCCTGTGGTACAGCGTGCCTTCGATTTTAGCCATGCTGGAAAAGAGCGCGTTGCTGGCGCCGTCGACGGTGAAAACGCTGCGCCAGGTCACATTCGCCGGGGAGCCTTATCCGGCCGCCGCGCTGAGGCGTCTGGTTGCGCATCTGCCGGCCCGGTGCCGCATCAGCAACTGGTATGGCCCGACGGAAACCAATGTCTGCACCGCCTACGCGCTGGATCGAACGCAGTTGGCGACGCTGGAGCAGATCCCCATCGGCCATCCGTTGCCCGGCTTGACGGCGCAGTTGGTCGATGAACAGGGGCGCCTGCAGCCGATTGACGGTACGCCGGGCCGACGCGGAGAATTGCTGATCGGCGGGCCGTGCGTTACCCCCGGCTACAGCAACGTCGCCTCATCGCGGCAAGCGGAATGGCATCCGCGCCAATGCCACGCGACCGGCGACTGGGTGGAGACGACGGCGAATGGGCTGGTCTACCGCGGCCGGCTGGACGACATGGTGAAAATCAACGGCTACCGGGTGGAATTGGGTGAGATTGAATCGATCCTTCATCACCATCCCTCGGTCAGCCAGGCCGCACTGTATGTCGAGCTCGGCGAGCTGAAGCAAAAACTGATCGCCGTGATCACCCTCCATCCCGGCGCGCTCCGCCCCAACCTGCTGGAACTCAAGCAGTTCCTGCAGCCCAGGCTGCCCGCCTATATGCTCCCCAGCCAACTGGTGGTCGCCGACAGCCTGCCCACCAACGCGAACGGCAAGGTGGACAGAGGACGTTTGTCCGAGGTGAACGCGCGATGAACCAGGAAATTCATGCCGCGCCGCTGGCGCTGGTCGGCATCGGCTGCGCACTGCCCGGCATCGATCGTATCGATCTGTCCAACGGCGCCGCCTGGTCGGCGCTGTTCGACGCCCCGCCGCCCATGCCGTGGAGCGATGCGGCCGCGCCGATCCGCGGTCGCCAGATCGACGACGCCGCGTTTGATTTCAAAAAATTCGCCATCCCGCCGCTGTTTCGACTGGCGGTCAGCCGCGAGACCCGCCTGGCGCTGCAGGCCGCCTCCGCCGCCATGCAGCATCTGACGTTATCCGACGCGTTACGCGACCGCTGCGATCAATTTTGCGCCACCCATTTGGGCAGTGATGCGGCCTATCGCAACGCCACCAAAATCGGCGCGCTGCGCAGGCTGGCCGAACGGCTTGACGCTCAGGGGCTCTCACCGGCGGCGGTCATGCGCCGGATTGACGATTACAAACAGCCGCTAGCCCAGGCATTCGGCAGTTCATCCCACGATCGCGTAGGGGAAATGGCCTCCAGTATTCCCGCGCGCATCGCCCATTTCGCCCGCACGCGCGGTAAATGCCAAACCCTCGACGGCGCCGATCTGGGCGGCCTGCGCTTGCTGCAGTTGGCGCAAGACTGTTTTCGCCATGCCGACAGCCGCATGGCGGTACTGACCGCCGTACAATGCTTCCACCATCAACCCCAGGCGGACATGCTGTTGGCGCAGGGCGTTTCCTCTTCGGCCTGTTGGCTGGAGGGGGCGATCAGCCTGGTCGTTTGCCCGCTGGACGTCGCTCAGGAACAGAGATGGCCAGCGATCGCGCAATTGTCGACCCTGATCGCCGAACGACAGGATGCCGCGCCGAGCGCCGGCTATTTTGCCGGCGCCAATCAGGTTTTCTGCCATCTCCTCGACATGCTGTTGCAACGGCAACAGACGTGCGCCGGCCACTCGTTCACCGGCTATCGCTGGCGGATTGACGCGGCGTCTCCCCCCTCATTAAAACCGACGGCTTCGCCACGCATCAGCATCATCGACTATCAGCCCATCACCGCGCAGGGGCTGGATAAAGCGCGTTTCTGGCAGGCCTTGCGCAACGGTGAGGACGCCCTGCGCGATCACAGCCCCGAGCAGTTGCACCCCGGCGCCTTCGTGCGACCCACGCCGCAAAAGCTCAGCGCCTACACCGCTCACGCCATGTGCTTCCCAACGCACGATCCGGTGCGGCTTGAGCTGACGCGGCCTATGATGCCGGCCAAAAAGCAGCGCCTCGACGTCACACAACTGCACGCCCTCAACGGCTGCGCGGCGTGGCCCGACAGCCTGCGACGCTTTGAACGCATCGCCATTATCGTCGCCAGCAACCTGTCTTTGAGCGCCGATCGACAGCAGGCCATGAGCGCGCTGTGGCCGGCATTGCCTTCCGCCGGCGTCCCCCTTTCGCCACCGCCCCAACCCGCGATCAACCGCTGGAGCTGGCATGGCGCCTGCGGCCTCGGCACCGCACAGCTGTTGGCGCAACAGCTCGGCGTCGAGGCGGACTGCTACGCGGTCGAGGCGGCCTGCGCCAGTTCGCTGGCCGCCTTGCACAATGCGGTCAGGGCGTTACAGGCCGGCCGCTACGATGCGGTGCTCGTCGGCGGCATAGAAACGGCAACGCTCGAACGCGATATGGTGCTGTGCAGCGCGCAAATGATGCTTTCCGCTTCGCGTATGCGACCTTTCGCCCGACAAGCCGACGGTTTTACTCCCGGCGACGGTGGCGGCTTCTTCATTCTGACCGGCCAGGCGACATCGCGGGCCATCGCCACCATCGAAGCGATATCGGGATCTTGCGACAGCTATTCCATGACCGCGCCCGATCCCGAGGGCCAGGCGTTGGCAATCGAAAAAACCCAGAGCCTGAGCACCGTCGAAGCGCGCCAGATACAGTATCTCGAAGCGCACGGCACCGGCACCGAACTGGGCGATCGGGCAGAAGTCGCGTCATTGCATCAGGGGTATCGCCGCGCCGCGCGCGCCCCTTTGTACATCGGTTCGGTGAAGTACAACTTCGGCCACTGTTTCGCCGGCGCCGGCGCGCTCAGTCTGTGCAAAGTGCTGAGCGCTTTCGAACACGGTCAAATCCCGCCCACGCCGGTGGCGACATTGAATGCCGAACTGCCGCTGGTGGCGATCCCGGCCGAAATCCCGCAAATCGCGCTCGACTGGCCACAGGGTGAAGACGGGCGTCGGGCGGCGATCAACGGCTTTGGCACCGGTGGCATCAATTACCATTTGCTTATCCATCAACCCATTTAAAAAGGCCGCCCAGATGCACATTATCGTCCATAAGATTCGGCTAAAAGACATCGCCCACCGCGCCGCGTTTCGCGACTGGGTGGAGACGACCGATTACCAGGCTTGCCGCCACCTCGACGCGGTACGCGCCTTCGATGTCATCGAAGTCAGCCCTTCGGCGGAGGCGCCGTTTCACTTTATCGAAATCATTCAGCTGAACTCGCTGAAAATGTTCGAGCGCGAGATGCAAACCCCGCTGTTTCAAAGCCTGGTTGAACGCTTTAATCAGTTGGCGGAAGTCGTTGACGAAATCAGCGGAGAACGCATCGCCGATGGTTATCGAGCTTAGCGTGGCGCCGCGTATCGTCATCGCGTTGGGCGGCCCCCACCGCTGCGCCGCCGTTCGGGGATTGCGGCATCTGTCGGCGGTGAAAAAACACGCGCGGGCGCAGGCCGTCGCGCTGCTGAACCGGACATGGTGCCGGCGGGACGCGACCGGCTTTACGCTGCGCCATGAGGCGAGTGGACAACCGTTCGGCGAACACCTCCTGCTGGGACGCCGCCACGTTTCTCTCAGCCATTCGCATGCCTGGTACGCCAGCGCCACCGGCGATATCCCGCTCGGCATCGATCTGCAGCATTATCGCCCCTTCTCCGGCGCGGCGCTGCGCTGGGCCTTTGGCGAGGCGGAGCAGCGATTGGGACGCATACAGGCCTGCGCCGTCTGGGCCATTCGCGAAGCATTTTTAAAAAGCCACGGCCGCGGCCTGCCCTACGAATTGCGGACGATCGGCATCGACTGGCACACCGGGTTGGTCTCAAGCGCCGACGGCAGTTTGGCGAGCAGACGCTTCTGGCTGTGGCGCAGCCTGGACTGGGCATGCGCACTCTGCTTTCCTGCGGAGGAAAGCATGTCGTTCAGAGCGAACGTTACCGTATTTTCCCTGCCCGCCCCTTCCGCTTTCGGAGCCTTATCATGACCCAAGACCTTTTCGCCGCGGCGCTGCAACAGGCCGTGGACATCGCGCGGCAGGCGCCCTCTTCACACAACTGCCAACCCTGGTCTCTCCACTATGACGCCGACGCCCGATGTGGCCGATTGGCTATCGACCGCCGTCGCGCCTTGCAGAGCCTGCCTTCGCTGGAACGCGAGATGCTGATGAGCTGCGGGATTTTCTTCGAGTACCTCAGCGCGCTGCTCTACTGTGCAGGCTCGCCTCTCGCCTGGCGTTGGGAGCATGGCCCCACGCATTTACTGAGCTTTGCCCCCGCCGCGCCTGCCGCGCCCGATCGAGCCACCCATCGCCAATTGGCGCAGCTGATCGGCGAGCGGCATACCGCACGGGCGGCCTATCAGCCTACGCCAATCAATGAAGCGCAACGGATGCAGCTGCAGACCTTGTTCGACGGAACGGCGAGTTCGCTCAGTATCGCAGGTGACGAACGCGCTCGCCGTCGGGTCGCGCAGCTCACCGCTCGTCACGCCGCGCTCGATTTCTCGGATCGCCAAGCCTGGCGCGAAACCTATCAATACATCCGCTTCAACGAACGGCAGCCTACCGACGACGGTTTTCACCTGCACCACCTGTTTGGCCCGGTATCCCCAGCATTCAAGCGCTTCTTCCAAGTGGCGTTTCATCCTCGCTTAAGCCGGCTGGCGACCGGGCTGCGCTTGCCGGCTTATATGGCGCAAGGGCTGGCGCAACGCGTCGCGGAAGGCCCGCAATACCTGGCGCTGTGTCTGAACGACGAAAGTGCCGAGCACCTGTTCGCCACCGGCATGCGGCTTGGACGTCTGTGGCTCACGCTGCAACACTGGGGTTGGGGATTGCATCCGATCAGCGTTCTGGTGCAACACGCCGAGGCGCGTCGCGAGCTCGCAGCAGCCCTGGCGCTCAGTGCTCCCCCGGTATTTTTTGCCCGCTTCGGCCACCTGCAACAATGGGGCAGCGCAGCACCCAGACGCAGCTGGCAAAGCATTTTGACCGCGCCGCCATCCGGCGAATGCGCGCCCCCGGGGAACGATTCCCCTTAATCCGCTGAGGAGAACACAATGAACGTATGGATTGCTTTGGCCGCTGTTTTGTTGATCCTTGCCCTGCTGGCGTTTATTACCAGCCGCGGCGCTCAGGACACTCGCCCGATGTTTCTGTGGGGGTTCAACGCCATGGGGCCGGTTACCCTGGTCTATTGCTATTTCGGCGAGGGCGATCTGAGCCACAAAGCCCTGATCCTTGTCATGGTCGGCCTGTACCTGCTGCGCATGAACATCGTGCTGACACGTTGGTACGGCAACACCGCCGCGGCCAAACTCAAGGACGTGATGCCCACGCAGCAGGTGCCATGGCTGGCGGTGATGATGGTCATGATCTTCGGCGGCCTGTACTGCCTGCCCTTCTACTGGGCCAGCCGACTGCAGGGGCCGTGGGGCGCGCTGCAATGGCTGGCCATTGGGGTCTACCTGATAGGCACGCTGTTCCACTTCGGCAGCGATTATCAAAAACGGCGCTTCAAACAGGATCCGAACAATAAAGGCCGGCTGCTGAACAGTGGCTTTTGGGGGTTGGCGCGCCATCCGAATTATTTCGGCGACTTTCTTATTTTCGTCAGCTTCGGGCTGCTTGCCGGCAACCTGTTTGGCCTGATCGCACCGCTGACTAACCTGGCGCAGTATTTCGCCGACGCCATTCCCAAAAGCGAGAAAATGGCCGAGAAGCGCTACGGCGAGGTTTGGCGCAACTATAAACGTCAGGTTAAATGTTTCATTCCTTTCGTGCTGTAACCCCAACGCGGCAGCGCGGTTCGGGCAAGCCGACCGCGCTGCCGCCGATAAAACACCTTGTTATACAACACAAAACGACCGCCACGCCCGCGCAAGTAAAAACCGCCTTGACCTTACCCTTGCTGGAAGGTTTAAGCTCCCTTCTTAGTGAAAACAGGTCAGGCGGTCAACCTTTAAACACCGCCCTTAAGCAAGGAGTCCAATCATGTCACACACCACTATGCTGGCATTACAGGGGTTGTCCTGCATGAACTGCGCGCAGCGGGTGAAAAAAGCCCTGGAAAGCCGCAGCGATGTCGAACAGGCCGAGGTTAACGTCCAATACGCCAAAGTGACCGGCGAAGCGCCGGACAGCGCATTGATCGACAGCGTGATCGCCGCCGGTTATCAGGCCGAAGTCGCGCCGCACGCCGATACCGAACTGCAGCTGAGCGGCTTGAGCTGCATGCACTGCGTCGGCAGCACCCGCAAGGCGCTGGAAGCGGTACCGGGCGTGTTCGCCGCCGACGTCGAGATCGACAGCGCGAAAGTGTACGGCGATGCCGATCCGCAGGCGCTGATCGCCGCAGTAGAACACGCCGGTTATCACGCCAGCGTGGCGGGCGCCGTCGTCCCAAAAACTGAGCCGTTGACTGACGCAACACCTTCGTTGCCGGACGTTCAGCCAGCGGCGCAACCTTCCCTTCCGGCAACCGACAGCGCGGACGACAGCGTACAGCTGCTGCTCAGCGGCATGACCTGCGCCAGCTGCGTCAATAAAGTGCAGCAGGCCCTGCAAAGCGTCCCCGGCGTGGAGCACGCCCGCGTCAATCTGGCGGAGCGCAGCGCGCTGGTGACCGGCGCCGCCGATGCGCAGGCGCTGGTGGCAGCGGTGGAAAAAGCCGGCTACGGCGCCGAGATGATCCAGGACGAAACCGAACGTCGCGAACGGCAACAGCAGACCGCTCGCGCCAACATGAAGCGCTTTAGCTGGCAGGCGGCGCTCGGTCTGGCGCTGGGGATCCCGCTGATGGCCTGGGGGCTGTTCGGCGGCAGCATGACGCTGACGCCGGAAACCCAGCGCCCCTGGCTGCTGGTCGGCGTCATCACCCTGGCGGTGATGGTATTCGCCGGCGGGCACTTCTACCGCAACGCCTGGCGCGCGCTGATGAACGGCAGCGCCACCATGGATACTCTGGTGGCGCTCGGCACCGGCGCAGCCTGGCTCTACTCGATCGCCGTCAACATTTGGCCCGATTTCTTCCCGATGGAAGCGCGCCACCTCTATTACGAGGCCAGCGCGATGATCATCGGTTTGATCAACCTCGGCCATGCGCTGGAGCAGCGCGCTCGCCAGCGTTCTTCGCAGGCGCTGGAGCGCCTGTTGGATCTAACGCCGCCCACCGCCCGGCTGGTGACTGACGACGGCGAACGCGATATCCCGCTGGCGGAGGTGCAGCTCGGCATGACGCTGCGGCTGACTACCGGCGATCGTGTGCCGGTCGACGGCGAAATCGTACAGGGTGAAGTCTGGCTTGATGAAGCGATGCTGACCGGCGAAGCGGTGCCGCAGCAGAAAGGCGCCGGCGACACGGTGCATGCCGGGACGGTGGTCGACGACGGCAGCGTGCTGTTCCGCGCCGCCGCCATCGGCAGCCAAACCACGCTCGCGCGCATCATCAAACTGGTGCGTCAGGCGCAGAGCAGCAAACCGGCGATTGGCCAGCTGGCTGACCGCGTCTCGGCGGTGTTCGTGCCGGCGGTAGTGGCGATCGCCCTGTTCAGCGCAGCGATATGGTACTTCTTTGGCCCGCAGCCGCAGCTGGTCTATACGCTGGTGATCGCCACCACGGTACTGATCATCGCCTGTCCGTGCGCCCTGGGCCTGGCGACGCCGATGTCGATCATCTCCGGCGTCGGCCGCGCGGCGGAGTTCGGCGTGCTGGTGCGCGACGCCGACGCCCTGCAGCAAGCCAGCCAGTTGGACACCCTGGTATTCGACAAAACCGGCACCCTGACCGAAGGGAAACCACAGGTGGTGGAGATCCTGACCTTCAATCAGGTCAGCGAACAGCAGGCGATCGGCTGGGCCGCCGCGCTGGAACAAGGCTCCAACCACCCGCTGGCGCGCGCCATCATGGAACGCGCCGCCGGGCAAACGTTGCCGCAGGTCGCGCAGTTCCGCACCCTGCGCGGCGCCGGCGTCAGCGGAGAGATCGACGGCGTGCAGGTGCTGCTGGGCAATGCCGCGCTGCTGGAGCAGCATCAGGTTGCGACCGCCGAACTGGAAGCGCCGATGCGCGCCCAGGCCGAGCGCGGCGTGACGCCGGTGCTGCTGGCCGTTAACGGGCAACCGGCCGCGCTGTTCGCCATTCGCGATCCGCTGCGCGAGGACAGCGTTGCGGCGCTGCAGCGCCTGCACCAGCAGGGGTATCAGTTGGTAATGCTGACCGGCGACAACCCGGTGACCGCCAACGCCATCGCCAAAGAGGCCGGTATCGATCGGGTGATTGCCGGGGTGCTGCCGGACGGCAAAGCGGCAGCGATCAAGCAGCTGCAGGCACAGGACCAACGCGTGGCGATGGTCGGCGACGGCATCAACGACGCCCCGGCGCTGGCGCAGGCCGACGTGGGCATCGCGATGGGCGGCGGCAGCGATATCGCCATCGAGACCGCCGCCATCACCCTGATGCGCCACAGCCTGCACGGCGTGGCGGATGCGGTGGAGCTGTCGAAGGCCACGCTGCGCAACATGAAGCAGAACCTGTTCGGCGCCTTTATCTACAATACGCTGGGCATTCCGATCGCCGCCGGCGTGCTCTACCCGCTGACCGGCACGCTGCTCAGCCCGGTGGTGGCGGGCGCGGCGATGGCGCTGTCGTCCATTACCGTGGTCAGCAACGCCAACCGGCTGCTGCGTTTTAAACCCAGGAAGTGATCGCCGGGGCGCCGTCATGGCGCCCCGCTGTTTTCCGGGCTTTCCTGCGCGGCGGATAGCGTTTAGCATGAATGGCGATTTCCCTCGCCTTTCACGCAAAACGCGCACCCGTTATTCAGGAGCCACGCCGTATGGGTCAATTGTTACGCCGCCTCGCCGCCTTTCTCGGCCTGATCTCGCCCCAGAGTTACGCTTATCCGGCGCTGGACATCACCCTGCCGGGCGATCGTCGGCTGCATCTGGTAGGCAGCATCCATATGGGTACCGTCGATATGTCGCCGTTGCCGGCGCGGTTGGCCGCCCGGCTGCAACAGGCCGACGCGCTGATCGTCGAAGCCGATATCACCGGCGCCGCCTCGCCCTTCGACCACGCCGAACTGCAGCCGGAGCTGGAACAGCGCCTGTCCGCCGAAGAATATCAACAGTTGTTGGCGCTGTGCCATGAGCTGGGCGCCGACCCGCACACCTTCACCACTCTACCCGGCTGGCAGGTGGCGCTGATGATGCAGGCGCGCCAGGCCCAGCGTTTGGGGCTGCGCGCGGAATATGGCGTGGACTATCAGCTGCTGCAGGCCGCCCGGGCACAGGCCAAACCGGTGATCGAACTGGAAGGAGCGCAGCAGCAGCTGGCGATGCTGGAACAATTGCCGGAAGGCGGCATCGCGCTGCTGCGCGATACCCTGGAGCACTGGCATACCAACGCGCGGCTGCTGCAAACCATGGTGAGCTGGTGGCTGAACGCCAAACCGCGCGGCGCGCTGGACACCCTGCCCGCCACCTTCAGCGCCGGGCTGTACGACGTGCTGATGCATCAGCGCAATCGCGACTGGCGGCGTCAGCTGGAGGCGCTGCCGGCCGGTGACTATGTGGTGGCGGTCGGCGCGTTGCACCTGTATGGCGAGGATAACCTGCCGGCGATGCTGCAGCCGCAGGGTTAAAAAAGAGGCCAATATCGCTATTGGCCAGTCAAAGAGGAATTTCTTGTATTCTAGTTATACGCATAGCAACCGTGTTAACGGTTACAGTAAACAGGGTAGCAACCCGGTGAATATCTTGGCAACCCGCTTTATGTAACAGCCGCTCAGGTTGCCGGGCAGGTTGGATTTTTGTATTTTTAAAGCTGATTATCACCCTTTCCCCGCTGGGGACATTTTGGACAACATATCATGACGCCCGCAGTCGTTCTGCTTGAGAAACAAAAGGTCGCCTTTACCCTTCATCCGTACCACCACGACAGCGACGAAACCAACTTCGGCGACGAAGCGGTGAAAAAGCTGGGGCTGGATGCCGATCGGGTTTACAAAACGCTGCTGGTGGCGCTGAACGGCGACGCCAAACACCTGGCGGTGGCGGTCACGCCGGTCGCCACCCAGCTGGATCTGAAAAAGGTCGCCCGCGCCCTCGGCGCCAAAAAAGCCGAAATGGCCGATCCGCAGCTGGCGCAGCGCGTTACCGGTTATCTGGTCGGCGGCATCAGCCCATTAGGGCAGAAAAAACGGCTGCCGACGGTGATCGACAGCCCGGCGCAGGCGTTCGCCACCATCTACGTTTCCGGCGGCAAACGCGGGCTGGACATCGAGCTGGCCGCCGCCGATCTGTGCCGCCTGCTGGCCGGCAGCTTCGCCGACATCGCCAAACGCGACTGACGCCGCACTCCTAGCGGCACACCACCGTGGCGTCACAGGCCGCCAGCGTCTCCACCAGGCGGTCCTCCAGCGCCTTCACCTGCGCGCCGGGCACCAGATAGTTGTTGCTGATGATGGCGAACGCCAGCGGCCGCCCGGTCGCCGAGTCGACATAGCCGCTGAGCGACGATACCCCGGTCATGGAACCGCTCTTGGCGTGGGCGCGCCCCGCCGCCGGGCTTTTCACCATGCGGCTTCGCAGCGTGCCACCCACCAGCAACCCCGGCTCGCCCGCGACGGGCAAGGCGTGATACCAATCGGCGAACCACGGCTGTTTTCTGGCCGCCAGCAACAGCGTCGTCAGCTGCTGCGGCGTGATCTGGTTCATGCGCGACAGCCCGGAACCGTCCACCTGACGATACGTGTCGGCCGCGATGCCCTGGCTTTGCACAAACCGGCTTATCGCCTGCAGGCCGGCGGCCCAATCCCCTTTACCCTGCGTCTTGCGGCCCATCGCTTTGGTCAATATCTCGCCGTAGCCGTTGTTGGACACTTTCAGGAAGGTGACGACCAGACGGGAAAGCGGCGGCGAGGTTTTTTCGGCCAGCAACCGTGCCTCGGCCGGCGTCACGCCCTCTTCAGCGGCGCCGCGCAGGGTGATGCCGTGCGCGCGCAGGGCATTTTGCAACAAGGCACCGACGACGATGGCCGGTTGATCGACGGTGATCAATCGCGAGCTGGCCTCCGCCTGCGCGGCGATGGTGCCGCTGACCACGATCCGGTTGCCGCCAGGCTGGCGATCGAACGTCAGCGCGGTATCACCGCCGGTGGTGGTGCGATTGACCAGCGTCACCGCGTCATTGGCGGGATAGAAGCTCACCTGCCCCGGCGCACCGGCGCGGGCGCCCGGCCGCACCTCCACCTGTACCACGTTGATATCGCCGCCGGGGGTAAAGGCGTAGTTCAGCGCCGAAATCGGCGCGGCGAAGGCAAAGGGTTCATCGTCCCAGCTCCAGCCGGGGCCGAATGGTGTCTGATCAAAGGCGCTGGCGTCCAGGATCAGCCGCCCCTGGATATGACGAATGCCGCGCTGCGCCAAGGTGGCGGCGAAGGTATCGAGATCGTCCGGGTGCAGCGTAGGATCACCGCTGCCCTGCAGATAGAGATCCCCGTGCAACGTATCGCCGCGCTGTTTGCCGTTGGTCAGCAGCCGGGTTTCAAAGCGGTAATCGGCGCCCAGCACGCCGAACGCCGCCAGAGAGGTGAACATCTTCATGTTGGACGCCGGCGCCAGACGCTGATCCGCGTGCGCCTGATACAGCACCTTGCCGCTATCGACGTCGCGCACCATCACGCCACTCGACGCCCCGACCAACGCCTTGTCCTGGCCGATGGCCGCCAGCGCCTGGCCGAGGTTTTGTCCATGGCGTTCGCCGGATGACGAACACCCCGCCAGCGCCACGATGGCGGGCAGCAGCCAGCCTGCGGTTTTCAACATGTCATCTTCCTGTTTGCGTTATCAAAACCAAATTGTCGCTCAGGCTATCATTGGAAGGCGGCGGTGGCGAGAATGTCCGACGTGCTTATCGCTCAGATACGCTCGGCAACACCAGACGACGCTCGCTGTACGCCACTCGCCACGCCAACAGCAGCGCGCCAAGGCTGCAGAGCGACAGCACGGCGCCCAAGTGCTGCGACAACCCGGCCAGCACCAGGCCACCGCCCAGCATCAGATAATACATCAGGCCAAGGATGGCGCCGGCGGTGCCCATGCAGTCTTTATAATGGCGCAACGCGCGCGCCAGAATATTGGGAATGGCGATGCCGTACGCCATCACCACCAGCATCATCGGCAGAACGAACCACAAGGTCCCTTCCAGCAGCAGTACCAGCAAGCCGCCGGTCAGCGACAGCGCGCAGGCCAGCATCAACAGCGCGGGGAACAGCCAGTGCTTGCCGATCAAAAGCTTGTTGATCGTCGCGCCGATACCGACCCCGGCCGCCAACACCAAACCGGTATAACCGAACCACTGCGCCGGCAGTGCCAACGCCGAGAAGTGGAATGGTGCCAGCTGGTAATAGCTGAACATGCAAATATTGAACAACGCCACCAACAGCGCACTGAGCCAAACATCCCCGTCCTTGATCATCCGCCCCAGCGTGCCGAAAAATGAATTCTTCACCACCTGTTGCGGACGCGTTTCCGGCAGTTGCCAACCGGCATAGCCCAGCAACAGCGCCGCCAGCAGCGCCAAACCGCCAAACACGCCTTGATAACCCCAATAGTGAGTCAGCACGGCGCCGCTCAACACGCCAACCGCTGGGCCGATCGCCATGGCGATCCCCATCACCGAGAACACCCGCGCCAACTCATAACCGTCGAAGCGATCGCGAATCGCCGTTTGCGTCCCGACCGAACCGACCGCCGCGCCAAAGGCGGCCAGCCCCCGCGCCGCCAGCAGCACGCTGAAACTGCCGCTGAACAGCGCGACGATCGAAGCCAGCAGATAGAGCATCAGCCCGGCCAAAATGGCGGGACGGCGTCCGATGACGTCGCACATCCGTCCCCATACCACCACGCCGAGCGCAAAGGCGAAAAAGTAACAAGAGAGCGTTTGCGCCGCCATCTCCGCACTTACCCGGAAACCGTGAGCAATGTGCGTCAATGCCGGGCTGTAGATGGTCTCCACCACCAGGGGAAACATCATCATCGACGTCGCCAAGGTCAGCGTCAGTTTACGTTGCATAACAGATCCCGCAGCCAAGAATAAGCTGCACAAGGTAGCATCTGCTCCCCGGCGACGATTACAATATAAAAGACAATAAATTTACAAAATCGGACATCCTATGGCGTGGCTTCAGGCGCAGGACAGCTTTAATCCGGATGCGCTCGACAATAGCGTGCTCGGGATCGCCGCCGAACTGGCGCAGCACGACTCGGGCACGCATTGGCATGAGAAGGGGCAGTTGCTGTTTTGCCAGCAAGGCAGCATGCGCATCACGCTCAACCAAAGCATCTGCATGCTGCCGCCGGGCAGAGTGGCCTGGATCCCGCCGCGGGTGGCGCATCGCGTTCAGGTCAATGGCGTGGTCGGTTACCGTTCGCTTTATCTCGACGCCGGTCGCTACCCCTGCCTGCCCGCACAGCTTGCCGTACTGACAGCCTCACCGCTGCTGCGCGAGGTGTTGGAACGCATCGCGTTCGCCGCCTTCGACACCGACTGGCAACATGGGCCCTACGCCAATATTCTGGCGGTCTGTCTGGATGAAATCGCCGCCGCGCCGCGCGAGTTGACGTTGCTGCCGCTGCCTTGCGACCGGCGCCTGCGCCACCTCGCCGATCGGGACATGCTTCCGCCGTTGCATCAGCTGGCGCGCTATAGCGGCGCTTCAGAGAAAACCATCAGCCGGATCTTCCGCCGTGAAACCGGCCTCGGTTACCAGCAGTGGCGCCAGCAATGGCGATTGATCAAGGCTATCGAGATGCTGGCCGCAGGGCTGAGTCAATCCGACGTCGCCAGCCGGCTGGCGTTTTCCAGCGATAGCGCCTTCGCCACTTTCTTCAAGAATAGGGTGGGCTGCCCGCCGAGGGCGTATATGGAGAGAAGAAAATAAATCGGTGAGAAGGTTTGATGCGGAGCGTGGCGAACGGCGCTTCCCGTTTGCCGTGGGAAGCGCCGCGTCGATACGCCGTTATTGATACACGATCTCGCCCTTTGGCTCATAGGCTGCCGCATCCAGCGGCGAGTGTTTCTCGATGTACTGCTTCAGCACCTCGGCGTCGATAAAGCCGGTGTTGACGTAGCTCGGCAGCCCATCCAGCTTCGGATAGCCGTCACCGCCCAGCGCGTTGAAGTTCAGCGTCGCCATGCGGTAGGTTTTATCCGCCTGCAGCGGCTGGCCGTTGATCTTCACTTCGCTGACGCCCTTGCCGTCCGCGACCAGGCTGACGTTGGCGAACTGGGCGTAGGCGCCGGAATCCGGCTGCATGTTGGCCACTACCGCCAGGTACTGCTCAATCTCGCTGCCTTTCATATCGACATGCACCAGGGTGTTGCCGAACGGCTGGACCTTGAGCACGTTCTTGTAAGTGATATCGCCGCTCTCAATGGAATCACGCACCCCGCCGCCGCTCATCACGGCGAAATCGGCATCGGCGCGCTCCATCTGCGCGGCCAGCATCACCCGCGCCAGGTTGGTCTGCACGAAGCGCACTTTGCTGCGATCGCCCTCCAGCTTGCCGTTAACGCTGCCGATTTTCACGCTCAGCTGTTCTTTGCCCTTCTCCTGGAACGGCGTCAGTAATTTCATCATGGTCGGATCTTCGGCGATCTGCTGGGTGTAGTACACCCGCTCGCTGGTGCCGTCCGCCTTCTCCACCTTTTTCTTCAGGTTCACCGGGATCAGCTGATAATGCACCAGCTTCAGCTCACCGTTGCGGAATTCAAAATCGGCGCGACCCACGTATTTGCCCCATTCGTGCGCCTGCACAATCCAGGTGCCGTTCTGGCGATCCGGCGCGCATGGCGTGCCCGGCACGTAATCCACCTGTTTACGGTTGTCGCTGGCCATGCACACCGGATCCTGCGAGTGGCCGCCGACGATCATATCGAGATACCCGGCCGGCAGGCTGCGCGCCATCTCCACATCGCCCGGCGCGTTGGAACCGTGCTGGCCGTTATCGTAGTGCCCCATGTGGGTGGCGGCGATGATCACGTCCGGCTTCTCGTCCTGGCGCAATTGCTCCACCACCCGCTTCGCTTCCGGCGCCGGCACGCGGAATTCAATGTCGGTAAAGTACTCCGGGTTGCCCATTTTGGCCGTGTCGTCGGTCGTCAGGCCAATGACCGCAATCTTGATGCCCTGCTTGTCGAACAAGGCGTAAGGCTTGAACAGCCGCTGGCCGGTGCTTTTCTGGTAGATGTTGGCGGAGAGCAGCGGGAAGGTCGCCCATTTCTCCTGCTGGCGCAGCACGCTCAGCGGGTTGTCGAATTCGTGGTTGCCGATCGCCATCGCGTCGTAACCCACCAGGTTCATGCCGCGGAAGTCCGGCTCGGCGTCCTGCAGATCCGATTCCGGCACGCCGGTATTGATATCGCCGCCGGACAGCAGCAGCAGGCTGCCGCCCTGCGCCGCCACTTCCTGACGGATACCGTCCACCAGCGTTTTCTGCGCGCCCAGGCCGTATTCGCCGTGATCGTTCTGCCAGAAGTGACCGTGATGGTCGTTGGTATGCAGAATGGTGATGGCGTAGGTCTTATCCTTTTCCCAGGCACTGGCGGCCCCCGACAGCAAGGTCAGGGAAACGGCCAACGCGCATGCGGTGGTCTTCAGCGAAAAACGCATGGCGGATCTCCGTGTATTAAATGGCTTTTATGATGAGGGCGAAATTGTAGCGCGAATCAATGACAGTTGATTTCAAATTTTTGCGAGGTGAGTCTGATTATTTCAGATATGGTAAAAACTGAGCGGGCTGCCTAAGATGTCATCTCTGTGCTCAACACCTTATCAGGCTAATAATAATATGACCGACAGTAGCCAAAGCGCGATGCCGCCCGCCAAGGGCAGTACGGTAAAGGGGACCGCTTTCTCCATCCTCGGCGCCATCAGCGTGTCTCACCTGCTCAACGATATGATCCAGTCGCTGATCCTGGCGATTTACCCGATCCTGCAAGCCGATTTCCACCTCAGCTTCGTGCAGATCGGCATGATCACCCTGACCTATCAGCTGACGGCCTCCCTGCTGCAACCGCTGATTGGGTATTACACCGATAAACACCCGCAGCCTTATTCTCTGCCGATCGGCATGGGCTTTACCCTGACCGGCCTGCTGCTGCTGTCGGTGGCGAACACCTTCCCGCTGGTGCTGCTGGCGGCGGCGTTGGTGGGCACCGGTTCATCGGTGTTCCACCCGGAGTCCTCGCGCGTGGCGCGCATGGCTTCCGGCGGGCGGCACGGTCTGGCGCAGTCGCTGTTCCAGGTCGGCGGCAACTTCGGCAGCTCGCTTGGCCCGCTGCTGGCCGCGCTGATCATCGCGCCTTACGGCAAAGGCAACGTCGCCTGGTTTTCGCTGGCGGCCCTGCTGGCGATCGTGGTGTTGCTGCAGGTCAGCAAATGGTACCAACATCAGCATCGGGTGGCTAAAGGGCAACCCAAAAGCCCGTCAATGCTGAAACCGCTGCCAAAACGTACCGTCGCCTACTCGATGGGCATTCTGCTGGCGCTGATTTTCTCTAAATATTTCTATCTGGCCAGCATCAGCAGCTATTACACCTTTTATTTGATACATAAGTTCGGCATTTCGGTGCAGAACGCGCAAATTCATCTGTTCGCCTTCTTGTTTGCGGTGGCGGCCGGCACCATTATCGGCGGGCCTCTCGGTGACAAGATAGGGCGTAAATATGTTATTTGGGGCTCCATCCTCGGTGCGGCGCCATTTACGCTTGTTTTACCCTATGCATCACTGTACTGGACCGGCATTTTGACGGTAATTATCGGGGTAATTCTCGCCTCGGCGTTCTCCGCCATTCTGGTTTACGCGCAGGAGCTTATCCCCGGAAAAGTCGGTATGGTTTCCGGGTTATTCTTCGGTTTTGCTTTCGGTATGGGCGGATTAGGCGCGGCAGTTCTTGGTTATGTCGCTGATTTGACCAGTATTGAACTGGTCTACCAAATCTGTGCTTTCCTGCCGCTGATCGGCATTATCACCGCGTTACTGCCCAATATGGAGCATAAAACGCAATAACCCCGCGAACGGCCCGGATGAAACCATTTATTCATCCGGGTTTATCCTACGGATAAATCAATGTTATTTGGTTTATCTGGCACAAAATCCCCTCATTGCCGTACCTTAAGCGAAATCCTCTGCTTTTTTACAAAAAAGGCCAAATTAGCCAAGCAAGCCGCGAACAAATGCAATAAACTAAATGTATCTTTTCGTAACTTTGTTGCGTTTCTCCCGTGCCGCGATGCATAGCCAGAAGGAGTATGGATGCATAATTCAACACCGCTCATCACCACCATCGTCGGAGGGTTAGTACTCGCCTTCCTCCTCGGTATGCTGGCGAACCGCCTGCGCATCTCCCCTTTGGTGGGATATCTGGCCGCAGGGGTGCTCGCCGGCCCGTTCACCCCCGGTTTCGTCGCCGATACCTCACTGGCGCCGGAACTGGCGGAAATCGGCGTTATCCTGTTGATGTTCGGTGTTGGCCTGCACTTCTCCCTGAAAGACCTTCTCGCAGTAAAATCTATCGCCATTCCCGGCGCCGTAGCGCAGATAGCCGTCGCCACGCTGCTCGGCATGGGGTTGTCCAAGCTGCTCGGCTGGGATCTGATCTCCGGTCTGGTGTTTGGCCTCTGCCTCTCTACCGCCAGTACCGTGGTATTGCTGCGCGCGTTGGAGGAACGGCAACTGATCGACAGCCAACGCGGGCAAATCGCCATCGGCTGGCTGATCGTCGAAGATTTGGCGATGGTGCTGACGCTGGTGTTGCTGCCGGCCTTCGGCAACATGCTGGGCAACGACAACGCCAGCAGCGGTCAGCTGCTGATGGAGCTGGCGCTGACCATCGGTAAGGTCATCGCCTTCATCGCGCTGATGATCGTGGTCGGCCGCCGCCTGGTGCCGTGGATCCTGTCGAAAACCGCCAGCACCGGCTCACGCGAGCTGTTTACCCTGGCGGTATTGGCGCTGGCGCTCGGCATCGCCTATGGCGCGGTGAAGCTGTTCGACGTTTCCTTCGCGCTGGGCGCCTTCTTCGCCGGCATGGTGCTGAACGAGTCCGAACTGAGCCACCGCGCGGCGCACGACACCCTGCCGCTGCGCGACGCGTTCGCGGTACTGTTCTTCGTCTCGGTCGGCATGCTGTTCGATCCGATGATCGTGATTAACGAGCCGCTGGCGGTGCTGGCGACGCTGGCGATTATCGTGTTCGGCAAATCCGCCGCCGCGTTCCTGCTGGTGAAAATGTTCGGCCATTCCAAGCGCACCGCGCTGACCATTTCCGCCAGCCTGGCGCAGATCGGCGAGTTCGCCTTTATTCTGGCGGGCCTCGGCATCGCGTTGGGCATGATGTCGGAACACGGCCGCAACCTGGTGCTGGCCGGCGCGATCCTGTCCATCATGCTCAACCCGCTGTTGTTCACCCTGCTGGAGCGCTATCTGGCCAAGACCGAAACCATCGAAGAGCAAATCCTCGAAGAGGCGGTGGAAGAAGAGAAGCAGATCCCAGTGGACATGTGCAACCATGCGCTGGTGGTCGGCTATGGCCGCGTCGGCAGTCTGCTGGGCGGAAAACTGGCCGAGGCGGGCATCCCGCTGGTGGTGATCGAGAACTCCCGCCCGCGGGTGGAAGCGCTGCGCGAGCAGGGCATAAAGACGGTGTTGGGCAACGCCGCCAATCCGGAAGTGATGGATCTGGCGCGGCTCGACTGTGCGCGCTGGCTGCTGCTGACCATCCCAAACGGCTATGAGGCCGGCGAGATCGTCGCCTCGGCGCGCGCCAAGCGGCCGAACATCGAGATCATCGCCCGTGCCCACTACGACGACGAGGTGGCCTACATCACCGATCGCGGCGCCAATCAGGTGGTGATGGGCGAACGCGAGATCGCCAACAGCATGCTGAACATCCTGCAGCTGGATACCCTGAGCGAAGAAGAAAAAATGGGCGGCTGCCCGATCTGAAGCGCCGCGCGCGCATAAAAAAGGTCCGGCATGCCGGACCTTTTCTTTTCAATGGGTTAACGTTCCCAGTAGGACTCTTCCAGGCTGTCTTCGCGCTCCGGCAGGCCGCGCGTGAGGCGCGGCGAATGCTGGTTCAGCACCTGGTAGCTGACGCGGTTGGCATATTTGCACACCTGCGCCAATGAGGAATAGGTCAGGTAACTGCGCACATGCTTGCTGGAGTTCGGCACGTTGTGACGGTGGTAGCCGTTGGCGGCGATATCGTGCAGCAACGCCGACAGCGCGCCGTCGCCGGCGCCGTTGGTGTTCATGATCCTCTCCGGCCCGCCCATATACGGCGCGATGTGCGAATAAACGCGCAGCGGATTTTCACAGTGCTCGCGGCGCATGGCGCGGCTGAACTCGTAGCGGTTGAACTCGGCGATATGCCCCGGCAGCAGCGGGTGCTGCGTCTGGCGTTTGTTGGCTTCTTCGGTATAGCCCGCCATATACAGGCCACTCGGCCCGGCAGTGCACAACACCAAATCCACCCAGTCCAGCGCCATGTCCGAGGCGGTGAGCGGATCGCTCAGCCCGGTCAGCTCCAGCGCTTCGTCTTCGTTCATCGCCAGAATCGACACGTTTTCCTTCAGGAAGTCGCGCCACCACTGCGGGTTGTCGGCGATCACGTACTTGGTGCCCAGGGTCAGCACTACCGGCACATCGTGTTTTTTGGCGTATTCGATCGCCTGCAGGGTGGCGGCCTTCATCGGCTCGCCCTCCTTGCAGCGCACCAGATAAGAGCTCAACACCAGCGCCGACGCGCCGGCGATCACCTCTTCCGGAATGCTTTCCGGGCGCAGCTGATTCATCTGGCCGGGGTTGATGGCGAAGGTGCGCTCGCCGCTTTCACCGATCAGCGTGAAGCAGCGGCCGATGGCGCCGTCTACGCCCTGCAGATAGTTAAGATCGGTGCGGCTGGAGGTATTGCACAGGTAACGGTAGGCGTAGCTGCCGATTTTCACGTTGCTGCACATCACGCCGAGCAGCACCGAACGGTCGTCCGCCAGCACCGAATAGTTGTGCATGGTATTGCCGATGGTGCCGCCGGCGAACTGATGGGTGACCAGATTATTTTCGTTCAGTTCCTGATACAGCGCCTCGGCGACGTCGTCTTCGATCACCAGAGAGTGGCCCAGACTCAGGCCGTAGCGCTGGACAAAAGCGTCGTCCACTTTCGCCTCGATATCCACCAGCGTCTGGTCGATGCCGACGATATACGAGGTGCTGATTTCACTTTCGGGCTGGGCCTGCTGCAGAAGCGGATCGCGGGCGCTCACCGGAAAATAGTGTTTGGACTTGCGTTTACCAGGAAATTTCATGTGATTGGCGGTGGTGACGGTTTAACAAGCGGAGAATGTTAACACATCCCCGCCCGATCATGATGCACCTAATATACAGATTATGAATGATTACAGACGCTGCGCCACCAACTGCTGCATCATATCGATATGCGCCGGTTCATCGTTCAGCGCAGAGATGTACTCAAACTTTTCGCCGCCGGCCTTGAGGAAGATCTCGCGGTTCTGCTCTTTGATCTCTTCCAGCGTTTCCAGGCAGTCCGCCGAAAAACCGGGGCAGATCAGCTGAATGTGCTTCACGCCCTGCGCCGGCAACCCCTTCAGGGTTTCATCGGTGTACGGCGTCAACCACGGCTCGCGGCCGAAGCGCGACTGGTAGGTCATCATCACTCGCTCCGGCGCCAGCGGCAGCGTGGCGCTCAGCGCACGCAGCGTATCCTCGCAGCGCTGCGGGTAGTCGTCGCCCAGACGCGCATAGCGTTTGGGGATGCCATGGAATGACAGCACCAACCGATCCGGCTGGCCGTGTTCGGCGAATGAACGCTCCACGCTTTGCTGCAGCGCGGCGATATAGGCCGGGTGTTCGGCATAATCGCGAATGAAGGCCACCGACGGCAAGCGGCGATAGCCTTTCAGCACCCGCGCTACGCCATCCCATACCGCCGCACTGGTGGAGCAGGAATATTGCGGATAGAGCGGCAACACCACCAGGTTAGTCACGCCTTGCGCCAGCAGCTTGTCGATGGCTTCCGCCAGGCTCGGCGAGCCATAGCTCATGCCCAGCTCCACCGGCGTATTCGGCATGCGCGCCGCCAGCGCCCGCTGTTGGCGGCGGCTGTACACCAGCAGCGGTGAGCCTTCTGCCATCCACACCGATTGGTAGAGCTTCGCCACGCGCGGCGAACGGATCGGCAGGATCGCGCCGTTGAGGATCGGCCACCAGATCAGCGGCGCCGTGTCGACCACGCGATCGTCACTGAGGAATTCCTTCAGATAGCGTTTGACCGCCGACGAGGTCGGCGCATCTGGCGTGCCCAGGTTCACCAGCAATACGCCGTGTTTCTCTTGCTTCATCTCAGTTCCCCTCATTTCCTTTCCGGCCGGCATTCCGTTCTGGGTCGGGATGTCAGCAGCCATTAATGCCGGCTATTGTAACGGAAAAGTCCTGCGTCGAAACCGATAACAGCAACAGGCTATGCCTGTGAGCCTCTCCCTTGCGCCAGCTGCCATACCGCCGCCACGTTGCGCGCCGTCACCTGCAGATTGCGATCGGCGTCCGCCAACGCCTCTTCCAGCGTCACGATGCGATCGAGCACCGAAAACGCCGCATCGATGCCGTGCTGATGCACCACCTGATAATCCGGCGTCAGGCTACCGGCGATGGCGATCACCGGCACGCCGTGACGCTTGGCCACCCGCGCCACGCCAATCGGCGTTTTGCCGTGGATCGACTGGCTATCCAACCGCCCTTCGCCGGTGATCACCAAGTCGGCATCGCGCACCGCCTCATCCAGGCGCAGGGTTTCGGTGACGATCTCGATGCCCGGCCGCAAGCGCGCATCGAGCATGCCGAGCAGCGCCGCCCCCATGCCGCCCGCCGCCCCCGCGCCCGGCTGGGTGAGCACGGCGCGGCCGGTTTCCCGCTCCAGCAGTTCGCCATAGTGATGCAACGCCGCATCGAGCTGCGCCACCATCTCCGGCGTCGCCCCCTTCTGCGGCCCGAACACCGCCGACGCGCCCTTTTCGCCGCACAGCGGATTATCGACGTCACAGGCGGCGGTCACGCTCACCCGTTGCCAACGCGCATCCAGCCCGGCGAGATCGAGATGCGCCAGCTGCGCCAGGGCCGCTCCGCCCACCGGCAGCGGCCGGCGATCCCAATCCAGCAGTTTGACGCCCAGCGCCTGCATCATCCCGGCGCCGCCGTCGTTGGTGGCGCTCCCGCCGATGCCGAGAATGATCGCCTTCACGCCGCGCTCCAACGCCGCCAACATCAGTTCACCGGTGCCGTAACTGGTGGTGATGCGCGGATCGCGCCGATTAGGCGGCGCCAGATGCAGCCCGGAAGCGGCGGCCATTTCAATCACCGCGGTTTCACCGTCGCCCAGCAGGCCATAAAATCCCTGCACCGGCTCGCCCAGCGGCCCGGTGACCGTCACCTGGACGATTTCGCCGCCGGTGGCCGCCACCATCGACTCCACCGTCCCTTCACCGCCATCCGCCATCGGCAACTTCACGTAGTGCGCCTGCGGGTAGATTTGACGGAATCCCCGCTCGATAGCGTCGGCGACGCCGAGCGCACTCAGGCTCTCTTTGAAAGAATCCGGGGCAATAACCACTTTTTTCAGCGTTTTCATCACTGTTCCTTATCCCGCCAGGTTAAATACGCCAAACATCAGCGCCGAGATTGCCGCGATGGTGAACCCCACCAGCGTCTCATACGGCAGCAGCTTCAGCCGCTCGTGCACCGCCATATTGACGCTGCCGCCGGTGGCGTGGAAGAAGCTGCCGTGCGGCAGGTGATCCAGCACCGTCGCGCCCGCATGGATCATCGCCGCGCCGGCCAACCCGCTCACCCCCAGTTCCAGCAGCGTGGAACTGAATACCCCGGACGCTACGGCGGTGCCGGCGGTGGTCGACGCGGTTGCCATCGACATCAGCGCGCCGGACAGCGGCGCCAGCAACCAGGCCGGCAGCCCGGTATGCGTTAAGCCGTTAATCAGGACATCCTTCAGCGCCGAGTTGGCGATGATGCCTGCCAGCGTGCCGGTGCCGAGCAGCATGATCGCCACCGGCGCCATGCGCGACAGGCCGGAGACCATAAACTGATTGCACTGGCGAATGCGCCCCATCAATAGCGCGCCCGCCAAACCGCCGGCCGGCAACGCGATCAGCGGATCGACGGCGATCCCGGCGATCGGCCGTAGCGACAGCAGCAGGATCGCCACCAGCGGCGCGCTGATCGCCGCGGCAAAGCCCGGCCGCGCCCCTTCGGCATGCTGAGTCAACTCTTCGGCCATCACCCTGCTGCCTTTATCGCTCAGGCGGCGCGCCAGCAGATAGGCCACCACCAGGCCGCACAGCCCCGGCACGATGCCGGCCATCATCACCGAGGTGAGCGGCACGTGGAAATTGTCCGCTGCCGCGATGGTGTTCGGGTTGGGCGACATCACGTTGCCGGCCTTGCCGCCGCCGATCATCGCCAGCAGGATCGCCGCGCGTGAAATACCGGCCTTCTGGGCGATCGACAGTGCGATAGGCGCGACGGTGATCACCGCCACGTCGATGAACACCCCCACCGCCGTCAGGATCAGTGTAGCCACCGCCAGCGCCAGCAGCGCGCGGGTTTCGCCCACCTTGCGCACGATGGTTTCGGCGATGGTGTGTGCCGCGCCGGATTCGATCAGCACCCCGGCCAGCACCCCCGCCGCCAGAATGCGCATCACGGCGTTGGTGATGCCCTGCGCCCCGCCAATCATCAGCGTCACGGTCTGCACCAGATCGGCGCCGCCGCACAGCCCGCCCGCCAGCGCGCCGGCAATCATGCCGTAAGCCGGCGGAACCTTGCGTAGAATCAGGACGATGGCGACGGCTAACGCCACCAGCGCCCCCAGAGTGGATACGGTTGTCATTGTTGTTTTCTCCGTGGTTGATGTGCAGGCCAACATATCGCGCGCGCCCGGCGCAGACCTGAGGGAAAACAACAAAAAATCGCCGGCGGAACGGCGCGGAATTTGTGGGTTGGCACAATTCAGTCGTGCATCAGCATGCCGATATACAGCCGCAGAGCATCGGTTAATTGATTGATTTTCATGCCGGTTATCGCCTCGATGCGCTGCAGGCGATAACGCAGGGTATTGACGTGAATATGCAGCTGCGCGGCGGTCTGCGTCTGATCACAATTCTGCGAAAAATAGTGGCGCAGCGTACCGCGCAGCACGCCTTTTTCGTCCTGTTCGCCCAGCGTTCGCCAAGGGCGCCCCAGCTCCTGAGCACGCCAGTCCTCCCCCAGATCGCACAACAGCGACGGCAGCGGATAGTCGTGGTAGAACAGCGTGGCATGGCGCAGTTTCAGGCGCTGCGCCATCGCCTGGGTGGCGCGCGCCGTCAGGCTGGAGCGGTAGGCACTTTGCGGATCGTCATAAAAACCGCCGACGATCAGCCGCACCCGAAAACGGTGTTTAAGCTGGTTTTGCAAACGCTGCGCCTGTTGGCGCTCCAGCTTCAGGCTCCATTCGCCCTGCGCCATACAGGCCGGGCGCAGCAGGGTCATCTCATTGAAGCCGGTAATGGCGATCAACGCATCGCGCTGGGTGGCTTCCAGCTCCGCCAGCAGCTCACGCAGCAGGTGCGGCTGCGCCTCTTGCAGCTCGACGATCCACACCATGCGCGCCTGGCGCAGATCCAACCCCAGATACGCCGCCATCGCTTCCAGCGACGCGGTGTTCGGCTGTGGCTGCAGCAGCTGATTCGCCAGCTCTTCCCGGTAGCGTTTTTCCCACTGGTGCTGATCCAGCAGCGCCGCCTGCTCCACCATCATCTCCGCCGCCATCTTGACCAGCTCGGCGTAAGCGCGCACCTCGGCCGGCTCGCCGGAAATGCCGATCACCCCCACCCGCTGATTGCGAAAGCTGAACGGCAGGTTGATGCCGGGCCGCACCCCTTTCAGATGCTCGGCGGTGGCGCGATCGATCTCCACCACCCGATTCTCCGCCAACGCCAGCACCGCGCCCTCATGGCGCTGAAACAGACGCTGCGGATTGCCGGAGGCGATGATCACGCCGTTGCTGTCCATCACGTTGACGGAATGGCTGATGATGCCCATCGCCCGCTGGACGATCTGGCGCGCGGTGGCTTCCGCCAGAAGATTGGTTTGTCTGAGCATGCCCGGCTCCCTGCTGATGGTAAAAACGCAGGCTTGTTATACGCCATTTGGCACGGGCGATTAACGATCGCGACCGCAACAAGCCGCCGCGATCACAGTTTGGCGGGAAAACGGCCAAAAAAAACGCCGGGCCACTGGCCCGGCGTCATGCACAACCCGCTTGCGATCAACCGAGGATGGTCGCCAGCTCTGCGCTCACTTCGGCAACCTTGCGGGTGCCGTCGATTTTGCGGTATTGGGTGTTGCCCGCCGCCGCTTCTTTGCTGTAGTAAGAGATCAGCGGCGCGGTCATCTGATGGTATTCCACCAGGCGCTTGCGCACGGTCTCTTCCTGATCGTCCTTGCGCGTGGTCAGCTCTTCGCCGGTCACGTCGTCTTTGCCTTCCACCTGCGGCGGATTGAACTTCACGTGGTATACGCGGCCGGACGGCGCGTGCACGCGGCGGCCAACGATGCGGTCAACGATCAGCTCGTCCGGCACGTCGAACTCCAGCACGAAGTCCACGTTGATGCCGGCTTCTTTCATCGCGTCAGCCTGCGGAATAGTGCGTGGGAAACCGTCCAGCAGGAAGCCCTTGCGGCAATCTTCCTGAGCGATGCGCTCTTTGACCAGCGCGATCACCAGCTCATCGGTCACCAGCTTGCCGGCGTCCATGATCTCTTTCGCCTGCTTGCCCAGTTCACTGCCGGCCTTCACGGCTGCGCGCAACATATCACCGGTGGAGATTTGCGGAATGCCGTATTTCTCCATGATGAATTGAGCCTGAGTACCTTTACCAGCGCCCGGAGCGCCCAGCAGAATGATACGCATTGCGTAAATCCCCTTGCTATGTAGTTTTTATAAAATTGCGAAAACGCTCAACGATACCATTTCAGGGGGGGCAGGCTCAAGGCGCGCGAAGGAAATCGATTGCGGAATGTGCAAAAAAACAGACGAACAAAAGGCGAGAAAATGCGGGGAAAAAACGAAAACGCGCCCCTAACTGTGCCGTTAAGGGCGCATATCTTCAACTTTAGGCGGACAACAACTTATTCATGCGACGGATGAACAGGTTCGGATCCTCCAGCGTACCGCATTCAGCCAGCAGCGCCTGATCCAATAACAGGTCGATCCATTCGGCGAAATGTTCGTTATCGCCCACGTCGGATGCTCGTTTGACCAACGCATGCTCGGGATTAAGCTCGAAAATGTACTTCACTTCCGGCGCCTGTTGACCAGCGGCGGCGAACAGCTTGGCCATCTGGGTGCTCATTTCGTCGGCGTCGGTCACCACGATCGCCGGCGTATCGGTCAGGCGGTGCGTCAGGCGCACATCCTTCACGCGCTCGCCCAGCAGGGTTTTCACGCGTTCGACGAACGGTTCCAGCTGCTTCTCGGCGGCTTTCTGCTCTTCGGTTTCATCCGCCAGTTTGTCCAGCGCTTCATCCGCTTTGCTGACCGACTGGAACGCCTTGCCGTCAAACTCGGTCAGGTAGCTCATCATCCACTCGTCGATGCGATCGGACAGCAGCAGCACTTCGATGCCTTTCTTGCGGAACAACTCCAGGTGCGGGCTGCTCTTGGCGGCGGCGTAGCTGTCGGCGGTGATGTAGTAAATCTTCTCCTGCCCTTCCGCCATGCGGCCGACGTACTCTTCCAGCGACACGGTCTGCGCCGAGCTGTCGCCGTGAGTGGTGGCGAAGCGCAGCAGTTTGGCGATCGCTTCCTGATTGCCGTTGTCTTCCGCCGGCCCCTCTTTCAGCACCAGACCGAATTGCTGCCAGAATTTCTGGTAGCCTTCGGCGTCGTCTTTGGCCAGTTTATCCAGCATCTGCAGCACGCGCTTGGTCAGCGCGCCGCGCAGGTTTTGCGTCACGCGGCTGTCTTGCAGGATCTCGCGCGACACGTTCAGCGGCAGATCGTTGGAATCGATCAGGCCGCGCACGAAGCGCAGGTAGTTCGGCATGAACTGCTCGGCGTCGTCCATGATGAACACGCGCTGCACGTACAGCTTCAGGCCGTGCTTGTGATCGCGGTTCCACATGTCCCACGGCGCCTGGGCCGGAATATACAGCAGGCTGGTGTACTCCTGCTTGCCTTCCACCCGGTTGTGGCTCCAGCTCAGCGGATCGGTGAAGTCGTGAGCGATGTGTTTGTAGAACTCTTTGTACTCTTCGTCGGTCACGTCAGCCTTGCTGCGGGTCCACAGGGCCTGCGCCTTGTTGATCTTCTCCCAGGTGACAGTATCGTCTTCTTCGTTCTTGCTTTCGATCTCCACCGGCAAAGCGATGTGATCGGAATATTTGCCGATCACCGAGCGCAGGCGCCAGGCGTCGAGGTACTCATCTTCGCCTTCGCGCAGATGCAGGGTGATTTCGGTGCCGCGGGTCTCTTTAGTGATGTCGGCGATGGTGTAGTCGCCTTCGCCGGCGGACTCCCAGAACACTCCTTCGTCATCGGCGGCACCGGCGGCGCGGGTGCGCACGGTCACTTTGTCCGCCACGATGAACGCCGAGTAGAAACCGACGCCGAACTGGCCGATCAGCTGGCTGTCTTTCGCCTGGTCGGAACCGATGGATTCCAGGAATGCTTTGGTGCCTGACTTGGCGATGGTGCCGAGGTTCTCGATCACTTCTTCGCGGCGCATGCCGATGCCGTTGTCGGCGATGGTCAGGGTGCGCTGCTCTTTATCGAAGGACAAGCGTACGCGCAGCTCGCCGTCGCCGGCGTACAGCTCTGGCGCAGACAGGGCGCGGAAGCGCAGCTTGTCGGCGGCGTCAGAGGCGTTGGAAATCAGCTCGCGCAGGAAAATTTCTTTGTTGGAGTACAGCGAATGGATCATCAAATGAAGCAGCTGTTTTACTTCAGACTGGAACCCGCGGGTTTCTTGACCTTTCATACTCATTGATTACCTCAAAAGACAATGGCTACCAAAATCGAACAATGAGGATCAGATGAGGGTCAGGGTGTTGTTTTTCAAGCGGACGGTGGGAAATTTTTGGCAAAAACCGCTGGGACCGAACGGCCGCGCCCAATTATTGATTTTCGGCTGATAACAACAAAGGAGGAAAAACGTGGTTTTTCCTCCTTTGTTCGCGATAGGACGGGGCCGAATGGCCCCACCCGGGAAAACATCAGAACTTGATGGCGTGGCGCCCGGCCAGGGAATGCGACAGCGTAGTGCCGTCGACCATCTCCAGCTCGCCGCCCACCGGCACGCCGTGGGCGATGCGGCTGGCGAGCACGCCATACTGGCCGCACATCTCGGCGATGTAGTTGGCGGTCGCCTCCCCTTCCACCGTCGGGTTGGTGGCGAGGATCACTTCGGTGATGCTTTCCTTTTCCAGCCGTTGCTCCAGGCGATCCAGACCGATATCGCCCGGCCCGATGCCGTCCAGCGGCGACAGATGCCCCATCAGCACAAAGTAGCGCCCGGCGAACTGGCCGGTCTGCTCGATGGCGTGGATATCCGCCGGGCTTTCCACCACGCAAATCTGGCCGTTTTGCTGACGGCGCGGATTGGCGCAGATAGTGCAGACGTCCTGTTCGGTGAAGGTGCGGCAGTCGGCACAGTGGCCGATCTCCGACATCGCGCGCGTCAACGCCTGCGCCAGGCGCATGCCGCCGCTGCGATCGCGCTGCAGCAGTTGGAACGCCATGCGCTGCGCCGATTTCGGGCCGACGCCCGGCAGGCAGCGCAGCGCCTCCATCAGGGATTCAAGGAGCGGGCTGGTTTGCATCAGAACGGCATCTTGAAGCCAGGCGGCAACTGCATGCCGCTGGAAACGGAGGCCATTTTCTCTTTCTGAGTCTCTTCGATGCGGCGCGCGGCGTCGTTAAACGCAGCGGCGATCAGATCTTCCAGCATCTCTTTGTCGTCTTCCATCAGGCTTGGATCGATCTCCACACGGCGGCAGTTGTGCGCGCCGTTGATGGTCACTTTCACCAGGCCCGCGCCAGACTCGCCGGTCACTTCCAATTTGGCGACTTCTTCCTGCATCTGCTGCATTTTTTCTTGCATTTGCTGGGCTTGCTTCATCAGGTTGCCCAGACCGCCTTTACCAAACATAGTCGTCTCTCGTCGCTAGGGCCGCGCACGTTGCGCAGCGTTTAAAGGGGGCGAATACTCTCTTCATCCAGGTCCGCGTCGAAGAACCGGCGCAACGTCTGAATGTTGGTATCCGCATCGATGGACTGGCGCGCCTGCGCCAGTTTTTCTTCATAGATGGCTTGTCGCCATTCCAGCGGGGTGCGCTCCGCCGGATTATCGTCCTCCACCACGGTCAGCTCAACCGGGTTGCCATACAGCTCCCCGAGCGCGTCGGCCAGCGTCTTCTGCGCCGAAGGCGAATTCAGATGGCGCTGCGAAGACCGCAGATGGAGGCTAATTTTGCCCGGCTCCGGCTGCTGCTTGAAGGCGTTTAACGCCAGCTGCTGCACCAGTTTCGGGATCTTCAACTTATCGATTTCCGCCGCCCAGGCATCGCGCTCCAGCGACTCCACCACCAGCTTGGCGGCCAGCTCCGGCGTTTTCTCGTGTTCCAACGCCGTGCGCAGCGCTTTCGGCGTCGCCAGCGGTTCCGGCGCCGCTTCCGGCTCGGTCTGCGCGCGCCAGCGATAGGCTTCCGGCTTCGCCGGTTTTTCCGGCACCTTCTTCTCCGCCAGGCGCTGCTGGCTACGCTCGGTCACGGAAGCCAAACGCCCCAGCGCCGAGTTTGCCGGCCGCGCTATTCCTGGCGCCGCCGGCTCATTCTTTTTTGGTGTGGATGCTCCCTGCTGCCGTTGCAGCTGGGACCGCGCTTTCAACAGCTGGGCGGTGGCATCCGGTAACGGAGTCGATGATTGTCGCTGTGGCGCGGCCGGCTGCCCTAGCGGCGGCGGTGCGTCCTGAAACTGCGGCGGCTGTTGCGATGCGGCGGCCTGCGGCTGCGCCATCGGCGCCGGCGCGGTCTGTACCAACGCCACCGGCTCCGGGATCACCGCTTTCGGATGAAACGCCAGCGCGCGCAGCAGGGTCATCTCAACCCCCATGCGGCGATCCGGCGCATAGGCCAGCTCTTTGCGGCCCACCAACAGCGTCTGGTAATAGAGCTGCACATCGGCCGGCGGCAGGGTGCGCGCCAGCTCACGCAGCCGTTGTTCCACGGCGGCGTAGTGGTTGTCGAGCATCGAAGGCAGCAGCTGCACCATCGCAATGCGGTGCAATAGCGCCAGCGTCTCTACCAGCAGATTTTCCCAGTCCACGCCGCGCGAAGCGGCCTGCGCGACCTGCGCCATCACCTTTTCGCCGTCGGCGCTGACCAGCGCTTCGAGGATCGCCAGCGGCTGCTCGTCATCGAGCGTGCCGAGCATCTGGCTGACGGTGGCGGCGGTCACCTGCCCCTGCCCCATGGCGATCGCCTGATCGGTCAGGCTCAACGCATCGCGCATGCTGCCGTCGGCGGCGCGCGCCAGCAGCTGCAGCGCGCGGGCGTCGCTGGTGATCTGTTCCGCCGTCAGCACCGTTTCCAGCTGCTGACGGATCTGATCGACGTCCAGCGCTTTGAGGTGAAACTGCAGGCAGCGGGAAAGAATGGTCACCGGCAATTTTTGCGGATCGGTGGTGGCCAACAGGAATTTGACGTGTGCTGGCGGCTCCTCCAGCGTCTTCAGCAAGGCGTTGAAGCTGTGGCGCGAGAGCATGTGCACTTCATCGATCAGATAGACCTTGAAGCGGCCGCGCGCCGGCGCGTACTGGACGTTGTCCAGCAGATCGCGGGTATCTTCCACCTTGGTTCGTGAAGCGGCGTCAATCTCGATCAGATCGACGAAGCGGCCCTGCTCGATCTCGCGGCAGTTGTCGCATTGGCCGCACGGCGTGGCGGTGATGCCGGTTTCACAGTTCAGGCCTTTGGCCAGCAAGCGCGCGATGGTGGTTTTCCCCACGCCGCGCGTGCCCGAGAACAGATAGGCGTGATGGATCCGCCCCAGCGAGAGGCCGTTGGCCAGCGCGGTCAGGACATGTTCCTGGCCGACCACGTCTGCGAACGTTTGAGGGCGCCACTTACGGGCGAGAACCTGATAGCTCATTAATACCGGAGAAGTCGAGTAATCTGGAGGGTCATGCTAACACAGCCCCGCGGCGATCCGCGAGGCCGTTGTGCCCGAGGGGCGATGCCGCATCAATGACCGGCGAAATCCACCAGGCAGTAGCAATCGATGCCCAGCTTGTTCAGACGCGCTTCCCCGCCCAGATCCGGCAGGTTAATGATGAACGCGGCGTCTTTTACTTCACCGCCCAGGCGGCGGATCAGTTTGGTGGTCGCTTCGATGGTGCCGCCGGTCGCCAGCAGATCGTCCACCACCAGCACTTTGTCACCCGCGGTGATGGCGTCGGTATGGATCTCCAGCTTGTCGGTGCCGTATTCCAGCTCATAGCTTTCGCTGAGCGTGGCGCGCGGCAGTTTGCCCGGTTTGCGCACCGGCACGAAACCGACGCCCAATGCCAGCGCGACGGGCGCGCCGAACAGGAAACCACGCGCTTCGGTACCCACCACCTTGGTCACGCCCGCTTCGCGATAGCGCTCAACCAGCAGCTCGATGCTGGCGGCGTAGGCCAACGGGTTTTCCAGCAGGCTGGTCACGTCGCGGAACAGGATGCCCGGCTTCGGATAATCCGGGATGGTTTTGATACTGTCTTTAATAAACTGAAGCTGCTGCGCAGTAGCGGTCATAATTGTTGCCTGATAAAACTGCCTGAAAACCGGCGCGCCGCTCACCCACCGCCCCCGGGAGAAACACGCCGGAGAAGAAATGGCAGGCGATCCGCGCACGAAAACGCCCAAATCTATGCAAACTGGCGGACAAATGCAACCGGCGGCGCACAATCAGCGCTGTTTTTGTTGCGACAGGTCAATAACCGGCAGGCGCAGCATAAAGGTCAGCAAAATAGCCAGCATCAGCAGCAACAGCCCGCGCACCCACCAGATTTTCACCAGCCACAGCGAACAGGCGAAGGTGAGCACGATCACCAGCACCGCCTTCCACTTCGCCCCCGGCGGCAGCGCGCGATGCTGCTGCCAGTGGCGCAGGTAAGGACCGAACCAGGAGCGGTGCAGCAGCCAGTGATGAAAGCGCGGCGAAGAGCGGGCGAAGCACCAGGCAGCCAACAGCAGGAACGGCGTGGTCGGCAGCAGCGGCAGCACCACGCCCAACGTCGCCAGCACCACCGCCAGCCAGCCTAAAATGATCAATAACCCACGCGTCATGCGGCTCTTCGCTCCTCAATCGGTTGCCGCCTACTGTAGCATCGGCGCCGCGCCGGCGGAATATGCGTGCGGCGCTTGTTTCACGGCAGGATCGCGGGCAAGCTTACGCCTGTTGAAATCAAGAGGGAGCTTATGTGAGCACTCAGCGTCTATTACAGGTGTTGGCACAGCAGATCGCGGCGCTGGCGGCCGAGGTCACCCCGCGCGGCGATGTTCCGATCCCGCAGGCGCGCTTCGACGCCGCCCTGTTCGCCAACCGCGGCACGCGGCTGCGCGACTATCTGGCCGAGGTGGAGAAAAACTTCGCCCAGTTGCAACACGCAGCCAACGACAGCCGCGCCAGTCAGGTGGCCTTTCTGGCCGAAAAGCTGGTAGCCCAGATCGCCGCCCTGCAGCGCGAACTGGCGACCCAGGCACTGCGGCGCAAGAACCAGCCGAAAGAAGCCCCCGAGGCCGATCTGTACCACAAGCTGGCCGAGCATCAGGACTACGAACGCCGGCTGATCGCCATGATTCAGGATCGGGAAAGCCTGCTGGGGCGCCAGACCACGCTGGCGGCGCAGCAAAAGCTGCAGCACGAGCTGGCGGCGCTGGAGGGGCGGCTGATGCGCTGTCGTCAGGCGCTGGCGCGCATCGAGCGCAATATCGAACGCAAAGAAAACGGTTTTTGAAGATTTATCACAATATTTTAATGATTATTCCCGGTTGCGCGCCGGGTTCACTATACTTTGCCGATACGTGAATTTTTCATCTCATTAATCAATAAGCGCAGGTGCCATGTCTCTGGAAAACGCCTCACCCGAACTGCAGCTGGCGGTAGACTTGATCTACCTGTTGGAATGCAACGAAATCGATCCGGCCACCGCACTGGCGGCGCTGGATATCGTCAAACGGGATTATCAGGAAAAGCTGCAGCGCGCCGGCGTCACCTCCCCCTATCTGCCCGCCGGACAGTAATAAGGGACAGCGCCGCTGTCCCTTTCGCCTCTTCTTTCTTCATCAGCCCGCCGTCTGGCCGCCTTCATCCGGCGACAGCGTTCTCTTCACTTCCTGCACTTCATTGCCCTGCTGGTTATGCAGATACACCTCCAGCTGATTGAAGGCAATGTCGATGCCGTTTTCCCGGCACAGGCGATCGATTGAGCGGTTCAATTCGT
Organism: Serratia sp. YC16; assembly: GCF_009707615.1. Taxonomy (NCBI): domain Bacteria; kingdom Pseudomonadati; phylum Pseudomonadota; class Gammaproteobacteria; order Enterobacterales; family Yersiniaceae; genus Serratia; species Serratia sp. YC16. Next base: position 94,124 of record NZ_WLYN01000008.1, on the reverse strand, counting down.
CCACGGTATAGCTGCGATCGCGCAGTTCGCGCACATACAGCCGCAGTTCGTGATCCAGCGTGCTGGCACCGAAGTTGAGGAAGAACACCTGCGGTTCGGGATCGGTCATCACCCGCGGATTGTCGTGCGCCGCCTGCAGCAACACCTTTTTCACCTTATCGAGATCGGAGCCGTAAGCCACCCCCACCTTGATCAGCACGCGAGTGATGGTGTCGGACAGCGACCAGTTGATCAGCCGCTCGGTGACGAACGCCTTGTTCGGGATGATCACCTCTTTGCGATCGAAGTCGGTAATGGTGGTGGCGCGAATGCGGATCCGGCTGACCGAACCGGAGAAAGTGCCGATAGTGATGGTATCGCCGATACGGATCGGGCGTTCGAACAGAATGATCAGACCGGAGACGAAGTTGGCGAAGATCTCCTGCAACCCGAAGCCTAACCCGACCGTCAAACCGGCGGCCAGCCACTGCAGTTTGTCCCAGGCTACGCCGAGCGATCCCAGAGCGACCACCGCCCCCACGGCGGTAATCAGGTAGGTGAGCACGGTGGTGATGGCGTAGGAAGTCCCCTGCCGCAGCTGCAGCCGCGACAGCACCACCACTTCCAGCAGACCGGGCAGGTTGCGGGTGAGAACATAAGCGACGATCACCGCGGCGATCGCCACCATCATATTGCCCAGCGTCACCGCCTGCGCCACGCTGCTGCCCGCCACGGTGCTGGTGTAATGCCACAGCGTGATGCTGTCCAGGTAAGCGATAACCGTCACCAAATCCGACCAAATGGCGTAGAAGGCGCTGGCGAAGATGGCGAACAGCACCAGGGTGGTCAGGCGCAGCGATTGCTGGTTGATCTGATCGAGCGCCAGCGGCGGCTCTTCCACCACCGGTTCGCCGCCTTCAGCCCCCTCTTTCGCCACGTTTTGCCGCCGCGCCAACGCGCGCCGGTAGGCCAGGCGCCGCGCCGCCACGCTCAGGCCGCGCAGCGCGGTCAGATACACGATATTCCACAGGAAGAACAGATACAGGCTGTCTATCCAACGGCTGGCCAATCGCAGCGTGGTATAGAAGTAACCGGCGAACATCAGCCCCAGCAGGATCAGCGGCGTGGCGGCGATGGCGGTAACCACCACCAGCCGCACGGCGTGCGAGCCCTTTTCGCGCCAGCTGTCGCGACACAGCGGGAACACCAGCACCGCGAGCAGCGCCAGCGTCAGCATCACCACGATCTGGCCGATGACGTCTTCCACCAGGCGCAGCGGCGCCTTCTCGCCCAATACCGACCAGAAGATCAACGGCTGCAGCGCCAGCCCCAGACGCAGCGTCTGACGGCGGTAATGCGCGCACAGATTGGCCCCGAAGTTGAAATGCCGCTCGGCGATACCGCCCGGTTTCAGCATCCGATAGCTGAAGCCGAACACCAGCCACGACAGCGCCAGCTGCTGCGACAGCGCCCAGATAAAGTCGCTGATGCCGAAATCGGCGCGATACATCCAGAAACCGATGCCGAGCAGCAGCGCGGCGCCTGGCAGTACCTTCAACAAGGTCAGCGCGATGGCCTTCGGCGTGTGCAGTTGGCTGTCGCGCTTCAGTTGCCCCACGTCGTTGGCCAGCTTTTGCAAATGGTTGTCGATCAGCCGGTAGCGCCAGCGCAACACGCCGATCGCCAACAGCAGCGGGATCAGGAACACCAGCGCATTCAACCCGCCCTGCACCAGCTTGCCGCCGTCAAATTTGATATCGAGCCCGGCGAGCTGATCGCGCACCGCCTCGGGCATCGCCTTGAGCCACGCCAGATCGACCGGTTTGTTGCTGTTGACCCAGAAAATCTGCTGGGTCAGCGTATCCTGCAACGAACCGTAGACGCTGGTCAGCTGCTGCTGGTTGATCTGCAGATTGATCGACAGCGACAGCTGGTTGCTGAGCTGCTTATTCAGCTGATCCAGCAGCTCGCGGCGCATATCGATAATTTCGTTCAGCGCGTCGATCACCTCCGGGCCGGCCTTTTCCTTACTCTCGGTCACCAGTTGGTTGATGTAATCCTCGCCCTTGAACAGATCGTCGCGCTGCTGATTGATGTCGAACTGCTCCAGCCGCAGATCGGCGATGCGCGTGTCCATGTCCGCCAACAGCGTGCCCTGCGGCAAACTTTGCTGCTGCTGATACAAAATGCGCGACAACACCAGGCTGCCCTTCAGCACCTGGATCTGCTCTTTCAGGTTACGCTCCGCCTGCAGCCCGCGATCGAGCCAGTTTTTGACCCGAATGTTCTGCTGGAATAGCGTGTTGCTCTCTTCGGTAGCGGCGATCAGCCGCTGGCTCAGTTGACGGTTGACGTCCAGCTGCTTGCTGACCAGCTGATCGTGCTGGATATCGGTGGCGTCTTCCGGGTTCTGCGCCTCTTTGGCGGTCTTTTCAGACAGCGTCAACCGCTTGCTGTTGACGATCTCCTGCAGCAGCTGCACCGAGCGATCCAGCGCGTCGATATGCGCCGTCGTGTAGTCGCGCTGCTTTTGCAGCAGATCCTGCAAAGTGGTATTGGCTTCCAGGCTTTTGCGCTGCAGCTCCAGCTGCGCGTTGAGCAGCGCCTGTTCGGTGGCCAGCATGACCTGTTGGCTGTTGCGCAGCGAATCTTGCCCCGGCGTCTGGCCGCTGAGTTGGCTGCGGATCTCCTGCAGACGCTGCGAAGCGGCATACATGGTGCTCTGCACCCGTTCAGGCTGAGTTTGCAGCGACACCAGTTGGCTGTTGTAAGTGGAGAGGCTCTCCTGCGCGCTTTGCAGTTCATCAAGCGTTTGATACAGCCGGCTTTCCAACTGGCGCAGCGACAGCGGCAATAGGGCGGCGCGCGCCGCAGCACTGTCTTCAGGCCGTTTCAGCGCATCCAGCTCGGCGGTGACCTGATTAAGCTTCGCCGGCGCCTGCTGCACCTGCTGTTTGAGCTGCGCAGCGTCCTGCCGGTTGCGCTCGATGGCGTCCAGCAGCTCCAGCGTACGGGTCAAATCCTGTTGGGAGAGCTTTTCGACCGGCGTCAGGGCTTTCTGTTTGTTCAGCGCTTCCAACTGGCTTTGCACTTCGCTACGCTGCGGCAGATCGCCGTTCAGCGCCGCCTGCGCCGGAAAGATGAACGCGCAAATCAGGAAAAGGAATGTCGCGGCGGCGATGCGCCGCCGGCATGCGCCGACAAACGAGAGCGGCGCCAGAGAAGGCAGAGTCAACCAGCGATGCATGATTTAGCTTCGGATCGGTAAAGAAGCCTGAAGATTATCACGATCGCCGGCGGGCAACGAACAACAAAAACGTTGCCGGTGATGTCCCGTTGTCGCGAAATCAGAAAGTCAGCACTTTCTCCGCCGCCAGCGTCCACTGCGCCAGCTCGACCAGCGTGCCGATCGCCACGCCGTCCGCCAGCGGCAGGCGGCTGACGCCGCGCGCGTCGGCGCAGGTCTTGCACAGCTTGACCGGCACCTGCTGCGCGGTAAGGATCTCCAGCATCTGCTGCAGATGGTACCCTTCGTGCGGCTGCTGCCCGGCCAGCCCGGCCACCACCGCATCGGACATCAGAAACAGCCGCAGGTCGAGGCTGCTCTGCTGCTCTTTCATCGCGATAGCCAACCGTAGCGCATTGAACAAGGATTCATGGCCATAGGCGGCGCCGTTGGCGATAAGAACGACTGATGACATGAAGTCTCTCCTTATACTTATCAAGACTTATTATAAAGGAAGGCGGCCGGCGTCTGGCGTTGTTGGCGTCGGCGCATCGGGTTTGAGGCGCAGGGTGGGGCAAAACTGCAGCATGTCCAGGAACGCGTCCACCAACGCTTCGGCTTCGGCCCGCAGATCAAAACTTTCCGGCATAAACAGCCAGTTTTCCATCAGGCCGGTGATATAACCGCGCAGGATGATCGCCGCCCGGCGAGTGTGCAGATCGCTGGGCAATTGCCCGTGATGTATGCAGTTATACAGCACGGCCTCGATGCGGTCATAACCGGCGAGATACAGCACTTTGCGCGAATCCAGCAACGGCATCATTTCACCGACAAACTCGCATTTGTGGAATATAATTTCCATCAACGCCCGCCTGCGGCAGTCTTCCACCGTAGACGTCAGAATGTAAATCAGAATTTCTCGGATAACCCGCAGTGGATTATCGGGAAACTTTGCCTGATACTCTGTCTCGAGCTGGTCAATTTTCGGCTCGGTAGATTCCCAAACTTCATTAAACAGGTCTACCTTATTCTTGAAGTGCCAGTAAATAGCTCCACGCGTAACCCCAGCAGCGGTGGCAATATCTGTCAGTGACGTTGCAGCAACGCCACGTTCAGAGAACTCTCTCACCGCAGCATCAAGGATTTGCTGTCGGGTTTCTTGTGCCTGCTGTTTGGTTTTTCGTGCCATGGCATTGTTATTTAGGGGGAGTGTGATTTACATACATTCGCGAATGTATGTACCATAGCACGCACATATAATTAACGCAGCAATGGGTTTTAAAGCTTGTGATCCATTGATCATTTTGAAATCGGACACTTGAGGTTTTTCTATGAACAAAAACAGAGGGTTAACGCCTCTGGCGGCCGTTCTGATGCTTTCAGGCAGCTTAGTGCTAACAGGATGTAACGATAAAGAAACCCAACAGCAAGGCGCTCATCAACAGGCACCTGAAGTGGGCGTAGTGACCTTGAAAGCCGAGCCTCTCAACATCACTACCGATCTTCCTGGCCGCACCGCTGCGTATCGTATCGCCGAAGTTCGCCCTCAGGTCAGCGGCATCATCCTGAAGCGCAACTTCGTTGAAGGCAGCGATATCAAGGCCGGGACGTCCCTGTACCAAATCGATCCCGCCACCTATCAGGCCAGCTACGACAGCGCAAAAGGCGATTTGGCCAAAGCGCAGGCCAGCGCTTCGATCGCGCGCGTGACGGTAAACCGCTACAAACCATTGCTGGGTACCAGCTATATCAGTAAGCAGGACTACGACAACGCCGTCTCCACGCTGCAGCAGGCGGATGCCGCCGTCGTGGCCGCCAAGGCCGCCGTGGAAACCGCGCGCATCAACCTGGCGTACACCAAGGTGACCTCTCCGATCTCCGGCCGCATCGGCAAATCCGCCGTGACCGAAGGCGCGCTGGTCAGCAACGGCCAGGCGACCGCCCTGTCCACCGTGCAGCAGCTGGATCCGATGTATGTCGACGTCACCCAGTCGAGCACCGACTTCCTGCGCCTGAAGCAAGAATTGGCCAGCGGCGCGCTGAAGCAGGAAAACGGCAAGGCTAAAGTGAAACTGATGCTGGAAAACGGCGCCGAATACGCGCAGGAAGGCACGCTGGAGTTCTCTGACGTCACCGTCGATGAGACCACCGGTTCCATCACCATTCGCGCTCTGTTCCCTAACCCGAACGATACGCTGCTGCCGGGCATGTTCGTGCGCGCTCGTCTGGACGAAGGCGTGCGCAGCGATGCGCTGCTGGTACCTCAGCAAGGCGTAACCCGCAACCCGCGCGGCGACGCGACGGCGCTGGTGGTAGGGGCAGACGACAAAGTTGAACTGCGCACGCTGAAGGCGGACCAGGCGATTGGCGACAAATGGCTGGTTACCGATGGCCTGAAAGCCGGCGATCGCGTGATCGTCACCGGCCTGATGAAAGTGCATCCGGGCGCGCAGGTAAAAGTGCAGGAAGTTGACACTCAGGCGCAAAAACAGCCGCAGTCTGAAGCGCAGAAGTCATAAAAAGGAGCCGGTAATACATGGCTAAGTTCTTTATAGATCGCCCAATTTTCGCCTGGGTTATCGCCATCATCGTCATGTTGGCGGGGGTGCTTGCAATAATGAAACTGCCAATTGCGCAGTATCCCACTATTGCACCGCCGGCGGTGAGCATTTCCGCCAACTACCCGGGCGCAGATGCCAAAACGGTGCAGGATACCGTCACGCAGATTATCGAACAGAACATGAACGGTATCGATAACCTGATGTACATGTCCTCCACCAGTGATTCCTCTGGTAGCGTCACCATTACCCTGACGTTTGAATCCGGCACCGATCCTGACATCGCGCAGGTTCAGGTCCAGAACAAACTGTCGTTGGCCACCCCGCTGCTGCCGCAAGAAGTTCAGCAGCAGGGCCTGAAAGTAGAAAAATCCAGCAGCAGCTTCCTGATGGTGGCCGGCTTCGTTTCCGACGATCCGAACATGACTCAGGACGATATTGCGGACTACGTGGCGTCCAACATCAAGGACCCGATCAGCCGTTCGTCCGGCGTGGGTGAAGTGCAGCTGTTCGGTGCCCAGTACGCGATGCGTATCTGGCTGGACCCGAACAAGCTGAACAACTACCAGCTGACGACCACGGACGTGACTTCCGCCATCACCGAGCAGAACAACCAGATCGCCGCAGGGCAGCTGGGCGGCCTGCCGCCGGTGCCGGGGCAGCAGTTGAACGCCTCGATCATCGCGCAGACCCGTCTGACTTCGCCGGAAGAGTTCGGCAAGATCCTGCTGAAGGTCAATACCGACGGTTCCCAGGTGCGCCTGCGCGACGTCGCTCACATCGAGCGCGGCGCGGAAAGCTACGCCGTTACCGCTCGCTATAACGGCAAGCCTGCCGCCGGTCTGGGTATCAAACTGGCTACCGGTGCCAACGCCTTGAACACCGCCAAAGGTGTGAAAGACGAGCTGGCCAAGATGGCACCATTCTTCCCGCAAGGGATGAAAGTGGTTTATCCGTACGACACCACCCCGTTCGTTAAAATCTCCATCAACGAAGTGGTGAAAACGCTGATCGAAGCCATCATCCTGGTGTTCCTGGTGATGTATCTGTTCCTGCAGAACTTCCGCGCGACGTTGATCCCAACCATCGCGGTGCCGGTAGTACTGCTGGGGACCTTTGCGATACTCGCGGCGTTCGGCTTCTCGATAAACACCCTGACGATGTTCGGTATGGTGTTGGCGATCGGCCTGCTGGTGGATGACGCCAACGTGGTGGAGGAAAACGTCGAGCGCGTGATGTCCGAAGAGGGGCTGCCGCCGAAAGAAGCCACCCGTAAATCGATGGGCCAGATCCAGGGCGCGTTGGTGGGTATCGCCATGGTGCTGTCGGCGGTATTCGTGCCGATGGCGTTCTTCGGCGGTTCAACCGGCGCCATCTATCGCCAGTTCTCGATCACCATCGTGTCCGCGATGGCGCTGTCAGTGCTGGTGGCCTTGATCCTGACGCCGGCGCTGTGCGCCACCATGCTCAAACCGATCCCGAAAGGCGATCACGGGGTTAAAACAGGCTTCTTCGGCTGGTTTAACCGCATGTTCGAGAAGAGTACGCATCACTACACCGACAGCGTGGGCAACATCCTGCGCAGCACCGGTCGCTACCTGATCATCTACCTGCTGATCGTGGTTGGCATGGGCCTGCTGTTCCTGCGCCTGCCTTCCTCGTTCCTGCCGGATGAAGACCAGGGCATCCTGTTGACCATGGTGCAGCTGCCTGCCGGCGCCACCGAATCCCGCACCAACAAAGTGCTGGAAGAAGTCTCCGACTACTTCCTGAACAAGGAAAAGGACAACGTGGTCTCGGTGTTTACCGTCGCGGGCTTCGGCTTCAACGGTAACGGCCAGAACAACGGTCTGGCGTTCGTCAGCCTGAAAGACTGGGGCGAGCGCCCAGGGGCCGGAAACAAGGTCGAAGCGATCGCGGGTCGCGCAATGGGTGCGTTCTCGCAGATTAAAGAAGGCCTGGTGTTCCCGTTCAACCTGCCGGCGATCATCGAACTCGGTACCGCAACCGGCTTCGACTTCGAACTGATCGACCAGGGCGGCCTAGGGCACGAAAAACTGACCGAAGCGCGTAACCAGCTGTTGGGCATGGTTGCTCAGCATCCGGACGTGCTGGTGGGTGTGCGCCCGAACGGCCTGGAAGATACGCCGCAGTTCAAACTGATCGTCGATCAGGAGAAAGCCAAGGCGCTGGGCGTCAGCATCACCACCATCAACAGCACGCTGAGCACCGCGCTGGGTGGTTCGTACGTCAACGACTTCATCGACCGCGGTCGTGTGAAGAAGGTGTACGTACAGGCCGAGGCGCCGTTCCGCATGCTGCCGGAAGACATCAACAAGTGGTACGTGCGCGGTACCAGCGGCCAGATGGTGCCATTCTCCGCCTTCTCTTCGGCGAAATGGGAATACGGCTCACCGCGTCTGGAACGCTATAACGGCTTGCCGTCGATGGAAATTCTCGGCCAGGCCGCACCGGGCAAGAGTACCGGTGAAGCGATGAACCTGATGGAACAGCTGGCGTCCAAACTGCCAAGCGGCATCGGTTACGACTGGACCGGCATGTCCTATCAGGAACGTCTGTCGGGCAACCAGGCGCCGGCGCTGTACGCCATCTCGATTCTGGTGGTGTTCCTGTGTCTGGCGGCGCTGTATGAAAGCTGGTCGGTGCCGTTCTCGGTCATGCTGGTATTGCCGCTGGGGGTTATCGGTGCCTTGTTGGCCGCGACGATGCGCGGCATGAACAACGACGTGTACTTCCAGGTGGGGCTGCTGACCACCATAGGTCTATCGGCGAAGAACGCCATCCTGATCGTGGAATTCGCCAAGGATCTGATGGAGAAAGAAGGCAAAGGCCTGATCGAAGCGACGTTGGAAGCGGTGCGTATGCGTCTGCGTCCAATCCTGATGACGTCTCTGGCCTTCATCCTCGGGGTTCTGCCGCTGGTTATCAGCAGCGGTGCGGGCTCCGGCGCACAGAACGCGGTGGGTACCGGCGTAATGGGCGGGATGATCACCGCTACCGTCTTGGCGATCTTCTTCGTACCGGTGTTCTTCGTGGTGGTTCGCCGCCGCTTCAGCAAGAAGAGCGAAGATCTGGAACACAGCCATCCGGTAGAGCACCACTGATCGCTCAGTGATGTGAGCTCCACCCGATAATCGAAAAGGCCGCGCATGCGGCCTTTTTCTTTTGCTTCAGTTGCTTAATGCAAACCGTTCTCATTAATTCACTCGTGAGTGCAATTTACGCTTGATCGTGATGTCAGGTCGGCGCATAATTGTTGTTATAGTATAACATTACACGAGAGAGCCATCATGAAACCCGGCATCCATCCCGATTACCGCACCGTGGTATTCCACGACGTCAGCGCCAACGCCTACTTCAAAGTGGGATCGACCATCAAAACCGATCGCACCATCGAACTGGACGGTGAAAGCTGGCCGTATGTCACCCTCGACGTCTCTTCCGCTTCGCATCCGTATTACACCGGCAAGCAGAAAGACTACTCCAAAGAAGGCAGCACGGCGCGCTTCCAGCAGCGCTTTGGCCGCTTTATCGGCAATAAGTAACAAGGAAACCCCATGCAGGTATTGAGTTCATTGCGTTCGGCGAAAAACCGCCACCCGGATTGCAAAGTCGTGCGTCGTCGTGGCCGCATCTATGTGATCTGTAAAAGCAATCCGCGATTCAAAGCGGTACAGGGACGTAAGAAAAAGCGTTAACTCCAAAGTGTCATCTGTCGCAAAGCCCCGTTGCTGCTCAACGGGGCTTTTTTTATGACGAGAAAGTGCCTGCAAGCTGTCCCCCACCCGCGGGCGGGGGCAGTGATTACTTCATGCTGCTCAGCAGCGTGTCGACATTGTGTTTGAACGCCTGCTCATAGGTGGCCGCCGGGCCGCCGGCACGGGAGAGCGCTTCCGGGTACAGCTCACCGCCCGCCTTGGCACCGGTCGCGGCAGCGATCTGTTTTACCAGCCGCGGATCGGTCTGGTTTTCGATAAAGTAAGCGTTAACCTTCTCCTGTTTAATCTGCTTAATCAGGCTCGCCACGTCGCTGGCGCTGGCTTCCGCTTCGGTGGAAAATCCGACCGGGGCGAGGAAGGTGACGCCATACTCTTGTCCAAAGTAGCCAAAGGCATCATGGCTGGTCAGCACCTTGCGTTTCTGCGGCGGCACAGCGGCGAACTGGTTTTTGGCCCACAGGTCGAGCTTTTGCAACTGCTGGATGTATTCCGCGCCGCGCTGGCGGAAATAGTTGGCGTCCTCGGGATCGGCGGCAATCAGGGCGTTCATCACATTGGTGGCGTACTGCACGCCGTTTTTCATGCTGTTCCAGGCATGGGGATCGGTAATCGGTTTGCCGTCCTCCTCCATCTGGCGGGTATTGATGCCCTGTGAAGCGGTGATCACCTGCCCTTTATAGCCCGATGCCCCGACCAGACGATCGATCCACCCTTCCAGCCCCAGGCCACTGACGAACACCACATCGGCCTGCGCCAGCTTTTTGCCGTCCTGCGGCGAAGGCTCGAAGCTGTGCGGATCGCCATCCGGCCCCACCAGCGTGCTGACCTTGACGTGATCGCCCCCCACCTGCTTGACGATATCCCCTAAAATGGAAAAGCTGGCGACGGCGTCAACGGTCTTCGCCATCGCCCATGGGCTGGCCAGCAGAGCAGCGACCGCCAGCGATATAGGTAAACGTTTCATACTTTCTCCTTGCAAATGGCACTTCTCAACGGCGCGCGAAGGCGTAAATGCCGCCGCGCGTTCCAAACAGGATCGAAACGAAAAAGATGACGCTGGCGCTGAGCACGATCGCCGGGCCGGCGGGCAGCGAAGCGTAATAGGACCACACCAGCCCAATCAGGCTGGAAAGCGCGCCGATGCCCATCGCCGCCGCCAGCGTCTGCGGCAGGTTGCGCGCCCAGAAGCGCGCGCTGGCGGCGGGCAGCATCATCAGACCGACCGACATCAGGGTACCGAGGATCTGGAACCCCGCCACCAGATTGACCACCACCAGCGCCAAAAACAGGCCGTGGATCAACGCTAACCGGCGCGGCGCGTTGACGCGCAGAAAGGTGACGTCAAAAGATTCGATCACTAACGCGCGGTACAGCGCCGCCAACGCCAGCAGCGAAACCGTGGCGATCGCGCCGACCATCAGCATCGCCTGCGCATCCACCGCCAGGATCGAACCAAACAGCACGTGTAGCAGATCCACGCTGGAACCGCGCAGCGAGACCAGCGTGACCCCGAGCGCCAGCGACCCCAAATAGAACCCGGCGAAACTGGCGTCCTCTTTCAGCGGCGTGCGGCGGCTCACCAGGCCGGACAGCATCGCCACCGCCAGCCCGGCGATAAAACCGCCCACGCCCATCGCCACCAGCGACATGCCGGAAATCAGATAACCGATCGCCGCGCCAGGCAACACCGCGTGGGACAACGCATCCCCCACCAGGCTCATGCGGCGCAACAGCAGAAACACCCCCAGCGGGGCTGCGCTGAGCGACAGCGCCAGGCACGCCATCAGCGCGCGGCGCATAAAACCGAAAGAGAGGAAAGGATCGATAAGCCCATGCAACAGCATCATGGCGCCACCGCCCGCAGACCCGGCTGCCGTTCGGCGGCCTGATAGCGCGGCACCTGTTCCAGCACGCGCTCGGCCGCGCCCCAATGGCACGCCTGCGGGGTCAGCAACAGCACCTGCGGAAAATGCTCGGCAACCATCGACATATCGTGCAGAACGGCGATTACCGTTCTCCCCTGCCGGTGCAATTGCGCAATCGCCTGCAGCAGGATCTGCGTGGTGGCGCTGTCGATGCCGGTAAAAGGCTCATCCAGCAGGATCAACGGCGCCTGCTGCACCAGCAGACGCGCAAACAGCACCCGCTGCAACTGGCCGCCAGACAGCTCGCCCACCGGGCTGTGCGCCAGCGCACTCATGCCGACGTTCGCCAACGCCTCATTAACCAGACTCGCGGCGCGCTTGTTCATGCCGCCGAACATGCCGCTTTGCGACCAACAGCCCATCGCCACCAGATCGCTCACCGCTATCGGAAATTGCCGATCCAGTTCCACCTGCTGCGGTAAATAAGCCCTGCGCGGCGGCTTTGCATCGTTAAAACTCAGGCAGCCCGCCAACGGCGGTAACAAACCGGCGAGGGTTTTCAGCAACGTCGACTTCCCGGCCCCGTTGACGCCCACCACCGCGGTTAACGAACCGGCGCTAAACTGCCCGTTCAGCGGCGGGAAAAGCGGCGTAGTGCCATAACCTATCGCCAGTTGGCGTAATGTGATCATGGCAGCGATACCGCCCAAAAAATGCCGAGCCACAACAGAGCCAATAAAACAGCGGCACCCGCACAACGCACAGCAGCGGAAGTGGTAAACAGTGAATTCAGTGACGGCGCGGCGTCATCTTGCGAAGTGGGGGTCAATGTCGTGGCCAGCAAGGTGAGTTAATAGTTATAATATAACATCACAATCACCGTAACGCCTCAAGTCCTACCGTGCCCATTAATGCAACGGAACGTAACAACCGACGAGACACCGCCCTCCGCCACTGTCATCCATATCAAAAACAGGGATATTCCCATTCTGCGCAAATGTTGTTTTAAGGTAAAAAACCGAAGTAAATCGAAAATTTTACCGACGAGAGCAGAAAAGGAGTAAGATAAGCGGATAACATTGCTGTTGGCCAAGATTAATGCGTGTTACCCTTGCCTGTAACCTGGACGTCAACGCACTTTCTGTTAAAGAATTAAAGAAAGTGATTAATGACAATATTGCGGAGTTAGTACCTGCGCTGACCAGCGGACTCGATTTTTATTCCGAAAGCGCACGTTACGCCGAAGATTCATTAGAAATACTTGATATAGTGCGACAAAGCGAGAGCGATTATTCAATGCGTTATCGCTATAAGTGGGGAATTTTTAATGCCTGCCTGGATATCAACAGCGAAGACACTCTCAGCGATAGCGTCCGGTTCTGTGTGACAGAGTGGGGTTTAATCTTCGACATCATTGATAACTCACGGCCATCAACTGCGGATGAATTGTAAGTTTACGTAATAACTGCAGGCCAAACGCGAAAAAATGATTTATATTAATTTTACGGGAAGTTTATTTAACCACCGTTAAGCTGCCTCCGTTCATGATGTAAATCAGCTTACTCACATAGTGTTATCACACCGCAATTAAGACTTACGGAGGGGATGATATGGATGAGTATTCGCCTAAGCGACACGATATTGCTCAGCTCAAATTCTTGTGCGAAAATTTGTATGATGAAGGTATCGCCACCCTGGGAGACAGTCACCATGGCTGGGTTAACGATCCGACATCTTCCGTCAACCTGCAGCTGAATGAGTTGATTGAACATATCGCTTCGTTTGTGATGAGCTATAAAATTAAATACATGGACGAATCCGACCTGTCGGAGTTAGTCGAAGAATATCTCGACGATACCTATACGTTGTTCAGCAGCTACGGTATCAATGATTCCGACCTGCGCCGTTGGCAAAAAACCAAGGCGAGATTATTCAGAATGTTCTCAGGAGAGGACATCTGTACGACAATGAAAACTTAGGGGATAATTATTCCCGAGCTATTTTACGGTTATTAAACTAAAAGGCCATCATGACTAAAACCGACTATCTGATGCGTTTACGTAAATGCACCACGATTGATACTCTCGAACGTGTTATCGAGAAAAATAAGTACGAGCTTTCCGATGATGAACTGGAGCTGTTTTACTCAGCCGCCGATCACCGTCTGGCAGAGCTCACCATGAACAAACTGTATGACAAAATCCCCACCTCCGTTTGGAAATATGTCAGATAATCAGCCCCCAACGCGTTGAGCCGATGCCTTTATCGGCCTCAATGTCAAAACTGAATACGTATTTTTCCTATTGACAACAAAATGTCATTTACGTTCCCGCTCGCCAGTAATAATGAATAGAAACAATTTTCTTTTAAATAGGGCGTGTTATGTCACTGTGCCCCAATATGCTCTCGCCTAATAGCCACTCATTCATTATCTGGAAAGTGCCGGAGGCAACGGCGGAAAGTAACGCACGCTCACTGCCAGGCGGAAAAGGGCATGGAGAAATGAAGCGATTCACGAGGAACAGACAACGAGCAGAAGCTCAAATGGGTGGGGGCCCTGCCAGCTACATCCCGGCACACACGTCACCTGCTGCGGCTGCTTCCTTCCGGACCTGACCGAGTTCACAAGTTAGTGTTGCGGGAGAACCAACAGGGCCCCCATTGACGGCTTCTGTACTCCGAAGCGGTGGGCATTATCGGCGATGCCCCACCAAATAGCAAGCCAACCGGGGCCAACCGCTGTTTTCTTGCCCACCTGCATTGTGGCACACTCTTCGCCTGGATTTTGATTCGCGCAGGAACAGCAACATGCAACCAGAAGACGCCTCTTTCAGCCAGCGGGTATTCCATATCGTGGCCGCCATTCCTTACGGCAAAGTCACCACCTACGGCGAAGTCGCCCGGCTGGCCGGTTCACCGCGCGCCGCGCGTCAGGTCGGCGGCGTACTGCGCCGTTTGCCGGAAGGCAGCACCCTGCCCTGGCACCGGGTGATCAACCGCCACGGCCAGATCTCGCAGCAGGGGGAGGATTTTCAACGGCAGCGGCAGGCCTTGCTGGCGGAGGGCATCATTTTCGGCCCGCACAGCACGGTCGATTTCGATCGCTACGGCTGGCGCTGGTAAAACAAAACAGCCTTTGGCCAAAGCGCAAAGGCTGTTGATTTCATCTTGCTGTACTGCAGTAAGATTACTGCATGGCGGTTGGCGCAGCCTGAATCGGCACACCCTGAACCGGAACCAGCAACAGATCGGCACGGGTGCCGTTGCGATTGACCACTTCCTGGATGGTGTCGGTAATAAACATCAGTCGCCCGTTGACCGTCACCGCTGCGCTCAGAATGATGCGCGCATTCGGTTGAATGTCAGACGGGTTATACGGCAGCGTAAAGCTGAACGGCGCCTGTTGCCCTTCAGTGCGTACCGCGCGCTGTGCAATCACTTTAGACGGCGCATCCGCCAGCGAGGCGTCAGAGAGGGTGACCGTCAGTACGGCGTCCGGCGGCAGCGCAATGCGCTGACGTATATTAACCGAACCTGTCACCGCCGGGCCCTGAATCTGCGTTTGCGCAGCCGCCGGGTTGCCGGCCGTCGGTGTAGGCACATCAGCATTCTTTTGCGCGCATCCTGCCAGCGTGATCGTCAGTGCCGCGGCACCGCCTACGATTTGCCAGAGTTTCATGGATCGGTCTCCTTTTTTATTATCAACATGTTGGTGGCTTTAACCACCGCACCCATTAAACTTAGCACAAAACACTGATAAATCCACTTTGCCCCACCTATTAATCACTTAGCCCGCCGAAAACGCTCACTATTAAGAGCATTCTCATCACCGCTTTAACGCCGGATGTTGACGCCGCGCCGTGATATTCCGCACACTGAACAAAATGATTATTAGAAAGGTAACAATTTTATGAGCCAGGCATTGCAAAACCTCCTCGATCTGCTGGATCTGGAGAAAATCGAAGAAGGGCTGTTCCGCGGCCAGAGTGAAGATCTGGGGTTGCGCCAGGTGTTCGGCGGGCAGGTGGTTGGCCAGGCGCTCTACGCCGCCAAACAGACGGTGCCGGATGAGCGCAGCGTGCATTCGTTCCACAGCTACTTCCTGCGTCCGGGCGACAGCAGCAGGCCGATCGTCTACGACGTGGAAACCCTGCGCGACGGCAACAGCTTCAGCGCACGCCGCGTCAGCGCCATTCAGCACGGCAAACCCATCTTCTATATGACCGCCTCCTTCCAGAGCCCGGAAGAAGGTTTCGAACACCAGAACCAGATGCCGGACGTGCCGCCGCCGGAAGGGCTGCTGTCCGAATCAGAGATCGCCCAGAAGCTGGCGCATATGCTGCCGGAAAAAGTGCGCGATAAATTTATCGGCCAGAAGCCGCTTGAAATGCGCCCGGTAAAATTCCACAACCCGTTGAAAGGCAGCGTGGAGGAACCGCATCGCTACGTGTGGTTCCGCGCCAACGGCAGCATGCCGGACGATCAACGCATCCACCAATACCTGCTGGGCTACGCGTCGGACTTTAACTTCCTGCCGACGGCGCTGCAGCCGCACGGCGTCGGCTTCCTCGAGCCGGGAATGCAGGTTGCTACTATCGATCACTCGATGTGGTTCCACCGTCCGTTCCGCATGGATGACTGGCTGCTGTATGCGGTGGAGAGCTCTTCCGCTTCCGGCGCACGCGGTTTCGTGCGCGGCCAGATCTACACCCGCGACGGCGTGCTGGTCGCCACTACCGTGCAGGAAGGGGTAATTCGCCAGCGCGACGCTTGAACCGCGACATGACATAAAGAAAGGGGCGATGTTTCCATCGCCCCTTTTTGCTTCATCATTATTTTACTGTTTAGCGCACTGCCCTGCTTCGAGTCTTACTGGTTGTAGGCGCTCTCGCCGTGGCTGTTGACGTCCAGTCCTTCGCGTTCCTGCTCTTCCGGTACTCTCAACCCCACCATGGCGCCCGCTATCTTGAAGGCGATAAAGGCGGCGACGCTCGACCACACCAACGTGATCAGCACGCTCACCAGCTGGATCCAGACCTGATGGCCCATCGTCACCCCTTCGGCATAGCCGGTGCCGCCCAGCGAAGAGGCGGTGAACACGCCGGTCAGCAGGCAGCCGACGATTCCGCACACCCCGTGCACGCCGAACACGTCGCAGGTGTCGTCCACCTTCAGCCATTTCTTCAGCGTCACCACGCCCCACAGGCCGGCGACGCCGCCCACCAGGCCGATGATCAACGCCCCGCCCACGCCCACGGTGCCCGCCGCCGGCGTCACCGCAACCAGTCCGGCGATCATACCGGAGCAGGCGCCCAGCAGCGAAGGCTTGCCGCGCAACACCCACTCGGCGAAGGTCCAGGACAGAATGGCGCCTGCGGTGGCGACGACGGTGTTGAGGAACGCCAGCGCCGCAATGCCGTTAGCCGCACTGGCGGAGCCGGCGTTGAAGCCGAACCAGCCGATATACAGGATGGACGCCCCGGTAAACACCATCGGCAGGTTGTGCGGTTTGAACGCCTCTTTACCGAAGCCGGCGCGTTTGCCGATCAGGTAGGCACCGATCAGCCCGGCGCTGGCGGCGTTAATGTGCACCACGGTGCCGCCGGCGAAGTCCAATGCACCGTCGGTGGCCAGGTAGCCGCCGCCCCACACCATGTGCGCGATCGGCAGATAAGACAGGGTGAACCACACAATCGCGAAGATCAGCACCGCCGAGAAGCGAATGCGCTCGGCGAAGCCCCCCACCACCAGCGCCACGGTAATGCAGGCGAAGGAGGCCTGGAAGGCGACGTGGATCATCTGGCTGATGCTGCCGGTAACGCTGTCGATGCCGATGCCTTTCAGCATCGCGGTTTCGAACCCGCCGAACACCGCATTGCCCTCGCTGAACGCCAGGCTGTAGCCATACAGCACCCACAGCACGCAGACCAGCGCAAAGGTAACGGTGACCTGCGTCAGCATCGACAGCACGTTTTTGCCGCGCAGCAGGCCGCCGTAAAACAGCGCGATGCCCGGCAGCGTCATGAACAGCACCAACGCGGTGCAGATCATCATAAAGGCGTTGTCGGCCTTATCGGCGACCGCCGGGGCGGCCAGAGCCAAAGAAGGAACCAGGGTTACCGAACTCAGGCCCAACATGGATAACAGTCTTTTCATTATCAATCCATCCCCATTACTTAACTGAGTTCGCGGTTACAGTGCCGATTCGTCGGTTTCGCCAGTGCGAATGCGGATCACGCGTTGCAACTCGGCAACGAAAATTTTGCCGTCGCCGATTTTGCCGGTGTAGGCGGCTTTGCTAATCACATCAACCACTTCATCCAACTGATCGTCGGCGATGGCGATATCGATTTTGACCTTGGGCAGGAAGTTGACGTTATATTCGGCGCCGCGATACAGCTCGGCATGCCCCTTCTGGCGGCCAAAGCCCTTCACTTCGGTTACGGTCAACCCTTGAATGCCCACGGAGGACAGGGCCTCGCGCACGTCCTCCAACTTGAACGGTTTGATTACCACGGTCACCAGCTTCATATTGCCCCTCCACGAATTAAGCCCAAACTCACCCCTGGTACGCGTCATATGTAGCAAGGGCTGTGCCAAATTTAATTTTCCATGGCGATTCAGCAGATTAGCGGGCAGGCGGGTGCCGCCGCGACGCAGCGCGGCACCGATACCTTGAATGGGTTAAATAATGCGCACTGATTTGGTGCGCATCGCGTCGAAAAAGTGCAGAAAGAGGGCATGGCGCTGGCGAGTTGCCTGCTGGTGGTGCGTTAGGAAGAAAGATGGGCCGCGATCGCGGCCCATGTTCAGGCGGGTTGGCTCTCCTCACGCACCGCTTCCGCCAGCTGCTCGCCCGCCAGCTGCAGTTGGTACATCTGGTAGTAGCGTCCCTGTTGCGCCAGCAGCTGCTGATGGTTGCCCTGCTCCACCGCCTGGCCGCGATGCAGCACCAGAATGGAATCGGCGTCGACGATGGTCGACAGCCGGTGGGCGATCACCACCAGCGTAGTGTGCTCGCGGATCACGCGCAGCGCCCGCTGAATCGCCTGTTCAGTGCCCGAGTCAATATTGGCGGTCGCCTCATCGAGGATCAGGATCTGCGGCGCCTGCACCAATACTCGCGCCATCGCCAGCAGCTGTTTCTGCCCGACCGACAGGTTATTGCCCTGTTCCCCCAGTCGGGTATGGATCCCCTGCGGGAAGCCGCGGACCAGATCCGCCAGTTGCACCGTTTCCAGCGCCCGCCAAACGGCCTCTTCATCGATGTTGCGCCCCAGCGTCACGTTGGCCAGCACCGAATCGGCGATCACCACCGGATCCTGTTGCACCATCGCCACGCCCTGGCGCAGCGTACGATGCGACAGGCTGGCAAGCGGGCGACCGTCGAGGCGCACTTCCCCCTCGCTGACCGGGTAATAACCCATCAGCAGGTTGGCCAGCGTGCTCTTGCCGCTGCCGGTGTGACCGACCAGCGCCACAAAGCCGCGCGAAGGCACCGCCAGCGAAATATGCTGCAGCACCTTTTTGTCCGCACGGTAGGCGAAGCTCAGGTCGGTGATGTCGATACGCCCGCCGGCCAACGGGCGATCGTCGGCGCCGTAACTCTGCTGGCTGCGATCCATCAGTTCGAAAATACGTTCGCCGGCCACCACCGCTTGCTGCAGAATCGACTGCTGTGACGTCAGCTCGATCAGCGGTTCGTTCAAGCGCCCCAGGTAGTTGATGAAAGCGTAGAGTACGCCGACGCCAATCACGCCTTCACCGCTGAAGCCGAACAACATCAGCAAGCCGCACAGCACCAGCGCCGAAAACAGGCTGAGCAGCGGCCGCAACAGGAAACCGTCGAGCCGCAGAGTCTGCATGCGCGCGAGGTAGTGCGACTGGCTGGCGGCGCTCATGCGCTCGCCGAAGCGCACCTGCTGGCGGAACTGCTGAATCACGCCCATGCCGTTGATCACTTCGTTGAAGCCATCGTTGATGTCCGCCAGATAACTGCGTACCCGGCGCACGATCGGCGTGCTGTAGTATTGATAGATGCCCATCACCACAAACACCGCAGGGAAGATGCAGATGGCCACCAGCGCCATGCGCCAGTCGAGGCTGAACATCGCCACCAGCATGGTGCCGATCAACGCGGCGCTTTTCAGTACGGTGGAGACCACCATCACGTACAGATCCTTGATCACTTCGGTGTCATTGGTAACGCGCGAGATCAATTGACCGACCGGTTGCGTGTCGAAAGCGCTGAGCGGCTGGCGCAGCGCAGCGTCCATCACGTCGGTGCGCAGCCGTTGCACCACGCCCACCGCCGCCCGGTTGAACAGCAGCGCCTGAAAGTAGTGCAGCGCCGCCGCCAACAGCTCCAGGAGAATATAAGCCGCCGCCAGACCGCCGACGATCATCATCGGCAGTTGCCCTTTGGCAACGTAGTTATCGATAAAATAACTCACCAGGATCGGCCCGGCGACTTCCGCCGCCGCCGCCACCCACAGCATCAGCACCGCCAGCCCCAGCGGTTTGCGGTACGGCGAGCCATAGGCCAGCAGCCGCTTCAGCGTCGGCCACAGCTTTTGCACTTTATTCATCGGCCAACGCCTCCTCACCGTTTTCCGGCGCTTCGTCCAGCGCCGCTTCCAACTGCTGATAACGGTACATATCGCGATACCAGCCCGGCTGCGCAGCCAGCGACGCCGGATCGCCGCGCTGCGCCACGCCGCCGTGCTGCATCACCAGGATCTCGCTGGCTTCGGTCAATGCCGACAGCCGGTGCGCACTGATGATCACCGTGCGATCCTGTCCCCAGCTGCGCAGGTTGTGCAGGATCTGATGTTCGGTACGGCCGTCCACCGCCGACAGCGCGTCGTCGAGGATCAGGATTTCCGCATCCAGCAGCAGCGCGCGCGCGATGGAGATGCGCTGTTTCTGCCCGCCCGACAGCATCACGCCGCGTTCGCCAACTTCGGTGTCATAGCCCTGCGGCAACCGCAGAATGTCCTCATGGACGCTGGCCAGCCGCGCCGCCTGTTCGATCTGCGCCTGCGTCGCCCCCGGCTGGCCCAGCGCGATATTGTTCGCCACGGTATCGGAGAACAGGAACGGCGTCTGGCTCACTACCGACAGCCGTGAACGCCAATCGTCGAGTTTGACCTGCAGCAGCGGCAGACCGTGATAGCGGATCTGCCCTTCATCGACGTCGAACTGACGCTGGATCAGCGACAGCAGCGTCGACTTGCCGGCCCCGGTCGGCCCGCACAGCCCCAGCATCTGCCCCGGTTTCAGCGTCAGCGCCACGTCATGCAGCGCCGAGTGCAGATTTTCCGGATAGTGGAACGCGCGGATATCCACCTCCAGCACGCCGCGCCCGGCCGGCAACGCCTGCGGGCCGTCCTGCACCGCCGGCGCCTCGTCGAGCAGGCTGCGGATACGGCCGTAGGCCGCGCTGCCGCGCTCGACAATGTTGAACATCCAGGCCAGCGCCAACATCGGCCAGATCATCAGGCCGAGGTACATCACAAAGCTGGTCAGTTGCCCGAGCGTCAGCGAACCGTTCACCACCATCCAGCTGCCGCCGCCGATGGCCAGCAGATTGGAGGCGCCGATGGCGATATAAATGGTCGGATCGAAGCGCGCATCCACCCGCGCCACGTGCATGTTTTTGGCGCCGGTCTGCGCCGCCACCTCGGCGAAACGGTTGGATTGGTGATCTTCCAGCCCGAAGGCCTTGATCATGCGGATGCTGGTCATGCTTTCCTGCGCCTGATCGTTCAGGCTGGAAAACGCCGCCTGCGCCGATTTAAAACGCTGGTGCAGCTGGTCGCCGTAATATTTGATGGCGATCGCCATCAGCGGCATTGGGATCAACGCCAGCAGCGTCAGCTGCCAGCTGATTTGGGTGCTCATCACCACCAGCACCACCAATCCCATCACCAGCGAATCCACCAGCGTCAGCACGCCTTCACCGGCGGCGAACACCACGCGGTCCACGTCGTTGGTGGCCCGCGCCATCAGATCGCCGGTGCGGTGGCGCAGGTAAAACGCCGGGTTTTGCCGGCTGAGCTGGCGGTAAAAGTTTTCCCGCAGCTCGACCGCCAGCTGGTAGGAGGCGCCGAACAGCAGCACCCGCCACACATAGCGCAGCAGGTAAACGACGATCGCAGTGCCGATCATCAGCCCAAGCCAGGCCATCAGCACGCCGGTAGACATCTGTTTTCCGGTGACGCCGTCCACGATAATGCCGACCAGCTTAGGCGGCAGCAGTTGCAGGATGGCGATGACGATCAGCAATACCACCGCGCCCAGGTAGCGGCGCCACTCCCGGCGGAAGTACCAGCCGATTTGTGCAAATAATCTCACGCAGTTTGATTCCAGGGTTTTATGGGATTTGTCTCTTTTTCTGCTTTAGCGGAGCAGGATACCACCGTTGAGCCGCCCGTCCGGTTAACTTTTCACTCCGGCACCGGCAGCGCAGTGGTGTATTTGATTTTTTCCATGGCAAAGCTCGAGGTGACGTCAATAAGGCCTGGTACGCCGTTCACCAGGCGCTTATAAAAGCCGTCGTAGCTTTTCATGTCCGCCACTTCGACCTGCATCAGGTAGTCGTACTCTCCTGCCATCCGGTAGAACGCCAGTACCTCGGGCATCTGGCTGGTCAACTGCACAAACGCCTGATACCACTCGCTGCTGTGCTGCTGGGTCTTGATCAGCACGAACGCCGTCAACCCCAGGCCGAGCTTTTCATTATCCAGCAAGGCCACCCGGCCGCGGATATAGCCTTCGTCTTCCAGACGCTTCAGGCGCTTCCAGCATGGCGTAGAGGTCAAATTGACCGCATCGGCCAGCGCCTGCAGCGACTGGGTGCAATCTTGCTGCAGCATGCACAGCAGCTTACGGTCTGTTTTATCTAACATAGCGGCTACCTGGAGAAAAATTTTCTCCCATTAGGCGATTAAACAGGGAAAATGGCAATCCTTTTTTCCTGCCGACAGGCTATGCTACGCCATAAATCAGCCCCCTATTCTGAGGCCAAATCATGACAAACTCTTGGGTAAAATATGCTATCGGTGAAATAGAAGCGGATTTTCAGCGCTCCGCCGATACGCACCTGATTCGCCTGAACCTGCCGGCGTTTCCCGGCATCTGCCTGTACCTGAAAGATGAGAGCACCCACCCGACCGGTAGCCTGAAACACCGCCTGGCGCGCTCGCTGTTCCTTTATGGCCTGTGCAACGGCTGGATCACCGAGAACACCACCATCATCGAGGCCTCTTCCGGCAGCACCGCGGTCTCCGAAGCCTACTTCGCCCGTCTGATCGGCCTGCCATTCATCGCGGTGATGCCGTCCTGCACCGCGCGCCGCAAGGTGGAGCAGATCGCCTTTTACGGCGGCCGCTGTCATTTCGTCGATCACGCCGCCCAGATCTACGCTGCCTCCGAACAGCTGGCGAAAGAGCTGAACGGCCACTATATGGATCAGTTCACCTACGCCGAGCGCGCCACCGACTGGCGCGGCAACAACAATATCGCCGACAGCATCTTCCGCCAGATGGCGCGCGAGCCCTTCCCGGTGCCGAAACACATCGTGATGAGCGCCGGCACCGGCGGCACCTCTGCCACGCTGGGGCGCTACATCCGCTATCAGGGGCACGACACCCAATTGACGGTGGTCGATCCGGAAAACTCGGTGTTCTATGACTGCTTCCACCACGGCGATCGCACCCTGATCGGCAGCTGCGGCAGCCGTATCGAAGGCATCGGCCGCCCGCGCGCCGAGCCGTCGTTCATCCCGTCGGTGGTCGACAACATGCTGCGCGTGCCGGATGCCGCCAGCGTCGCCACCATTCACTGGCTGGAAGGCGTGCTCGGCCGCAAGGTTGGCGCCTCTACCGGCACCAACGTTTGGGGTGCGCTGCAGTTGGCGAAACAGATGCGGGAAAACGGCGAGCAAGGGTCGATCGTCACCCTGCTGTGCGACAGCGGCGAGCGTTATCTGGATACCTATTACAACCCGGAATGGGTCAGCAACAACATCGGCGACCTGCAACCCTATCTGGCGCAGCTGGCGGATTTATAACGCCAGGCTCCGGATAAAAAAAAGCCGGGTAGTCATACCCGGCCGGCTGTAAGGAGAACCTCATTCTTCGGGGGAATAGGTGAGGCAAGGTGAACGCAGCCAATGTTGTAAATAGTGGGCCACCGCCTGCTGTTGGCAATGGCCGATAACCGGCAGCTGCGGCAACAGGGATTTCAGCTGCGGCAGGGCGTTGCCCATCACCACGCCATGCCCCACCGCCCCCAGCATCTCTTTGTCGTTCATCGCGTCGCCGAACGCCATGCAGTCGGCCATCGTCAGCCCCAGATGGCGGCTCAGCCGCTCCAGCGCCGCGCCCTTGTTGCAGCCGAGCGGCAACACTTCCAGGCAGTCGTAGGCGGAGAAGCACAGATCGGCCTCGCCGCCCAGCTGCGCCCGCAGCTGCAGCTGTAACGCCAGCAATTCCTCGTGCGGCGCAACAAAGCACACCTTGCTGTTGCCGAACGCCGGCAGGCGGCGCACCTCGGCCAGCTGAAAACGAAAGCCGCTCAGGTGATGCGCCCGCAGCATCTCTTCCGGCACGGGAAATTCGGTCAGCCAACCTTCGTCGCGAAACACGTGCATACTGGCGCTGGTGCGCCAATGGTGATGCAATACCTCTTCGGCGACCGCCGCCGGCAGATCGGTGGCGTGCAGCTGTTGACCTCGATTGTCGTACACCCGCGTGCCGTTGCCGGTGATCAGATAGCCCTGCAACCCCAGCTGTGCCATGATCGGTTGCGCATCGAGGTAGTGGCGCCCGGTGGCGAACGTCACCACCATCTCCCGTTCCACCAGCTGGTTCAATACCGCCAGCGTTTCCGGGCCAACCCGGTGATCCGGCATCAACAGCGTGCCGTCCATGTCGAAAGCTGCCAGGCGATACATAAAGACCTCTTGGATGTGAACGCGATTACAATCCGTGCAGTATGAGATGGTATTTGCGGAAGTAATAGTGAACAATTTGAGAAAACTGTTCCGGATTTCTGCTCATGCGCCTGGTTCACCGTCTCAGCCAATATCAACGTCTGTACCAACAGCTCGGCAGCGCGCCGGTCGCCGTGACCATCGGCGAGCTGGCGGCGATGTTCTACTGCAGCGAACGCCACGCCCGCACGCTGGTGCAGCAGTTGCAGGATCAGGGCTGGCTGAGCTGGCATTCGCAGCCGGGCCGCGGCAAACGCGCCATCCTGCACTGCCTGAAAACCCCGGATGAGTTGCGCGCCCAGCTGTTGCAACAGCTGCTGCAACAGGGCAACCATCAGGGGGCGTTGGAGATGGCGCAGCTCGATCCGCAGCACCTGCAGGATCTGCTCAGCCCGCACCTCGGCGGGCAATGGCAGGCCGGCAGCCCGACGCTGCGCATTCCCTATTACCGCACGCTGGAGGCGCTCGACCCGCTTACGCTGACCGGCCGTGCCGAACAACATCTGGTGTCGACCCTGCACGCCGGGCTGACGCGCCTGATGACCGGCAACCCGGAACCACAGCCCGATCTGGCGCACCACTGGCAGATTGGCGAGCACGGCCTACGCTGGCGCTTCTTTTTGCGCAGCCAGCTGCGCTGGCACAACGGCGAACTGTTAACCGGCCAACAGCTGCTGCAAACGCTGGAAAAACTGCAGCACCACCCGCGCAGCCAACCCAGCCTGGCCAACGTCGCCAACATCAGTTTGCCGCATCCGCTGTGCCTTCAGTTCGATCTGCGCCTGCCGGACTATTGGCTGGCCCACCGGTTGGCGGAACTGCCTTGTCTGATGACGCACCCGGAACTGCCCGCCATCGGCGCCGGTCCGTTCAAACTGGCATTGAATGAACCGCAGCTGGTGCGGCTGGAGCAGCACGCCGGTTACCATCTGCAGCATCCGTATCTGGACACCATCGAATACTGGATCACCCCCGATTTGCCCACCGCCGGTTCCGGCACCAGCTGCCAGCATCCGGTGCGTATCACCATCGGCCAACAAGAGGATTTGGCGCAGGCCCGGCCGGTGCAGCGCAGCATGAGCCTGGGCTGGTGTTACCTGGCGCTGAACCTGCGCCACGGCGTGCTGAGCGAAGCCCAAGGGCAAAAACTGCTGATGCTGATCCAGCAGTCCGGCCTGCTGAGCCATTTGCCGATTCCCAACAGCGTGATCATCCCAAGCCATGAAATGCTGCCCGGCTGGCGTATTCCCAGCCAACGGATCGAGGAGGACGTCCCTCTGCCCGCGCGGCTGACGCTGCTGTATCGGCCGCCGGTCGAGCTGGAAACGGTGACGGTCGCGCTGCAACGGCTGCTGGCGCAGCACGGCTGCGAGCTGGAGGTGCGCTACTATGCCGGCAAGCGCTGGCAAAGCGAGGCGCAGATCGCCCAGGCCGACCTGCTGCTGGCGGACAACCTGATCGGCGAGGCGCCGGAGGCGACGCTGGAGAGCTGGCTGCGGCAGGATACGCTGTGGCGCGGCATCCTGACGGAAAGCCGCTGGCAGCAGCAACAGGATACGTTGCGGCAGATCCAGCAGTTGCAGGCGCAGCAACCGCGCTTCGAGCGGCTGCAGGCCTATTATCAACAGCTGATGGCCGCCGCCATCATCACGCCGCTGTTTCACTACCAGTATCAGATCAGCGCGCCGCCGCGCATGCATGGCGTGACGCTGACCGCCCACGGCTGGTTCGATTTTTGCCAGGCGTGGCTGCCGCCGCCGGTAGACGACGGAGCGGCCTGAACCGAACCGCCCTGCGTCTGACGGCCCTTTCTGCTACTATTGTCGCCGCAACGCAATTTTTATTCTGCCGCCCGAATGTGTATCGGGAATGGCCAAAGTCCAAAAAGGTGATTTTATGAAGCGCGCGGTTGTCGTTTTCAGCGGTGGACAAGACTCTACGACCTGCCTGATCCAGGCATTGCAACAATATGACGAAGTTCACTGCGTCACGTTCGATTACGGCCAGCGTCATCGCGCCGAAATTGAAGTGGCTCAAGAGCTGTCGGTGGCTCTCGGCGCCAAAGCGCATAAGGTGCTGGACGTCACGCTGCTCAATGAGCTGGCCGTCAGTAGCCTGACGCGCGACAATATCCCGGTTCCCGCCTACGATCCCAACCAGAAAAATGCGCTGCCGAGCACCTTCGTGCCGGGCCGCAACATCCTGTTCCTGACGCTGGCAGCGATCTACGCTTACCAGGTGGAAGCGGAAGCGGTGATCACCGGCGTGTGTGAAACCGATTTCTCCGGCTACCCGGACTGTCGCGACGAGTTCGTCAAAGCGCTGAACCAGGCGGTAGTGCTGGGCATCGCCCGCGATATCCGCTTCGAAACGCCACTGATGTGGCTGAACAAGGCTGAAACCTGGGCGTTGGCGGATTATTACCACCAGCTGGATCGCGTGCGCCAGGATACGCTGACCTGCTACAACGGCATCAAGGGCGACGGCTGCGGCGAATGCGCCGCCTGCAACCTGCGCGCCAATGGCCTGACGCAGTATCGAGCCAACCAGGCGGAAGTGATGGCGGCGTTGAAACAGAAGGCCGGTCTGGCCTGAGGCAGTGACGGCGGCAGCCCCTGCCGCCGGTGAGTTGATTGCGAATGTTATCTTGGCGTGAGCGCTTCCAGGTGCTCGCGCAGCTCCCCTTCAATCGGCAGCGCCCGCTGCGTTTTCAGATCGACGCACACGAAAGTCAGCAGCGCGTCGGCCACCACCGTCCCGGCCGGATCCTGCGTTACCTTTTGGCTCAGCACCCCGCTCTTGCCATTGAGCTGTACCATCTGGCTGTCGATACGCAGCTTATCCCCCAATACCGCCGGGCTGCGGTAGTTGATATTGATGTTCACCACGATGAAAGCGATGTTGTTTTCCGTCATCCAGCGGAACCCGGCCTCGTTCTCCAGCCACTCCCAGCGCGCTTCTTCCAGAAACTCCAGATAGCGGGCGTTGTTGACGTGCTGATAGACATCAAGGTGATAACCGCGAACTTTGATAAAGGTTTGCATAGGGAACGATCGCTCCTGCCTGGTGATTACAGAAAAAGGGAGCCGCGCTGGCTCCCTCGCCCGTTTGGTCAATGCGCCAAACTGGTAAGACCTGTAAAATGTAGCAGAGGACGCGCGGCCTCAGCGGTATTTTGCCACGCAGCCGCGACCGGGATCACATTTTCAACCGGGTGCGATTCTTCTCAAACAGCGCCGGCCCGATGCCCGGTACCTCCTGCAATTGTTCCACCTGAGTGAACGGTCCATTCTGCTCGCGATAGCGCACGATGCCTTCCGCCTTCTTCAGGCCGACGCCGCTCAAGGCGGCGGCCAACTGCTCGGCGGTGGCCTGATTGATGCTGACCGCCGCCTCTTCAGCCGCCTTGGTTATCGCCGGTTGCCCGCCGTTGCTCGCCGGGGCCGAAAGCATCGGCGCCGGCGCTTCGGCTTTTTCCGCCGCGGCGGCCGGCCCTGCGGCCAGACATAACAACAGCGCGGTCAGCGCGGCTGCAACGTGATGACGGTAACCGGAAAGCGTTTTTTTCTCTGTAGGTTGCATGCTGTATCCTCCTTGTGTGTGACAGCACGGCTACCTTGCCGCGGCGGGGGATATTCAGCAATCGGCGGATGCCAGATGTGGAAAAGGCCGCGAAAGCGGCCTTTGTTTGTTGCACTGCGTTGCAGAAAAATGCGGCGATTACTGCGGCTGTTGCTCAGCGGCGCCCATTTTGATCTTGGCTTCTTTACGCAGGCTCGCCAGCAGCGAATCGAAGGAGACGCCGGTCGCGCCCTCTTCCATCTTGCCGACGAAGGTTTTCATTTCGTCTTCCGGCAGCGTGCCTGGCTTCACCGCATCGAGTGCGATCAACACCACGTTGTCCTGGCGATCCTGCGACATGCCGTAAACCGGCTTACCATCCTGCGGGTGCGGCAGCGCGAACACGCTTTCCACCAGCTGGCTGTCTTCCGGTGCGCGCGCCATCTTCTGCACGGCGCCAAAGCTCAGGCCGGCGGCTTTCATCGCCTCATCGCCCTTGCCTTGCTTCAGCTCAACCAGCAGCTTCTCGCCCTGCAGCTTCGCTTCCTGCACTGCCTTGTTGCGTTTCACCAGATCCGCTACGCGATCTTTCACCTGGTCGAACGGCTCAATGCCTTCCGGCTTGTGGCCGCTCACGCGCACCACGAAGGCGCGGTCGCCGTCTACGGTGATCACGTCGGAGTTGCTGCCCGGCGCGCCGTTCTCGCCGATCAGCGAGCCGTCGAAGATCGCCTGCACCACCGGCTTGAAGTTCAGCGCGGTAGGGATGTTGTCGCGGGTGAACCAGTCGCTTTGCGCCGCTTTCACGCCGGCCGCTTCTTCGGCCGAGGCCAGAGATTCGTTATCACTGGTCGCCGCTTCGCTCACCTTCTGCTGCAGCGCATAATAGGCGTCTACCGCTTTCTCCTGCTGCACCTGCTTGGCGATAGCGTCGTGCACTTCGCTCAGCGGCTTCAGTTTCTCAGGTTCGATGTCGTTCAAACGCACGATCAGGTAACCGACGGAGGATTTCACTACGCCAGACAGCTGCCCTTTCTCGGTCAGGTTGGCCTGCTTCAGCTCGTCGGCGGTGGTTTCCGGCTCCAGCCAACCCAGCTCGCCGCCGGTGCGGCGTGAGATGATGTCGGTGGATTTTTCTTTCGCCAGGGTGGCGAAATCGGCGCCCTTCTTCAGCTCATCCAGCGCCGCGTTGGCTTCCGCCTCGGTTTTCAGCTGGATCACGCTGTAGTTTTTACGCTCCGGCTGGCCGTAGCTGCTCTTGTGCTGGTCGTAGTAAGCGCTGATGTCCTCTTCGCTCACTTTCACCTTGTCCTGCATGGACGCGGCGTCCAGCGGGATATAGCTCACCTTCACCTGCTCCGGTGCGATGAAGCTGTTTTTGTTCTGATCGTAATACGCCTTCAGTTCGTCGTCGCCGGCGCTCTGTTTCGCCTGCAGCGCCTTCAGATCGATGGTCGCCAGGCGCACGTCGCGCTCCTGCAGCACCAGCGCTGCCATGGCTTGCGATTCGGACGGCAGCACGAAGCCGGATTCGCCGAAGGCCTGGATCAGCTGCTGATTGACCAACTGCTGGCGCATCGACTGCGCGAAGTTGTCGGCGGTGTAGCCCATGCGGCCGATCAGGTCGAGGTATTTGGCGTTATCGAACTGGCCGTTGGTCTGGAAGTAAGGCGCCTTGCGGATGGCGTCCTTGATCTGATCGTCGCTGACCGCCAGGCCCAGCTTCTTGGCGTACTGGTCGAGCAGCATGTTGTCGATCAACTGGGACAACACCTGACGGCGCATCTGCTGCATGTAGCCTTCGTTGCCGGCCAGCGCGGAGAACTGGTCACCCAGCTGCTGCTGCATGCGGCTGCGTTCGCTCTGGAAAGCCTGTTCCAGCTGAGCGCGTTCGATCGTCTGACCATTTACTTTCGCAGCATAATCGCCGGAGCCGCCGATCAGGTAGTTACCCACCCCGGTCAGAACGAATGACAGGATGATCAGGGCCAGGATGATTTTGAGCACGACGTGATTAGCAGCCGCGCGTAAATTGTCCATCATAGTGTGACAACACTCCGCTGTGATGTGGATTAACAACCCTTGTGCAGGCGCGTTCCCTGCGACAAAAATAAAAAAAGCGCATCAGTCCGATGCGCCTTGTATCTTACCTTACCAGCACCGCTGCGTCAGGTGATTGTTTATTACAAAACCCTGTTACGCTAAACGGTTAGACGCCAAATCAGTTTACAGCGTCTTTCAGCGCTTTCCCTGCACGGAAGGCCGGTACTTTGGCTGCCGCGATCTTGATTTCTTTACCGGTCTGCGGGTTACGGCCGGTACGAGCCGAACGTTCACGCACGGTGAAGGAACCGAAACCTACCAGAGCCACGTCATCCCCTGCTTTCAGAGAGTCGGTAACGGAAGCGATTACTGCGTCTAAAGCACGTCCAGCTGCCGCTTTGGAAATATCAGCACCTGCGGCAATCTTGTCGATCAGTTGTGACTTATTCACTCTATCATCCCCTCTAGAATTCTATCGTCGCACCGAAAAATCCCTACGGTTGCGACAGCGCAGCTGTTATATCAATCCCATCGAACCTTGGCAAGCCACCGACTGGGTGGCAAAACGCGGGCCGACAGAGATCTAACTTAGCGGTACAAAAAAATACTGGCAAGTCCGAAATGGCTTGCCAGTATAAGTTTTATCAATGGTTTTTGCGATTCGTCACTATTTTGCCGCTACCGGCAGTGCGCCGAAGGCCGGGTTTTGCAACGCAATGTTCAAAACTTCATCGATTCGCTGCACCGGATGAATCTCCAGATCGGCGATAACATTGTCCGGAATCTCTTCCAGATCGCGCTTGTTCTCATAAGGGATCAGCACGGTTTTGATGCCGCCGCGATGCGCCGCCAACAGCTTCTCTTTCAGGCCGCCGATCGGCAACACCTGACCGCGCAGCGTGATCTCGCCGGTCATCGCCACATCGGCGCGTACCGGGTTGCCGGTCAGGCAGGAGACCAGCGCGGTGCACATCGCAATACCGGCGCTCGGGCCGTCTTTCGGCGTCGCCCCTTCCGGCACGTGCACGTGGATGTCGCGCTTCTCGTAGAAATCGGCGTTGATGCCCAGTTTCTCCGCGCGCGCGCGCACCACGGTCAGCGCAGCCTGAATCGATTCCTGCATCACTTCACCCAGAGAACCGGTATAGGTCAGCTTGCCTTTGCCCGGCACGCAGGCGGTTTCGATGGTCAGCAGATCGCCGCCCACTTCCGTCCACGCCAGCCCGGTGACTTCGCCCACGCGGTTTTCGGTATCCGCACGGCCGTAATCGACGCGCTGCACGCCCAGGTAATCCTTCAGGTTGTCGCCGTTGATCTCGATATGCTTGCGCTTTTTGTCCATCAGCAGCGTTTTCACCGCTTTACGGCACAGTTTGGAGATTTCGCGCTCCAGGCTGCGCACCCCGGCTTCGCGGGTGTAGAAGCGAATGATGCCGATAATGGCGCTGTCGTCGACCGTCAGTTCGCCTTTTTTCAGCGCATTGCGCTCAAGCTGCTTCGGCAGCAGGTGCTGCTTGGCGATATTGAGCTTCTCGTCCTCGGTATAACCCGACAGGCGGATCACTTCCATACGGTCCAGCAGCGGCGCAGGAATGTTCATCGAGTTCGAGGTGGCGACGAACATCACGTCGGACAGATCGTAATCCACTTCCAGGTAGTGGTCGTTGAACGCCACGTTCTGTTCCGGATCCAGCACCTCCAGCAGAGCGGAAGCCGGATCGCCGCGCATGTCGGAAGACATCTTGTCGATCTCATCCAGCAGGAACAGCGGGTTCTTCACCCCCACCTTGGCCATTTTCTGGATCAGTTTGCCCGGCATCGATCCGATGTAGGTACGGCGGTGGCCGCGGATTTCCGCTTCGTCACGCACGCCGCCCAACGCCATGCGCACGTACTGGCGCCCGGTCGCTTTGGCGATCGACTGCCCAAGCGAGGTTTTGCCCACGCCCGGCGGCCCTACCAGACACAGGATAGGCCCTTTGATTTTGCTGACGCGGCTCTGCACCGCGAGGTACTCGAGGATGCGATCCTTGACCCGCTCCAGGCCGTAGTGATCGGTATCGAGCACTTCCTGTGCCTTGACCAGGTCTTTTTTCACCTTGCTGCGCGCGTTCCACGGCACCTGCAGCATCCAATCGATGTAGCCGCGCACCACGGTCGCTTCCGCCGACATCGGCGACATCATCTTCAGCTTTTGCAGTTCCGCTTCGGTTTTCTCGCGCGCCTCTTTCGGCATCTTCGCCGCATCGATCTTGCGCTTCAGCGCTTCGTGCTCGTCCGGCGCGTCGTCCATCTCGCCCAGTTCTTTCTGAATCGCCTTCATCTGCTCATTCAGATAGTACTCGCGCTGGCTCTTCTCCATCTGCTTCTTGACGCGGTTGCGGATGCGTTTCTCAACCTGCAGCAGGTCGATCTCCGACTCCATCATCGCCATCAGGTATTCCAGACGCTCGGTGATATCGGACATCTCGAGCACCGACTGCTTGTCGCTGAGTTTCAGCGGCATGTGGGCGGCGATGGTGTCCGCCAGGCGCGCGGCGTCGTCGATGCTGTTCAGTGAAGTCAGCACCTCCGGCGGGATTTTCTTGTTCAGTTTGATATAGCCTTCAAACTGATTGATCGCGGTGCGCACCAGCACTTCCTGCTCACGCTCGTCAATCGCCGGCGACTCGAGGTATTCCGCCTGCGCGGCGAAATGCTCACCGCTGTCGGACAGCGTAGTGATGCGTGCGCGCTGCAGCCCCTCGACCAGCACTTTTACCGTGCCGTCCGGCAGCTTCAGCATCTGCAGGATCGACGCTACGGTGCCAACCGAGAACAAGTCGTTAATGCCAGGTTCATCCGTTGAGGCCTCTTTCTGTGCCACCAGCATGATCTTCTTATCGTGATCCATTGCGGCTTCGAGGCACCGAATCGATTTTTCCCGGCCAACAAATAACGGGATCACCATGTGCGGATAAACCACCACGTCGCGCAATGGCAAGACGGGGATTTCAATGCGTTCGGAACGCTCAGGGTTCATAGAGCTCTCTCTTAGTTTAATTTCCGCCAGGTTGAGGGGGAATCTCATGAGACGCAAGCATCTAACGTTTCATAAAATCTGGTTAATGAGTATATGGGGATGAATCTCTTACATTCAACGGCAAGAATGCAGGAAAAAGAAATGGGGGATGAAATCCCCCATTTTGCTGATAACGCTCTGGTTTAACTGGCTAATTATTCGCCAGACGCCTGCGCTTCCGGCTTGCCGTAAATCAGCAGCGGCTTGGATTGGCCGGCGATGACCGACTCGTCGATCACCACTTTGTCTACGCTGTCCATCGACGGCAGATCGTACATGGTGTCGAGCAGCGCGCCTTCCACGATGGAACGCAGGCCGCGGGCGCCGGTTTTGCGCGCCATGGCTTTCTTGGCGATGGCATTCAGCGCTTCGTCGCGGAACTCCAGCTCCACGCCTTCCAGGTTGAACAGCGCCTGATACTGCTTGGTCAAGGCGTTCTTCGGCTCTTTCAGGATCTGAATCAGCGCGTCTTCGCTCAGCTCGCTCAGGGTCGCCACCACCGGCAGACGGCCGATGAACTCAGGGATCAGACCGAACTTGATCAGGTCTTCCGGCTCGGCCTGCAGCAACAGTTCGCCTTCGGTGGCCTTCTCTGATTCGCCCTTGACGGTCGCGCCGAAACCGATGCCGGAACCGGTGTTGACACGCTGGCCGATCACCTTATCCAGGCCGGCGAATGCGCCGCCGCAGATAAACAGGATCTTGGAGGTGTCGACCTGCAGGAACTCCTGCTGCGGATGCTTGCGCCCACCCTGCGGCGGAACCGCGGCGATGGTGCCTTCAATCAGCTTCAGCAGCGCCTGCTGCACGCCTTCACCCGAAACGTCACGCGTGATCGACGGGTTGTCGGACTTGCGGGAAATCTTATCGATTTCATCGATATAAACGATGCCGCGCTGCGCTTTCTGCACGTCATAGTCACATTTTTGCAGCAGCTTCTGGATAATATTTTCCACGTCCTCGCCCACGTAACCGGCTTCGGTCAGCGTGGTGGCGTCGGCCATGGTGAACGGCACGTCCAGGAAGCGCGCCAGCGTTTCCGCCAGCAGGGTCTTGCCGCTGCCGGTCGGGCCGATCAGCAAGATGTTGCTCTTGCCCAACTCGATACCGTTGCTGGTATCGCCGTTGCGCAGGCGTTTGTAGTGGTTGTACACCGCAACCGCCAGCACTTTCTTCGCCTGCTCCTGGCCGATGACGTAGTCATCCAGGTGGTGGCGGATCTCGTGCGGCGTCGGCAGCGCACTGCGCTCACGATGCGGGGCAACTTCTTTAATCTCTTCGCGAATAATGTCGTTACACAGATCGACACATTCATCGCAGATATACACTGACGGCCCGGCAATCAGCTTACGCACTTCATGCTGGCTTTTGCCGCAAAAAGAGCAGTACAGCAGCTTTCCTGAACCGTCTTTGCGCTTATCTGTCATCAGTCAAACCTCTTCTTTAGTCTTGTCCCGCAGGAAAATCACGGCGGCAGTGCGCCCAAACTCATATCGGGAACGCCGAGGGGCCACAACAGAGCGAGCCCCCGCCCACTCTGATTACTATAGTCCATCGGCGCCGCGTGGTTCTAGCTGCGGTGTGTCAGAATGCCGTCAACCAGGCCGTATTCCACGGCTTCTTCCGCGGTCATAAAGCGATCGCGCTCGGTGTCGCGCTCGATCTGCTCCAGCGGCTGGCCGGTATGCTCGGCCATCAGTTCATTCATGCGCGCTTTCACCTTGAGGATTTCGCGCGCGTGGATTTCGATGTCCGTCGCCTGGCCCTGGTAGCCGCCCAGCGGCTGGTGAATCATCACGCGCGAATTCGGCAGACAGAAACGTTTGCCTTTGGCGCCGGCGGTCAGCAGGAAGGAACCCATCGAGCACGCCTGGCCCATACAGATGGTGCTGACGTCCGGCTTGATGAACTTCATGGTGTCGTAAATCGACATGCCCGCGGTGATCACCCCGCCCGGCGAGTTGATATAGAGGAAAATGTCTTTTTCCGGGCTTTCCGCCTCGAGGAACAGCATTTGCGCCACGATCAGGTTGGCCATGTGATCTTCCACCTGGCCGGTCAGGAAAATGATGCGCTCTTTCAGCAGGCGGGAATAGATGTCGTAAGAACGCTCCCCGCGTGAAGTCTGCTCTACCACCATCGGCACCAGCGCCATGTTCGGTGCAAATTGATCTCGTTCGCCACTGTATGACATTACCGTCTCCTAATAGAAATTGCCTTGGCGGCCAGGGTGTCACCCTAATACGCCGATTCTACTTGAGAACGGCCATGATGACTATGCTCAAGCATTCGACCCGCGCCACACGTACCCGACGGTTATTTCATCCCGCGCACTTTGGCAAACAGCCCCAGAATTATTCTTTACAGATGGGGGGAGCCCGGCGCGATTTCAAGCCCAGAAGCCGATTTTCTCCGCGCGCCGGAAACGATGCCGTTATTCTGACCTTTATCATGCCAGCCAGTTCCCCAGGCAACAGGGTAAATATAGTGCATATTGCCCCGCTTAACCTGAGATTAATCAGCAACGTGGCCAAAAGAAAAGCCCGCAACCTGGGGTTGCGGGCTTTTTCATCGCGCGCCGGTTCGCCAGGCGAAACCGGGGGCGCCGTTCATCGCGCCCGTCACGCAGGCATTACGCCTGTTGGGTCTGGTTCATCAGCTCGCTGAAGGTAGTGGCTTTTTCAGTCACTTTCGCTTTGGCCAGCAGGGCTTCAACCGCTTGCTCTTCCAGAGCCACGTTGCGCATGTTGTTCATCAGCTCTTTGTTTTTGCTGTAGAACTCGATGACTTCGCTCGGATCTTCGTAGGCGGAAGCCATTTCTTCGATCAGCGTCTTCACGCGGTCTTCGTCAGCTTTCAGCTCATTGGTGCTGATCACTTCGCCCAGCAGCAGGCCAACCACTACGCGGCGTTTCGCTTGCTCTTCGAACAGCTCGCGTGGCAGTTCCAGCGCTTGCTTCTCGTTGCCGCCGAAACGCTGTGCAGCCTGACGGCGCAGCACGTCGATTTCGCCGTCGATCAGTGCAGCAGGCACGTCGATTTCGTTCGCGCTCACCAGGCCTTCGATCGCCTGAGACTTGATGCGGTTACGCACGGCGCCTTTCAGCTCGCGCTCCATGTTCTTGCGAACTTCGGTGCGCAGGCCGGCAACGGAACCGTCCGCCACGCCGAAACGCTTGATGAACTCTTCGGTCAGTTCCGGCAGCTCGCGCTCTTCAACTTTCTTCAGCACGATAGCGAATTTGGCCGCTTTGCCCTTCAGGTTTTCCGCGTGGTAATCTTCCGGGAAGTTCACGTCGATGGAGAACTCTTCGCCCGCTTTGTGGCCGACCAGACCTTCTTCGAAGCCTGGGATCATGCGGCCCTGGCCCATTGCCAGCACGAAGTCGGACGCTTTGCCGCCTTCGAACTCTTCACCGTCGATAGAACCGGTGAAGTCAACGGTCACGCGATCTTCAGCTTCCGCTGCGCGATCGGTTTCTTTCCAGGTCGCCTGCTGCTTGCGCAGAGTGTCCAGCATCGCGTCGACGTCTTCGTCGTTCACTTCAACCACTGGTTTTTCAACTTCGATGTTTTCCAGGCCTTTCAGCTCAACTTCTGGATACACTTCGAATTCAACGGCGAAAGTGAAGTCTTCACCTTCTTTGTACTCGCCCGGCACGTAGTTTGGTGCGCCGGCCGGATTAATCTTTTCTTTGATGATCGCGTCAACGAAGCTGCGCTGCATCGCTTCGCCCAGCACGTCCTGACGAACAGAGGCGCCGTAACGCTGTTCCACGATGTTCATCGGCACTTTGCCTTTGCGGAAGCCGTCGATACGCACGCTTTTCGCTGCGTTGATCAGCTCTTTCTTCACCGCCTGCTTGATAGTATCAGCCGGTACAGTAATAGAGAGACGGCGCCCAAGGCCTTGAGTGGTTTCTACTGAAACTTGCATCTTGTTACCTCAAAAAAATCACAGTGCTCGGTCAACTCCGTTCCAAGAACCAGGACGGCTACAAATAAGAACCGAGTTCCCTGATGACAGAAGCGTCCCGAAACCATTCCGGAAAAATAAGACGCGACATTATAGCGGCGCATGCATGGCGAGTCGAGGAAAGCTAGGCGGCGCAGGCGCGCTAAAACTCACACTTTTGTCGATTCAATCGCCAAAAGGCCGCCAAAACAGACCGAACGTTGGCCATATTGCGCATCGGCCGCGTCGTCGTCAAAAACAGAAACGGCCCGCAGGCCGTTTCAAAATTCGTCAGTAGTAATACCCTAATTCGAGGGCAAAGTTCCACTGATACCTGAAAATTTCCCCCTCAGGCCAGCGTCCCGGCGCCGCGGCACGGCGGCGAGGCCGGCACGGTATCCTGCAATCCTTCCCACTCTTTGAGCGTATAGGTGTGCAGCGCCAGCGCGTGTACGCCATCGGCCAGCTCTTCCGACAGTACGCCGTAGATGGAGCGGTGACGCGTCAGAAACCGTTCGCCGACGAAGCGATCGCTGACCAATACCACTTTGAAATGACTTTCTGAACCCGCCGGAACGTTATGACGATAGCTTTCATCAACGACTTCCAGATACGCGGGCTCAAACGCCGCCCTTAACTTTGCTTCTATTTGCTCGCGAATCATAGGATCTCCTTACAACACCGGCAGAGGACCGTGCCCATCTAGTTCAATATTAGCCGGTTTTCCCCCGTTTAGACCATCACCTGGACAAATTTCTCTTTTCTGCGGTCAGAGGATGAGCGCCATCCCCACCGCTTGGGGGATTATCCGATTGAGCGGGCCAAAAAAGCGTGTTTTTATCAACGGCAGGTAAAAATTTGTCACTCAGGCGCCTTCCGCGCTTCCACCGCACGGCGGCGATGCTATGATGTCGGCAATTTGTTGTCGGCTATCCCGCTCTGATTATTGCTAAATCCATCGAGAATGAGACAGAAAACATGTTAAAGAAACTTTGTCTTCCTTTGCTGGCCGCCCTGCTGCTGGCCGGCTGCGCGACCAGCAGCAACACCCTGAACGTCACGCCGAAAATCGTTCTGCCACAGCAGGATCCAACCCTGCAAGGCATCACCATCAGCATCAACGGCGCGGATCAGCGCACCGATCAGGCGCTGGCCAAAGTGAATCGCGACGGCCAACTGGTCACGCTGACGCCATCGCGCGATCTGCGCTTCCTGCTGCAGGAAGTGCTGGAGAAACAGATGGGCGCTCGCGGTTACATGATCGGCGCCGACGGCCCGGTCGCGCTGCAGATCGTCGTCAATAACCTGTACGCGGACGTCTCCGAAGGCAACCTGCGCTACAACATCACCACCAAAGCCGACATCTCGATCATCGCCCAGGCGAAGAACGGCAACAAGCAGGTGAAAAATTACCGCTCTACCTATAACGTGCAGGGCGCCTTCACGGCCACCAATGAGAAGATCACCGACGCCGTCAACTCCGTGCTGGGCGACGTGATCGCCGACATGGCGCAGGACACCAGCGTCAACGACTTTATCAAGCAAAACGCGCGTTAATCGACGCGCCTTGCGCCGCCCGGCGGATCGGGCGGCGCAGACAGGGAACTCATGTCGAAACACTATCTGAACATCTTCACCCAGCGTAACTCCGCCATTCTGCTGCTGCTGGGCTTCGCGTCGGGTCTGCCGCTGGCATTGACCTCCGGCACGCTGCAAGCCTGGATGACCGTCGAAAACATCGATCTGAAAACCATCGGCATCTTCTCGCTGGTGGGCCAGGCCTACGTCTTCAAATTCCTCTGGTCACCCTTCATGGACCGCTATACCCCCCCGTTCCTTGGGCGGAGGCGCGGTTGGCTGCTGATCAGCCAGCTGCTGCTGGTGGCGGCGATCGTGGCGATGGGCTTTATGCAGCCCGCGCAGCATCTGTGGTGGCTGGCGGCGTTGGCGGTGCTGGTGGCGTTCTGCTCCGCCTCGCAGGATATCGTGTTCGACGCCTATAAAACCGATCTGTTGAAAGCCGAAGAACGCGGCGCGGGCGCGGCGATCTCGGTGCTGGGTTACCGGCTGGCGATGCTGGTTTCCGGCGGCCTGGCACTGTGGCTGGCGGATCGCTATTTCGGCTGGCAAACCACCTACTGGCTGATGGCAGGATTGATGCTGATCGGCCTAGCCGCCACGCTGCTGGCGCCGGAGCCGGATGAAAGCATCCCGGCGCCGCGCACCATGGAACAGGCGGTCGTCGCGCCGCTGCGCGATTTCTTTGGCCGCAACAACGCCTGGCTGATCCTGCTGCTGATCGTGATGTACAAAATGGGCGACGCCTTCGCCGGCAGCCTGAGTACCACCTTCCTGATCCGCGGCGTGGGGTTCGACGCCGGTGAAGTGGGGCTGGTGAACAAGACCCTCGGCCTGTTCGCCACCATCGTCGGCGCCCTGTTCGGCGGCGTGCTGATGCAGCGCCTTACCCTGTTCCGCGCCCTGATGCTGTTCGGCATCCTGCAGGCGGTGTCCAACCTCGGGTATTGGATCCTGGCGGTGACCGACAAGAGCCTGCTCACCATGGGCAGCGCCATCTTCCTCGAAAACCTGTGCGGCGGCATGGGCACCGCGGCCTTCGTCGCGCTGCTGATGACGCTGTGCAACCGGTCGTTCTCCGCCACCCAGTTCGCGCTGCTGTCGGCGCTGTCCGCCGTGGGCCGCGTTTATGTCGGCCCGATCGCCGGCTGGTTCGTCGAAGCTCACGGCTGGCCGCTGTTCTACCTGTTCTCGATCGCCGCCGCCCTGCCCGGCTTGCTGCTGCTCGGCGTCTGCCGCCAAACGCTGGAGCACACCCAGCAGCATGGCGACTTTATGCCGCGCACCGAGTTTTCAGGATCTTACCGCTGGGCGCTGCGCCTGCTGACGCTAGGCTGTTCGCTGCTGGGCCTGTGGCTGCTGCTGCTGATCGCCAATGCGCTGGACTGGACCCAGGCCCCACAGTTGGCCGATCGGCTGCTGCAGGCCGGCGCCGCGCTGAGCCTGCTCGGCGTCGCAATGGGCAGTACGTTGGATTACCTGGCGCTGCGCCGCACCCGTTTGGCATAATCTGACCGGCCGGCGATAGCGCCGGCCGAAAAAAAAGCGATCCGCGGGTATATTTATTTTGGTAAAAAAAGATAATCGGCGCGGAAATTATTTTTTTATCCGACTGCCGCACTCGGAAATAAAATTAAATTCACCTTTAAGACACAATTATTTTACATTAAATAAACCTTTTCTGCGTATTTCCCCGCCGTGCATTTCTTCGCCAAATTCATCATACCTTTAGTTTTCCTTAACATACGGGCTGCTCGTCACGATTCAGCGTGCCAACGCGTTGTTGTCATTGGTAAATTGTCACGCAGGGTTACATCTGTGACCCCCTTAACAGAAAGTGTCAACAAGCCGCTGACACTCCCTTAAGCATGTTTACAGTACTGCAACCTTCCCGTAAAATGCCCGCACACATGAAACGACAATTGAGCCTTTGTTATTGAGGTCGTTAGATGAGACTTAAGAAATACAATAAAAGTATTGGGATGCTGTCATTAATCGCAGGCACTGTATTGCTCAGTGGCTGCGATATGGTTTTGATGAATCCCAAAGGAGCAATTGGTGTTGAGCAACGGACACTGATTATCACTGCAATCGCGTTGATGTTGATCGTGGTGGTGCCAGTTATCTTCATGGCGTTCGCCTTTGCCTGGAAGTATCGCGCTTCCAACAAAGACGCCAAGTACAGTCCGAACTGGGCCCACTCCAACAAGATCGAAGCGGTCGTCTGGACCATTCCTATCATTATCATCGCCATCCTTGGCACCATTACCTGGAAGACCACCCACGAACTCGACCCGTTCAAGCCGATTGTCACCGACAAGAAGCCGATGACGATCGAAGTGGTGTCGCTCGACTGGAAATGGCTGTTCATCTACCCGGAACAAGGCATTGCGACTGTTAATGAGCTGGCTTTCCCGAAAGATGTTCCAGTCGAATTCAAGATCACCTCTAACTCGGTAATGAACTCGTTCTTTATCCCGCAGTTGGGTGGACAGATTTATGCGATGGCCGGCATGCAGACCAAACTGCACCTGATCGGCAACGAAGCCGGTGCCTACAAGGGCATCTCGAGCAGCTACAGCGGCGCAGGCTTCTCCGGTATGAAATTCACCGCGATTGTTACCCCGACCGAAGGTGACTTCGATCAGTGGGTGGCCAAGGTGAAGGCATCGTCTAAAAACCTGAACACCACCGACGACTTTAACAAACTGGCAGAGCCGAGTGAAAACAACCCGGTTGAGTACTTTGCCGCTGTCAAACCGAATTTGTTCAAAGAAACAATTGCCAAATTCATGGGCGACATGGATATGCACAAGGGCGCTGGCGCGCACGAAGGCATGGACATGAGCCAAGGTATGGACATGGGTGAACATGCTGCTCACGCCGGAGCCGAGGAATAACTGATGTTGGGAAAATTAACACTTGATGCGGTTCCGTACCACGAACCGATCATCATGGTCACCGTAGCCGCAATTATCGTCGGGGGCCTGGCAGTGCTGGCGCTGCTGACGTATTTCGGCAAATGGAAGTGGTTGTGGAGCGAATGGCTGACTTCGGTCGACCATAAAAAAATTGGTATCATGTACATCATCGTGGCGATGGTCATGCTGCTGCGCGGCTTCGCCGACGCCATCATGATGCGTAGCCAGCAGGCGTTGGCGTCCGCCGGCGAAGCCGGGTTCCTGCCGCCGCACCACTACGACCAGATCTTCACCGCGCACGGCGTTATCATGATCTTCTTCATGGCGATGCCTTTCGTGGTCGGCCTGATGAACGTCGTGGTGCCGCTGCAAATCGGTGCGCGCGACGTCGCCTTCCCGTTCCTGAACTCCCTGAGCTTCTGGTTCTTCGTGGTGGGCGTTGTGCTGATCAACATCTCCCTGGGGGTCGGTGAGTTCGCTCAGACCGGTTGGCTGGCGTATCCGCCGCTGTCGGGTAAAGAGTACAGTCCTGGCGTCGGGGTCGATTACTGGATCTGGAGTCTGCAGATTTCCGGTCTGGGTACCCTGCTGACCGGCGTGAACTTCTTCGCCACCATTCTGAAGATGCGTGCCCCTGGCATGCCTATGATGAAGATGCCGGTGTTCACCTGGGCGGCGCTGTGTACTAACGTCCTGATCATCGTTTCTTTCCCAATTCTGACCGTCACCATCGCGTTGCTGACCCTGGATCGCTATCTGGGCACCCATTTCTTCACCAATGATATGGGCGGCAACATGATGATGTACATCAACCTGATTTGGGCCTGGGGTCACCCAGAGGTGTATATCCTGGTTCTGCCGGTGTTCGGTGTGTTCTCCGAAGTCACCGCGACCTTCTCCAGAAAACGCCTGTTCGGCTATACCTCACTGGTATGGGCAACCATCGCGATCACCGTTCTGTCGTTCATCGTCTGGCTGCACCACTTCTTCACCATGGGGTCCGGCGCGAACGTTAACGCCTTCTTCGGTATCGCCACCATGATCATTTCCATCCCGACCGGGGTGAAAATCTTCAACTGGCTGTTCACCATGTATCAGGGCCGCATCAAGCTCAACTCCGCGATGCTGTGGACCGTTGGCTTCATCATCACCTTCTCCGTGGGTGGTATGACCGGCGTTCTGCTGGCGGTGCCGGGCGCGAACTTCGTGCTGCACAACAGCCTGTTCCTGATCGCTCACTTCCACAACGTCATCATCGGCGGCGTGGTGTTCGGTTGCTTCGCGGGCCTGACCTACTGGTTCCCGAAATCCTTCGGCTTCACGCTGAACGAAAAATGGGGCATCCGCGCTTTCTGGTTCTGGATCATCGGCTTCTTCACCGCCTTCATGCCGCTGTACGCATTGGGCTTTATGGGCATGACCCGTCGTATCAGCCAGAACATCAACCCTGAGTTCCACCCTCTGCTGCTGGTTGCAGCCGGCGGTGCGGCGCTGATCGCCTGCGGCATCCTGTGCCAGCTGACCCAGATCTTCGTCAGTATCCGTGACCGCGAACAGAACCGCGATCTGACCGGTGACCCATGGGGTGCTCGTACTCTGGAGTGGTCAACTTCGTCTCCACCGCCGTTCTATAACTTTGCCGTAGTGCCTCAGATTCATGACCGTGACGAGTTCTGGGACATGAAAGAAAAAGGCGAAGCCTATAAGAAACCGGCTAAATACGAACCGATTCATATGCCTAAGAACACCGGCGCCGGCGTTATCATCGCCTTCTTCAGCCTGGTATTCGGTTTCGCAATGATTTGGGAAATCTGGTGGATGGCTCTGGCTGGCTTCATCGGTATGATCGTTGTCTGGATCGGCAAGAGCTTCGATCACGATGTTGACTACTATGTGCAGGTTGATGAAATCGAGCGCATTGAGAACCAACACTACGAACAAATCCGTAAAGCAGGCGTGAACCATGTCAACTGAAACTCTGACCAATCATAACGCAGCCCATGCAGAGCATGGGCACCACGACGCGGGTGAGACCAAGGTCTTCGGATTCTGGATCTACCTGATGAGCGACTGTATTTTGTTTGCGAGCTTGTTCGCGACTTATGCAGTCCTGGTGAACGGGACCGCGGGCGGTCCTACCGGCAAAGACATCTTCGACCTGAAGTTTGTCCTGGTCGAAACCTTCCTGCTGTTGTTCAGCTCCATCACCTACGGCATGGCGATGATCGCCATGAACAAGGGTAAAGTTGGCGGTGTAAACACCTGGTTGTTCCTGACCTTCCTGTTTGGTCTGGGCTTCGTGGCGATGGAAATCTATGAATTCCATCACCTGATCGCCGAAGGCTTCGGTCCGGATCGCAGCGCGTTCCTGTCCAGCTTCTTCGCGCTGGTCGGCACCCACGGTCTGCACGTAACTTCCGGCCTGATTTGGATCATCGTGATGATGATTCAGGTGAGCAAGTTCGGCCTGACTGCGACCAACAAAACCCGCCTGATGTGCC
Source organism: Serratia sp. YC16 (assembly GCF_009707615.1). Classification (NCBI taxonomy): domain Bacteria; kingdom Pseudomonadati; phylum Pseudomonadota; class Gammaproteobacteria; order Enterobacterales; family Yersiniaceae; genus Serratia; species Serratia sp. YC16. Next base: position 50,139 of record NZ_WLYN01000008.1, on the reverse strand, counting down.
TGAGCCTGTTCTGGCACTTCCTGGACGTGGTCTGGATCTGCGTATTTACCGTTGTCTACCTGCTGGGGGTTATGTAATGAGCCATTCATCCCATGAAACCTCTCACGGCGGCGCAAGCCACGGCAGCGTGAAGTCATACCTGGTCGGCTTTATCCTGTCGATCATCCTGACGGTAATTCCATTTGCGATGGTAATGAACGGCACAGCCTCTCATTCCACCATCCTGGCGGTTGTTGTCGGTATGGCGGTTATCCAGGTGATTGTTCACCTGGTTTACTTCCTGCACATGAACACCTCATCGGAAGAGCGCTGGAACCTGGTGGCATTGCTGTTCACCGCTATGATCATCGGTATCGTTGTTGTAGGTTCACTCTGGATTATGTACAACCTCAACATCAATATGATGGTCGATTAAGAGCTGAGCTGCACGTGATGATTAAGCAATACCTGCAAGTCACTAAACCAGGAATTATTTTCGGCAATTTAATTTCTGTCGTTGGGGGATTCCTGCTCGCTTCCAAAGGGAGCATCGACTATCCCCTGTTTCTCGCCACCCTGGTGGGTGTCTCGTTGGTGGTCGCGTCGGGCTGTGTGTTTAACAACTACATCGACCGCGACATCGACAAGAAAATGGAGAGAACGAAGAATCGGGTGCTGGTAAAAGGCCTGATCGCGCCGAGTGTCACCCTGGTTTATGCGACCGTGTTGGGTATTGTGGGCTTCGCGTTGCTGTATATCGCGGCCAACCCGCTGGCCATGTGGCTGGCGGTGATGGGCTTCGTGGTTTATGTCGGCGTTTACAGCCTGTACATGAAACGCCACTCGGTCTACGGCACGCTGATCGGCAGCTTGTCGGGCGCTGCGCCGCCGGTTATCGGCTACTGCGCAGTGACCAACGAGTTCGACGCCGGCGCGTTGATCCTGCTGGCTATCTTTAGCCTGTGGCAGATGCCGCATTCTTATGCGATCGCTATCTTCCGCTTTAAAGATTACCAGGCGGCCAACATTCCGGTGCTGCCGGTGGTGAAAGGCATTTCCGTCGCCAAGAACCACATCACGGTCTACATCCTGGCGTTTATGATCGCCACGTTGATGCTGACTCTGGTGGGTTATGCCGGCTACAAATACCTGATCGTCGCTGCGGCGGTGAGCGTATGGTGGCTCGGCATGGCGCTGCGCGGTTACAAAACCGAAAACGACAGCGTCTGGGCGCGTAAACTGTTCGTGTTCTCCATCGTCGCCATCACCTCGCTGAGCGTGATGATGTCGATCGACTTCAGCGCCACGGCGGCGCCTGAAGCGCTGGTGACCTACGTTTGGTAAGCCAAATCATCTATGAATGGGCCGCGTATGCGGCCCATTTTATTTGTCACGCCGAAAAGCGCTCGAACTGTAATATCTGTTAAACAACATTCGATTTACCCCCCCTGCCCTGCACACTAAAATGACGCAGCTTTACAGAAATCATGCCATCAGGCGCTGTCTCAACGTCTGATGGCATGGTTTTTACCGAGGTTTGATGTGAACGATAATTCAATGACCCCGCAGGAGCGCCGCGCCACCTGGGGATTGGGCACCGTATTTTCCCTGCGCATGCTCGGCATGTTTATGGTATTGCCGGTGCTGACTACCTACGGCATGGCGCTCAACGGCGCCAGCGAAGCGCTGATCGGCATCGCCATCGGCATCTACGGCCTGGCGCAGGCGGTGTTTCAGATCCCATTCGGCCTGGTGTCCGATCGCATCGGCCGCAAGCCGCTGATCGTCGGCGGCCTGCTGATCTTTGCCCTCGGCAGCGTGATCGCCGCCGTCACCGACTCTATCTGGGGCGTGATCCTCGGCCGCGCGTTGCAGGGCTCCGGCGCCATCGCCGCCGCGGTGATGGCGCTGCTCTCCGATCTGACCCGCGAGCAGAACCGTACCAAGGCGATGGCGTTTATCGGCGTCAGCTTTGGCATCACCTTCGCCATCGCCATGGTCGTGGGGCCTGTCATCACCCACGCTTTCGGCCTGCACGCGCTGTTCTGGATGATCGCCGTGCTGGCGCTGGCCGGCATTGTCATCACCTTGACGGTGGTGCCTTCCGCCGACACCCATCTGTTGAATCGCGAGTCCAGCATCGTGCGCGGCAGCTTCCGCAAAGTGCTGAGCAATTCGCGCCTGCTGAAGCTCAACTTTGGCATCATGTGTCTGCATATCCTGCTGATGTCCAGCTTCGTGGCGCTGCCGCTGGCGATGGAAAAAGCCGGGCTGGCGGCCAGCGAGCACTGGATCGTCTATCTGGTGACCATGCTGGTGTCGTTCGCTGCCGTGGTGCCTTTCATCATCTATGCCGAAAAATATCGCCGCATGAAGCAGGTATTTATGGGCTGCGTGGCGGTGCTGTTCTGTGCCGAAGTGCTGCTGTGGCTCTCCGGCATGCACCTGTGGGGCATCATCGCCGGCGTGCAGCTGTTCTTTATGGCCTTCAACGTGATGGAAGCCATTCTGCCTTCGCTGATCAGCAAAGAATCACCGGCCGGCTACAAAGGCACGGCGATGGGGGTCTACTCCACCAGCCAGTTTATCGGCGTGGCGATCGGCGGCAGCCTTGGCGGCTGGCTTTACGGTTTGCAGGGGGCAGGCTTGGTGTTTATCGCCGGCGCCGTATTGGCTGCAGTCTGGTTCCTGGTCAGCAGCACGATGAAAGAGCCGCCGTATGTCAGCAGCCTGCGCATTACGCTGTCGGAACTGGCGGTGAAGGATTCGGCGCTGGAAAGCCGCCTGAAGGCGCAGCCCGGCGTGGCCGAGGCGATCGTGGTGCCGGAGGAGCGCAGCGCCTACGTCAAGGTGGATACCAAGCAGACCAATCGCGGTCAGCTGGAAGCGCTGGTCAATTCGCTGTAAAGAATCAGGGCCGGCAATGCCGGCCCTGTAGAGATTAATCGCGGAAGTTCTTGAACTGGAACGGCTGCCCCAGATCGCCGCCGCGCACCAGCGCCATCACGCTCTGCAAATCGTCGCGCGACTTGCCGGTCACCCGCACTTCTTCGCCCTGGATCTGCGCCTGCACCTTCAGCTTGCTGTCTTTGATCAGCTTGACGATTTTCTTCGCCACGGTGGTTTCAATCCCCTGCTTCAGCTTGGCTTCCACGCTGTAGGTTTTACCGCTGTGGGTAAATTCTTCCGGGATCTCCAGCGCGGCGCCGTCGATGCTGCGCTTGCTCAGCTTTTCGCGCAGAATGTCGAGCAGCTGCTGCACCTGAAAATCAGACTCGGTGGCAACCTTGATGCTTTGGTCTTTCTCGTTTAGCTCAAAGCTGGCCGGCACGTTGCGAAAATCCCAGCGGGTGCCGAGATCGCGGGTGGCGTTCTCAACGGCGTTACGCACTTCCTGCATATCAATTTCGGAAACGATGTCGAAAGATGGCATACTTCTTCCTCCTGAATGAGTGCCTAATAGCTTAGGCGATTTTGATGCCGAGCATGATAACCGCTTTGCCGCCTCAGACAAAATCTGCTGAACGCACGCAGGGATAGCGCTTCGGGCTGCCATAAAGCCTATAGTTAATTCACGGTAATTGAGCGGTATTCCCGTGTTTCCAAGGAGACTGAATGAAAATAACCATTCTTGGTTGCGGCGCGCTCGGACAACTGTGGCTCTCCCGGCTGTATCAGCAGGGCCACGATGTACAGGGATGGCTAAGAGTGCCTCAGCCTTTTTGCGCCGTGAACGTGATAGAGCCGGAAGGCGTCTCGTTCAATCGCAATCTGCCCACCAACGATCCGGAGCATCTGGCGCAAAGCGAGCTGCTGCTGGTGACGCTGAAAGCCTGGCAAGTGTCCAGCGCGGTCAGCGCGCTGCTGCCGAAGCTTAACCCCCAGTGCGCCATCTTGCTGCTGCACAACGGCATGGGCACTCAGGAGGAGCTGCCGCCGAACGGCCAGCCCATTCTGCAGGGCACCACCACCCACGCCGCGCGCCACGAAGGCAGCACCATTATTCACGTCGCCACCGGCATCACCCACATCGGGCCGACCTCGCCGGCCGCCCAACGCCTCAGCCACCTGGCGGAAGTGCTGCATCAGGCGCTGCCCGACGTCGCCTGGCACAACAACATCGCCTCGGCCAACTGGCGCAAGCTGGCGGTCAACTGCGTGATCAACCCGCTGACGGCGCTGTACGGCTGCCGCAACGGCGATCTGCAGCGCTACCCGGAGCAGATCGAAACGCTGTGTCGTGAAGTCGCCAGTGTGATGGCGATGGAGGGTTACCACACCTCTTGCGAAGGCCTGATGCAATATGTCATGGACGTAATCCACAGCACCGCCGACAACGTTTCGTCGATGCTGCAGGATATCCGCAGCCAGCGGCACACCGAGATCGACTACATCACCGGCTACCTGCTGCGCCGCGCGCGCAGCCACGGCCTCACGCTGCCGGAGAATGCGCGACTGTTTGAACTGATTAAACGAAAGGAAAATGAATATGAGCGTATCGGCGCTGGTCTGCCTGGCACCTGGTAGTGAAGAAACCGAAGCCGTCACCACCATCGATCTGCTGGTGCGGGCGGGCGTAAAAGTCACCACCGCCAGCGTTGCCGGCGACGGCGAGTTGACTATCGTCTGTTCGCGCGGCGTCAAACTGCTGGCCGATGCGCCGCTGGTGGCGATCGTCGATGAGCCTTTCGACGCCATCGTACTGCCCGGCGGCCTGAAGGGAGCGGAATGCTTCCGCGACAGCCCGCTGCTGGTGGAAAAGGTGCGGCAAATGCATCTGCAGGGCAACATCGTCGCCGCCATCTGCGCAGCGCCTGCGCTGGTGCTGCAGCACCACGATCTGTTCCCGGTCGGCAACATGACCGGCTTCCCGGGCCTGAAAGACCAGATACCGGCGGATAAATGGATGGAACGCCGCGTGGTGTACGACGCTCGCGTTAACCTGCTCACCAGCCAGGGGCCGGGCACCGCAATGGAGTTTGCGCTGAAACTGATCGATCTGCTGCTTGGCAAGGCCAAGGCGGCGGAGATCGCCGCGCAGCTGGTGTTGATCCCCGGGATGTACGATTTCCGCGACTGAACGATTTGCCGATAAAAAAAGGGCTGAACACCGGTTCAGCCCTTATCGTTTATGGCGCTCCACGCGTTACGGGCGATAAACCTTCACGTTGCTGAAACCCTGCTCCAGCAGGTACAGCGCCTGCAGACGGCTCATCACGCCGCGCTCGCAGTACAGCAGATAGGTTTTGCTCTGATCCAGATCGCCGAACTGGGTGCTCAGCTTGTAGAACGGCAGCGCTTTCACTTCAACCTGTTCCAGCTGCAGCGGCTTCTCTTCCTGTTCGTCGTTGGAACGGATATCCAGGATCACCTCGTCGGCACCAAAGGCCGCGACGGTTTCCACCTCGGTCACCTGCTCCTGCGCCTGCTCGGCGATAGAGCGAATATCGACGTTCTTGGCCTCGCTCACCACCCGATCGAGAATGCTGAAATCGAAGTGGCTCTCTTCCTCTTCTATCTTGGCCTTGACGGCTTTCACCGTCGGGCTCTTCGAAATCACGCCGCAATATTCCGGCATGGTTTTGGCGAAGTCTTCGGTGCCGATTTCGCGCGCCAGCTTGATGATGTGCTCTTTATCGTGCGAAATCAGCGGACGCAGGATCAGGGTGTCGGACGCGTTATCGATCAGACGCAGGTTGGTCAGCGTCTGGCTGGAGACCTGCCCCAGCGCCTCACCGGTCACCAGCGCCTGCACGCCGTAGCGTTCGGCCACTTGCGAAGCGGCACGCACCATCATGCGCTTGAGCACCACGCCCATCTGACCGTCGTCGACTTTCTCCAGGATCTCACCCACCACCGGCTCGAAGTCGATGGCGACGAAGCGCACCTTGTGCGAACTGGCGAAACGATTCCACAGATAATGCGCCACCTGCTTCACGCCGATCTCGTGCGCGGCGCCGCCCAGGTTGAAGAAGCAGAAGTGCACGCGGCAACCGCGACGCATCAGCATATAGCTGGACACGCCCGAGTCGAAACCGCCGGAAATCAGCGACATCACGTCTTCCTGGGTGCCGACCGGGTAACCGCCGATGCCTTCGAGACGGCGTTTGACCAGCATCAGCTTGTCGTCTTCGATCTCCAGGTTTACCGTGACCTGCGGGCGGGTCAGGTTAACGCGCGCGCTCTCGATATGCTGATTCAAACCGCCGCCGACGTAGCGCTCCACGTCCTGCGAGTTGAACGCCTGCTTGCCGCGGCGCTTGACGCGCACGCAGAAGGTTTTGCCTTCCAGCTGGGCGCGGTAGGCTTCCAGCGTCTGCTCGAAGATGTGGTGGATATCGGTATAAGCGCGATCTTCCACTTCCAGAATATGGTGGATGCCGGGAATGCGCGTCAGCGCGTCGGCAATGATCGGCCGCTGGTTTTCATCTTTGGCGCGAACTTCGATATGATCCCAGTGACGGACGACCGCCAGCGTTTCATCATACTGCTTCAGGACGTTGCGAATATTGGTCGAGAGAATCTTGATAAAGCGCAAGCGCACAGATTGGCTCTTGATGGTGATTTCCGGGAACAATTTAATGATAAACTTCATGGCGGTCTTTGTTGTCAGATAAGAATTACGGCGCGGAGTATATCACCATATCGCCGTGCTCTGCGCACAAAACCACACATGAGCGCCATGATTTGCTAATCAAGATCCGCTAGGATAGGCTCTGGCACCACGGTTCACATGATGACGTAAAAAGAAAATTATGCCGAAAAAACCAGCACAATCAGCCAGTACAGAGCAAACTGCCAGCTTTGAAAGCGCCCTCGGCGAGCTGGAAAGCATCGTGACGCGTCTGGAGTCAGGCGAACTGCCGCTGGAAGACGCGCTGAACGAATTCGAACGCGGCGTGCAGCTGGCGCGTCAAGGCCAGCAAAAACTGCAGCAGGCGGAACAGCGTGTGCAGATACTCCTTAACGACAGCGCCGATGATGCGGCGCTGGCGCCTTTCACACCGGATGCCGAGTAACCGACATGTCTGAAATCGCCCCATCGGCCGCTTTTGCCGATCAATTGCAGATGTTCCGCCAGCGCGCAGATCGCGCGCTGCTGGATTTCATCGCCCCGCTGCCGTTCAATGACGGCAACATGGTGGCGGCGATGCGTCACGGCGCCTTACTGGGCGGCAAGCGCCTGCGCCCGTTCCTGGTGTACACCACCGGCCAGATGTTCGGCGTGTCGCTGACCAACCTGGACGCGCCGGCGGCGGCGGTGGAATGCATTCACGCCTACTCGCTGATCCACGACGATCTGCCGGCGATGGACGATGACGATCTGCGCCGCGGCCAGCCGACCTGTCACATTAAATTCGGCGAAGCCAACGCTATCCTGGCCGGCGATGCGCTGCAAACGCTGGCATTTTCAATCCTGGCCGATGCCGAGATGCCCGACGTGGCGCTGCGCGATCGGCTGGCGATGGTCTCCGAACTGGCGAGCGCCAGCGGCGTAGCCGGCATGTGCGGCGGCCAATCGTTGGATCTGGAAGCCGAAGGCAAGCACGTCGACCTGCAGGCGCTGGAGCAGATCCACCGCCACAAAACCGGCGCGTTGATCCGCGCGGCGGTGCGACTGGGCGCGCTGAGCGCCGGCGAAGCCGGACGAGCGGCGCTACCGCAGCTGGATCGTTACGCCGCTGCGGTCGGCCTGGCGTTCCAGGTGCAGGATGACATTTTGGACGTTGTCGGCGAAACTGAGAAAATCGGTAAGCGCCAGGGAGCGGACCAACAACACGGAAAGAGTACCTACCCGGCGTTACTCGGGCTTGACAGCGCGAAAGCAAAAGCGTGGGATCTCTATCAGGAAGCATTAGCTGCATTAGACACTTTGGCAGCGCAATCTTATAACACAGCGCCATTGCGAGCGTTAGCCAGCTTCATTATTGAACGCGACAATTAACGTGTGACGTTAACTCCTCTGATATGAGTATCGAATGAGTCTTGATATAGCCAAATACCCAACCCTGGCGCTAGCGGAAAACCCCGAGGAACTCCGTTCGCTGCCCAAAGAGAGCTTGCCGAAGCTGTGCGATGAGCTGCGGCAATACCTGCTGAACAGCGTCAGTCGTTCCAGCGGCCACTTTGCCTCCGGGCTGGGTACCGTCGAACTGACGGTGGCGTTGCATTTCGTCTACAACACGCCGTTCGATCATCTGGTGTGGGACGTCGGCCACCAGGCCTACCCGCACAAAATTCTGACCGGTCGCCGCGACCGCATCGCCACTATCCGGCAAAAGAACGGCCTGCACCCCTTCCCGTGGCGCGCCGAGAGCGAATACGACGTGCTGTCGGTCGGCCACTCGTCGACCTCGATCAGCGCCGGCCTCGGCATGGCGGTGGCGGCGGAGCGTGAGGGCAAGGGCCGCCGCACGGTGTGCGTGATCGGCGACGGTGCCATCACCGCCGGCATGGCGTTCGAAGCGATGAACCACGCCGGTGACATCAACCCGGACATGCTGGTGGTGCTGAACGACAACGAGATGTCGATCTCGGAAAACGTCGGCGCGCTGAACAACCATCTGGCGCAGCTGCTGTCCGGCAAACTTTACTCCACCCTGCGCGAAGGCGGCAAGAAAGTGCTGGCCGGCGTGCCGCCGATCAAGGAGCTGGTGAAACGCACCGAAGAGCACCTGAAAGGCATGGTGGTGCCTGGCACGCTGTTCGAAGAGCTGGGCTTCAACTACATCGGCCCGGTAGACGGGCACGACGTGCAGGGGCTGGTCGCCACGTTGAAAAACATGCGCGATCTGAAAGGCCCGCAGCTGTTGCACATCATGACCAAGAAAGGCCGTGGTTACGCGCCGGCGGAGAAGGACCCAATCAGCTTCCACGCGGTGCCGAAGTTCGATCCCGCCAGCGGCACGCTGCCGAAAAGCGCCGGCGGTCTGCCGACCTATTCGAAAATCTTCGGCGACTGGCTGTGTGAAACCGCCGCCAAAGACAGCTCGCTGATGGCGATCACCCCGGCGATGCGCGAAGGCTCCGGCATGGTGCAGTTCTCCCGCGACTATCCGCAGCAGTACTTCGACGTGGCGATCGCCGAGCAGCACGCGGTCACCTTCGCCGCCGGGCTGGCGATCGGCGGCTACAAGCCGGTGGTGGCGATCTACTCCACCTTCCTGCAGCGCGCCTACGATCAGTTGATCCACGACGTGGCGATCCAAAACCTGCCGGTGATGTTCGCCATCGATCGCGGCGGCATCGTCGGTGCCGACGGCCAGACCCACCAGGGGGCGTTCGATCTGTCGTTCATGCGCTGCATCCCGACCATGGTGATCATGACGCCGAGCGACGAGAACGAATGCCGCCAGATGCTGTATACCGGCTATCACTACAATGCCGGCCCGAGCGCCGTGCGTTATCCGCGCGGCACCGGCACTGGCGCGGCGCTGGAGCCGCTCAGCCTGCTGCCGATCGGCAAAGGCGTGGTGCGCCGCCAGGGGGAAAAGATCGCCATTCTCAACTTCGGCACCCTGCTGCCGGAGGCCGCGCAAGCGGCGGAAGCGCTCAACGCCACGCTGGTCGACATGCGCTTCGTCAAACCGCTGGACGAGGAGCTGGTGCTCGAACTGGCCGCCAGCCATGACGCGCTGGTCACGCTGGAAGAGAACGCCATCATGGGCGGCGCCGGCAGCGGCGTCAACGAACTGCTGATGGCCAAACGCCGTCCGGTGCCAGTGCTGAACCTCGGCCTGCCGGACAGCTTCGTCTCGCAGGGCACCCAGGAAGAGCTGCGCGCCGATCTGGGGCTGGACGCAGCCGGCATTCAGCGCCAAATCGAAACCTGGCTGGCGCAGTAATCGCCGCCCGCGCCTGAAAAAACGCCTCCGCTCCCGGGGGCGTTTTCGTTTCAGCCCTCCGGGATCCGCGCTACAGTTACTGTCTGAGTTGTGAATGGGAGGCAAGCATGAAGTACCTGAAACTGGGCAACACCGATCTGAACGTCTCGCGCATCTGCCTGGGTTGCATGACCTATGGCGAACCGAACCGCGGCAATCACGCCTGGACGCTGCCGGAAGAGAGCAGCCGCCCGCTGCTGAAACAGGCGCTGGAAGCCGGCATCAACTTTTTCGACACCGCCAACAGCTATTCCGACGGCAGCAGCGAGGAGATCCTCGGCCGGGCGCTGCGCGACTATGCCCGGCGCGAAGACGTGGTGGTCGCCACCAAGGTCTATTTCCCGCTGAGCAATCTGAAGCGCGGTTTATCGCGCGCCAACATCATGCAGTCCATCGACGACAGCCTACGGCGCCTGGGCACCGACTATGTCGATTTGCTGCAGATCCACCGCTGGGATTACGAAACGCCGCTGGAAGAGACGCTGGAAGCGCTGCACGAGGTGGTGAAAGCCGGTAAGGCGCGTTACATCGGCGCCTCCTCGATGTACGCCTGGCAGTTCGCCAAGGCGCTGTACACCGCCGATCTGCACGGCTGGACGCGCTTCGTCAGCATGCAGGATCAATACAACCTGATCCAGCGCGAAGAAGAGCGCGAAATGCACCCTCTGTGCGCCGCCGAAGGCATCGCCGTGCTGCCGTGGAGCCCGCTGGCGCGCGGCCGCCTGACCCGCCCCTGGGGCGAAACCACCGCGCGGCTGGTTTCCGACCAGTTCGGCAAGAGCCTGTATGAGGAAACCGAAGGCATCGACGCCATCATCGCCGAACGCGTCGCCAGCCTCGCCGAAGAACGCGGCGTCTCGCGGGCGCAGATCGCACTGGCCTGGCTGCTGAACAAACCGGCGGTCAGCGCGCCGATCGTCGGCGCCTCGCGCAGCGAACAGCTGGACGACGCCATCGCCGCGGTCGATTTGAGTTTGTCGCCGCAAGAGGTGGCAGAACTGGAGACGGCTTACGTGCCGCATCGGGTGACGGGGTTTGAATAAAGAGCAGCGGGCGCGAAACACCGCGCCCGTCTGTCAGAACAACCCGATCGGCCAGTGGTGCCCAATCAAGTAGATGATGCCGGCGGACAACACGCCGGCGATGATGTCGTCGACCATGATGCCCATGCCGCCATGCACGTTGCGATCGAACCAGCGGATCGGCCACGGCTTCCACATGTCCAAAATGCGGAAGATGACGAAACCGGCGGCGACCCAGCGCCAGTCGTTGACCGGCAGCGCCATCAGCGTGATCCACATGCCGACGAACTCATCCCAGACGATGCTGCCGTGATCGTGCACCTTCATGTCTTTCGCCGTGCGATGGCAAATATAGACGCCGATGCAGATGCTGAACATCACCGCCAGCGAGTAGAGCTGCCACGGCAGTTGGATCAGCAACAGCCAGAACGGGATCGCCGCCAGCGATCCCATGGTGCCCGGCATGATCGGCGACAAACCGCTGCCGAAGCCGGTGGCCAGCAGGTGCCACGGATTGCTCATCCGCAGCCGACGCTTGGCTTCATCCATGGTTGCCCGGCTCCGCATTGAAATGGTCGAACCCGACCCAGTCCAGCTCCACCGCCTCGTCGTTGCGATAATAGCGAATGCCTTCAGACAGCGGGCCAATCTGGCCGATACAGGTGTAGTCGGCCCCGAGATGGCTCAGCGCCACTTCCAACGCGCCGCGGTTGATTTCCGGCACGGTGAAGCACAACTCGTAATCTTCGCCGCCCGCCAGCGCCCAACGCAGCGCCTGCTCGGCATCCGCGTGGCTGCTCAGCGCCTGCGACATCGGCAGCTCGTCCAGCACGATGCGTGCGCCACAGTCGCTGGCCTTCAGGATGTGTTTCAGATCGGAGATCAGGCCGTCGGAGATGTCGATCGCCGAGCTGGCCAGATCGCGCAGCGCCTGCCCCTGCAACACCCGCGGCTGCGGGCGCAGATGGCGAGCGATCAGGTAATCGCGCGCCGCCGTATCCGTCACCGCCAGACGATCCTGCAGGATCGCCAAACCGGCGGCGCTGTCGCCCAGCGTGCCGGTCACGTAGATCCAGTCGCCGATGCGCGCACCGCTGCGGGTCAGCGCCCGGCCGGCCGGGATCAGCCCCTGAATGGTCAAGGTCATGCTCAGCGGGCCGCGCGTGGTATCACCGCCGATCAGCTGCATGCCGTAATAGTTCAGCTGATCGAACAGGCTGTCGCTGAAGGCCTTCAGCCAGGGTTCGTCCACCTCCGGCAGCGTCAGGGCCAGCGAAAGCCACGCAGGATCGGCGCCCATCGCCGCCAGATCGCTGAGATTGACCGCCAGTGCTTTGTAACCAAGATCGGCCGGATCGATGTCCGGCAGGAAGTGAATGCCCGCCACCAGCGTATCGGTACTGACGGCCACCAGCTGTTTTTCCGGCACTGCCAGCAGTGCGCAGTCATCTCCAATGCCCAACTGTACATCCCGGCGCACGCGCTTAAACCGGTCAAAATAGCGGGCAATGAGGTCAAATTCGCCGCATGCCATATCGATATTCCACTAGAAGAAATTAAGGCCGGGGATACCGGCCTTAATGTTTTACTTTTTCTTGCGAAGGGTTGGCGCCACTTTATCCAGCACCCCGTTCACAAACTTGTGGCTGTCTTCCGCGCCGAAGGTTTTCGCCAGTTCGATCGCTTCGTTGATCGCCACCTTGTAAGGGACATCCTCGCGCATTTTCAGTTCAAACAGCGCGACGCGCAGCACTGCGCGCTCCACCTGGCCCAGCTCTTCGAGCTGACGCGACAGGTATGGCGCCATCAGTTCGTCCAGCATACCTGCATTCACTGCCGCGCCGGACAGCAACTCGCGAAAATAGGCGACGTCAACATCTTTGACATCCTGCTCCGTCAGGAACTGGTGTTCAACATCGGCAAGGTCGTTTTTAGACAACTGCCAAGAGTAAAGCGCTTGAACAGCGCACTCACGAGCGCGGCGACGAGCAGCAGGTTTCACGGAATTCCCCTTAACTAAATTCAGGCTTTAATAGCTTTGATAACATTAATCATTTCAAGTGCGGTCAGCGCGGCTTCAGCGCCTTTGTTGCCCGCTTTGGTGCCGGCGCGTTCGATCGCCTGTTCGATGCTTTCGGTGGTCAGCACGCCAAAGGCAACCGGGATTTCGGCATTCATCGCAACGTTGCCGATGCCGGAGCTGGCTTCGCCCGCCACATATTCGAAGTGCGCGGTGCCCCCACGGATAACGGTGCCCAGCGCGATAACCGCGTCGTATTTGCCGGTTTTGGCCAATACGCTCGCCGTCAACGGCAGCTCGTAAGCGCCCGGGACCCAGACAACGGTGATGTTGTCGTCAGCAACCTGACCAATGCGTTTCAGCGCGTCGATGGCACCTTCCAGCAGGCTGTCGTTGATGAAATTGTTAAAACGTGCAATTGCGATCGCCACACGGGCATTTGGAGTAGCAACAACACCTTCGATAACTTTCATGGGCTTTCCTTAAAAATGGGTTCAATACCCCGCAGGGGGGCGGATTCTATCATATTCTTTCATCGCCTGCGCGGCGCTTTTGTAAAACCGGCGCGCGGGCGCGAGATTCAGTGTTTCGCCCGCAGGCGCAAACGCAGATCGGGGCCAACCTGCCGCACGTCGCTAAAGACGAATTCCGGCGCGTCGGCCAAATGCTCCAGGCCCGGCAAATGACACAGGCCGCGGCCATTATCGCCCAACAGTTTTGGCGCGATGTACAAAATGAGCTCATCCACCAGGCCGGCCTGCAGCAGCGCACCGGCCAGCGTCGCCCCCGCCTCCACCCAGATTGAATTCACCTGGCGCTTGGCCAACAGCATCATCATCACCACCAGATCGACCCCGCCGCCGTGCGCCGGGCAGATGAACTGCTCGACGTCTTGCGGCCAGGCCTGTTCATCCGCTTGCTGGCGCGCCAGCCAGGTGGCGCCAGGCTGCTGCACCACGCGGTGTTGCGGGGTAATGCGATTTTGGCTGTCCAGCAGGATGCGCAGCGGCTGACGCAGATTTTCGCGCGGATAGAGGCGCTGGGTTTCGGCGTCCAGCTCATCCCAACGCACCGTCAGCGACGGATCGTCCGCCAGCACGGTGGCGCTGGTGCTGAGAATCGCGGCGCTTTGCGCGCGCAGGCGCTGCACGTCCTGACGCGCTTCGGGTGAAGTGATCCACTGGCTTTCGCCGGAGGCCATCGCCGTGCGGCCATCCAGCGACGCGCCCAGCTTCAGCTGTACATAGGGGAAACCGGTGCGCATGCGTTTGAGGAAGCCCAGGTTGACCGCTTCGGCTTCGGCCAGCATCAGGCCATGACGCACCTCGACGCCGGCCTGCTGCAGCTTGTACAGCCCGCGCCCCGCCACCTGCGGATTGGGATCTTGCATCGCCGCGACCACCCGCGTCACGCCGGCGGCCACCAGCGCATCGGCGCAGGGCGGCGTGCGGCCGTGATGGCTGCACGGTTCGAGCGTGACATAGGCGGTGGCGCCGCGCGCCTTGTCGCCCGCCATGCGCAGCGCATGCACTTCCGCGTGCGGCTCGCCGGCGCGCAGATGATAGCCTTCACCGACAATTTCGCCGTCGCGCACGATAACGCAGCCGACGTTCGGATTGGGCGCAGTGGTGAAACGCCCCAGCCGCGCCAGCTCGAAGGCGCGCGCCATGTAAAATTCGTCGTGATGCATGAAAGATCCTTTAGTCTTGCAGGCGGGCGATCTCTTCGCCGAACTCGCGCACGTCTTCGAAGCTGCGGTATACCGACGCAAAGCGAATGTAGGCCACCTTATCCAGCTTTTTCAACGCGTCCATCACCAGATTGCCGACTAATTTGGTCGGCACTTCGCGTTCGCCGGTGGCGCGCAGTTGGGATTTGATATGGTTAAGGGCGTTTTCCACGTCGTCCGAGCTTACCGGGCGCTTCTCCAGCGCTTTCAGCATGCCGCGACGCAGCTTGTCTTCGTTGAACGGCTCGCGCACCTCATCGCTTTTAATCACTCGCGGCATCACCAACTCGGCCACCTCGAAGGTGGTGAAGCGTTCATTGCACACCAGACACTGGCGGCGGCGGCGCACTTGCGAACCGTCCCCCACCAGGCGGGAATCAATGACTTTGGTATCAACGGCGGCGCAGAAAGGGCAATGCATAACACGTCCTGATAAACTTTTTTTATAGATAAATGCAGTTTAACCCGAAGTGCAGCCACAACAAAGGGCGGCGGCGATTTGTTGCGACAGGCGGCGGGAAGGCGGCGTCGATATGACTTTCACCTCCATGCGGGCTAAGCTTGATAGCAGGAGATTCAGCATAGGACATCGCCCTCATGACAACCCGTTACCCCAAAATCGGCCTGCTCGCCATCGCCCTGTTGTTGGCGGGCTGCGCGCACAACCCCGCCGTGCCACAGCTGCGCCATCAGGTCGCCGCACTGAACCAGAAAGTGAGCGTGCTGACCGACCAAACCACCGCGCTGGAGCGACAGAATCTGCTCAATCAGCACTCCGACAACGGCGTCTACCTGCTGCCGGCGGCCCGCAGCGCCGCCCGTTTGCAAAGCGGCATCGGCGAGCTGAGCGTTTCACTGAGCCACATCAAGAGCGAAGCCAACGGCACGCAGGCGCAACTACATGTGCGCATCCTCTCACAGGCCACGCTGCCGCCGTTCAAAGCGGTGGTGGAATGGGGCCAGTTGGACGAGGCTACCGGCCGGCCGTTGACCGCCGAGGCGCTGTCGCAACCGATCGCCAGCGCCGACTCGCTGCTGCCGAAACCCGGCCAGGACTTCGAGCTGCGCTTCAGCGGCCTGACGCCGGAACAATTGGGCTACATCCGTCTGCACAGCCTGGTTTCGACCGCCCAGCCGGCGGTGGTGCAGCCGCGCTGAAACCGAGGCAAAAAAAAGGAGCGCCCATCGGCGCTCCTTCTCATTTCGCTGAATACTGCGGCGGTTAAGGCAGAATCGAAGGCTGATCGGCGCCCTCTTTTTCCACTTTTTGCTGCAGCATGTGTTCGCGTTTCATCCCCAGTTTCAACGCCAGCGCGGACGCGACGTAGATAGAGGAAACGGTACCGATCGACACGCCGATCAGCATCGCCAGCGAGAAGCCTTGCAGCATCGCGCCGCCGAAGATGTACAGCATCAGCACCACCATCAGGGTGGTCCCGGAGGTCATCAGCGTACGGCTCAGCGTCTGGGTCAACGACACGTTCATGATCTCGTAAGGCGTGCCGCGGCGGATCTTGCGGAAGTTCTCACGAATACGGTCGGATACCACGATGCTGTCGTTCAGCGAGTAACCGATAACCGACATCAGGGAAGCGACGATGGTCAGGTCAATCTCGATGTGGAACAGCGACAGCACGCCCAGCGTGATGATCACGTCGTGCGCCAGCGCGATAACCGCCCCCAGCGCCAGGCGCCATTCGAAGCGGAAACCGACGTAGATCAGGATACAGATCAACGCCACCAGCAGCGCCATGCCGCCGGTTTGCGCCAGTTCGCTGCCCACGCTCGGGCCGACGAACTCGATGCGCTTCACGGTGGCGTTCTTATCCACCGAGTCGTTGATCACGCCGATCACCTTGTTACCCAGCTCCTGGCCTGCGGTGCCGGTCGCCGGTGGCATGCGCACCATCACGTCGCGGCTGCTGCCGAAGTTCTGGATGATCGGATCCTGGAACCCGGCCTTCTCCAGCGTATCGCGCATCAGGTCAAGGTTAGCCGGCTTCTCCAGGTTGATTTCAATCACCGTACCGCCGGTGAAATCCAGACCCCAGTTAAAGCCGCGCACCGACATGGTGGCGATCGACGCGACCAACAGCACCAACGAGATGCCGAAGGCCACGTAGTCCCAGCGCATAAAGTCGTAGACTTTACGGCCGTAGTTGAGTTGCTCAACAGTATAATCCTGTGCCACAACGCACTCCTCAGATAGACAGCTTGTTAATGCGTTTGCCGCCGTAAAGCAGGTTGACGATGGCACGGGTACCGACAATCGCGGTGAACATGGACGTCGCCACACCGATAGCGGTGGTGATCGCAAAGCCCTTGATCGAACCGGTGCCGACTGCGTACAGGATGACCGCGGTGATCAGGGTGGTGATGTTGGCGTCGACGATACTGGAGAACGCGCCTTTATAGCCCTCATGGATCGCCTGCTGAACGGACCTGCCGTTCTTCAGCTCTTCCTTGATACGTTCGTTAATCAGTACGTTGGCGTCGACCGCCACCGCCAGCGTCAACACGATCCCGGCAATACCCGGCATGGTCAGCGTCGCCCCCGGCAACAGGGACATCACGCCGACGATCAGCACCAGGTTGGCGACCAGCGCCGTGGTGGCGATCACGCCGAATTTACGGTACCAGACCACCATGAAGACGATGGACGCCACCAGGCCCCACAGACAGGCTTCCAGGCCTTGGGTAATGTTCTGCTGACCCAGGGTTGGACCGATGGTGCGCTCTTCAACGATCTGAATCGGCGCGATCAGTGCCCCCGCGCGCAGCAGCAGCGAAAGCTGACGCGCTTCGTTCGGGTTGCCGATACCGGTGATACGGAAGCTGTTGCCCAGACGCGACTGAATGTTCGCCACGTTGATCACTTCTTCCTGTTTCACCAGCACCGCGCGACCGTTGGCGTCTTTCTTGCCGCTGTCCTTATACTCCACGAACAGGGTCGCCATCGGCTTGCCGATGTTGTCCTTGGTGAAGTTGGACATGGACGTGCCGCCGGCGCTGTCCAGCGAGATGTTAACCTGCGGCTGGTTGTATTCGTCGGTGCTCGAGGTGGAGTCGGTGATGTGGTCACCGGTCAGGATCACGCGCTTGTACAGCACGATCGGCTGGCCGTCACGGGTGTACTTCACCTCGGAATCGCCCGGCACGCGGCCGTTGGCCGCCGCAGTGGCGTCCGCATTGGTGTTCACCAGACGGAATTCCAGGGTCGCGGTGGCGCCCAGAATTTCTTTGGCGCGCGCGGTGTCCTGAATGCCCGGCAGCTCGACCACGATGCGGTCGGAGCCCTGGCGCTGCACCAGCGGTTCGGCGACGCCGAGCTGGTTGACGCGATTACGCAGGATAGTGATGTTCTGCTGGACGGCGTATTCGCGCGCTTCGCTCAGACGGGCGTCCGTCAGGCTGGCTTTCATGGTGTTGGCGCCGTTGGCGGACAGCACCAGATCGCGCTGACGCGGGCCGATGTAGCTGATGGCCTGGTCGCGGGCCGCATCGTCGCGGAAACGAACTTCCACGCCGTTGTTGTCCAGCTTGCGGATAGACGCGTAAGGAATGCCCTTCTCACGCAGCTCGCTGCGCAGGGTATCCATGGTCTGTTCCTGCAGCTTGCTCAGCGCGGTGTCCATGTCCACTTCCATCAGGAAGTGCACGCCGCCGCGCAGGTCCAGGCCGAGTTTCATCGGCTCAGCGCCCAGCATGGCCAGCCAGGTCGGCGTGGCCGGCGCCAGGTTCAGCGCCACGACGAATTTGTCACCCAGCTCGGTCATCAGCGCTTCACGGGCGCGCAGCTGAACGTCGGAATCTTTAAAGCGAGCCAGGATGGCGCCGTTTTCCAGCGCAATCGACTTGCTCGCGATGTTGTCTTTTTCTAATACGGTACGGACCTGGTCCAGCGTAGTTTCACTGGCGGCGACGCCGCGCGCGCCAGTGATTTGTACGGCCGGATCCTCACCGTAGATGTTGGGAAGCGCATAAAGCAGACCGACGAGGATCACGACGATCAACATCAGATACTTCCACAAAGGATAACGGTTTAGCACGGCAATTCCCTTCGGGAAAAAAGATTACAGGGCCTTCATGGTACCTTTCGGCAGAACGGCCGCCACGAAGTCACGCTTGATCATCACTTCCGTGGTGTCGTTCAGCGCGATGGCGATGATGCCGGTGTCGGCCACTTTGGTCACGCGACCGATCAGGCCGCCGGTGGTCAGCACTTCGTCGCCTTTACCGATGGAGTCCATCAGCTTCTTGTGATCTTTCGCGCGTTTCTGCTGTGGGCGCAGGATCATGAAGTAGAAGATCAGGCCGAACACCACCAGCATAATGATCAGAGAGTACGGGCTTCCCTGAGCCGGAGCCCCTGCGGATGCGACGGCGTCAGAAATGAAAAAGCTCATTGAAATTCCCTCATTAAGTTATCAATTATTAGATCAAGCGTTTAAAGGCGGAATCGGCTTGCCGATCCGACCATAGAAATCCGCAACAAACTGCTCTAATTTACCCTCTTCGATAGCCTGGCGTAAACCCGCCATCAGGCGCTGGTAGTGACGCAGGTTATGAATTGTGTTCAGTCGAGCACCCAATATTTCGTTGCAACGGTCGAGATGGTGCAAGTAGGCGCGGCTGTAATGGCGACAAGTGTAGCAATCACAGTCCTTATCCAGCGGAGAAGTATCATCCTTGTGCTTGGCATTACGGATTTTTACCACACCGTCAGTCACGAACAGATGGCCGTTGCGGGCGTTGCGGGTCGGCATGACGCAGTCGAACATGTCGATGCCGCGGCGCACGCCTTCCACCAAATCTTCCGGCTTGCCGACGCCCATCAAATAGCGTGGCTTATCTTCCGGAATTTGCGGGCAAACGTGTTCAAGAATGCGATGCATATCCTCTTTCGGCTCGCCTACAGCCAAGCCGCCCACAGCGTACCCATCAAAGCCGATATCCACCAGCCCTTTTACTGAAACATCACGTAAATCTTCGTAAACGCCGCCCTGAATGATGCCGAACAGCGCATTTTTATTTTCCAGCTCGTCGAAACGCTGGCGGCTGCGCTGCGCCCAACGCAGCGACATTTCCATCGAACGCTTGGCGTAGTCCCAGTCGGCCGGGTACGGCGTGCATTCGTCGAAGATCATCACGATGTCGGAACCCAGGTCATACTGGATTTCCATCGATTTTTCCGGGCTCAGGAACACCTTGTCGCCGTTGATCGGATTGCGGAAGTACACGCCTTCCTCTTTGATCTTGCGCATCGCCCCCAGGCTGAACACCTGGAAACCGCCGGAGTCGGTGAGGATCGGGCCCGGCCACTGCATGAAGTCGTGCAGATCGCCGTGCAGTTTCATGATCTCCTGGCCCGGGCGCAGCCACAGGTGGAAGGTGTTGCCCAGCAGGATCTGCGCGCCGGTCTCTTTCACTTCTTCCGGCGTCATGCCCTTGACCGTACCGTAGGTGCCGACCGGCATAAAGGCCGGGGTTTCCACTACGCCGCGGTCGAAGATCAGGCGGCCGCGACGCGCGCGGCCATCGGTAGTTTGTAATTCGTACTTCACAAAGCCTCCAGCATCAGAGAAACAGTCTGATGTCGTTGAAACGGGGCCGCGCCATGCGCGCAGCCCGGGAATTTAGCCGCCGACGGATTCGTTTTCCGCCTGCGGGTTACGGCTGATGAACATCGCATCGCCGTAGCTGAAAAAGCGATACTGCTCGGCTACCGCCTGCTGATAGGCGTTCATGGTATTTTTATAGCCGGCGAAGGCCGACACCAGCATGATCAGGGTCGACTCAGGCAGGTGGAAATTGGTCACCAGCGCGTCGATCACCTGGTAGTGGTAACCCGGATAGATAAAGATGCTGGTGTCGCCGAAGAACGGCGCAATCAGCGCCTCTTTGCTGGCCGCCGCGGCGCTCTCCAGCGAGCGCACCGAGGTGGTGCCCACCGCCACCACGCGCTTGCCGCGCGCTTTGCAGGCCAGCACCGCATCGACCACCTCCTGCGGCACTTCGGCGTATTCGGCGTGCATCACGTGATCTTCGATGGTTTCCACGCGCACCGGCTGGAAGGTGCCGGCGCCGACGTGCAGCGTCACGAACGCCATTTCCACGCCCTTGGCGCGCAGCGCCGCCAGCAGCGGTTCGTCGAAATGCAGGCCGGCGGTCGGCGCGGCGACCGCGCCCGGCTTCTCGCTGTAGACCGTCTGATACAGCTCGCGGTCGGCGTCTTCATCCGGGCGAGCGATATACGGCGGCAGCGGCATATGGCCGGCCGCGTTGAGAATGGTGAATACGTCGCGCTCGTCGTTGAAACGCAGCTCGAACAGCGTCTCATGGCGCGCCACCATGGTGGCGGCGATGCTCTCGTCATCCCCCAGCAGCAGCTCGGCGCCCGGCTTCGGCGCTTTCGACGCGCGCACGTGCGCCAGCACGCGATGGTCGTCCAGCACGCGCTCCACCAGCACTTCAATCTTGCCGCCGCTGACCTTGCGGCCGAACATGCGCGCCGGGATCACGCGGGTATTGTTGAACACCAGCAGATCGCCGGCCTCCAGCTTGTCCAGCAGATCGGTGAATACGCCGTGCGTCAGCGCCCCGCTCGGCCCGTCCAGCTGCAGCAGGCGGCATGCGCTGCGCTCGGCCTGGGGATAGTGGGCAATCAGGGATTCGGGAAGTTCAAACGAAAAATCAGCGACGCGCATGGGTATTCACTTCTTCAATTTAAGGCTGGTTGGTAAAAAACAGGCGGCCTAGTCTAAAGCCGGGGGCGGTCAGCGGCAAGAAATAAGGAGGATTTGCCTGACTTCGGGTATAGTTGAGGGATGAATTTTCTCGCTCATCTCCATCTGGCCATGCTGGCGGACAGCTCGCTGCTGGGCAACCTGCTGGCCGATTTCGTGCGCGGCAACCCCGCCGCCGACTACCAGCCCGACGTGGTGGCCGGCATCATGATGCATCGCCGCGTCGACGTGTTGACCGACAGCCTGCCGCAGGTCAAAGCCTGCCGCGACTATTTCAGCGCCCCTTACCGCCGCGTGGCGCCGATCACCCTCGACGTGGTGTGGGACCATTTTTTGGCGCGCCACTGGCAGCAGCTGGAGCCCTCGCGCGATCTGCACCAGTTCACCCAGGAAGCCCGCAGCCAGATCGAACCTTACCTGCCGCTCACGCCGCCGCGTTTTCAGAACCTGAACGGCTATCTGTGGCCGGAGCGCTGGCTGGAACGCTACGCCGAATTGCCGTTCATCGCCCGAGTGCTGCAGGGCATGGCCAGCCGCCGCCCGCGCCTTGAGGCGCTGGCCGGCTCGTTCGCCGACGTCGAGCAACATTATCATCAGCTTGAAACACAGTTCTGGCAGTTTTACCCGCAAATGATGCGGCAGGCGAAGGATAAAAGGCTCTGAGGTCAAGCCCAAGCGTTTGAAATTGCAGCGCCTTGCAAGAATTTACGTTTTGCCGCTTGCCCTTTTGTGGGAAAAGGTTATTTTTAAAGCTCGATAAATTATATCAACGACTTTGATAGGTGAAAGCTATCTCATCGATTGGTCTTTTACCCTTTATTCACCAAGTCACGGCCCCTATACTGGCCCTTGTTTTTACATCCACCCTTTAACACCTATTACAGGAGTAATTATGGTCCTGGTAACTCGTCAAGCCCCTGACTTCACTGCAGCTGCCGTACTGGGTAGCGGCGAAATCGTTGAAAACTTCAACCTGAAGAAGCACCTGAACGGCAAACCAGCCGTCCTGTTCTTCTGGCCAATGGACTTCACCTTCGTATGCCCTTCCGAGCTGATCGCTTTCGATCACCGCTATGAAGAGTTCCAGAAGCGTGGCGTTGAAGTGGTTGGCGTTTCCTTCGACTCAGAATTCGTTCACAACGCATGGCGTAAAACCCCTGTCGACAAAGGCGGCATCGGTGAAGTGAAATACGCAATGGTTGCTGACATCAAGCGTGAAATTCAGAAAGCTTACGGCATCGAACACCCGGAAGCCGGCGTTGCGCTGCGCGGCTCCTTCCTGATCGACAAAGACGGCATCGTGCGTGCTCAGGTTGTTAACGACCTGCCAATCGGCCGTAACATCGACGAAATGATCCGTACCGTTGACGCGCTGCAATTCCACGAAGAGCACGGTGAAGTGTGCCCGGCTCAGTGGGAAAAAGGCAAAGCAGGTATGGGCGCTTCCCCAGACGGCGTAGCAAAATACCTGTCTGAAAACGCTGCCAAGCTGTAATTTCAGCCTGATAGTGAATCAACCGGCCCACGGGCCGGTTTTTTTGTGCCCCTTTTTGGGGCAACATGCCCACCTTCTGTGCTTTATTTCCCTGTTTCCGCTCACATTTCCTATCCCGATCGCCGCGCGTGCGCCCATCTGCGGCTACTATCAATAACGCTGGCTCGCGCTTTGCAAGCGAGTAACGGCAAGCAAACACAACACAATAAAAAACTGACAGGATAGGAATAACTATGTTTTTACAGAAATGGAGCAAACCCCTGACCATGGCGGCGCTGCTGGTCAGCGGCAGCCTGTATGCGGCGTCTAACCCGGCGGTGGAAGCCAAAAACGGCATGGTGGTCACCTCGCAGCACCTGGCCTCGCAGGTCGGTGTGGATATCCTGAAAATGGGCGGCAACGCCATCGACGCCGCCGTGGCGGTCGGCTATGCGCAGGCGGTGGTTAACCCCTGCTGCGGCAACATCGGCGGCGGCGGCTTTATGACCGTCCACCTGGCGGACGGCACCGACACCTTCATCAACTTCCGCGAAACCGCGCCGGCCGCGGCCAGCGCCAACATGTATCTGGATGCCGACGGCAAGGTGAAGAAAGACGCCAGCCTGTACGGCTATCTGGCGGCGGGCGTGCCGGGCACCGTGCTGGGGATGGAAACCGCGCGCGAGAAGTACGGCAAACTGAGCCGCGAACAGGTGCTGGCACCGGCGATCAAGCTCGCGCGGGAAGGCTTTGTGCTGACCCGCGCCGACACCGATATCCTCGACACCACCATCACGCGCTTCAAACAGGATCCCGAGTCGGCCAAAATCTTCCTGCGCCCGGACGGCAGCCCGCTGCAGCCGGGAGATAAGCTGGTGCAAACCGATCTGGCCAACACGCTGGAAGCCATCGCCAAAGGGGGAACCGACGCTTTCTACAAAGGCAAGATCCCGCAGGCGGTGGAGGCGGCGGCCAAGCAGGGCGGCGGCATTCTGACGGCGGCCGACTTCGCCAACTACAAGGTCACCGAAACCCTGCCGATCACCTGCAGCTATCGCGGCTACAAGTTCGTGTCGGCGCCGCCTCCCAGCTCCGGCGGCGTGACGCTGTGCGAAATCCTCAACGTGGTGGAAGGCTACGACCTGAAAAGCATGGGCTTCAACTCGGCGGCGGCCATTCACACCATGACCGAGGCGATGCGCCATGCCTACATGGACCGCAACACCTATCTCGGCGACCCGGCATTCATCAAGAACCCGATCGATCGGCTGGTGAGCAAGAGCTACGCCGAGCAGATCCGCAAGAAAATCGTTGCAGACAAAGCCACGCCGTCGGAAAACGTGCAGCCCGGCATGGAGCCGCATGAGAAACCGGAAACCACCCATTATTCGATTGTCGACCATGACGGCAACGCGGTCTCCACCACCTATACCGTCAACGGCCGCTTCGGCGCCGTGGTGATCGCACCGGGCACCGGCTTCTTCCTCAACGACGAGATGGACGATTTTACGGTCAAAGTGGGTGAGAAAAACCTGTACGGGCTGGTGCAAGGCACCGCCAATAGCATTGCCCCCGGTAAGCGCCCACTATCGTCGATGAGCCCGACGCTGGTGACCAAGGACAACAAGATCTTTATGGTACTGGGTTCGCCGGGCGGTTCGCGCATCATCACCATCACCCTGCAGACCGCGTTGAACGTGATCGACCACGGCATGGCGCCGCAGGAAGCGGTGGACGCGCCGCGCATCCATCACCAATGGTTGCCGGATGAGGTGTACTACGAACAGCGTGGCGTTTCCGCCGATACGCTGAAGCTGCTGAGCGGCATGGGCTACAAGATGGTCGAGCAAACGCCGTGGGGCGCCGCCGAACTGATTCTGGTCGGCTTGCCGGGCGCGGCGGGCGTCACACCGGCCAACTCCGGCAACGATTCGGCGGTTTCCGGCAAAGTGCGCGAAGGCTATCTGTACGGCGCCAACGACGTGCGCCGCCCGGCAGGCTCCGCGGTCGGTTACTGATGTAAACGCCCACTTACCTTAATCGCGGGGGCCCTTTGGCCCCCGCAGTTTCTTTAACCTTCGCAGCGCCATACGGTAGCCGACTCTTCTGCCAACTGCAGGCGCAACCCGCCCGCCGTTTCGCTCAACTCTCCCCGCCCTTCCACACGCCGCCACGGGCCGCGCGCCAGCAGCGGGTTATGCGGCAGCTGCGCCTGGCCGCTGCCGTCGCGCTGCAGCGCCACCAGCACCTGCTCCTGCTGATACAGGCGCACGAACACCAGCGTTTCGCCGCTGGCGTACAACACCTGGCAGCCGCCACGGCGCAAGGCCAGGCTCTGTTTACGCAGCGCCGCCATGCGCTGGAACAGCGCCAGCAGCGGCCGGTCCCAGTCGGCGACGTCCCACGGGAACGGCTTGCGGCAGAACGGATCGTTGCCGCCGTCCAACCCAATCTCATCGCCATAATAGAGGCAAGGCACGCCGATCCAGCTCAGCAGCCACACCGCCGCCATCTGCATGCGCGCCGCGTTCCCCTGCAACAGCGTGAGGAAACGCGCGGTATCGTGACTGTCCAACTGGTTGAACTGGATCAGCTGGCGGCCATGCGGCAACCCGGCGCGGTAGCCGTCCATCCACTGTGCGCATCCGGCGGCGTCCAGCCGCACCGGGTGATAGGCCACGTCCAACCCCGCTAAAAATGCCCGCACCGGCAGCGCGAATCCCATGTAGTTCATCGCCGCATCCTCCACGCCGGCATGCAGCCAGCGACGCGCGTCGCCGAAGTGCTCGCCCAACACGTAGGCCTGCGGATCCTCCTGTTTCACCGCCTGATAGATGCCCGCCAGATGGCGCAGGTTGCCGGCGGCGCCGCCGTTCTCCCCCAGCATGTGCACCACGTCCAGCCGCCAGCCGTCGATGCTGTACGGCGGGCGCAGCCAGTGGCGCACCACGCTGCCTTCGCCCTGATAAATCGCTTCCGCCACCTGCGGCTCGGCGAAGTTGAGCTTCGGCAGGCTGGCGTTGCCCTTCCAGTCGAGCGCGCGGCCGTCCGGGTAGAAGTTGAACCAGCCGCGATACGGCGAATCGGGATGGTGGCAGGCGCCATTTTCACCCTGACGATGGCGGTCGAACCACGGATGCGAGTCGCCGGTGTGGTTGAATACCCCGTCCAGCACCAGTTTCATGCCTACCTTGTTAGTACTCACTCGCAAACGCTGCAGCGCCGCGTTGCCGCCGAAGTGCGGATCGACCTGGTAGTAGTCCTCGGTATCGTACTTGTGCACGCTCGGCGCGGTAAAAATCGGGTTCAGATACAGCGCCGTCACGCCCAGCTGCTGCAGGTATGGCAGTTTGGCGCAAATGCCGTCCAGATCGCCGCCGTAAAAGGTCGAGGCGGCGTGGCGGTCCTCCAGCGGATGCTGCCAGTCGCGCCGAATCACCTCGGCGCCGACCGCGTGATGGCGGTAGCTGCCGCTCTGGATACCGTGCTCACCGCCGCTGCTGGCGAAGCGATCGGGGAAAATCTGGTAGAACAGCTGATCCGCCACCCACTCGGGGCCATTGTCAGGATCGTCGACGGCGAACTGCGCCAGCTGGCCCGGCGGCGTTGGCGACCAGCCCTGCGGCCCGAACCACTGTTGGCGATCGGCCCACAGCAGCTTGAAACAGTAACGCCGCGTCGGCTCGCCCTCATTCAGCGTCAGGCTGGCCTGGTAACGCCGCATCCCCTCGTGGCGCTGCGCTTTCATCGCCAGCAGCCACTCTTCGTTGTCCGGTTCGGCGCGCAAAAATACCCGTTCCGGCAGTTCATCCCCTTGTAACCACAGCGTGATATCCAAACGTTGCCCTTGTTTTACGACAAAAGGCGGGACCGGTTGATGCCAGGCGTTAAGCATACTGTTCTCCTGCTGTACCAAACGAAATCGACGGCGTTCTTCAAGAAGCGAACAATGCCACGTTAAGTGCAACTCCCCCTCCTCTCTGGCCGCAAAACCCGGGGATGAGCCGGGGGGCGGAGACTGAAAAATAACGCTAACTTGATGTAAAAAAAGGTAAACAGGCACAAATCCTGCACGTTACCCCTTAGGCTAACGCGTTTTAAGTTTACAGGATATTTTTTGCGCATTTTTTAAGGAGCGGTAATGCAACAACAGATAACGCGCTGGCTGGAACAATTTGGTTTGGAATTCGGCGGAGTGATGTCGCTGTTGATGGTATTGGGGTTGATTGTTCTGATCTCGGTGGCGATCCACATGGTGCTGCATCGGGTAGTGTTGGCTGCCCTTCAGCGCCGTGGCCAGCAATCGCAGCGCGTCTGGCAACAGGCCATCACCCAATACAAACTGTTCCAGCGCGTGGCGCTGCTGCTGCAAGGGGTGATCATCAGCATCCAGGCGACGCTGTGGCTGCAGAGCGGCAGCCAGACCCAGGCGGTGATCGTCACCGCCGCGCAGGTGTGGATCCTCGCCTTCACCCTGCTGTCGCTGTTCTCGCTGCTGGATACGCTGCTGGCGCTGCTGCGCCAAAGCCCGATTTCCAATCAGCTGCCGCTGCGCGGCATTTTCCAGGGCCTGAAACTGGTGGCGGCGATCCTGATCGGCATCATGATCGTCTCGCTGCTGATGGGCAAATCGCCGCTGCTGCTGCTCAGCGGACTGGGCGCCATGACCGCGGTCTTGATGTTGGTGTTCAAGGATCCGATCCTCGGGCTGGTGGCCGGCATTCAGCTTTCCGCCAACGATATGCTCAAGATCGGCGACTGGCTGGAAATGCCGAAATACGGCGCCGACGGCGCGGTCACCGACATCGGCCTGACCACGGTCAAAGTGCGTAACTGGGACAACACCGTCACCACCATCCCCACCTACGCGCTGATCTCCGACTCGTTCAAAAACTGGCGGTCGATGTCGGAATCCGGCGGGCGCCGCATCAAGCGCAGCCTGAATATCGACACCGGCAGCGTGCACTTCCTGTCGGAAGAAGAGCAGCGCCGTCTGCAGCGCAACCCGCTGCTGCACAGCTATCTGGATAACAAAACCCAGGAGCTGAGCCAGCACAACCAGGAGATCGCCATCGATCTGGCCTCGCCGCTCAACGGCCGCCGCCTCACCAACCTCGGCACGCTGCGCGCCTATCTGGAAGCCTACCTGCGCGCTCACCCGCGCATTCACCAGAACATGACGCTGATGGTGCGCCAGCTGGCGCCGACGCCGGAAGGGCTGCCGCTGGAAATCTACGCCTTCACCAACACCACGGTCTGGGCGGAGTATGAAAGCATTCAGGCGGATATTTTCGACCATATCCTGGCGGTGATCGACGAATTCGGCCTGCGCGTGCACCAGACGCCAACCGGCAACGACCTGCGCGGCATGCTGCTACAAAGCGCGAACGCTTCCTGACATCGGCTGACGTAAAGATGTCTGCTGGTAATGATGTTCTTTCAATTGCCAGCAGATATCTCCATCCCCTTCTTTTCCCCAGCGAAAACGGCGTTAATGCGCCATCACCTTCACCACCGAGAGGGAAAGCCCTTGCTGAAACGGTTACGTCATCGGCTGTTCACCCTGATGGCCACCCTGCTGTTTATCGGCTGCCTGCACAGCGCTTCGCTGGATGAAAGCCGCATGCCCCGCAACCTGCAACCTTCGCTGAGCGCTCTGAGCAGCAACCTGCAGGACATTCGCGAAGTGCTGGCGCGCTGCGCCGGCGAGGAAGAGGAAGAACGCCTGAACGACGGCGACATGCGTATCGAAGCGCGCGCCGCCGGGGAGGATGAAGTGGAAGATAAACGCCTGACGTGATGGTCAAAAAACACCCCACCTTGTTGCGCCATACGCAACACCTGGCTATGATGCGTATAGCGCAACACCCATGGAGCCGTCAGGATGATAAGAAGCTTCAAGCATAAGGGACTCAAAAAGTTTTTCGAAACCGGTTCAACGGCGGGTATCGACGCCAAGCAGGCGAAGAAAATCGCGCTGCGGCTGAGCGTGCTGGATCTGGCGAAAGTGATTGATGACGTAGATCTGCCCGGCTTCTTCTTGCACCCGTTAACGGGCGCTCGCAGCGGGCAATGGTCCGTCACCGTCACCGGCAACTGGCGTATCACGTTTGAACTGGTCGAGGGTGATGTTTATATCGTGAATTATGAGGACTATCACTAATGAACCGCATGCATAACCCCCCTCATCCTGGCGAGTTGATCAAAGAAACCATGGAAACGCTGAATCTCAGCGCGCGCGCGCTGGCTAAAGCGCTGGACGTCGCGCCCTCCACGGTTCAACGTCTGATCAGCGGAAAGTCCGATATCTCGCCGGAAATGGCCATCCGCCTGTCCATCGTGATAGGCAGTTCCGAACAGGTGTGGATGGGCATGCAGGATGCTTACGATCTGTGGCAGGCCAGGCAGTCCATCGACGTATCGAAACTGCGCAAGCTGGACTTCGCTTGACGCCTGCCCCCTAAAAAAACACCGGCCTTAGCCGGTGTTTTTCATTTAGTCTTGCTGCGTCGCCAACGGCGCGCGTTTTTTCTGATGGTTGACTTTGAACCAGTACCCCGCCAGCAGCAATACCACCCAGACCAGGCCGGCGTACAGCGAGACGCGCGTGGTCGGGAAGTAGCCGATCAGGCCGATGATGAACACCAGGAACACGATCGCCACCACCGAGGTGAACACCCCGCCGCGCAGCGGGAACGCCAGCTGCTTCACCTGCTCTTTGCTCAGGCTGCGGCGGAAGGCGATTTGGGAGAACAGGATCATGATCCACACCCACACGGTGGCGAAGGTCGCCAGGGAGGCGATCACCAGGAACACGCTCTCCGGCATGATGTAGTTGAGGTACACCGCCAGCAACAGCGCCAGCATCATCACCACTACCGTCACCCAAGGAATGCCGCGTTTCGATACCTTGCTGAACATCTTCGGCGCGTGCCCCTGTTCGGCCATGCCGTGCAGCATGCGACCGACGCCGAACACGTCGCTGTTGATCGCCGACAGTGAAGCGGTGATCACCACGAAGTTGAGGATGCCCGCCGCCACGGTGATGCCCATATGCTGGAAGGTCAGCACGAACGGGCTGCCGTTGGTGCCCACCTGGTTCCACGGGTAGATCGACATGATGACGAACAGCGTGCCGACGTAGAACACCAGAATGCGCCATGGCACCGAGTTGATGGCCTTCGGAATCGATTTTTTCGGATCTTTCGCTTCGCCGGCGGTGATACCGATAATTTCAATGCCGCCGTAAGCGAACATCACCAGCTGCAGCGACAGGATCATGCCGATAAAACCGTTGCTGAAGAAGCCGCCGTTCGACCACAGGTTATGAATGCCGGTCGGTTGCCCGCCGTTGCCGATACCCCAGATGATGATGCCGATGCCGGCCGCGATCATGATGATGATGGTGGCGACCTTGAAGAACGAGAACCAGAACTCCAGCTCGCCGAACACCTTGACGCTCATCAGGTTGATGGCGCCGATGATCAGCACCACGCTCAGCACCCAGATCCAATGCGGCACTTCCGGGAACCAGACGCCCATATAGATGCCGAAAGCGGTCACGTCGGCGATGGCGACAATCAGGATTTCAAAGCAGTAAGTCCAGCCGGTGATGTAGCCCGCCATCGGGCCGAGGTAATCCTGCGCGTAACGGGAAAACGAGCTGGCCTGTGGGTTGTTGACCGACATCTCCCCCAGCGCGCGCATGATGATAAAGGCCACGATGCCGCCGATCAGGTAAGCCAGCAGCACGCTCGGGCCGGCCATTTTGATGGCGTCCGCCGAGCCGTAGAACAACCCGGTGCCGATGGCCGACCCCAGCGCCATAAAGCGGATGTGACGCGTGCTGAGGCCGCGTTTCAGCTTATTGTCGGGGGCAGTGGTGGGTGACTGTTGTTGCATGAAGATGACCCATAGTTTTAAACGTAAAAAAGCCACGGACATGTCCGTGGCCCTAGATTAAGCCGGGGGATTATCAGTGCGCGGTCACTTGAGAACGCGTGCACACCCGATCATAAATCGCGACCAGCACCAGCATCAGCAGCGAAGGCGGCAACCATGCCAACCCCTGCTCCGCCAGCGGCAGGTGAGTGGTCCAGGCCGGCAGCAGCTGCTGGAAGCTGGACGCTTTCACTGCGTCAAGGATACCAAACAACAGGCTGACAAGCATCACCGGCGCGATGATGCGCGGTGCGCTGTGCCACCAACGCAGGGTGAAGCTCAGCACCACCAGCACGATGCACGGCGGGTAAATCGCGGTCAGCACCGGAATGGAGATCTGGATCAGGTGGCTCAGACCGAGGTTGGACACCACCATCGAGAACAGGCCCAGAATAAACACCAGCGTCTTGTAGGAAAACGGCAGGTATTGCGCGAAGAACTCGGCGCAGGCGCAGGTCAGGCCTACCGCAGTCACCATGCAGGCGATGAAGATCAGCGCCGCCAGGAAGAAGCTGCCCAGGCCGCCGAAGGTGTTCTGAACGTAAGCATGCAGGATCACCGCGCCGTTGGTAGCGTCAGGCACCAGCGCGCCGCTGCCGGAACCCAGCTTGAACAGGCTCAGATAAACCAGCGTCAGGCCCACGCCGGCGATCAAACCGGCCAGAATGGTGTAACGGGTCAACAGACCGGCGTCTTTCACGCCGCGCGAGCGCGCCGCGTTGACGATAACGATGCCGAATACCAGCGCGCCCAGCGTATCCATGGTCAGATAGCCGTTAACGAAACCGGAAGAGAAAGGCACGCTCTGGTAAGCCGCCGTCGCCGGAATCGGCGCGCCGGCAGGCCACAGCAACGCGGCGATGCCCAGTACGGCCAACGCCACGATCTTCAGCGGCGCCAGCACGTGGCCAACGGTATCGAGCAGGCGGCCCGGATACAGGGAGATGCCAATCACCAGCGCGAAATACACCAGGCTGTAGATGAACAGCGGCATGGCGCCGTCGCCGGTCAGCGGGGCGATGCCCACTTCAAAGGAGACGGTGGCGGTGCGCGGCGTCGCGAACAGCGGGCCGACGGCCAGGTAGCAAACGGTCGCCAGCAGCAGGCCGGCACCGCGGCCAATCGGCGAACTGAGGGCGTCGATGCCGCCGCCGACGCGTGCCAGCGCGATGACGGTGATGACCGGTAGGCCGACGGCGGTGATCAGGAAGCCCAGCGCCGCAGTCCAGACATGTTCACCGGACTGTAAACCGACCATCGGCGGGAAGATGATGTTCCCGGCCCCGACGAATAAGGCAAAGGTCATAAAGCCCAATGCCAGGATATCTTTTGACGTTAAACGATGACTCATACGATGTCGTGTTGCCTGTTCAAATGAAAAAAATTGTCCGATAGCGTGGTGGCGTGACGCCCCACCCGGTTGCCGGCATGCCCGACCATCGCAGCGCCAAATAAGCACCCTAAACGCAATCGTTCCGGCGTTTATGTCCCTATTCGAAAGTGGCCGCTCATGAAGATGGGCAAAGTTTTAGGAGTTATAAAAATGGAGGTTTAATCCGACAACGAGGGCTAAGGTAAACGTTTATAGCGCTTCAAGGCAAGACGCACGGCGAAAAGCAGAGCTATCGACCATATAAACTTTAGCCACCAGTCGATCATATTGGCTATCAATAAATATACACTACATGATTTGTATCATTTTTGAACAGCCAATTCACGAAACGTGAAGCATATATCACTTTACCGCGCGAAAACGCCAATAAAAGCCCGGTTTTCGCGTGGTATAAGCTCCATTTCGGCGTGAGAAAAGGCGAAAATTACGTCGCTTTTTGTCGCTTATTGCATCATGGCCGGCGCAAGCGGTTGCAGCCCGAGCGCCTGGCGGGTCTTCTGCAGAGCGGCCGGCGGCAGAGGCAGATAGCCGTCGTGGTTGACCAGGCTCTGTCCTGCGGTCGACAGCACGCGATCGAGGAACGCCGCGGTCAGCGGCTCCAGCGGTTGATTGGGGGCTTTGTTGATGTAGATATACAGGTAGCGCGACAGCGGGTAGCGATCGTTGCGCACGTTGGCGGCGGTAGGCGCGACATAATCCTCCCCCGACTCCGCCAACGGCAGCAGCCGCACGCCGCTGGCGCGAAAACCGATGCTGGCGTAGCCGATGCCGTTGAGCGAACCGGCCACCGCCTGCACCACCGAGGCCGAACCGGGCAACTCATTGACGCGCGGCATAAAATCGCCGCCGCACAGCGCGCGCAGTTTGAAATAGCCGTAGGTGCCGGAAGCCGAGTTGCGGCCAAAGCGTTGCAGCGAGCGCGTCGCCCAGTCGCCGTTCAGACCCAGTTCGCCCCAGCGCGTCAGCGGCTGGCTTTCACCGCAGCGCCGGGTGGCGGAGAAAATACGATCGAGTTGCTGCAAATTGAGGCCGCGCAGCGGATTGTCCTGATGCACCAACACCACCAGCGCATCCACCGCCACCGGCACCGCCAGCGGCGCATAGCCGTAACGGTGTTCGAACGCCGAAACCTCGGCCGCCTTCATAGGCCGGCTCATCGGGCCCAGCTGCGCGGCGCCCGCCGCCAACGCGGTCGGCGCGGTCGACGAACCGGCGGCCTGGATCTGCAGATTAACGTTGGGGTAATGCTGGCTGAAGTCCTGCGCCCACAGCGCCATCAGGTTCGCCAGGGTGTCGGAGCCGACGCTGGACAGATTGCCCGCCAGCATGCCGTCGGGCTGCGCCAGTGCGCCACGTCCGGCCAGCAGCGCCAGGCAAAGCAACAGCCCTCGGGTGATTCGGGTCATACCGGTGTCTCGCGTTAATTTTTCACCGCATTCTCTGATAAAGCGGCCGGAACAATCAACCGGTTGGGTAAGGTAAAGATAAAGCGGGTGCCGATCCCCGGTTCGCTGAGGATCTCCAGCCGCGCATCGTGATGGCTGAGCGCGTGTTTGACGATCGCCAGCCCCAGCCCGCTGCCGCCGGTCTGGCGCGAACGGGCCTTGTCGACGCGATAAAAACGCTCGGTCAGGCGCGGAAGGTGCTCGGCGGCGATGCCCGGCCCGTTGTCGCTGACCTGGAACTGCGCGCCATGCGCCGTCTGCTGCCAGCTGACTTCGATATGGGTGCCCTTCGGCGTGTGATTGACCGCGTTGTACACCAGGTTAGACACCGCGCTGCGCAACTGGTCTTCATTGCCGAACACTTTGAGCTGTTCGTTCACCCGGAAAGCGATCTCGTGATTGCCGCCGCTCAGCGATTGCGCCTCGCGCTGCAACACCCGCAGCATCAGCGGGATATCCACCCGTTCGTTCATGTCGACATTGGGCGCCGCCTCGATGCGCGACAGCGTCAGCAACTGCTTGACCAGCCCGTCCATCCGGCGGGTCTGCTCTTGCATGGTGCTCAGCGCCTTGCTGCGCAGCGAGCCGTCCTGCTCTTCGTCGCCCATCATTTCCAGGTAGCCCTGCAGCACCGTCAACGGCGTGCGCAGCTCATGGCTGACGTTGGCGAAGAAGTTGCGCCGCGCCCCTTCCAGCTGGCGCATCTGGGTGACGTCGCGCGCCACCATCAGCAGTTGCCCTTCGGAATAGGGCATCACGCGGAATTCGACGTAATGTTCGTTGTTCAACTGCAGCGTCAGCGGGCGCGAAAACTCCTGCTGTTGCAAATAGTGGCTGAACTCCGGATAACGCAGCAGGTTGAGGATGTGCTGGCCGTTGTCTTCCGGCCAGCGGAAGCCGAGCAGATGCTGCGCCAGACCGTTGCACCAGAAGATATTGCCTTCGACGGTGGTCATCACCACCGCGTCAGGCAGCGATTCGGCCCCGCTGCGAAAGCGCTTGATAAGCAGCGCCAGCTCGCGGCGGCGGCGGCGGTTGCGCTGCTGCATCTGATACAGGCCATAGAATAGCGGCTCCCAGCTCCAGCGGCCGGGCGGCGGCGTCATGCTGCGGTCGATCCACAGCCAATGGGAGAGTTTGAGCTGGTTGTAGAAATTCCACACCAGCGCAGCCAGCGCAGAGGCCAGCAGGAACCAGGGCAGATAACCGAAAATCAGCCCCAGCAGTAAGGCGGGCAGACAAAAAAGAGCCAGCTCCAGAGCCAGCCTCTTCCACGACAGACGTTCTAACACGGCATATTCTCCAGCGCGGCGCGATCAGTAGCGCGTTGAGAACCGGTAGCCGGTGCCCCGAACGGTTTGAACCATTTTATCATGCCCACTGGTTTCTAACGCCTTGCGGAGCCGACGGATATGCACGTCAACGGTACGGTCTTCCACATAAACGTTAGTGCCCCAGACGTGATTAAGCAACTGCTCGCGGCTATAAACCCGCTCCGGGTGGGTCATAAAGAAGTGCAGCAGCTTGAACTCGGTCGGCCCCATGTCCAGCGCCTGATCGTTCGCCATCACGCGGTGAGAGGACGGATCCAGGCTTAGCCCTTGCATTTCAATCACTTCTTCCACCGCCATCGGTGAAATACGGCGCATGACCGCTTTGATGCGCGCCACCAGCTCCTTGGGCGAGAACGGCTTGGTGATGTAATCATCCGCCCCCACTTCCAGGCCGCGCACCCGGTCTTCCTCTTCGCCGCGCGCGGTCAACATCATCACCGGGATATCGCGGGTCAGCGCTTCGCGCTTCATATGCTTGATAAACTGAATGCCGGAACCGCCGGGCAGCATCCAATCGAGCAACACCAAATCAGGGAACGGCTCAGACAGGCGCGTCACGGCGCTGTCATAATCCTCGGCTTCCAACGGTTGGTAACCATTCTGTTCCAACACAAAGCACACCATCTCACGGATCGGCGCTTCGTCTTCCACCACCAGTATGCGTCTTGCCATCGTCAATCCTGCCAATGTGTTAGCGACTTTGCGGGCGCCATTATGCGTCAGTTTTGTGACACTTTTATGAAAAAAAGCGGCTGTTATAGGCAGTAAGCATAGCGATTATTTCCCGCAGTAAAGAAAAATCATTCCGCTGCCCTCGCCATTGCGCCGGGACAGCCGGCGCCGCGGCCTTTATAATCATCGCCATTACCTTTGCACCCGGGAGTGTCATGCGCCTGATCCACACCTCTGACTGGCACCTTGGCCAGTACTTTTTCACCAAAAGCCGCGCCGCCGAGCACCAGGCTTTTCTGAACTGGCTGATCGAACAGGTAGAGCAGCAGCAGGTGGATGCGCTGATCGTCGCCGGGGATCTGTTCAATACCGGCTCGCCGCCCAGCTACGCCCGCGAACTGTACAACCGCTTCGTGGTGGAACTGCAGCGCACCGGCTGCCAACTGGTGGTGCTGGGCGGCAACCACGATTCGGTGGCGACGCTGAACGAATCGCGTGAACTGCTCTCCTGCCTGAACACCACGGTGATCGCGAGCGCGCAAGGCGCCCCCGAACAGCAGATCCTGGTGCTGAACCGGCGCGACGGCCAGCCGGGCGCGGTGCTGTGCGCCATCCCGTTCTTGCGGCCACGCGATCTGCTCACCAGCCGCGCCGGCGAATCCGGCGCGCAGAAACAGCAGGCGTTACAGGAAGCCATCGCCGAACATTACCAAACGCTGTATCAGGCGGCCTGCGAGCGCCGCGACCAATTGGGCCTGCCGCTGCCGATCGTCGCCACCGGCCACCTGACCACCGTCGGCGTCACCACCTCCGACTCGGTGCGCGACATCTATATCGGCACCCTCGACGCCTTTCCGGCGCAGGCCTTTCCTCCCGCCGACTATATCGCGTTGGGCCACATCCACCGCGCGCAGAACGTCGCCAAATCGGAGCACATTCGCTATAGCGGCTCGCCGATCCCGCTCAGCTTCGATGAACTGGGCAAAGCCAAAAGCGTCTTTATGGTCGATTTCGCCGACGGCGCTTTGCAGCAGGTGGAAGCGTTAACGATCCCGCAGTTTCAGCCCATGCAGCTGATCAAAGGCGATCTGGCCGAGATCGAACGGCAGCTGCGGCAGTTTGCCGATTATGACGGTGAGCTGCCGGTGTGGCTGGATATCGAAGTGGCGACGCAGGACTACCTCAGCGACATCCAGCGCCGCATTCAGCTGCTGGCGGACGAGTTGCCGGTGGAAGTGGTGCTGCTGCGGCGCAGCAAAGAACAGCGCCGCCAGGCGATCGCACAGCAGGATAAGGAAACGCTCAACGAACTGAGCGTCAATGAAGTGTTCGAGCGGCGCCTGGCGCAGGAGACTGAGCTGCCCGAAACGCGCCAACAGCGGATGCGCCAAATGTTCCGCCAGGTGGTCGATGCGGTGCAGCACAACGCCGAGGAGAACAACCCATGAAAATCCTCAGCCTGCGCTTAAAAAACCTCAACTCGCTGCAGGGCGAATGGAAGATTGACTTCACCGCCGAGCCGTTCGCCAGCAACGGTCTGTTCGCCATTACCGGCCCGACCGGCGCGGGCAAAACCACCCTGCTGGACGCCATCTGCCTGGCGCTATACCACCAGACGCCGCGCCTCAACGTCACGCCAAGCCAGAATGAACTGATGACCCGCCATACCGCCGAATCGTTGGCGGAAGTCGAGTTCGAAGTCAAGGGCGTCGGCTATCGCGCCTTCTGGAGTCAGCGCCGCGCCAAAAACGCGCCGGACGGCAACCTGCAGGCGCCGAAAGTCGAACTGGCGCGCCGCGAAGACGGCAAGATCCTGGCGGACAAAGTGCGCGACAAGCTGGAGATCACCGCCGCCATCACCGGGCTGGACTTCGGCCGCTTCACCAAGTCGATGATGCTGTCTCAGGGGCAGTTCGCCGCCTTCCTCAACGCCGACGCCAACGATCGCGCCGAGCTGTTGGAAGAACTGACCGGCACCGAAATCTACGGGCGATTGTCCGAACAGGTGTTCGAATCCCACAAACAGGCCAAAACCGATCTGGATGGGCTGCATCAGCGCGCCAGCGGTATCGAGCTGCTGAACGACGAACAGCGCCACTCCCTGGCCGAACAGCTGACGGCGCTGAGCGGGCAGGAAAGCGTTCTCGGCGAGCAAACCCGGCAACAGCAACAGGCGCTGAGCTGGTTACAACAATGGCAGCGATTCCGGCAACAGCAAAACGAGGGGCGGCAACGGCTGGAAAACGCCCAGCGCGAGCAGGCCGAGGCCGCCCCGCAGCTCCAGCGGCTGGCGCTCAGCGAACCGGCCGAAAAATTGCGGCCGCTGCGCGGCGAACGCGATCGCTGCCGCGCCGAGCTGCAGACGATACAGCAGCAAGCGGCCCTGCTGACGCAGCAGCAGGAACAGCAGTCGGCGCAGCTGGCGCCGCTGCAGCAGGCGGTAGAAAAGACCCGCCTGGCGCAGCAAGCCCATGCCGAGCACATGCGGCAACAGCAACAGCTGATCGATGAGCAGGTCGCCCCGCTCGATCATCAGATCGCCCAACTGCAATCGACACAGGCCGAACGGCGACAGGCCGGCGATGCTGCCGCGCAGCAGTGCGCCCAACAGCAGGCGGCGCTGGAGCAGCTCACCGTTCAACGCAATCAACTGACGACGCAGGGCGCACAGCATCAGCAGCAATTGAACGCGCTGACCCAAGCGCTGGCCGTTCAACAGCAGCAGCAGCAAGCGCTGGAGGCGCAAACGCCGCTGGCCCCGTTGCGCCAGCGCCTGAGTGCCCTGGCAGATCTGCGTCCAACGCGTCAGCAGTTGTCCACGCTCGCCACCCTCCACCGTCAGACCCGCGAGCGGCTGACCCGGCAGCAAGCGGAGCACGCCGGACGACAAACGCAACTCGCCGAGCTGCAACAACAGCTGGAGAGCGCACGCCAGCAATTCAAACAACACAAGGCGCAGCTGCAGGAAGTAGAGCGGATCCACGAGCTGGAAAAACGCATCGTCAGCCTGGAAGCGGAGCGTGCCCTGCTGCAAAGTGGCGCCCCCTGCCCGCTGTGTGGCTCGACCACCCACCCGGCGGTGGAGCAATATCAGGCGGTGCAGCCTTCGGCGACGGAGCGGCGGTTGGTTGAGATGCGCACCCTGGCCGAGAAACTGCAAACCCAGGGTACCGAACTGCGCACCCGCTGCGAAAGCCTGCTGGAACAGCAGCAGCGCCAGCAGCAAACCATCGCGCAGGATGAACAGCAGCTGGCCGGCCAACAGCAGCAGTGGCAGCAGCTCAGCGCGCCACTGGCGTTCGACTTTACGCTGGCGGATGACGAGCCGCTCAGCGCCTGGCTGAGTGGCTGCGACGATGAAGAGCGGCGCGGGCAACAGGCGCTGCAGCAGCATGAACAATCGGCGCAGGCGGTACAGCAGGCGAAAGACGCGCTCGCGGCGCTGCAAACGCAGCAGCAGCAGGCGCAGCAACAGCTGGCGTTGCTCGAAGAGCGCTTTACGCTGCTGCAAAAAAACCACGCCGATAGCCTGCAACAGCAACAAGACCTGCAACAACGCTGGCAAGAAGGCGAGAAAATCCTCGCCGAACGGCGTGCGCAGCGGCTGGCGCTGTTCGGCGAACAGCGGGTCGCCGAGGTGCGCGAACAGCTGCGCGCCAAACAAACCGCCTGCGAACAGGCCAATGTTCAGGCTGCCGAGCAGTGGCAAAAGGCGCAGGAACTGCGCGAACGCCTGGCAGGCCAACAGGCCGGGCTGCAACAGCAACACACCCAAATGCAGGAACGGCTGCAGCAGGCGCAGCAGCAGTGGCAGCAGGCGCTGGCCGACAGCGAATTCGTCGATGAAACCGCCTTCGCCGCTGCGCTGCTGGACGACGCCCTGCGCCGCGAATTGCAGCAGCGCAAAGAGCAGTTGCAGCAGCGGCAGATAGAGGCCACCGCCCTGCTGACACAGGCGACGCAAACGCTGGAGCAGCATCGGCAGAACCGCCCTGAAGGTCTGGATGAAGCCAACGCGGATATCGACGCGCTCACCCAATCGCTGGCCGAGCTGGCGCAGCAGTTGAAGGTGCTGCAGCTGCGCCAGGGCGAACTGCGCAATCAGTTGGAAAGCGACGCCGCCCGCCGCCTCAATCAGCAGGCGCTGTTCGAGCAGATCGCCCGCAGCCAGCAAGACTACGATGACTGGAGCTACCTCAACCAGCTGATCGGCTCAAAAGAAGGCGACAAGTTCCGCCGCTTTGCTCAGGGGCTGACGCTCGATCATCTGGTTTACCTGGCCAACAACCAGCTCGGCCGGCTGCACGGACGTTATCTGCTGCAGCGCAAGACCAGCGATGCGCTGGAACTGCAGGTGGTCGACACCTGGCAGGCGGATGCGCTGCGCGATACCCGCACCCTGTCCGGCGGCGAGAGCTTCCTGGTCAGCCTGGCGCTGGCGCTGGCGTTGTCCGATCTGGTCAGCCATAAAACCAGCATCGACTCGCTGTTCCTCGACGAAGGCTTCGGCACGCTGGACGCCGAAACCCTCGATACCGCGCTGGATGCGCTGGACAGCCTGAACGCCTCCGGCAAAACCATCGGCGTGATCAGCCACGTCGAGGCGATGAAAGAGCGCATTCCGGTGCAGATCAAGGTGAAGAAGGTCAACGGGCTTGGCGTCAGCCGGCTGGAAGCGCACTTCAGGCTGGAATGATCCCGCGGCGCGCGGCGCAGAAGTGTGACCGCGGCGGCACTCCGCGGTGAAAAGCGTTGAGCCGCAGCGGGCACGGGTTATTATGCCAACATAATAGGATTGTTACTGTATCCCCTCCGCCGCTCAGGGCCGCAGGGCAGAAACATAAAATACAGGCAAAACCTGACGCCCGGGATCGCTTCCGGGCGTCAGGTTTTTTCGTTTTCAGGATGCTGAAACACCGGGAAAAACCATGAAAATCGCTAAAATACTCAATAATAACGTGGTGATTACGCTGGACGACCGTCAGGAAGAGACGGTGGTGATGGGAAAAGGAATCGGCTTTAAAAAGAAGCCCGGCGATACGCTGGACGAAAGCCTGATCGAAAAGGTATTCACCCATAACGGCGGTGAAATCGCCGAACGCTATAAAGAGCTGCTCGCCGAGATCCCGCTGGCCTGCGTTACCACTGCCGACAGGATTATCACTCTCGCCCGCGAACGCCTGCCGGGCAAATTGCATAACATCGTCTACATCACGCTGACCGATCACATCCACTTCGCCCTGCAGCGCCATGCGCAAGGGCTGGATATCAAAAATGCGCTGCTGTGGGAGATTAAAAAGCTCTACCCGGCCGAGTTCGCCGTCGGGCTGGAGGCGCTGGCCCTGATCGCCCAACGGCTGGATACCGCGCTGCCGGAAGACGAAGCCGGATTTATCGCCCTGCACCTGGTCAACGCCCAGCTTAACGACGAGATGCACAACACGCTGCACATCACCCGCGTGATGCAAGAGATCCTTAACCTGGTTAAATACCATTTCCGCTTTGATTACAACGAGGAAGCCCTGAGCTACCACCGTTTCGTCACCCATTTGAAATTCTTCGCCCAGCGCCTGCTGGGGAAAAATTATGTCGACAGCGACGACGACTCGCTGTATCAGGTGGTGAAAGAGAAATACCGCGAGTCTTTCGCCTGCGCCGGCAAGATCAACCGCCACATCGAAAAGCACTATCAGCATCAGCTCACCACGGAAGAGATGATGTTCCTGACCATTCATATCGAACGGGTGCGCAGCGAAAGTGAGGAAAAGCCGGCTTAACGGCGGGCGTCCGCCACCCGCACGCCGTACTGCGGAAACACCGCGTCGGCGGAGATCAGCGTCAGCCCTTCGGCCTGCGCCTGTGCGATCAGCATGCGATCGAAAGGATCCTGATGATAGGGCGGCAACTGCCCGGCCTGTTGGCAGTGAAAGGCGTCCATCGGCAGCGACAGAAAATCTTCGGCCTCGATGATCGCAAAGATATCTTCCGGCAGCGCCAGTTTACCCAGCGCCTGCTTGATCGAGATCTCCCAAATGCTGGCCGCGCTGACGTACACCGCATTGCCCGGATCGGCGATCTGCCTTTTGGCGTTCGCGCCCAGGCAGGCGTCATCAATCAGCCACCACAGCAATGCGTGGGTATCCAGCAGCAAGCGCTTCATTCATCGCCCTCAAACAGCGCCGCAATGGCCGCGTCCCCCGCGTTGAAATCCGCCGGCACGGTGAACTTACCCTTGGCGGCGCCAGGGCGGCGCGCTTCGCCCTTGATGGCGACCAGCTGTACATACGGCTTCCCTGCTTTTGCAATAATCACGGTTTCTCCCTCCGCGGCTCTGTCCGCCAGCTGGCTCAGATTGGATTTGGCTTCATGCATATTGGCCTGAATTGCCATCGCGTCCCCCTTAGCTAAGTTAGCTAAAGCATAAAGCGCCGTCCAGTTTTTGTACAGGGAAGGGTTTAAAGCGCGAGCTTGCTCGCGCTTTGTTGCAACGCTTAGCGCTGCTGCTGCGGCCACAGCCAGGCCGCGCCGCGCACGCCGCTGGAGTCGCCGTGGACCGCCTTGCGGATCGGCGTTTCACACTCGCCGCCGAACACCCAACTTTTCACCAACGCGGGCACCGTGCGGTACAAACGATCCACGTTGCTCATGCCGCCGCCGAGCACCACCACGTCCGGATCCAGAATGTTGATCACGTGCGCCAGCGATTTCGCCAAGCGCATTTCGTAACGTTCGATCGCCTGCACCGCCAGCGCATCGCCCCGCTCGCTCAGCGCCATGATCTCATGCCCTTGCAGCGCGTTGCCGCTCAGGCGCGCATAGTCGGTGGCGAAACCTGTGCCGGAAATAAAGGTTTCGATGCAGCCCGGCTTGCCGCAGTAGCACGGCACTTCACGGGCGTAGCGCAGCTCATCGTCATCCTGCCACGGCAGCGGATTGTGGCCCCATTCGCCGGCGATGCCATTGCCGCCGGAATGCGCCTGGCCGTTCAGCGCCACGCCGGCGCCACAGCCGGTGCCGATGATGACCGCAAACACGGTTTTCGCGCCGGCGCCGGCGCCGTCGGTGGCTTCCGACACCGCCAGGCAGTTGGCGTCGTTGGCGATGCGCACCTCGCGCGCCAGCAGCGCCGACAGATCCTTATCCAACGGCTGGCCGTTGAGCCACACCGAGTTGGCGTTCTTTACTCGCCCGGTAAACGGCGACAGCGTGCCGGGAATGCCGATCCCGACCGATCCTCGTTCGCCGGTATGATCCTCCGCCAGTTTCACCAGTCCGGCGATCGCCGCCAGGGTTTGCCGGTAGTCATGGCGCGGCGTGGCGATGCGATGGCGAAACAGCTCCCGCCCGTCATTCGCCAACGCGATCACTTCAATTTTCGTTCCACCCAAGTCGATGCCAATGCGCACGTATTTTTTCTCCTCGATGCCGCGCAGCGTTGTCACAGCCTAATGTAAGCGCGCGAATGAATCACCTGTTTCCCATTCTCCGTCCCGTCCTTTCCCGATGCGCAAAGCGACGCAATTCGGAGAGAATGGGGCGATTTTTCAGCGTCAATTCGTTATCATGCCGCCCTGCTTTTGACGAATCAGCGTGCCGAACGCACGCCCAGCCAGGGATAACATTATGCTGTGGTTTAAGAATTTGATGGTTTACCGTTTGAGCCGCGAAGTGGCGTTAAACGCGGATGAAATGGAAAAACAACTCAGCGCGTTCGCCTTCACACCGTGCGGCAGCCAGGACATGGCGAAGACCGGCTGGGTCTCCCCGATGGGCTCGCACAGCGATGCGCTGACGCACGCGGTCAACGGCCAGATCGTCATCTGCGCGCGCAAGGAAGAGAAAATCCTGCCGTCGCCGGTGATCAAGCAAGAGCTGCAGGCCAAGATTGAGCGCCTGGAAGCGGAGCAACACCGCAAACTGAAGAAAACCGAGAAGGACGCGCTGAAGGATGAAGTGCTGCACAGCCTGCTGCCGCGCGCGTTCAGCCGCTTCAACCAGACCTTCATGTGGATAGACACCGTCAACGATCTGATCATGGTCGACGCCGCCAGCGCCAAACGCGCCGAAGACACGCTGGCGCTGCTGCGCAAGAGCCTCGGCTCGCTGCCGGTGGTGCCATTGACCATGGAAAGCCCGATCGAACTGACGCTGACCGAATGGGTGCGTTCCGGTGAGATGCCGGCTGGCTTCGCCATTCAGGATGAAGCGGAATTGAAAGCGATTCTGGAAGAAGGCGGCGTCATCCGCTGCAAGAAGCAGAATCTGATCAGCGACGAAATCGCGGTGCACATCGAAGCCGGCAAGCTGGTGACCAAGCTGGCGGTGGACTGGCAAGAGCGCATCCAGCTGATGCTGTCGGACGACGGCTCGCTCAAGCGCCTGAAGTTCGCCGACACGCTGCGCGAACAGAACGACGACATCGATCGCGACGACTTCGCCCAGCGCTTTGACGCCGACTTTATCCTGATGACCAGCGAGCTGGCGGCGTTGATCAAAAACACCATCGAAGCGCTCGGCGGCGAAGCCCAGCGTTAATCTCGCCTCAGAAATGACTAGGGCCCAGCATCCGCTGAGCCCTGCGTTCCCCTAGCGAACAAAATTTATTTGCTCAGGTAGCGGCACAGATAGGCGGTGGCGTCGGCCACCTGCAGGTTGAACTCGCTGTGCCCCGGCACGAAGAACTTCTCGCCCGGCGTAAACACTTGCCAGTCCGGCGCTCCCGGCAGCAGCACTTTCAGCGCCCCGGTGATCACTGTCATTTCTTCCGGCTGCGCGGTGGAGAAGGTGTATTCGCCCTCTTCCATCACACCCACGCTGGTAAGACCGATGCTGCTACTGTCAAAACCGATAGACTTCACTTTTCCGGCAAAATACTCATTCACTTTCAGCATAGACTGGCACCCGCGTAATCATCTTGATGGAAAATCCATATTGGGGGATTGCGGTTGATCTGTCACTGGTTTTTCGCGCGAAATGCGATCGCGGCGCAGAGGCAAAGGTTTCCGTGCGTCACGCTCAGGCCATCGCCATGAAAC
This sequence comes from Serratia sp. YC16, assembly GCF_009707615.1. Classification (NCBI taxonomy): domain Bacteria; kingdom Pseudomonadati; phylum Pseudomonadota; class Gammaproteobacteria; order Enterobacterales; family Yersiniaceae; genus Serratia; species Serratia sp. YC16. The sequence goes on along the minus strand of NZ_WLYN01000008.1, from coordinate 5,465 downwards.
AACCGCGTCAAAAACCCGCGCCGCGCAAACTGAAATCGATCGGCAGCGTCAATTCCACCGTGCCGTTGACGTAGGCGTCCGACGGCGGCGTGGGCAGCGGCGAAGCGCGTTTGACCAGCGCCTGGATTTCGCGATCCAGCGACGGCAGCCCGGCGCTGCTGACCAGCGTCACCGCCAGCACGTGGCCCTGTCTGTCCAGCGTGAAACGCACCTGCCCGACGCCCTGGCGCTTCAGCCGCAATGCGTCTTTAGGATAACGCTTAAAGCGATTCAGGCGGCTGCTGATGCGGCTGCGCCAGTTGTCTTCCCCCGCCTGAACATAGGGCGTCAGGCGAGTTTGCGGCGCGGCCGTTTTATCCGCGTGGCCCGGCGGCGGCGCGCCGGCGTTGTGATCCTGAACCCTCGGCGGCGCGATGGTTCTCTCCTGCGGCGGCGTGCGGGGCAGGTTGTTTTTTTTCACCGGCTTAGGCGGTTTTTTCTGTTTCGGCGGCACGGCGATGTTCGGCTGCGCGGCGTCGGGCACTTTCACTAGCGGTAACGGCTCCGGTGGCGCCGGCGGTTCAACCTGAGGCGGCGGCGTCCTTTGTCCCGGCGGTTGTTTCGCCTCGGCCGGGGCCTGCGGTGTGGCGGCCATCAGCACCATCACCGCCGGTGGCGGTACCCACGGCGGCTCGGCCTTGTCTCGCCAGGGCCAAAGCAGCGCTACAACCAGCAGATGCAGCGCCAGCACCAACACCAGACAACGGCGCCAGGGCATGGTGGCACCGGGCGCGGCGAAAGGCAGCGGCGAAACCGACATGCTCACTCTTCCGTCAGCGCCAAATGGAGGCGATCGGTCAGCGGTTTGAACAGATAGTTCATCATCGAACGCTCACCGGTGCGGATGAAGCCTTCGACCGGCATCCCCGGGCGGATCTCCAACCCGCTCAAGCGTCGCAATCCTTCTTCGCTGACCTTGGCGCGCACGCTGTAATAAGGCGCGCCGCTTTTCTCGTCGGTCAGGCGATCGGCCCCGACCAGCGTCACTTCGCCCTCGACGCGCGGCGTGGTGCTTTGGTTGAACGCCGAGAACAACAGCTCGACCGGCAACCCCACCTGCACTTTATCGATCAACTCGACCGGGATGCGCGCTTCTACCTGCAGCCCGCGATCGCTGGGCACGATCTCCATCAGTTGCTGACCGGCGCCGATCACGCCGCCTTCGGTGAACACGCTCAACCCCACCACGGTGCCCGCCACCGGCGCTTTCACCTGCGTATGCCCCAAATCGGCCTCCGCCTTGGCCAGGCGGTTATCCAGCTCGTCCAGCTTCATCCGCACCTCGGCCAGCTGGCTGCTGACCTCTTTCTGATACTCTTCCCGCCGCTGGATCGCCCGCAGTTTCAGCTCCAGGATCTGGCGCCCCAGACGGCCGATATTGCCGCTGTCCTCGGACGCCTGGCCATCGATCTGCGCATGCTGCCCCTCTAGATCCAGCAGCCGATTGCGCGCCACATACCCTTGCGCCGCCAGCTTGCGCATGCCGCCCAGTTGCTCCTGCAGCATGGCCTTTTGCCGCTGTTTGCTGGCGTAAGACTGCCGAACCCCTTCCAACATCGCCTGCGATCCGGCGATGCTTTCCGCGATCGCCGCCAGCTCGCTCTGCAGTGCCGCACGGCGGCTGGTGAACAGCTGCTGTTGCAGCAGCATCAGTGACATCACTTCCGGCTCTTCTCGCCGCGCTTGCAGCGATGGCGGGAAAGCGATCGCTTGCAGGCCGTCGCGCTCGGCTTGCAGCCGCGCCTGCTGTGCGGCATTGCTCAACTGCTGGCTGCGCAGCGCATCGCGCTGGGTGCGGCTGTCGACGGTATCCATCAACAACAGCACCTGCCCGGCGCTGACCCGGTCGCCCTCATGCACCTGAATCTGCGACACCACGCCGCCGCTCGGGTGCTGCACCGCCTTGCGATTGCCCGCCACCACCACGCTGCCGGAAACCGGCACGCCTTTGTCCAGCGGCGCCAACAGCCCCCACAGCAGGAAACCGCCAAACCCCAGCACCACCAGCCAGCCTCCCAGCCGCAGGTAGCGACCTTCGTCGAACTGCCGGGAAAGGGTGTCGATATCGCCGGGAATCACACTCTGATTGCTCATACTTTTCGTTCACCGCTGGCCGTTTTGGCGAAGTTGGCGTAATTGACGTTGAAGCCGCCGTTGCTGCGCCCGGCATTGGCCGGTGCAGCGGCAGCAGCGGGCGCAAAACCAGGCAGTTTTTTCAGGATGGCGTCGCTGGGGCCGAAGTGCTGTACCTGGCCGGCGCTCAGCACCAGCAATTTGTCGGTGGCCGCCAGGATCGCCGGTTTGTGGGTCACCAACACGATGGTGGTGCCACGCGCCTTCAGCGCTTCGATCGCCTGCTGCAGCGCCCCTTCCCCTTCGCGATCGAGGTTGGCGTTCGGTTCGTCCAGCACCACCAGCGCCGGAGATCCATACAGCGCGCGCGCCAGCGCCACCCGCTGACGTTGGCCGCCGGACAGGCCGCTGCCGCCTTCACCCAGCTCGGTCTCATAGCCTTTCGGTAAATGCAGGATCAGCTGATGCACGCCGGCCAGCGCCGCCGCGGCCACCACCTTCTCGGCGTCGACCTGCCCAAAGCGAGCGATGTTGTCCGTCAGGGTGCCGGCGAACAGCTGGATATCCTGCGGCAAGTAACCGATATGCGGCCCGAGTTGTTGCTTGTCCCACTGCTGAATGTCTGCACCGTCCAGCCGCACGTCGCCGCTGAGCGGCGTCAGCGCGCCAACCAGTTGACGCATTAGCAGGGTTTTGCCGGAGCCGGACGCGCCAATCACGCCCAGCACCTCGCCGGCCTCCAGACGAAAACTGACGCCGTGCAACACCGGCGCCGTGCCGCCTGGCGCACTGGCGGTCAACTGATTCACGGCCAATGTGCCGCCGGGCGCCGGCAGCGGCAGACTCGGCATTCGTGGCGGGTTAGCGACCAACATCACCTCCAGCCGCTGCAGGGACTGGCGCGCCGATGACCACTGCTTCCAGGCGCCGATCAGCTGATCGATCGGCCCCAACACCCTGCCGATCAGGATCGATCCGGCGATCATCATGCCCGGCGTAATGTCGCCGTTGACCGCCAGCAGCGCGCCGCAGCCCAACATCAGCGACTGCAGCGCCAGCCGCACGGTTTTCGACCAGGCGGTGACCGCGGCGATTTTCTCGCTGGCGCGGTTCTGCAGCAGCAGGAACTGCTGATGCTGCCGCAGCCAGCGCAGGCGCAAGTCGGTCAACATGCCCATGGCGGCGATGGCTTCGGCATTGCGCAGGTTGCCGTTGGCCTGTTGCGTGGCGCTCAGCGCGACGCGGCCGGCCTCCGCCAGCGGCGCTTGCGACACCCGCTGGTTGAGCCAGGCCAGCAGCACCAGCACGATCACCCCGGCGCTGGCCAACGCGCCAAGCCAGGGATGGAGCAGAAAAACCACCAGCAGATAAACCGGGAACCAGGGGGCATCGAAAAAGGCGAACAGCGCATTGCCGGTGGCGAACTGGCGCAGGTTGGTCAGATCGTTCAGCGCCTGCCCCGCCAGCGGGTTGCCGGTTTTCAGGTTGGTTTCGAAGGCGGCGTCGTAGACCCGCTGATTGAGGCGCATATCCATCTGGGCGCCAAGGCGGATCACCACCTGGCTGCGCACCCACTCCAGCAGGCCCATAAACAGATAAAGGCCGACCACCATCAGGGTCAGCATCGCCAGCGTCATGCGGTTGCCCGACGGCAACACGCGATCGTAGACCTGCAGCATGTACAGCGCCGGGGCCAGCATCAGCAGGTTGATCACTGCGGTAAACAGCGCAATGCCCCAAAATCCGCGCCGGTATGCGCCCAGCACGCTCATCACTTCTCCGCGCCTGACGGCGTTTTTCATGGCGTTTTCCATCGGCTAAAAACGAGAAAACGCCCGCCGGGGCACGCGGCGCCGGCGGGCAAACGGCCGCGATCAGGCCGCCAGCAATTCCGGGCTGTCGGCGTGCTGCACGCCCACCGCCGTCGCCGCCGCCACCTGATCGAAGGTGGAGTTGACGCTCAGACCGTAGTCGTCGAGGATGCCGTTCAGCGCGGTTTCCAGCGCGCCGGTATCGCCGGACATCAGGCCGTACACCACCTGGTGCACCACGCCATCGTGGCCCTGTGCCTGCAGGCTGCTGAGATTCAGGCCGCCGAAGCTGACGTCAGGCACCTGGATGTTGTACGGCGTGGAGCCGCCGCCGTTCAGGCCGTCGCCGAACGACAGGGAATCCAGTTGACCGTACAGGGTGTGCGCCGGTGCGTTGAACAGGGTGTAGGTCAGGTTGCCGCCCGCCACGAACGAGGTGATGTTATTGGCGGTGCTGGTCACGGCATATTGGCTGCCGGACAGGCTGCCGCCGTAGAAACCGCCGCTGTTGGAGTCGGTGACATTACCGTTGGTGTGGTTGATATCGCCAAACGACGACGCCCACTCGTTCAGATAGTTATGGATGCTGTAGCTGCCGAAACTGCTGTCATAATTGACTGAAAATGCCATTTCTCTATCTCCATTGATGAACGGCGCCCCTTGCGAGGCGACCTCTGTGCTCAACGATGAGCAACGCCCTTTTACTGCTTAAAAACGGTACTCCACCCCGCCCTGCACGCTGCGGCCGCGCCCCAGGGTATTGGCCAGCGTCTCGCCGTAGCTGACGACGTAGGCGCGGTTGGTCAGGTTCTCCACCGAGCCGCGCAGCGTCAGGCTGTCGGTCAGTTTGTAGCTGGCGTACAGATCGAACAGGGTGTATTTCGGCCAGTCGGCCAGATACGGGTAGTTGGACGGTACCGAGCTGTCCTGATAGCCCGGCGCGAAGCGCACGGTCACCCCAGCGTCCAGCTTGCGATCGAAAGCGCGGCCGCCCAGCGTCACCGAGCCGCGATCGCCCGGCAGGTAAGCGGCGGTGCCGAACTGCGAGCCGCCGTCGCAGGACACGGCGTCATTCGCCGTCGGATCCTGCTCCGCGTAGAAGTTGCCCGGCCGGGAGTTGGCGCCGTAACGCAGGCGATTGCCCAGCCAGGCGTTCCTGGAGCAAAACTCGTTTTTACCGATCATGTGGGTGTAGGTCAGGTCGGCGTAAAACACCCCGGCGTCATAGTTGAGCTGGTACTCCAGCCCGCGGAAACGGGTTTTCGACAGATTGTTGACGTAGGCGGCGTTGCCGATGCTCGGCTGCACCAGCCCCGGCTTGTCGCGGTTAATCGCCAGGTTGATGTAGTTATCCACTTTGGTGTCGAAATAGGCCACCTTGGCCGCCAACCGATCGCCCTCAAACCACAGATCCGGCTGCTGCACGTTGAACCCCACTTCCCAGGCGCGCGAGCGCTCGGCCTGCAGGAAGGGGTTGGGATATTGCGTAGAGGTGCTGTGAGCGCTGCCGTTGGTTAGCGTTTCGGTGATCGCCGGCGGCCG
>NZ_WLYN01000007.1:0-195131 GCF_009707615.1 Serratia sp. YC16 | reverse complement strand
TCATCATGACCGGCTTTTTTTTATTCCATCACCCGATGAATCTGCAAATACTGCAGCAGCATGATGGTCTTGCCGTCTTTAATCCGGCCATCGGCGATCATCGCCACCGCTTCGCTGAACGGCAACTCGATCACCTCAATATCTTCATCTTCAATGCCGCCGCCGGCCGCACGACGCTCATCGTCATGGTATTCGGCGATAAAGAAGTGCACGATCTCGGTCACGCCGCCCGGCGACATGTAGGCTTCGAAGATTTTCTTGACCTCGCCCACCTGGAAACCGGTCTCCTCTACCGCTTCGCGGCGCGCGCACTGCTCCGGCGAATCGGCGTCCAGCAGGCCGGCGCAGGCCTCGAGCAGCATGCCGCTCTCGTTGCCGTTGACATAGGTCGGCATGCGGAACTGGTTGGTCAGCACCACCGTGCCCTTGGCGCGGTTGTACAGCAAAATGGTGGCGCCGTTGCCGCGATCGTAGACCTCGCGCATCTGCTGTACCGAACCGCCGTTTTTGCGTTTCAGATCGAACGTATACTTGTGCAGCACATACCAGTTGTCCGACAGCAGCTCTTTCTTCACATTCTCAATTTTCGACGACATGACCCTTTTCCCTTGGTTGCAACCTGAAAATCATACCGCGATTACGCCACGCAGCGGCAGGCTATTTGCAACAAAAATCGTACCGCGTCCCGCCAGCCAAGTCGGGACTTAATATCGCTTAAAATAATGAAAAATAAGTCGAGCCCAGACGCATTACATTGCATAAAACCCAGTGCGATTCGCCCCCCAAAGACAAATCGCCAGAGGAAATCGACCCGCCGCCGAAAAACAGCGGGCATTTTGCTATTCATTTGATTGTGCAACGACAATTGTTCCCGTTTTGTTGACAACTTGATACAAATCGCGGTGCATTTTAGTTGCAAAAGTTATAGTTTTGCTTTCGAATGAAACTGGCGAAGCGCCTCACCTGAGAGAGAAGGATCCTTGATTGCTTGTTAAACGTACCGTGACCGGCAGCCTGGCCAGGGCGTTGTTCGGCATCGTGATACTGTCGGTGCTCGCCACCGGGTTGGCGTTGACCGCCGTCGCCGGCAGCCAGAGCGACGCAGAAGCGATCAATATCGCCGGTTCGCTGCGCATGCAAAGCTATCGATTGGCCTACGATCTCGACCGGCAGAGCGCCGAGCTGGAGCTGCATCTGCAGCAGTACCGGCAGTCTTTGCAGGCGCCAGCGCTGCACAAGCTGACGCGCTTCTACGTGCCCGCCGAGGTGCGCGATCATTATCTGGGGCTGCAGCAAGCGTGGCAAACGATGGAGCGGCAAATCCGCGACGGACAAGCGGCCGCCTACCGGGCGGAGGTCGCCGGCCACGTCAACCGCGTCGATCATTTCGTTTCCGCCCTGCAGCGCTATTCCGAGTTGAAACTGAGCCTGGTGGCCGTCGTCAGCATACTGGGCTACGCCGCCATCATCGGGCTGGTGTTGTTCTGCATCCGCTTTATGCGCCGCCAGGTGGTTGCGCCGCTGCAGCATCTGGTCGACGCCAGCCAGCGCGTGCAGCAACGCGATTTCAGCCACCCGCCGCTGGACGTGGCGTTGCCGAACGAACTCGGCGTGCTGTCGCAAACCTTCAGCGCCATGTCGGACGAACTGGCCCGGCTTTATCAGTCGCTGGAGCTGAAAGTACAGGAAAAGACCCAGCGTCTGCAGCAGGCCAACGAAACGCTGGAGGTGCTGTATCGCTGTTCGCAAGCGCTGAGCGTGCGCCAGATCGATCAGCAGGCGTTCGAAAATGTGCTGCGCATCGTGCGCCACAGTGAACGGCTGCGCTGCATCCGGCTGAACGTCGTGGACGATCATGGCCAGTGGCAACTGAGCGAAGGAGAAGCGGCGCCGACGCAAGCCTGGGATGCGCTGCCGATCACCCAGGGCGAAAAACCGCTGGGCGAGCTGCGCTGGCAGCCCGAAGCGCACCCGCCACATCCTCAACTGATGCAAAGCCTGGCCAACATGCTGGGCCGCGGCGTCTACTTCAACCGGGCGCAGAAGCAGCACCAGTATTTGCTGTTGATGGAAGAGCGCGCGACCATCGCCCGCGAGCTGCACGATTCGCTGGCGCAGACGCTGTCATTCCTGCGCATCCAGCTGACGCTGCTCAGGCGCACCGCCGATCGGCCGGCGGAGCAGACGATCATCGACGATTTCGATCGCACGCTGGCCGATGCCTATCGCCAGTTGCGAGAATTGCTGGCCACCTTCCGCCTCAACATTCAGGAGGCGGATCTGAACGCCGCGCTGGAGCAGCTGTTGCAGCCATTAAAGGCTCTAACCACCGCACGGATTCAGTTACACTGTCGGCTGTCATCGCAGGCGCTCAACGCCCAGCAGCAGGTGCACGCGCTGCAGATCGTGCGCGAGGCGGTGCTCAACGCCGTCAAGCACGCCGGGGCGGACGAAATCGTGGTTTGTTGCGAGGTCAACGCCGCGGGCGACAACCTATTCAGCATTACCGACGACGGTTGTGGCATCGCCAGCCTGGAGGAGCCGGAAGGACATTATGGTTTGACCATCATGAGCGAACGTGCAGCGCGATTGGGAGGAACGCTGCGTATCCGGCGCAGAAGCAGCGGCGGCACGGCGGTCTGCCTGACCTTTCCGCCCTGACCTCGCGGCTGTTCACCTTGCGTTACGGTTGCCGCCAGCCGGAATGCCGCCCGATCAGGTTTTCGGCGCAGATTGCCGCTATTTTTGAAGAGACAGTCCCACTGTGAAGCACGCCGTAGGGCGCGTTTGAGTGGCTTTACTTGCTACAGGGAGCATATTTCATGGTGATGAAGCAATACCAAGTCATGATCGTTGACGATCATCCGTTGATGCGGCGCGGCATCAAACAACTGCTGGGACTGGATGCGCGATTTGAGGTGGTGGCGGAGGCCGGCAACGGCAGCGAGGCGGTTGCGCTGGCGCTGCAGCACGCCCCGGACGTGATCTTGTTGGATCTGAACATGAAGGGCATGTCCGGATTGGATACGCTGCAGGCCCTGCGTGAGGAAGGCGTGGACGCACGCATCATCGTGCTGACGGTCTCCGACGCGCGCAGCGATCTGTATGCGCTGATCGATGCCGGCGCCGATGGCTACCTGCTGAAAGACAGCGAACCGGAGCTGCTGCTGGAACACATCAACGCCGCCGCCGAAGGGCAGAATGTGATCAGCGACGCCATGGCGGATTACCTGCTTGCACGCGGCGAGCAGCGCAATCCCTTTGCCGCCCTGACCGAACGCGAGCTGGACGTGTTGCAAGAAGTGGCGCGCGGCCTGTCCAACAAGCAGGTGGCAGCGCAGCTGCATATCTCTGAAGAAACGGTGAAAGTGCACATTCGCAACATACTGCGCAAGCTGGACGTGCGTTCCCGCGTGGCAGCGACGGTGATGTACCTGGAGCAGAAGAACCAATGATCGCCCGCCCCGGCCGTGCGCCGGGGCAGCTTACTCGATGGCGCTGAGCAGCGCCTGATGATGCTGGTGCACCCAGCTCTTGTTGAACGGCCCCCAGCTTTCCAACTGATAGAAGCCGTCATTATTGCGCACACCCTGCTGCACGAACTGCAGTTCGACGCCCATGCCGGGCAGCGCCTTCAGCACATCCTGCAACGTGCGGCGCGGCCAACCGGTCAGCGCCATCAACCGCGGCACATTGGGCCGCTCACTGTGGCTGATCAGCCAGCACAAATAAAGCCGACGGGCAAATACCGGGTTAATTCCCATGCCAAGCTCCTGCTGTAAAGTGAGTCCGGTTTACTTTCCGGTTCCCTGCGACGAAGGGGCGCGCAAGGCCTTTGATAGTAATAAAAATGTCTTAATAGACGGCAATAACCGGCGCCAATGCGCCAACGCGGCTTCCCGCTACCGTTATTTACACTATCTCCTTTTTTTCTCCACGCTTTACTCGGCTATCCCGAGTAAAGTGCAATAGCGCCGGAATCCTTCCCTGCCGCTGAAATGTATAATTCTGATGCGTTTTAAAGATAGAACAAGTCATAACGAGGTTCGCGCTGCATGGCCAATTTTTTTATTGATCGCCCGATTTTCGCCTGGGTACTGGCAATTATTCTTTGCCTGACCGGGGCGTTGGCGATTTTTTCTCTGCCGGTGGAACAATACCCGAATTTAGCGCCGCCGAACGTGCGCATCAGCGCAACTTACCCAGGCGCTTCGGCGCAAACGCTGGAAAACACCGTCACGCAGATCATTGAACAGAATATGACCGGGCTCGACAACATGATGTACATGTCGTCGCAGAGCACCAATACCGGTCAGGCGACCGTCACGCTGACCTTCGAAGCCGGCACCGATCCCAACGAAGCGATGCAGCAGGTGCAAAACCAGCTGCAGGCGGCGATTAAACGCCTGCCGCAGGCGGTGCAGAATCAGGGGGTCACGGTCTCCAAATCCGGCGATACCACGCTGATGATGGTGGCGTTCGTCTCCACCGACAACAGCATGGACAAGCAGGACATCGCCGATTACATCGTCTCCAACCTGCAGGATCCGCTCAGCCGCATCAACGGCGTCGGCAGCATGGACGTGTACGGTTCGCAATACGCCATGCGCATCTGGCTCGATCCCAACAAGCTCAACAGCTACCAGCTCACCACCCAGGACGTCGTCAAAGCCATTCAGTCGCAGAACGCCCAGGTGGCGGTCGGCCAGCTGGGCGGCACGCCGTCGGTCGATAAACAGGCGCTGAACGCCACCATCAACGCCCAGTCGCAGCTCCAGACGCCGGAGCAGTTCCGCCAGATCACTCTGCGCGTCAACCAGGACGGGTCGCTGGTGACGCTGGGCAACGTCGCCACCGTCGAGCTGGGCGGCGAGAACTACAACTACCTGAGCCGCTACAACGGCATGCAGGCCGCAGGCATGAACATCAAGCTGGCCTCCGGCGCCAACGAACTGCAGACCGACCAACTGGTGAAGGACAAGATCGCCGAGCTGTCGCAATACTTCCCGCACGGGCTGGAGGCCAAAGTGGCCTATGAAACCACCCCGTTCGTCAAAGCCTCGATCAAGGACGTGGTGAAAACGCTGCTGGAAGCCATCCTGCTGGTGTTCCTGGTGATGTATCTGTTCCTGCAGAACTTCCGCGCCACGCTGATCCCCACCATCGCCGTGCCGGTGGTGCTGATGGGTACCTTCGCCATCCTTTCCGCCTGCGGCTTCAGCATCAACACTCTCACCATGTTCGCCATGGTGTTGGCGATCGGCCTGCTGGTGGACGACGCCATCGTGGGGGTGGAGAACGTCGAACGCGTGATGAGCGAGGAAGGCCTGCCGCCGCGTGAAGCCACGCGTAAATCCATGGGGCAGATCCAGAGCGCGCTGGTCGGCATCGCGCTGGTGCTGTCGGCGGTGTTCGTGCCGATGGCGTTCTTCAGCGGCACCACCGGCGCCATCTATCGCCAGTTCTCCATCACTATCGTTTCCGCCATGGTGCTGTCGGTGCTGGTGGCGATGATCCTGACGCCGGCCCTGTGCGCCACGCTGCTAAAACCGCTCGCCAAGGGCCATCACCACGGCAAGCGCGGCTTCTTCGGCTGGTTCAACCGCATGTTCAACCGCAACGCCGAACGCTATGAGCGCGGCGTGGGGCGGATCCTGCACGCCAGCGGCCGCTATATGGTGATTTATCTGCTGCTGCTCGGCGGCATGGCGCTGCTGTTCATCAAGCTGCCGACCTCATTCCTGCCGCAGGAAGACCGCGGCATCTTCACCGTGCAGGTGCAGCTGCCGGCGGGATCGACCCTGCAGCAAACCTCCAAAGTGGTGGAAAAGGTCGAGCAGTATTTCCTCACCGAAGAGAAACAGGACGTGCTGTCAGTATTCGCCATCATCGGCTCCGGGCCCGGCGGCAACGGCCAAAACGTGGCGCGCCTGTTCGTGCGGCTGAAAGACTGGGATCTGCGCACCTCGGGCGCCAACAGCTCGTTCGACATCATCGACCGCGCCACGCTGGCATTCAACAAGATTAACGAAGCCCGGGTGATCGCCAGCAGCCCGCCGGCTATCACCGGCCTCGGCAACTCCTCCGGCTTCGATATGGAGTTGGAAGACCACGCCGGCCTCGGCCACGCCAAGCTGATGGCGGCGCGCGATCAGCTGCTGCAGCTGGCGGCGCAAAACCCGCTGCTGTCGCGCGTGCGCCACAACGGCCTGGACGACAGCCCGCAGCTGCAAATCGATATCGATCAGCGCAAGGCCCAGGCGCTGGGCGTATCGATCGACGACATCAACAACACCCTCTCCACCGCCTGGGGCTCGACCTACGTCAACGACTTCGTCGATCGCGGCCGGGTGAAAAAAGTCTATGTGCAGGCTGCGGCGCCGTTCCGCATGCTGCCGGATGACATCAACAAATGGTATGTGCGCAACAGCGCGGGCGGCATGGTGCCGTTCTCGGCCTTCGCCACCTCACACTGGGAGTACGGTTCGCCGCGGCTGGAGCGTTATAACGGCAGCTCGGCGTTGGAGATTGTCGGCGAGGCGGCCAACGGCGTCAGCACCGGCACCGCCATGGCGGAAATGGAGAAACTGGTCAGCCAACTGCCGACCGGCTTTGGTCTGGAATGGACGGCGATGTCCTATCAGGAACGGCTGTCCGGCTCGCAGGCGCCGGCGTTGTACGCCATCTCGCTGCTGGTGGTGTTCCTGTGCCTGGCGGCGCTGTACGAGAGCTGGTCGATACCGTTCTCGGTGATGCTGGTGGTGCCGCTGGGGGTGATCGGCGCGGTCGCCGCCACCTGGTTGCGAGGGCTGGAGAACGACGTCTATTTCCAGGTCGGCCTGTTGACCATCATTGGGCTGTCGGCGAAANGCGGTCGCCGCCACCTGGTTGCGAGGGCTGGAGAACGACGTCTATTTCCAGGTCGGCCTGTTGACCATCATTGGGCTGTCGGCGAAAAACGCCATTCTGATCGTCGAGTTCGCCAATGAGCTGAACCATAAAGGGCAGGATCTGATGTCGGCAACGCTCGACGCGTCACGCATGCGTCTGCGGCCGATCCTGAGGACCTCACTGGCGTTCATCTTCGGCGTGCTGCCGATGGCCACCAGCAGTGGCGCCGGTTCCGGCAGCCAGCATGCGGTCGGCACCGGGGTGATGGGCGGCATGATCTCCGCCACCCTGCTGGCGATTTTCTTCGTGCCACTGTTCTTTGTGCTGGTGCGGCGCCGATTCCCGGGTAAAGCGCATCCGGCCACCACGACAACAGCCGCCGGCGAGTGATCGGCGGCGCATAAAAAAAGCAGCGTCGGGTTACCGATGCTGCTTTTTTCGAACGATAATCTCGTTCCCAAGGTGTTTCAGTGACTTTCCAATGACTCAACCTTGCCATCTGCTTCAACGCTGTGTCAGTTGCCCAACATCTCATCAATGAAGTCTTTCCAGTTTCCTAATTCACGATCAACCATAATACTTTACAACCTCAATTATTTGACGAAGCGGATTCTACGCCTGTTTTTTGACCATGTGAAGGGAAACGGGAACGATGCCGGGCCCGAAAACCGGGGTTAGCGCACATTTTCGTATTTATCTGATCAATGTGCAGTGCAGCTATTCCCTTGTGATATCAATTTCTCCACGATAGCGTGTAAAAGGTATAAAAATACGCCAATGGAGCCCAGTTCATGTCCACTTCTTTGTCTCTCTTAGAGTTAAAAACGCAGGGGCGCTATCAGGAAGCCACTGCGCTGGCATTACGGCAACTGGCGGAGGAGCCGGAAGCGGCAACGCTGCACTTTCAGTTGGCCTGCCTGTATGACGTGCAGGGCCTGGAGCAACAGGCCATCCCCCACTACCTCGCGGCGCTGGCTCGCGATTTGCCGTCCGCCCAGCGCCGTGAAGCCTGGCTGGGTCTCGGCAGCACTTACCGCGCTCTGGGTGAATATCCGGCTTCGCTGCGCGCTTTCGACGACGGCCTGAGCGAGTTCCCGCAGGCCAAAGAGCTGATGCTGTTTCGCGCCATGACCCGGTACAACCTGGGGGACGGTAAACAGGCCGTGGCCGATCTGTTGCTGCTGCTGGCGGAAACCTCGTCAGATGCCGACATCCGCAGTTATCAACGCGCCATTCGGCACTATGCCGCCGATCTCAGTCTTATTGGTTAGAGGAAAGCGATGGAAATCATCACGGATATGAGCCGCCGCGCCGTCGACTGGCAACAGCTGTGTGAATTGCTGGAGGCTGCCGGGCTGGGCAAACGCGATCCTCATACGCTGCAACGCGTTTACCAGCACAGTCAGTTTTGCTATTGGGGATTTATCGGCGATGAGCTGATAGCCACTGCGCATGCCATCAGCGATCTGACATCGGTCGCCTATCTGGCCGACGTGGCGATCGATCCGCGCTTTCAGGGGCAGGGGTTGGGGCGCCGGTTGATGGATCGGGTGATGCAAGATCTGGCGCCGCTCGGCAAGATATTCATCTATTCGGTGCCGGAAAAACTGGCTTTCTATAAGAAGTACGGCTTTCACGATTTAACCACCGGCATGGTGTATGCGGACGGCGCCTCCCTGCAGCGTCTGCAACAGGGGGGCTACGTGCGTTAAGCGCGCATCACAGCGTTTTGGTCATAAACACCCGGCTGGTACCCGGCGGCAGGCATGGCACCTCCCCCATTCGCCGCCAGCCATGCCGTTGATAAAAGCCCGGCGCCTGAAAACTGATGGTGTACAACACGGCGGAAAGACAACCCCGACGGCGCCCTTCCTGCTCGAAACGGCGCAACAGTTCGCTGCCCACCCCCGCGCCGCGCAGCGCCTCCGGCAGATAAAAGAGCTCAAGAAACAGCAAGCCCAGCGAGGATCGTCCGGTAATCCCGCCCAGGACTTCACCGCTGTCGGGATCTTTTATCACCACCGCCAGCGGCTGGCGATCGCCGTAGCCGATATATTCATCGTTAAAACGGTCCAATCCGTCCGCAATACAGGACGTTATTTCCGATGTTACCCGATCGGAAATTTCGATATGGTATTCTTTCACGCCAACTCTCCGTATCAATCAACTGCGTTTGCGTTCCGATCGCAGCTTAAAACATCGCATTCTCTTTGTTTAGATTTATCTTCGCGTCAATTTTGGCGACATTACCTTATCTCCATAGCCAACGATTAAAATAAAGCCGCTATCGTCGGTAAAAACAAGAAACTTCTTAGTTATTAACCCATTAAGGCAGTGATTGCCACCCTTGACGATCGATAAAAACGATCGAATAAAAAATAATGATAGCCAATCCCTATGTTAATTCCTTTTAATCCTCGGGGTATTAATAGAGGATTTCTATTCTGTTGAGCGTTTCCCGAGCAGAGTATTGATTAAAAATAAAATTTACTCTTTATAAATCATGGTAGTATATGAGGCTTACCTTGCTTGCCGCGTCCGAGGAGGCGTCTCTGCCTGCGGCGCCAGATCAATTCAATATGAAATTATTTATATTATTTGTTTTTTTATGTTTTAAGATATCAATCCTCACCGGGAAATAGAAAGTAAAGGATTATAATAAAATGGAAATTGATATTTTCAGCGAGTGTACCTATACCGCCATCGGCATCCGGCAGCTTATCACCCAAACCTGGGGAGAAAAACGTGCGCCTGCCGGCTTTAACCGCAAAAAGGTCTGCTTTATCGATGTCACCCTCGACAATTTTGAAGCGCGCTACCGCGACGAATATGCCAACCCTAACACCTATAAAATAGTCATTATCACCGACTGTCCGCATGAAATGGTTATTGTCGACAGAAAGACCATTATATTATCAAACCTTATATCATTGAGCCGCTTCAGCCACCTGATCGGCGACTTATATAAGCGTTACAGCCACTATACCGAGCCGCCGCAACTCTCTCAGCGCGAGTCGCTGTTCCTCTCGGAATGGTCGACGGGAAAATCGCTGAGCGACATCAGCCATGCCATGAATATCCAAAGTAAAACCGCCAATCATTACAAATCGCGAATCATGAAAAAACTCGGCGCCAGCCGAATAAAACCGCTGTTGCATATTACCCGCGTACGGTGTTTAACCGATCGTTTAAACATAAGAATAAATAAAGAGTAGCCTTCTCTCCCTCAGCTCCGTCCATACGACTGGGCCTTTCGCCGGCGCCTTTCACTAGCGCCGTCGGCGAAGGCAGCCATGTAACTGCGTCGCCGGCCTCATCAATCGCACTACGGGCGCATCGTTGCTGGATCTCGTCGCTGCTTTACTGGCATTATCTCTGCTATCGCCGGGCGGCGAGAGGGCCAAAGATCGCGCCCGCCGCTCAGTATCGACTCGACGAGACAGGTAGCTTTACGCCATGGCAAATAAACCGCAACAGACAACGCTGACGATGTACGGCATCAAAAACTGCGACACCATCAAAAAAGCCCGCCGCTGGCTGGAAGATCAGGGCGTGACCTATCATTTTCACGACTACCGCGCCGACGGCCTGGATGAACAACGGCTACGCGGCTTCGTCGCACAACTGGGCTGGGAGCCGCTGCTCAATACTCGCGGCACCACCTGGCGCAAGCTGGATGAAGCGCAGCGCAACGCCTGCGATAACGCCGATGCCGCCATCGCGCTGATGCTGGCGCAGCCGGCTATCATCAAACGCCCGCTGCTGGACGCCGGCGACGGGCGCGCCCTGCTCGGCTTCAACGCCGACGCTTATCAGCAATTTATTGCCGAGGTTGCCGTATGACTTGCCCGGTTATCGAACTGGCCCAGCAGTTGATCAAACGCCCTTCTCTCAGCCCGAATGATGAAGGCTGCCAGCAGCTGATGATTGAACGTCTACAGGCGATCGGCTTCACCGTCGAGGCGATGGACTTCGAAGACACCCAAAACTTCTGGGCATGGCGCGGCGAAGGACAAACCCTGGCGTTCGCCGGGCACACCGACGTGGTGCCGACCGGCAATGAAAAACGCTGGGATAACCCGCCGTTTGAACCGACGATCCGCGACGGCATGCTGTATGGCCGTGGCGCAGCGGACATGAAAGGGTCATTGGCCGCGATGGTAGTGGCGGCGGAACGCTTTGTCGCCGCTAATCCGCATCATCAGGGCCGCCTGGCTTTTCTGATCACCTCAGATGAAGAGGCCAGCGCCACCCACGGCACGGTTAAAGTGGTTGAAACGCTGATGGCGCGCAACGAGCGATTGGATTACTGCCTGGTCGGTGAGCCGTCCAGCACCGAGCGCGTCGGCGACGTGGTGAAGAACGGCCGTCGCGGTTCGATCACCGCCAACCTGCATATCCACGGCGTACAGGGGCACGTTGCCTATCCGCATCTGGCGGACAACCCGGTGCACCGCGCCATGCCGGCGCTGAATGAACTGGTGGCGATCGAATGGGATCGCGGCAACGAGTTCTTCCCGCCGACCAGCATGCAGATCGCCAACGTGCAGGCCGGCACCGGCAGCAACAACGTGATCCCGGGCGATCTTTATGTGCAGTTCAACTTCCGTTTCAGCACCGAACTCACCGATGCGATGATCAAACAGCGCGTGGAAGAGCTGCTGGAACGCCATCAGCTGAATTACAGCATCGAATGGCGCCTGTCCGGCCAACCCTTCCTCACCTCGCGCGGCGCGCTGGTGGATGCGGTGGTCAACGCCGTCGAGCACTATTCAGAATTGACGCCGCAGCTGCTGACCACCGGCGGCACCTCCGATGGCCGCTTCATCGCGCAAATGGGCGCGCAGGTGGTGGAGCTGGGGCCGGTCAACGCCACCATCCACAAGGTCAACGAATGCGTCAACGCCGCGGATCTGCAGCTGCTGAGCCGCATGTATCAACGCATCATGGAGCAATTGGTCGCATGATCACCGCAGAGATGCTCACTGGCCGCTCGACCGAACATCTGACGCCGCTGAGCGGCAACCATCGGCTGCAGCCGCAGGCGGCCAGCGCCTTCCTGGCGATGCAACAGGCGGCGCGCGCGGCGGGATTCGATCTCCAGCCCGCCAGCACCTTCCGCGATTTCGATCGGCAACTGGCTATCTGGAATGGCAAATTCTGCGGCCAGCGGCCAGTATTAGATAAGGACAGCCGGCCGATCGACGTCGCGCCGCTGTCCGCCGCCGAGCGCTGTGAGGCAATCCTGCGCTGGTCGGCCCTGCCGGGCGCCAGCCGCCACCACTGGGGCAGCGATCTGGACGTGTACGACCCGTCGCTGCTGCCGGAAGGGCAAAAGCTGCAGCTGGAGCCATGGGAATATGAGGAAGGCGGTTATTTTGCGCCGCTCAACCAATGGCTGACGGCGCATATGGCCGAGTTCGGTTTCTACCGCCCCTTTACCGAAGACTGCGGCGGCGTGGCGGTGGAGCCGTGGCATCTGAGCTACCGGCCGCTGGCGCAAGAGGCCGAACATTTGCTGACCCCAGCGCTGTTGCTGGCGGCCTGGCAAGACAAGGAGGTCGCCGGTGCCGAATGGCTCGAACGCCATCTGCCATCGATTTTTTCGCGTTTCATACGCAGTGAAGGAAAGGAGTAGCTATGCAATGGTTAGCTGATTACTGGTGGATTATCCTGCTGGTTCTGGTGGGGATGGTCGTCAGCGGCATCAAGGAACTGCGCCGCGTTGACGTCAAAAGCTATCTGGCCAACAAGCCGGAGATACCGCCGCACCGCGACAACAACGCCCAGTGGGATGACGAAGACGACTGGCCGAAAAAGAAATGACAACAGGGCGCTCATCGGCGCCCTGAGTTTTTAACGGAAGGCGATCAGCTCGCCGCGCTTGCCGGACAACGCCTCGTCCCAGTAGCGCTGCGGCACATAGTAATGCAGCCTTTCCAACGCGGCGTTCATCATGTCCTGATTGATCGCATGCCCGACGTTCTCTTCCACGTCCAGCGTGAAATCCACGCCGTTGGCCCGTAACGCATCTGCCGCCGCGTGAGCGTGTTGCACCGCGATCACCGCATCCTCCTCGCCGTGGATCAAATGCACCACGCTGTCGCCGAAAGCCTGCTCAGGCAGCCGGGCGAAACGCCCGCTGAACGCCACCACGCGCCCGGCCAGCCGGGTTTCGGCTTTCAACGCCTCCAGCGCCATGATCGCCCCCTGCGAGAACCCTACCAGAGCAGTACCGGCATAGCCCACGCCGCTCAGCTGCTGCCAATGGCGCACCACGGCCACAAACTGCGGCATCACTTCAGCGATGCGCGCCGCTCGGTTCTCTTCGGTCACATCCTGCACCGAAAACCACTGGCGCCCGGCGCCGTTGCCGAAAGCGTCGGGGCCACCGATGCTCACCACCTGTGCCTGGGGAAAATCTTTGGCGAAATAGCGGCCGATCTCCCCCATCGCCACCGGGTTGTCGCCGACACCGTGAAACAGCAAGATCAGCTGCGCCGCCGGGGTTGCCGGGCTTTGGACAACGAAATGCTCATGTTTCATCGATGACTCCTTAATAGTAATCAAATCTGGCGCAGCGACAGTCGTCGCCGCACCGCTGACAACTACTATACGCCGCTGAGAAATCGGGAAAATCGGGTTTTATTGAGCGAGTTCTTCAATTTATTGCAACGACTGCGACCAGTCGCGCCAGTAGCGGCAGTGCTGCGCATTCAGCTGCTCCAGCGCCTGCGCCGTTTCGTGTCGCCAGTGGCGCAGCAAGGCTTTCTGGCCGTTGACGCCCGCCAGCTCCGCGCAGGCCGCCGGAGATTGCCGCCGTTGCAGGTGACCGCGCAGCGCAGGCAGCGGCAGATTGCTGGCCAACAGCAAACGCTGCAACGCCCCCAGGCTGGCTTCGAGCGGCCGATGGGCGAAGGCGAAACCGGCCAGTTCGCGCCAGTCCTCTTCGCCGAGCGACGTGTCGCCGTCATCGCCCGGGATCGCCAGCACGAGTTCGACACGCTGCCGCAGCCAGGGCCAGTCGCGCGCCAGGTGCTTGTGCGCCGCATGTCGCAGCGCCTCCCCTTGCTCGCTCAAGGGCAAGATGGCCATCGCGGTATAGCACCCGCTGCTGGCCTCCGGCTTGCTGCCGATGCGCACCAGCTCGAACCCGCAGGATTGCCAAAAGCGCCATAGCGGCTCGGTATAGCCGAAGCTGACCGACAGAAAATCCAGCCCCTGCGCCTGGCGGCGTTGCCGCTCGACCAGCTGACGCGCAATGCCCTGTCGCCGCAACGCCGGCAGCGTCGCGATGCGGGTAATGCGCCGTGAGCGCAGCGTCGGCGCCCACCATTGTCCGCCATGGGCCGCCAACGACTGCGCCACCAGATTGCCGCGCGGCCGGCGCCGGCCGGCCCACACCTCGTGCGCCAACTCGGCGCTCAATCCGCCTTCGTCCACCAGCCACACGGCGCCGACCACCTCCAGTCCGGCCTGCGCCAGCCCGAAATGCATGCCGGGCGCGTCCATCAGCCGGCGCAAATCCAGCGGCGAGGTGCGGTAATGCGCGCTGCTCAGCAACGCGTAGAAGCGCGCCAGCCGCTGCGGCTCGGCACACAGCTCAGGCTGTTCCGCCTGGCTGTAATGGATCGCCTGGCCATCCGCCGGCCAGACGGGCAATTCGTTGAACAACAGTGCATTGTCCGTTACCCGCTCCAGCGCATCGCCCTGCGCCCAGCGCATCGGCTGTTGCAGGCTCAGTGGCTGGTAGGACGGCAGCTCAGCGCAAAATTTCAGTAAAAAACCACGGCCGGTACCTTCATAGCCCTGCACCGTGGTGGTTAACAGCACGCGCGGGAAATAGCCGATCAGCTGCTGCAACAGCGGCGCGGGGATCGCCGCCGCCTCATCCACCAGCAGCCACCCCACGGCGCTGACGTCCCCCTCCCGGCACTGCGCCAACAAAGCATCGGGAGCCCAAAACTGCGCGCGCCCCTGCGCCCATTCCCCAGCCACCTGCGTAGCGGCGCGGCTCGGCCCGGTGATCCAGCAGATCAACGGCGACTGCGCCACCAGCATGCCGGCCAGCGTCGATTTGCCGCGGCCGCGGGCGGCGGTCAACACCCATACGCCGGATTCGGCCTGCAGCAGCGTCGTCAGTATCGCCCGTTGTTCGTCGGTCGGTTGGCCATCCGGCGGCCGCCAGTCCGCGCGCGCCGGCAGCGCGGCCAGCGCCAGAGGCGCATCCTGCCGCCAGACAGTCACTTCGCTGTCGTCAGCCAGATGGTGCTGCAGATGGTGAATGAAATGCGGAGTGGTGATCGGCTGCGGGCAATCGCTCCAGCGCAGGCTGTCGCCGTCCGGCTGCTGCGGCCATTGCCGCCATGGCGGCGTCAGCAGCAGCAGCCAGCTGCCGGCGCGCAGCGCGCCGCACAGCGCCGCCAACGCTTCCACGTCCAGCGACTGGCCGGCGTCGAACACCGCGTGCAGCCGCTCTTGCCCCAGCAATTGGCGCACCGCGCCGCTCGCCAAAGCCGCCTGACCGGGCGGCGGGTTTTCCCCCACCCACGGCCAGTCGCCCGGCAGCGTCGCCGCCAGTCGCTGCGCCTGTTCGCGGCACCAGTCGGGCTCACCGCTGAGCACCAGCAGGCGCCGGATGCCCTGCCGCCGCATGAGTTGTTGCGCTGCCTGTAACATAAGGCTATCTCAATCCGAAAAAAATGCCGGAGTCAGGCTCCGGCACTTGAGGCGTTAACGGGATGCGAAGGTGTTGCAGGTATTGGGATCGCCGCTGTCGAAACCCTGTTTAAACCAGGTGTAGCGCTGCTGCGAGGTGCCGTGGGTGAAGCTGTCCGGCACCACACGCCCCTGGCTCTGCTGCTGCAGGCGATCGTCGCCAATCGCCTGCGCGGCGTTCAGCGCCGCCTGCAGGTCGCCCTCTTCCAGCATCTGCTGCTTCTCGGCGTATTTGCCCCACACGCCGGCAAAACAGTCCGCCTGCAGTTCCATTTTCACCGACAGGCGGTTTACTTCCGCCTGGCTGGCGCCCTGCTGCATCTGGCGCACCTTCGGCTCGATGCCCAACAGGTTCTGCACGTGGTGGCCGACTTCGTGCGCCACCACATAGGCCTGGGCGAAATCACCACCGGCACCCAGCTTGGTCTTCATATCCTGATAGAAAGACAGATCGATATACACCGTTCTGTCGCCCGGGCAGTAGAACGGCCCCATCGCCGCCTGACCGGTGCCGCAGCTGGTGCGCGTCACGCCGCGGTACATCACCAGCTTCGGCGGTTGATAGGTTTTGCCCATGCGCTGGAAAATCTCTTTCCAGTTATCCTCGGTCGAGGCCAGCACCACCGAGGTGAACTTGGCCAGTTCATCATCTTTCGGACTGATGTTGGCGCTCTGCTGTTGACCCTGCGGTGCGACGTTACCGCCGTTCAATAGCGGTGACAGATCGATACCGTAATAGCCGGCCACCAGCACCACCACCAGAATGACAATTCCGCCCTTGCCGCGCGGCACGCGAAAGCCGCCGCCACCGCCGCCCAAACCTGAAGATTGCCCGCGACGATCCTCAACATTGTCACTTTCCCGACGCCCTTGCCAACGCATAAATATACTCCAGATATTTCCACTGCTCGTTGAAGTTGCGCCGCGATCGTAAGCGCAAAGGCAGCTTCAAGCCTGAGTGGGATAGGTTTTAGTCATCTCGCATCCATCATTATAAATGGTCTGCCGCTGAGGAAATGTAGAAATTTTCTGGAAAAACGCAGAATAGCGGGGCGATCCGGCCGGATCGCCCCGAATGGCGGTGCCAACGCTTAGTCGAGCTTCACGCCGATGCGGCGCGCCACTTCTTCATAGGCTTCGATCAGGCCGCCCAGGCTTTGACGGAAACGGTCTTTGTCCATCTTGTCCAGGGTGTTTTTGTCCCACAGGCGGCTGCCGTCCGGCGAGAACTCATCGCCCAGCACCACTTCGCCGTTGAACAGGCCGAATTCCAGCTTGAAGTCGACCAGGATCAGGCCGGCGTCGTCGAACAGCTGGGTCAATACCTCGTTGGCGCGGTAGCTCAGCTCACGCATGCGTGCCAGATGCTCTTTGCTGACCCAGCCGAAGGTTTCGCAGTAGGATTCGTTGACCATCGGATCGTGCATGGCGTCGTTTTTCAGGAACAGATCGAACAGCGGCGGGTTCAGCACCAGACCTTCTTCGATGCCCAGACGCTTCACCAGCGAACCGGCGGCGCGGTTGCGGATCACGCATTCCACCGGCACCATGTCCAGTTTCTTCACCAGCACTTCGTTGTCGGACAGCAGACGCTCCATCTGGGTCGGGATGCCGGCTTCTTCCAGTTTGCTCATGATGAAATGGTTGAACTTGTTGTTCACCATGCCTTTGCGATCGAACTGCTCAATGCGCTGACCATCCAGTGCTGACGTATCGTTGCGGAACTCCAACACCAACAGATCGGGATTCCCGGTGGTGTAAACGGTTTTTGCCTTTCCGCGATACAGCTCAGCTAGCTTTTGCATCTTACTTACTCCAGTGATGTATCCCCGTTGTCTCCCGAGCGCGGCCCGAAATTAGGGGGTATAGAATTGACCTAATGAATTCTTTGGCGTGCCGGACACTATTGTGCCAAACCTGCGACGCAAACGATACCGTATAGACAAAACAAAAAGGGGCCGAGGCCCCTTTTTGATTATTTAACGCTGGTTTTACTGAAGGCAGACTGGAATGCCGCCACCAGTGCGTCGTTTTTCGACTGGGTGAGCGGTTTGCCTTTCGGATCGATAAATTGCAGGCTGGTGCGGTTGTTGAGATCGCCGACCTGCAGTTTGTAATCGCCTTCCGCCAGTTCAGGATCCTTGACGCCCAACGCATCCCAATCGCTGCTGCTCAGGGACTTGTAGGTCACGGCGACGGTGCCCTGCGGACGGCTGCGGTCACCCACTTTCATCCCCAGTTTTTCGAGCGCCGCCGGCAGGCGATCCCACACTACGGTGTACGGGCCGCGCACCACCAGCATCGGCAGGCCGGTGTCATCGGCGCCGCTCTGCACATCCAACGCGCCGAAACGGCTGGCCGTCTGGCTGCTCGCCAGGTTGTCCTGCTTGTCCAGGCCTTCGATCAGGGTGTTGATCATCATGCCGTTGTAGCGCTGGATCTCAGACTGATCGGTCACCTGCTCGGTCTTGCCCTGCTGCTGCAGGCCAACGCTTTTCACCACCAGCGCCTGCTGGTAGCCCTGTTGCTGCACGCTGATCTGATAACGGCCTTCGTACTGGTTGTCTTCGTCCAGACGGTTCCACTTCACCCAGTCGGTGGTCAGGGTCTGACCGGCGTCCTGGCGGGAAGCGATCGCGATGTTCTTCGCCTGCAGCAGGCTGACCACGCGCGACCACAGGTTCTGGTTCTGCGGGCTGTTTTCCAGCAGCAGCGTGCCGCTGTCGCCGGCGTACTGCGCGCGCGAACCGCTCAGCAGCGCCAACGGCTGCACCGGCGGACGAATGTCCAGTTGCTTGCCGACGTTGCCTTGCAGCGTCGTGGCGGGAACGTCATAGTTGCCGCTCTGCACCGGCAGGATCATGCCGGACGGCGCGTTCAGCGCCTTGAGCGGAGCCGCGTCGAGGTAAGCCTCGTCGCCGCTGACCTGGCGCTTGTAGCGCTGATCGCTGCTGCAGGCCGCCAGCATCATCACCAAAGAGATGCCCACTACTTTTGCTACCGTCGACTTTTGCAATGAATAAGCCATCAAATTTCCCTTAGAGTTACAGCAAACCGACGCTTTTCAGCGCGCGCTCCACCACCGGGCGGGCGGCTTCGCTCAACGGCGTCATCGGCAGACGCAGCGTATCGGTTGCCATCAATCCCAACGCCTTACAGGCCCACTTCACCGGAATTGGGTTTGCTTCTACAAATAGATCCTGATGCAACGGCATCAAGCGCTGATTTAAGCGGCGCGCTTCGGCAAATTTGCCCTGCGCCGCCAGCGCGCAAAGTTGCGCCATCTCGCGCGCGGCCACGTTGGCCGTCACGGAAATCACCCCTTTGCCGCCCAGTTGCATGAAGTCCAGCCCGCTGGCGTCGTCGCCGCTCAGCAAAATGAAGTCTTCATCGTCAACCAGCACTTGGATCTGACTAACGCGACTTAAGTTCCCCGTCGCTTCTTTTACAGCAACAATATTCTTGATTTTCGCCAGCCGAGCGATGGTCGGCGGCAGCATGTCGCAGCCAGTGCGCGAAGGCACGTTGTACAGGATCTGCGGCAGCTCGGTGCTCTCGGCGATCGCCTTGAAGTGCTGATACAGCCCTTCCTGCGTCGGCTTATTGTAGTACGGCGTCACCGTCAGACAGCCCACCACGCCGGTGTTGGCGAAGCGGGTGGTGAGCGCGATGGCTTCGGCGGTGGCGTTGGCGCCGGTGCCGGCGATCACCGGGATGCGGCCGTCGGCCAGCTCCAGCGTCTGCAGCACCACGTCAACGTGCTCGTCATGGGCAAGCGTTGCGGACTCGCCGGTGGTCCCTACGGAAACGATCGCCGCGGTGCCACTGGCTACATGATAATCGATCAATTTTTTTAGGCTCGCGCGATCGACAGCACCTTTGTCGTCCATCGGCGTAACCAGTGCAACAATACTTCCCGTAAACATTGGCCGTCCCCTCCACAAACAAGTCACTCATGGTACTTTTGCTGCCTATCCAAAAGCAAGCGCACAACCGCGTTGTAAGCGCTTGGCAGGCGGTTTTTTTTATGTTTACCATGGTAACCCCATTAAGCACGACAGGAAGCGCCATTTTGCCTCAGTCAGACGAACACTATCTCGTGATTACCGCGCTCGGCGCCGACCGCCCCGGAATCGTCAATACCATCACCCGCCACGTCAGCAGTTGCGGATGCAATATCGAAGATAGCCGTCTGGCCATGCTGGGAGAGGAGTTCACGTTCATCATGCTGCTGTCCGGCAGCTGGAACGCCATCACCCTGATCGAATCCACCCTGCCGCAAAAAGGCGCGGAGCTGGAGCTGCTGATCGTGATGAAACGCACAAACTCGCACGAAAGGCCGCCGATGCCGGCCACGGTGTGGGTACAGGTTGAAGTGAAGGACTCGCCGCACATCATCGAACGTTTTACCGATCTGTTCGACTCCAGCCAGATGAACATCGCCGAGCTGGTATCGCGCACGCAGCCGGCGGACGGCGACCTGCCGCCGCAGCTGTATATCCAAATCACCGCCCACAGCTCCGGCGATCGGGACGCCTCAAATATTGAGCAAGCCTTCCATCGCCTATGTACAGAATTGAACGCGCAAGGCAGTATTAGCGTGGTGAACTATCCACAGCATGATGAAAAAGATGGAGAGTAGTGATGAGCCCATTGAAAGCCGGTGACACAGCGCCGAAATTTAGTTTGCCTGACCAGGACGGTGAGGAAATTAATTTGGCCGACTTCCAGGGACAGCGAGTATTGGTCTATTTCTATCCGAAGGCGATGACGCCGGGCTGCACCGTGCAAGCCTGCGGCCTGCGGGACAACATGGAAGAATTGAAAAAGGTCGGCGTCGAAGTGCTGGGCATCAGCACCGACAAGCCGGAAAAACTGTCGCGCTTCGCCGAAAAGGAGCTGCTCAACTTCACGCTGTTGTCTGATGAAGATCATCAGGTGTCGCAACAGTTTGGCGTGTGGGGCGAGAAAACCTTCATGGGCAAGACCTACGACGGCATTCACCGCATCAGCTTCCTGATCGACGGTAACGGCAAGATTGAAAAAGTGTTTGATGACTTCAAAACCACCAATCACCACGACATCGTGCTGAGCTACCTGCAGCAGTAATCCTCACGAAGCGCAGCGCCTGCTGCGCTTCGTCTCTCCCCGGTCAGTCGGCCTTGTCTTCCAGTTCCACCCGCAGTTCATCCGGCCAGGCGTGGATCACCGCCTTCACCAGCGTCGCCAGCGGTATGGCGAAAAACACCCCCCAGAAGCCCCACATGCCGCCGAACACGATCACCGACAGGATAATCACCAGCGGATGCAGGTTGACCGCCTCGGAGAACAAAATCGGCACCAGCAGGTTGCCGTCCAGTCCCTGCACCACCAGATAGGCGACGATCAGCGTCCAGAAATCGGCGCCGACGCCCCACTGGAACAGCGCCACCACCACCACCGGTATGGTGACCAGCACCGCGCCGATGTAGGGGATCAACACCGAGAAGCCCACCAACACCGCCAACAGCAGCGAGTAGCGCATGTCCAGCACGGCGAACACCAGGTAGGTCGCCACGCCGACAATCACCATCTCCAGCACCTTGCCGCGGATGTAGTTGGTGATCTGTTGATTCATCTCGTTCCAAACCTGGCCGGCCAGACCGCGATTGCGCGGCAGCACGCGGCGCACCGCGTTCAGCAGTTGCTCTTTGTCCTTCAACAGGAAGAACATCATCATCGGCACCAGGATCAGATAGATAGCCAGCGTCAGCAGGCCGACCAGCGATGCCAGCGAGAATTTCACCACCGATTCGCCCATGCCGGACAACCGGCTGCGCAAGTTTTCCGCCATCATGTCGATGATGCCGGCATCCACCAACGCCGGATAACGCTTCGGCAGCGTCGCGGCGAAGTTATAGAACTGATTGAGCATGCCCGGCAGATCGCTCATCAGATTGATGCCCTGCTGCCAGGCGGTCGGCGCGACGACGAACACCAGCAGCATGGCGACGCCCGCGAACACCAGCAGCATGATGCTCGCCGCCCAGGTGCGCGAACAGCCGATGCGCTGCAGGCGCGCGGTCGGCCATTCCAGCAGATAGGCCAGTACGATGGCAACCAGCAGCGGGGTCAGAATGCCGTGCAGAAAATAAAGAATGAGGAAGCCGGCGACCAGAATCACCAGCAGCGCGATAGCCTGCGGATCGGTGAAACGGCGGCGGTACCACTGTAATAACATCTCCAGCATCAGAGCGGGCTCCTCGAGATTTGACGGGCGGGCATGACGATTCCTGTGACGGGCCTGGTTAAAGCATAGATAGAACGGGCGCACGCGGGGGTGCAAAGCACTCAGAGTACCCAAAGTTCGCCATACATCAACAGCGATTTGGCTGATTTTATCGCGCGGGCAGGCGATCGGCGCAAAAATCCGCAGACGCCGGTGAACGGCCCCGGGAGGGGCCGCTGAAGATTACAGCGAGGTACTGATGGAGAGAGGCGAACCGACCGCCAATGCGAACAACAACACACAGCCGATCGCGATTGCCGCCGCCAGATCATTTTTCATTGTCCCGTCCCTTGATGCTTAAAGTGATTATCGCCACGAACTCTGTCGGTTCTTACGTTGATAGCCTTTTTCGATGCACGCCGTTAAAAACCCCCGCCAGGGCGGGGGAGAAAACGTTCTGGTGCATCAAGTATTACAAGGAGGTCATGAGGGATTGCTAACCCTAAATGACTATTTCAAGCTAGGATTATTCCCAGAACATGGCAAGCGATCGCGTCGAGGTTATCCGCACTTTGAGATAAACCTCATAAAAAAATCCCGCACGGCAGCGGGATGAAGGGATGATAACGTCATGAATTTCTTGTACGAACAATGAGGCGGTATTGTCGTCATTTGGCGACAATACCGCGCCGTCACGGTGCTCACAAGGGAAATTTGACCGCCGGCAGGAAATCAGAATTTCGCCAATGCACGCGATCGTGAACCATTCGGCATCAGCGAAAAGAAATGAGATTTTCGTCAGACAGTCGCCGGAAAAAAACCGGTAGCATGGCCAACATAATCCCAGATGCGGTTGGGGGAGAGATGAACAACAAGCCGTTTGAATTTGATGAAGCGATCTGCCTGGCGATTGGGCGTGGCGTCTGTGAGGTCGTGAAGATAGGGGATGAAATCAGCGTCTTCTCCCTATTGGAAGCTATCGAAGGTTTCATCGAGCGGCAGGCGCTCAGCGAAAGCGAGGTCGCGGCGGCGGACGACGCGCTGGATCTGATCACCGGTTTGGTCCACCGCCAATAGTGATTCATTAACGAACAGAGAAGGAATACCATGGCAATACCTTCCCCACTGGTCTGGCAGCGTGCAGACTATCTCGTCAGTACCGATCCCGCCCTGCTGGATCTCGACGCCATTCATGCATTTCTGACCCGTTCGTCCTGGGCGGAAGGGATCGACAAAGAGACCGTCCGCCAGTCCCTCGCCCACAGCCTGTGCTTCGGTTTGTATCACGACGCCAGGCAGATCGGCTTCGCCCGGCTGGTCACCGATTACGCCACCTTCGGCTATCTGTGCGACGTGTACGTGCTGGAGACGCATCAAAAAAGCGGGTTGGGCCTGTGGCTGACGGAATGCTGCCAGGCCCATCCGCTGATGGCGACACTGCGACGAGTCATGCTGGTCACCAGCACCGCTCCCTGGCTCTACGAAAAAGTGGGCTACACCGCCATCAACAACCCCGATTTTGTCTGGCAGATCGCCCGGCCGGACATCTATCGACGTTAAATTTTCAGTCAAGTCACCCCGCTCCCCCTCTTTCCCCGCGCCATTGAAAGCACAGTGGTCAAGGGGCATGCCGGGCGACAAATTTTACCTTTCGCCCCTTTCAAGGAGAATCTATGCCCGTTTCAGCCCGTAACCAATTAGCCGGTACCGTGTCTTCCGTCGCCAAAGGCGCCGTCAACGACGAAGTGGAGATCACCCTGCCGGGCGGTGAGAAACTGGTGGCCATCGTGACGGTGCAAAGCCAACAGTCGCTGGGATTAACCGTCGGCAAAGAGGCCGTCGCACTGATTAAAGCGCCCTGGGTGATCCTGGCGACGGAGGATTGCGGCTTGCGTTTTTCCGCTCGCAACCAGTTTGCCGGGGAAGTCATTGCGGTTGAGCACGGCGCGGTCAACGGCACCGTCCACCTCAAAACGGACGCCGGCTTTGTGCTGACGTCGGTGATCACCAATGAAAGCCTGCAGGAAATGGCGCTGAAGAACGGCTCGCGCGCCATCGCGCTGATCAAGGCCTCATCGGTGCTGCTCGCGGTCAGAGACTGATAGCGCCAGGCCCGCGCAAGCGGGCTGTTCAAACCGCTATTTCAGCGCCTGCTCGGCCAGCAGCCCGAGGGCGATGAGGATCATCGCCGCGCCGGAAATGCGCCCCACCACCTTCGCGGCCTGCGGACGCGTGCGCAGCACCGACTGTGAACCAAACCCCACCAACAGATACACCAGGCCGCAGCTGATCAAATGCACGACGCCCAACGCCAGCATCTGCATCGGCACCGACCATGCGGCCCGGGCGTCGGTAAACTGCGGCAGCAGCGCCAGAAACAGCAGAAACACCTTGGGGTTCAGACCGCTGACGCACACGCCCTTGCCGGCCCAGCGCAGCCAGGAGTCGGAACGCTGATCCTCGCCGGCGCCCGGCACCGGCGGGTGCAGCAGCATGTTGAAGCCGATCCACAGCAGGTAAGCCGCCCCCAGCAAGGTGAGCGCCGTCAGCGCCAGCGGGTTGCCGACCAGCAGCGCGCCGACGCCCGCCACCACGATCGCAATCATCAGCAGGTGGCCGAACAGCAAGCCGGCGACGGCGGGTACCACCACGCGGCCGCGAATGCCCGCCGAGATCACATAAGCCCAATCCATACCCGGCGTGATCACCAACAGAATCGACACCGCCCAAAACGCGGCGAACAACGCGAGCGTCATGCCGGCACCCTCTCAAACGCGCCGCACCACACCGAACAAAGAACCATTGCGCTTTCCTCGTGGAAGAAGAGCGGCCTCCGCCTGCCGCGGTGGCCGTCAAAACCGTTCAACAGATGGCAAGAATATCCTCAAGGCGTTAAAATGTGCTTTCAATTACTTGCCTGAAATCGGTGCAAACGGGGAAATTTTTCCAAATGGATAAGATTGATCGCAAAATTCTTGCTGAATTGCAGGTTGACGGCCGTTTGTCGGTGACCGAGCTGGCCGAGCGGATCGGGTTGAGCGTCTCCCCCTGCCACCGCCGGGTGCGCGCGTTAGAAGAGTCCGGCGTGATCAGGGGTTACCGCGCCCAGCTCGATCCCGGCAGCCTGGGCTATAACTTTTCTGCTCTGGTGTTCGTCACCATGCGCGAAGGCGATCGCCGCGCCGTCGAAACCTTCGAAAATGCCATGGTGGACATTCCCCAGGTGGTACAGGCACAGCGGCTGTTCGGCGATCCGGACTATCTGCTGCACGTCATCGCCCGCGATCTCCCCGCGTTTCAGCAGCTTTACGACGAGAAGCTCTCCGCCCTGCCTGGCGTGCAGCGCCTGAGCTCGACGCTGGTGATGAAAACCGTGGTGCCGGAGCGTTCATTCCTGCCGCTGGGCAAATGACGACGGGAGCGCTGCCGCTCCCGTTTTTACTTCCCTTTAAGGCACAATCACGAAATCCGGATTGGCGACGGCAAACAATGCCTCGCGATCCGCCGCCGGTGGGTAAATCCACTGCGTGTTGATCTCCTGCTTAATCTTTTTGCCTTCCTGGCGGGTAAAGCGCACCTGGCGCTGCCAGCCTTCGGTATAGAGCGCGCCCCAGGGCCCCAGATCCAGGCAGGTCACATACTTCGGCTGGCTGTACGGATGCGTCGGCAACCCCGCCAGCTCCGCCGCCGCATTGTGGCCGGCGACGCGGCCAAGGCTCAGCGCATGCTGGCAGGTCATCAGGTTGTGATTGCCAAGATCGTCGGTCGCCGCTTTTACCGTATCACCGGTCACGAAAATGCCCGCCGCCGCCGGCGCGCGCAGGAAGGCGTCGCCGATCACCCGGCCGCTGCCGTCGCGCTCGCCGGGGATCTGCTCGGTCAGCGGATGCGCCCGCACGCCCGCCGCCAGGATCACCGTGTTGGCGGCGATGCGTTCGCCGTTCGACAGCGTGGCTCCCTCGGCGTCGATAGCCGAGACGCGCAGGCCGGCCCGCATTTCCACGCCGCACTCGGTCAGCGCCTGTCGTATCACCGCCCCCGGCTCTTCGCCCATTCCGGCGCCCACTTCCGGTGCGGTATCGACGATCACCACGCGCACCTTCTCATCTTTGCCCAGCGCATCGCGCAACCTTTGCGGCATCTCCGCCGCGCTCTCCAGGCCGGTCAGCCCCGCGCCCACCACCACGGCGGTGTTGCGCGCCGGCGTCGAAGGTTTGGCCGCCAGCGCTTTGATATGGGCGTCCAAACGCTGCGCGCTTGCCAGCGTATCGACGTTGAACCCGTATTCGGCAAAGCCCGGCACCGCAGGAACGGCAAGCCGGCTGCCGGTGGCCCACACCAGGCGGTCGTAGGCCAATTCAAGGCATTCTCCCGCCACCGGCGCCACCGTGAGCGTTTTGGCGGCGGCATCGATGCTTTCGACCGTTCCGGCCAGATGCCGCACGCCAACGGCGGCGAGCTGAGCGGAAATGTCCGGGTTCATGTTTTCCAACACCGCTTCATACAGGCGCGGGCGGATGGTGACCGTTGGCGTCGGCGAGACCATGAGCACCTCGATATCGTCATGCTTACCGGCGAGGGTAATGGCGCGCATGGCGGACACGGCGGCCCAAAAACCGGCAAAACCGGAACCGGCAATCACTATTTTCTGCGTCATGGGATGACTCCTTCATACAGGGTTAACCGGGCGATAAGGCTTGCCCGCAGTTTTTTCGGATGAACGATGCCGTTCCGCTCCCGTAACAGGGTGCAGAAGGCCCGCCCGCCCCTTCCGAGGAGGCGGGAATAAGTGTGTTTGCTTTCTTAAAGGAAAGGCGGAGCTTAGGTCTTGGCGCGCGCCGTTTTGCCGCTGCGCGCGGTGCGCTCCGTCATGCGCTCGTCGAGCCAGACGTTGACTTCACCGAAGAAGCCCTGCGGCGCCTTGCGGCCAAAGCGGGCGGCGACGTCGCCGAGAGTCTGCGCCGCCAGCGCATCGCGCATCGCCTTCTCCGCCTGCAGCATCACCGCATGAATAGCGCATTTGCCGGAGACAGCCCAATCCGGCGGGGAATCATCGAACACCGCGCAGCGCCCGCGCACCTCCTGGCAATCGAACAGCGGCTTGTGCCCCTCGATGGCGTCGATGATCGCCAGAAAGCTGATCTCGTCCGCCGGACGCGCCAGCCGGTAACCGCCGCGCACCCCTTCGCTGGCGGCGACGATCCCCGCCTTTTCCAGCTTGGGGAAAATCTTGGCCAGAAAGCTGGGGGAGATGCCCTGCAGCTCAGCGAGTTCGCGGCTGCTGAGCGCGCGCTGGTTATCGCCGACCAGCCACAGCAGGCAGTGGATGCCATATTCAACGCTGGTTGTGATGTACGCCATATGTCCGTTTCGATCGTCAGTGAATCTTCAATAACGCAGACTATATGAGTCTGCGTTTATCTTGTCAATAAAACACAGATCAACTTTGTCCGCGTTTTATTGGCAATTCGTTCGGCTGACGGCGAAGAAAACGTCCTTCGAAATGAAAAATAAAACATTTTTGCCCGATTCGCGCCCGGCTAACGTTTCCTTGTCGGCGGCGGCTGACTATGATGTGATGAGCGCCGCCGCCGCGGTTTGTGAACCGCCGCACTTTCATGCGGATTGCGCGGTGGGAATAAAGAACTCTTGTCTGCTGCTGACGTCTTAGAAATGATTATTTAAGGGAAACGCCTGACTATGACCAACCGGTTGACCAAAACCGCGTTAGCGGTGCTGCTGCTCGGCACGCTGAACGCCACCGCCCTGGCGCCAGCACAGGCGGAAAGCCAGGACCAGTTGCCGGACATGGGCACCTCCGCCGGCGGCACCCTGAGCATCGGACAAGAGCTGGCGATGGGTGATTTCTACGTGCGCCAACTGCGCGCCAGCGCCCCGCTGATCAACGATCCGCTGCTGAGTCAGTACATCAATCAGCTTGGCAACCGGCTGGTGGCCAGCGCCTATTCGGTGCGCACGCCGTTCCATTTCTATCTGGTGCGCAACGATGAGATCAACGCCTTCGCCTTCTTCGGCGGCAACGTGGTGCTGCACTCCGCGCTGTTCCGCGTCAGCGACAACGAAAGCCAGCTGGCTTCGGTGCTGGCGCACGAAATCTCGCACGTCACCCAACGCCACCTGGCGCGCGCCATGGAAGATCAGCAGCGCAACGCCCCGCTGACCTGGGTGGGTGCGCTCGGTTCCATCCTGCTGGCGATGGCCAACCCGACCATGGGCATGGCGGCGCTGAGCGGCACCCTGGCCGGCACCCAGCAAGGCATGATCAGCTTTACCCAATCGAACGAACAGGAAGCCGACCGCATCGGCATTCAGGTGCTGCAGCGCGCCGGTTTCGATCCGGAAGCGATGCCCGACTTCCTGCAGAAGCTTTCGGATCAGTCGCGCTACGCTTCCAAGCCGCCGGAAATGTTGCTGACCCACCCGTTGCCGGACAGCCGCCTCTCCGACGCGCGCAACCGCGCCAACCAGATGCCGAAACACATCGTGCAGTCTTCGCAAGACTACCTGATGGCCAAGGTGCGCTCCCTGGGCATGTACAGCTCGGAAGGTTACGGCCTGAACGAAGAGCTGCTCGGCTCGCTCAGCAGAGGCAATGTGCGTGAACAGGCAGCCGCCAAATACGGCCGCGCCATTCTGTTCTATGAAGCGAAAAAATACGACGACGCGCGCAACATCATTCAGCCGATGCTGGCGCAGGATGCGAAAAACGTCTGGCTGATCGACCTGATGACCGATATCGATCTCGGCCAGAAACGCGCACCGCAGGCCATCGCCCGCCTGCAGGCGGCCAACGCCGCCCAGAACAACAATCCGGTGCTGCAGCTCAACCTGGCCAACGCCTATGTCGAAGGCAATCAGCCGGCGCAGGCGTCGAAGATCCTGAACCGCTACACCTTTGCCCATCCGGACGATCCGAACGGGTGGGATCTGCTGGCGCAGGCCAGCGCCGCTCAGGGGCTGCGTGATGAGGAGCTGTCGGCCCGCGCGGAAAGCCTGGCGCTGACCGGCCGACTCGATCAGGCCATCGGCCTGCTCAGCAACGCCAGCTCGCTGCAGAAACTCGGCAGCCTGAAACAGGCGCGCTACGATGCGCGCATCGACCAGCTGCGCCAACTGCAACAGCGCTTCCGCCAATACCAGCGCAGCTGATTCAACAAGGAATGAACGCCATGAAAAACGTCACGATTTACCACAACCCGCGCTGCTCCAAGAGCCGTGAAACCCTGGCGCTGCTGGAGCAGCACGGCGTCGAGCCCAAGGTGGTGCTGTACCTCGATACGCCCCCTACGGTCGATGAGCTGAAAAAGCTGTTGAAGGAACTGGGCTTCGCATCGGCGCGCGATCTGATGCGTAAAAAAGAAGACCTGTACAAGGAGTTGAAGCTGGCGGACGAAAGCCTGAGCGAAGAGCAGCTGCTGGCGGCGATGACGGCGAATCCGAAACTGATCGAGCGCCCGATTGTGGTGAAAGGCAGCAAGGCGCGCATCGGCCGCCCGCCGGAGCAGGTGCTGGAGATTTTATAATCGTCCGGCAAGTCTCTTATTGAACCGCAAAATACCAATAGCCCTGAACAGGGCTATTTTTAATTGCTTGTTATATAAATATTTTTCGTCATCATCGCCCTCTCCTGCTGCTATGCTGCGCAAACGCCAAGTCTCACGGTGACACAAGCGTTGACAACCGTCAACACCCCATCTACCCTGATCGCATCACTGGACGAGCGATGAAAAAACACCCAGACAAGCACATCCAGGCGGCGTTAGCTTACGCCCTTTCTCAGGGCTGGCATTTTCGCCCAGGCAGGGGACATGCTTTTGGCCGGCTGCATTGTGCCTTTGCCGGGCACCAAGAACATATGATGAGCATCTGGAGCACGCCGAAAAACCCAGAGCTGCATGCCAAATAGATCCGGCGTAAAGCCGATCACTGCCTGGCGCTGCCACAGAAAAAATAGCCGGAGAATCACCATGACGCTCTATCACTTCTCATTGACGTTGAGCGGGGTCAACGCCGACACCGCCGGGCTGGAGGATGCGCTGTTTGCGGCAGGATGCGATGACGCGCTAATCTGTTTCTACGGTAAAGCCGTCTATCTGGAATTTGATCGAGAAAGCGATAACTTTGCCCACGCCATTTGCAGCGCCATCAGCGATATTGAATCGGCAAATATTGGCGCCAACGTGATATCGGTGGATTCCAGCCTGGTAGGGGTAAGCGATATTGCCGAGCTTACTGAACTGTCTCGTCAGGCAATCGCCATGTTAAAAGACGGTACTCGCGGCCCCGGCGGTTTCCCTTCCCCGGTTCAACGGCTCGGCGGTACCTCACCGCTATGGCGCTGGGCTGATGTGGCGGCCTGGTTGGCACAACAGGGGAAAATCGACCCAAGGCTCGCAGACAATGCGCAGTGTCTGGAACACATCAACCTCGCTTTGCAACTGCGCGGCGATCGGCAACGCCAGCAGGTTGAGCACTACTGCTCCCTGCTGGAACACGCAGAAAAACAGGCTTGATGGCTCGTTACAGCCCCAGAATCTCTTTAACGAACGGGATGGTCAGCTTGCGCTGGGCGGTGATCGAGGCGCGATCGAGCTGATCGAGGGTCATAAACAGCGTGCGCATCTCGCGATCCAGCCGCTTCAGCAGGAAGCGACCCACGTCTTCCGGCAGCTCGAAGCCGCGCAGCTTGCCGCGCAGCTGCAGCGCCAGCAGTTTCTCTTCGTCCGACAGCGGCTGCAGCTTGTAGATCTGCCCCCAGTCCAGACGCGAAGCCAGATCCGGCAAACGCAGGTTCAGTTGGCGCGGCGGGCGATCCCCGGTGATGAACAGACGGGTGCGGCCGGTTTCCAGAATGCGGTTATAGAGGTTGAAGATCGCCATCTCCCACTCTTCATCGCCGGCGATGCACTCGATGTTATCGATGCAGACCAGCGCCAGCTGCTCCATGCCGTCCAACACTTCAGGCACGAAGTAAGCGCGCTTGTCGAGCGGCACATAGCCCACCGCTTCCCCTTTCTGCGAAAGCTCGGCGCAGGCCGCATGCAGCAAATGGCTGCGCCCGCCGCCTTCACGCGACCAAAAATAGATATAGCTGCCATGTTCCTGACGGACGGCGGATTGGATCGCGGCTAATAGGGATGGGTTCTCGCCCGGATAAAAACTGGCGAAAGTTTCATCATCGGGAAGATAAAGTGGCAGTGAAAGCTGTGCCGGCGTATTCAGAGAAGCACCTCAACCAAAACTGGCAGAAAAACGCGGGCAGTTTAACACAGAAAACGGCCGCTGTTGAACCGGCAGGATCTTATGCCGCAATAGTGAGCAATGCCTTAGCGTCGTTTAATCGATTGCGGCTCCCTCACCGGCAAGAATAGTCTGATATCAAACCCTAACCCCATGCCTACGCAGGTTAAATTTGTAATTTAAGTAAAACCTGACCTAGTATAGGTAGGCAAAACGCAATCACCATCAACAAGGTTTCTGCAAGGATATAGACGATGAAAGTATGGAATAAAGTGCTGTTAGCCTCCTTTATCGGGTTGTTGGTTGCCGGCTGTGATGACTCCTCCAAGGTTGACGCCAACCTGGATAAAGCCAAAGACAGCGCCGAGCAGATGAAAGACGCCGCCCAGAAAAAAGCGGACGATCTGACGGACAAGGCAAAAGCGACGGCGGATGAAATCAAAAAAGAGGCCGCCACGCAGGCTGACCAGCTGAAGGACAAAGCCTCGGCGATTAAAGATGAAGCCGCCAAGCAAGCGGACGCCATCACCAACGACGCCAAGGCCAAAGCCGCCGCGCTCAAAGATGACGCCGGCAAGCAGAGCCAGCAGTTGGTGGATCAGGCCAAGGCCATCAAGAATGACGCCATCAACGGCGCCAACGATCTGACCGAGCAGGCCAAGGCGAAAACCGAAGCCATCAAGAACAGCGCCGAAAACAAAGCGCAAGAGTTGAAACAAGAGACCGATGCGGCGGTGAACGGCAATACACAGCCGGCCACCCAGCAGTAAGCCATACTCAGCCACCAAGAGAGGAGCAGTAAATGGGGATTATTTCCTGGATTATCTTCGGCCTGATCGCCGGTATTTTGGCTAAGTGGATCATGCCCGGCAAAGACGGCGGCGGCTTTATCCTGACCGTTGTGCTGGGGATCGTCGGTGCCGTGGTCGGCGGCTATATCAGCACCTTCTTCGGCTACGGCAAGGTTGACGGCTTCAACTTCGGCAGCTTCGTGGTGGCGGTCATCGGCGCCATCGTGGTGCTGTTCGTGTACCGCAAAATTCGCAGCTAAGGCGAATGACCTATCAAAAGGGCAGCCCACGGGCTGCCCTTTTCGTTACTTCTGCTCGGCCGGTTCGTCCGGCGCGTCAAGCACCTCTTCTTCCTTGCGGAACAGGCTGATGACCTTGAACAGCAGGCTCAGGCCGATGCCGACGATGGTCGCCAGCGCCATGCCTTTCAGCTCCGCCGCGCCGATGTGCACCTTGGCGCCGCTCACGCCGATGATCAGAATCACCGAGGTCAAAATCAGGTTTTGCGCTTTGTTGTAATCCACTTTGGATTCGATCAGCACGCGAATGCCCGAGGCGCCGATCACGCCGTACAGCAGCAGGGAAACACCGCCCATCACCGGCACCGGCACCGCCTGGATCGCCGCCGCCAGCTTGCCGATGCAGGACAGCAGGATAGCCAATACCGCCGCGCCGCCGATCACCCAGGTGCTGTAAACCTTGGTGATGGCCATCACGCCGATATTCTCGCCGTAGGTGGTGTTTGGCGTGGAGCCGAAGAAGCCGGAGAACACCGTCGAGATACCGTTGGCGAACATCGAGCGGTGCAGGCCCGGATCGCGGATCAGATCTTTTTTCACGATGTTGGCGGTCACCACCAGGTGCCCGACGTGCTCGGCGATCACCACCAGCGCCGCCGGGAGGATGGTGAAGATGGCGAACCACTCAAAGCGCGGGGTGTAGAAGGTCGGCAGTGCGAACCAGTGCGCCTCGCGGATCGGGGTCAAATCCACCACGCCCATGAAGAACGACAGCGCATAGCCCACCAGCACGCCGATCAGGATCGGGATAATCGCCAGGAAGCCGCGGAACAGCACCGAGCCGAGCACCGTGACCGCCAGCGTCACCAGAGAAATGGTGATGGTGGTCGAGTCGGCGCTGGCGCCTTCCGCCGGCAGCAGCCCCGCCATGTTGGCCGCCACGCCCGCCAACTCCAGGCCGATGACGGCAACGATCGCCCCCATCGCCGCTGGCGGGAACATCACGTCCAGCCAGCCGGTGCCGGCCTTTTTCACGATCAGTGCCACCAGGCAGAACAGCACGCCGCACATGATGAAACCGCCCAACGCCACTTCGTAACCGAGCGGCAACAGCAGCAGCACCGGCGAGATAAACGCGAAGCTGGAACCGAGATAGGCCGGGATCTTGCCTTTACAGATGAACAGATACAGCAGCGTGCCGATACCGTTGAACAGCAGTACGGTCGCCGGGTTGATCTTGAACAGGATAGGCACCAGCACGGTGGCGCCGAACATGGCGAACAGGTGCTGGAAGCTGAGCGGAATGGTCTGGAGCAGCGGCGGGCGCTCGCTGACGCCGATGGCGCGACGGGTCATGTGTGCTTTTCCTCTGAGTCATTAATCGTTATGCAAGCTGAATTGTCTATGCTCAATGGATTTCAAGTTACAGCCAGGCGGCCAGGGCAATAATCCCCAGGAGCTTATATCAAATAAGTGACTGGGGTTATTGCCTGCAGCCAACAACGCTGTAGCTTGAAAGACGAAGAGCATAAAAAAGCCGACTCGTTAAGTCGGCTCAAATGTTTACTTGGTACCAAATATCTTGTCGCCCGCATCGCCCAGGCCAGGCA
This sequence comes from Serratia sp. YC16, assembly GCF_009707615.1. Lineage (NCBI taxonomy): Bacteria > Pseudomonadati > Pseudomonadota > Gammaproteobacteria > Enterobacterales > Yersiniaceae > Serratia > Serratia sp. YC16. Next base: position 161,413 of record NZ_WLYN01000007.1, on the reverse strand, counting down.
CGATGTAGCCCTTGTCGTTCAGGCACTGATCGATGGAAGCGGTGTACAGCTCAACGTCCGGGTGCGCTTTCTCCAGCGCGGCGATGCCTTCCGGCGCCGCCACCAGCACCAGCACCTTGATGCTGTGGCAGCCGGCTTTTTTCAGCAGATCGATAGTGGCGATCATCGAACCGCCGGTGGCCAGCATCGGGTCGACGACCAGCGCCATGCGCTCTTCGATGTTGGAAACCAGCTTCTGGAAGTACGGCACCGGCTCCAGGGTTTCTTCGTCGCGGTATACGCCCACCACGCTGATGCGCGCGCTCGGCACATGCTCCAGCACCCCTTCCATCATGCCCAGACCTGCGCGCAGGATTGGCACCACGGTAATCTTTTTCCCTTTGATCTGATCCACTTCAACTGGCCCGCACCAGCCTTCGATGGTGACTTTTTCCGTCTCCAGATCGGCGGTCGCTTCATAGGTCAGTAAACTACCCACTTCTGAGGCCAGCTCACGGAAGCGTTTGGTGCTGATGTCATTTTCGCGCATCAGGCCAAGCTTGTGTTTTACCAGCGGGTGTTTCACCTCAACGATCTTCATCATTTTTCTCCTATTAAGGTGGTTGCGGCCAAAAAAATCGCGGGATTATACCTCCTTTTTTTCGCCGCGCCACCCACAATAGCCCGATCGGGATCAACAAAAGTTTGAATATCAGTATAGATGACGAAAAAGCGGAGCCGGTTCACAAGCCGCTCGCAAACGTTTGCCTGCGCTGTTAGAATTGCCGCGCCTTATTCCGGAATCAACATCGGAAGCACAGTTTTCAAACCGCAAATCGTCGTGGGGAATCGCGCAGTGACCGACAAAACCTCTCTCAGCTATAAAGACGCAGGTGTCGATATCGATGCAGGCAACGCATTGGTAGACCGCATCAAAGGTGTAGTTAAACAGACCCGTCGCCCGGAAGTGATGGGCGGTCTGGGCGGGTTTGGCGCCCTGTGTGCGTTGCCGCAGAAATACCGCGAGCCGGTGCTGGTTTCCGGTACCGACGGCGTGGGCACCAAGCTGCGTCTGGCGATGGATCTGAAACGCCACGACACCATCGGCATCGATCTGGTGGCGATGTGCGTCAACGATCTGGTGGTTCAGGGCGCCGAGCCGCTGTTCTTCCTCGACTATTACGCCACCGGCAAACTGGACGTAGACACTGCGGCCAGCGTGATCACCGGCATCGCCGAAGGCTGCAAACAGTCCGGCTGTGCGTTGGTGGGCGGCGAAACCGCTGAAATGCCGGGCATGTACCACGGCGAAGACTACGACGTGGCTGGTTTCTGCGTCGGCGTGGTCGAAAAATCCGAGATCATCGACGGCAGCAAAGTGCAGTCCGGCGACGCGCTGATCGCCCTGGGCGCTTCCGGCCCGCACTCCAACGGCTACTCGCTGGTGCGTAAAATCCTGGAAGTGAGCAACACCGATCCGACCGTGACTCAGCTGGAAGGCAAGCCGCTGGCCGACCACCTGCTGGCACCGACCAAGATTTACGTGAAGTCCGTGCTGGAGCTGATCGAGAAGGCGGACGTCCACGCCATCGCTCACCTCACCGGCGGCGGCTTCTGGGAAAACATTCCGCGCGTGCTGCCGGAAGGCATGCAGGCGGTGATCGACGAAGCCAGCTGGCAGTGGCCGGCGGTGTTCACCTGGCTGCAGCAGGCCGGCAACGTCAGCCGTCATGAAATGTACCGCACCTTCAACTGCGGCGTAGGCATGGTTATCGCCCTGCCGGAAGCCGAAGTGGAATCGGCCATCGCGCTGCTGACCGCGGCAGGTGAAAAAGCGTGGAAAATCGGTAAACTGACCGCCTCTTCCGACGAACAACAAGTGGTCATCAACTGATGAAAAAGATCGTGGTGTTGGTCTCCGGCCAGGGGAGCAATCTCCAGGCGCTGATTGACGCCTGCCAGCAGGGCCGCATCGCCGCCGAGATCGTAGCGGTGTTCAGCAACAAGGCGCAGGCTTACGGCCTGCAACGCGCCGAAGCGGCGGGCATCGCCGCCCAGGCGCTGGATGCCAAGGCTTACGCCGATCGCGCGGCGTTCGACGCTGCGCTGGCGGACGCCATCGACCAACATCAGCCCGATCTGGTGGTGCTGGCCGGCTACATGCGCATCCTCAGCCCGCAGTTCGTGCAGCGCTATGCCGGCCGCATGCTGAACATCCACCCTTCCCTGCTGCCGAAATACCCGGGGCTGCATACCCACCGTCAGGCCATCGACAACGGCGACAGCGAACACGGCACCTCGGTGCACTTCGTGACCGAACAGCTCGACGGCGGCCCGGTGATCTTGCAGGCCAAGGTGCCGATTTTCGCTGACGATGAAGAGGATGACGTGGTTGAACGGGTGCAAACCCAGGAACACACGATCTATCCACTGGTAGTGAGCTGGTTCGTCGACGGCCGCCTGGCGATGCGCGATGGCGCCGCCTGGCTGGACGGCGAACGCCTGCCTGAGCAGGGTCACGCCGCCGACTGATGCGCGCAGCCTGAACCTTGCCTAAACGGCGCCCGTGCGGCGCCGTTTTTTTTCGCCTTCCCCCTTCCCGGGACGTTATACTTTGCACAATTTCACGGCACAGAGGAGCCCACATGTCCAGCACTGCCAGCGTCAGGTTACGCCCATTGGAACGGGACGATCTGTCGTTCGTCCACCAGATGGACAACAACGCCAGCGTTATGCGCTATTGGTTTGAAGAACCCTACGAAGCCTTTGTCGAGCTTTCCGATCTCTACGACAAACACATCCACGATCAGAGCGAGCGTCGCTTTATCATCGAGCACGAAGGCGCCAAGGTCGGCCTGGTGGAGCTGGTGGAGATCGATCACATCCACCGCCGCGCTGAGTTCCAGATCATCATCGATCCCGCCCACCAGGGCAAAGGCTACGCCAGCACCGCCGCCCGTCTGGCGATGGACTACGGCTTCTCGGTGCTGAACCTGTATAAGCTGTACCTGATCGTCGACAAGGAGAACCCGAAGGCGATCCACATCTACAGCAAGCTGGGCTTCAACGTGGAAGGCGAGCTGATCGACGAGTTCTTCGTCAACGGCGAATACCGCACCGTGCTGCGCATGTGCATCTTCCAGCCGCAATATCTGGCGAAGTTCAAAACGCCCAATGATAAGCCGCTGGTGAAGTGACGCTTAGCGAGAAAAAGAGAAAACCCGCCCAGGCGGGTTTTTTATTGGGAAATAAGAAGCTAGTATTAAGGGATGCTCTTTATCGTCAGGAAATAGCCTGATTAATAAGAAAATGAATAATATTCCCCAAGATAATTAATCGAAAAATAATTAATAGTGATAGTAAGAGTAACCCTCTGCCTCTACAAAGGAAAAATGCCATGACGACCGTTTCAAACCTGCTGCTTTTTATCGGCCTGACGATGCTCGCCATCGCCGCCGGGCTGAATACCTATAGCGGCTACGCGCCTGCAGATCCCAATAGCACTCAGTTATTTTCCCCGCTCTGGTGGACACGCTGGTTCCCGCTCTATGCCTCGGGGGCCGCGTTGCTGCTGGTGGGGGTGGTGCTGCGGGTTTCTGGGCGGGGACGATAAAAACCCAATTTCATCGTAGATATTGCAGAGCGATATATGCGCCATATTCATTATCAAAGCGAATACTTCTGCAATGTGCATATATTGCAAACCGAATTATTTTAAAACACCAATAAAATCAACACATTATTTTTATTACTGCGTAATAAAAAACCCACTTTTGCGGGTTTTTTATCACCGGTTAACAGCTTATCACGCCACTAACAGTATCAGTAACTACGTCCAATCTTGGTAGCCGTCTTCATGAATCCAGACAAGGCCACCAGGGCATTCCTCTTCATAGAACCAAATGTCTTCATTTTTTGTTTTCCATTCCTCTTCTGTCTTAGGGAATACAGCTTTGTAATGTGTTACCTGTTCTTCAATGTCTCCCTCAAGGAATTGGCCATGTTTGCCTAACCTTACTCTTCCTTCAGCCATAAAGTGATGAATTAATTCGAAAAAATAGTTTTTCTTTTCTTCGTAGGACAATGTATTCCTATCAAAATTATCAGCTCTCATAGCTGACCATACGGTTCCAATGGAAGCACCGTCCAACTCTTCACTAAACAGTTTGTATTGATCATCGCTATACAACATGGTTGCCCTCATCGAAATTTGATTTCTACTCTTTTTTTCACTTTACCTTGAAGCGCATTCAGCTGTTCATTATCTATGATATCAATCGTCCAACGTGCTTTGGTATCTTCCTGGCTACTTGACACACTCCTAAGAGTTAATTTCTCACCTGTTTTTTCATTTAAAACCACCGTCCATAGTGCATCTTTTCTGACTTCTATTAATGGTTTCCCTCCGGTAAGAGATTGCGCATAATCGAAGATCGCCTGTTTCGATAAATTCTCAGTGGCAAACACTTTTGTATTACCTTGCTTGTTGCTGCCGCCCTCACCTAATACCTGCTCGAACTGCTGACCAAATACATTCAGCTTACTGTCGTTCTGTTTCGGGTCAAACACCTTGACCAGCTGGTTAGTGTTAGCTTTCTGCATGTCTCGCAGATAATCTGCCGTTTTAGTCGACAAATTCGCCCCGGCTGCTGTTTCTCCTTTGATAAAATCGGCAACCGGCTGAGTGTTGAACGTTTTTGTTTTATATAATTCGTCGGAAGCGTTCACCAGCTGTCGGCTCAACTTCCTCACGCTGTCTTCGGTTTTACCTAGAATCAATGTGCTGCTGGTGGTTACGGCACCGGTACCAATGATGGCCTCTGGTGCAACAATATCTGCCGCATAAATACCGGCTTGGTTCAGGCAAAGCGCGGGGTTGGTTTTGCAACCGGCAATCGCCAATCTTGCAGCCAGAACCAATTCTGGCGCAGCGCCCACCAGCGTCATTCCCCCCGCAGTAAGTACCAGACCGCCACCACCGACGGTCGCCACTATTGCGGCAGCCTCTCGGCGAGCCACAACACGTTTTGCCGCAGCAACATCGCCTTTATCAGCGGCCAGAATGTCTTTCTGATTATCCAGCGCATACTGCATCAACATATGTTCGGTCATGTTGTAGCGATAAACCGACTGCGCGCTGTCTGCAGCACTGTAGGCGCCTTCCGGCGTATGTGTTGTCAACGCCCCGGTCAAAGCCCCGATTACTCGTGCCGTTTGCTCTTTTACTTCATTGCCGTTTAACGCTTCCTGCAGACGATAGAGCTGGCGTTCCTTTTCGTTGAGATTGGCCGGTTCGAACAACGTGCTCTGCATAACGACGCCGGCCAGCTCCGCCGCCAGCGCCCCGGCTGCAGCCCCTTTACCATCGCCGCGCCCGATTTCCGCGGCGATGCCCGCCACAACCGCATGGCTGACTGACTTCCCGGCCGCGCCCAGGACTTCGCCGTTATCCCCAATCAGGTTGGCGCCTTCGGCTTGAACCTGGCTGCCGATGTTCGCCAGCAGCGCATTGGTCAGGTTGTCCTTGAAGCTACCACCATTGATGGCGGTATTCAGGCTGGAGCTGATGACCGATTGCCCGGCCACCCGCTGCGCCACCTTGCTCCAGTCGCCGTTGCTCAGCTGCGGCAATTTAACACTGTTCGGGTTAAGCGGTTTGCCCGCCGCGTCCTTGCTCCAGCCCATCGCGCTGTCGAAGCCGTTGAGCGCGCCGCCGATCGCCATCGCCGTGGCGGTCGCCTTGACGTTTTCATTGCTGCCCAGCGCCTGCAGGGTTTTCGACAGGTTGCCCTGGTTCTCCACCAGCGCCACCGCCGCCTGGGAGGCCAGCGAAGACATCCCGGCCGTGACCGCGCCGCTGGTTATCGCCCCGCCGCCCACGGCGCCGGAAACGCTGGAAGCCGCCGTGGCCGCCAGTGAACTGCCAGCGGTCACCGCCGCGGCCGCAATGGCGATCACCGCCGCCACCGCCGGGTTCAGGTGCTGGCTCTTGTAATCCCAGCTGTCGTAAGCGTCTTTGACCTTGCTCCACTGCACGTCGTTGCGCTTGTTCAGATCTTTGACCCAGGTGGTGCCCGGCGTATTGCCCAGGGCGTCGATGGCGCTTTGCAGCGCCTGGCCGTTTTTCACCTTCACATCGGCGCTAACACCCTTGGCGGCCTCTACGGTCAAGGCGCCACCGGTATGGATGCTCGGCAGCACCCACTTATTGTCTTCGTACCCTTTATTGGCCTGCTTGATAAAGAAGCCTTTCGAATTGCTGACGGTCTGTTCGAAAGAGGTGTTTTTCACCGCGCGGAAGTTAACCTGTCCACGGGAGCTGGTCAGGCGCGCGTTTTGCCCGGCGGCGATTTTGCTGGCTTCATAGGTGCTGTCGTCGCGGCTCATCAGCGTGATATTGCCGGCGGCGGTAAACTCGGTAACCTTGTTGGTTACGTCATGGCGGGTCTGCTTAACCTCGGTTTTCTTGCCCCACCATTTGCGCTTGGTTTCCTTTTTCTCGTAGTGGCTGGACTCTTCCATCGCCTGGGCGTAGAGATAGCCGCCCTTGGCGGCGATATCCAAGGAACCGGTGCGGATCGCCAGTTCACGATTTCGAGCATCTTCCTGCTCTTTACGTTGTCTTTCCGCATCATGTTGGCGCTGTTTTGCTGCCAGAGCCACATTAAGTTGATTTTCGGCATCATTTTTTTCTTTCGTCTGTTGCAGAGTCTGCTGCTGGGCCTGGTCAAATGCATGTTGGGATGCATTTAGCACACTTTGCGCGTTATTTATCGCATTCTGGCGGTCTATTAAACGCTGACGAATCTTGTCATATTCTTCTATGGTCGCTTCTTTTATCGCGTTACCGACTTTGACGCCGTCTTGAGTCGGTGCAGTGACATCTCCCCATTGAAGGACATTATTAACAAACGCCCGGCCCCCTTCTCGTAATAACCGCTCGAGGTGTGCCTGATTATCAATCAATGCCGAAGCGTCAAAGTGAACGCCCCCTCCGCTATAAACCGGCACTGAAACGAACCGGGATGATGATGACGTAATTGGATGTGCGGCAGCATCAAATAACGACAAGGTATCAGGGTGCTGACGTGCGCTACCCAATGCGTGTTTACTTGCATTTAGTTGGTTTTCGGTCTTAGTCCTATTATTTATCGTCTGTTCAAGTCGTTGCCTAGCCTCCTGAACCCGGCGTTCAGCCATTGAAAATGCAGAGTCAACCCCAGACAGGTCGATAGAAATACCTATCTGTCCAAGTTGTCCCTTAGACAGGAGTTTGGTGGCCTGAAAGAGAATGCTGCCGCCGGAAATTACCGTCATAAGGCCGCCGGCATTCAGCTCGGTCCCTTGCTGGGTGCGAGTTTCGGTAAATTCGTTGCCACCTTCTCGGTAAGTGTGGTTTTGCACCGCCTCGAAGCGCATATCGCCGCCGGAGGATAGCGTCATATTGGCGCCCGAAGTCAACCTGGCGCCGTAAGTCAGCAGTTGGTTATTCGCCGCCGCAGTCAGGTTTTTCCCGGCGCTGAGAGTAGTGACCACATGGCGGTCGTCTTTATTGTTGTCGTTGGTGGCATCAATGGCGGAATAGGCCAGATTCGATAACCATAAATTCTGCCCGGCCAGCAACGTGATGTTGCCGTTAGCGGAAAGCGCGCCACCCTGGGTGCCGATGTCGCGAGCCGAGTTAATCAGCAAATTGCCGCCGGCGTGTACCTGGCTACCCAGTTCAGGCGTGCGGGACACAGGGAAAAGCGCATTGAATCGGCCGTCAAGCTCACGGTAGTTAAGATCGGCGTTATGGGCGGCTAACAGCGTAACGTCCTTGTCCGCATTAATCTTGGTGCCGCGTAGCGCCAGATAGCCACCGCTATTGAGCAGCACCGAACCCGTTGCCCTTATTTGGCCACTGGCCAACAGTTGGTTGAAATATTCTTGCCGTTTAGCCGGAGAAACCGGCCCCCCTAATAGCGGCCCCTCCAACAACGCGCTGTTTTTGACGATTGCAATGCTGCCGTTAGCCGTCATGGCGATATTGCGGCTTTGCGGCGCCAACAGCGTATTCAGCAACGTAATGGTGCTGCCAGCCGTGAGAGACAAATCGCGTGAAGCCTCAAGGCTGCCCAACCAGCGAGAACCGTCAGGGCGGAAGTAGTGAGGTTTCTCACTGGAATGTATTTTTATCTCACCGTTTTTGGCGTTTAACGTGACGTCCTGCCCTTTCAGCTCACTTTGCCATGCGTCGATAGCGTTGACTGCCGTCAGAGACAGTTCTTTTCCGGCGGCCAAAATGCCTTGCCCAAGAACAATCCGATCTTCGGCAATCGCGGTGATATTGCCGTCAGCACGAATGATGTCAGTATTGATGATATTCGCAGCATGCAGAACAATGTTCTGCGCCTTTAAGGTTTCAGGACGTTGTAATGCTCTCACTTCATAGGGTTTATTTTCTTCTGGCGTTTGGTTTTTTATCTCTATTTTATCTTTGAAATCCGCCACCAAACTTTTTCCAGCACTTAAACTAATACGCTGTAAAACGTAGCCTACAGAATGCCAAGCCTGAACACTATCACCTCGGGTAAAGTAATTGGTTATACGTAACTCTTTAGCCGTTAATGGATTAAATGTCACTCCCCCATGTTCTTTATTGGATTTTTCATCAGGAATATAGCGAATGTAATTCAATAATGTGCCTGTAGAAGTTTGCGTATTGATAAAGCGCCGCCCCGTCAAAATAAGGTCTAAATTAGCACTCAACACACTATTATTATTATCTAATTCATCTCCATAGATATAAAGGTGCTTACCAGAAGAGATCTCTGCAGGCGCTGAATTTCCCACCACATCAAACCGAGTCTGCTGGTCGTTAACCAATACCCCCCGCTCAATATTGCTAAAATCCGCTTTTCCAAACCATTTTTCAGGTAATGGCGACGTCAACTCAGCGGTAATAATTACCGGATAATCACCGGTTTCTGCCATGACGTTCGCCACTTGCATATTTTTATCAGTTGATGTCGGTATTAGCTTAGTTTTACTAATACTCTCGACATCTCTTTTATTGCGAACCTGTTCGGCACGTATCACCAAGTCGCCGCTGTTGGTCAGGATTTTCGCCGAACGGTTCTCGACGGATTTAGCCTTGTTGCCCTGCGCATCCTTTTGGATCCACATATTTTTATTGGCGTGCAGCTTGGCGTTTTCCCCCGCGTTGCGGATATGGTCGCCAAAGATACGCATATCGCCGCTGGTGCTGGTTTGCCCGTCATTCACCAGCGTCGTCGTCGCCAACGTGGCGTTGCCGTCCGCCTGCACGACAGCGCCCGGCGTAATGTGCAATCCCTTGGCGCTGACATTAAGATCACCCTTGCTGTGCGTGGTGCCGTTAAGCACCAGGTTACCGTTAACGCTCAGCGTAATATCCCGCTGTTTGCTGGTGAGGTCTTTCAGGTTCACCCCCACCCCATCCTCGTTGGCCACCAGGCGAATTTTGTTGGCGTACATGCCGCCCAGCGCTTTGGTATCGACCGCCAACTGCGGTTTGGCCCCCTCACCGGCAATCGGTTTGATGCTGCCGTCTTTGAAGCTGACGCGGTTGGCGCCCTGGGTCAGCGACAGATTTTGCGCGTTGATCTTGCCGTTCAGCTCGGTGGCGCGGCTGATGATATCGACGTAGTCGGCACCGCTGCCGTCCAGCCCTTTACCGCCGATGGTGACGCCGCCTTTTTTCACCTCCAGCGCTTCCAGCGCGCCCTGCTTGTCGAACTGCGGTTTGCCGGTGGTCAACGTCACGCCCGGCGCATTGATAAAGCCGCAGCCGTCGCAGGTGATGCCATTCGGGTTGGCGATCATCACGTTGGCCTTGTTGCCGAACACCTCGAGCTTGCCCTGTAGCTCGGAACGACTGCCGCCGGTGACTTCGTTGATGATCAGCTCCGCGGCCTTGCCTTTGAGATTGCCGTTAGCATTCAACTGCCCGGCCAACTGCGACTGACCGCCGCCGGTGGCGTTGTTCAACACAGCTCCGGGGGCTGCCACGTTAAAATCTTTATAGCTGTTATGCGAAATGCCCGCCGCATTGGGCGTAGCGATATTGACTACCGGTACATTACCCTGCTGTACCTGTGTATTGCCGTTGGCAACGTTGATGCCGGCAGCGAATGCCGGGTGCAACGGCTGGAAAGCCGTCAGGTAGATCAGCAAATAGCTGGCGCCTCGCGCCAACGGAGGGTTGAGCTTATCCATATTCATTCCTTCGAAAGGATGTTGTTTTAAACGCCGAGGGCGTTCCTGCTGTGTGCTGGCGTTATAACGTGACGGTGGCTTGCCAGTAGGCCACCCAACGATCCGGTTGCAGGCTGTCTGGGTGCGTCAACGGTTTACCGACGGTGACCGCCTGATTGAACCAGCGGCCGCTTAGCGTGGCACCCAGCGCCGCACCGACGACGCTGCCGCCGTCTATCTGCCCGGCGCGCCCCTGCAGCCAGCCGGCGTCTAACGCACCGGTCAAAGAGAGCGCCCCCAGCCCCGGCAACGTCCGCCATTGCCAATTGAGTTCATTGCGCCAGTACGCACCGCGATTACCGGTCAGGTACTGCTCCTTGAAGCCACGCACCGAGTATTGCCCACCGATGGAAATGCGTTCCCCGGCATACAGGTTGTCTGCGCTGGTTTGTCCGTAGGCCGAGGTCAGGTAGTAGAGAGAGGGTGCGAGCGGATAGAAATAGCTGGCGCTCAGGCTGAGCTTGCGGAACTCGCTGCGCGGCGCTCCGTCGCGCTCCGGATCGTCGGCGGTAGCGCCCAGCATGCGCAACCCCCGGCTTACCGTCGGGTTCAGCGTCATATAGCCGCCGCCCGCGACCGCACTGTAATTGAGGCCCAGACTGGCGATGCTGAGCGTCGGGCTGCTGACGCCCAACCGTTCCCCCGCCAGCTTATTTTCCGTGGTACGCCGCGACAGCCCGATATCGACGGCCAGCTTACGTTTGCCATCCCGCAGCAACGTGCGGTTGGCGCCCAGACGCTGGGTCTGGTTATTGCCCTGATAGCGGTAAGCGGCACCGCTGAACGGCACCTGCTGGAAAAAATCGTTCCAGGCGTACTGGTAGCTGAACAGCCAGTAGCCATAGGGTAAGGTGACGCTGCCGTTCAGGCTGCGGCTGCGATGATGCGGGCTGAAATCGTTATTGCGCGCTGCGGAAAACGACCATTGATCGGCGAGACGCAGCGGATTATCCAGCGAGAAGGCGGCGTTCATCTGCCCGGTGCCGGTGCTTTTCTGGCCGCTGTTATCGGCGCCGAAAGAGAAAGAGACCGGTGCGCGCGTGGCGCCACGCAGCAAAACCACTTTGGAAAAGCCGGGTTGCTCGCCAGGTTGAATATCGATAGTCACCTGTTGCGACGGCAGGCGGTTGAGCTGCTCCATGCCCTGCTCGATATCGCGCAGATTCAATACGTCACCAACCAGGTCGGGAAACGCCATCTTCAACGCCAGCGTCTGCTCACCGTTTTGCGTGATGGACTCGATTCGCCCTTCGCTGGCGCTGACGGTCAACACGCCACGGGAGATATCCTGCTCCTGCAACCAGGCCTGCGAGGTGACGTAGCCGCGTTGCAGATAAGCATTGGTGGTTTCGCGCACCAGGCGGTTGATGTGCTCCAGCGTCAAACAACGCCCCTGATACGGGCGCGCCAGGCTTTCTTTTACCGACCAGGAAAGATGTTCGGCGCCCTCAAAAACAATCTGCCGCACCGGCTGGCAAACCGCCCCTGCGGCGGCCGGCTCAGGCAGCGGTAACGCCGGCAGTTCAACGTTATTTTGCAGCGCCTCGCGTTGCTGCTGGGCCTGTTCCAGCAACGTTTTCTGCTGTTGGGTAATGCTGTCGCGGTCAGCAGGGCTGGTGATTTCCGCACACCACGCCGCGCTGCAAAACGCTAATAATAGCGACCAGGCGCCAAGCCTCCATGCACACATTCAAACACATCCATTTACACTGATTTACACAGATTGGCGAATTATAAACAATTCGCTGGCTCCGTCCATGCAAATGAGAATTATTTTTATTAATGTAGCCAGTGAAAAGAGGTGCTTGGCGCGTTAGCGAGAAAATCGGAGGAAACACAAAGACGGGAAAAGGGGCGCCGTATGCAACGCCCCCAGAATTCACCCATATCGCCCGGTAATATAATCCTCGGTGCGGCGCTGGCGCGGCGAGGTGAAAATGGCGTCGGTGTCGTTGTACTCCACCAGCCGGCCCTGATGAATAAAGGCAGTGTAGTCGGAAACCCGCGCCGCCTGCTGCATGTTGTGCGTCACCAGCACCACGCTGTAGCGCTGCTTCAGCGCCGAAATCAGTTCCTCAATGGTCAGCGTGGAGATCGGATCCAGCGCCGAGGTCGGCTCGTCGAGCAGCAACACCTCCGGCTCGATGGCAATGGCGCGCGCGATCACCAGGCGCTGCTGCTGGCCGCTGGACAAGCGGAACGCATTTTCGCGCAGCCGGTCCTTCACCTCATGCCACAGCGCGGCGGCGCGCAGCGAACGCTCCACCGCTTCATCCAGCAAGCGCCGGTCGCGCACGCCCTGCAGCCGCAGGCCGTACACCACGTTTTCATAGATCGATTTCGGGAACGGGTTCGGCCGCTGGAACACCATGCCCACTCGCCGCCGCAGCGCCGCCACGTCGATCTGCGCGCCGGAGATCGCCGCGCCGTTCAGCTGCAGATCGCCCTCGATCCGGCAGTTGTCCACCAGATCGTTCATGCGGTTGAAACAGCGCAGCAGCGTCGATTTACCGCAGCCCGAAGGGCCGATCAGCGCCGTCACCCGGTGTTTCGGGATGCGCAGCGAAATATCGTGCAGCACCTGTTTGTCGCCATAAAACAGATTCAGGCCGTTGACCGCCAGCGCGGTCTGTTCATCGTCGAGATGCTGGACATCCAGCCGGGGCAAACTGCCTGGCGTCATCAAACCCATTACGCACTCCCCAAAAATAGCGTCATTGTTACTGCGACCATGCTCGGTACCGCTCCCTCAACGAATGGCGGATGCCCATCGCCGCCAGATTCAAACTCACCACGATCGTCACCAACAGGAAGGCGGTGGCGAACACCAGCGGCCGCGCCGCCTCTACGCTCGGGCTCTGGAACGCCATATCGTAGATCTGGAAGCTCAGGTGCATAAACTTCCGCTCCAGGTGCAGATACGGGAAAATCTCGTCCACCGGCAGCACCGGCACCGATTTAACTACCCCCACCAGCATCAGCGGCGCCGTTTCCCCGGCGGCGCGCGCCACCGCCAGAATCAAGCCGGTCATCATCGCCGGCGCCGCCATCGGCAGCACGATGCGCCACAGCGTCTCGGCCCGGCTGGCGCCCAGCGCCATCGAGCCCTGCCGCAGCGAGGTGGGAATGCGCGACAGCCCTTCCTCGGTGGCGACGATCACCACCGGCAGCGTCAGCAGCGCCAGCGTCAGCGCCGCCCACAGCACGCCGGGCGTACCGAAGGTCGGGTTGGGCAAGGACTCAGGATAGAACAGCTGATCGAGCGTGCCGCCAATCATGTAAACAAAGAAGCCGAGGCCAAAAACGCCGTAGACGATCGAAGGCACCCCGGCCAGGTTGACCACCGCGATGCGGATCACCCGCGTCAGCAGATTGTTGCCGGCATATTCGTGCAGATATACCGCCGCAATTACGCCAAACGGCATCACCACGATCGACATCAGGATCACCATCAAGACCGTGCCGAAAATGGCCGGGAACACCCCGCCTTCGGTGTTCGCCTCGCGCGGGCTGTCGGTGAGGAACTTCTTCACCTGATCGCCCCAGTGCGCCAGTTTCTCGGTGGTGCTCATGGCGTTCGGGTACCAGGCATCGCGCACTTGGCTGAGCGGAATGGTCAACGTCTGGCCGTGCATGTCGCGCAACAGCAGCGCGTCACGCTGGCGATCGCGGTTCAGCCCCGCCAGGCGTTCGGACAGCTGCTGGTACTGCCGCTGCAGCTCCAGCCGCTCGGCCTTGATACCGTCCTGCGCACGGGCGTCCAGCTTATCGTCGCGCTGCAAACGCTTTTCCCGCAGCCGCAGCGCGTCAAACTGTTGATTGATGCGCGCCATATCGCGGAATTGAATGTCATGCGCCTGGCGCGAGAGCGCGGCGATCTGCGGCAGCCGCTGCTGCAACGCCTGCCCCAGATTGCGGCCGGTCAGCGGTTGCCCATCCTCCAGCAGCCCCGCCAGATAGCCGTAGGCGGTGCCGTGGCTGTCGCGCTCCAGCACCAGCAGGCTGCGCGGCGTGCTCTGGCTGCGGATATCGCTGGCCAGCAAAGTGCGGAAATCTTGCCCCTCGCGCTCGCGGTTGCCGACTTTGATCAGGTAACGCTCGACGTTCTGCGCCTCGCCCGGTGGCGTCACGCCCGCCTCCGTCAGCTGGCGGCGCGAAATGCTTTGCTGCTGATACAGCTCGCCGATCACCGTCACCGGCCCGGCGCCGTTCTGATTCAGCTCAAACTGATAGACCGGGCTCGGCCAGAAATAGCGCATCCCTTGCCCGGCCAGCAGCAGCAGGATGCCGATCAGCGCCAACAGGCTGACGGCGACCGAACCGGCGGTCAGCCATATCCACGGCGACCCGCTCTTCACCCAGTTCTTCATGGCGCCTCCTGATTCGGCGTGTAGCGTTTGCGCAGCCGCAGGCGCACCGCCTCCGCCAGCGTGTTGAACACGAAGGTGAAGACAAACAGCACCAGCGCGGTCAGGAACAGCACGCGGTAATGGCTGCTGCCGGAAACCGCCTCCGGCATCTCGATGGCGATGTTGGCCGCCAGCGCCCGCAGCCCCTGGAACAGGCTGCCATCAATGATCGGCGTGTTGCCGGTGGCCATCAACACGATCATGGTTTCCCCCACCGCGCGGCCAAAGCCGATCATCAGCGCGGAGAAAATGCCGGCGCTGGCGGAAGGCAGCACCACCTTGATCACCGTCTGCCATTGAGTGGCGCCCAGAGCCAGCGAGCCCTGGCTCAAGGTGGCTGGCACGCTGAACAACGCGTCCTCCGCCAGCGAGAAGATGATCGGCACCAGCGCGAAGCCCATCGCCACGCCCACCACCAGCGCATTGCGCTGATCGTAATTATCTCCCAACCAGAAGTGCAGCGGCTCGCCGAACAGCGCTACCTCCAGCCACGGCCCCAGGCTGAACGCCAGCCACACCGTCAACGCCAGCAGCGGCAACAGCAGCAGCAGATCGACGCCCGGCCGACAGCGCGGCATCAGGCGATGAGTCAACGCGCCGCACAGCAGCACCGCCGCCGCCAACAGCAGCGGCAACGCCAGCACCGCCAACAGATACTGCTCGATGATCGGCGCCAGCCAAATGCCGGCCACCAGGCCGATCACCACCGTCGGCAGCGCGCCCATTACTTCGATGGCCGGTTTGATCACCCGCCGCAACCCCGGCGTCATAAAGTAAGCGGTATAGATGGCGCCGGCCAATGCCAGCGGAATGGCGAACAGCATCGCGTAAGCCGCCGCCTTGAAGGTGCCGAAGATCACCGGCATCAGGCTGAATTTGGGTTGGTAGCTGTCTTCACCGGAGGTCGACTGCCAGACGTAGGCCGGCTGCGGGTAATTCTCATACCACACCTTGCCCCACAGCGAACGCCAGGTGACGTCCGGGTACGGGTTGTCGAGCGCATAGCGCTGCCAGCCTTTGTCGCTCTCCAGCAGCAGGCCATCGCCGCGCGGTGCGAACGCCATCTGCCGCACCTCGGCACCCAAACGGGTATTCAGCAGCGGCTGTGGTTGAATGGTAGAGAATAGCGAGAAACCGCCGTCGGGCCGCAGGGTGGCGAACACCCGGCGGTAAGGCTCGGCCACCGTCAGCTCCTGCCCGTCGGCGCCGTGGTCGAAATGCTGCACCGGCGTCAGGCGCCAGCGCCGATCTTTTTCCACCTCGAACCACTCGCGCAGATTGCCGTCGGCACCCTTGATCAGCAGCGCGCTGCCGCCGGGCAGCGCCGTCATTTGATACGGGGCATATTCGCCCAAGGTGCGCGTTTCACGCAGCTGCAGCTGCGCGCCGTCGATTTCATAACGCGCCAACCGGTTGCCGGTCAGCAGGTATAGCTGGCGGCCATCCGGCGTCAGCACCAGTTGCTCTCCGCCTTGCTCCAGCGGGCGCTCGCTGAACTGCGGCGGCCGATCGGGGCTGAAGCGGCCGAATACCAGGCGCCGATCGTCGGTCACCCCGGCCAGCAGATACTGCCCGCGATGCGCATCCGCCAACGATAACAGCTTCAGCGGCTTACGCTGCGGATCCAGCGCCAACGGCTGTTGCCCGAGCGGGAACAGCCACTGCGGCCGACCATTTTCCGCCGTGGCGAAATCCGCGCGCGCCACCACCAACCGGCCGTCGGCCTGCGCCAGCGCAAACAGATCGCGCTCACCGGCAGCCTGCGCGAGCAGCGCCGGTTTGGCCAACAGCGTTTGCTGCGCCAGCGGCGTCTGAGCCTGCTCGCCCTGTCTCGGCGTCAGGCGATAAAACTGCCCCGCGCCCTGCGCGTCGATGCGATAACCCACTCGCTGCTGTACGTCCATACCCAGCGCCAACGCCGGGGCCGACACTGCGATCGGCAGCGGCTGCGCCTGGCCGAGCGAGGCCGGTTTGAACAGCGGCAGCACGGCAAACAGCAGATAAACGAAGATCAGCATCAACGTCATCAACACCATCAGCCCGCTGGCGGTCACTGCCGCCTGCACGCCACGGTCGATGCGCCCGCGCAGGCGATCTCGGGGATGTTGATTTGCCGTCGTCTGTGTCATGTCTCTCGCTGTCGCTGAAGTAATCGGGCTTGCGCCGTAAGATAACCGGGCATCTTATGTCAGTTTTATGACGTTTGCATGACAAAGTTATCCGGCACAATTCAGGTTTTTTACACTACAAACAGACAATATGACGTTGATATATTGCTAAAAAATGACCACTAACACGCTTGATAACGCCAAAAATAAGCCAGCTAACCATCATTTCATGCTGTTCACATCGCCGTTGCGCGTCCCGCCTCAACGAAAATTTATTGCCGCCGAAAAACACCGCGCGCCAACGCAATGGATATGTTGGACTTTCCTGTCAATCTCTCGCAATAATGATGAAGGACACTAGAGCGGCATCCGGGCGCTGCGTCCCGGATCCTATTCTAAAATTGAACTGGAGTGGCAATGGGTCAGGAAAAGCTCTACATCGAAAAAGAACTAAGCTGGTTATCCTTTAATGAACGCGTGTTGCAGGAAGCCGCAGATAAGAGCAATCCCCTGATTGAACGTATGCGTTTTCTGGGCATTTACTCCAACAACCTCGACGAGTTCTATAAAGTCCGCTTCGCCGATCTCAAACGGCGCATCCTGATCAGTGAAGAGCAAGGCTCCGCCGGCGCCTCACGCCACCTGCTGAAAAAGATCCAGGCCAAGGTGCTGAAAACCGATCAGGAGTTCGATGGCCTGTATAACGATCTGCTGCTGGAAATGGCGCGCAATCAGATCTTCCTGATCAACGAACGCCAGGTGTCCGAAAACCAGCAAATCTGGCTGCGGCAATATTTCAAGCAGCATCTGCGCCAACACATCACGCCGATCCTGATCAACCACGACACCAATCTGGTGCAGTTCCTGAAAGACGATTACACCTACCTGGCGGTGGAGATCATTCGCGGGGCGCGCATCGACTATGCGCTGCTGGAAATCCCGTCCGACAAGGTGCCGCGCTTCGTCAATCTGCCGCCGGAAGCGCCGCGCCGCCGCAAGCCGATGATCCTGCTCGACAACATTCTGCGCTACTGCCTGGACGATATTTTCAAGGGCTTCTTCGACTACGACGCGCTCAACGCCTATTCGATGAAGATGACCCGCGACGCAGAG
Source organism: Serratia sp. YC16 (assembly GCF_009707615.1). Taxonomy (NCBI): domain Bacteria; kingdom Pseudomonadati; phylum Pseudomonadota; class Gammaproteobacteria; order Enterobacterales; family Yersiniaceae; genus Serratia; species Serratia sp. YC16. The sequence continues at coordinate 143,526 of NZ_WLYN01000007.1, read as the reverse complement.
TACGATCTGGTGACCGAAATGGAATCCAGCCTGCTGGAACTGATGTCTTCCAGCCTGAAACAACGCCTGACCGCCGAGCCGGTGCGCTTCGTTTATCAGCGCGACATGCCGAATGAAATGGTGGAGCTGCTGCGCGGCAAGCTGGGCATCTCCAACTACGATTCGGTGATCGCCGGCGGCCGCTACCACAATTTCAAAGATTTCATCAGTTTCCCGAACGTCGGCAAGGCCAATCTGGTCAACAAGCCGCTGCCGCGCCTGCGCCACATCTGGTTCGACGGTTTCCGCAACGGCTTCGACGCCATTCGCGAAAAGGACGTGCTGCTCTACTACCCGTATCACACCTTCGAACACGTGCTGGAGCTGCTGCGCCAGGCATCGTTCGATCCGAGCGTGTTGGCTATCAAGATCAACATCTACCGGGTGGCGAAAGATTCGCGCATCATCGAATCGATGATCCACGCCGCGCACAACGGCAAAAAGGTCACGGTGGTGGTCGAGCTGCAGGCGCGCTTCGACGAAGAGGCCAACATCCACTGGGCGAAACGCCTGACCGAAGCCGGCGTGCACGTAATCTTCTCGGCGCCGGGGCTGAAAATCCACGCCAAACTGTTCCTGATTTCGCGCCGTGAAGGCGATGAAATTGTGCGCTATGCTCATATCGGTACCGGCAACTTTAACGAAAAAACCGCGCGCATCTACACCGACTATTCGCTGTTGACCGCCGACTCACGCATCACCAACGAGGTGCGCCGGGTATTCAACTTTATCGAGAACCCCTACCGGCCGGTCACCTTCGACAACCTGATGGTGTCGCCGCAGAACTCGCGCCTGAAGCTGTATGAGCTGATCGACAACGAAATCGCCAACGCCCAGGCCGGGGAACAGGCCGGCATTATGTTGAAAATAAATAATCTGGTGGATAAAGGGCTGGTAGATCGGTTATATACCGCGTCCGGCGCCGGCGTGAAGATCCGCCTGCTGGTGCGCGGCATGTGTTCCCTGATTCCCAACCTGCCGGGGATCAGCGACAATATTCAGGTGATCAGCATCGTCGATCGCTTTTTGGAACACGATCGGGTTTACGTTTTCGACAATAAAGGTGACAAACGGGTGTATCTGTCCTCCGCCGACTGGATGACCCGCAACATAGATTACCGTATCGAAGTGGCGGTATCGCTGCTGGATCCGGCGCTGAAACAGCGCGTTCTGGACATTCTGGAGATCCTGTTCAGCGATACGGTCAAAGCCCGCTATGTGGATAAAGAACTGAGCAACCAGTACGTGCCGCGCGGCAATCGCCGCAAAGTGCGCGCCCAGGTGGCTATTTACGAGTACTTAAAAGCTCTGGAACAACCAGGACAGTAGGCCAGCAACTATGCCGCTAAAAAACACTGCAACGAACAAACCGCAGGAAATCGCCGCCATCGACCTCGGGTCGAACAGTTTCCACATGGTGATCGCCCGCGTCGTCAACGGCGCCTTACAGGTATTGGGCCGTTTAAAACAGCGGGTGCATCTCGCCGACGGATTGGACAGCAACAACGTACTCAGTGAAGAGGCGATAGAACGCGGCCTGGCCTGCCTGGCACTGTTTGCCGAGCGGCTGCAGGGCTTCCCGGCGGATAACGTCACCATCGTCGGCACCCATACCCTGCGTCAGGCGGTGAACGCCGAAGTGTTCCTCAAGCGCGCAGCCAAAGTGATCCCCTACCCGATCGAAATCATCGCCGGCCAGGAAGAGGCGCGTCTGATCTTCATGGGTGTGGAGCACACTCAGCCGGAGAAAGGCCGCAAGCTGGTAATCGACATCGGCGGCGGCTCCACCGAGCTGGTGATCGGCGAAGACTTCGAGCCGCTGCTGGCGGAAAGCCGCCGCATGGGCTGCGTCAGCTTCGCCCAGCTGTTCTTCCCGGGCGGCGAGATCAGCAAAAACAACTTCCGCCGCGCGCGCTTGGCGGCGGCGCAGAAGCTGGAAACGCTGGCCTGGCAGTACCGCATTCAGGGCTGGCAGTATGCGCTGGGCGCCTCGGGCACCATCAAGGCCGCCCATGAAGTGCTGGTCGCGATGGGGGAAAAAGACGGTCTTATCACCCTGGAGCGTCTGGAAATGCTCGCCGAGCAGGTGCTGCAGTTTAAAAGCTTCAGTTCGCTGAGCCTGCCGGGGCTGTCGGAAGATCGCCAGTCGGTATTCGTGCCGGGGCTGGCTATCCTGTGCGGCGTGTTCGACGCGCTGGCGATCCGCGATCTGCGCCTGTCTGACGGCGCGCTGCGCGAAGGCGTGCTGTATGAAATGGAAGGCCGTTTCCGCCACCAGGACATCCGCAGCCGCACCGCCAAAAGCCTGGCCGATCACTACAACATCGACCGCGAGCAGGCCAAGCGGGTGCTGGAAACCACCGAGCTGCTCTACTCGCAGTGGATGGCGCAAAACACCAAGCTGGCGCATCCACAGCTGGAGGCCCTGCTGAAATGGGCCGCCATGTTGCACGAGGTGGGGCTGAGCATCAACCACAGCGGCATGCACCGCCATTCGGCCTACATTCTGCAAAACTCCAACCTGCCTGGATTTAACCAGGAACAGCAGCTGCTGCTGGCGGCGCTGGTGCGCTTCCACCGCAAGGCGATCAAGCTGGAAGAGCTGCCGCGCCTCAACCTGTTCAAGAAGAAACACTACCTTCCGCTGATCCAGCTGCTGCGTCTGAGCACCCTGCTCAACAACCAGCGTCAGTCGACCACCACGCCGGAAACGCTGCGTCTGACCACCGACGACAACCACTGGACGCTGCGCTTCCCGGCCGGCTACCTGGCGCAGAACAACTTGGTGCAGCTGGATTTCGAACGCGAGCAGGCCTACTGGAACGACGTCGTCGGCTGGAAGCTGCTGATCGACGAAGAAGGTTCGCAAGACGAACAGCGCTCCGCCTGATCCCCCGCCCCCTGCCAGACAGGGGGTTTTTCTTTCCGCCTTCGCCCCGCCAACCTAAACGAAACCCTAATACGCCACGCCGCACGCCGGAAAAAAATGGACAACTTTTGTCATCAGCGCCTAAAATCCGGTTACAAATTCTCGAGCGAATAACACAGGACACCGGCATACCGGGTGATATATGCGCAAGAAAACCACCGGACAGATGACGAAGATAGTGTTGTTTATCAGCTTTATCATTTTAGTCGGCCGACTGCTGTACGCCGCCGTGGTGGCGGTGCCTCATCATCAGGAAAAAAAGCAGGCCGCTGCGCAAAACGCCGCCGAAGTCAGCGCGCCGCAACAGGACGCCTCCTCTGAATAACCGCCGCGCCCCGTCCGTTTCATAAAAATGACTCCGGCACTCGCTATGCTCTATCTTTTAATGAGCCTGCGTCAGGAACGCCGAGCGCCCGTTAAGGAACACCATGTCAGCCGCAACCCATAACGTCAAAAAAGTCGCTGAACATCGCCAGCGCATTCTCACTTTGCTGTTGAACAATAAGGAATTGGTCGACGGCATCCTCGGCCGGCCAGGGGATGAACACGCCCTCAGCCAAAGCGAACTGCTGAACCAGACGGCGGAAATTACCGGCCTGCTGGACGACATGCACGCTGCCGACCTGGCGGACCTGCTGGAAGCCTTGCCGCAGGACGAGCGCATGGCGCTGTGGCGGCTGGTGGGCAACAGCAAGCGCGGCCAGACGCTGGTGGAAGTCGCCGAACCGGTCTGGGACAGCCTGATCGAGGAGATGAGCGACAAAGACCTGCTCAAAGCGATCAAAACGCTGGACGTCGACGAACAGGCCTATCTGGCGCAATACCTGCCGCGTAACCTGATGGGCCGGCTGCTGACCTCGCTGGAGCCGGAGCAGCGCGCCCAGGTGCGCGAGATGAGCCAATACGCCAAAGACAGCGTCGGCTGGATGATGGATTTCGAACTGGTGACGGTGCGGCCGGACGTTACGCTCGGCGCGGTGCACCGCTTTTTGCGCATGCGCAAAACCATTCCCGATGCCACCGATAAACTGTTCGTCACCGACCGCAAAAACACCCTGCTGGGCGAGCTGCCGCTCACTGCGGTGCTGCTGAATGACCCGGAGATCCCGGTGCGCGAGGTGATGGACAGCGATCCCGCCACCTTTCAGCCCGAAGACAAGGCCGATGAAGCGGCCGGCGCGTTCGAACGCTACGACCTGATCAGCGCCCCGGTGGTTGACGCCAAGGGCAAACTGATGGGCCGTTTGACCATCGAAGAGATCGTCGACGCCGTCAACGAAGAGAGCGATACCAATCTGCGCCGCATGGGCGGTTTGAGCCCGGAAGAAGACGTGTTCGCCCCGGTCAGCAAAGCGGTCAAGACCCGCTGGGCGTGGTTGGCGATCAACCTTTGCACCGCGTTCGTCGCCTCGCGAGTGATCGGCCTGTTCGAACACACCATTTCCCAACTGGTGGCGCTGGCGGCGCTGATGCCGATCGTCGCCGGCATCGGCGGCAACACCGGCAACCAGACCATCACCATGATCGTGCGCGCGCTGGCGCTGCACCAGATCGAAGTCGGCAACATCTCGCGCCTGATGCTCAGAGAGTTGGGGGTGGCCATCATCAACGGCGTGGTGTGGGGCGGCATCATGGGCGTGATCACCTGGTTGCTGTATGGCGACGCGGCGATGGGCGGCGTGATGACGCTGGCGATGCTGCTCAATCTGCTGCTGGCGGCGCTGATGGGCGTGGTGATCCCGATGACCATGCTCAAGATGGGCCGCGATCCGGCGGTCGGCTCGAGCGTGCTCATCACCGCGCTGACCGATACCGGCGGCTTCTTCATCTTCCTTGGCCTCGCCACCCTGTTCTTGCTGTAATACGCTAAAAGCCGGCTCCGCGCCGGCTTTTTCGCCATTCTGTCGCCGAGCTTGCGTTAACGCAGTAAAGTCGGCCTTCCCGGTAGGTTTTCCTCGCGCGCTGTACTACCCTTTGCCAATAAATCGCCTTAATTCATCCATGTGATGAATCAATTACTGACAGAGGCCCCACCGGTAGGGATGTCTATGGATATCAGCGCACCGAGCTATTTCGGCACACACAAAGGCACCATGCTGACGCATTCCCTGCTGGTGGCGCTGGCGACGTTTCTGCTCGCCTTGCTGAGCCTGTCGCTGTCCAGCGAAGCGCATCATTTTACGCCGCTGTGGTTCCCAACCGCCGCCGCCATCGCGGTGCTGTACCGGCATCCTCCCCGCCATTGGGGCCTGCCGCTGCTGGCCAGCGGTCTGGGCATCGTACTGGCCAGCTTCGCGCTGCTCGGCATCAGTATCCTGCCCGTCAAACTGGCCGCCATCAATCTGTTGGAGGCGGCGGTTTGCGCCCAGTTGCTGCGCCGATCGCTGCCGGCGAGCGATCCGCTGAGCGATCTGAGCAGTTGGCTACGCTTCGTGGTGTGCGCGGTGATTTTTACCCCGCTGTTCAGCGCATTGCTGGCCACCGTTGCGGCGCCGGCGCCAGACCAGCCATTTTGGCAGCCTTTCGGCACCTGGTTCATTTCCGAGGCGATCGGCGTACTGTCGCTGGCGCCGCTCGGCCTCAGCTATCGCCGCCGCACGCTGGCGACGTTAAACCTCTACCCGCTATTGCTGACGCTGATGCTCACGCTGGTCTTCAGCTATCTGGCGTTAATCTACCTGCCGTTCCCGTTCACCTTCGTCATCCTGCCCCTGCTGTGGGCGGCTATCGCCCTGCCGCGCTTCGAGGCGTTTACCGTCTGCTTTTGCACTATTTTGCTGATCACCGTGATGATTTCTCTGGGGCTGGCGCATTTTCAGACCGCCAATAGCCGCCTTGGCGATCTCGGTCTTTATCTGCCGATGCTGCTGATCCTGGTGCCGGCGCATGCGATGGCGATGGTGATGCACACCTTCCGGGTGGAGAAACAGCACATCGTCGAGAGCGAAAGCCGCTTTCGCAGCGCGCTGGAGTATTCCGCCATCGGCATGGCGCTGGTGTCGCCGGAGGGGAAATGGCTGCAGGTCAATCAGGCGCTGTGCAAACTGCTCGGCTACACGCCCGAACGACTGCATCGCCTCACGTTCCAGGCGATCACCCATCCGGACGACCTCAACGCCGATCTGAGCCAGTTGCACGATCTGCTCGACGGCCATATCAGCAGCTATACCATGGAGAAACGTTATATCCGCAGCGACGGTCAGACCGTTTGGGCGCTGCTGGCGGTGTCGCTGGTGCGCGACGCCGAGGGCCAGCCGCTGTACTTCATCTCCCAGGTGGAAGACATCAGCGGCCTCAAACGCAGCGAGGCGGAGAACAACCGGCTGGTGGAGCGCATTACGCTGGCCAACCAGGTGGGCGGCGTCGGCATCTGGGAATGGGTGATGAACCAGGAAAACTTCACCTGGGATCAGCGCATGTTCGAACTCTACGATCTCAGCCCTGACCAAGCGCCGACGCTGGCGCTGTGGCGCACCCTGCTGGTGCCGGAGGATCGCGATCGCACCGACCGTGAACTGGCCGAGATCCTGGCGCAGCCGCGGCCGTTCGTCATGGAATTTCGCATCATCACGCGCAGCGGCAAACTGCGCCATATTCGTGGTCAGGGCAACGTGATCCTCGACGACCAGGGCCGCCCGCTGCGCCTGATCGGCACCAATATCGACATGACCGAACTCAAGAGCCTCGCCGAGGCGCTGCACGAAGAGAAAGAGCGGCTGCACATTACCCTCGACGCCATCGGCGAAGGGGTGATCTCCACCGACAGCCACCAGCGCATCACCTTTATGAACCCGGTGGCTGAGCAGATGTGCGGCTGGCCGCTCGACCTGGCGATCGGCATGCCCGTCGCTGGCGTGGTGCGCCTGACCAACGGCAAAGAAGGCCCGGAAATCGAAAACCTCACGCAATATCCGCGCCAGTGGCCGGCGGATTACGCACTGGTGCTGCACAGCCGCGACGGACGTTATTTCGACGTGCAGCAGTCGGCCTCACCGCTCAAAACCCTCGACGGCGAAACCATGGGCGCGGTCATGGTGCTGCAGGACGTCACCGCTTCGCGCGAACTGATGAAAAAGCTCAGCTACAGCGCCTCGCACGACGCGCTGACCGGCCTGCCGAACCGCACCCGCTTCGAGAAACAGCTGAAGGCAGCGATCGTCGCCGGCGGGGAACCGTCGTCGCCGCATTCGCTGGTGTTCCTCGATCTGGATCGGTTCAAGGCGGTGAACGACACCGCCGGCCACGCGGCGGGCGATGCCTTGCTGCGGGATATCGCCCAGCTGATGCGGCACCAACTGCGCGGCAGCGACTGCCTGGCGCGTTTGGGCGGCGACGAGTTTGGTCTGATCTTGTTCGACTGCCGGCTGGAGCAGGCCAAATCGCTGATGCAGCAGGTGGTCAACCAAATCAGCCAGCACCCGTTCTATTGGGAAGGGAAGATTTATCGCGTCGGCGCCAGCGCTGGCATCACCCGCATCGACGGCGACGCCAAAAGCAGCGAACTGTTGGCGCAGGCCGATATCGCCTGCTATACCGCCAAACACCACGGGCGCGGCCAGGTTTATCTGTACGAAACGCGACAAAAACAGCTGCTGGAGCGGCAACATGAGTTGCTGAACCCGCAGGAGGTGCAGGCGATCGTCAGCGAGGGGCAGTTGCGGCTGTTGACCCGCGCGGTCGCGCCGCCGGCGACGCCGCTGTCGGCCGCGTTCCACCAGGTGAAGCTGCAGGTGATGGCGCCGGACGATCGGCCGTTGCCGCACGAGGCGTTCATCGCCGCCGCGCAGCTGTATGGTCTGATGCCGGACATCGACCGCTGGACGGTCGCACAGCTGCTGGTGAAGCACGCTGACGACATCAAACGCAAAGGGCTGTCGCTCGCGCTGCCGCTGGCCACCGACAGCCTGCTGAGCGCCGACTTCCAGCGTTACCTGACGGAAACGGTGCGCGCTTCGTCGCTGCCGCCGCAGGCGCTGCTGTTTAGCGTCGATGAGGCCGTGGTGCTGGAACACGCCGCGCAGTGCCGGGCGTTTCTCCGTGGCCTGCAGCAGCTGGGCTGCCGGCTGATCGTCAACGGTTTCGGGCATAACATCAATGCCTTCGATGAGCTGAGCGATCAGAAGATCGACATCATTCGCATCGATGAACGCTTTATCACCAACGTGCACTGCAACCAGATGGATGAGCTGATGGTGTCGATGCTCAATGGCGCGGCGCATCGGATCAAGGCACAAACGCTCGCCGGGCCGGCGCATCAGCCGGTAACGCTGCAGGCACTGCGCGACGTCGGCGTCGATCTGGCTGACGGCGACCTGGTGGCGCTGGAGCAGCCGCTGACGGTGTTGCTCAGCGACGGCTACTTCGGCATCCGCTAACCCGTTCCCCTCTTCCACCGCCGTCTCGCGCTTCACATTCTGTTAACCGATACGAGATTAGTGATATAAATAACACCTTAAGCTTAAACGATTAAGTAAGATGAAACGCCCATGCGGACATCGGCGTATTCGTTGATTTACCTCGACATGTGATGGCTCAGAGACAAGGGACTATGGAAAAGAAATGGTTTTCCGCCAGGGAACTGATGGGTAAGGCGGGGTTGCCCTCAACCCCGCAAGGGGTCAATCTGATGGCCCGGCGCGAAGGCTGGGTCAGTCGCCGCCGCAGCGGCGTACAGGGCAAAGCGCTGGAATACCATATCGACAGCCTGCCGTTCAGCGCGCGCAGCCTGTCGGCCTTGCGCGAAGCCGACCATCCGGACTACGACGTCAAACGCCAGGATCCGGTGCGGGTCTGGATCGAGTATTACTACCACCTGACGCCGGCCGAGCGGGAAAAGCTGCTGGCGTTCCTGATGCGTGAAGGCATGAGCCGCCTGCTGCAGCTGATCGACGCCCCTCGCTAGCCCCGCCTTCAGCGCTCCCCTTCCGGCGCCCATGCGTCGTTGTGCCACAGATGCAGCGTGGCGTAAGAACGCCACGGGCGCCAGCGTTCGGCGTAACGTTCAATCTGGCGCGGCGTCATGCCGGGGAAACGCTGTTTGATCAGGTAGTCACCGGCCAGGAACACGTCAGGCCACGACCAGGCGCGCATCGCGATATAGCTGGCGGTCCAGCCGCCGATGCCCGGCAACGCGGTCAACGCCTTGATCCCCTGTTCAATATCCAGCACGTTATCGAGCTGCAACCGCCCTTCGCCCAACGCCCGAGCGATCTCGATCAGCGCCGCCGCACGCTTTAACTGTACGCCTAGCGGGCGCAGCGCTTCGGGCTGCAGCTGTGCCACCCGTTCGGCGGAAGGGAAGACATGGGTGATGCCCTCATGCGGCGTGTCCAGGGCTTCTCCCCAACGTTCGGCCATTCGTCCGGCGAAGGTCGCCGCCATTTTCACGCTGACCAATTGTCCCAACACCGCACGCACCGCCTGCTCGAAACTGTTCACGCAGCCCGGCAGACGCAGCCCCGGCGCATCGGCCGCCAGCGAGCCCAGCGCCTCATTGATGCGGTCCGGCGCGGCGTCCAGGTCGAACAGCAAGCGCACGCGGCGCAGCACCTCTGTCGTCACCAAACTGAGCGCCGGCGCGATCTCGACCCTGACCCGGTTGCGTTCTTCTTCCGGCTGCACGCTGACCCAACCGCGGTGTTCCGTGCCGCCCTGGCTGACGGCGATCGAGCGCAGATAGCGGCGCCCTGCTACTCGTTCCACGCCCTGCACGGCGCGCGCCTGCAAGAAGTTCAGCATGCGATCCCAATCATAGGGCGGCCGATAGCCCAGGTGAAACACCAGCCCGCTGGCGGCGGCCCGTTCACCGCGCGCGCCGCCGCTGCGCAGCGCCGACGGAATCAGGCGATAGCGCGCCTTGAACAGCTCATTGAAACGCCGCAGGCTGCCGAAACCGGCGGCGAACGCCACTTCGCTGAGCGGCAGGTCGGTATCCGCCAACAGGCGTTTGGCCTGCAGCAGCCGGTGCGACTGGGCGTAATCGATCGGCGAAGCGCCAAACTGTTCGGCGAAGATGCGCCGCAGGTGGCGATCGGAAATACCCAGCCGCGCCGCCAGCGCTTCGCAACTGTGCTCGGACAAATAGCCCTGCTCGATGAGCTGTACCGCCACCTGCGCATAACGGTTGCCCAGATCGATCAGCGCCAGGCCGGGCGCCAGCTCTGGCCGGCATTTAAGGCAGGGGCGAAACCCCGCCAGCTCGGCCGCGGCCGCGCTCGGATAAAAGGTGCAGTTTTCCATCTTCGGTGTGCGGGCGCTGCACACCGGGCGGCAATAAATGCCGGTGGAGGAAACGCCGACAAAAAAGCGGCCGTCGAATTTTCGGTCACGCGCGCGCAGCGCGTCGTACAACGCTTGCTGTTGAGTATTCATGGCAACGCTCGGGTTCGGTTTTTTCTGCATTATGGGACTCGGCTGACGCGCTGACGTGCGGAATTCGGACATTAAGTTAAGCATGCCGCCGCCGCGCCCGCTAAATTTTTCGACACTCGCGCATCGGCGCATTGCCCGCCGGCCCCGTCTCGGGTAAAGTCGCCCCCCTTCATTGGCATGGGGACTAAAAAGAGATGTTTATTGGATTCGATTACGGGACGGCCAACTGTTCCGTTGCAGTGATGCGCGACCACGGCCCCGAGCTGCTGACGCTGGAGAACAACGCGCCGTATCTGCCTTCGATGCTGTGCGCACCGACCCGCGAAGCGGTGAGCGAATGCCTGCACCGCCATTGGCAGGTGCCGACCGGCAGCGAAGAAAACCAGCAGCTGCTGCGCCGCGCCATCAGTTACAACCGCGAAGAAGACATTCCGGTCGGCAGCGACAGCGTGCTGTTCGGCCTGCAGGCGCTGGCGCACTACATGGAAGATCCGGAAGAGGTGTACTTCGTGCGCTCGCCGAAGTCCTTCCTCGGCGCCAACGGCCTGAAGCCGCAGCAGATCGCGCTGTTCGAAGATCTGGTGTGCGCCATGATGTTCCACATCAAACGCCAGGCGGAAAACGTGCTGCAAACCGGCATCGATCAGGCGGTGATCGGCCGGCCGATCAACTTCCAGGGCATCGGCGGCGAAGAGGCCAACCGGCAGGCGCAGGGCATTTTGCAGCGCGCCGCCGAACGCGCCGGTTTCAAGGAGATTGAATTCCAGTTCGAGCCGGTGGCGGCGGGATTGGACTTCGAAGCGACGCTGAGCGAAGAGCAAACCGTGCTGGTGGTGGACATCGGCGGCGGCACCACCGACTGCTCGGTGCTGCTGATGGGGCCACAGTGGCGCGACCGCGCCGATCGCCAACAAAGCCTGCTGGGCCACAGCGGCTGCCGGGTCGGCGGTAACGATCTGGACATCATGCTGGCCTTCAAACAGCTGATGCCGCTGTTTGGCCTCGGCGGCGAAACCGGGAAAGGCATCGCCTTGCCGGCGCTGCCTTACTGGAACGCGGTGGCGACCAACGACGTGCCGGCGCAAAACGACTTCTACAGCGCAGCCAACGGCCGTGTGCTGCGCGATCTGATCCTCGACGCGGCGGAGCCGGAAAAGGTCAAACGCCTGCTGAAAGTGTACCAGCAGCGCCTGAGCTACCGACTGGTGCGTGCGGCCGAAGAGAGTAAGATAGCGTTGTCCGGCCAAACGGCCATCAGCGCGCCGCTCGGCTTCGTGCAGGCCGATCTGGCGGAAAGCATCAGCCAGGATCAGCTCGCCGACGCCATCTCGCAGCCGTTGATGCGCATTCAAGAGCAGGTCAGCGCCGCGTTGGCCAGCAGCCAGACCGCGCCGCAGGTGATCTACCTGACCGGCGGCAGCGCGCGTTCGCCGCTGCTGCGCGCCGCGCTGCAACAGCAGCTGCCGGGCATTCCGATCGTCGGCGGCAACGACTTCGGCTCGGTCACCGCCGGGCTGGCACGCTGGGCGCAAACGCTGTTCCGTTGACAGCCCAAGGGCGCGACTCGCCGCGCCCTCGTTCATTGGAGGCTATGCATCATGTCACCCCTTCTTACCCTCGACAGCGCCAGACTGCGGCTACGCCCCTGGCGCGACGACGATCTGCCGGCCTTCGCCGCGCTGAATGCCGATCCACAAGTGATGCGCTATTTCCCGGCGACGATGACGGCCGAGGAAAGCCGCGCGCAGGCCGAGCGCCTCCGCGCCGCCATGCAACAACAGGGCTGGGGGCTATGGGCGGTGGAAGTGAAAGGCGGCGCATCCTTTATCGGGTTTGTCGGCCTGGCGGTGCCGGGCGACGATCTGCCTTGCTCCCCCTGCGTGGAGATCGGCTGGCGGTTGGCGGCGGCCCACTGGGGCAACGGCTACGCCGCTGAAGCGGCGCGCGCCGCGCTGGAGTGCGCCTTCGGCACGCTGCACCTGCCGGAAGTGGTGTCCTTCACCGCCGAAGATAACCAGCCGTCGCGCCGGGTGATGACGCGCATCGGCATGCAGTTCGACGGCGAAACCTTCCTGCACCCGCGCCTGCCGGCGGGCCATCCGCTACAGAAGCATGTTTTATACCGGCTAAGCCGGCAAACATGGCGCGCACGCCACGGCGATTAATACAGCGTATCCTTCAGCCGCTGCGGCAACGCGCTGTCATACTCCTCGCCGTCGAAGCGCGTTTGGCTGACCGCGGCCAAAATATGGCCGGGGCTGGGCAACGCCGAACGTTCGAGGCGGCTGCCCTCTTCCCATAATCCTGAACGCAGGATCGCCCGACTGCACTGGAAAAATACCGCTTCGACACGAATACGCAGCACCGAACGCGGCAGCTGGTTGCGGTAGGCAAAGCGCTGCAGCACCGCCGGCGCGACCACAATCTCCGCCCGCCCGTTAATCCGCAGCGTTTCGCCGATGCCGGGGATCAGCAGCAGCAGCGCCACCCGATTGTCGTGCAGGATATTGCGCAGGCTATCGATGCGGTTATTGCCGCGCCGGTCCGGCAGCAGCAGGGTATTCTCGTCTTCGATATGAATAAAACCGGCCGGATCGCCGCGCGGGGAGACATCCATGCCGTCCGGCCCAACCGTCGAGAGGGCGGCAAACGGCGCCGCCTCGATAAATGGACGGTACGCCGGGTGGATATAGCTGACTTCTTTAAAAACCGAGGGCGCGCCGGGTTTGCCGTACAGCTGTTCCAGCGTCGCGAGGTCGTTGATGGTATCACCAGTCATTGCGGTTTCCTGAATGGGCCATGTTGACCCATTCAGCATAGAGCAAAATCGCCGCCGGGTAATGCGCCTTACCAGGCGCTGGCGAGGTTCAGCACCTGGATATCCTCCGCATCCAGCGTCAGGCGGGTGGCGCTGACCAATTCATCCAGCTGTTGCAGCGAGGTCGCGCTGACGATCGGCGCGGTGACGCTTGGGCGCGCGATCAGCCAGGCCAACGAGACCTGCGCCGGCGAGGTGCCGTGTTTGCTCGCCACCTGATCCAGCGCCGCCAGAATGCGGAAACCACGCGGGTTAAGGTAGCGCTCGACAATGCGATCGCCGCGCTGGCTTTTACCTTCGTCCTCTTTACTGCGGTATTTGCCGGTCAGGAAGCCGCTGGCCAGCGCAAAGAAGTTGATCACCCCCAGCCCGTGGCGCTGCGCCACGCCCTCCAGCTCGGCCTCATAGCCTTCGCGCGCATACAGGTTATATTCCGGCTGCAGGGTTTCATAACGTGCCAGCCCGTGGCTTTCGCTCACCCGCAGCGCTTCTTCCAGACGATCCGCCTGATAGTTGGAAGCGCCGATCGCCCGCACCTTACCGGCCTTGATCAGCGCATCGAACGCCGCCAGCGTCTCTTCCAGCGGCGTATCGCGGTCATCGTCGTGCGATTGGTAAAGGTCGATATAATCGGTTTGCAGACGGCGCAGCGAGTCTTCCACCGCCTGCCGAATATAGCGCGGCGACAGCCCCTGCTTACCCTCACCCATCGGTTTGCCCACCTTGGTGGCGATGATCACCTGGTCGCGCTTGCCGCTCTTCTTCAACCATTCGCCGATGACGGTTTCCGATTCACCGCCCCGATTGCCCGGCGCCCAGCTGGAATAGACGTCGGCGGTATCGATAAAGTTAAGCTGATTTTCCACCAGCGCATCCAACAGGCTGAAAGAGGTCGCCTGATCCGCCGTCCAGCCGAATACGTTGCCGCCGAAGGTCAACGCCGGCACATGAATGCCCGAACGGCCCAGTTGTTTCTTGCTCATGATAGAGGCTCCATGGAGTTGAATGATTTACTGGTTAATTATTAGCTTTAAAAATAAAAAGCCGTTAAAACTCATTGGCTATAAGCAAAAACCCAACGCTTATAAACATAGCAGGCGACAATCGTTAACTTATTCGGAAAATGCTGACGGTTCCTCCTTATTTCCTTCATTTTTATGCCGCTTTGACTGGCTAAACTAGTATTCTGTAAGGAGTGTCATTTTTGTGGCAATGCGTGCGCACACGCTTGTCCTCTGGAGAGAATTTTCGCCGCCATGAAAGCAAAACCCCAACGTCGTTCCCTGATGCTGCGCCTGCTGGTTGCCGCCATCGCGGTCATCGCTGCCGTACTGATTTGGCGCCACTTCAACGCCGCACCGCCGGCGGCTGAAACGCCGACGGCCGCTCACCATGCCGGTGGAGCCAAAGGAGCGGCTGCCGGTGGCAAACGGCGCGGCAATCTGTCGCCGGTTCAGGTGGCCACGGCCACTCAGCAATCGGTGCCGAGCTATCTGATCGGGCTGGGCACTGTCACCGCCGCCAACACCGTTACCGTCACCAGCCGGGTCGACGGCCAATTGATGGCCCTGCACTTCACCGAAGGGCAGCAGGTGAAGGCCGGCGATCTGCTGGCGGAGATCGATCCCCGTCCGTTCCAGGTGCAGCTGACGCAGGCCCAGGGGCAGTTGGCGAAAGACCAGGCGACGCTGGCCAACGCCAGGCGCGATCTGGCGCGCTATCAGCAACTGGTGAAAACCAACCTGGTTTCCCGCCAGGAACTGGATACCCAGGTCTCGCTGGTGCAGCAGACCGAAGGATCGATCAAGGCCGATCAGGGCGCGGTGGACAGCGCGCAGCTGCAGCTGACCTACAGCAAAATCATCGCCCCAATCTCCGGCCGCGTAGGCCTCAAGCAGGTCGATATGGGCAACTACATCACCAGCGGTTCTACGGCCATCGTGGTGATCACGCAGACGCACCCGATCGAGGTGGTGTTCACCCTGCCGGAAAGCAACATCAGCGACATCATGAAAGCGCAGAAAGCCGGGCCGGTCAGCGTCGAGGCCTGGGGGCGCACCAACAAGACCCTGCTGGCGCAGGGCAACCTGCTGAGTCTGGATAACCAGATAGACACCACCACCGGCACCATCAAGCTGAAGGCGCAGTACGCCAACCAGGACGATGCGCTGTTCCCCAACCAGTTCGTCAATGCGCGGCTGAAGGTCGCCACGCTGCAAAACGCCATCGTGGTGCCGACCGCCGCCGTGCAGATGGGCAACGAAGGCAACTTCGTCTGGACGATGGACGACGAGAATAAAGTCAGCAAACGCCTGGTCACCGTCGGCATTGAAGACAGCCAAAACGTGGTGATCGCCAGCGGCCTGAACGCCGGGCAGCGCGTGGTAACCGACGGCATCGATCAACTGACGGAGGGGATGAAGGTTGAGGTGGTGACGCCGCAAACCAAAGCGGCCGACGGCAACGCCGCGCCGCACGCCAAGCGGGAGAAAGCCTGATGCAGGTGATGACGCCGAACCCCGGCGGCGGCCCGTCCCGCCTGTTTATTCTGCGCCCGGTCGCCACCACGCTGCTGATGGTGGCGATCCTGCTGGCGGGGATTATCGGCTACCGCGCGCTGCCGGTGTCCGCCCTGCCGGAAGTAGACTACCCGACCATTCAGGTGGTGACGCTGTACCCCGGCGCCAGCCCGGACGTGGTGACCTCCGCCATCACCGCGCCGTTGGAGCGCCAGTTCGGCCAGATGTCCGGCCTCAAGCAGATGCTGTCGCAAAACTCCGGCGGCGCCTCGGTGATCACCCTGCAGTTCCAACTGGCGCTGTCGCTGGATATCGCCGAGCAGGAAGTGCAGGCGGCGATCAACTCCGCCACCAACCTGCTGCCGACCGATTTGCCCTACCCGCCAATCTACAGCAAGGTTAACCCCGCCGATCCACCGATCCTGACGCTGGCCGTCACCTCTACCGCCCTGCCGATGACGCAGGTGGAAGACATGGTGGAAACCCGCGTGGCGCAGAAAATCTCCCAGGTGACCGGCGTCGGCCTGGTCACCCTTTCCGGCGGCCAGCGCCCGGCGGTGCGCGTAAAACTCAATGCGCCGGCGATGGCGGCCAACGGGCTCGACAGCGAAACCGTGCGCACCGCCATCACGGCCGCCAACGTCAACTCCGCCAAAGGCAGCCTGGACGGCCCGACCCGTTCGGTTACCCTGTCCGCCAACGATCAGATGAAGTCCGCCGATGAGTACCGGCGGCTGATCGTCGCCTATAAAAACGGCGCGCCGATCCGCCTGCAGGACATCGCCACCGTCGAGCAAGGGGCGGAAAACACCCGGCTCGCGGCCTGGGCTAACAAGCAGCCGGCGATCGTGCTGAACATCCAACGCCAACCCGGCGTCAACGTCATCACTACCGCCGACAGCATCCGTGAGATGCTGCCGACGCTGATTAAAAGCCTGCCCAAGTCGGTCGACGTCAAGGTGTTGACCGACCGCACCACCACTATTCGTGCCTCGGTCAGCGACGTGCAGTTCGAGCTGCTGCTGGCGATCGCGCTGGTGGTGATGGTGATCTACGTGTTCCTGCGCAACGTGCCGGCAACCATTATCCCCAGCGTGGCGGTGCCGCTGTCGCTGGTTGGCACCTTCGCCGCCATGTACTTCCTCGGTTTCTCGATCAACAACCTGACGCTGATGGCGCTGACCATCGCCACCGGCTTTGTGGTGGACGACGCCATCGTGGTGATCGAGAACATCTCACGCTACATCGAGAAAGGCGAAAAACCGCTCGACGCCGCACTGAAGGGAGCCGGCGAAATCGGCTTCACCATCATCTCGCTGACCTTCTCGCTGGTGGCGGTGCTGATCCCGCTGCTGTTCATGGGCGACATCGTTGGCCGCCTGTTCCGCGAGTTCGCCGTGACGCTGGCGGTGGCGATTCTGATCTCCGCCGTGGTGTCGCTGACGCTGACGCCGATGATGTGCGCCCGCCTGTTGAACCATGAGTCGCTGCGCAAGCAAAACCGTTTCTCCGCCGCCTCAGAACGCTTCTTCGAGCGCGTGATCGCCGGCTACGGCCGCTGGCTGAAAGTGGTGCTCGCCCACCAGTGGCTGACGCTGTGCGTAGCGTTGAGCACCCTGGCCATCACCGTGCTGCTCTACCTGTTCATCCCCAAAGGCTTCTTCCCGATTCAGGACAACGGCCTGATCCAGGGCACGCTGGAAGCGCCGCAGTCGGTGTCGTTCAGCAAAATGGCGGTGCTGCAACAACAGGTCGCCGCCCAGGTGTTGGAGGATCCGGCGGTGGAGAGCCTGACCTCGTTTATCGGCGTCGACGGCACCAACGCCGCGCTCAACAGCGGCCGGCTGCAGATCAACCTGAAACCGCTGAGCGAACGCAGCGACAGCCTGCAAACCATCATCGATCGAATGCAGGAAAAAGCGGCGGCGCTGCCCGGCCTGAAACTCTATCTGCAGCCGGTGCAGGATCTGACCATCGATACCCAGGTCAGCCGCACGCAGTACCAGTTCACCCTGCAGGCGATGTCCCTCGAGCAGCTCAGCCAATGGGTGCCGCAACTGGTCGATGAACTGCGGCAAACCCCCGAACTGCAGGACGTTAGCAGCGACTGGCAGGATCAGGGGCTGGAAGCTTACATCAACGTCGATCGCGACTCGGCTTCGCGCCTCGGCATCCAGATGAGCGACGTGGACAGCGCGCTGTACAACGCCTTCGGCCAGCGCCTGATCTCCACCATCTACACCCAGGCCAACCAGTATCGCGTGGTGCTGGAACATGACGTGCAGGCGACGCCAGGGCTGGCGGCGCTGAACGATATCCGTCTCACCAGCAGCAGCGGCGCCGTGGTGCCGCTCAATACCATCGCCAAAATCGAGCAGCGCAACGGGCCGCTGGCGATCAATCACCTCGATCAGTTCCCGGCGACCACCGTCTCCTTCAACGTGGCGGAGGGCTACTCGCTGGAAGAAGCGGTCAACGCCATCACCCAGGTCGAGAAAAACCTGGCGATGCCGAAAGACATCACCACCAAGTTCCAGGGTGCTACCCTGGCCTTCCAGGCCGCGCTCGGCAGCACGCTGTGGCTGATCCTGGCGGCGGTGGTGGCGATGTATATCGTGCTCGGCGTGCTGTATGAAAGCTTCATCCATCCGGTCACCATTCTCTCCACCCTGCCGACCGCCGGGGTCGGCGCGCTGCTGGCGCTGATGCTGGCGGGCAGCGAGCTGGACGTGATCGCCATCATCGGCATCATCCTGCTGATCGGCATCGTGAAGAAAAACGCCATCATGATGATCGACTTCGCCCTGGCCGCCGAACGCGAGCAGGGTATGAAGCCCTATGACGCCATCTATCAGGCCTGCCTGCTGCGCTTCCGGCCGATTCTGATGACCACGCTGGCCGCCCTGCTCGGCGCGCTGCCGCTGATGCTCAGCACCGGCGTCGGCGCGGAGCTGCGCCGGCCGCTCGGCATCTGTATGGTCGGCGGCCTGATCATGAGCCAGATCCTGACGCTGTTCACCACCCCGGTGATCTACCTGCTGTTCGATAAACTGGCGCGCAATACCCACGCCAAAGAAGAAGCGCGGGAGACACCGTGAAATTCTTCTCGCTGTTTATCTTCCGGCCGGTGGCCACCACCCTGTTGACGCTGGCGATCGCGCTGGCCGGCGCGCTGGGCTTCAGCCTGCTGCCCGTCGCGCCGCTGCCGCAGGTGGATTACCCGGTGATCTCCGTCACCGCCACCCTGCCGGGCGCCGATCCGGAAACCATGGCGACCTCGGTCGCCACCCCGCTGGAGCGCGCGCTCAGCCGCATCGCTGGGGTCAACGAAATGACCTCGATGAGCTCGCTCGGCAGCACCCGGGTGATCCTGCAGTTCGATCTCAGCCGCGACATCAACGGTGCCGCGCGCGACGTGCAGGCGGCGATCAACGCCGCGCAAAGCCTGCTGCCTTCCGGCATGCCGAGCCGCCCAACCTATCGGCAGATGAACCCGTCGGACGCGCCGATCATGATCCTGACGCTCACTTCCGACACCTACAGCCAGGGCCAGCTTTACGACTTCGCCTCCACCCAGCTGGCGCAGAAGATCGCCCAGACCGAGGGCGTCGGCGACGTCACCGTCGGCGGCAGTTCGCTGCCGGCGGTGCGGGTGGAGCTGAATCCTTCCGCGCTGTTTAACCAGGGCGTGTCGCTGGACAGCGTGCGCCAGGCTATCAGCAACGCTAACCTGCGCACGCCGCTCGGCTCGACCGAAAGCCAGGACAAGCGCTGGCAGATCCAGAGCAACGATCAGATCAAAAAGGCCGAAGGCTACAAGCCGCTGATCGTGCATTACAACAACGGTTCCGCCGTCCGGCTGAGCGACGTCGCCAACGTCATCGACTCGGTGCAGGACGTGCGCAACGCCGGGATGACCAACGCCCAACCGGCGATCCTGCTGGTGGTCAGCCGTTCGCCGGACGCCAACATCATCGCCACCGTCGATCGCATCCGCGCCGAGCTGCCCGACCTGCAGGCCAGCATTCCGGCCTCGATCAAACTGAACATCGCGCAGGATCGCTCGCCGACCATTCGCGCTTCGCTGGCGGAAGTGGAGCAGTCGCTGGTCATCGCCATCGCGCTGGTGATCCTGGTGGTGTTCGCCTTCCTGCGTTCCGGCCGCGCTACGCTGATCCCCGCCGTCGCCGTGCCGGTGTCGCTGATCGGCACCTTCGCCGCCATGTACCTGTGCGGTTTCAGCCTCAACAACCTGTCGCTGATGGCGCTGACCATCGCCACCGGCTTTGTGGTGGACGACGCCATCGTGGTGCTGGAAAACATTTCCCGCCACGTGGAGGCCGGCATCAAACCGCTGCAGGCGGCGCTGCAGGGGATACGCGAGGTCGGCTTTACCGTGCTTTCGATGAGCATGTCGCTGGTAGCAGTGTTCATTCCTCTGCTGCTGATGGAGGGGCTGCCGGGGCGTTTGTTCCGCGAGTTCGCCGTCACCCTGTCGGTGTCGATCGGGCTGTCGCTGATCATCTCGCTGACGCTGACGCCGATGATGTGCGCCTACCTGCTGCGCCCGCAGCCTGAACGCGCGCAGCAGCGCGTGCGCGGCTTCGGCAAGCTGTTGATGAAACTGCAGCAGGGCTACGGCCGCTCGCTGCACTGGGTGCTCGACCACGCTCGCTGGGTGCTGGCGATCCTGCTGGCGACGGTGGCGCTCAACGTCTGGCTGTACATCAGCATCCCGAAAACGTTCTTCCCGGAGCAGGATACCGGCCGTCTGATGGGCTCCATTCAGGCCGATCAGAGTATCTCGTTCCAGGCGATGCGCCAAAAACTGCAGGACTTTATGACCATCGTGCGCGACGATCCGGCGGTGGATAACGTCACCGGCTTCACCGGCGGTTCGCGCACCAACAGCGGTTCGATGTTCATCGCGCTTAAACCGCTGTCCGAACGCAAAGAGAGCGCGCAGCAGGTGATCGCCCGCCTGCGCGCCAAGCTGGCGAAAGAGCCCGGCGCCAGCCTGTTCCTGATGGCGGTGCAGGATATCCGCGTCGGCGGCCGGCAGGCCAACGCCAGCTATCAGTACACGCTGCTGTCGGACGATTTGAGCGCCCTGCGCACCTGGGAGCCGAAAATCCGCACCGCGCTGGCCGCCCTGCCGGAGCTGGCGGACGTCAACTCGGATCAGCAGGATAAAGGCTCGGAGATGGATCTGATTTACGACCGCGACACCATGTCCCGCCTCGGCATTTCGGTGTCGGACGCCAACAACCTGTTGAACAACGCCTTCGGCCAGCGGCAGATCTCCACCATCTATCAACCGCTCAACCAATACAAGGTGGTGATGGAAGTGGCGCCGCCCTACACCCAGGACGTGAGTTCGCTGGACAAAATGTTCATCATCAACAGCGAAGGCAAGGCGATACCGCTCTCCTACTTCGCGCACTGGCAGCCGGCCAACACGCCGCTGGCGGTCAACCACCAGGGGCTGTCCGCCGCCTCCACCATCTCCTTCAACCTGCCGCTCGGAGCCAGCCTGGGCGACGCCACCGACGCCGTCACCCGCGCCATGACCCAGCTCGGCGTGCCGCCCACGGTGCGCGGCGCCTTCGCCGGCACCGCCCAGGTGTTCCAGGACACCCTGAAATCGCAGGTGATCCTGATCCTGGCGGCGATCGCCACGGTGTATATCGTGCTCGGCGTGCTGTACGAGAGCTATATCCACCCGCTGACCATCCTCTCCACGCTGCCTTCCGCGGGCGTGGGGGCGCTGCTGGCGCTCGAACTGTTCAGCGCGCCGTTCAGCCTGATCGCGCTGATCGGCATCATGCTGCTGATCGGCATCGTGAAGAAAAACGCCATCATGATGGTCGACTTCGCGCTCGAGGCGCAGCGCAACGGCGGCATCAGCGCCCGCGAGGCGATTTTCCAGGCCAGCCTGCTGCGTTTCCGGCCGATCATGATGACGACGCTGGCGGCACTGTTCGGCGCGCTGCCGCTGGTGCTGGCCAGCGGTGACGGCGCGGAGCTGCGCCAGCCGCTCGGCATCACCATCGCCGGCGGCCTGGTGATGAGCCAGCTGCTGACGCTGTACACCACGCCGGTGGTCTATCTTTACTTCGACCGACTGCAGGCGAAGTTCCGCCGTAACAAGCAACTGGCCCCGCTGCCGCACTAATGGCCGACCGATGCTGATGAAACACACCGCCACGGTACGCTGGCAACTCTGGATAGTGGCGTTCGGCTTCTTTATGCAGACGCTGGATACCACTATCGTCAACACCGCCCTGCCCTCGATGGCCGCCAGCCTGGGGGAGAACCCGCTGCGCATGCAGTCGGTGATCGTCTCCTATGTGCTGACGGTGGCGGTGACGCTGCCGGCCAGCGGCTGGCTGGCGGACAAGGTCGGCGTACAGCGGGTGTTTTTCAGCGCCATCGTGCTGTTTACCCTCGGCTCCATCCTCTGCGCCCGCTCGGAAACCCTGAACGAACTGATCGCCTCGCGCGTGATTCAGGGCGTCGGCGGCGCAATGATGGTGCCGGTCGGCCGCCTGACGGTGATGAAGATCGTACCGCGCGAGCAGTACATGGCGGCGATGACCTTCGTGACGCTGCCGGGCCAGATCGGCCCGCTGATGGGGCCGGCGCTGGGCGGCTTTCTGGTGCAGTACGCCAGCTGGCACTGGATTTTCCTGATCAATATTCCGGTAGGTATCGTGGGCGCCATCGCCACGCTGCTGCTGATGCCCAACTACCAAATGCAAACCCGGCGTTTCGACCTCAGCGGCTTTATCCTGCTGGCGATCGGCATGGCGTCGCTGACGCTGGCGCTCGATGGCCACAAGGGCATGGGGCTGTCCGACGCCGCCATCGCCGGCCTGGTGGCGCTGGGCGCAGCGGCGCTGTTGGGGTATGTTTGGCATGCCTACGGCAATAGCCGCGCCCTGTTCTCGCTGCGGCTGCTGCGCACCCCGACCTACAAGATCGGGTTGCTGGCCAGCCTGTTGGGGCGCATCGGCAGCGGCATGCTGCCGTTCATGACGCCGCTGTTCCTGCAGGTGGGCATGGGCTTCACGCCGTTCCACGCCGGGCTGATGATGATCCCGATGATCATCGGCAGCATGGGCATGAAGCGCATCGTGGTGCAGGTGGTCAACCGCTTCGGCTATCGCAACGTGCTGGTGGCGGCCACGCTGCTGCTGGCGCTGGTCAGCCTGAGTTTCCTGCTGGCGGCGATGCTCGGCTGGCTGTGGCTGCTGCCGGTGGTGCTGTTCTTCCAGGGGATGGTCAACTCGCTGCGCTTCTCGGCGATGAACACCCTGACGCTGAAAGACCTGCCGGACCGGCTGGCCAGCAGCGGCAACAGCCTGTTGTCGATGGTCATGCAGCTGTCGATGAGCCTTGGCGTCAGCGTCGCCGGCATCTTGATCGGCAGCTTCGCCCATCACCAGGTGGTGGCCGACAGCCCGGCCATCCACAGCGCATTTATCTACAGCTACTGCTGTATGGCGTTGATTATCGCCCTGCCCGCGCTGGCCTTCGCGCGCGTGCCGGCCGATAGCGCGCCCAACCGCACGCTGACCAAAGAGCCGGGTACCGGCTCAACGAGGTTGCAATGAAGATAGGCATTACCGGGAAACTGTTCCTGGCCATTTTCGCTACCTGCATGCTGGTGTTGATCACCATGCATTGGGGGGTGCGCGTCAGCTTTGAACGCGGCTTTATCGATTACATCAAGCACAGCAACGAGCAGCGCATCAACATGCTGAGCGAAGCGCTGGAGGAGCAATACAGCCGCCACGGCAACTGGATATTCCTGCGCAACAACGATCAGGTTATCTACCAGATCATGCGTTCGTTCGAACAGAACAGCGACAGCAGCCACAACCTGCCGCCCAAGGGCTGGCGCACCCAGTTTTGGGTGGTGGACAGCCAGTTCAACCGGCTGGTGGGCCACTCCGGGCCGGTGCCGAAAGAGGGGCCGCGCCACCCGATCCGCTATAACAACACCATCGTCGGCTGGGTGATCACTACCCCGGTCGAACGCCTGACGCGCAACACCGATATCAACTTCGATCGCCAGCAGCGGCGCACCAGCTGGATTATCGTCGCGCTCTCCACCTTGCTGGCGGCGGCGGTGACCTGGCTGCTGTCGCGCGGCATGCTGGCGCCAGTCAAGCGCCTGGTGGCGGGCACTCATCGCCTGGCGGCGGGCGACTTCACCACCCGCGTGACGGTCAGCAGCCAGGATGAGCTGGGCAGGCTGGCGCACGACTTCAACCAGTTAGCCACCTCACTGGAGAAAAATGAGCAGATGCGCCGCGCCTTTATGGCCGACGTGTCGCATGAGCTGCGCACGCCGCTGGCGGTGCTGCGCGGCGAGCTGGAGGCGCTGCAGGACGGCGTGCGCCAGCCGACGCCGGCGTCGCTCAGCTCGCTGCAGGCCGAGGTGTCCACCCTGACCAAACTGGTCGATGACCTGCACCAGCTTTCGCTTTCCGATCTCGGCGCGTTGGCCTATCGCAAGTCGTCGGTAGACTGCGTGCATCTGCTGCAGGTTGCCGTCGCCGCCTTCCGCGAACGCTTCCGCGCCAAAGGGCTGGAAATCGTCACGCATCTGCCGCCCCAGGCGCCGCTGTTCGGCGATCCCGATCGCCTGAACCAGTTGTTCAATAACCTGCTGGAAAACAGCCTGCGCTACACCGACGCCGGCGGCCGGTTGGAAATCAGCGCCGAGCTACAGCCGGGGCGGCTCTTCCTCTACTGGCAGGACAGCGCGCCGGGCATCAGCGATCAGCAACTGACGCGCATTTTCGAACGTTTCTACCGGGCGGAAGGCTCACGCAACCGCGCCAGCGGCGGTTCCGGCTTGGGTCTGGCGATCTGCCACAACATTGTGGAGGCGCACGATGGAAAAATCCGCGCCGAGCATTCGCCTTTAGGCGGCGTGCGCATTACAGTAGAATTTGCTACCCCGATAAAAAATAAGGCGCCCTGATGGACATTCAGAATCAACCTATGCAGATCATGATTGTTGAAGATGAGCCCAAGCTGGGTCAGTTGCTGGTGGATTATCTGCAGGCGGCGGGTTACGCCACCCGCTGGCTGACCAACGGCAGTGAGGTGGTGCCGACCGTGCATCAACATCCGCCGGCGCTGATTTTACTCGATCTGATGCTGCCGGGCGCCGACGGCCTGACGGTATGCCGCGAGCTGCGCCGCTTCAGCGACGTGCCGATCGTGATGGTGACGGCGAAAATCGAAGAGATCGACCGCCTGCTGGGGCTGGAGATCGGCGCCGACGATTACATCTGCAAACCCTACAGCCCGCGCGAGGTAGTGGCGCGGGTGAAAACCATCCTGCGCCGCAGCTATCGGCCGCAGGATAATGCGCGGGAAGATGATCTGCTGCACATCGATGAACCGCGTTTCCAGGCCAGTTATCAGGGGCAGCTGCTGGATCTGACGCCGGCGGAGTTCCGCCTGCTGAAAACCCTGGCCAGCCAACCGGGCAACGTGTTTTCGCGCGAACAGCTGCTGAACAACCTGTATGACGACTATCGGGTAGTCACCGACCGCACCATCGACAGCCACATCAAAAATCTGCGGCGCAAGCTGGAGCTGATCGACGGGGAGAAATCCTTTATCCGCTCGGTATACGGCGTGGGCTACCGCTGGGAAGCCGACCCTTGCCGGCTGGTGAATGGGGTTTAGGGGGAAATCAGCGCGTCCAGTCCTCAACAGCCAATCCGGGCACCATGGCGAATGCGCGATCGTTGGTCACCAGCGTCGCGCCACGGCTCTGCGCATGAGCGGCGATCAGTTGATCCATCGCGCCCATGATTTTCCCCTTTCTCTCCATGTTTGCCCGCATTTCACCGTAACAGCGGGCAGCCTCGCTATCCCATGCATAGACCGTTACCGCGGCAATAAAGGCCTCGACCATGCTTTGCAACGCCTTGTTCCGCCGTTTAGCCACACCGTAAAGCAGTTCCGCCTCCGTGACGCTGGAAATACATACGGCAGAAGGCGGGAGCTTTTCCATGACGTTAAGCACCTGCGGATGCTGCCGAAACAAGTGGCTGACGGTGTTGGTATCAAACATGTACATCGCCTATTCGTCCTCTGAGAATGGATCGCGGTCTGCAACCCCTTGCTGACGATCTTCCGCGCCAAGAAACTCTTGCGGCACAGGCGTTTGGGCGATAATGCTCAGCAGCGGCGCCCAGCTGTCCGGCTTTGCTGGATATTTGGATAAAATCACGTTGCCCTCCCGATCGCGACGGATATAGACACGATCCGTATCAAATTCAAACTCCACCGGTAACCTCACCGCCTGATTTCTGCCGTTTTTAAACAGCTTTGCGATTCTTTCCATCTCGACACCTCCACAGCTGGCATAGGCCAAAGCATATGCCTGTAGCGTGTCGATGCCAAGATGTATCGCTCATTTTTCATCCACATTGACGAAACGGCCAAACACTAACGCACAATTTCACGGGTTGAAACCCTGTTCCCCTCGTTATGCGGTGCACTGCGCAATCACCGCGCCTTTCCTTAGCTTCCCGTGCGGCGGCGGGCTCACCGAATGAAAACTCCGCGCCGGCGCAAAAAAATTGCGCATTTTTTCGACTAAGCTGCGGTGAGGTTTAGCCGCCGATTTTCAAGCGATTGGCTACACTTACATCACGAATCGGAACCTACAGGAGAAGAACCATGGCAATCGGTCATTACGAGCTGAAAAAAGCAAAGAACGGACAGTACCACTTCAACCTGAAAGCCAGTAACGGCGAGATCATTCTGGCCAGCGAGATGTACGCCAGCAAAGCGTCAGCGGAGAACGGCATCGCCTCGGTGCAGACCAATTCGCCGCACGAAGCGCAGTTTGAACTGAAGCACAGCACCAGCAATCAACCCTATTTTGTGCTGAAGGCCAAGAACCATCAGGTGATCGGCGTCAGCGAAATGTACAGCTCCGAAAGCGCGGCCAAAAACGGTATCCAGTCGGTGATAAAAAACGGCCCGACCACCGATATCCGCGATTTGAGCGCCTGATCCCTCCGTTTCGCCCGCGCGGTGGCCGCCATCGCGCGTTTTCCGTTTGACCGGGATCAATCTCCCCTGAATAAATCCGGTTAACTGCTGATTTTTTGCCGCGCCGCCGCTACAATTCCCCGCTTTTACTGCGCCATCAGGTGGCGCGGTACTGACCTGAAATCAGACCGAGACACACTATGTTTACACCGGAACTTCTCTCCCCTGCCGGAACGCTGAAAAACATGCGTTACGCCTTCGCCTACGGCGCCGATGCGGTTTACGCCGGCCAGCCGCGCTACAGCCTGCGGGTGCGCAACAACGAATTCAACCACGAGAATCTGGCGCAGGGCATCAACGAAGCGCACGCGCTGGGCAAAAAATTCTATGTGGTGGTCAACATCGCCCCGCACAACGCCAAGTTGAAAACCTTCCTGCGCGATCTGAAGCCGGTTATCGATATGGGCCCGGATGCGCTGATCATGTCCGATCCCGGCCTTATCATGATGGTGCGCGAAGCCTTCCCGCAGATGGACATCCACCTGTCGGTTCAGGCCAACGCCGTTAACTGGGCGACGGTGAAATTCTGGAAACAAATGGGCCTGACCCGCGTGATCCTGTCGCGCGAACTGTCGCTGGAGGAGATCGCCGAAATCCGCGCCGAAGTGCCTGATATGGAGCTGGAGATCTTCGTCCACGGCGCGCTGTGCATGGCCTATTCCGGCCGCTGCCTGCTGTCCGGCTACATCAACAAGCGCGATCCCAACCAGGGCACCTGCACCAACGCCTGCCGCTGGCAATACAAGGCGGAAGAAGGCAAAGAGGACGACACCGGCAATATCGTGCACCTGCACGAGCCGATCCCGGTACAAACCGTCGAGCCGACGCTGGGCATCGGCGCGCCGACCGATAAGGTGTTCATGCTGTCTGAAGCGCAAAAGCCAGGCGAATATATGAGCGCCTTTGAGGACGAACACGGCACCTACATCATGAACTCCAAGGATCTGCGCGCCATCCAGCACGTGGAGCGTCTAACGCAGCTCGGCGTGCACTCGCTGAAGATTGAAGGCCGCACCAAGTCCTTCTACTACTGCGCGCGCACCGCCCAGGTCTACCGCCGCGCCATCGACGACGCCGCCGCCGGCAAGCCGTTCGATCCGACCCTGCTCACCACGCTGGAAGGCCTGGCGCACCGCGGTTACACCGAGGGCTTCCTGCGCCGCCATGTACACGAAGCGCAGCAGAACTACGAATACGGCTCCTCGCTATCCGAGCGCCAGCAGTTCGTCGGCGAGTTCACCGGCGTGCGCCGCGAAGGGTGGGCGGAAGTCGACGTGAAGAATAAGTTCTCGCTCGGCGACAGCGTCGAGATGATGACGCCGGGCGGCAACGTGCTGTTTACGCTCGAAAGCATGCAAAATAAGAAAGGTGAGCCGATTGAAGTGGCGCCGGGCAACGGCCATATCGTTTATTTGCCGATCCCGCAGGATATCGATCTCAATTATGCTTTGCTGATCCGCAATTTGGCGGAAGAAAATAGCGCCCAGGCATAAAATGAATCGCCACCATACGGTGGCGATTTTTAGCAAATATTAGAATTAGATCACATCAATATGCTCGCAGCTTGGTTACTATCACGCTGCTTAAAACGAACAACGAAAATATTTGCATAGCAATACTAGGAACCACCTCCTTAGCCGGCCCAATCTCCCTTGGGCTGGCTTTTTCTTTGTGGGGCCACTCTATTTTCACCACAGCACCTATTTTCATTATCTTTTCCCGTTATCCATTTTAATAAGAATAATAACGTCACATCGATATATAAATAACGCTATAGCGATTAATCCCGCCTTCATTAAAATTTTTCTTGTTGCCCGGTAAAATTCAGATAAATTCGCACCGCTTTCATATTCACGGCGATGCGGGAAATAAGCGGAATTAGCTGAATATTCTGATGGCCTGACGGCGTCGGCTGGTTTATCTTGGGACCTTCTTGGTTTTCCGCCGGAGGATATCGGCAATGGCTCACCCCCCACATGCAACAGCCCTGCTTATTATCAACGGCAAGGGTGCCGGCAACGAAGAATTGCGCCAGGCGGTCAAACGGCTGCGCGCAGAACAGGTGACGCTGCACGTACGCGTCACCTGGGAGCACGGCGACGCCGCGCGCTACGTCTCGGAGGCCGCTCAGCTTGGCGTCGATACCGTCGTCGCCGGCGGCGGTGATGGCACCATTAACGAGGTGGCAGCCGCACTGGTGCAGTTGCCGACGCACGGCCGACCCGTGCTGGGCATTCTGCCGCTCGGCACCGCCAACGACTTCGCCATGGCCTGCAATATTCCCCCTTCGCCGGAACAGGCGCTGCAACTGGCGATCAAGGGCCGCTCGGTGCCTATCGATCTGGCCAGGGTCAACGGCGAACGCTACTTCATCAACATGGCCACCGGCGGCTTCGGCACCCGCATCACCACCGAAACGCCGGAGAAGCTGAAGGCGGCACTGGGCGGCGTTTCCTACTTCGTCCACGGCTTACTGCGCATGGATACGCTGCAGGCCGATCGCTGTGAAATCCGCGGGCCGGACTTCCGCTGGGCCGGTGAAGCGCTGGTGATCGGCATCGGCAACGGTAAGCAGGCCGGCGGCGGTCAGGAACTGTGCCCCACTGCGCTGATCAACGACGGCCTGCTGCAGCTGCGTCTGCTGATCGCCGATGAACTGCTGCCGGCGCTGGTCGCCGCCCTGTTCAACGACGAAGAAAGCAACAGCATCCTCAGCGCGGCGCTGCCTTGGCTGGAGATCGACGCGCCGCATGAAATAACCTTCAACCTTGACGGCGAGCCGCTCAAAGGCCGCCATTTCCGCATCGAAGTGTTGCCGCAGGCCATCGAATGCCGCCTGCCGCCTAACTGCGCCCTGCTGGGCTGATTCTGTCGGGCGCAGCCGCTGCGCCCGATCGCCCTGCAGAACACCGAGTGGTTCGAGATCGAATAATCAACCGCTTGGCAAGCCGGGGGCGATCCTCCCCGCGTATTTGGCCGCGCAAATGGCATTTCTTCTCAATCGCATCTATTGTTTGTCCTTGCCGGAGCAAGTTCGGTAGCATCGCTTTACAGCTTCAATCACCGCTTTTTTACTGCGCCGGTGGTCAAAAACCCATGCATTGCCGGTGTATGAAGAAGCTTAATCGGGAGTGAATCATGACTGATATTGTGCAGTTGCTAGGAAAGGAAGCGGAAGATCTGCTGCAACACCGCTGTACCACTATCCCCGCCGAGAATCTCTACCTGCCGGGCGCCGACTTCGTCGACCGCGTAATGATCGATAATAACCGCCCGAACACGGTGTTGCGTTCGATGCAAACCCTGTTCAACCACGGCCGCCTGGCCGGCACCGGCTACCTGTCTATCCTGCCGGTCGACCAGGGCATCGAGCACTCTGCCGCCGCGTCGTTCGCCGCCAACCCGCTGTATTTCGATCCGAAGAATATCGTCGAGCTGGCGATTGAAGCCGGCTGTAACTGCGTCGCCTCCACCTACGGCGTGCTGGCGTCGGTATCGCGCCGCTACGCGCACAAGATCCCGTTCCTGGTCAAAATCAACCACAACGAAACGCTGAGCTACCCGACCCAGTACGACCAGACCCTGTACGCCAGCGTCGAGCAGGCGTTCAACATGGGTGCGGTGGCGGTCGGCGCCACCATTTACTTCGGCTCCGAGCAGTCGCGCCGCCAGATCGAAGAGATCTCTATCGCCTTTGAGCGCGCGCATGAGCTGGGCATGGTCACGGTGCTGTGGGCCTATCTGCGTAATCCGGCGTTCAACAAGGACGGCGTGGACTACCACTCCAGCGCCGATCTGACCGGCCAGGCCAACCACATCGCCGCCACCATCGGCGCCGACATCGTCAAACAGAAAATGGCGGAAAACAACGGCGGCTACCGCGCGGTGAAATTCGGCTATACCGATGACCGCGTCTACGACAAGCTGACCACCGATCACCCGATCGATCTGGTGCGCTACCAACTGGCCAACTGCTACATGGGCCGCGCTGGGCTGATCAACTCCGGCGGCGCCGCTGGTGAGAACGATCTGCAGGAATCGGTGCGCACCGCGGTGATCAACAAACGCGCCGGCGGCATGGGCCTGATCTTGGGGCGCAAGGCGTTCAAGAAATCGATGAAAGACGGCGTGGCACTGATCAACGCCGTGCAAGACGCCTACCTGGACAAGAAGGTCACCATCGCCTGATGTGACAGACCACCTGTCCCAAAGCCCGGTTCGCCGGGCTTTTTTGTGCCCGCCCCCCACTTTTCAAGCCGCATACCTTCTCTTTCTTTCACTTTAAACTTTCAAAATAAAATATTTATCTTTCAAATTGTGATCTATTTAAAACAAATAGCCCAACAAAGTGACTACTGTAAGGCCCATGGCGACAGAGCCGCCGTTCGCTCCAGGCCATATAAGTCCATTACAGGAGAACATAATGATTGAGCTAATCACCCACGGCGCCGAGTGGTTTATCGGCCTGTTTCAGAAAGGCGGTGAAGTGTTTGTCGGCATGGTGACCGGCATTTTACCTTTGTTGATCAGCCTGTTGGTTATCATGAACGCACTGATCAAATTTGTTGGCCAGGAACGTATCGAACGATTGGCGCAGCGCTGCGCGGGCAACCCCGTCTCGCGTTATCTGCTGCTGCCGCTGATCGGCACCTTTGTCTTCTGCAACCCGATGACCCTCAGCCTGGGGCGCTTCATGCCGGAGAAATACAAGCCGAGCTACTACGCGGCGGCCTCTTACAGCTGCCACTCGATGAACGGTCTGTTCCCGCACATCAACCCCGGCGAGCTGTTCGTTTACCTCGGCATCGCCAGCGGCCTGACCACCCTCGGCCTGCCGCTCGGCCCGCTGGCGGTGAGCTATTTCCTGGTGGGGCTGTTCACTAACTTCTTCCGCGGCTGGGTTACCGATCTCACCACCAGCCTGTTCGAACGCAAGATGGGCATCCGTCTGGATCGCCAGGTGCAACTTTAATTCGTGGAGTGCAGCATGAGTGCTTATATCCGTATTGAAAAAGGCGCCAGCGGCTGGGGCGGCCCCCTGGAACTGCCGATCGAACCCGGCAAGAAAGTGGTGTACATCACCGCCGGTACCCGGCCTTCCATCGTCGATCGCCTCAGCGAATTGACCGGCTGGCCGGCCGTCGACGGTTTCAAAGAGGGCGAGCCGCCGGCGGACGAAATCGGCGTGGCGGTGATCGACTGCGGCGGCACCCTGCGCTGCGGCCTGTACCCGAAACGCCGCATTCCGACGGTCAACATCCACGCCACCGGCCAGTCCGGCCCGCTGGCGCAGTTTATCCTCGAAGACATCTATGTCTCCGGCGTGCGCGACCACAACATCAGCCGAATCGAAACGGCGGAAACCCCGCCCGCCGCCGCCGTGGCTGCGCCGCCCAAGGCGCGCGACTACGACACCAGCAAGAAGATCACCGAGCAAAGCGACGGGTTGCTGGCGAAGGTCGGCATGGGCATGGGCTCGGTGGTGGCGGTGTTCTTCCAGGCCGGGCGCGACACCATCGATACCGTGCTGAAGACCATTCTGCCGTTTATGGCGTTCGTCTCGGCGCTGATCGGCATCATCATGGCCTCCGGCCTCGGGGACTTTATCGCTCACGGCCTGACGCCGCTGGCCAACAGCCCGATCGGGCTGGTGACGCTGGCGCTGATCTGCTCGTTCCCGCTGCTGTCGCCGTTCCTCGGCCCCGGCGCGGTCATCGCCCAGGTGATCGGCGTGCTGGTCGGGGTGCAGATCGGCCTCGGCCATATTCCGCCGCAGCTGGCGCTGCCCGCGCTGTTCGCCATCAACGCGCAGGCCGCCTGCGACTTCATTCCGGTCGGCCTGTCGCTGGCGGAAGCCAAACAGGACACCGTGCGGGTCGGCGTACCGTCGGTGCTGGTCGGCCGCTTCCTGACCGGCGCCCCGACGGTGTTGATCGCCTGGGCCGCCTCGGCCTTCATTTATCAATAGTGTGATTTTCAGGGAGACGTTCATGCACACCATTTTTCATACCACCATCACGCAAATCGGCGGCTGCGCCCGCGAGGCGTTGCTGGACAATATGCTGATCACCTTTCGTGAAGGCGCCCCGGCGGATATCGAAGAGTTCTGCTTTATCCACCGCCACGGCGCGACCGCCGGCGAGCTGCAGGTGGGCGGCGTGATGGAACTGGCGCAGCGGCGCTACGCCATCACCGCCGTCGGCAGCGTCGCCACGCAGAATCTGCGCGAGCTGGGCCACATCACCGTGCGCTTCGACGGCGAAGCCGAAGCCGAATTTCCCGGCTCGATCCACGTATCCGGCCCGACGCCGACCGATATCCCGTTGGGCAGCACGCTGTCATTTATCGCATAAGGAGTAGACCATGTCTGAAGTAGCTGTAGTGATTGGCGGCGGCCAAACGTTAGGTGCCTTTTTGAGCCACGGGCTGGCGCAGGCCGGTTATCGGGTGGCGGTGGCCGATCTGAACGCCGACAACGCCAATCGGGTGGCGCAGCAGATCAACGAAGAGTACGGCTCAGGCAGCGCCTGCGGTTTTCAGGCCGACGCCACCGACGAGCAGAGCGTGATCGCGCTGGCGGCGGCGGTTGACCGGGCGTTCGGCCAGGCTAATCTGCTGGTGTACAGCGCCGGCATCGCCAAGGCGGCGCCGATCACCGATTTCCCGCTGGGCGACTTCGATCGCTCGCTGCAGGTGAACCTGGTGGGCTATTTCCTCTGCGCCCGCGAGTTCTCGCGGCTGATGATCCGCGACGGCATCGCCGGGCGCATCATTCAGATCAATTCTAAATCCGGCAAGGTCGGCAGCAAGCACAACTCTGGCTACAGCGCCGCCAAGTTCGGCGGCGTGGGGCTGACGCAGTCG
The DNA here is from genome assembly GCF_009707615.1 of Serratia sp. YC16. Lineage (NCBI taxonomy): Bacteria > Pseudomonadati > Pseudomonadota > Gammaproteobacteria > Enterobacterales > Yersiniaceae > Serratia > Serratia sp. YC16. Next base: position 109,895 of record NZ_WLYN01000007.1, on the reverse strand, counting down.
CTGGCGCTCGATCTGGCGGAGTACGGCATCACCGTGCATTCGCTAATGCTCGGCAACCTGCTGAAATCGCCGATGTTCCAGTCGCTGCTGCCACAGTACGCGCAAAAATTGGGCATCGCGCCGGATCAGGTGGAGCAGTACTACATCGACAAGGTGCCGCTGAAACGTGGCTGCGACTACCAGGACGTGCTGAACACCCTGCTGTTCTACGCCAGCGATAAGGCCTCTTACTGCACCGGCCAATCGATCAACATCACCGGCGGCCAGGTGATGTTCTGACGCCAATCGACGCCCCCTTCAGCAGAGGGGGCTAAGGAGAACTCCATGACACAAGCTCTGATCGCCTTCGCGCTGCTGGCCTGGCTGCTGCAAATCGCCTTCGGCTGGTGGCAACTGCAGCGCTTCAACCGCGCCTTCGACGGCCTGTGCCGGCTGGGCGTCGTCGGCGTCGGCCGTTCCGGTGGCCGTTTTCGCCCGCGAGTGGTGCTGGCGCTGGCCTTCGACGCCGATCGGCGGGTGTGCGGCAGCCTGTTGCTGCGCGGCCTGACCGTTTTCGCCCGGCCCCGCCCGCTGCCTCGATTGCACGGTTTGCATCAGCAGGATTTACGCCCGGATGTGATCTTCCCCGAGGATCGCGCATGCCAGTCTGCACTATCGTTAGCGATTGAACCCAAATCGTGATATTTTCACATTAAAAGACATTACCTTTCATAGTGAATTATTCAGCGAGAGGAAATGCCCAACTCTTGTGAACGGGAATCGCGATGAAACCAAAGCAGCGGCAGGCCGCTATCCTTGAATATCTGCAGCGGCATGGCAAAACGGCAGTGGACGCCCTGGCCGAGCATTTCTCCACCACCGGCACCACCATCCGCAAGGATCTCACCCTGCTGGAAGAAGAAGGCGAGGTGATCCGCACCTACGGCGGCGTGGTGCTCAGCCGCGACGACGGCGATCAGCCGATCGACCGCAAAACCCATATCAACACCGAGAAAAAACGCCAGATCGCCAGCGCCGCCGTGGCGCTGATCGCCGACGGCGACTCGCTGATCTTCGACGCCGGCAGCACGGTGCTGCAGATGGTGCCGCACCTGGCACAGTTCAACAACATCACGGTGATGACCAACAGCCTGACCATCGTCAACGCGCTGGTGGAGCTGGACAACGATCAGACTATCCTGATGCCCGGCGGCACCTACCGCAAGAAGTCGGCCTCGTTCCACGGCAGCCTGGCGGAATCGGCGTTTCAGCAATTCAGCTTCGACAAGCTGTTTATCGGCGCGGACGGCGTCGATCTCAACGCCGGCGTCACCACCTTCAACGAAGTGCACAACGTCAGCAAGGCGATGTGCGAAGCCGCCAGCCGCATTATTCTGTTGGTAGACTCCTCGAAATTCGGCCGCAAGAGCCCGAACGTGGTGTGCGAACTCAGCGCCGTCGACACGCTGATCACCGACAGAGACATCAACCCCGATTACCTCGCCGCCCTGCAGGCGAAAGGCATCAATATCTTTCTGGTAGGAGATCCCGATGAGTAACGCCAACGCCCTGCTCGCCTTCGCCCGCGAAACGCTGGAGATCGAGCTGACCGAAGCGCAGCGCCTGCTGGCGCGCCTCGACGACAACTTCGTCTGCGCCTGCGAGCTGCTGCTGAACTGCCGTGGCAAAGCGGTGATTTCCGGCATCGGCAAGTCCGGCCATATCGGCAAGAAGATCGCCGCGTCGCTGGCCAGCACCGGCACGCCGTCGTTCTTCGTGCACCCGGCGGAAGCGCTGCACGGCGATCTCGGCATGATCGGCGCCGACGACGTGGTGGTGTTCATCTCCTACTCCGGCCGCGCCAAAGAGCTGGACCTGATCCTGCCGCTGCTGGCGGAGAACGGCATTCCGGTGATCGCCATCACCGGCGGCAAAGAGTCTCCTCTGGCGCAGGCCGCGGCCTGCGTACTGGATATCGGCGTCGAGCGCGAAGCCTGCCCGATGGGGCTGGCGCCGACCTCCAGCGCGGTCAACACTCTGATGATGGGCGACGCCCTGGCGATGGCGCTGATGCGCCATCGCGGTTTCAACGCGGAAGACTTCGCCCGTTCGCACCCGGGCGGCAGCCTGGGGGCGCGCCTGCTGAACCGCGTGCATCACCTGATGCGCACCGGCGATCGCCTGCCGCGCGTGAGCGAAAGCGCCAACGTGATGGAAGCGATGCTGGAACTGAGCCGCACCGGGCTCGGGTTAGTGGCGGTCTGCGACACGCAGCAACGGGTGGTGGGGGTGTTTACCGACGGCGACCTGCGCCGCTGGCTGGTGAAAGGCAATAGCCTGCAGGATCCGCTCAGCCCGGCGATCACCCGCCCCGGCTATCGGCTGCCGGAGCAGTGGCGTGCCGGCGAAGCGCTGGAAGCGCTGCACGAACAGCACATCAGCGCAGCCCCGGTGGTCGATATGGACGGCGTACTGGTGGGGGCGCTCAACCTGCACGATCTGCATCAGGCCGGCATCGGCTGATCGGTGCTGGGGGCGCCTGCAGCGGCGCCCCCAGCCAGATTATTTCCAGTCAGGATTGTTCTCGAACTGCTGCTTCAGCAGCGCCTTCATATCTTCATCCGGCTTGCCGAGCCACTGATACTTGGCGTACTTCTTCGGGTGATCGACGGCTTCCGGCCGGTCCGCCACCTCGACCCGCACGCCCCAGGCCTGGGATTTATCCGCGCTGAACGCTACGATTAAAAAGTTGTTGCCGCAGTCGTGCGGTTTGCACAGGTTGCCAACCAGATACTCTTTGCCCTTCCAGTTCAGATTCTGCGCCGGCGTAGAGGTGCCGACGCCCTTGCGTGCCCAGCCCGGCATCCGCGCCTGGCCTTTCACCATATTTTGCCAGCTGGCCTGATACCCCGGCTGCTGAATCAAATCCGATGTGGTGACGATCTGCTGGGCCAAGCTGCCCGCGCTGAAGCTAAGCAGTACGCCGAAGAGGGCGCAACGCAGCGTCTGGTGTCCCGTCATAGTGCTTCTCCCTAGGTTAAATCAGGTTTCGCCCGTAAAACCGGGCCTGAACTAGTCAGACCACGGTTGCGGCAAAAAGTTGACTCACCACCAGGCGTGGAAATGATGCACCGGCCCGATGCCGTGCCCCACTTCCAGCGTATCCGCCTGTTGCAGCGCTTTTTGCAGGTAGTCCTTGGCGGCGGCTACCGTCGCCGCCCAGTCGGCATGGCGCGGGCGCAGCGCCGCCAGCGCGGCCGAGAGCGTGCAACCGGTGCCGTGGGTGTGGCGGGTGGCGACGCGCGGCGCGGTAAAGCGCTGCTCGCCTTCTGCGGTAAACAGCCAGTCCGGGCTCTCGCTTTCGCTCAGGTGGCCGCCCTTCATCAACACCGCCTGGCAGCCCATCGCCAGCAGCGCCCGCCCCTGTTCGCGCATCTGCGCTTCATCTTCCGCCGGCGCGCACGCCAGCAGCGCCGCCGCTTCCGGCAGATTCGGCGTAATGATCGACACCAGTGGCAACAGCTCGCTGCGAATCGAGGCCACCGCCTCTGGCGCCAGCAACGGATCGCCGCTTTTCGCCAGCATCACGGTATCCAGCACCACGAACTCCGGCCGATAATGGCGCAGGCGTTCGGCCACCGCCTGCACGATGTCGGCGTTGGCCAGCATGCCGATCTTGACGCTATCGATGCGCACGTCGCTGAACACCGAGTCCAGCTGCGCGGCGACGAACGCCGGATCGATGTAATACACCGACTGCACGCCGCGGGTATTCTGCGCCACCAGCGCGGTGATCACCGAAGTGCCGTAGGCGCCAAGCGCCGAGAAAGCTTTCAGATCGGCCTGAATACCGGCGCCGCCGCTGGGATCGGTGCCGGCGATGGTCAGCGCGTTGATACGTTTCATCACAGATCCTCCCCGCGCAGTTGATACAACGCGTCGAGGAACGCCGGTGTAAAGCTGCCCGGCCCGGCGGCCTGTTTGGCTGCGAGGCCGCCGCAATGGGACATCACCCGGCAGGCAGTCGCCACGTTGTCCAGGCGATCGCCCGGCAGCGCGCAAAACGCCGCCACCACCGCCGACAGCGCGCAGCCGGTGCCCACCACCCGCGTCATCAGCGGGGAGCCGCCTTCGATCGCCCAGCCGCGCTGGCCGTCGGTGACGTAATCCACCACGCCGGTGACCGCCACCACCGCGCCGCTGCGCAGCGCCAGCTCACGCGCGGCGGGCAGTGCCGCCAGCGAATCGTCACCGCTGTCCACGCCGCGGCCGCTGGCCAGCAACCCGCTGAGCGCCATGATTTCCGAGGCATTGCCGCGTATCGCCGCCGGTTGCTCGTCCAGCAGCTGTTTAGCGAAGGCGGTGCGGTAGGAGAGCGCGCCGACCGCCACCGGATCCAGCGTCCAGGGCTTGCCGGCCTGATTGGCGGCGGCCACCGCCGCCCGCATCGATTCGGCGCGCAGCGCGTTGAGGGTGCCGACGTTGATCAGCAGGCCGTCGGCCAACGCGCTGAACTGCGCCGCTTCTTGCGGCTCCACCACCATCGCCGGGGAGGCACCGAGCGCCAGCAGCACGTTGGCAGTCAGCGATTGCACCACTTCGTTGGTCAGGCAGTGGATCAGCGGAGGCCGCTGTTGGAATTGGGTCAGACAGGCCGCGGCGCGAGCGCCGGGTAGTGCATCAGGTCGAGCGATCATATTCCTCCCAACCGGCGTTCAAGAAGGCGGCGCCGGTTGGGCGGCCGTGACTTCCCTACGCTGGCATTATCCAGATCAGGTAATACGGGTATTTCTCAGCCTTCACTAGGAAGGGCACCCCGAGTCATGAAAATCAATAGGTTGTGATCAACGCTGCGTTAATCCCTGAGCGGGATCATGCCAGCGGCGGCGCGGACAAACAAGCGATTAAATTGGCCGAGCGCCTGGCGGAGCAGACGCTGGGCAGAATGTGGCAGAAGCGGCCCGCCGTCGGCCTGCGGCCCGAAAACATCAAGTTTACTGATAATAAAAAAACTGACCGATGCCGTCATTGAGGCGGGAAAACACGCTCACTCCTTATCAAACCGGAGCGAAAACGTGACCTGATGCAAGCGACGCAAGCACGGGCTAGACACAACTCATCAATTCTCATTACTATAGCCACACATTTTATGAGTCATGATGCTATGCCAGAAATCACTGAATCCATCTTCGTCAATTCAGATCTGCTTAATGAACATTTTGACCCCGACGCCATCGATACGCCCATCGTGTCGATCTACGCCACTTTCTCAGATGAGAAAGAACATTCGTTACGTTCAAGAATGCATTCGCATGCCAAAGGCCAGCTGGTCTACGTCAAATCGGGCGCCGCTATCGTCATGCTGGAAGCGCGCATTTGCTCCGTGTTGCCGCATCAGTTGCTTTGGATCCCCGGCGGCGTTGCCCACAATGTGATCCTGCGCGACAACGTCGATTTTCGCGCCGTCTATCTCGACCAACAGCGCTTCGCGCCGCTGTCGAAAAACGTCGAGGTCTTTACCCTCACTCCGCTGCTGGAAGAGGTTATCGAAACCATGTGCCGTTCCCCTTTCCACACCGACTGGATGGCGGGAACCGAGTTCCATCTGCAATCTCTGCTCATCGACAAAATCCGCGTCGCCGCCCATTCCCCCGCCTGGCCGGCCTTGCCGAACGATGCCCGGGTGCGCAATTACCTGCAGTGTTACCATTTGAAAGGTGAAATGGTGCCGCGATTGAATGAGCTGGCGTCCCATTGCGGCGCTTCCGAGCGCACCATCCATCGTCTGTTCGTTCAGGGAACCGGCATGTGTTATCAGCAGTGGCGCCAGCAGGTGCGTTTGAAACTGGCTCTGGAGTTGCTGACCAGCGATAAACCGATCACCGAGATCGCTCACTATCTCGAGTTCTCCACCACCAGCGCCTTCATCTCCTTTTTCAAACACCACCGGGACGTGACGCCGAAAAAATACCGCGACCAATTGCACAAGCCCAACACGCGCTGAGCGTTGTCAGCCAAGCCCGCGAATCAGCCAAAACGCCGCCATCCCGAGCAACAGCATCAAGGTGGCGTTGCGCGTTTTCCACATCACCAGCGTCGCCACGATCGCCGCGCACAGTTTCGGCGCGCCTTCGGCCGACAGCGCCGAGGGTGAAGCGATCAGGGCCGGCACGATCAGAGACACGATGGCCGTGGCCGGGATCAGTTTCAACCATTCGCCCACCCGCTCGGGAAACGGCACACGATCGTTGAGCCACAAAAAGGAATAACGCAGTAAAAACGTGCCCAGCGTGCTGATGGCCAGCACCCATAGAATCGTCGTCTCGCTCATGACGGCTCCTCGCTGCGTTGAGGCCCTCTGCCCTTGTGATACAAACCGCCGGCCAAGACGCCCGCGGCCATCGAAAACAAGAACCCCAGGTTATAGGGCCATCCGCAGGTAAAGGCGGAAACCAGCCCGGCAACCGCGGCCGCCACCACGATGGGGGCGTTTTTCAACATTGGCACCAGGAGCGAGATAAAGCACAGGGTGATGGCGAACTCCAGATGCCAGGCGGCGGGAATTAACGGACCGGCGAGGATCCCCGCCGCCGTCCCCGTTTGCCACACCAGCCACATCGGCAGCGCCGTGCCGAAGTAATACAGCGTTTTTTCTTTCGCGCTCAGCGGCTGGGCCTGGCAGCGCAAAAACGTCAGCGCGTAAGTCTGGTCGATCAATACCTGCGCCGCCGCCAGCTTGGTCAGCGGGCTGAACTGGAGCCTGAGCTGAGACAGCCCGGCGCTGTAGATGGCATAGCGAAAATTGATCGCAATGTGCGTGACGATCACCACCAACGGTGCGGCGCCGGCCGTCATCAGCGTGGCAGCGGCAATTTGCGAAGCCCCGGACATTAACAACAACGACGACAGTTGAGCCACCCAGGGCGTCATTCCCGCCTGAATGGCGCTGACGCCGGTCAGGACGGCGAAGGGCAGCAAACCCAGCAACAGAGGCATGGCGTCTTTACTGCCCTGAACAAAGAAAGGCATCGGCTTCATGGTAGGCTTCTCGTGGATCCCCCTTGCCCACGGTAACGGGGCAAGGGGTAAAAAGCGCGGGCGGGTTCAGACGGCCTGCGCATCGGCGATCGCATCCTGCAACCGCAGCAGCTGATTGTATTTGCCCATCGCCTCGGTGCGCGCCAGCGAACCGAACTTCACCTTGGTGGCGTTCAGCGCCACCGCCAAATCGGCAATGCTGGTGTCTTCGGTTTCACCGGATCGCCGTGAGAACACGACGCCGTATCCGGCTGCCTTGGCTGACGCCACCAGGCTCATGGTTTCGCTCAGCGTGCCGACCTGATTCGGTTTCACCAAAATGGAGTTGGCCATCTTCAGGGCGATGCCCTGTTCAAAACGCGCCAGATTAGTCGTGAACAGATCGTCGCCCACCAGCTCGATTTGGCCACCCAGCCGCCGCGTCAGCGCAATCCAGCCCTCGAAGTCGTCCTCCCCCAGCGGATCTTCCATCAGCACGATCGGATAGCGCTCGCAGAGCGACGCCAGGTAATCAATAAAGGCCGTGGTCGTCAGCGTCCGCCCTTCCGCCGCCAGGTGATAGCGGCCATCTTTAAAGAACATCTCGGCCGCGATGTCCATGCTCAAGCCGACGTCCACGCCCGGCTCATAGCCCGCTTTGCCGATGGCTTCCAGCAACAGCGCCAGCCCCTGCTCATTGGAGCTCAGCGGCGGCAGAAATCCCCCCGTGCCGGAAACGCCGGTGCCGATCCCGCGCGCCATCAGCAGGGCTTTCAGCGCCATATGCACGTTTTTACCCACCTGCAGCGCCGCTTCAAGATGCGCCGCGTTCAGCGCGATCACCTGATAATCCTGAAAATCGCAGTTGCCGTCGCCATGCATGCCGCCGGACAACATCGAGAAAATGGGCTGCGGCATGGATTTCGCCTGCCCGCGGCTGACGTAATCGCACAGCGACTGATTGCTGTGCACTGCCGCCGCATTCGCCACCGCCAGCGACACGCCGAGGATCGCATTGGCCCCCAGCCGGCTTTTGTTGGCGGTGCCGTCCAACGCTATCAGCATGCGGTCTATCTCGTCTTGCGCATAGGGCGACATGCCGCGCAGCCGCGGCTTAATCACGGTGTGCACGATGTCTATCGCCCGCAAAACGCCCTGCCCGCTGAAGCGCCGCGGATCGTTATCACGCACCTCGATCGCCTCATGCTTGCCCTTGGAACACCCCGTTGGAATGATGCTGCGGCCACGCTTGCCGCTGTCCAGCACCACTTCGACCTCCAGCGTAATGTCCGCGCGTGAGTCAAACACTTCACGCGCGCGTATGTCCATAATGGTCGGCATGCTAGTGATTCCTTAAGTTTGCTGGCGCGGCCCGGAAGTCTTCAAGGGTGCGCGCAAGTTGCCCGCCGGGCAGCGTCAACGGCGTGAGCACCGCATCGCAATAGAGGCCCCAGCTCGCCAGAATGGCGGAATGCCCGCCCCGCCCCCCCGCGACCACCAGATCGATATCCTGGGCGCTGCGCGTCGCCGGCATGGGATCGCGGCCGGCAAACTGCGCCGGCCTCACGGGCACCAGACCTTTGCCCTGCACGGCGCCAAGCGGGTTATGGATATGTGCGTGCAGATATTCCCGCAGCGCGCTCTTGCTCCAGCCCGCGTTATGCAGCATCTGGGCGTGATCGGGCGTCAGGACAATCAAAATCCGTCCCGGAATGTACGCATTCATGCGCCCCAGGTGGGTGGCGCTGTCGACAATCACGTCGAGCAGGCTGCCCGCCGTTTGGCTCAGAAAATCAACCACGTCGGTCGGCGGTTCCGCCTTCATCAGATACACGCTGGTGGCTTCAAGCCCGAATCGTTCTTCGTTCAAGGTCGGCCAGGGGCTGTTGACCAGGCTTTCCGCAAAACAGTAAGTAAACTCGACCGGCGAGCCGAGGCAGCCCAGATCCGCCTTGCCCGGGTAGGCGCGGCACACGTTGAGGATGGTCAGGTTAACCGCACGGCCAATGGTGGCGTTGGCCCGGAACCCCGGCCCCATACAGCCCTGGCCGGAACTGATCCCCAGTTCAGCGGCGATCGGCCCGCTGACCAACACCAGATTGCCGCCGTTGTACGAGGTGGTGATGGATTGCTGGAAGTTGAATGCGGGATCGGCCATCGCGCGCAGCGTCGCCGTCACGATAGGTAAGAATGCGGGTTTGCAGCCGGCCAGGATGCTGTTGATGACCACATCGCGCACCCGAATGTCTTTGCCCGAGGGGCCCGCTTCCGGGATCAGCACGGTATCCAGCGGTTCGGGGCAGTAGGCCAGCATGGCGGCAAAACGCGCCGGCGTCGGCGGGATCACCGGCAAACCGTCACCGATAGACTGGCGTTCATACTCCGCCATCAGCGCGTCCAGGCCGTGGTAAGGCATCATGTCCGCCCCGGAATGGCCTCGGTCAAGATCCATTTTCGGATGAAGCGCCGCGGCGGCAGGCCTATCGCCGGCGCCGGTGAGCGCCTCCAGAACGTAAGCGCGCCGGGCGTCAACCTGCCGGCGAATATCGCTGACGGAGCTTGCCTGATAGATGTCGAGACGGCAAATGCACAGCTGCCCCGCTCGATAATGGGCCACGTGCTCGGCCAGATTGTCGCCGGGGGGCGAGGCGATCAATAACGTGGCGACGCCCCTTTTCTCCAACTCGATGGCGAGGATGGTGGTCATCACCGAAGTGCCCATGTCCGCTAACGCCACAACGGCGGCCTGCACCCCTGTTTGCGCCAACTGGTCAGCCAACACGCGGATCTGTGCCGTCATCGTGCCACGCACGGACTGACGAACATGTTCGATGTGATGAATACCGAGTTCATTCAAGATCGTTTCAAGACGGGTGAATATTTCGCGGTAATGACAGAAGTCCAGCTTGGTATTGTCAAAAAACAGGACTTTGCCATCCCGTAATGCCTGCAGACTGGGGCGCGGCGCCAACTGTAATTCGTAAAAACGGTTCTCTCCACGCGGATCGAAAATAGCTTCGGCCAACTCATTGTTCATCATTATCATTGTTCACCCTGAGGTTTTCGGGATGAAAATAGTAGCAAGCCGTCTAAATGGCGAAATATAAGAAATACGCCAGTTAATTGCCAAAGTCCGCCAAGCTAAGACCGCCTGCCGCGCTTTCACCTTTTCATCGGCGGGCATTTGCTTTACTCTGGGGCGGCGTATTTCCGCCCGCCGCGCGTTTTGGACAGACTACCATGCATCGACTCTACACCTACCTTTGCGCTATCCATGCGCTGCCGTCACCGGTGAAAACGGTCAAGACCACGGAAACCCTCGAGCGTTTCCCCGAGGGGGAAAACATGATCGAAGAACGCGAGATCCTTTACACCTTTAATAATGGCGTGCAGGTTTTATATAAAATGGAATCCGATACCTTCCAGTCGGATGATATTTGCCGGGAATGCTGGATAAGTTATGACGTGGTGCATGATGGCGGATACGCCATCTCGCCGCAGAAAAAGCAGTTTTATAACCGCTGCCAGGAAAGTTTCTGGCTGAAAATGCAGGCTGACCGCGATTGAAAATATAACAGCGCCAGCCATTCTCCAACCGGCGCTTTATTGATCCGTTGGCTAACCCGCCTCGATGGCGATATCTTCACCGTCGATCGCCACCCGTTGACCGTGCTTGAACAGCGCCAAGACGTCCTCGTCGAAGCGGTCAAAAATGGGGATGTCTATCGCCATCGCCGACTCAAACAGAATCGGATCTGCGTGATTGCAAATAATTGCCGCCGGGGCGTTGCCCTGCTGAAACGCCTCGTAAATTAAAAACGGCGCCATGGTTCCCCCTTTGCCGCCCGGGCACACCAGCGCCTTGCCCGCCAGCGACTCGCCATAGCGCGGATGATGCGGGATCAGCAGCGCCCCGGTCTGAGGATCAAAGTCGCCGATAAACGAAAACGCCTGTTCGACGAGAAACGCCTCGGCAACCACCCAACCAGGGTTCAGCGGTCTGGCCTGTAATTTCATGCGGTCACCTGCGGTGTGAGAGGGGTGGAGTCAAGCAATGACCGGATGCAGCATTCGATGTCCGCAACGCCTACGGAGAGGCGTTTCTGGTTCAGCTGCGAGATGTAATGAGCGGCTTTCATCGACGAAGTCATAACGGCGTTCACCTGCGCGGGTATAGGAGAGTCGGGAATGGTAGACATGCAGGCGCTGACCATGACACCGCCCGCACGCTCAATGGCCGCCACATAGCCCATTTCCCTGGCGAGCTGATATTGCTGATGCGCCAGGCCAATCCACAAATGTTTATGGCGCGGGATCTGCCGCCCGGCCAGTAGCTTAGCGAGTAAACGGATCTCCTGAATGCTGAGGTGCGGGCACCCCAGCACCACCATATCGGTCGCCGCCACCTCCCGCTGCGCCGTCACGCCGGCCAGTGGCGACAACAGGGGCCCCCCCGCCCCGCTCTGCGGCGCATAAAGCGCCAGCGAGCGCCGCAGGATCTCGCGATCGACCGAGATCTTTTTCACCGGGCGGCGCCCGCCTAGCGCTTCTTTCAGCGTGCCGGCTTCCGGCGTGACCCCGAGAACATGACAGACCCCCACGGCCCCCGTGACCGTCAGCGGGATCATGATCTGCTTGAGAAAGTCCATGCCAAGTTCACGATCGATGCCGTCGATCACGATATTGTGCGATTTGGCCTGCGCCCCCAGGTAATAGCCGATCGCGCTGAGCTCGGTTTTTGAGAGCCGATTCGCATCGAGGCCGTCAAACGTGACCGATACCTCCGCCAGCCGGTTGCTCTCCAGGAACAAACCATAATAAGGCGAACGCCCCGTAATGGCCGCCGCCAGCGTAAGCAGCGCCCCGTCTCGATTGCAGCGCGCGCCGATCGTCGAATTCACCAATACCTGGCCACCGGAACCGATCCAGGAGACGTAGTCGCCTTTTTTCGGCAGGCTGCCCACCATCGCCGGGTAGCAGGTGTAGGTTTGGTTAAAGCCCTTCTCCGCGAACAGGGCCGCCCGGCGTTTCACATCGGGCAGTTTCGTCTGCGCATACTGCGTATCGATACCCATCGCTGGCCAGGCGCTGGGGCAAAGCGCCGACATGTGGGGATGCAAGGTGGTCATGACCGGCAGTGTCTCCACCCCCTCCGTCAGCGTTTCCAGCAGCCCCAAGGGTATATTGGGAATAACGTGTGCGCTGGCGATATTGACCAGCTTCGGCGCGCCAAAAGCGTTCGAGAAATTGACAAGCACCTGCATGCACTTTTGCGCGCCTGGCCCGGCCGCGCCGGCAAGGTATGCCCGATCCGTTTCGGTGAGTTGCATAAGTCACTGATTCCTTGGAAGGAGCCCCAGAGCGGCCCCTGCAATATTGAGCGTGACGAAAAATTAACACCACAAACAGAATGGAAATATCAATAATCAGAAGATTAATAACAATAAGCGGCCAACTTGCGCCACGGCGATGCGCTATAGTTGGAAGCACAAACCACCGGGAGATGCCATGCAGATAAGACCTTACCAAGAGGCCGATCGCCCCTTCTTGCGCACGCTATACCTGGCATCGCGCAAGGCGGCGTTCGGTTGGCGCGATACCTCAAACTACCAGTTGGAAGATTTCGACAGCGCGACGCTGGGCGAAGCGATTTGGGTGGCGGAAGACGGCGGCACGCTGCTGGGATTCGTCTCCGTCTACCGCGAAGACAACTTCATTCATAACCTGTATGTCGATCCCCATCAGCCGCCGCGCGGCGTCGGCAGTGCGTTGCTGCAGGCGGCGCAAGCTACCTTCACCGCCACCGGCTCGCTGAAATGCCTGGTGAAAAATGAAAAGGCGCTGGCGTTCTACCGCAAGCACGGCTGGCGCGTCATCTCTACCGGCAACGACGGCGAAGAAGATTATTACCTGATGCATTCGCCGGTTCGTTAGCGCCGCATGTCCTGTCACAGAATCCATTAACGATAATGGATTTCATTACCATTTAGGCATACCCTTCTTTGCTTCTCTCGATGAACTTTGCAAGGAAGGTTATGCAACATCAAACGGATACTCGCTTCCCCGATGCTGCGGCGGCAGACTACGATCGCCGTATTCTGACCCTGGTGCCCGGCTATCAGTTTGCCCAGGCGCTGCTGACGGCGACGCTCGTGCAGACGCTGCCGAATGACGCCACATTGTTGTTGGCCGGTTGCGGCACCGGCAGCGAACTGGAGGCGCTGGCCGCCGCCAACGTAAGCTGGCGTTTCAGCGCCGTGGAACCCTCCGCCGGCATGCTGGCGGCCGCACGCGCCAAGGCCGAAGCCGCAGGTTACACACAGCGGGTGAGCTTCCAGCCAACCCTGCTGCAACAAGCGCCGCAAACTCGCCACGACGCGGCGGTGTGCTCATTGGTGCTGCACTTTATCGCCGACGATGGCGCAAAACTGGATTTCCTGCGGCAGTTGGCACAGCGCCTCTCCCCCGCCGCACCGCTGCTGCTGTTCGACTATCAACCGGAGGGCCTGCCCGCCAGCCACTACCAACACTGGCTGCAAAGCACCGGGCATTCGGCGGCGCAGGCGCAGGAAACGATCGAACGCATCCGCCGTAACTGGCACCCGATGACGGCGGCGCGCAGCCGTCTCCTCCTGGCGGAAAGCGGCTTCACCGCGCCTCAGGCGTTGTGCGGTGCGCTGGGGTTCCAGCTTTCACTGCTCCACCGCCGCAGCTGAGCCCGGCATCCGGCGCAGCGTCAGCCACCAAAACAGCAACGCGCTCAGGCTGACGCCAGCACCCAGCCAGCAGACGCCGCGCCAGCCCGCCCAGGCGTACATATGGGTGCCGGCAAAGGCGCCCAGCCCGCTGCCGACGGCGTAAAACAACATGTAGCAGCCCACCAGGCGGCTGTGCGACTGAGGGTGGGCGCTGAAGATCATGCTCTGGTTCAGTACGTGGATCGCCTGCCCCGCCAGATCCAACAACACAATGCCCGCCACCAGCCAAGCCAGGCCGCTGCCGAGCAAACCGAGCGGCAGCCAGGCCAGCGTCAACAGCAGCAGACACACGCCGCTGGCCGCCTGCCCCAGCCCGCGATCCGCCAGATGCCCGGCGCGCACCGCCGCCAGCGCCCCCACCGCGCCGACCAGACCGAACGCCCCCACCGCCGCATGCGTGAAGTTGAACGGCGCCTGGCTCAGCGGCAACACCAGCGAACTCCAAAAGAGGCTGAAGGCGCCGAACATCAGCAGCGCCAGCATGCCGCGAATTTGCAGCGTGCGATCATGCCGCAACAGGGTCAGCATTGAACACAGCAAGGCGGGATAACTCAGCGTGCTGGGAGAGGTGCGCGGCGCAGGCAGCAGGCGCGACAGGATCGGCAGCAGCACCAGCGTCACCCCAGCGGAAAAGAAGTACACCGTGCGCCAGCCGCCGACGTCCGCCAGCGCGCCGGACAGGGTGCGCGCCAGCAGCAGCCCCAGCACCACGCCGCCCTGCGCTGCACCGACCACCCGTCCGCGCTCCTGCGGCGCAGCCAGTGCGGCAGCGAAAGCGATCAGCCCCTGTGTCATGGCGGTGCCCAGTAACCCCACCAGCAACATGCCCGCCAGCAGCCAGGGTGCGCCGTGCGCCCACCCCACCAACAGCAGCGCGCCGATCAGCCCCAGCTGTTGCCCCGCCAGCAGCCGATGCCGGTTCAGCCGATCCCCCAACGGCACCACCAACAGCAGCGCCAGCGCACAGCCCAGTTGGGTCACGGTGATCACCATACCGACCGCCGCCAGGCTGATGGAAAAATCACGGGCGATGGCGTCCAGCAGCGGCTGCGCATAGTAAACGTTGGCCACGCTAAAGGCGCTGGCGGCGGCCAACAGCAGCACCAGGGCGGCCGGCAGGCGCCCCAGCGCCGCACAAGGAGGATCCAGCAGTTTGTCGCTCATGCACACCTCAGGATGGTTTCATTATTAAACCCAATGAACTTTAGGCGTGGAGGTTTTATAATGCAACCAGAATGTGCAGCTGGAGATAACCGCCGTGAAACGTAAAAGCCTGGAAGACGCGCCCTGCCCGGTGGCGCGCACGCTGGATGTGATTGGCGACTGGTGGTCGCTGCTGATCGTGCGCGACGCCTTCGACGGCGTCACCCGTTTCAGCGAGTTTCAAAAAGGGCTGGGGATGGCGAAGAATATCCTTGCCACCCGGCTGCGCGCCCTGGTGACGCACGGCGTGCTGGAGATCGTGCCCGCCGCGGACGGTAGCGCCTATCAGGAATATGTGCTGACCGAGAAAGGCCGCGCGCTGTTTCCGGTGATCGTCGGCCTGCGCCAGTGGGGGGAGGATCATCTGTTCGCCGAGGGAGAACCGCATTCGACGCTGGTGGAAAGCGACAGCGGCCGCCCCGTACCGCGCCTGACGCCGATCGGCAGCGCCGGGCAGACACTGACCCCGCTCAATACCCGGGTGGTGAAGGTATGAAGGGTCTTAATAAGGCCTGCGTTACCTTGCGCTATTGCATCTATTCTCGAACAGCTTCCGCAATCCCCTGCGGGTAATGTATAGTCCGCGTTTTACGGAGATCCCATGCTGACTAACTCATCCATTCGTCTGAACAAATACATTAGCGAGAGCGGCATCTGCTCACGCCGCGACGCCGATCGATACATCGAACAGGGCAACGTTTTCATCAACGGTAAACGCGCCACCGTTGGCGCTCAGGTATTTGCCGGCGATGTCGTGAAGGTTAACGGCCAGCTGATCGAACCGCGTAATGAAGAAGATCTGGTGCTGATTGCGCTGAACAAACCGGTCGGTATCGTCACCACCACCGAAGACGGCGAACGCGACAACATCGCCGACTTCGTCAACCACAGCAAACGTATCTTCCCGATCGGCCGTTTGGACAAGGATTCGCAGGGGCTGATCTTTCTGACCAACCACGGTGACCTGGTCAACAAGATCCTGCGCGCCGGCAACAATCACGAGAAAGAGTATCTGGTGACGGTCAACAAGCCGGTGACCGACGAGTTTATTCGCGGCATGGGCGCCGGCGTGCCGATGCTGGGCACGGTGACCAAAAAGTGCAAGGTGAAGAAAGAGGCGCCTTTCGTGTTCCGCATCACGCTGGTGCAAGGGCTGAACCGCCAGATCCGCCGCATGTGCGAACACTTCGGCTACGAGGTCACCAAGCTGGAACGCACGCGCATCATGAACGTCAGCCTGAAAGGGTTGCCGCTGGGCGAGTGGCGCGATCTGACCGATGACGAGCTGATTGAGCTGTTCAAGCTGATCGAGGGCTCTTCGTCCGAGGCCAAGCCGGCGAAGAAAGCCCCGGCCAAATCCGCCCCGGCGAAAAAGCCGAGCGCCGGTGGGCCAAAAGGCGCCGACAAAGCCGCTGCGCCGGCCGGCCGCAAACGCTTTACCCAGCCAGGGCGCAAGAAAAAAGGGCGTTAATCCCCCGCTCGCTCTCGCCAAGCCCACCCACCATGGCGCGGGCTTTTGTATCATAAAAGTCCGTCGCAAGTCGCCGCTGAGCTCTCACCATAAAAAAGGCCCGCATCAAGCGGGCCTGTAAGTACCAGAGAAGTTCAGAAGAAAAATCAGAACGACCAGCGCAAATTGGCGTTGACCGAATTGACGCGGGTATCTGCGCCAAATTGCCCCTGATAGCCGACATCCAGCGTCGCGGCGCGCGACAGCTTCACGCTCACGCCGATATCGCCCACCATCACGTTGTCATCCACGGCCTGGCCCTGCGTGACGAACGCGTCGCTGCCGGCAAACGCCATGCGCGATGAGGTGTTCTTATCGCCGTAGGCATGCTGCCAGCCGAGCGAGCCGTAAAGGCTGACGTTCTTCGGCAGTTCGGTCACGCCGCGCACCCCGAGCGTGGAGTAGAAGGTGTTCATCGTTTCATTGCGCACGCTCAGCGCCGCCGCGCCGCCCGACTCCTGGAAGCTGTCGGTATGCAGGCGGATATAACTCAGATTGATGAACGGTTCGATGTTCATCTCAGGCTGGCCGAAACGGTAACCCGCTTCGGTGAACGCCAGCAATGAGTTGGCATCGTAGTCCGACTTCAGCCGATCCGAGAAGCCGCTGAAATCGACGTTGCGCTTGCCTTCAATCTTGTGCCAGGTGTAACCCAGCGCGCCGCGCAGCGAGAACGCATCCTGCTGCCCTGCCGCATACAGGCCGAGGTGGTAGTTGTCGGTATCGGCCTTGGAACGGCGGCTGTCGACGTCATAATCGCCTCGGCTGTAGCCGAAGTAGCCGCCGATGCGTACGTTATGATCGGTCAGCTTGCGATCCGCCCCCAACAGGAAGCCGGTGGTATTGCCGTCCAGCTTGCCCACGTTACCGTTGCCGCTGTTTCTGCCCCAGGAGCTGAAGGTCTGCCCCCAGACGCCGCTGTTTTGCGCCGGCACCGGTTGCACCAGCGACATCGCCAACGGCGGCACCGGCAGGCTGTCGTTGTCGAACAGGCGCAGCATGCGCTGGTTCAGCACGTTAAACAGCTGGGTGCTGCCGGCGATCAGGTTAGACTGCATCGACGGATAGACTTCGCCGGACAGCTGATTGAACGCCTCGCGCGCTTCCGGCGCGCTCAGCAGCAGCAGCGAGTTATACAGCGCCAGCGAAGGGCCGCTCTGCGTCAGCGTTGAGAGCGCACCGGCGGTATTCCATTGGTTGCCGCTCTCGGCCACCGTTTGGAAAATGCCCGGTTTGCCGCTGCCCGGATTCTCACCGCCTGGGTTTTCACCCCCCGGATTCTCGCCCCCCGGATTTTCACCGCCTGGGTTTTCCCCGCCCGGATTCTCGCCCCCTGGATTCTCACCGCCTGGGTTTTCACCCCCCGGATTCTCGCCCCCCGGATTTTCACCGCCTGGGTTTTCCCCGCCCGGATTCTCGCCCCCTGGATTCTCACCGCCTGGGTTTTCACCCCCCGGATTCTCGCCCCCCGGATTTTCACCGCCTGGGTTTTCCCCGCCCGGATTCTCGCCCCCTGGATTCTCACCGCCTGGGTTTTCCCCACCCGGATTCTCGCCGCCTGGATTTTCACCGCCCGTATCTTTCTGCGCGATGGTCAGATCGACGGCGTTGGCACTGTGGTTCAACGCCACATCGAGGAAAGCAGACTTGGAGACCGCCGCCGCGAACTGGCCATCAATGCCGCCGTCCGAGGTCAGAATGCGGTAGCTTTGGCCGGTTTTATAGCTGGTTTGCGGATCCAGCGCCGTAACCTGCACCTTGGCCCGATCGCTGATGGTGGTTTTGCCCGCCACCAGCAGCTGGTCACTGCGGCCGTCGCCGGCGATATCGACGTCGTAGAAGGATTCGCCGATAAAGTTCAGGTAGCGTTTCAGCGTCAGCGTGCCGATATTGCCGTCGCCGGGCGAGATATGGCCGCCGGACTGGATCTCGGTCTGGCCCAACGTGCCGTTGCCGCCCAGCGTGCCGCCGGCCTTGATCGAGGCGGCGCTGCTGTAGCCCTGCCCGTTATTGACGTCGGAGCCCGCCGTCGCGTTGAGGATCAGCGTGCCGCCGTTCTCGGCGCTGAGAGTTTGGATCTCGAAGATATCGTCTTCTTTCTGGGTATTGATGTCGCTGGCGATGATGAGCTTGCCGCCGCGCGCGGTGACGTTGGCCTGCAACTCAGTGAGATCGCCGTTCAGCGTGGTGTGCCCGGCGGTGTTGATCACCTCGCCTTCGCCGCTCATCTTGTTGCTGAAAACGTAATTGCCGTCGGTATGGTTAAAGTACACATAGCTGCGGAACAATCCGCCCCGCAGGGCGATCGCCGTCTGGGCATCGATGGCTCCAGCAGCGCCCGCCGCGCCGAGCGTCGGCTCGGTCAATCCGGTGCCGGTATCCATGTTGCCGCGGCTGCCGATAATCAGCGCGCCGCGGTTCGAGCCGGAGCCGGTCTTGCCCAGCACCACTTCGTTGGCGCCGGCGGAGAATGTCCCGCCGTCCATGACCGCCAACACGCCGTTGCCGTAATCGCCGACGTTGACGCTGCTGCCGCTGGTAAAGCGCGAGCCGCTGCCGGCGACCACCAGCTCGGCGGTTTTACGCGCGCCGGAGACGCCCGCCACCTGAATATTACCGACGTTGACCACGCCGCCGTTCAGCACATCCAGATCGCCGTAAAGCGTGAGCGCGCGGCCAACGTTCCACTGGGAATTGGCCCCCGTGACCGTGGCTTTCGGGCTCAGCGTATCGGTCTCGCCCGGCCCGCTGCCATTACCGATGCGCGCGTCAAAGGCGGTGTTCAACACCGCGCCGTCTTCGATCGCCAGCGTGGATCGCGCCCCTAAGTCGGTGCCGACGCTGAGAAAATTGCTGGTGACGCGGGAACCCGCGCCGGTGGCGATCAGGTGGCTGTCATAGCCGCGCGTGGTGCCGACCACGATCTCTTTTGCGCTGGCCAGCGCGCCGTCTTCAACCCGCAAGGTGCCCCGCCCCAGATTCAGGCCGCCGCGCAGTACGAACTGATCGTTCACCGCGTTCAGCTCGGCGTTCGGCCCGCGGACCGTGACCAGGCTGTCATGAATTTGGCCGTTGAACATCCGGCCGATATTGATGTTATAGGCGCTGATCTTGCCATTATCGATCAGCAGGTTGCCGCTTTGATTACGGCCGACGTAAACGTCCCCGGTGTAGGCCAATGATTCGGTAATGCGTGAGTCGCCGTCAAAAATGGCATCGTCTGCGCGAGCGAGATCGGCGGGCGCCAGCATCAACAACGGCGCGGAAAATAGAGCGAGGTAAAGTTTGGAAAGCGGCGTTTTAACCGCTAAAGGGTGCGATGTCTTGTCATTCACGGGCTATCTCCGTACTCATTAGCGTGATGTCGCGGAATTTATTGTTATCGAGAAATTCAATGCGCTAGAGGAGGTATGAGGCGTTATTCCGCGCACGCCGGTTTATTGATCGTCGAAGCAAAAGCTTATTGCCCCCCGGCGCTGGCGCTCCGACGATGGAAAACCAGGAAGCGGTAATACCGCCCCCAAAGCGAATTATTTATGCGTGACGACCGGCGTACAGGTCGGCGCGCTCAGCGACGGCGAGGAACCTAAAATTCCCGGCATCATCAACGACGAGCAATCGAAAATTCGGCCCTTTTCCGTGGTGGCGCGATATGAAAGTTTTTGCCCGCCCAGCGCATCCGGCTGCGCGCCATTGACGTTGGTCACGGTAATTTCGTCCGATGAGCCGAGGCCCAACATTTTGGCGGTTTCCGCCTGCAGCAGCGGAATGGCCTGATCGGTTTTCAGGGTGGAACAACCGGCTAGCATCATCGTAACGGTTAAAGCGATAAGTGGCTTTTTCATAAATTATCCTTTATAACCAATCAGTTGAATTTATTGATTGGCTTTATGTTTTCTCTTATCCAAATCCTCGAATAATATATTTCCCTTTCCTAAACGAAAAAACCCTCCTAAAGTAGGGAGGGTTGATAATAATTCATCAGACCTATCTGATATTTGAAGGCGAAAGGAGAATCCTTTGGGGCAGGATTATGCGTTGGTCGTTGATGACCATCCATTGGTAGCAAGCGGCATCGCTAATTTTCTCAGCACGCATTGCCGATTCAAACAGGCGCATGTGGTGACCAATGAGGAAAATTGCTACCGTCATATTAGGGAAAATGGCCCACCGCGTTTACTGGTGATCGATTTCTGGCTCTCTTCCGCTACGGCGTTGAAATTACTCAAGGAAGTCAAACAGCTTTATCCCCAGGTGCGAATACTGGTGGTGAGCGGCGACGAGAATAACGATATCTGGCAGAAAGTGCATAATGCCGGCGGGCACGGATTTATATTAAAAAACGAGCCACCTGAATTATTCGCCAAGGCAGTTTTTGCGCTAAATGACAATCAGGAGTGGTTCCCCGAAGAGAATGAAACCATCGCTAAAAACAACCACGATCATTTAAATAAATTCAATTTAACACCACGGCAAATTGACGTGTTAAATATGATGCTGCGCGGACTGCCAAATAAAAGGATCGCAGCGCAGCTGTCTATTTCCGAGCCGACCGTCAAAGAGCATATCAGCAATATCTTGAAAAAGATCGGCGTCAACAGCCGGGTGGAAGCCATCACGCTGTTGCACGGCAAGCGGGAGCCGTCGTCATGAGGTTTTTCCAGAATTTACAAAATGATGGCATTTCGCCGCGCGCGCAGATCCGCCTGCTGGATAACACCTTCATGCGGTTAGTGTTCAGCTTTACCGCCGTGCCTTTCGTCGGTATCCCTTTCGCCATCTGGATTTATTTGCTGGGCGATGAGCTCGGCCCAACCATTACCTGGATCATCGTTTACCTGCTATGCGCCGTGGCGATCCGAATAGGGTACCGCCGCTATCAGCGCGAGGCTAAAGAAAATGATGAAGACACCGTGCTGCGCCGCTGGCTGCCGCGCATTAATAAGGTGGCCTTTATTCACGGCTTGGGGATCTCCTCACTCTATTTAATTACGCCGCAGACCCATAACTTTGACTTTTTTCTGCTGCTCAATATCAGCATCGCCGCGATCGTCGCCGCCAACGCCACGCATCTGACGCCGGTCATCAGCACCTTTACCCGTTTTTTCTTCGCCTCCTGGGGGCTGCTGAACATCGGCATCATCTGGCGGCTGGAAGACGTGATGTTCATCGTGCTGATGCTGAACTTGCTATACGGCTTCGCCATTTACCGCCACGCGTTAACCTCGCATGCGTTCTTTATTCAGCAGGCGTTGCTCGAAGAACAAAGCTCGCGCCTGGCGGAGCAGTTCCGCCAGGCCAAAGAAGAGGCGGAACAGGCGCTGCTGGATAAGAACCAGTTCCTGACCACCGCCAGCCACGACCTGCGCCAGCCGGTGCACGCCATGGGTTTTCTGATCGAAGCCATCATCCACAAAAACCGCGACGATAGCCTGACGCCACAGCTGCTGGATCTGCAGCAGAGCGTGCGTTCGGTGCATTTGATGTTCAATTCGCTGCTCGATCTCAGCAAGATCGAATCCGGCAACGTGCGCACCGCCGCCACCCATGTGGATATCGGCGCCCTGCTCGACTCGGTGATCACCCTGTTCCGCGAAGAGGCCAACAGCCGCACCCTGGCGCTGCGCACCTGGCGGCCCAAACGGCGCATCAGCGTGATGGGCGATCCGCTGCTGGTGCGGCAATCGCTGATCAACCTGATCCAGAACGCCCTGCGCTACACGCAACGGGGCGGCGTGCTGATCGCCATCCGCCCGCGCGGCGCCGAGTGCCTGGTGGAAGTGTGGGACACCGGCGTGGGCATCGCCGACGAAGAGAAAAGCAAAATCTTCTCCCCTTACTACCGCCCCGAACTGGCATGGAAGATAGACAGCGCCGGCCACGGGCTGGGGCTGGCGGTGGTGGCGCGCTGCGCCAAGCTGATGAAGGTGAAGTACGGTATGCACTCCGTCGAAGGCAAAGGCTCGCGCTTCTGGATGCGCTTCACGCAATACAGCGGCGAAGATAAAGCGCCGGAAAGCGCCGCAACCTACGACAACACCGCCACGCCTACCCGCTATGCACCGCTGCGCGGTGCCTGCCTGGTGGTGGACGACGATCCCTTGGTGACCTCCGCCTGGGAGAGTCTGATGAGCACCTGGGGCATCACCGTGCGCTGCGCGGCCTCCGCCGAGGAAGCCTTCGCCATCGTCGACGGCGGCTTCACGCCGTTCGCCGTGCTGTGCGACCAGCGCCTGCGCTCCGGCGAGAGCGGCTTCGACATCCTGCAGGCGCTGTTCGAACGCCTGCCGGACGTAAGCGGTGCGATGGTCAGCGGCGAGTTCAACTCGCAGATATTGCAAGAGGCCGAGCAGGAAGGCTATCTGGTGCTGCGTAAGCCGCTGGAGCCGGCCAGGCTGCATGCGCTGCTGACGCAGTGGGGGGGCGGCTAGCGCGATGCGCCGCCTTAGCGGGCAAGATGGCGCAGCAGGCTTTCAAGGTTGCGCTCCCCCTCCGGGGTTTGCGCCCCGGCCTTCAGCCCGCCGCGAATCAACTGTTCCGCAGCCGGGCGGGCGAACAATCCCGCCCAGGCGTCGTGCTCACGATAAAAACCGGCCTGCAAATCCGGTGCGGGCATCGCCTGTTTGGCCGCCGCAATCACGCCCTCAGGCAGTGCCGCGATATTGCGCGCTAGCCGATCGACGAAATCATCCAGCTCGGCGGCGGGCAAGGCGCGGTTAATCCAGCCATACCGCTCTGCGGTAGCGGCATCGATAAGGTCGGCGCCCAGGATCACTTCCAGAGCGCGGCCGCGCGTCATTCGGCTCGTCAGGTACTGTGTCG
Organism: Serratia sp. YC16; assembly: GCF_009707615.1. NCBI lineage: Bacteria > Pseudomonadati > Pseudomonadota > Gammaproteobacteria > Enterobacterales > Yersiniaceae > Serratia > Serratia sp. YC16. The sequence goes on along the minus strand of NZ_WLYN01000007.1, from coordinate 86,606 downwards.
CGCCACCGCCGGGTGTAATGCCCATCAAGGCTTCGCACTGGGCCAGCCCCGCCAGCTCTTGTGCGGCGAAAGCCATATCGGCCGCCGCAACAAACTCGGCGCCGCCGCCGCGCGTCAGCCCGGCCAGCTTAACGAGAGTGACCTGCGGCTGGCTGCGTAGCAGTTCGCCAAACGCCTGGAACGGATTTAGCCCCTCCGGCGCGTTGCTCGCCAGTTCGTCGAAAGCGTGCGGCTCATCGATCAAGGTCATGTCGACGTGAGCGATGAAAAACGCTGGGTTCGCGCTCTGTAACACCAACACGCGCGTATCCGGATCGTCACGCACCGCCAGCAATAAACGGCTGATTTCCGACATCAGCGCCACATCAAGCACGTTTACCGGCGGGTTATCGATAGCGATGGTCATCACGCCGTGCGCATGAGACAGCCTGAGTTTGCTGAAATCTGTATCTGTCATCTCAATGTCCTTTTACCTGGGGGGATAAGTGCGGGTTTTTCGCGCCGTGTGTCGAATGGTATACTTTGCATACCTGGCGTCAATTACGCACCTTAAGCATCCCAGGGATGCAGGAGGATACCGATGGATAAGACCGACCTTGTTTACCGCGCTGACTGCCCAAGCCGCATCGTGCTCGATCAGATTGCCGATAAATGGTCCATGATGGTGCTGGAAGTGCTGCGCGAGCCGCAGCGCTTCAACGCCATCAAGCGCCGTTTGGATGGCGTCACGCAACGCGTGCTGACCCAGACGCTGCGCAAGCTGGAACGCAACGGTATGGTGCATCGCAAAGTGTTGGATGGGCGGGTGCTTGGCGTTGAGTATTCGCTGACGCCGCTTGGCAAATCCCTGCAGGGGCCGTTCTCGATACTGTTCGACTGGACGTTGGGGAATATCGAGGCGATTCAGGAGTGCCAGCGCAAGTATGATGAGCAGGACGAGTGATGCGGTCCCCCATAGATAGGTTCAGAGAGATCGAGCATGGCCCGTTCTTTTTAACGTAACCGATGGTCCCTACTTTCTTCATGCCCCCTGGCGCTATCAATCATACCAAGGTCTGAACATAGGCCATATTTAGACCACAAACGATGTTCGGCTTTACTTATGGCTGGCATCAAGCAGAAAATATTTGGTCATATAAAGAAAAACCCTCTGTAAAAACAGAGGGTTTCAGTCACGTCGGCCTAGTTACGAACAGGCTGTGAAGGGATTAATCATTCCCACTCAATCGTCGCCGGCGGCTTGCCGCTGATGTCGTACACCACGCGGGAGATGCCGTTTACTTCGTTGATGATGCGGTTGGAGACGCGGCCGAGGAAGTCATACGGCAGGTGCGCCCAATGCGCGGTCATGAAGTCGATGGTTTCTACCGCACGCAGGGAAACCACCCAGTCGTATTTGCGGCCGTCGCCCATCACGCCGACCGAACGCACCGGCAGGAACACGGTGAACGCCTGGCTGACTTTGTTGTACAGGTCGGCTTTGTGCAGCTCTTCGATGAAGATGGCGTCGGCGCGGCGCAGCAGATCGCAGTACTCTTTCTTCACTTCGCCCAGCACGCGCACGCCCAGCCCCGGGCCCGGGAACGGGTGACGGAACAGCATGTCGTACGGCAGGCCCAGCTCCAGGCCGATCTTGCGCACTTCGTCTTTGAACAGCTCTTTCAGCGGCTCGACCAGGCCCAGCTTCATCTCTTTCGGCAGGCCGCCCACGTTGTGGTGCGATTTGATCACGTGCGCTTTGCCGGTGGCGGAAGCGGCGGATTCGATCACGTCCGGGTAGATGGTGCCCTGCGCCAGCCATTTCACCTGCTCTTGCTTGCAGGCTTCTTCGTCGAACACTTCAACGAACACGCGGCCGATGATCTTGCGCTTGGCTTCCGGCTCGTCCACGCCCGCCAGTGCGGTCAGGAAGCGGTTTTCCGCCTCGACGTGCACGATGTTCAGGCCGAAGTGGTCGCCGAACATTTCCATTACCTGCTTGGCTTCGTTCAGACGCAGCAGGCCGTTGTCGACGAACACGCAGGTCAGGCGTTTGCCGATGGCGCGGTGCAGCAGCATCGCGGTCACGGAGGAGTCGACGCCGCCGGACAGGCCGAGGATCACGTGGTCTTCACCCACCTGCTCGCGGATGCGCTCAACCGCATCTTCGATGATGGTGGCCGGGGTCCACAGGGCTTCACACTGGCAGATGTCCAGTACGAAACGCTCCAGCATGCGCTGGCCCTGACGGGTGTGGGTCACTTCCGGGTGGAACTGCACGCCGTAGAAGCGTTTTTCTTCGTTGGCCATAATGGCGAACGGGCAGGTGTCGGTGCTGGCGATGGTCACGAAGTCGGACGGGATCGCGGTCACTTTGTCGCCGTGGCTCATCCACACGTCCAGCAGCGGTTTGCCGGCCGGGCTGATGGCGTCTTCGATGTCGCGCAGCAGCGCGCTCTCTTTGACGATTTCCACCTGCGCGTAGCCGAACTCGCGCTCGTTGGAGCCCTGCACATGGCCACCCAGCTGCATCGCCATGGTCTGCATGCCGTAGCACACGCCCAGCACTGGCACGCCGGCCTTGAAAACGTAGTCCGGGGCGCGCGGGCTGCCGGCTTCGGTGGTGCTTTCCGGGCCGCCGGACAGGATGATGCCGCTTGGGTTGAATTCGCGGATCTGCTCTTCGCTAACGTCCCAGGCCCACAGTTCGCAGTAAACGCCGATTTCGCGCACGCGGCGGGCGACCAGTTGAGTGTATTGCGAACCGAAGTCCAGTATGAGGATGCGATGCTTATGGATATTTTGTGTCATTGAGGCGAATTCCAGCAACAAGAGAAAAAGAGCGAAAATGTGTGTTTCGGGATGGGGCTTGGCGCCCCACCCCGGCCTCTCACTCAGGAGAGGTTAAGGCATTAGCCCATGCGGTAGTTCGGTGACTCTTTGGTGATGGTCACGTCATGCACGTGGCTTTCCTGAATGCCGGCGCCGCTGATGCGCACGAACTCCGCCTTGGTGCGCAGATCGTCGATGGTGGCGCAGCCGGTCAGGCCCATGCAGGAGCGCAGGCCGCCCATCTGCTGGTGCACGATGGCTTTCAGCATGCCTTTATAGGCGACGCGGCCTTCGATACCTTCCGGCACCAGTTTGTCGGCGGCGTTATCGGTCTGGAAGTAACGGTCGGAAGAGCCTTTGGACATCGCGCCCAGCGAGCCCATGCCGCGGTAAGATTTGAACGAGCGGCCCTGATACAGCTCGATTTCGCCCGGGGATTCTTCGGTGCCCGCCAGCATGGAGCCGACCATCACGCAGGATGCGCCCGCGGCGATCGCTTTAGCGATGTCACCGGAGAAGCGGATGCCGCCGTCGGCGATAACCGGGATGCCGGTGCCTTCCAGCGCTTCCACCGCGTCGGCGATGGCGGTGATCTGCGGCACGCCCACGCCGGTCACGATACGGGTAGTACAGATAGAGCCAGGGCCGATACCGACTTTCACCGCGCTCACACCGGCTTCAGCCAGCGCTTTGGCGCCCGCTGCGGTCGCGACGTTGCCGCCGACGATCTGCAGATCCGGGTATTTGGCGCGGGTTTCTCGGATGCGCTGCAACACGCCTTCGGAGTGGCCGTGCGAGGAGTCGATCAGCAGAACGTCAACGCCTGCCGCCACCAACGCGTCAACGCGCTCTTCGTTGCCGGCGCCGGCGCCAACCGCCGCGCCTACGCGCAGACGGCCGTGCTCGTCTTTACAGGCGTTCGGCTTACGTTCCGCTTTCTGGAAGTCTTTAACGGTGATCATGCCCAGCAGGTGGAAGCTGTCGTCCACCACCAGCGCTTTTTCTACGCGCTTTTCGTGCATCTTCTGCAGCACCACGTCGCGCGCTTCACCTTCTTTCACGGTGACCAGGCGATCTTTCGGCGTCATGACCGCGGTGACCGGCTGGGTCAGATCGGTCACGAAGCGCACGTCGCGGCCGGTGATGATGCCGACCAGCTCGTTGTCTTCGGTAACAACCGGGTAACCGGCGAAACCGTTGCGCGCGGTCAGCTCTTTCACTTCCTGCAGCGTGGTGGCTGGGGTAACGGTCTGCGGGTCGGTGACTACGCCGCTTTCATGTTTCTTCACGCGGCTGACTTCTTCAGCCTGACGCTCGATGGACATGTTTTTGTGGATGAAGCCCAGGCCGCCTTCCTGCGCCAGCGCGATGGCCAGGCCGGATTCGGTAACGGTATCCATGGCTGCGGACAGCATAGGGATGTTCAGGCGGATGGTTTTGGTCAGTTGGGTGCCGAGCTCTGCAGTGTTAGGCAGAACCGTGGAGTGGGCTGGAACCAGGAGGACGTCGTCAAACGTCAGAGCTTCTTTAGCGATACGTAGCATGGGCAATATCTCACCAGGGTGGGCTGTGAAAAAGATAAAATATTGCCGCGGCATTATACAGAGCGGAATCGGTTGCCTCCAGCACTTTCTTACAAAAAGTCTTGATTACCTTTTTCAGCCATGTAGTATCGACCAATTAAGTGATTGTTTTGAAATTTGATCTGGGTCACATGACGCTACCTGTTTCGCCTTCCATTTTTACCGTAAGCCGCCTCAATCAGACGGTTCGCCAACTGCTGGAAATGGAAATGGGGCAGATTTGGCTCTCCGCCGAGATCTCCAACCTCTCCCAGCCCGCCTCCGGTCACTGGTATTTCACGCTGAAAGACGACCGCGCCCAGGTGCGCTGCGCGATGTTCCGCAACAGCAACCGCCGTGTCACCTTCCGGCCGCAAAACGGCCAACAGGTATTGGTGCGCGCCAGTATCACGCTGTATGAACCGCGCGGCGACTACCAGCTGATCGCCGAGAGCATGCAGCCCGCCGGCGACGGCCTGCTGCAGCAACAGTTCGAGCAGCTGAAACAGCGCCTGAGCGCCGAAGGGCTGTTCGATCAGCAGTTCAAGCAGCCGCTGCCCACCCCGGCCAAACGCGTCGGGGTGATCACCTCAGCCAGCGGCGCGGCGCTGCACGATATTCTGCAGGTATTGCAGCGGCGCGATCCGTCGCTGCCGATCGTCATCTATCCCACCTCGGTGCAGGGCGCGGAAGCGCCGATGCAGATCGTGCGCGCCATCGAGACCGCCAACCGCCGCGACGAATGCGACGTGCTGATCGTCGGCCGCGGCGGCGGTTCGCTGGAGGATCTGTGGAGCTTCAACGACGAACGCGTGGCGCGGGCGATCTTCGCCAGCCGTATTCCGATCGTCAGCGCCGTCGGCCATGAAACCGACGTCACCATCGCCGACTTCGTCGCCGACCTGCGCGCGCCGACCCCATCCGCCGCCGCCGAACTGGTCAGCCGCAATCAGCTCGAGCTGTTGCGCCAGCTGCAGTCGCAGCAGCAGCGGCTGGAGATGGCGATGGATTACTACCTGGCGCAGCGCCAGCAGCAGTTCACCCGCATTCACCACCGTTTACAGCAGCAGCATCCGCATCTGCGCCTGGCGCGCCAGCAGACGCTGCTGTTCAAGCTGCAGCGCCGGATGGAAGACGGCATGCAGCAACAGCTGCGCCTGGCCGCCCGCCGCAGCGAGCGCGCCCAGCAGCGGTTGGCGCAGGTGCAGCCGCAGGGCCGCATTCACCGCTACCAACAGCGCGTGCAGCAGCAGGAATACCGTCTGCAGCAGGCGATGGAGCGGCAGCTCAACGCCTACCGCCAGCGCTTCGGCGTGGCCTGCAGCCAGCTGGAGACCGTCAGCCCGCTGGCGACGCTGGCGCGCGGCTACAGCGTGACGCAAACCCCGCGCGGCGAGCTGCTGAAAACCACCAAACAGGCGCAGGTCGGCGAACTGCTGAAAACCCGTCTGCAGGATGGCTGGGTGGAAAGCGAGGTGAAAACCATTACCGTCGCCAAAAAGCCGCGCAAGAAACGCGCGGCCGAATAGCCCCTACTCCAGCGTAAAGCGCTCGCCCGGTTCGCCGTTCACCCACAGCGCGCGCGTTTCGCCTTCCGGCAGGCTGAGCGTCAGCGTGCGCCAGGCCGGGCGAAAACGCCCTTCCGTCGCGATATCCAGCATGATGCGCTGATTGTCGCAGCGCATTTCCCAGCGCAGCCACAGCGCATCGCCCTGCCGCCAACCTTCGCTTTCGCCGTCGTCCTCAAACAACAGCCCGCTGCTCACGCCGCAACCCTTGAGCGGAAACAGCCGCAGCTCGCGCCGATCGTCGGCGGCCACGTCCACATGCGCCAGCCGCTGCGACAACGGCAGCGCCGCCCCGGCGCGCACCAGCAGCGGCAACCGCTCCAGCGGCGCCGCCAGCGTCACCGTCTGGCCACCGCCGAACCACTGGCAGCTGTAGAAGCAGTACCAGCCTTCGCCGTTGTCCGGCAGATATACCGAACGCCGGCGCTGCCCCGGCTCCACCACGCTGGCCACCAGCAGATCGCGGCCGATCAGGAAATCGTCGTTCTCGCCAAAGGTGCGCGCATCCTGTTCGTGGTCGAGGAAGGTCGGGCGCAGCATCGGCTCATCGTCAGCGCAGGCCTGCCACAACAGGGTGTAGAAATACGGCAGCAGCCGGTAACGCAGGTTGATCGCCTCGCGCACCGCCGGGGTGGCGCTCGGGTACATCCAGGCCTCGTTGACCGTGGCGTCGTCGTTCCAGGAGTGGATGGTGAAACGCGGATGCATCACGCCGTTTTGCACCCAGCGCACCAGCAGCTCCGCGTCCGGTTTGTCGCCGGAGAAGCCGCCGACGTCGTGGCCGAGGTTATACAACCCGGACAGGCTCATGCCCAGCCCCATGCGGATGTTGTAGCGCAGCGTCTGCCAGCTGGTGCGGTTGTCGCCGCTCCAGGTTTGCACATAGCGCTGCATGCCGGCGCAGCCGGAGCGCGAGATCAGGTACGGCCGCTTCTGCGGCGCGAAGCGCTGCTGGGCCTCCATCGAGGCGCGCATCATCAGCAGCGGCATCACCGGACGGATATGCTTGATGGCGATCGGCCGCCCGAAGCCATGGCAGCGCGCTTCGCCGTCCCACACTTCGTACTCGTTGTTGTCGTTCCAGGTCGAGTCGATGCCCATCTCCAGCAGCTGCTGCGTGACGCCCTGCTGCCACCAGCGCACCGCCGCCGGGTTGGTGAAGTCGAGGTGCGATCCTTCGTCATCCCAGAAGCTGGAGCGCTCGGGCGCGTCGCTTTGCGAATCGCGGATAAACAGCCCCTGCGCCGCCACCTCCCGATACTGCGGGTGATCCTGCAGCAGGCACGGCTTGATGTTGGCCGCCAGCCTGAGGCCGGCGTCGTGAAACGCCTGGCTGAGCAGCTTGGGCTGCGGCACCTTGTCGTAGTTCCAGTTGAACACGTAGCGCTTGTGGTTGATCGAGGTGTAGCCCGACGACAGCTGGAAGGAGTCACAGGGAATGGCGTGTTGGCGGCACAGCGCGATGAACTGCTGCAGCTGTTGCTGGGCGTCCGGCGCGTCGGTGTAGTGCATGGTCGAGCCGCTGTAGCCCAGGCTCCACTTCGGCCCGAAGTGGGTGCGGCCGGTCAGGCGCACGAAGGCCTTGGTGACGTCCAGTACCTGCGGCCCGAGGAACAGGTAGTAATCCAGATCGCCCGCTTCGGCCTGATAGCGACGATAGGCCGCGTGGTAGTTGTCGATCTCGTTGCCCAGATCCAGCCAGCAGCTGCTCAGGTTGTCGTAGAACAGGCCGAAACTCGCCTCCGGCCCGCGGGTGATGGTGAACGGAATGTGCTTGTACAGCGGATCGGTGCTGGCGGCGTTGTAACCCATGGCGTCCAGGTTACGCATCTCAAAGCGGCGGCCGGTGCGCTCCAGATCGCCGGCTTTCTCCCCCAGGCCGTAATAGCGCTCATCGGCGAAACGCCGCTGGTAGTGCGCCACACCGTCGCCGTGCGCATTGAGCAGGTAGGCGCTGGTCGGCCGATCCGCCGCCAGCGGCCGCCATTCGCCGGCGGCGTTGCAATACTCCCAGGCCAGCCACAGCGGCTGATGCACCGTCACGCGCAGCAGCGGCGTGCTGACCACCAGCCGATCGCCCGCCTGGCGCAGCTGATAGCCCGGCAGGCTGAAACCGGCGACGCTGAGCCGTTCGCGCCCCTCCCAGGGCACATCCTCCTGCGGCGCGATGCTCCAGGTGCGATCCAGCGCCAGCTCGCCGTCGCGTTTGATCAGCACGCGGAACAGATCTTTTTCCAGCACGTACAGACAGAAGCGGTGGCGTTCATCGACCAGCAGCTCAATATGGTCGGCATGCTGCGCCACCAGCGTCCAGTTTTTCAACGTTTTCATAAGTATTCCACTTAGCTGTGTGAAGGGGTTTTGTTACCGCCGCGCTCGGCGATCAGGGCAATCAGGAACACAGCGCCGATCAGATCGAAGAAGCCCATGGCGATGAACAGCGGGTTGAAGCCGATGGTGTCGGACACCGCGCCGATCAGCAGCGTGAACAGGAAGCTGGCGATCCAGGCGCTGGAGCCGCGCATGCCGTTGACCGTCGCCATCTGGTTTTTATCGAACGACTCCACCACCAGCGCGCTGAGCATGCAGGAGATCACCTGGTGGCCGAAGCCGCCGATCGAGATCAGCGCGATCGCCACATAGGGATCCTGAGTGATCGCCACGAACGCCAGCGACACCATCAGGAAGGCGCCGGTCACCGAGCTGGCGACCACCGAGTTGACGCGGCTGCAGCCGAACCATTTGCGATACAGGGTGGTGAGATAGCCGCTGGCGACGCTGCCGATGTCCGCCGCCAGGAACGGCAGCCAGGCGAACATCGCGATCTGTTTCAGATCCATGCCGCGTTCGGTGGCCAGGTACAGCGGCACCCAGAAGCTGAATACCGCCCAGGCCGGCTCGGCGAGAAAGGCCGGGATAGCGATGCCGTAGAATTTCTTGTTCTTGCACAGGCTGGCCAACGAGGTGAGGAACGGCAGCTTCGGCAGCACCGGTTCGTTGTCTTCGCGGATCAGATCCAGCTCTTGCTGGCTGAGGTTCGGGTGCTGCTGCGGCGAGTGGTAGAACAGCCACCATAGCACCACCCAGATCAGCGCCAGCCCGCCGGAGAACAGGAACGCCCCCTGCCAGCCGAAGGAGACATGGGCGATGACAATGATCGGCGGCGCCAGCATGGCGCCGATGGAGAAGCCGACGCCCGCCCAGCCGGCGGCGATCGGCCGTTCCTTCTTCGGGAACCAGTCGGAGATCGCCTTGGCGTTGGCCGGGGTGGCCGCCGCCTCCGCGCCGCCCATGAAGAAACGCAGAATGGCCAGTTGCAGCCAGCTGCCGGCGCCGGCGTGCAGCATGCATACCACCGCCCAAATGCCGGCGCAGATCAAAAAGCCCATCTTCAGGCCGATCACGTCGATCAGCCAGCCGCAGATCGGCTGAAACACCGTGTAGGCCAGCTGGAACGAGGCCACCACCCAGGCGTATTGCTCGGTGCTCATGTTCAGACTGGTTTTCAGCTCCGGCGCCAGAATGCCCAGCGAGTTGCGGGTGATGTAGTTGACCGTGACGCCCAGCAAGAACAGCGCCAGCATCCACCAGCGCAGCGATTTGAACTTGCGCCGGCCGCTCTGCACGACCGCCTGATTGATCTCCACACTCATCGATTCTCTCCCCGCGGCCGCCGGTTACGACGACGCGCGTTTCGGTAGGTACGTTGCGCTATCAAAAAAGGAGCGGTGAAAACGGGTCGGCGCCGTATCGTCGGCCGACGGACAGTCACAACCCCATGATTTATTTTTTGTTTTCTTTTTTGCACACCGTTAAAATTGGACTGACAGGTCGCCAAAATTGGTGTACCAATGCAGACTACTCAGCGATAGCGCACAGCGAAACGGGGTTTTTTGCAAAGATTTTCACAGGCGGGTGAAAAAATAGTCATAATGGCCGGCAAAGCCGGTCAAGATGCTGAAAAGCCGCAGTGAAAATATTCTCACGGATGAATTTGAAGGAGATCACAAAATGAACGGAAAGCTGAAAATCCAGGAGATCGCCCGCCAAACCGGGCTGTCGATCAGCACCGTTTCCCGCGTGCTGGCGGGCAAGGCCAACACCAGCGCCGAGGCGCGCCGCAAGGTGCTGGACTGTGCGCAGCAAAACGGCATTCTGCAGGGCATTTCCAGCGGCCGGCTGATGCTGAACAACGTGATGGTGTTCGCGCCGCAGCGCGCGTTCGACGTGCGCACCGATATCTTCTATTACAAGGTCATTCAGGGCATCGCCGCCGCGCTGATGCAGCACGAGGTGCGCATCCGCTACTGCGGGCTGGAAGAGCAGCACAGCGACGGCGCGCTGTTTCTGGAAAAGATGAGCGATCCGCATACCGAAGCGGCGCTGCTCATCGGCATCGACGACGAGCATATCCACACTCTGGCCGCCGACCTGCACAAGCCGTGCGTGTTGATTAACTGCAGCGATCGGCAGATGCGGCTGGACAGCGTTTCGCCGGATCATCAGCTGATCGGCGACTACTCCGCCAGCTACCTGTTCCAACAGGGGCACAGCCACATCCTCAATCTGCAGTGCCTGCGCCGCCACACCATGGAGCTGCGGCTGGCGGGCATCCGCCAGGCCTACGATCGGCATCACCTGCCGTTCGACGATGGCCGCCATCTGGTGACCACCTCCGGCTTCGGCAGCGAAGAGGCCGAGCAGGCGCTGACCACCTATCTGAACCGCGCCCCGCTGCCGACGGCGATCCTGGCCGGCGGCGACTACATGGCGGTCGGGGCGGTCAAGGCGCTCAATAAACTGGGGCTGAGCGTGCCGGGCGACGTCTCGGTGATGAGCACCGACGGCTTCAACCTGGCGGAAATCCACGACGTGCCGCTGACCTCGGTGCAGGTGCCGCGCGATGAGCTGGGCTACGAGGCGATCCAGCTGCTGCAGCGGCGCATGCTGCGCCCCGACGCGCCGCCGTGCAATCTGCTGCTGCACGGCCGGCTGGCGGTGCGCGCCTCAGTGCGGCGCGTCAGCCCGCACAAGAGCGCGCCGGCGGTGAGCACGCATAACCACAGGCTTTATGACGAGTAGACTACACTTAGGCTCAGTGCATTCATTCGATGAGGTAAAATTTTTGCCTAAGGAGAGCCACTATGTCAGCCCAGCGCATGCGTTCCGTCATTCCTCCCTACATGCTGCGCCGCATCATTGAACACGGCAACGCCCCGCAGCGCGACTGCGCGCTGCACACCCTGAACCACGTGCAAAGCCTGCTCGGCAACAAGCCGCTGCGTTCACCAACCGAAAAGAACGCCAGAGCCGGTGAAGCGATCCGCGATATCTACGACGCCCAAAACGGCACCCAACTGCCCGGCAAACAGGTGCGCAAAGAGGGGCAACCCAGCAACCACGACGTGGCGGTGGACGAAGCCTACGACTACCTCGGCGTCACCTACGATTTCTTCTGGCAGGCCTACCGCCGCAATTCGCTGGACAATAAAGGGCTGCCGCTGACCGGCAGCGTGCACTACGGCAAGGAGTACCAGAACGCCTTCTGGAACGGCCAGCAGATGGTGTTCGGCGACGGCGACGGCGAGATCTTCAACCGTTTCACCATCGCCATCGACGTAGTCGGCCACGAGCTGGCGCACGGGGTGACCGAGAGCGAAGCCGGGCTGATCTACTACCAACAATCCGGGGCGCTCAACGAATCGCTGTCCGACGTGTTCGGCTCGCTGGTCAAGCAGTTCCATCTGCAGCAAACCGCCGATAAAGCCGACTGGCTGATCGGCGCCGGGCTGCTCGCCAAGGGCATCAAAGGCAAAGGGCTGCGTTCGATGTCGGCGCCCGGCACAGCCTACGACGACCCGCTGCTGGGCAAGGACCCGCAGCCCGCCAGCATGCAGGATTATATTCAGACCAAGGAAGACAATGGCGGCGTGCACCTCAACTCCGGCATTCCCAATCGCGCCTTCTACCTGGCGGCAACCGCGCTGGGCGGCTTCGCCTGGGAAAAAGCCGGCTACGTTTGGTATGACACGGTGTGCGACAAAGCGCTGCCGCAAAACGCCGACTTCGCCACCTTTGCCCGCGCCACGGTGAAACATGCGCAAGCGCGTTTCGATCAGAGCGTGGCGGACAAGGTGCAGCAAGCCTGGCATCAGGTGGGGGTGGAATAATGAAACCGCTGCCGACGCTCAATCAGGATACGGTCATTGAGCTGGCGCGCGAGGGAGGCTTCGCCTACATTCCCAAACTGGCGGGCCAGCGCCGCATCGCGCTGGCCGATATCACGCCGGAGCAGCGGCAGCGTCTGAATCAGTTGCTGAACCAGACGCTGCCCTATGCGCAGGAAGAAGGCCAACCCGCCTCCCCCGGCTGTGGCGACCAGCGCTACTACCGCGTGCAGATCAACTACACCAGCCCCACCCTGAGCAGCGAGATCGTGCTGCTAATCCCGGAGAGCAGCGCGCCGCAGGCGCTGGTGGATCTGTGGAAAACCGGCCAGGTGGATGAGTGAGGGCTTACAGCGGCTGATAGCTGAAATTCACCCGCTTTTTGGAGATCAGCCCGTGCCCGTTCTGGCACAGGTAATCCACCGCCCCGCAGGCTTTCAATTCTTGCAGCGGCTGCCCGCATTCCGGGCAGCTCGCCAGCTGCCGATAATCGCGCTGACAGGCTTCACAATGGTAGTGACCTGCTACCCAATTCATGATCTGACGGCATTGCGGACAGTGCGCTTCCATAACGACTCCCAAATTAAATCGCGCCCCATGAGCGCAGGAAATAGATCCCCAACGCGGTGGTGAAGAACGAACCGACGGTGGTGATGGCGATAATATTGGCCGCCAGCGTGGCGTTGCCGCCCATGGCGCGCGTCATCACATAGCTGCCAGAGGCGGTCGGCGTGGCGGAAAACAGGAAAATAATCCCCAGCGCCGCGCCCTGGAACCCGCACAGCCAGCCGGCCAGCGTCATCAGGAACGGCACCAGAAACAGCTTCGCCGCCGACGACAGCGCCGCCACGTTGGACGAGCGGAACATGGCGCGAAAATCCAGGCTGGCGCCGGTGCACAGCAGCGCCAGCGGCAGCGACAGCGCGGAGATATAGCTGCCGGTTTGGCGAATCACGGCCGGGATGCCCAACCCGGTTTGCGCATACGCCAACCCGCACACCAGGCCGATGATCAGCGGGTTGGTGACGATGCTGCGCAGCAGCGACAGGTGGCTGATTTTCTTGCCCTGTCCGCCCTGCAGGCTGCGCGTGAGGGTGATGACCGACAGCACGTTGAACAGGATCACCGTCACCGTCAGGTACAGCGAGGCGAGCGCAATGCCTTCGCTGCCATAGGCGGTCATGGCGTAGGCCAGGCCGACGATGGCGGTGTTGGCGCGAAAACCGCCCTGCACGAATACCCCGCGCTCACGCGGCTCTTTCACCAGCCACCTGGCCGCCAGCTCCAAGAGCAGGAAGGTCGCCAGCGTGCCGACTGCGCCGAACAGCACCAGCGGCAGGTTACCGAGCAGCTGCGGGTGGTTGGTGGCGATGCTGAAAAACAGCAGGCACGGCAGCGCCAGATTGAACACCAGGCGGGTCGCGCCGTCGACGAAGCGATCATCCATCAGGCGCCAATGGCGCAGCAGGATCCCCAGCAGCATCATTAACAGATTCGGCACGGTGACGTTGAACGCAAAACTCCAGGTTTCCCAGGACATGGTGTTCCTTCAGGCAGGCGAGGTAATCTTCAGATAATAAAACGATTTCGGGCCAATAAAAAAGGGGCGCGGCATCACTGCCGCGCCCCTCATGAGCAATTACTTGCTCTTTTTCAGGTGGCTCATCAGGCGCTTGCGCTTGCGCATCTGGGTCGGCGTCAGCAGGTTGCGTTTGCCGGCGAACGGGTTGTCACCCTCTTTGAACTGGATGCGGATCGGCGTCCCCATCACGTTCAGCGAGCGGCGGAAGTAGTTCATCAGATAGCGCTTGTAGGAATCGGCCAGATCGCTGACCTGGTTGCCGTGGATCACCACGATCGGCGGGTTGTAACCGCCGGCGTGGGCGTATTTCAGCTTCACACGGCGGCCGCGCACCAACGGCGGCTGATGATCGTCAACCGCCATCTGCATGATTTTGGTCAGCATCGAGGTGTTTACGCGACGGGTTGCGCACTCGTAGGCTTCCTGTACCGATTCGAACAGGTTGCCGACGCCGCTGCCGTGCAGCGCGGAAATGAAGTGCACTCGCGCGAAGTCGACGAAGCCCAGACGCAGATCGAGCATCTCTTTCACGTGCTCGCGATCTTCTTCGCTCATGCCGTCCCACTTGTTGACCGCAATCACCAGTGAGCGCCCACTATTGAGGATAAAGCCGAGCAGCGAGAGATCCTGATCGGAAATGCCTTCACGCGCGTCGATCACCAGCAGCACCACGTTGGCGTCTTCAATCGCCTGCAGGGTCTTGATCACCGAGAATTTCTCGACGGTTTCCGTCACCTTGCCGCGTTTACGCACCCCGGCGGTGTCGATCAGCACGTATTCACGTTCGTCGCGCACCATCGGAATATAGATGCTGTCGCGGGTGGTGCCCGGCATGTCGTACACCACCACGCGCTCCTCGCCGAGGATGCGGTTAGTGAGCGTAGACTTACCTACGTTCGGGCGGCCGACGATCGCCAGCTTGATCGGCAGATCCTGCGGATTGAACTCTTCTTCCGGCTCTTCGTCTTCTTCGCCTTCCAGCGTTTCACCGTTTTGCTCGGCCCAGTAAGCGGCGTTGGCCTCTTCCTCAGTCAGCTCGACGTCTTCCGGTTTTTCCGGCACGAACGGCACCAGCACGTGTTCGATCAGCTGGGTCACGCCGCGGCCGTGAGAAGCGGCGATAGCGAACACTTCACCCAGGCCGAGCGAATAGAAATCAGCGGTGGCGGTGTCCGGATCCAGACCGTCGGTTTTGTTGGCTACCAGGAAGGTCGCCTTCTGGCGGCTGCGCAGGTGCTGGGCAATGCCCTGATCCGCCGGCATCAGGCCGGCGCGGGCGTCGACCATGAACAGCACGATGTCCGCTTCTTCGATCGCCAGCAGCGACTGACCGGCCATGCGCGTTTCTACGCCGTCTTCGGTGCCGTCGATACCGCCGGTATCGACGATGATGAATTCATTGCCTTCGATTTCAGCACGACCATACTTGCGGTCACGCGTCAGCCCCGGGAAATCCGCCACCAGCGCATCGCGCGTATGGGTTAAACGGTTGAACAAGGTGGATTTACCCACATTCGGGCGCCCGACCAGCGCGACGACAGGTATCATTGTTGAAGCCTCATTACTTAATAATCAATGCGTTACTGCACTGTGGATAGACACCAGCGGTGCAGCTTATAAAATACGAAACGGCCCCTGAACACTCAGGAGCCGTTTTCCCCTTCATCTTTCGCGCCACAGCGGCGTTGCCTGCGCACCTTCGCCCCGGTCACTCAGTTCACTAAGCTCCCGAGGACTCATGCGCTTGCCGCCTGGCTGCAACCCGAAAGCTTTTTCGGGTGCAAGAAGGGTCACGACGAGCGGCGTTAGCGGGTGAAAGCGTAAACTTTCCCGCCGCGAGCCTGGATGACCAGCTTGTCGCTGGCCACCATCGGCGCAGACAGGAAGCCGGAGCTGTCCACTTCCTGCTGGGCGACAAAACGACCATCGGTGGTGTTGATCCAGTGCAGATAGCCTTCGGCGTCACCGGTCACCAGATAACCATTATACATCACCGGCGGCGTCAGGTTACGGTGCAGCAGATCGCTCTGCGTCCACACGGTCACGCCGCCTTCGGTGCTGAGCGCCACCACTCGATCGTTCTGGTCGATCAGGTAGATGCGGCCCGCGTCGACGATGAAATCATTCACCGAACCCAGTTCGCGTTTCCAGATGATCTGACCGGAACGCAGATCCAGCGCCGTCAGATTGCCGTTGTAACCCAGCGCGTAGACCACGCCGTCAACGATCACCGGCGTGGTGTCCACGTCGTTCAGGCGATCGATTTCGGTTGCGCCGCTCGGCTGAGAGATGCGCTGTTGCCAGATAATCTGGCCCTGCTGCATCAGCACCGCGCTGACGCGGCCGTTGTCACCGCCGACGATGGCGGCGCCAAAGGCGACGGCCGGCGCGGATTCACCGCGCAGCGACAGCGAAGGCATATCCAGGTTAACCGTCCACTTCACCGCACCGTCGGCTTCGTTCAGCGCCTGCAGCATGCCGTTGGAGGTATGCACCAGCACCATGCCGTCGCTGACAACCGGACGGGAGATCGCTTCGCCGGCCACTTTGGTCTGCCAAGCGATGGCGCCGTCGGCGGTGTTCAATGCGTAAACCACCGCTTTTTCGCTGCCGACGTAAACCTTGTCACCTGCGACCGTCAGGCCGCCCGACAGCAGCGCAGACAGGTTGCTGGAGAAGAAACCGGTTTTCTCGGAGAGATTGACCTTCCACTTCTCGTTGCCGCTGTCGGCGTCCATCGCTTTCACGATGCCGAAGCGATCGGCGGCGTAAATGGTGCTGTCCTGATAGGCCGGACGCAGGTGGGAGTAATACTCACCGATACCGTCGCCCACCGAGGTGCTCCACGCCTTGTTCGGCGTAAACTGATTTTCAACTTTCGGCAACGGCGACATGGTAACCACGTCTTCTTCGCTGTTAAACAGCGAGCAACCACTCAGCAAGGCAGCGGAAACCAGTCCGACCAAGAGTGTTTTACGCAATTGCATGGGAATTCCCCTTAGCTGGACAAGTTATTCAATTTCATGCGCAGCAGAACCTGCAGCGCCTGAGAAGCGTTGGACTCAATGCCTTTGCTGTAAGCTTCGCGCGCGCCCTTGGCGTCGCCCTTGGCCAGCAGCACGTCGCCGCGCACATCCTGCATCATCGCCGCCCAGCCTTCGCCTTTCACGCCATCCAGCGTTTTCAGCGCTTCATCCAGCTTTTTCTCCTGCAGCTGGACGCGCGCCAGACGCAGGTCGATCATCGCCAACAGGTTGTCGTCTTTGGTCTGACCCTGCGCCAGCGCCAGTTGCTGTTCCGCCTTGGCGAAATCATTCTGTTCGACAAAGTGCTTGGCCAACTGCAACGCGGCCAATACGCCGTAGCTGTTGCTGTTAGCCTGGACAAATTTCTCCGCGGCGGCCACGTCATCCGGTTTGCCGGCCGCCAGACGATCGCTGGCTTCCTGATAGGATTGCGATGCAGCCATCATGTTGGAGTTTTCATGGCTCTGCCAGTAACGCCAGCCAACCAGGGCACCAATTCCGAGCACCACGCCCACCGCCAGCGCTTTGCCGTTTTCGGCAAAGAACCGACGCAGTGCGTCGACTTGTTCGTTTTCAGTGGTATAGACTTCCACGGTGTCCTTCTCCTTAACCTAACATCAAAGCCAGACGCGCAGCGACTTCGCTTTGCGCCAGCGTTTCTTGTTCACCACTGCGCAGGTCTTTCACCACTACCTGCTGCGCCGCCACTTCGCTCTCACCCAGGATCAGAGCGATGCGCGCGCCCCATTTGTCCGCACGGGTGATCTGCTTTTTGAAGTTGCCGCCGCCGTAATTGGTCATCAGCTTCAGCTGCGGCGCCGCGTCGCGCACCTGTTCAGCCAGCTGCATCGCCGCGCTCTGGGTGCCCGCGCCGGAAGAGATGACGTACACGTCGATAGCCGACGGCGCCTTGAATTCCGGGTTAACCGCCTGCACCAGCAGCACCAGACGCTCGAGGCCCATGGCGAAACCGACCGCCGGGGTGGCGCGGCCACCCAGCTGCTCGACCAGGCCGTCGTAACGGCCGCCCGCACAGACGGTGCCCTGCGCGCCCAGGCTGGTGGTCACCCACTCAAACACGGTGCGGTTGTAGTAATCCAGACCGCGCACCAGGCGCTCGTTAACGGTATATGGGATACCTGCCTGCGCCAAAAGTTCACACAGACCGGCGAAGTGAGCACGGGATTCTTCGTCCAGGTACTCGGACAGGCGCGGCGCGTCGTTCAGCAACGCCTGCACCTCAGGATTCTTGGAGTCCAGCACGCGCAGCGGGTTGCTGTACATGCGGCGTTTGCAGTCTTCGTCCAGCACCTCGACGTGCTGCTCGAGGAACGCCACCAGCGCGTCGCGGTAGTTGGCGCGCGCCTCCAGCGAACCGATGGAGTTCAGCTCCAGCTTGACGTGCTCGGCGATGCCCAGCGCTTTCCACCAGCGGGCGGTCAGCAGGATCAGCTCGGCGTCGATGTCCGGGCCTTGCAGGCCGAACACTTCCGCGCCCAGCTGATGGAACTGGCGATAGCGGCCCTTCTGCGGGCGCTCGTAGCGGAACATCGGGCCGATGTACCACAGACGCTGTTCCTGATTGTACAGCAGACCATGCTCGATGCCGGCGCGCACGCAGCCAGCCGTCCCTTCCGGACGCAGCGTCAGGCTTTCACCGTTGCGGTCTTCGAAGGTATACATCTCTTTTTCCACGACGTCGGTCACTTCGCCGATCGCGCGTTTGAATAACGGGGTCTGCTCTACAATCGGCAACCGGATTTCGCTGTAACCGTAGCTGCCCAGCACCTGCTTGAGGGTGCCTTCAATACGCTGCCATAATGCCGTTTCTTCCGGCAGGTAGTCGTTCATGCCGCGAATGGCTTGAATGTTCTTTGCCACGTGAGTTCTCTGTCCGTTGTCTGTAAAAATGAACCCGATTATAGGGACTTTGCCGCCCGGTATTCAACGCGGATGCGGTTTTCTGCCCTTCAGGTTCATAAACAAGCGGGCCAACAGGCCCGCCGTGTAGCGATAACGCTTATTTTTCCAGCAGGTTGACCGTGATGCGGTTGCTTTCGTCCATCATCGCGGCCTTGGCGCGAATCTTCGCTTCCAGCTGGTCGATCATCTGTTCGTTGTCGAAACGCTCTTTCTGACGCACGCCGTCTTCATAGAAGCCGCTCTTCTTGTGGCCGCCGGTCACGCCCATGGTGGACACCAGCGCTTCGCCCGGGCCGTTCACCACGCAGCCGATGATCGAGACGTCCATCGGCGTAATGATGTCTTCCAGACGCTGCTCCAGCGCATTCACCGTGCCGATCACGTCAAATTCCTGACGCGAACAGGTCGGGCAGGCGATGAAGTTGATGCCGCGCGCGCGGATGCGCAGCGACTTCAGGATGTCGAAACCGACCTTCACCTCTTCAACCGGATCCGCCGCCAGCGAGATGCGCAGGGTGTCGCCGATGCCTTCAGACAGCAGCATGCCCAGGCCGATGGCCGACTTGACCGACCCGCTGCGCGCGCCGCCGGCTTCGGTGATACCCAGATGCAGCGGCTGATCGATGCGCGACGCCAGCAGACGGTAGGATTGTACCGCCAGGAACACGTCCGACGCCTTAACGCTGACCTTGAACTGGTCGAAGTTGAGGCGATCGAGGATGTCCACGTGGCGCATGGCGGATTCCAGCAGCGCTTCCGGCGTAGGTTCGCCGTACTTTTCCTGCAGGTCTTTCTCCAGCGAGCCGCCGTTGACGCCGATGCGGATCGGGATGTTCTTGTCGCGGGCGCAGTCCACCACCGAGCGAATGCGCGATTCGTTGCCGATGTTGCCCGGATTGATGCGCAGGCAGTCTACGCCGTATTCGGCCACCTGCAGCGCGATGCGATAATCGAAGTGGATATCGGCGACCAGCGGCACGTTGACCTGCTGCTTGATCAGCTTGAACGCCTCGGCGGCGTCCATGGTAGGAACCGAAACGCGGACGATGTCGACGCCCACGCGCTCCAGCGCTTTAATCTGATTAACCGTTGCTTCAACATCGGTGGTACGGGTGTTGGTCATCGACTGCACGGCAATCGGCGCGCCATCACCAATAGGCACCTTGCCGACGTAAATGCGCGTTGATTTTCGACGGTTGATGGGCGCTTGGTTATGCATTACTTACTCTCCATTGCTGCTCTGACATCACGACCAGCCGCGCGATTACTGCGCGGCGACGGTCAGGCGAGCAACACGGTTTGACTTAACGAACCGGCTTAAATCGACCGGCTTACCCTGATACTGGATCTGTACTGCCGCCGGCGCGCCGATGGTCAGTTTGTACGGCGCCGTGCCGGTCAGGTTCAGCTTGCCGCCCTTCTTCTGGGTGCCGCTGAACAGTGTTTTACCGCTGGCGTCACTCACCTGCAGCCAGCAGTCGGCAGAGAAGTCCATCACCAGCGCGTTCGGATCGGCCGCCGGCGCAGCCACGCCCGCATCGGCGGTCGGCAGCGGCGCTTGTGCCGCCGGCGCGGTTTCCGGCAGGGTGGTCTGGCTTGGCGACACCACGGCAGGCTGCTGCTGAGCCGCGCCTGGCGCCTGGGCGGTAGCCGCCGGCGCCTGAGCCGCTGCGCCGGTATCGGCCGGCGCAGCGCTGTTGTCGGTCAACGGCACGTTGGTGCCGGCGTCGGCGTTGCCGTCGGTCAGCGGCACGGACTGCCCTTCGTTATTCTGTGAAAGCTGCGCCGAGGATTGATCGGCCATAGTGGCGATCTCTTCCTGCTGCGCCTTGTGGTTTTGCCACCACCAGGCGCCGGTCAGGCCGATCACCACGAACACGATAAGCCAGGTGAAGCTCATCAGCCAGCCGTCGCGTTTCTTGCGGCGCTTGCCCAGCGAGAAGCTTTGCATCGGCGCCACTTTCGCCATCTTCAACGGCGCCTGCTTGGCCAGCATCGGCAGCAGTTCGTCTTCCGGCAAATGCACCAGTTTGGCGTAGGAACGGATGTAGCCGCGCACGAAGGTGGACGCGAGGTCAGCGGAAACGCTGTCTTCCTCGATATCGCGCACGGTGGACATTTTGAGACACAGGCGTTCTGCAACGGTCTGTTGGCTCAGCCCGAGTTGCTCACGGGCCTGACGCAGGCGCTGGCCCGTCGTCATGGATACGGTTTTATCTTGGGAGGCTTCAGTATTCATTAGCTAAGAACTGCTGGTACTGTTTGGATTGTGGAAAACTTCGCGCTAGCTGCTTGCCATAGCGTTGAACGCTATCCTGACGGCCGGCTAACGCGGCGAAACGAATCTGTAACCATAAGCTGCTGGCGCTGGCCGGCAGAACATGCTGATAAACATCCAATAAAAGTTGCGACTGGGCGCGCTTCCCTTCTCCAAATTGCTTTTCGGCCTCCGCCAACAGCGGAGTGCCTTTGTCCGGATCGACCTTCAGCGCGCGGCTCAACAGCGTGCGCGCCTCATCGTTTTGTCCGGCCTTGAGAAAACAGTAACCTGCGTTTTCCAGGCTGTCGGCAACCTGGCCATAATCGGGCGCCAGCGCCGCAGCGCTAAACTGCTGTTGCGCCGGTACATACTGCCCTAAACCGCAAAGAAACGCACCGTAATTATTCAGTACGGTGCCATTGCCTGGCGCAAGTTTGAGCGCTTGCCGATAACGCTGTTCGGCCGCGGCGTTTTCACCGTTCCGCTGCGCATAAAGCGCCATGCCCAACTGCGTGCGGTAATCCTGCGGGGCCGCGTCCAGCGCCTTTTCCAGGTTCTGGCGCGCGGCGTCCATGTCGCCTTGCTGCAGGTACTCCAGCCCCAGCTGCAGGCGCGTCTGGCCCGCCTCAGAGACCTGTGCTTCCTTTTCCGGCGCTGAACCGGAACACCCGGCCAACAACCCGGCCGCCAGCCACACACCCCACAGTTTCAGCTTCATGCCCGCATTCATTTCCTTATCGGCCGTCAACTAACGCCCACCAGCGACACGCTTTCGCATAACAGGCTGTTAGATAACAAAAAATGGTGCTATAGGATTCAGACCGCCCGTACGTTGATAGGTTCCCCGGCCATTTTCTTCTTCAGGGTACGCTTGGTACGGTCGATCACTTCACCCGCCAGTTGCCCGCAGGCGGCGTCGATATCGTCACCACGGGTTTTACGAACAATAGTCGTAAAGCCGTATTCCATCAACACCTTGGAGAAACGATCCACCCGGCTGTTGGAGCTGCGGCCGTAGGGAGCGCCCGGGAACGGGTTCCATGGGATCAGGTTGATCTTGCACGGCGTGTCTTTCAACACTTCCGCCAGCTGATGCGCGTCATCGGTGCTGTCGTTGATATGATCCAGCATCACGTACTCGACGGTGACGCGGCCCTGGTTAGCGTTGGATTTCTCCAGATAGCGACGCACCGCGGACAGGAAGGTCTCGATGTTGTACTTGCGGTTGATCGGCACGATCTCATCGCGGATGGTGTCGTTCGGCGCGTGCAGCGAAATAGCCAGCGCCACGTCGATCATGTCGCCCAGCTTGTCCAGCGCCGGCACCACGCCGGAGGTAGACAGGGTCACACGGCGTTTGGACAGGCCAAAGCCGAAGTCGTCCAGCATGATTTCCATCGCCGGCACCACGTTGTTCAGGTTGAGCAGCGGCTCGCCCATGCCCATCATCACCACGTTGGTGATCGGGCGTTGGCCGGTCACCTTCAGCGCGCCGATGATCTTCGCCGCGCGCCACACCTGGCCGATGATTTCCGACACGCGCAGGTTGCGGTTGAAGCCCTGCTGCGCCGTCGAACAGAATTTGCACTCCAGCGCGCAGCCTACCTGCGAGGAGACGCACAGCGTCGCGCGATCGGCTTCCGGGATATACACGGTTTCGACCTGCTGATCGCCCACCTTGATCGCCCACTTGATGGTGCCGTCGGCCGAACGCTGTTCTTCCGCCACTTCCGGCGCGCGGATTTCCGCCACGCGCTGCAGCTTGCCGCGCAGGACTTTGTTGATGTCGGTCATCTGCTCGAAATCGTCGCAGCAGTAGTGGTAAATCCACTTCATCACCTGATCGGCGCGGAACGGTTTTTCGCCCATTTCGGCGAAGAACTCACGCATTTGCTGGCGGTTCAGATCCAGCAGGTTGATTTTGGCCGCAGCCGGTTGCTCCACGTTAACGGAGGGGGTAGTCAGCGAATTATTTTCAGACACGGTGTGCTCGGACGTGATGGGTTCTAACATAATGATCTCTGGCCTCGTTATTACACGTTATGGCGCTAAAGAATGGAAAGTAAGTTGTGCATTTCAGCCCGCATGATTCGGGTGGCGGCACTAAAAACACGCCCCTGACAAGTCGTCTTATCAGGGGCGCGGCATTGTACAAATTTTAGTAGCGTGTTTCTATGGCTGAAAGGCATTCAGGGCATTTTTATTGTTTCAGCCGGTGAATGCCTGGTTATCAGCAATGGCACGATTAACGTGCGCAGATTTCGCTTTCGTTGAAGAAGTAAGCGATTTCACGCTGTGCGGATTCAACGGAGTCGGAACCGTGAACGGCGTTAGCGGTGAAGCTGTCCGCGTAGTCGGCGCGCAGGGTGCCGGCCAGTGCGTTGTCCGGGTTGGTTGCACCCATGATGTCGCGGTTGCGCTGCACGGCGTTTTCAGATTCCAGAACCTGCACCATGATTGGGCCGGAGGTCATGAACTCAACCAGACCGTCGAAGAATGGGCGGCCTTTGTGCTCAGCGTAGAAGCCTTCAGCTTGCTCGCGAGTCAGACGCAGCATTTTAGCGGCGATGATTTTGAAACCGGCGCGCTCGAAACGCGCGTAGATAGCGCCGATGTCGTTGTTGGCTACAGCGTTTGGTTTAACGATGGAAAAGGTACGTTCTACGGTCATGATGGCCTCTGTATGACTTCCAAAACAGGCCGGTCTGCAATGTTGCCGGCCTTCTCAAGTGGCGCAGATTATATGTGCGCCGTTAACGCTTGCCTACGGGAAAATCAACATTTCATTAAAAAAATATGATCTTCATTCGCCATTTTCGGCGGTGCGCCGACGTTATTGGGTCTTGTCGGTAGACGGGATCAAATTGCGCAGCCAACTGCCCCAGCGCCGCTGATAAAACGGCTGCGTATGGGAGATCAGGTAGTGGCTGATGCCTCGCTCTTTCTCCGACACCAGGCAGAAGTCCACCGGCTCGTCATTCGGCGCCGTTTCGCTGGCGACGCTGCCGGCCTCGTTGATCAACGCCTCGATCTCCGCCGGCTCGGCGTCCACTTCCAGCCCGATCAGCAAATTGGGTTTCTCGTCCGCCGCCTTGTCGTGCATCAGCGCCAGAAACGCGCGGCGCACCGGCTTGCGCTGGCTGAACAGCGTGGTCAGCGCATCCACCATCGCCGACGGATACTCTTCGGGCTGCCCCAGCAGGATTTGGGTCTCTTTATCGACGTAGTGCTCCACCGGTTTGACGACGCCGCCGGTCGCCAGCAGCATCGCCACCTCTTCCGGATAAAACTCTTTGCCGTATTCCGCCTTCGGGTTGAGGAACAGATCCGCGCCCTGGGTAATCTCGAACAGCACCCGCGCCGGCATGGCGATAAACGGCTGTTCGTCCTCAACCGCCTTCTGCAACGCATCCAGCGAAGTGAAGAACGGAATGATGCTGCCGCCGTCCTGCTTTTCCCAATGCTGGATATTGACCGGCGTATCCGCGTTCAGCGTGATGTCGCCATCCTGCTGCACCTGCTCGCTGTCGCCGAGGATCAGCACCGTGGCGTCGAGCAGTTCACGGAAGAACGCCGGGCGATGGGCCGGCTCCGTCACCGCCAGCTTCAGCAGGCGTTCAAGTTCGTTCTCGCTCGGGGCGGCATCGTGATGATGGGCACTCATGGCAAACTCCAGGGATCAAAGAGCGAGGCCCAGCATGCTGGGCCTCGAAGATAATGCGCATTCTAGCGCCCGACGTGGCGGGCATTCAATTATTTGGCTTTGCTCAGCAGCAGATTGGCCAGGGTGCGCACGCCCAGACCGGTCGCGCCGGCCGACCACTGCTCCACCGCGCCTTTGCGGTAGGTGGCTGAACAGTCGATGTGCAACCAGCCTTGCTGGTAGTTTTTAACGAAGTGCGACAGGAAGGCCGCCGCGGTGCTGGCGCCAGCGGTGTAGGCCGGGCCGGCCACGTTGTTCAGCTCGGCGAAGTTGGACGGCAGCTGGCTGCGGTGGAACTCGGCCAGCGGCAGGCGCCAGAACGGCTCTTGCTCGGCGGCGGCGCTGCTGAGCAGCTCTTGCGCCAGCGCGTCGTCAAAGCTGAACAGCGCATGGTAGTCGTTGCCTACCGCAGTTTTGGCCGCGCCGGTCAGGGTGGCGCAGTCGATAATCAGCTGCGGGTTCTGCTCAGAAGCGTCGATCAGGCCGTCGGCCAGCACCAGGCGCCCTTCCGCATCGGTGTTCATCACCTCAACGGTTTTGCCGTTGCGGTAGCGAATGATGTCGCCCAGTTTGAAGGCGTTGCCGCTGACCATGTTGTCGGCGCAGCACAGGTACAGCTTCACGCGCTGCTTCAGGCCGCGCGCCGCCGCCAGCGCCAGGGCGCCGGTGATGGTGGCCGCGCCGCCCATGTCAGCCTTCATCGAATCCATAAAGGCGCTTTGCTTCAGGCTGTAGCCGCCGGTGTCGAAGGTGATACCCTTGCCGACCAGGCACGCGAACACCGGCGCGTCCGGGTTGCCGGTCGGGTTGAAGTCGAGCGCCAGCAGTACCGGCGGGCGTTCGGAACCGCGGCCGACGGTGTGGATGCCGGCATAGTTCTGCTCACGCAGATCTTCGCCCTTGGTGATGCGATAGCTGACGGCATCGCAGCCGACGTCGCACATCAGATCGACGGCGCGGGTCGCCAGTTGCTCCGGCCCCAGCTCTTCCGCCGGCATGTTGATGGTGTCGCGCACCCAGTCAACGATCTTCAGGCGCTTATCCAGCTCCTGACGCGCGGCTTCCGGCAGCTCGGCCCATTCGACGTTGCGCTGCCCTTTCGGCCCGCGGTAGCCTTGCCAAAACGCCCAGCTGTTTTCCAAATCCCAACCGTCGCCGGCCAGCTTGACGTTTTTGATGCCCTGACCATCAATTTTGCGGCCTGCACGCTGGACAGCGCCCAGCTTGTCGGCGCCAGTCAGGTGGATGGTCATCCCTTCGCCGTTGGTGCTCAGCAGCGCTTTCTCGCCCCAGCGGGCGTCGGCAGGTTGTTGCGACAGCGTGACCTGCATGAATTCTGTTGTCATAGCCTTCTTACTCCGGATGTTCCCTTTATTATTTCATTAGGGCTTTATTGCATACCCTATGGATTTCAAATTGCAGCTAGGCGCCCA
Organism: Serratia sp. YC16; assembly: GCF_009707615.1. NCBI lineage: Bacteria > Pseudomonadati > Pseudomonadota > Gammaproteobacteria > Enterobacterales > Yersiniaceae > Serratia > Serratia sp. YC16. Next base: position 60,571 of record NZ_WLYN01000007.1, on the reverse strand, counting down.
GCGATCTCATCCCCAGGAGCTTACTCAGGTAAGTGACTGGGGGGTGATCGTGCAGGTAACAACGCTGCGGTTTGAAAGACGACGGGTATGTCGGATACAAAATAAACGGGCCGCCCATGGCAGCCCGTTACGCTATTTACTCCGCTTCATCTAACCAGACCAGCAGGATCGCTTCCAGTATTTTTTCGTTGGAAGCCTGCGGATCGTCATCGAACTCTTCCAGATCGCAGATCCACTGATGCATGTCGGTAAAACGCACGGTTTTCGGATCGGTGTCCGGGTATTGGTCGTACAGGGCTTCGCCGATTTCACGGCTGTCGGTCCACTTCAGTCCCATTATGATCTCCTGGTTGGCGCCGCGGCTAACAATTAATGCTCACGCGCGTGGTTGACGGTGTAACGCGGCATTTCGACCACCAGATCTTCGTCGGCGACCAGCGCCTGGCAGCTCAGACGGCTTTCCGGCTCCAGCCCCCACGCTTTGTCCAGCATGTCGTCTTCCAGCTCGCTGCTCTCTTCCAGCGAATCGAAGCCTTCACGCACGATGCAGTGGCAGGTGGTGCAGGCGCAGGATTTCTCGCAGGCGTGCTCGATTTCAATGCCGTTGCGCAGCGCAACGTTGAGGATCGACTCCCCTTTTTCGGCTTCCAGAACCGCCCCTTCCGGGCAAAGATCTTGATGGGGCAGGAAAACAATTTTAGGCATGGTTAAACCTCATCCACAGAATGGCCAGCCAGCGCGCGGCGAATGGAAGCGTCCATGCGGCGCGCGGCAAAATCTTGCGTTTGTGCATCTAATGTTTTGATAGCGTCTTCGATAGCGGCAGGATCTTCACCCTGCGCCGCCTGCTGCAACGCCTGGGTCGCGGCGGCGATCGCCTGGCTTTCCGCCTCGCTCAGCAGCGCGGCGTCGGTGGCCAGCGCGCCCTGCAGGCTTTCCAGCACCCGCGCGGCTTCCACGCGTTGCTCCGCCAGCTTGCGTGCGCCCACGTCGCTTTGCGCGTTGGCCATCGAGTCTTTGATCATGCCGGCGATTTCGCTGTCCGACAGACCGTACGACGGCTTGACCTGGATCGAGGCTTCAACGCCGGTGGATTTCTCCATCGCGGTGACGCTCAGCAGGCCGTCCGCGTCCACCTGGAAGGTCACGCGAATGTGCGCGCCCCCGGCAGGCAGCGGCGGCAGGCCACGCAGCGTAAAGCGCGCCAGCGAACGGCAATCCTGCACCAGCTCGCGCTCGCCCTGCAGCACGTGGATCATCATCGCGCTCTGGCCGTCTTTAAAGGTGGTGAACTCCTGCGCGCGCGCCACCGGGATAGTGGTGTTGCGCGGGATCACTTTCTCCACCAGACCGCCCATGGTTTCGAGACCCAGCGACAGCGGGATCACGTCCAGCAGCAGCATGTCGCTGTCCGGCTTGTTGCCCACCAGGATGTCGGCCTGGATCGCGGCGCCGATGGCGACCACTTTATCCGGATCGATCGACGTCAGCGGCGTGCGGCCGAAGAAGGCCCCCACCTGCTCACGCACCAGCGGCACGCGGGTAGAACCGCCGACCATCACCGCTTCCAGCACCTCGTCGGCGGTGACGCCGGCGTCTTTCAGCGCGCGGCGGCAAGCCATCAGCGTGCGTTTCACCAGCGGGGCGATCAGCGCTTCAAACTGGGCGCGGGTCACCTCGCCCTGCCAGCCTGCCACCTCAACGCGCACGCTGTCGGCATCGCTCAACGCGATTTTGGCGGCGATGGCGGCATCCAGCAGTTGGCGCTGCACGCCGTGGTCGCTGCGATCGGCCACGCCGGCCTGCTCGCGCAGCCAGTCGGCCAACAGATGATCGAAGTCGTCGCCGCCCAGCGCGGAATCGCCGCCGGTCGCCAGCACTTCGAACACGCCGCGGCTGAGACGAAGAATAGAGATATCAAAGGTGCCGCCGCCCAGATCGTAAACCGCGATCACCCCTTCCTGGCCGGAATCCAGCCCATAGGCGATCGCCGCCGCGGTCGGTTCGTTCAGCAGGCGCAGGACGTGCAGGCCGGCCAGACGCGCCGCGTCTTTGGTACCCTGGCGCTGCGCGTCGTCGAAGTAGGCGGGAACGGTGATCACCACACCGTCCAGCTCCCCTTCCAGCGCCGCTTGCGCGCGCGCGGACAGGGCCCGCAGGATATCGGCGGAGACGCCGACCGGGTTAACCGGGCCGGCGGCAGTGACGATCAGCGGCAGGCCGTTGTCGCTGGCCTGGAATTGATACGGCAGGTTCGGGTAACGTTGCTGCACGTCCGCCAACGAGCGGCCCATCATGCGTTTGATGGAGCTGACGGTATTGGCCGGATCCTGCGCCGCCTGTTGGCGCGCCTCCCAGCCGACGCGCTGCGCGTCCGCCTGATAATGCACCACCGAAGGCAGCAAATGGCGCCCCTGTTCGTCGGCCAGCGTTTCCGCCTGCCCGCTGCGCACCGTGGCGACCAGCGAGTTGGTGGTGCCTAAGTCGATGCCGGCGGCCAAGCGTCGCTGGTGCGGCGCGGCGCTGAGGCCAGGCTCACTAATTTGTAATAAGGCCATGTTGAAGCTTCCACAATCAGAATCAGAAGGTGTTACTCAAAACCCAGCAGTTTTTCTTCGAGTTGTTCAACCTGTTGCTGGAGTTTGTCCAAAAAGCGCAGCTTGCGCACGGTGTCAGCGGCGGCCGCCCACTGCTCGCTATCCAACTGCTGCAGCATCAGCGCGCTGCGCTGTTTGACCGAGGCTGCCAGCCGCGCGCCGAAATCGGCCAGCAGGCTTTCCGCCTCCGGCTTGCGCTCAATGGCGTCGAGCTCTTCGCGCAGTTCCAGCTGTTCCATCAGAAACGCGGTGTCGCGCATCGTATGCTGTTCGTTGCCCAGATCGAAGCCGTGCAAAGATAGCATATACTCCGCGCGTTTTAACGGGTGCTTCAGCGCCTGGTAGGCTTCGTTGATGGTCGCCGCCTGCTGCAACGCCATCAGGCGTTCGCGCTCCGGCTGGTTGGCGAAACGATCGGGGTGGAATTGGCGCTGCAGATCCTGGAAGCGGGACGCAAGCAGGCTGCCGTCCACGGTATAGCGAACTGGCAGCCCGAATAAAGTAAAGTAATCCATAGCGTGCTCTGGGCGTTAGCGGATGAAGTTCCCCCGCCGAGGCGGGGGAGCACGATGGACTGTCAGACGTTGAAACTCTCGCCGCAGCCGCATTCGCTTGAGACGTTCGGGTTGTTGAACTTGAAGCCTTCGTTCAGGCCTTCCTTAACGAAATCAAGCTCGGTGCCGTCAAGGTAGACCAGGCTCTTGCCGTCGATGATCACCTTGATGCCTTTGTCTTCAAACACGATGTCGTCATCGTTGGCTTCGTCAACAAATTCCAGCACGTACGCCATCCCGGAGCAGCCGGAAGTTCGCACTCCCAGACGCAGGCCGAGACCTTTGCCGCGGTTCGTCAAAAACGCCTGAACACGCTGCGCAGCGCTGTCGCTCATGGTAATAGACATCACAACCTCACACTTCACATCAAAGCCCGGCGCGGCCGGGCCGACTCAGACAAATTACTTGGCGCTATGCTTGCTCTTATAGTCGGCAATCGCTGCTTTGATGGCGTCTTCAGCCAGGATCGAGCAGTGAATTTTGACCGGCGGCAATTCCAGCTCTTCGGCGATCTGGGTGTTTTTGATCGCTTCAGCCTGATCCAACGACTTGCCTTTCATCCATTCGGTCACCAGCGAGCTGGAGGCGATGGCGGAACCGCAGCCGTAAGTTTTAAAGCGCGCGTCTTCGATGATGCCTTCATCGTTAACCTTGATCTGCAGCTTCATGACGTCGCCGCAAGCCGGCGCCCCTACCATGCCGCTGCCGACGGTAGGATCTTCGTTGTCGAAAGAACCCACGTTGCGCGGGTTTTCATAATGATCGATTACTTTTTCGCTGTAAGCCATGACCTTGCTCCTGAAACCTGAGAATTAATGATGCGCCCATTCGATGCTGTTGATATCCACGCCCTGCTTGAACATCTCCCACAGCGGGGACAGATCGCGCAGACGGCCGATGGATTTACGCACCAGTTGAATGGTGTAGTCGATCTCTTCTTCCGTGGTGAAACGCCCCAGGGAGAAACGGATCGAGCTGTGCGCCAATTCATCGCTCATGCCCAGCGCGCGCAGCACGTAGGACGGCTCGAGGCTGGCGGAGGTACAGGCTGAACCGGAAGAAACGGCCAGGTCTTTCAGCGCCATGATCAGCGACTCGCCTTCAACATAGTTGAAGCTGACGTTCAGGATGTTCGGTGCGCCGTGCTCCAGATCGCCGTTCAGATACACTTCTTCCATATCTTTCACGCCGTTCCACAGACGATCGCGCAGGGTGCGCAGACGTGCCATCTCTTCGGTCATCTCTTCTTTGGCGATGCGGTAAGCTTCGCCCATGCCGACGATCTGGTGAACAGGCAGGGTGCCGGAACGCATGCCGCGCTCGTGACCACCGCCGTGCACCTGCGCTTCGATGCGGATACGCGGCTTGCGGCGCACGTACAGCGCGCCGATGCCTTTCGGGCCATAGATTTTGTGGCCGGAGAACGACATCAGGTCGACTTTCAGCTTGCTCAGATCGATAGGCAGTTTGCCCACGCTCTGGGTAGCGTCAACGTGGTAGATGATACCGCGCACGCGGCACATTTCGCCGATCGCTTCGATGTCCTGCACCACGCCGATCTCGTTGTTGACGTGCATGATGGAGACCAGGATGGTGTCATCGCGCATCGCCGCTTCGAGATCCTGCAGGCTGATGATGCCGTTGCTCTGCGGCGCCAGGTAGGTCACTTCGAACCCTTCGCGCTCCAGCTGACGGCAGGTGTCCAGCACGGCTTTGTGTTCGGTTTTGCTGGTGATGATGTGCTTGCCTTTTTTCTGGTAGAAATTGGCAGCGCCTTTGATCGCCAGGTTGTCGGATTCGGTCGCCCCGGAGGTGAAGACGATTTCGCGCGGGTCTGCGCCCACCAGTTCGGCGATTTGGTTACGGGCGATGTCTACCGCCTCTTCCGCCTGCCAACCGAAACGGTGGGAACGGGAAGCCGGGTTGCCGAAAGTGCCGTCCAGGGTCAAAAACTGCATCATCTTCTCAGCAACGCGCGGGTCGACCGGCGTCGTTGCTGAGTAATCCAGATAAATCGGTAATTTCATTGCTCTTGTGCTCCGTACATCACTTCCAAAAACTAAAATAATTTCGCCAGCTGCTTATGCGCGCAGATTAACGTTGATAGTTTCTTGCGGACGACCGTTGGCCGTGCGGCGCGTATCGTTGTTTTGACGATCTGCCACCATCAGCACTTCCTGGTTGTTGACCAGTTCAGCCAGCGTAATGTTGTTCAGGAACCCGCTGATGCGCTCGCTCAGATCGCGCCACAGGGCGTGGGTCAAGCAGCGATCGCCGCCCTGGCAGCCTTCTTTGCCCTGGCAACGGGTTGCATCTACCGATTCATCGACAGCAGTGATGACAGCGCCAACGGCGATCTCACCCGCGTCTTTACCCAGCAGATAACCACCGCCCGGACCGCGCACGCTGGCCACCAGGCCATTCTTGCGCAGACGGGAGAATAATTGTTCCAGATAAGAGAGCGAAATACCCTGGCGTTCGGAAATGTCCGCCAGTGGCACCGGCCCTTCCTGGGAATGCAGCGCTACGTCGAGCATAGCGGTTACGGCATAACGGCCTTTGGATGTCAGTCTCATAGCTCAATGGTTACCTGTTGGTCAAATATGGCCGAAAGTCTGACATTCCTGAGTAAATCAGTCAACTATTTAACCTAGTAATTAACTCAAGTATTAGCACGTTTTGTACTTAGCAAGAACAAAGGTATATAAAATACATGTTATAACCTTTGGATAACTAATACTATTGTCGCCCACCGTTACGCCGCATCAATTAATTACCTTGATGTTTGTCCTGTTTCTCGATCGACGTCAGCATGCCGCGCAGGATATTTAGCTCCTGCCCTTCCGGGCGCGCGCGGGTGAACAGCCGACGCAGGCGGTTCATCACCTGGCCCGGATGGGACGGGCGAATAAAGCCGGTGCGCTGCAGCGTCTGCTCCAGGTGCTGATAGAAGCGCTCGAGGTCATCCACCAGCGGATACGGCGTCTCTTCCAGCTGCGGCGCGCCCGCCTGTTGGCGATCGAGGTAAGCCACGCGCACTTCGTACGCCAGGATCTGCACCGCCATCGCCAGGTTCAGCGAGCTGTAGTCCGGGTTGGCCGGAATGGCGACGTGGTAGTGGCACTTCTGCAATTCATCGTTGGTCAGCCCGACGCGTTCACGGCCGAACACCAGCGCCACCGGCGCGTGCTCGCCTTCGTGCACCGAACGCACGCCGCATTCACGCGGCTCCAGCATCGGCCACGGCAAGGTGCGGGAGCGCGCGCTGGTACCCACCACCAGGCTGCAGCCGGCGATGGCGTCATCGAGGGTATCGACGATAGTGGCGTTGCCGATCACGTCGCTGGCACCGGCGGCCAGGGCGATGGCCTGAGAATCGGGTTTGATCAGCGGATTAACCAGATAAAGGTTGGTTAAACCCATGGTTTTCATGGCTCTGGCGGTCGAGCCCATGTTGCCGGTATGTGAAGTCTCTACCAGAACAATGCGGATATTGTGCAGCATACAAACTCTGAGCGTGGCGGAAAATCGCAGCATCTTAACACAGCCGTAGGCAATTTGCCGAACAGCTGCTATACTTCGCGCCGTTTCCTGTTCTTTAACATCCTAGTTGGAAGATACCCATGCATCCGATGCTGACTATCGCCGTGCGCGCTGCGCGCAAGGCCGGTAACCTGATTGCCAAAAACTACGAAACCCCTGACGCTGTAGAAGCGAGCCAGAAAGGGACCAACGACTTCGTCACCAACGTCGATCGCGATGCAGAGCATCTGATCATCGACGTCATCCGCAAGTCTTATCCGCAACACAGCATCGTGAGCGAAGAGCGCGGCGAACTGATCGGCGAAGATCGCGATGTGCAATGGGTGATCGATCCACTGGATGGCACTGCAAACTTCATCAAACGCTTCCCTCATTTCTCCGTTTCCATCGCCGTACGCATCAAAGGCCGTACTGAAGTGGCCGTGGTTTACGATCCGATGCGCAACGAACTGTTCACCGCCACTCGCGGCCAGGGCGCACAGCTCAACGGTTACCGCCTGCGCGGCACCAACGCCAAAGATCTGGATGGCACCATCCTGGCGACCGGCTTCCCGTTCAAAGTCAAACAGCACGCTACGCCTTACATCAACATCGTCGGCAAACTGTTCACCCAGTGTGCGGACTTCCGCCGCACCGGTTCCGCCGCGCTGGATCTGGCCTATGTGGCCGCCGGCCGCGTAGACGGTTTCTTCGAAATCGGCCTGAAGCCGTGGGACTTCGCTGCGGGCGAGCTGCTGGTGCGTGAAGCCGGCGGCCTGGTGACCGACTTCGTCGGCGGCCACAACCACTTCAGCTCCGGCAACGTGGTAGCGGGCAACCCGCGCGTGGTGAAAGCCATGTTGGCCACCATGCGTGAAGAACTGAGCGAAGCGCTGAAGCGTTAATCGCCAGAAGCGAATCGAAAAAAAGCGCTGCCGATGCAGCGCTTTTTTTATGCCCGTTAGCGAGAGAAGGGGCGGATGCCGCCGCCGAATTCCGGCTGCGCGCTGACGTACAGCAGCAGCCCAGCGGCCAGCAGGATCAGGCCACCGGCCAGCGCCAGCGAGCCCCAGGCTACCGCGCTCCAGGCGGCGGGCGCGCGCGAACGGCTGAGGCGCACCGCCAGCCGGCGGCTGTAATGCACCAGCAGCGCCAGCATGGAAATGGTCAAGGATGTGCCGAATGCCATCGCCAGCGCGGAAAGCACGCCCCAGCCGAACACGCCGATCACCTTGGAGAACAGCAGTACCAAAATCGCCCCCGAGCAGGGGCGCATGCCCATCGCCAGCACGATGGCGGTTCGGGTGCGCCAGTCGCTCCCCGCCTGTAGCTCGCTGTCGCTCGGCAGATGCCGGTGCCCGCAGCCGCAGTCGGCGCTGTGCACATGATCCGCCGCCAGCGGCGTCAGGCTGTTGATGCGCAGCGCCGGCGCCGGGCGCATCGCTTTGATCGCCGCAAACAGACGTTTCAGCGCGCGCCAACTCAGCAGCGCGCCAAGCAGCATCACCAGAATAAAACTGCCCTTCTCCAGCCAAAAGCTGCTTTGGTGCAGCTGGCGCGAAGAGAGCTGCAACACCACCAACATCAACGTCACCAGCGCGATCGCCACCAGCCCCTGCACCAGTGACGCGGCGAAGGTCAGCTTCAGGCTGCTTTTCAGCCGCGCCGGGTGGGTGGCCAGATAGGTGGCGATCACCACTTTACCGTGGCCGGGCCCAAGCGCATGCAAAACGCCATAACCGAGGCTGAACAGCATCAGCGCCAGCCCGGCCTGCTGCGGCGCGGCCTTCACCTGCTGCAACAGCCCCGCCATCTGTTGATGCAGCGCTTTTTGCCATACCACGCTCTGCATCAGCAGCTGCGGCCAGTAGTGCCACGCCAGCAGCGCGGCGGCCATCAGCGCCAGCGTGAACGGCAGCAGCGGCCACAGGCCAAAGGCCCAGTGGCGTCGGCTTGTCGTCGGCGGAGAGAAATTTAGCGACATTGCAGCGTCACCCGCTGGGCAAACTGTTGCCCCAGCGCCAGGTCTTCGCCGGGCGAGTCGTTCTTGTCGAGCGACAGCGCATAGGCCTGCAGCGACGCATTCGGCTTCGGCGTCATCAGCTTGTAACTGCACTGCTGCGCCATCTCCGGCGGCAGATGCAGCGCATTTTGGTCTTTATAGGTCATATCCACGAAATAAGTCGGATCGTAAGTAGAAAGTTGAAACGGCTTGCCCGCCAACGGCTGCGGCTCGGCCAACGGCATCACGAACTCCAACACCGCCTGGTTGCCCTGGCGCGACAGGTGATATTCGCTGGGCAAGTTCAGGTATTTCACCGGCTTGCCGTCACGATAAAGATCGGTGAAATAGTGCTGCCCCAGCACGTTGGCCATCACTTCCGCCGCCAGCTTTTTCCACACTTCCGAATCGCTCTTGGCGTTTTTCGCATCGTAGAGCAGATCCGCCGAGGTGATTTCATCCATCACCCACACCATTTTCAGGCCGACCAGCCGCTGGTCTTTGGCGACGAAGGTGGTGTTCATGTCGATAAAGCTGTGCGGATGAGCGGCCGCTCCAGCGCTGAACACGGCGCCGAGGGCAGCCAAAAGACGACGTAACTTCATCATTATCCTGTCTTACCTGCATTTGTTATAACGTAACACAAATAACTACCGAACGGTCTGCCGCTCCCGGCAATATTTGTGACGAAAGTTGTAAGCCGAAGTAAAAGCCGCGCTGTCATCCTGACGTTACAAAGCCTTTTGCTATGCTTAGGCATAATCGCAACCTTATATGCCGGAAGGTGATATGAGCCTGGACACCTCTCCCGTGCCTGAGCTCTCCGGACAACAACGGCGCTGTCATCTGCTGCTGATGCTGTACACGCCGGAGCCCGAGTTACAGCTGGAGACCTTAAGCCGAATCAATGGCGTCGCCCCCCCGATAACCCGGCAAGATATAGCCGAGGTGGCCAGTGAAATCCAGCGTTTCCACCATCTGGAGATCGCCGTCGATCCCGACCATGGCTACCAACTGCGGGGCAGCGCGCTCGACCAACGCCTGTGCCTGATCCATTGGCTGCGGCGGGCCCTGCGCTGCAGCCCGCAGTTCGTCGAAAGCGACTTCGCCCCGCGCCTGCGGCTGGCGCTGGCGGCCGATGCCGGGTCGGCGTCGCAGCTGGCTCAAGCGATAGACGCCTGCGAGCCGCTGCTCAACCGCCACTTCGACGCGCGCGACCGCCAATTTCTGCAGCATTACCTGCTCTACTGCGCCTGGCAAAACCGCCTGCAGCGCCATCCGCGTTTCGACGCCGTTCAACGCGACTGGCTGCGGCAAAAGCCGGAGCAGCAAGCCGCCGCCTGGCTACATCAGGCCTGCAACCGGCTGTTTAACCAGCCGCCGCACGCGGACGAGCGCGATTTTCTGGCGCTGACCTTCACCATGTTGAAAAATCACAGCTACCACAGCGATGACTCGGCGCAAGAACAGCGGCTGATGGCGGCGATCGACAGCATGGTCGTGCGTTTCCAGCAGCTTTCCGGCATGGCTTTCAGCAGCAAAGCGGAGCTGGTCAGCCAGCTGTTCGCCCACCTGGCGCCGGCGCTGGAGCGCTGCCGTTTCGCCATCGGCATCGACAATATGCTGCTGGAAGAAGTGGTGCGTAAATACCCGCGGCTGATGCGCACCACGCAGGATGCGCTGAAGCCGCTGGAACAGGAGTACGGCGTGCAGTTTTCCAACGAGGAAGCGGGCCTGGTGGCCATCAGCTTCGGTGCCTGGCTGATGCAGGACAACGCACTACAGGAAAAACAGGTGCTGCTGCTGACGCTGGATAACCCGCAGTTGGAAGAGGAAGTGGAATATCAGCTCCGCGAGCTCACGCTACTGCCGCTGAACATCAAGTATCTGCCGCTGGGCGACTACCTGCGCGGCGGAGCGCCGCAGGGCGTCACGCTGGTGATCACCCCTTATGCGGCGGTGCACAGCGCTCCGCACCCGCCGCTGATCTACACCGAGCTGCCGCTGGAAAGCCGGCAGCGCGAGGCCATCCGCGCGCTGCTGGAAGCCCCTTAATCAACATCAACGGCTGACGCTGACCGCCGGTGGCCGGATGAACAAGGCCGGCGCTGCGACCGCCGCCATCACCCAGAATACCCCGCCCTGCCAATGTTCGAACAGGAACCCGGCGATCACCGTCATGACGGCGATACCGCCGCCCATCGCCAACGCCGAATACACCGCCTGCAGCCGGATCACCTCCTGCCCCTGACGCGCAGCGATAAAGCGCATCGCCGCCAGGTGGCACACGGTAAAGGTGCCGCAGTGCAAGATCTGAATCAGCAGCAACCAGCCCAGTTCGGTACTGTAGGCCATCAGGCTCCAGCGCAACACGCCGCAGCAGGCGGAGAGCAACAGCAGGTTGCGCGCATTCCAGCGGCGGAACAGCACGTTGCTGCTGGCGAAAATAATCACCTCCGCCACCACGCCCAGCGACCACAGGTAGCCTATGGTCGAGGCCGAATAACCGGCCTCCTGCCAGTAAATGGAGCCAAAGCTGTAGTAGCCGGCATGCGCCCCCTGCAGCAACGTGACGCACAGCAGGAAGCGCCAGACCGGCCCTTCTTTCAGCAGCGCCCACAGCGAACGCTCGTCCCCGCTGTGCGTGCGCGCTTCACCCTGCGGCATAACGTTCGGCTTCAACAGCATGCCCAGCAGCATCGCCAGCACGCTGAGGATCAGGCTGTAGAGAATGGCGTTATGGCCCCACACCGCCACCAGTTGCCCGGTCAGCGCCGAGCCGATGACGAATGCCAGCGACCCCCACAGCCGCACCCGGCCGTAGTCCATGCGGATTTGCTTCTGCCAGGTAGCGGCCAGGGCGTCGGTCAGCGGCACCAGCGGCGAAAAGAACAGGTTGAAACCGGCGATCACCAGCATCAGCCACCCCCAGCCGTTGCCGAAGCAGAAACCGACCGCGAAGGCCAACGTCAACAGGGCCAACAGGCGCAGGGCGGAGACCAGATGAGAGGGATCTTTAACGCGGGGAGCAATCAGCAAGCTACCGAGGAAGCGGGCCACCAGACCGGCGCCGAGTAAAATGCCGATGGTTTCGGGCGCGATGCCCTCGCCTTTCAGCCACACGCCCCAGAACGGTAAGAAGATGCCATAGGAAAAGAAGTAGGTGAAATAACTGAGAGCGAGCCAACGCGTTGATTGCAGAACCATGATCCCTCCGGTGTGAGGGCGATACTTTGACAGAGCTCACACCGCCCGGCAATCTTCATTCCACTTCAATGCATTAGAGTGCCAAACAGTTCACAGTTTGCCGCAAGCGGCCATAAAAAAACCCGCCGCAGCGGGTTTTGTCAGGCGAAAGCGGGATTAGGCGTAAACCGGCAGGCGGGCGCAGATATCCAGCACTTTCTTCTTGGTGCGTTCGATGGTGGCTTCATCGTTGATGTTGTCCAGCACATCGCAGATCCAACCGGCCAGCTCGCGCACGTCGGCTTCTTTGAAGCCGCGACGAGTCACGGCCGGGGTGCCGATACGCACGCCGGAGGTGACGAACGGGCTCTTCGGATCGTTCGGCACGCTGTTTTTGTTGACGGTGATGTTGGCGCGGCCCAGGGCGGCGTCAGCTTCTTTACCGGTCAGGTTTTTGTCGACCAGATCCAGCAGGAACAGGTGGTTATGGGTGCCGCCGGAGACCACTTTGTAGCCGCGCTGCAGGAACACTTCCACCATCGCCTTGGCGTTGACCGCCACTTGCTGCTGGTAAACCTTGAACTCAGGCTCCATCGCTTCTTTCAGCGCCACCGCCTTGCCGGCGATCACGTGCATCAGCGGGCCGCCCTGGCCGCCAGGGAACACGGCAGAGTTCAGCTTCTTGTACAGCTCTTCGTCGCCGCCCTTCGCCAGGATCAGACCGCCGCGCGGACCCGCCAGGGTTTTGTGGGTGGTGGTAGTGACGATGTGCGCGTGCGGCACCGGGTTCGGGTACACGCCGGCGGCGATCAGACCCGCTACGTGCGCCATGTCGACGAACAGGTAAGCGCCGATGCTGTCGGCGATTTCGCGCATTTTGGCCCAGTCAACCACGCCGGAGTAAGCGGAGAAGCCGCCGATGATCATTTTCGGCTTGTGGGTCTGCGCCTGTTTGGCCAGATCGTCATAGTCGATTTGACCTTTGTCGTCGATGCCGTAAGGCACCACGTTATACAGCTTGCCGGACAGGTTGACCGGGGAACCGTGGGTCAGGTGACCGCCGTGCGCCAGGTTCATGCCCAGAATGGTGTCGCCCGGCTGCAGCAGCGCGGTGTACACGGCGAAGTTAGCCTGGGAGCCTGAGTGCGGCTGCACGTTGGCGTAATCGGCGCCGAACAATTCTTTGGCGCGATCGATAGCCAGCTGTTCAACGATATCCACGTATTCGCAGCCGCCGTAGTAACGCTTGCCCGGATAGCCTTCAGCGTATTTGTTGGTCAGCTGGGAACCCTGAGCCTGCATCACGCGCGGGCTGGTGTAGTTCTCAGACGCGATCAGCTCGATGTGCTCTTCCTGACGCACCACTTCCTGCTCCATGGCGCGCCACAGTTCAGCATCGTAATCGGCAATGTTCATTTCACGCTTTAACATCCGGCATCTCCTGACTTAAATCAGCTAACTAAAAAATCACCAAATAACTACCCGTTTGGGTTCTGGGCCACAGTGTAAACCGTTTCCCCCCACCGAAGATAGGTCTTGACAGAGGTTTTTACGCAAACGATTGGCATAAGGCAGCGCAAGGCTTTGATCCGCGAAATGTCCCCGTTTATCAACGGACATTTCCTCATGCGAACAATGCGCTTTTTTCATGTTCTGTGAACACGATCGACGCCTGAAGAACACCGCAACGAAAACAAGGGCATTTACAAGAGACGCGGAACCCAATAAGATGCATTTAAAATACATCATTAAAATTCTCGTCAAGAGCCCAACCCAAGGAGCGCTCCCATGCTGGATAGCCAAACCATCGCCACCGTGAAATCCACCATTCCCCTGCTGGCTGCAACCGGGCCGAAGCTGACCGCCCACTTTTACGATCGCATGTTCGCGCACAACCCGGAATTGAAAGACATTTTCAACATGAGCAATCAGCGCAACGGCGATCAGCGTCAGGCGCTGTTCGACGCCATCTGCGCCTATGCCGCCAACATCGAGAACCTGGCGGCGCTGCTGCCGGCGGTGGAGCGCATCGCGCAGAAGCACACCAGCTTCAATATTCAGCCGGAGCAGTACAACATCGTCGGCGGCCACCTGCTGGCAACGCTGGACGAGATGTTCAGCCCGGGTCAGGAAGTGCTGGACGCCTGGGGCAAAGCCTACGGCGTGCTGGCCAACGTGTTTATTCAGCGTGAAGAGCAGATTTATCAGCAGAGCGAAACCGATAACGGCGGCTGGCGCGATCTGCGCGCATTCCGCATCCTGAAGAAACAGCCGCAGAGCGACGTGATCTGCAGCTTCGTGCTGGCGCCGGTGGACGGCGGCCGGGTGGCGGACTTCAAACCGGGGCAGTATCTGGCGGTCTACATCAAGCACGACAGCCTGGAGCATCAGGAAATTCGCCAGTACTCGCTGACCACCTCGCCGAACGGCGAGTTCTACCGCATCGCGGTAAAGCGTGAAGATCAGGGTAAAGTGTCCAACTACCTGCATCAGCAGGCGCAGGAAGGCGACGTGATCTACATCGCCCCGCCGCACGGCGACTTCTTCCTCGACGTGGCGCCGACTACGCCGGTGGCGCTGATCTCCGCCGGCGTCGGCCAAACCCCGATGCTCGGCATGCTCAACACCCTGCACGACAACCAGCATCAGGCGCAGGTCCACTGGCTGCACGCGGCGGAAAACGGCGACGTGCACGCCTTTGCCGATGAAGTGGCGGATATTGCCGGGCGCATGCCGAATCTGAACCGCCATGTGTGGTACCGCGAGCCGAGCGCCGATGACGTGGAAGGCCGCGATTACCACAGCCGCGGATTGATGAATTTGAGCGCGCTGCGGGGCAGCCTGGCCGATCCGCAGATGCACTATTACTTCTGCGGCCCGGTAGCCTTCATGCAGTTCGTGGGCAAACAGCTGCTGGAGATGGGCGTAGAGGTCGAACGCATCCACTACGAATGCTTCGGCCCGCATAAGGTGCTGTAATGCTTGCGGAGCGCGGCCGTCAGACCGCGCTCCCCCTTCATTTCGCCTGCAGTTTGCGCGCGTCCTGCACCTGCTGTACCGTCACCGGCGCCGCCTGGTTGCCCCAGCTTCCCCGCAGATAGCTCATCAGATCGGCCGCTTGCCGATCGTTCAACGCCCAGCCGTAAGCCGGCATGTCGAACGCCATCGCCTGTTGCGTGGTCGGCGTATGCGCCCCTTCCAGCACCACCCGCAGCGCGGTCAGCGGATTGTCCGCCGTCACCGTGGCGTTGCCCGCCAGCGCCGGAATGGCGAAGTCGGTGCCCTCGCCCTGGTTGCCGTGGCAGGTCGAGCAGTACATCGCATAGGTCGCCTTGCCGCCCGGATTATCCGCCTGTGCAGCAGATGAGGCAGGTTTGGCGGCGCTTTCCGGCGCCAGGCTGCGCAGGTACACCGCGATGGCGTTCAGATCGCCGTCGCTGAGGTACTGCGTACTGTGGGTCACCACCTCGCTCATCGGCCCGGCGACCGCCGCATGGCGGCTGCGGCCGGTTTTCAGCAGCGCCGTCACCTCTTCCGGCGGCATGCCGCGCAGATTGGAAGCGTACCAGCCGTCGAGTTCGGCGCCGCTCAGGAACACCGTTTCCTTGCCATCCAGCCCCTTCTCCTGCATCGCCCAGCCGCGCGGCGTGTGGCAGCTGCCGCAGTGGCCGGCACCCTGCACCAAGTAGGCGCCGCGGTTCCACTCGGCGCTCTGCTGCGGATCCGCCTGATACGGCTGGTCGTCGTGGAACAGCTGGTTCCACACCGCCAGCGGCCAGCGCATCGACAGCGGCCAGCTGATGTCGCTGGCGCGGTTGGCGACGTTCTGCGCCGGCACCTCGTTCATCAGATAGTCATACAGCGCACGCATGTCTTCCGCGCTCATTTTGGCGTACGAGGTGTACGGCATCGCCGGGTAGAGCCGGTGACCGTCTTTGGCCACCCCCTGGCGCATGGCGCGATCGAATTCCTCGAACGAATAGGCGCCGATGCCGTGCAGCTTGTCCGGCGTGATGTTGGTGGCGTAGATGGCCCCGAGCGGCGTCGGGAATTTCATGCCGCCCGCCAATTCAGCGCCGCCCGGCGCGGTGTGGCAGGCGGTACAATCACCGGCTTTGGCGACGTATTCCCCGGCCGACATCGCCTGGGCCGAACCGCCGGCCGCCAGCAGGCTCAACAGGTACAGCGAACGCAGACTCATGCTCCCTCCTTGGCGGCAACCTTGCCGTAGGCCAGTTCGTTAACCGCGCGCCACGCCTGATCGATCGCCGAGTTGGCGTACGGGCTCCAGTCAGCATCGGAGTTGGCGATAACGATCTTGCCGATCGGCTGCCGCGCCGTTTCGATGATTTTCTTGGCTTCTTCTTCGTCGTCAAACAGCCCGTTGAGGAAGTAGGAGTAACCGTGCGACCAGCGGTTGACGGTGATCGCCTGAATATCGCGCTGATGATCGAAACCGGCCTCGCCCAGCATGCCCTGCAGCTGTTCGCGGATCATCTGCTCGTGTACCTCAAACGGCGTGCCCAGCAGCAGCGCGCGCCCTTTGCGCGACTGCTCACGCGGGCTGAGGCCGCTGCCCGGCAGCGTCGGTACATACACCATATGCAGGCCGATTGGCCGATCCGGATCGCGCGGATGCTGATAGCCGCCCATGCTCACCGGATAATCCAGCTTCACGCGGCTGTACGGTGCAGCCGGCGAGTAGATCTCGTGCACGCCCAGCTTGATGAACGGCTGCCAGTTGCGGATCACCACCTTGCTGTACACCAGCGGCGACTTGACGTTCTGCTTCAACGCCTCCTGCTGCTCGTGCGACATCTCCGGCACCAGATACGGGATCATCATGTTGTAGCCGGCCATCACCACCTGGCCCGCGCGCACCTTGGTCATCTTCTCGCCGGTCATATAGGTGACTTCCACCTTGTCGCCGACGTTGGCCGCGTGCAGCCCGGTGCTGTTCAAACGCAGCTTCACCGGCGACTCCGGCCGATCGAGCTGGCTGTAGTCGAATTTGGCCAGCACCACGTCGTCCATGTCCTTGCCGGCCGGCGCCACCGCCGGGATCAGCTTGCGCACCATCAGGCGCGCCAGCGTGGCGTTGCCGTCCGGGAAATGGAACACATAAGGATCGTCGAGATCCGCCTGCGACTCTTCGTCCAGCGGCGGCAGATTCATGCCGCCGAGGCCCGGCAGATCGCAGATGCGCGCATCGCTGCACGAGGTGCCGTCGATGCCCACCGCCTGGAAATCGTTGGTGGTCTGCTGGAAGTAGCGGATCGCCAGCTCGCTCAGCCCAACCTTCTCACGCAGGAACTGGGTGTAGCTGTGGGTGTCGAGCCATTCGACCTTCTGCTCCAGCGTCATCTCCGGCAGATAATCTTTCTCCACCGTATGCAGCGCGATCAGCGCCTGGCGGTCGCTTTCCGGCAGCGGGAAATCGCCGATGAACTCTGCGTAAGGCCGCCCGTTGAGGCGATCGCGCGGAATGTCGTCCGCCACCGTGCGGCCCGGATCGCCGCTCACCACCTTATCGATGCCGAAGTTTTTGCGATCGAAATAAACGCCGCGGCTCAGGTTCAGATCCGGATAGAAATTGGTGTCAAAAGCCTGCTCCAACCGATCGATATCGACGCCGATCTTGCGCAGCAGCCCCATCGCCACCGGGCTGAAGTTGGAACGCGGCGACTGCAGCGATTCGCTGCCGCCGTAGCCGAGCAACATGCCGTCGTCGCTGTTGAATTCGTTGCGCTTGGCGTGGCCGCCGAAGTCGTCATGGTTGTCGATCAGCAGAATGCGCTGCTGCTCGCCCTTCAGCTGCTGCCAGAAACAGGCGGCCGCCAGGCCGCTGATGCCGGCGCCCACCACCACCAGATCGAACTCTTCAACGGCGGGCACGCTGCCGAAGTCAAAGGCTTTTCCGTCGCGCCCCAGTTGATGCGCATGCTCGAACGAGCCCGGATGGTTGCCCCGTAGCCCGGTCAGCGCCGGCGGGTAGTACAGGGTTTGATTGGCGGTTTGCGGTGACGCGCGCAGGATTTGCAGCGGCGTCAACCCGGCGGCGATGGTGATCGCCACCCCGTTGAGAAAATCGCGTCGGGTGATACCCATATAGGCTTCCTTTCAATTTTTATTATCATCGGCCGGCCGGGGCCGGCCCAAAGGCCGCGCTATTGTGCGGATAATTATTGTAAAATCAATGTTTGAACATCACATGACGAATGGCCGTGTAATCCTCCAGCCCGTACATCGACATATCCTTGCCGTAACCGGACAGTTTCTGGCCGCCGTGCGGCATCTCGCTCACCAGCATGAAGTGGGTGTTCACCCAGGTGCAGCCGTATTGCAGGCGGGCACTTAAGCGATGCGCGCGGCCCACGTCGCGGGTCCACACGGACGAGGCCAATCCGTAGTTGGATTCGTTCGCCCAAGCCAGCACCTGCTCTTCGTCGTCGAACGGCGTCACCGTCACCACCGGGCCGAACACTTCGCGCTGCACGATCTCATCTTCCTGGCGCGCGCCAGCCAGCAGCGTCGGCTGGAAATAGTAGCCCGGCCCCTTCACCTTCTCGCCGCCGGTCACTACCTGTACGTGCGGCAACGCTTTGGCTCGCTCGACGAAACCGGCGACCCGTTCCAGATGCTGGGCGGTAATCAACGGCCCCAGTTCGGTGCTCTCATCGTCCGGCGCGCCGATCTTCAGGCTGGCCACCGCCTCGCCCAGCCGCTTCACCAGCTCGGGATAAATGCTTTTCTGCGCGTAGATGCGGCAGGCGGCGGTGCAATCCTGGCCGGCGTTGTAAAAACCAAAGCCGCGAATGCCGTCCACCACCTGTTGCAAATCGGCGTCGTCGAACACCAGCACCGGCGCCTTGCCGCCCAGCTCCATATGGGTGCGTTTAATGCCGGCGGCGGTGTGGGCGATGATGTGCTCGCCGGTGGCGATCGACCCGGTCAGCGACACCATGCGCACCTTGTCATGCCCGGTCAGCCGATCGCCGACGCTGGCGCCGCGGCCGAACAGCACGTTGAGCACGCCCGGCGGGAACAACCCGGCGGCCAGTTCGGCCAGTTTGAAGGTGGTCAGCGGCGTCTGCTCCGAAGGCTTGATCACCACGCAGTTGCCCGCCGCCAACGCTGGCGCCAGTTTCCAGGCCGCCATCATCAGCGGGTAGTTCCACGGCGCGATCGAGGCCACCACGCCGAGCGGATCGCGGCGGATCATCGAGGTGTGCCCGGCCAGATACTCGCCGGCCGCCATGCCGGTCAGGCAGCGGCTGGCACCGGCGAAGAAGCGAAACACGTCGGCCACCGCCGGCAGCTCGTCGTTCAGCACGCAGTGATAAGGCTTGCCGCAGTTGAGCGACTCCAGCCTGGCGAAGGTCTCGGCATGCTCGTCGATCAGATCCGCCAGCTTGAGCAGATGCTCGGCGCGCTCTTTCGGCGTGGTTTGCCCCCAGGCGGCGAACGCGGCGTCTGCCGCCAGCACCGCGCGATCGACCTGCTCCGGGCTGGCCTCCGCCACCTGCGCGATCACTTCGCCGGTCGCCGGGTTATACACCGGCTGGGTCGCGCCCTGGCCATTCACCAGTTGGCCGTCAATCAACAGTTGGCTTTGCATAGGGTTATCCTTTTATCAGAGGTCGGGTAAGGAAATTATTTGCCGCTGCCGGCGACGCTTTCCCCACCTTTGGTCAGGTAGTAAGCGCCGAGGATCGGCAGCATGGTCAACAGCATCACCGACAGCGCCACCACGTTGGTGATCGGCACGTCGCGCGGGCGACCGAGCTGGTTCAACAGCCACAGCGGCAGCGTGCGCTCGTGGCCGGCGGTAAAGGTGGTCACGATGATTTCATCGAACGACAGCGCGAATGCCAGCATGCCGCCGGCCAGCAGCGCCGAGCCGAGGTTCGGCAGGATCACATAGCGGAAGGTTTGCCACCCGTCGGCGCCGAGGTCCATCGAAGCCTCGATCAGGCTGTATGAGGTGCGGCGGAACCGGGCGATGACGTTGTTGAACACGATCACCACGCAGAAAGTCGCATGGCCGACGACGATGGTCAGGATGCCCGGCTCGATGTTCAGCGCCTTGAACGCCGCCAGCAGCGCCAGGCCGGTGACAATCCCCGGCAGCGCGATCGGCAGCAGCAGCAGCAGCGAAATGCTGTCCTTGCCGAAGAAATCGCGCCGATAGAGCGCCGCCGCAGCCAGGGTGCCGAGCACCAGCGCGACGGCGGTCGCCAGGCAGGCGATCTGCGCCGACAGCAGCACCGCATCGATGATGTCCTGCCGTCCGGCGGCGACGTTAAACCAATGCAGCGTGAAGCCCTTCGGCGGGAAGCTGAAGGCTGCGTCCTCGGTGTTGAAGGCGTAGATGGCGATGATCGCCAACGGGAAATGCAGGAAGACAAGTCCGCCCCAGGCGGCCAGCTTCAGCCCTAAGGGCGCGCGTTCAGAGTGCATCGAAGGCCCCCAGACGTTTGACGATGGAAAGGTAGATGGCGATCAGGACGATCGGCACCAGCGTAAAGGCCGCGGCCATCGGCATATTGCCGATCGCGCCCTGCTGGGCGTACACCATGCTGCCGATGAAATAGCCCGGCGGCCCCACCAGCTGCGGCACGATAAAGTCGCCCAGCGTCAGCGAGAAGGTGAAGATCGACCCGGCGGCGATGCCCGGTACCGCCAGCGGCAAAATGACGTGACGGAAGGTCTGTGCCGGCCGGGCGCCCAAATCCGCCGAGGCATGCAGCAGCGAGGGCGGCAGGCGCTCCAGCGCCGCCTGGATCGGCAGGATCATGAACGGCAGCCAGATATAGACGAACACCAGAAAACGCCCCAGGCCCGAGGTCGACAGCGTGTTGCCGCCGACGCCGGGCACCGTCAGCAGCGAAGCCAACAGCGGCTCCAGCCCCAGGTGCTGCAGGAACCACTGCGCCACGCCGTCTTTCGCCAACAGCAGAGTCCAGGCATAGGCTTTGACGATATAGCTGGCCCACATCGGCATCATCACCGCGATGTAAAAGAACGCTTTGACGCGGCCGCTGGTGTAGCGCGCCATGTAATAGGCGATCGGGAACGCCAGTGCCGCGCTGGCCAGCGACACCAGCACCGCCATGGTCAGCGTGCGCAGGATGATGTCGTAGTTGGCCGGGTTGAACAGCGCCGCCAGGTTGGCGAAAGTCAGATCCGGCGTCACCGCCATGGTGAAATCGTCGAAGGTGTAAAAACCCTGCCACAGCAGCGTCAGCAGCGAACCGAGGTACACCGCGCCAAACCACAGCAGCGGCGGCACCAGCAACAGCAGCAGGTACAACGTCGGCCGGCGATAAAGCCAGGTCGACAGCGCGCGCACGCTACCGCCGCGCGCCGAGGGGGAATCGATGCTCATGTCCATCTCACCTCTCCTCCAGCAGCGGCACCATCGCCGCGCGCGGCCAGCAGGCGACAATCGGCTGGCCGATCTGCCGCTGTTGCCCTGCGGCGATCCACTGCGGATTGGCCTGGCTGACCAGCAGCTTTTCGCCGCCGTTCAGCGCGATCTCATACCGCGTGGCCGCGCCCTGGTAATGGATTTCCTGCAGCGTGCCCTGCACCTGGATCTCGTCCTGCGCCGCGCCGCCTTGCTCCAGCAGGCGGATATGTTCCGGCCGGATCGAGAAGGTCCGGCTTTCGCCGAGCAGACGCTGCGCCAGCTCGCTGCGCACCACGTTAGAGGTGCCGACGAACTCGGCAACGAACGGCGTCTTCGGCCGCATGTAAAGCTCGCGCGGCGTATCCACCTGTTCGATGCGGCCGTTATTGAACACCGCCACCCGATCGGACATCGACAGCGCTTCGCTTTGATCGTGGGTGACGAAGATAAAGGTGATGCCCAGCTGGCGCTGCAGCTTCTTCAGCTCGCCCTGCATCTGCTCGCGCAGCTTGAGATCCAGCGCGCCGAGCGGTTCGTCCAGCAGCAGCACCCGCGGCCGATTGACCAGCGCGCGCGCCAACGCCACGCGCTGCCGCTGGCCGCCCGACAGGTGCGCCGGCTTGCGTTCGGCGACGAAACCGAGCGCCACGCTCTCCAGCGCCTCTTGCGCCCGCGCCAGCCGCTCGCGTTTGGCGACGCCCTTCACCATCAGGCCGTAGGCGACGTTTTCCAGCACCGACATGTGCGGGAACAGCGCATAATCCTGAAACACGGTGTTCACGTCGCGCTGGTACGGCGGCAGGTTGGCAGCTTCCTGGCCGTGGATACGAATCGAGCCGGAAGTGAGCTGTTCAAAGCCGGCGATCAGGCGCAGGCAGGTGGTTTTGCCCGAACCGGACGGCCCGAGCATGGAGAAAAATTCCCCGTCCTGAATGTCGATGGATACCCGATCCACGGCGCGAACATCGCCGAAAGTCCGCGAAACATCGATGAATTGCACGGCAATGGTCATTTTCTGTGCTCCATACTGATGTAAATCGGGCGCAGCGGGCTGCGCCCCGCGGCTTAGCGGCCGCCCATGATGGCGATGTAATCCTGGGTCCAGCGGCTGTACGGCACGAACTTGCCGCCCTGCGCCTGCGGCGTTTTCCAGAAGGCGATTTTGTCGAACTGGTTAAAGCCGTTGGTTTCGCAGCCCTTCTCACCCAGCAGCGCGCTGGCCTTGCAGCCCGCCGGCGAAGCCGGCACCGAACCGAACCAGGCCGCCACGTCGCCCTGCACCTTCGGCTCCAGAGACCAGTTCATCCACTGGTAGGCGCAACTCGGGTGTTTGGCGTCGGCATGCAGCATGGTGGTGTCCGCCCAGCCGGTCACGCCCTCTTTCGGGAACACGGTGGCGATCGGCTGCCCTTCGCCCTTCAGGGCGTTGGCCTGATACGGCCAGGCGCTGGAGGCCACCACGCCTTCGTTTTTAAAGTCGCTCATCTGCACCGAGGTATCGTGCCAGTAGCGGTGGATCAGCGCGTGCTGGCTACGCAGCAGTTTCAGCGCCGCCTGGTACTGCTCTTCGTTGAGCTGGTAAGGATCGCTGATGCCGAGCTGCGGCTGGGTGGCCTTCAGGAACAGCGCCGCGTCGGCGATGTAGATCGGGCCGTCGTAAGCCTGCACCCGCCCCTGGTTGCTCTTGCCGTCCGGCAGGTTCTGCTGCTGGAAGATCACCGCCCAGCTGTCCGGCGGCGTCGGGAAGGTTTTGGTGTTGTACATCAGCAGGTTCGGCCCCCACTGGTACGGCGTGCCGTAGGTTTTGCCGTCCACGGTGTACCAGGCGCCGTTCAGCAAGCGCGGATCGATGTTCTTCCAGTTCGGGATCAGCGCGGTGTTGATCGGCTGCACCCGCTTGCCGAAGATCAGACGCAGCGAGGCGTCGCCGGAGGCGGTCACCAGATCGTAGCCACCCTTGGCCATCAGGCTGACCATTTCATCGGAGGTGGCGGCGGTCTTCACGTTCACCGCGCAGCCGGTTTGCTTTTCAAACTGGGTGACCCAGTCGTAGTTTTTATCCGACTGGCCGCGTTCGATGTAGCCGGGCCAGGCGATGATATCCAGCCGGCCTTCGCCTTTGCCCAGCGACTGCGGCAGATCGGCCGCCTGGGCCAGGCCGCACAGCACGGTGAGGCAGAGCGCGGAGACGGTGGTGGTGACTGCGGTAGTTTTTCCCATCGTAATTACCCCTGTGTTGCTTATCGGTGTGCGGCAGGGAACGGCTGCCGCCTGATTTTCTTGATATAACCGTTAGAAGCTGGCTTTGAACTTCGCCATAACGTGCCTGACAACGCTGTAATCCTGCAGCGAATCGCTGGACAGATCCTTGCCGTAGCCGGAGCGTTTCAGGCCGCCGTGCGGCATCTCGCTCGCCAAGGTGAAATGGGTATTGATCCAGGTGCTGCCGTACTGCAGATGGGCGGCGATGTGCAGCGCCCGGTCGATATTTTGCGTCCACACCGACGAAGCCAGCCCGTATTCCGAGTCGTTGGCCCACTCGACCGCCTGCTCCAGGTGCTCGAAGCGCGTGACGCTGACCACCGGGCCGAACACCTCGCGCTGCACGATTTCGTCGCTTTGCAGGCAGCCCGCCAGCAGGGTCGGCTGGTAGTAGAACCCCGGCCCGGAGTGGGCCGCGGCGCCGGTGATCAATTCGATATGCGGTTGGCTGAGCGCCCGCTCGACAAAGCTGGCGACGCGATCGCGCTGGCGGCTACTTATCAACGGGCCGATCTCGTTGTCCTGATCGCGCTTGCGGGCGAAGCGCAGGCTGGCGACCGCCTCGCCCAGCGCGTCCACCAGTTTGGGATAGATGCCGGCCTGCGCGTAGATGCGGCAGGCGGCGGTGCAGTCCTGGCCGGCGTTGTAATAGCCGTAGGTGCGAATGCCGTTGACCACTTCGTCGAGATCGGCGTCGTCGCAGACGATCACCGGCGCCTTGCCCCCCAGTTCCAGGTGGGTGCGCTTGACGCTTTTGGCCGCCGCCTGAAGAATTTTTTGCCCGGTGACGATATCGCCGGTGACCGACACCAGCCGCACCTGCGGGTGCCCAACCAGTTGGCTGCCGACCCCTTCACCGCCGCCGTAGACAATGTTCAGCACGCCCGGCGGCAGGATCTCCTGCAGCGCCGGCACCAGCGCCAGAATGGTCAGCGGCGTATGTTCGGAGGGTTTAAACACCACGGTATTGCCCGCCGCCAACGCCGGCGCGATCTTCCACGCCGCCATCATCAGCGGATAGTTCCAGGGGGCGATCGAGGCCACCACGCCGAGCGGATCGCGGCGGATCATCGAGGTGTGGCCCGGCACATACTCGCCGGCCAGCTGCCCTTGCTGCGTGCGGACCGCGCCGGCGAAGAAGCGGAACACGTCGACCGCCGCCGGCAGATCGTCATTGAGCGCCTGATGCAGCGGCTTGCCGCAGTTGAGGGCTTCCAGCTGCGCCAGCTGCGGCGCCTGCCGCTCGATGGCGTCGGCGATGCGCAGCAATAAGGCGGCGCGCTGGCCTGGCGTGGTGCGCGACCAGTGGCCGAACGCCTGCTGCGCGGCTTTCACCGCGCTGCCGACCTGCGCCGCAGAGGCTTCGGTCAGGGCGATCAGCGTCTCGCCGTTGGCCGGATTGACAATGCACTCCTGCTGGCCTTCGCCGTCGACAAGCTGACCGTTAATGAACTGCTGACAGGACAAACCTGAGAGAACCTGCACATCTGCCATCGCCTGACGCCCCTAAGTGACAAAAACGTTAACCAAATGTGAATAAGTTAGTTTTAATCAGCCTAAGCGAGCCTCTGGCGGGCAACAAATTCTAAATACTGAACGCCGCGTTCGATTAAATCGAATGCTTAAGCCCAGCGGCGTGTTTGCTGCCGTTCTCGCGCGCAATGGTCAGGAACGGCGTCACCAGCTCCGGCCGCGCGCTGCCGCGCCGCCACGCCAGCCCGATATCCAGCGGCTCCAGCAGATCGTCCAGCTTGCGCGCCTCGATCATGTTGCCCTCGAGCGACCAGGCGCGGTACGCCATGTCCGGCAGGATAGACACCCCCATCCCCGCCGCCACCAGGCTGCGCACCGCCTCGGTCGAGGCGGTTTTCATGGCGATCTCCGGCTTCAACCCGGCGCGCGACCAGATGCGCCGTGCATGCACGTCCATTTCATCAGCGTTGAGCTGGATCAGCGGCTGTTTGGCCACGTCCGCCAGGCTGATGCTCTCGTGATCCAGCAGCGGGTGCAGCGGCGGCAGCCACAGGCGATACGGCGAGTGCATCAGCACCTCGGTCTGCAGCGCATCGCGGTCTTCGATGTTCGACAGGATCAGCACGCCGATGTCGATCTCGCCGCTGACCAGCAGATGCTCGATATACGGGCGCTCGTCTTCAACCACCTGCACGGTGACGTTGGGATAGGCCGATTTAAAGCGCGTGAGCAGTTCCACCAGGAAGTAACCGGCCACCAGGCTGGTGACGCCGACGGTCAGCTTGCCGGTCAGGCTCTCGGTGCCGATCTGCAGGCTGCGCTTGGCGTTGTCCACCGTCGCCAGGATCAGATACGACTGGCGCAAGAACTGGTGCCCCTGATGGGTCAGCGTCATGCCCTTGGCGTGGCGATCGAACAGCCGCACGCCGATCTCGGTTTCCAGCTGCTGGATCGCCAACGTCAGTGAAGACTGGGAGACAAACACCGCCTGGGCGCCGGCGGAGATCGACCCGGTTTCCGCCACGGCGATAAAGTGGCGGATTTGGCGTAACGTCATCATGGGGGTGATTCCTCAAGCAAAAACATTGCGTTGAGTGTAGACACCGGCCGTGAAGCGATCGGGAAAAGTATCAAAAACGCGATAGCGTTCGCTTTTTTAGAATACCAACAGGCAAAAATGGGGGAAACAATGAGGCGAAGAAGTGCGATGTGCGGGGAACAGAAATGACAAGGGCGCAGCATGCTGCGCCCTGATGGCCGAGGACCCTTGCGAGGATCAGATCGCTTCTTCGTCCTGCTCGCCGGTACGGATGCGCACCACGCGCGCCACGTCGAAGACGAAGATTTTGCCGTCGCCGATCTTGCCGGTCTGCGCGGTTTGCATGATGGTTTCCACGCAGGTGTCGACGATGTCGTCGGCAACCACGATCTCGATCTTCACCTTAGGCAGAAAATCGACCATGTATTCGGCGCCGCGGTACAGCTCGGTGTGGCCCTTTTGGCGGCCGAAGCCTTTGACTTCGGTGACCGTCATGCCGGTGATGCCCACTTCGGCCAGCGCTTCGCGGACGTCATCCAGTTTGAACGGCTTGATAATCGCGTCGATCTTTTTCATCTTCTTTCCTTTTACCAATTTTTGCGGCCAAAACCGGATGTGATGGGGTAGCGGCGGTCTTTGCCGAAGTTACGGGCGGTGATGCGCGGCCCGACGGCGGCCTGACGCCGCTTGTATTCGTTGATGTCCACCAGGCGGATCACCTTGCGCACGATCGCTTCGTCGAACCCTTCGGCCACCAGATCGGCGACCGACTTGTCGCGCTCGACGTAACCTTCCAGGATCGCATCCAGGATATCGTACGGCGGCAGGCTGTCCTGATCGACCTGATCCGGCGCCAGCTCGGCGGACGGCGGACGATCGATCACCCGCTGCGGGATCACGTAGGAGACGGTGTTACGGTATTCGGACAGCTTGAACACCAGCGTTTTCGGCACGTCTTTCAGCACGTCGAAACCGCCGGCCATATCGCCGTACAGCGTGGCGTAACCCACCGCCATTTCGCTCTTGTTGCCGGTGGTCAGCACGATGCTGCGGCGTTTGTTGGACAGCGCCATCAGCACCACCCCACGGCAACGCGCCTGCAGGTTTTCTTCGGTGGTGTCGCGCTCGGTGCCGGCGAACATCGGCGACAGCTGGCCCATAAAGGCATCGAACATCGGCTCGATGGAGACGATATCGAACTCCACGCCAAGGATTTCCGCCTCTTCTTTGGCGTCGGCGATGCTGATATCCGCGGTATAGCGGAACGGCATCATCAGCGCCTGCACCTTGTCTTTGCCCAGCGCATCCACGGCGATCGCCAGCGTCAGCGCCGAGTCGATGCCGCCGGACAGGCCCAGCACCGCGCCTTTAAAGCCGTTTTTGGTCACGTAGTCGCGCACCGCCAGCACCAGCGCCTGGTACACCTGCGCCAGCTGCGGCAGCTCAGCGGCCGGATCGGCCATCGGCACCACGGCCAGATCGTTGAATTCCAGGCGGGTCACCTGCTCGTCGAAGGCCGCCAGACGGTGAGTCATGGTGCCGGCGGCGTCGAAGACCTTGGAGCAGCCGTCGAAGATCAGCTCATCCTGGCCGCCGACCTGGTTGAGGTACACCAGCGGCAGCTGAGTGCGCTGGCAGTGGCCGGCCATCAGCGTTTTGCGGATATACGGCTTTTCGCGGTTATACGGCGAGGCGTTGATCGACAGGATAATCTCCGCACCGGCCGCCTTGGCGGCGTCGATCGGCTCAGGGAACCACAGATCTTCGCAGATCAGCAGCCCCAGACGGTAGCCTTTCAGCTCCACCACGCAGGTGTCGTTGCCGGCGTGGAAATAGCGCTTCTCATCGAACACGCCGTAGTTCGGCAACTGCTGCTTGAAGTAGCGGGTCAGCAGGCGGCCCTCGGCGAACAGCGACAGCGCGTTGTACAGCTTGTCGCCTTCGCGCCACGGGTGGCCGACCAGGATCGCCGTCTCGGCGGAGGCCTGCTGCAGGCGCAGCAGCTGCGCATCGCAGCGCTGGTAGAAGTCATTGCGATACAGCAGATCTTCCGGCGGATAACCGGACAGCGCCAGTTCGGTGAACATGACCAGATCGGCTCCCGCCTTCTGCTGCTCCTGCACGATTTGCAACATGCGTTCGGTGTTGCCTTCAATGTCGCCGACCAGCAGGTTCAACTGGGCCAGGGCGATGGAAAGTGATCTGCTCATTTGTGTACGATCCCGCTTAATACGTTCCATGGTGCTCTACGCCGGGACATGCCGCGGCAAAGAGAACGGAGTGTAAATCATTCCGCCGGATTTGTTGAGAACCTGCATGGCAGGCACCGGCGGAACACTGTCATTCTTTAAAATCGTTGGCGTCCAGCTCGTGGCGCGACAGCAATTTGTAAAACTCGGTGCGGTTGCGGCCCGCCATGCGCGCGGCCTGTGTCACGTTGCCCTTGGTGATCTGCAGCAGCTTGCGCAGATAGTGCAACTCGAACTGATTGCGCGCTTCGGCAAAGGTCGGCAGCGCGGTGTTTTCCCCTTCCAGCGCCTGTTCCACCAGCGCTTCACTGATCACCGGCGCCGAGGTCAGCGCCACGCACTGTTCGATAACGTTGACCAGTTGACGCACATTGCCCGGCCAGCTGGCGGTCATCAGCCGTTTCATGGCGTCGGTCGAGAAACTGCGCACGAACGGCTTGTGCCGCTGAGCCGCTTCGCGCAACAGGTGGTTGGCCAGCAGCGGAATGTCTTCGGCCCGCTCGTTGAGCGCCGGGATCTTCAGGTTCACCACGTTGAGGCGGTAGTAAAGGTCTTCGCGGAACTCGTTCTTCGCCATCGCCTTTTGCAGATCGCGGTGGGTGGCGGAGATGATGCGCACGTCGATGTCCAGATCGCGGTTGCTGCCCAGCGGCCGCACCTTGCGCTCCTGCAGCACGCGCAGCAGCTTCACCTGCAGCGACAGCGGCATATCGCCGATCTCGTCGAGGAACAGCGTGCCGCCCGCCGCCGCCTGGAACAGCCCTTCACGGCTGCTGACCGCGCCGGTGAAGGCGCCCTTGGCGTGGCCGAACAGTTCGGATTCCAGCAGCTGCTCCGGCAACGCGCCGCAGTTGATGGCGATGAATGCCTTACCGGCGCGCGGGCTGGCGCGGTGGATCGCCTGCGCCAACACCTCTTTGCCGGTGCCGCTCTGGCCGTTGATCAGTACGCTGACGTCGGACTGCGCCACCATATTCACCTGCTCCAGCAGGCGCAGCATCAACGGGCTGCGGGTGACGATGTCTTCGCGCCAGGCGTCGTCACCGGCTGGTGCCGACAGCGACAGCGCTTCATCGATAGCCTTGTACAGCGCATCGCGATCCACCGGCTTGGTGAGGAAGCTGAACACCCCCTGCTGAGTCGCGGCCACCGCATCGGGAATCGAGCCGTGCGCGGTGAGTATGATCACCGGCATGCCCGGCTGATGTTTCTGGATCTCAGCGAACAGCGCCATGCCATCCATCTCGTCCATGCGCAGATCGCTGATCACCAGATCGATCTGCTCGCGCGCCAACAGGCGCAGCGCTTCCTGGCCGCTTTCGGCGGTGGTGACGTGAAAACCTTCGCTGGTCAGGCGCATGCCCAACAGCTTCAGCAGGCTGGGATCGTCGTCAACCAATAACAGGTTGGCCGGTTTGCGTGCGGTCATTGCGCGTGGGACTCCTTATTGGCGGGGTGCGGCGTATAGGTGTCTTCCGGTTCAACCGGCAGCGCGGTGCCCTTTTCCGGTTCGTCCTGCGACTCGGCGCCTTTGGCGGCCGCGCCATTTTTACCGGTGGCCTCGCCCTTTTGCGAGCCTGCACCATTTTCCGGGATTTCGCCTTGCAGCTGCTTGCGTGACGAGAGCTGGCGCTCGATGTCGGTCAGGTTTTCCAGCTTACGCGAGGTGTCCTGCAGCTGCGCTTGCAAGCGCGCCTGGTTCTGACGCAGCGAATCGATCTGGCTGTCACTGCTTTCCTGCAGATGCTGATAGCGCGCTTTTTCATCGAACAGCGTGATCTGCAGCATTTGCTGCTGGCGCCACAGCTGCGTCAGCGGACGCAGCGAACCGGGGAATTCCATGCGGTAGCTATTGATCCGATCGATTATCTGGCGGCGTTCACCGGAGGTCGGCTGTGCGCTTCCCAGCAGGATGCTCTGCTTGAAAACGCCGGACCAGCTGTCGCCAGGCACCGTTTTCGCCAGCGCGCGCGCCTGAGTCGAGCCGATGCGATCGGCGCAATCCATCGCGCGCAGCCAGTAGAGCGAGTTATCCAACGCGTCCTTATCGTCCAATTGCCACAGGGTATCGCAGGCCGCAGTACGGTAATCGATCACCTTGGTATCCGGGATCGCCTCTTGCTGCTGAGGATTCAGGCCGCCGCTGACGGCGCGATCGACACAGCCCGCCAGCAACAGCGGCATAAAGAAAACGGCGCCCAACCAGCTGATCGGGCGTTTGCCGAGCGGCGCTCTGTGCGTGGCACGCGGTGAACGTTCGGTCTGTGAAAGACGAAGGCGTTTAGACCATGTGTACATTATTTATTCATTCTCGGCGGTTAACGGCAGTTCAATGCGGAAGCAGACGTCTGCACCGGCGACCGTCGCCAGTTGCAGCTCACCGCGCATGCGACGGATACAGTCCTGAGCGATGCTCAACCCCAGTCCGCTTCCTTTTACCGCCCCTTTTCGCTGGTGACTACCCTGGAAAAAAGGCTCGAAAATCATGGCTCTTTCAGCCTCGGGGATCGGCGTGCCGGTATTGGCGACGTCGATTTGCACCCGTTGTCCAACCTGACGGCTGTGGATCCAAATGTTACCGGATTCCTTGCCGTAGTGCACCGCATTGGAGTAGAGATTATCCAGCACGCGCATTAATAGCGTAGGCTCTGCCCAGCAGATTTCCGCCTTCAGATCGATATCGGTGGCGATCATTTTCGCCCGTGCCGGCAAACTGTGCGCGGCGACCACCAGATCGACCATGTCGCGCAGCTCGACGTTCTCGTGTTCCGCCGGGCCGTCGGCCAGTTTGCGGTTGTAATCCAGCAGTTGTTCAATCAGCTGTTGCAGATGACGGCTGCTGTTGTCGAGGATCGCCACCACCTCTTTTTGATCGGAGGTCAGCGGCCCCGCCACTTCGTCGGCCAGCAGTTCGGTGCCTTCACGCATGCTGGCCAGCGGCGTTTTCAACTCGTGCGAGATATGGCGCAAGAACTCGTGGCGCTGCGACTCCAGCCACGCCAACCGTTCGCTCAGCCAGATGATGCGCTGCGCCAGCGAACGCAGCTCGCGCGGCCCTTTGAACGACGCGGTGCTGCCCAGCGCGCGCCCTTCCCCCAGACGGTTGATCATCCGCTCCACGGCCTTGACCGGCCCGATGATCATGCGGGTGAACAGCACCACCAGCAGCACGCTGACCAGGAACAGCAGCAGCGCCTGCCAGCCGAAGAACTGACCGCGCTCGGCGATGGCCTGCTGCAGCTGCTGGCCGCGTGAAAACACCACCGCGCGCGTGGCCTGCACCATTTCGGCATTGGATCGCGAGAACGACTCGAGCAGGGCCGAGGCCTCTTGGTCCGGCCCGCTGTTATGGCATTTGATCGCCGCCAGCTGGGTCAGCAACTGACGCAGCGTTTGGTAATAACGTTCGTCCGGCAGGATCGGCGCGTGGGCGTCCAGCATCTGCGAATACTGTTTGCGCTGGTTCTGATACAGCTTCTGCAGCGTAGGATCGACCAGCACGCAGTACTGACGATAGCTGCGCTCCATCTCCAGCGCCACGCTGGTCATCGCCTCGCTGCGCCGCGCGTCCACCAGCGTGGTGCGGTTGATGTCCGCCGCCTGTGCGCTGAGGTGATCCAGGCTTTGATAAGCCTGATAAGCCAACACCAACAGCGGTAGCAGCACCAACAGGAACGCCAGCAACACCAGCTGCCGCAGCGAACGGGGGAATAAACGCCATTTTTTCAACGAAATCATCTCATTCTCTCAGCTCTGTCACGATGCTAACTGACTCGCCGGAAAGAGAAAAGCCCGGCAAGGGAGAATCCTGAACGCGCAAGGAAAAAGCCGCGGGATCGGTGAAGCGTGCGCACAAGCGCAGCGCACCGACGACACGCGGCAGCAATACGATAAACGGGAATAAAAGCGATACTGTTTGGACAACGTCTGTGTTCGCGGGCATAGGCGACGAAACAGGGATAAACGCAGCGTTGAGAATTGACGCCGGGGCAAGAAGTTTGCCCCGCCGCAAGGAAAGTGTGGATGCCCTTGAGTCTCGTCCCCAGGGTGATGTAGCGCAGCGGCTGGCATCGAACAGGACGAATAGCATCCGTAAGTATCCAGGATTGATGAACCCTTCATCACAGTTGGATACAGGCGGTGCCTCACTCCACGTGTCGCCCGATGCTTGATAAAGCCGCTTGCACGGTCTGTTATCGGTTTGGTTGGACGATAGGCACCATTTCTTTGGCATCATTCGGAGGCTTATGAGGTGATTTGCCGTCTAATTACGGCGCCGTCATAAAAAGTTGAATGAGCAACCGCTGAGAATAATGCACGTTGCATGCCAACTTTGCAATAAAAATCATAACGCACTGATTTTAATTAAAAATAAATTTACACCAGCAAATATTCTCACTCATCAGGCACCGATGGGCGATGAAAAAAACGCCGCGCTGTCGCCAAACGCAGACAACTAAAGCCAAACCCAATTAGCATTAATAAAATCAACCAGTTAAATGTCTCCATTTAGCGACAGGAAAAATAGCCCTTGTCGCAAAATGCAGACACTGCCGCCCGGCGGTGAACAGCGGCCATAAAAAAGGGCGCAATTGCTTGCGCCCTCTGTACGGTGGTGGTCGTTTTTAGCCCAGCTGCTTACGGGCATTGCGGAACATGCGCATCCACGGGCTGTCCTCGCCCCACTCTTCCGGGTGCCAGGAGTTGCTGACCGTGCGGAACACGCGTTCCGGGTGCGGCATCATCACCGTAGCGCGCCCGCTGGCGCTGGTCACGGCGGTAATGCCGTTCGGCGAACCGTTCGGGTTGGCCGGGTAAGCCTCCGTTACCTGACCGGCGTTGTTGACGAACCGCAGCGCCACCAGGCCATGGCTTTCCAGCGCCGCCAGATGCGCCGTATCGCGCACTTCAACATGCCCTTCACCGTGGGAAACGGCGATCGGCATACGAGAACCGGTCATGCCCTGCAGGAACAGCGACGGGCTGGCCGCCACCTCCACCAGGCTGAAGCGCGCCTCGAAGCGATCCGACAGGTTGCGCACAAAGCGCGGCCAGTGTTCGGCGCCCGGGATCAGCTCGCGCAGGTTAGACATCATCTGGCAGCCGTTGCATACGCCCAGCGCCAGCGTCTGCGGACGGTGGAAGAACGCTTCGAACTCGTCGCGCACCCGCTCGTTGAACAGGATAGACTTCGCCCAGCCTTCGCCGGCGCCCAGTACGTCGCCGTAAGAGAAGCCGCCGCAGGCCACCAGCGTGTGGAAGTCCTGCAGATCGCGGCGCCCCGCCAGCAGATCGCTCATGTGCACGTCCACCGCGTCAAAGCCGGCACGGTGGAACGCCGCCGCCATCTCAACGTGGGAGTTCACCCCCTGCTCGCGCAGCACCGCCACTTTCGGGCGAGCGCCCTTGGCGATATACGGCGCCGCGATGTCTTCCTCTGGTGCGAAGGTCAGTTTCACGCTCAGGCCGGGATCTTGTTCATCCTGCTTGGCCTGATGTTCCTGATCGGCGCACGCCGGGTTGTCGCGCAGGCGCTGCATCTGCCAAGTGGTTTCCGCCCACCAGGTGCGCAGGGTATTGCGGCTTTCGCTGTACAGCGCCTTGCCGTGTTGCTGAATGACGAAACGATCGCCGGCCTGCGCGCTGCCGATGTGATGCACGTTGTCGGTCAAACCGTGTTGAGCGAACGCCTGCTTCACGTCGTCAAGACGTTCGGCGCTCACCTGAATCACCGCGCCCAGTTCTTCGTTGAACAGCACCGCCAACGCATCGTCGCCGAGGCCGTCCAGGTTAACTTCCACGCCGCAGTGGCCGGCGAAGGCCATCTCCGCCAGCGTCACCAGCAGGCCGCCGTCGGCGCGGTCGTGATAAGCCAGCAGCGCGCGATCGGCCACCAACTGCTGCATGGCGTTGAAGAAGCCCGCCAGCTGCGCGACGTCGCGCACGTCGGCCGGTTTGTCGCCCAGTTGGCGATAAACCTGCGCCAGCGCGGTGGCGCCCAGCGCGTTATGGCCGTTGCCCAAGTCGATCAGCAGCAGCGCGTTGTCGCCCTTATCGGTGCGCAGCTGTGGCGTCACGGTGCCGCGCACGTCTTCCACGCGGGCGAAAGCGGTGATGACCAGCGACAGCGGCGAGGTCATTTCACGCTGTTCGTTGCCTTCCTGCCAACGGGTTTTCATCGACATGGAGTCTTTGCCCACCGGAATGGTGATGCCCAGCGCCGGGCACAGCTCTTCGCCCACCGCTTTCACCGCTTCGTACAGGCCGGCGTCTTCGCCCGGGTGGCCAGCGGCGGCCATCCAGTTGGCGGACAGCTTCACGCGCTTCAGGCTACCGATCTCGGTGGCAGCCAGGTTGGTCAGCGCTTCCCCGACCGCCAGGCGACCGGAGGCGGCGAAGTCCAGCAGCGCCACCGGCGCGCGTTCGCCGATCGACATCGCTTCGCCGTAGTAGCTGTCCAGGCTGGCGGTGGTGACCGCGCAGTCGGCCACCGGGATCTGCCACGGGCCGACCATCTGATCACGCGCCACCATGCCGGTGACGGTGCGGTCGCCGATGGTGATCAGGAAGGTCTTCTCCGCAACGGCCGGCAGATGCAGCACGCGTTTCACCGCATCGGCCAGGGTGATGTTTTCGCGCTGTATCGCCTGGCCACGCGCCTGCAGGCGCGTGACGTCGCGGGTCATCTTCGGCGTCTTGCCGAGCAGCACGTCCAGCGGCATGTCGATCGGTTGATTGTCGAAGTGGCTATCGTTCAGCGTCAGGTGCTGCTCTTCGGTCGCTTCGCCGATCACCGCGTAAGGCGCGCGTTCGCGGCGGCAGATCTCGTCGAACTGCGCCATCTGCGCCGGGGCGATCGCCATCACGTAACGTTCCTGCGATTCGTTGCACCACACTTCCAGCGGGCTCATGCCCGGCTCGTCGTTGAGGATATCGCGCAGTTCGAAACGGCCGCCGCGGCCGCCGTCGCTCACCAGCTCCGGCATGGCGTTGGACAGGCCGCCGGCGCCGACGTCATGAATGAACAGGATCGGGTTCTGGTCGCCCAGCTGCCAGCAGCGGTCGATCACTTCCTGACAGCGGCGTTCCATTTCTGGGTTGTCGCGCTGCACCGAAGCGAAATCCAGATCGGCGTCGGACTGGCCGGACGCCATCGAGGACGCCGCGCCGCCGCCCAGGCCGATATTCATCGCCGGGCCGCCCAGCACCACCAGCTTGGCGCCGACGGTGATTTCCCCTTTCTGCACGTGATCGGCGCGGATGTTGCCGATGCCGCCCGCCAGCATGATCGGTTTGTGGTAGCCGCGCAGCTCAACGCCGTTGTGGCTGTTGACGCGCTCTTCATAGGTACGGAAGTAGCCCAGCAGCGCCGGCCGGCCGAATTCGTTGTTGAACGCCGCGCCGCCCAGCGGGCCTTCGGTCATGATATCCAGCGCGGTGACGATGCGTTCCGGCTTGCCGAAATCTTGCTCCCACGGCTGTTCAAAGCCGGGAATGCGCAGGTTGGACACCGAGAAGCCCACCAGACCGGCCTTCGGCTTGGCGCCCCGGCCGGTAGCGCCCTCGTCGCGGATCTCGCCGCCGGAGCCGGTCGCGGCGCCCGGCCACGGCGAGATCGCCGTCGGGTGGTTGTGGGTTTCCACTTTCATCAGGATGTGCGCTTCTTCCTGATGATAATCGTACGTGCCGTTCTCCGGCGCGGCGAAGAAGCGGCCGACCTGCGAGCCTTCCATCACGGCGGCGTTGTCTTTATACGCCGACAGCACGTAGTCCGGCGTCTGCTCGTAGGTATTCTTGATCATTTTGAACAGCGACTTGGGCTGCTGTTCGCCGTCGATGATCCAGTCGGCGTTGAAAATCTTGTGGCGGCAGTGCTCGGAGTTGGCCTGCGCGAACATATAAAGTTCGATATCCGTCGGGTTGCGCCCCAAACCGGTAAAGGCATTCAGCAGGTAGTCGATCTCATCCTGCGCCAGCGCCAGGCCGAGCCGGACGTTGGCCTGCTCCAGCGCGGCGCGCCCTGCGCCCAGCACGTCGACCGACTGATACGGCGCCGGCTGATGGTGCGCGAACAGCTGTTCGGCCTGTTGCAGCTCGCTGAAGACGGTTTCCATCATGCGATCGTGCAGCAACGCAGCGAGCTGCCGCCACTGGGCTTCCGTCAGTTCAGGCGCCTTGACGTAGAACGCCAGACCGCGCTCCAGCCGCAGCACCTGTTGCAGACCGCAGTTGTGGGCGATGTCGGTGGCTTTGGAAGACCAGGGTGAAATGGTGCCCGGACGCGGCGTAACCAGCAGCAGCCGGCCTTCAGGGGCGTGTTCGGCGAGAGAAGGACCGTACTTGAGCAGACGCTGAAGTTTGGCGTGTTCTTCGGCACTTAACGGTGCGCTGACATCGGCAAAGTGGACGTACTCGGCGTAGATATCACTGACGGGCAGGTGGGCGTCCTGACAGCGGGACAGCAGTTTGGTAATGCGAAAAGCCGATAAAGCGGGCGAACCACGCAGAATTTCCATAATCAAAGTTCTCTCGTCTTCGAAGCGACGGATAAGACGCTTCATTGGGCGCAACAGGGGAAAACGCGCGTCATTATAGAGAATCCTCCGCGCCGACGAAACCGTTTGCGTAGGGATTATTGATAAAAGCGTGCCGCACCGTCGAATTGTCATAACGTGTCAATAAAGTTGCACACTGGCGTTTTGTTGCGCAAAATGCCCCCGCACTGGTGATTTAACCATGAGAAAAGTCGTGGTTGCCGTCGCCGGTGTACCTGTGCCACCATTGGATAACTATTTGAAACGTCTTAAAATAAACTACATCCTCATCGGCGTTGTCACCCTGCTTCTGGCTCTCGCGCTGTGGCCCAACATCACCTGGCGCAGCGGCCAGGGCGGGCAACTCCAGGAGATCATTTCCCGCGGCGAGTTGCGTATCAGCACGCTGAATTCACCGCTGACCTATTTCAACACCAAGCAAGGGCCGGGTGGGCTCGACTACGAACTGGCCAAGCGCTTCGCCAACTACCTCGGGGTGAAGCTGGTGGTGATCCCCCATCAGAACATCAATGACCTGTTCGACGATCTGGACGACGATGACGCCGACCTGCTGGCGGCGGGCCTGATCTACAACCAGGAGCGCCTCAGCCGCGCGCGCACCGGCCCGGCCTACTATTCCGTTTCCCAACAGCTGGTGTACCGGCTGGGCACCGCGCGGCCGAAAAGCTTCGCTGACATTAAAGGCAAGCTGGCGGTCGCCTCCGGTTCCGCGCACGTCAGCACGCTAAAGCAGCTCAAGCAGGATAAATACCCGGACCTCGCCTGGGAGTCCTCCAGCGATCTCACCTCCAAAGAGCTGCTGGAACGGGTTGCCGACGGCAAGCTGGATTACACCCTCGGTGATTCGGTGACCATCGCGCTGCTGCAGCGCATCCATCCGCAGCTGGCGGTGGCGTTCGACGTCACCGACGAAGAACCGGTCACCTGGTACCTCAAACGCGACGGCGACGACAGCCTGTACGCGGCGATGCTGGATTTCTACAGTCAGATGGTGGACGACGGCACCCTGGCACGGCTGGAAGAGAAATACCTCGGCCACGTCGGCAGCTTCGACTATGTGGACACCAAAACCTTCCTGTCGGCCATCGACTCGGTGCTGCCCAACTTCCGCCCGCTGTTCGAGAAGCACGCCAACGAGATCGACTGGAAGCTGCTGGCGGCCATCGCCTATCAGGAATCGCACTGGAATCCGCAGGCCACCTCTCCCACCGGCGTGCGCGGCCTGATGATGCTGACCCGCGCCACCGCCGACGGCCTGGGGGTCAATGACCGCCTCGATCCGGAAGAGAGCATTCAGGGCGGCGCCCTTTACCTGCAGCGGCTGATGGCCAAGGTGCCGGACAGCGTGCCGGAAGACGAACGCATCTGGTTCTCGCTGGCGGCCTACAACATGGGTTGGGGCCATATGCTGGACGCGCGCAAGCTGACCAAGACGCAAAAAGGCAACCCGGACAGCTGGGTCGACGTCAAGCAGCGCCTGCCGATGCTCAGCCAAAAGCGCTACTATCCGCAGCTGACCTATGGCTATGCGCGCGGGCGTGAAGCCTACAACTATGTAGAAAACATCCGCCGCTACCAGGTCAGCCTGGTGGGCTATCTGCAGGAAAAAGAGAGAAAGGCGGCGCAGGCGGCCGCCGAGCAGGAGGCGTTGGGGAAAGGCTATCCGACGGTGATGCCGGAACTGGCGCTCAACTACTGATTATTCCGGTTTATCCGCCGCCCGTTGCGCCAGCCTGAGCGCTTTTTTCTGTTCGCGGCGCAGGCGGAAGAAATTGCTCAGGGTGGCGGCGCATTCGTCCGCCAGCACGCCCGAGACGATCTCCACCTGATGGTTCATGCCCGGATGGCGCAGAATGTCCACCAGCGAACCGGCAGCGCCGGTTTTCTCGTCGGCGGCGCCATACACCAGCCGACGGATGCGGCTGTGCACCATCGCGCCGGCGCACATCACACAGGGCTCCAGCGTAACGTACAGCGTGGCGTTCAGCAGGCGATAAT
This sequence comes from Serratia sp. YC16, assembly GCF_009707615.1. NCBI lineage: Bacteria > Pseudomonadati > Pseudomonadota > Gammaproteobacteria > Enterobacterales > Yersiniaceae > Serratia > Serratia sp. YC16. Next base: position 21,722 of record NZ_WLYN01000007.1, on the reverse strand, counting down.
TTTGCAGCACCGCGCCGCCCTGGCGCAGCGCCATGATCTCGGCGTGTGCGGTAGGGTCGTGGCGGCCGATCGGCCGGTTCCAGCCCTCGCCGATGACCTGATTGTCCAGCACCAGCAGCGCACCCACCGGCACCTCGCCCTCTTCCTGCGCGCGCAGGGCCAACCGCAATGCCTGACGCATCCAGTATTCATCGTTATATTCAGTCATCGCATAATTCCTCGTGCGCTTTTGCGGCGGGCATTATACACACTAGCCCCACTTTGTCGTAACCGCGCGACAATGGCTATACTGGCCGAATCAGCAGGTGATTCAGGGACAAGAAACATGAAACTCAGTAAAAAGAACGCCGTCGTGGTGCGCAAGGCGCTGGACGGCTGGGTCGGCGAAGGCGCCTTAACGCCCGAGCAACAACAGCAACTGCTGCAGCATATGGATGTGCAACCTTTCGACTGGCGCCGGCTGGCGCGCTATGCGTTTCTGGCCGCGCTGGCCTCGCTGCTGATCGCCGTCACCAGCCTGTTCGCCGACAGCGAACTGCTGGCATGGCTCAGCGAGCTGTTCCGCTTCGACGCGCCGGTACGCATGGCGATCGCCGGCGTACTGGCGGCGCTGGCCTACGTCTGGGCGCTGCGTCGCCGCCGGCGGCATCCGGAGAAACGCTACGGCAACGAGGCGGCGCTGTTTGTCGCGGTGTTGCTCACCGCCTGCGCCTTATGGCAACTGGGGGTCTGGCTGGATAACGGCAGCGGGCGGGTTTCCGTGCTGCTGCTGTTCGCCGCGCTGCTGTACGGCGCGATCGGCTGGTTCAGCCGCTCCGGACTGGTGTGGTGGTTCGCCCTGCTGTCGCTCGGCAACGCCTTCGGCGCCGAGACCGGCTACCTGTCCGGCTGGGGCGCCTACTGGCTCGGCATGAGCTACCCGATTCGCTTTATCGCCTTTGGCGCGGTACTGATCGCCGCCGCGCTGCTGCTGCGGCCGCTGTTGGCGCAGCGCGGTCTGCAGCGAGTGTCGCTGGCGATGGGGCTGCTGTACCTGTTCATCGCCCTGTGGCTGCTGTCTATCTTCGGCAACTACGGCGATCTCGACAGCTGGTACAGCGCACGCCAGATCGAGCTGTTCCACTGGAGCCTGCTGTTCGGGCTGGCCTCCCTCGCCGCCATCTGGCTGGGGTTGAAACATGACGACGCCATGCTGCGCGGTTTCGGGCTGACCTTCCTCGGCATTAACCTGTATACCCGCCTGTTCGAATTTTTCTGGGACAGCATGCCGAAGACGATTTTCTTCGCGCTGCTCGGGCTGAGCCTGTGGGCGTTGGGACATTATGCGGAGAAGATTTGGCAGCTGGGGCGCAAGCCACACGACGTGAGCGATGACTGATCGCAGTACCGATAACAACAACAAAGGGCGGAATCCTCCGCCCTTGGTTTATTCCAGCTGCTGCAGCTCACCCTGTTTGCTTACCCGCCAGCGGTGCTCGCAAAAGAACAGCAGCGGATTATCCTGCTTGCTGTCGCTGTAACCACTGTACAGCTTCAGCGGCGCACCGAGCCGCTGCTCCAGCTGCACCACTTTCTGCTCCCCCAGGCAACGCAGGGTCAAGACCCAACCGCCGCAGCGGCGCGTGATGCGGCTGCCGATCAACCGCACCCGCGGCAGAAACGCCGAATCGCGATACACCTGCTCCACCAGCCGTTCCGGCGAGCCGGTAATCAGCCACACTTCGGCATCGTGCTCCTCCAGATACTGCCGCAGCCGCATTTGCACCACCGGAAACGCGGTGACCTTCTGGCGAAAGGCCTCGATAAACTGCCGCTCCAGCGCCTTCAGCGTCGCTTCGGAACGCCCGAAAGTGATCGCCCACAGCAGCAGGCTCATCGGCCAGGGCGCAGCGCGCCCCAGCAGCAACAGCGCCAGACCGATCGGCAGCAGCAGCGGCACCACCAGCAGCAGGTTCAGCGGTAGGCGGCGTAGCAGGAAGCGCAAGAAACTGCCGAACATATCCTCCTGATGCAGGGTGCCGTCCAGATCGAAAAACACCACGCGGCGCCCTTCTGCGGCCGGTTGTTGCTGCTTGTCGCTCAAACGCTACTCCTCGGGATCGTCGAACCCCATCATCCAGGTGAAGAGAAAACCAGCGATAATCGTAATCAGCATCCCCGCCAGATACAACATCACCTTACCTGAGACGATGGTCAACGCCAAAGGCAGCCCCGAAATGCCGAAGGTGATGACCGTCGCCACCTTCCAGTAGCTGATCAGCGCGCCGCCGACCGCGCCGCCGAGGCAGGCGCCGATAAACGGCCGGCCCAGCGGCAGCGTCACCCCAAAGATCAGCGGCTCGCCGATGCCGAGAATGCCGACCGGCAACGCCCCTTTGATCACCTTCTTCAGCCGCGCGTTGCGGGTTTTCAACAGTACCGCCAGCGCCGCCCCCACCTGGCCAACGCCGGCCATCGCCAGAATCGGCAGCAGCGGGTTGGAACCGTGCGCCTGCACCAGTTCGACGTGGATCGGCACCAGCCCCTGATGCAGGCCGGAGAGCACCAGCGGCAGGAACAACCCCGAGAGCAGCGCTCCCACCAGCAGCCCGCCCTTGTCGATCGCCAGATTGGCACCGTGGGCGATGGCGTCGGAGATAATGCCGCCGATCGGCTGCAGAATCAGGATCGCCAACGAGGCGGTGACCAGCGTGGTCAGCAATGGGTTAAGGATCAGTTCGACCGACTCCGGCAACAGCGTGCGCAGGCGCTTCTCTACCCAGCACATCAACGCCACCACCAACAATACGGCGATCACCCCGCCGCGCCCCGGCTGCAGCGCCTCGCCAAACAAGGTGATCTGCGCCAGCGCCGGACTGGAAAGAATGCCGGCCATCACGCCGCCCATCGCCTGCGAGCCGCCAAACACCCGCGCAGCGTTAACCCCGACCAGAATGTTCATGATGGCGAACACCGCGCTGCCGAAGATAGCCAGCAGCCCCAGCACGTTCGGATAGTCCACCGCCAGCTGGCCGGCGATGTCGGGCCGTTTCAGCAGGTTGATGATGCCGGTGATCAGCCCCGAGGCGATAAACGCCGGGATCAGCGGAATAAAAACATCGGCCAGCTTTTTCAGCGCACCGCTCATCGGCGCCGCGTACTTTTGCTTGGCCTGCGCTTTTGTACGAGCGGCATCGCCGACGGCGGCAACGGGCTGCGCATCACCGCTCAACAGCCCGCGCATGGCGTCCACCACCTTGGCGGCGGCGCCCGGGCCGACGATAAACTGATGCTGTTCACCCTGCTTGATATAGCCCTTCACGCCCGGCAGCTGCCTGAGGGTGGCCAGATCCAGGCGCTGCTCATCGCTGACCTCGACGCGCACCCGCGTCATGCAGTTTTCCAGTTTGAGGATATTACCCTCGCCCCCCACGCCCGCCAGGATCTGTGTCGCCAATGCCGTTGTCTTGTCCATCGCCGCCCCCACCGTGAATTAACGCGCCAACGCCGCGCGCAGATAACCGTCGTGCTGCTGCAGCCGCTGCTGCGCCTCTTCAGCGCTGACACCGGCCAGAATCATCAGGATCGCCGGTTTGACCTCAAAACCGGTCTGCGTCAGCGCCGCCTCCGCCTGAGCGCGTCCGGCGCCGGTGGCTTCCACCACGATGCGGCAAGCGCGATCCACCAGTTTGACGTTGGTGGCCTTCACGTCCACCATCAGGTTCTGATAGACCTTACCCAGCTTGACCATCGCGCCGGTCGACAGCATGTTGAGCACCAGTTTCTGCGCGGTGCCGGATTTCAGGCGAGTCGAGCCGGTCAGGGCCTCCGGCCCCACCACCGGCGAGATCGCCACCTGCGCTTCATGCGCGATAGGCGAGTCCGGGTTGCAGGAGATGGCCGCCGTCGGGCAGCCCAGCCCGCGGGCATAGCGCAGTGCGCCGATCACATAAGGCGTGCGCCCGGAGGCCGCCAGCCCCACCACCATATCGACGGCGGTCAGATTCAGCGCTCTGAGATCGGCTTCCCCCAGGGCTTCATCGTCTTCCGCCCCTTCCACCGCTTTGAGCAGCGCGCCCGGTCCGCCGGCGATCAGCCCCACCACCACACCGTGCGGCACGCCGAAAGTCGGCGGGCATTCGGAAGCATCCAGCACGCCCAGCCGGCCGCTGGTGCCGGCGCCCAAATAAATCAGCCGTCCGCCAGCCTTTAGCGCCGCCGCCGCCAGGTCAACCGCCTGCGCGATCGCCGGCAGCACCTTTTCGATCGCTTCCGGCACCTTGCGATCCTCCTGGTTAAAACAGCGGACCATGTCCAGCGTCGACATCTCATCCAGCCCCATGGTGGCCGGGTTGCGGGTTTCCGATACCAGTGCGCCTAAATTCATCTGTTCACCTTTGAATTTTTAATTCACAAAATTAAATCAATATTTGAATATTTTATTCAACAAAGCGAGCGCTATTTGCTATTTTAACGGTGAGCTCACAAAAATTTTCACCGCGCGTTTTCGCCCTCTGCATGGCAAAATGGCCGCTGGTTTCCAGGGAAAGAACAATGAGTACCCTTCTGCGCATTCGCCAGATGTATCCGACACTGGCGCAAAACGACCGCAAGCTGGCGGACTTTCTGCTGAATAACGCCGAGCAGGCGCGCCATCTCAGCTCGCAAAAGCTGGCCCAGCTGGCCGGCATCAGCCAATCGAGCGTGGTGAAGTTCGCCCAAAAGCTGGGCTATAAAGGCTTTCCGGCGCTGAAGCTGGCGCTGAGCGAAACGCTGGCCCAACCGCAGGCCGAACCGGTGGTGACCGTTCACAACCACATCCTCAGCAGCGATACGCTGAAAATCGTCGGTGAAAAGCTGCTGGCGGAAAAGCAGGCGGCGCTGCGCGCGACGCTCGACATCAACAGCGAAGAGCGGCTGCACCAGGCGTTGGACATGCTGCGCCAGGCACGCCGGGTGATGCTGATCGGCATCGGCGCTTCCGGGCTGGTAGCCAAGGATTTTTCCTTCAAGCTGCTGAAAATCGGCGTAATGGCGGTAGCCGAAGCGGATATGCACGTCCAGCTAGCGGCGGTGCAGGCGCTGGATAAACGCGATCTGCTGGTGGCGATCTCATTCAGCGGCGAACGGCGTGAAATCAATCTGGCGGCGGAAGAGGCGCGCCAGGCCGGCGCCAGGGTGCTGGCGCTGACGAGCTTCTCACCCAATGGCCTGCAGCAGCGAGCCGATCACTGCCTGTATACCATCGCCGAAGAGCCCCATACCCGCAGCGCGGCCATCTCTTCCAGCACCGCCCAGTTCGCTCTGACCGATCTGCTGTTTATGGCGCTGATCCAGCACGATCTTGATCATGCGCGTGACCGTATCAGGCACAGCGAACAATTAATGAAAAAATTGGTTTGAGGCGTATAATGGCGGCCGATAAAAAGCCGCCAGTTCAATTATTTCCCTTCTCTGCATTCGAAAAATAATGTGCGGGCGGTTATTTAATCAATTATCGAACGATAGTTGAGCTTGCATGGACAGCATTATTTGGCGATATCATTATGAATACACACTCAGTAATTTTAGATAAGTTACGGCATTCCGTCGCTCATCCTCTTCTTCGTGCCAGTTTGTTTTATATCGTTACGGCATTGATATTAATCAAAGCCATGGGATACAGCGGTGGAAAAGGCATTGATATTCTTTTTATTGCACTTATTTTACTATTATTATCTATTCATTCGATTACTCGATACGGCCTGATTATTCCGTTTATTCTGCTGTGTGCGCTGTATGCGCCGGTCGGGGCTATTTACGGCACCCCTTCCGCTACCGTGATGTCAGCCCTGTTGCAAACCAACCTGATAGAAGCGACGGAGTTCTTGCAGACCCTGCCTGCCCGTTGTTATCTGCTGCCTGCCGCCATTCTGGTTATGCTGGCCATTCTCGGCCTATTTATTTGGCGGCAAGCCATTTCAAAACAAACAATACTTCCCTTGCTAGCCCTGCTGGCGATTATCATTATCGCCAGAGCCTTCAATGGCGGCGTGGCGAACCTTAAACTGCCTGACTTCTTTTTATCCATTTACTCGGCTTACCATCAATACCAACAGCAGGTTGATGAATTAAGTGCCGGTGCTTCAGCGCCGAATACCTGGTCAGTAACCGCAGGCGCGGCAACGGACGAAAACTATGTCATTATCGTCGGCGAAAGTATGCGCAGGGATCATATGTCCTTATTTGATTATCCGGTATCCACTACGCCGTTTCTGGATAATGCCAAAGGACGGTTTTACAGCAATTATATTTCCACCGCGCCAAATACCTTCGAATCGCTCCCTCGCACGCTGGCTTTAAGCAACGGCCACAACATTGCCATCGGAGATAATATCATCACCCTGGCAAAAGCCGCCGGCCTCAACACCCATTGGCTGTCCAATCAGGGCATGTTCGGACAATTCGATACGCCGGTGTCAAAAATCGCGATGTTCAGCGATAGCCATTATTTCCTGAAGAAAGGCGACTACCAATCGCGCAACACCAATGATGATGCGCTGCTGCCGATATTTGACCAATTATTGCGGCGCCAGGGGCAAGGCAACCTGTATGTGCTGCATCTGATGGGCTCACACGCCGACTTTTGCGAGCGGCTTAATGATGAACCACCAAGCATCGAGTCGCCGAATCAGGAACTGGCCTGCTACCTCTCCACCTATCGCAAGACCGACCGTTTCATCGAACAGGTTTATCAAAGTCTGAAACAGAACGGTGCGCCGTTTAAACTGTTCTATTTCTCCGATCACGGCCTTTCCCATAAGGATATCGGCGGCGGGCGTTCTTTGCGCCACAGCGGCGATACCCGGCAGAATTACCAGGTGCCGTTACTGGTGCTGACCGATCGTGATCGGCAACATCAGGTTATTGATGCCCCCTTGAGCGCTTTCGATTTTATCGGGCTGTTTGTTCAAGAAGCGGGAATACGAATCGCCTATCCGGAAGTGATGCCCACCCTGCATATGGTGGATGCAGGCAAGCGCTGGGTGTTTGACGGGCAGAGAATGGTTGATTTCGATCAGTTGGCTGACGACCCGCCTGAGTTACCCTAAGCGGTAAGATGACGAAAAAACGCCCGTTGTGCGGTGATTCTATGATAGATTGCGCGCCAGCCCGAGCACACCGATGGAAAAATAACTGAAGATGGCACTGCTGATTACCAAGAAATGCATCAACTGCGACATGTGCGAGCCGGAATGCCCGAACCAGGCGATTTCGATGGGTGATGACATCTACCAGATCGATACCGATCGCTGCACCGAGTGCGTTGGCCATTACGATACGCCGACCTGCCAGCAGGTCTGCCCGATCGACAACACCATCATTACCGATCCGCTGCATCGCGAGACCAACGAGCAGCTGTGGGACAAATTCGTGGTGTTGCACCACGCCGATCGCCTTTAGCCCGCCGCAGAACTGACAAGGGCGCCACAGGGCGCCCTTTCTCTTTTCAGCTTTCGACGATCACCGTCGCGCAGGCATAGCGCCGTTCGTCGGCCAGCGAAACGTGGATCGCGGCGACCCCCATCTCCCCCGCCAGCTCGGCGGCGCGGCCGTGCAAACGAATATTCGGCTTGCCCAACGCATCGTTGAACACTTCGAACTGGTTGAACGCCAGGCCGTTGCGGATGCCGGTGCCGAACGCCTTGGCAGCGGCCTCTTTCACGGCGAAACGCTTGGCCAAAAAGCGGATCGGCTGCTGGTGCTGCTGATACAGCGCCCACTCGGCATCGCTCAGCACCCGGCGCGCCAGACGGTCGCCGCTGCGCTCCACTACCGCTTCGATACGCGCCATCTCAACGATGTCGGTACCCAGCCCGAGCACCGCCATTACCGGCGCGCTTCCCGCATCAGCACTTTCATATCGGCAACCGCGGCCGGCAGCCCGCACATGACCGCCTGGCCGATAATCGCATGGCCGATATTCAGCTCGTGCATTTCCGGCAGCGCGGCGATCGGCTGCACGTTGTGGTAAGTCAGACCGTGGCCGGCATTGACCTTCAGTCCCTTCTCGGCCGCGTAGGCGGCAGCCACCGCGATGCGGTGCAGCTCGGCCTGTACCGCCAGCTCGCCCTGCGCTTCGGCGTAGGCGCCGGTGTGGATTTCGATATAAGGAGCGCCCACCGCCACCGCCGCGTCAATCTGGCGATGATCGGGATCGATGAACAGCGAAACCAGAATGCCCGCCTGCGCCAGGCGCTCGACCGCCACGCTCATTTTGTCCAGCTGGCCAGCGACGTCCAGGCCGCCTTCGGTGGTCACTTCTTCGCGTTTTTCCGGCACCAGGCAGCAGAAATGCGGCTTCAGCTCAACGGCGATGTCCAGCATCTCGTCGGTCACCGCCATCTCCAGATTCATGCGCGTCTGGATGGTCTGGCGCAGCAGGCGCACGTCGCGGTCAGTGATGTGACGGCGGTCTTCGCGCAGATGCACGGTAATGCCGTCGGCCCCCGCCTGTTCGGCAATGAATGCCGCCTGAACCGGATCCGGGTATTGGGTTCCGCGCGCGTTACGTAACGTGGCGATGTGATCGATATTGACGCCCAGCAGCAAATCAGCCATGACAACCTCTAAATACGATTTTCAGTGCCAGCAGTGTACACGCGGGCGCAGGACGGCAAAAGGGGAAAAGGTCAGGCGTCGTCAACCGGCGTATTCGGCTGTTTGCGCACGAACTGGCGGAACAGTTCGCGGCTCTTCAACGGCTTGCCGCCGAGGTAGGGTTTCAGCGCCATGCGGGTGAAACGCTTGGCGGCGCGCAGCGTGTCGGCATCGGGAAACTGACGCTCCGCCAGCGCACGCAGTTCGCGGCCGGTGAAGCTGTAATGATCCACCACCAGGCTGGCGATAAAGCCTTTCTCTTCGCGGTAACGGTAGGTCATGGCGTCATCCACCGGCAGGCCGCTGCCGGCGCAGTGCAGAAAATCGAGGCCGTAGCCGAGGTGATGCAACAAGGCCAGCTCGAACTGGCGCAGCGCCTGCTCCGGCGAACTGTCTTCCGCCGCCAGCGCCTGCAGGCATTGCAGATAGTCGAAGAACAGCACCGAGTAGTTGGCTTCCTGCTCCAGCACCCGCGCCAGCAGTTCGTTCACATACAGGCCGCTGTAGAGCATCATGCCGCTGAGGGGTAAACCGAGAGAGACCGCTTCGGCGTTGCGCAGCGTTTTCACTTCGCCGCGGCCGCCCCAGCGCACTAACAGAGGGGTAAAGGGCTGCAGACAGCCCTTCAGATTGGAGCGGCGGCTGCGCGCGCCTTTCGCCAGCAAGCGCACCCGCCCATGACCTTCGGTAAACAGATCCAGCATCAGACTGGTTTCACTGTACGGCCGCCCATGCAGGACGAAAGCGCGCTCCCAGCCGTCCACGGATCGTTACTTCAGATCGTCAACGTAGCCCAGGCTGCGCAGCGCACGTTCGTCGTCCGCCCAACCGGATTTCACTTTCACCCACAGCTCCAGATGCACTTTGGCGTCGAACATCTGTTCCATGTCCTGGCGCGCTTCGATGCCGATGGTTTTGATCTTGGCGCCCTTGTTGCCGATGACCATTTTCTTCTGGCCTTCGCGCTCGACCAGGATCAGGCCGTGCACATCGTAACCACCGCGATCGTTGGCCACGAATTGTTCGATTTCCACCGTCACCGAATACGGCAGCTCTTCACCCAGGAAACGCATCAGCTTCTCGCGAATGATCTCAGACGCCATAAAGCGCTGGGAGCGATCGGTGATGTAATCTTCCGGGAAGTGGTGTTCCGCTTCCGGCAGCAGTTTGCGCACGATGCCGGCGATGGTGTCGACGTTCATCCCTTTCTCGGCGGAGATAGGCACCACGTCGAGGAAATTCATCTGCTGGCTGAGGAACGCGATGTGCGGCAACAGCTTGGATTTGTCGGTGACGTTATCAACCTTGTTGATCGCCAGCAATACCGGGCAGCGCAGGCTGCGCAGCTTGTTGACCACCATTTCGTCGTCGGCGGTCCAGTTGGTGCCTTCGACCACGAAGATCACCAGTTCGACGTCGCCGATCGAGCTGCTGGCCGCGCGGTTCATCAAACGGTTGATGGCGCGTTTTTCTTCGATGTGCAGCCCAGGGGTATCGACGTAGATCGCCTGATAGGCGCCATCGGTGTCGATGCCCATGATGCGGTGACGGGTCGTCTGCGGCTTACGCGACGTAATGGAAACCTTCTGCCCCAGCAGTTGGTTCAGCAACGTCGATTTGCCCACGTTCGGGCGGCCGACGATGGCGATGAAACCGCAGTGTTGTTTTACTTCGCTCATTCAAGCTCCAGCTTTTTCAGCGCTTGTTCCGCTGCCGCCTGCTCGGCTTTACGGCGGCTCGAGCCGGTGCCCACTACGGGCTCGCTCAAACCACTCACCTGGCAGTGGATGGTAAACTCTTGGTCGTGCGCTTCACCGCGAACCTGCACCACCAAATAAGAAGGCAACGGCAGATGACGCCCCTGCAAAAACTCCTGCAAACGGGTTTTCGGGTCTTTCTGCTTATCACCGGGGCTGATTTCGTCCAATCGGCTGCGATACCAGTCCAAAATCAGTCGTTCAACGGTCTGAATGTCGCTGTCCAGGAACACGCCGCCGATCAATGCCTCCACCGTATCCGCCAGGATTGACTCGCGGCGGAACCCACCACTTTTCAATTCGCCCGGCCCAAGCCGCAGACATTCACCCAGGTCAAACTCGCGCGCCATCTCCGCCAGCGTGTTGCCGCGCACCAGCGTGGCGCGCATGCGGCTCATATCGCCCTCGTCTACGCGAGGAAAGCGGTGATAGAGCGCATTGGCGATGACAAAGCTCAGAATCGAGTCACCCAGAAACTCAAGACGTTCATTGTGTTTACTGCTGGCGCTGCGGTGAGTCAAAGCCTGCAGTAAAAGCTCCTGCTGTTGAAAAGTGTAGCCCAGCTTCCGCTGCAGCCTGTTTATTACGATGGGATTCATGAGTTACCAATAGATCAAGAATGCGTCAAAAACTTGCAGCATACGGAACAGGCCTGCTTCGCTGAAAGCCGATCCAAAGCTGTTTCGTTTGCAGTGGCTCCCAGCAGAGAACCAACTTTTTATCGCTCGAGAAAGTATTCTACAACGAGTGGAAACATAATGCTGTGTTTATATCCCCTTAATCTTTCACGCCGCAGTAGGCTGCGGCGTGAAATTTACGGAAAATAAGTCAGCGATTAATGAATGCCGCCAATCCGACTGAAACGCACGCCGGTCGGCCACTCACCTTCCTGCTTTTCAAAGCTCATCCAGATGGCCGTGGCTTTGCCCACCAGATTCTTCTCCGGCACAAAACCCCAGTAACGGCTGTCCGCGCTGTTGTCGCGGTTGTCGCCCATCATGAAGTAATGCCCGGCAGGCACCACCCACTCCGCCAGCGGTTTACCCGGCTGTTGATAGTAAGCGCCCACCCGATCCTGTGCATCCGGCACAGTCAGGATACGGTGCGTCACGTTGCCCAGGCTCTCCTGACGCTCACGCAGGCGAATGCCGCCCGGCGGCACGTCGTCGTTCAGCGGGATCTGGTAGAAACCGTTGCTGGCCTCGCCCATGCCGCTGCGGCTGAACAACTGCACGAAGTCGCTCGGCTGCGCGTCGGCGTAGGTCACCGCCAGCGCGGTGTCGCAGGACTGCCCGCTGTTGCATGACGGCTGCACCGTGACGCGCTTATTTATCGGATCGTAAGTAATACGATCGCCCGGCAGGCCGATCACGCGCTTGATATAATCCAGTTTTGGATCCAACGGATATTTAAATACCGCGATATCGCCGCGCTTCGGATGACCGGTTTCAATTAGCGTGGTCTGGGTAATCGGATCTTTAATGCCGTAAGCATATTTCTCCACCAGAATGAAATCGCCAATCAACAGCGTCGGCATCATTGAACCGGACGGGATCTGGAACGGTTCGTAAATAAACGAACGCACCACAAACACCAGCAGCAGCACCGGGAAGACCGAAGCGCCGGTCTCTACCCAACCTGGCTGCTTCGCCACTTTCGCCAGCGTTTTATCGTCTACGGCGCCCGCAGTCTGTTCGTTGACCGCCGCGATCTTCGCGCGGCGGGCCGGCGCCCATTTAAAGCGCTCGAAGCACCAGATGATCCCGGTGACCAGGGTGGCCAACGCCAGGATCAGGGCAAACATATTCGCCATGCAAACTCCCTCGTTTCGCGAACTCGTCGCGGTTACTTGCCGTCTTTGCCCACGTGCAGAATGGCCAGGAACGCTTCCTGCGGCAGCTCGACGTTGCCGACCTGCTTCATGCGCTTCTTACCGTCTTTCTGTTTCTGCAGCAGCTTTTTCTTACGGCTGACGTCGCCGCCGTAGCACTTCGCCAACACGTTTTTACGCAATTGCTTCACGGTGGAGCGCGCGATGATGTGCGTGCCGATCGCCGCCTGAATCGCGATATCGAACTGCTGACGCGGGATCAGATCTTTCATCTTCTCCACCAGTTCACGGCCGCGATACTGCGAGTTGTCGCGGTGGGTGATCAGCGCCAGCGCATCCACGCGCTCGTTGTTGATCAGCACGTCCACGCGCACCATGTCGGAAGCCTGGAAGCGCTTGAAGTTGTAATCCAGCGACGCATAACCGCGCGACGTGGACTTCAGGCGGTCGAAGAAGTCGAGCACCACTTCCGCCATCGGGATTTCATAGGTCAGCGCCACCTGGTTGCCGTGGTAGACCATATTGGTCTGCACGCCGCGCTTTTCTACGCACAGGGTGATGACGTTGCCCAGGTATTCCTGCGGCATCAGCATGTGACATTCGGCGATCGGCTCGCGCAGTTCCTGGATGTTGTTCAACGGCGGCAGCTTGGACGGGCTGTCGACGTAGATCACTTCCTTGCCGGTGGTTTCCACTTCGTAGACTACCGTCGGCGCGGTGGTGATCAGATCCAGATCGTATTCACGCTCCAGACGTTCCTGAATGATCTCCATGTGCAACAGACCGAGGAAGCCACAGCGGAAGCCGAAGCCCAACGCGGTGGAGCTTTCTGGCTCGTAGAACAGGGAGGCGTCGTTGAGGCTGAGCTTGCCCAGCGCATCGCGGAAGGATTCATAGTCGTCGGAGCTGATTGGGAACAGACCGGCGTACACCTGCGGCTTCACTTTCTTGAAGCCCGGCAGCGCTTTATCCGCCGGCTGACGCGCCTGCGTCAGGGTATCACCCACCGGCGCGCCGAGGATGTCTTTGATCGCACAGACCAGCCAACCCACTTCGCCACAGTTCAGCACGTCGCGATCGACCTGCTTCGGCGTGAAGATGCCCAGGCGATCGGCGTTGTACACCTGGCCGGTGCTCATGACCTTGATCTTGTCGCCCTTGCGCAGCGTACCGTTCTTGACGCGCACCAGAGACACGACGCCCAGGTAGTTATCGAACCAGGAGTCGATGATCAACGCCTGCAGCGGCGCATCCGGATCGCCCTGCGGCGCAGGAATGTCGCGCACCAGACGCTCCAGCACGTCGGGCACGCCGACGCCGGTTTTGGCCGAGCAGCGCACCGCATCGGTGGCGTCGATGCCGACGATGTCTTCAATTTCCTGCGCGGCGCGATCCGGATCGGCGGCCGGCAGGTCGATTTTGTTCAGCACCGGCACCACTTCCAGATCCATTTCGATCGCGGTGTAGCAGTTGGCCAGCGTCTGGGCTTCTACGCCCTGACCGGCGTCAACCACCAGCAGCGCGCCTTCGCAGGCCGCCAGCGAGCGGGAAACTTCATAGGAGAAGTCGACGTGGCCAGGGGTGTCGATAAAGTTGAGCTGATAGGTCTGCCCATCCAGCGCTTTATAATCCAGCGTAACGCTCTGCGCTTTGATGGTGATGCCGCGCTCGCGCTCCAGATCCATGGAATCGAGCACCTGCGCAGCCATTTCACGGTCGGACAAGCCGCCGCAGATTTGGATAATGCGGTCAGACAGCGTCGACTTACCGTGGTCAATATGGGCAATAATGGAGAAATTTCGTATATGCTTCATTATAAAAGTTTTTCTGCCTTGGTATTTCTGAATTACTCGCCTATAGAAACCCGCATGGACCTAAAGCGACAGTGAATGGGTTAGGCCGTCTTGCACCTGAATCGCTGCATTCTACATGCCACACCACTGAAAACCTAGCGATCGGTGCAGTGAAGGCACTCTATTATGCGCGGCTTAATGTTACAGGGCGCTCCAGGTTGTGAAAACAGATGTTAACACGAGCGATGCCACCCGAACCCAAGGCTGGCACCGCCTCCGCAGCAACCAAACCCCGGTGTTAATACATAACCGGCCGCAACGCAATAAACCCTCTCCGAAATTATAAAAAAAGAATATTTGGATCAACCTCTTAGAATTCAATTTCACCCCTCTGCGTTTAGGAAAAACCCCATATACGCCACTGCCTTCCCTCGGATAGAAAGGGCGTGAACTCCGCGACAAAACATTATTCCGGGCACTACATCGGCAGCCCACCGGGGTTCACCAGCATATCTGCGTACGTTGATTGGAAGGTGCATCATGATCGATAAAGGGCAAATGCTGAGCCGGCACGATTTTTCGAAGGTCAACTGGGGCATTCTGGCGGCGGCGGCGTTGCTGTTTAGCGTGGGAGCGGCACTGTTGGTGCTGCCGCTGCTGAGCAGCATTGATGAGAGCGAAGCCATCACGCTGCTGCAGGCCGGCGCGGGCACGATTTTACTCGGCTGTACGCTGCTGGCGCTGCGGCATTATCTGCGTCCGGCGCTGACCTATCGCCTGTATGAACACGGCGTGCGGGTCTTTGACGGCCATCATCACAAAGAGCGTTTCATCCCGTTTGAGAAAATCGGCGACATCTATCGCTTTCGCGGCGGTAAGGCTTTCGGCGGGTGGCTCGACGTCACGGCGTTTCGCACTGGCGCGGATCAGCCCTGGTGTACGGTCTTCAGCAATGTCGCCCATTCGTGGCGGCTGGCGGACGTGATCGTCGATCAGCAGTTGCAGCAGCGCGGGCCGCTGGCGTTGAATACGCTTTATCAGGGGGAGACGGTGTCGTTTCACACCGTTGAGGGCGACGCGCGCTGGTTGTGGCAACTGCTGCTCGGCAAGCGGCAAGGCACACCGGCGAATACGCTGCGGCTGAGCGCCACCCTGCTGACGACTGAACGGGGCAATGTGCCGATCGAACAGATCCGCGCGCTGGAAAACCATCCGCGGCGCGGCATCCGTTTACTCGACGGCCAGGGAAATGTGCTGTTCGCTATTAACTATGATTCGTTGCTCAGCGCCGATCTGTTCATCGCGCTGCTGGAACATATGATCCACAACCGCATCCCCGCCTATCACACCCCGGCGATGACGCGGCCGTCGGTTTAAATCAGCGGAGAATTTTCCGCCTGCATGCGCATCGCGGTAGGCGGCAAGCCAATCTGCAGCACCACCGGCTGATAATCGGCCTGCTCGCCCAGGCGCCGGGCCAACCGGCGCGCCAGCATAAAGGCCGCCCCGCCACCCAACACGGCACCCACTGCCGCCGAGGCGTCGCTGCCGAAGCCATATTGCAGCAGCGTGCCGCCCAGCATCATGCCCAGCAGCGGCGTCAGGTAAACCAGCATGGCGGAGCGCAGCAGGCTGCCTTCCGCAATGCCGACCTCAACGCGCTGCCCCGGCTCGAGCGGCTGATCGATACGCACCTGCAGCTGATGCTCGGTTTCCGGCACCAGCTCGTTCAACGCGCGCGCGCCGCAGCCGGAACGCGCAGTGCAGCTGCCACAGCCGGCCTTGGGTTCACAGCGCAGCAGCGCTACGCCCTGTTGCCACGAAACCACCGTGGCCCACTCTTTCATCATTACGGCGATACCTTGAAAGAAATGCTGTCGGCGATGCGCTTGGCCGTCGCCGGCGGCAATTCGCCCACAATAGTGATTTCGTTGCCCGCGCGCACTTCGGTCTGAATGGTGCGGCGCCCCTGACGGTAGTACTGCTGCCCGGCTCCGCTGCCCGCCGGGCTGACGTTGACCGAGAAGCTGAACAGGCCGTCGCTGTAGAGCCGGGATTCAACCGGCACGGCGACGTTCGGCAATTTACGGCGATTGCGCGCCACCTCGTCCACCCCGGCCGGCAACCAACCGGTGCTCCAGCTCAGCTGGACCTTTTCCACCGCCGGCAGCGACAACAGCGGCGGCAAATTGGCTTTGAGCAGCCCCTGCATCGCGCCCTGCACATCGGCGCCGACCGCGAAGGAGATCACCCGATATTGCTCCAGCGTTTCGCCATCGCGATCGAGCAAATCCACCCGTAGCGGCAGCTTGGTGTCCTCGTCCATCCAGACGATGTAGCTGTAGCGGGAGCCGTCGCGCGCCACCACGCGCAGCACTTCACACGGCCGATCGGCGATGCGGGTGCTACCCACGGAAATGAAGTCGTAGTACTTGGCCAGGCGATCGAAATCGGCATAGACAATGGCCGGCAGCGCATCGACGATGTGATCGCCGGTGAGCGTGAACGGCTCAAGGCCGGGTTCGAAGTAACTGATCCCGCCGCCGCGCTGCAGCACTTCGCGGCGCGGGCCGTCCATATGCAGCAACTGGCCGAGCGGCACGTTGCCGATCACCGCATGGCGATAGCGCAACGACTCGATTCCCTGCTTGCTGATGCTGATGTAGGCGAGCTCGTAATTGAGAGAACGGCTGGCACTGCTCATCTGTTGCAATAACGCCCCGGACGCAGTCGGCTGCGCCGGGGCGATGCTGGAATAGAGCAGGCTGCCCGTCAATAAACAAACGGAGAACCAGATTTGCTTCATTACTGCTGTTGCATTCCTAAAGACTGAGTTCCGGGAACCTGAATGGCAGCCTGTTGCGGGTTGCTTTGCTCAAGCTGCAGCTGATCCGAATGCAGGCGACGTTGCAGTTCATAGTCCTGCAGCATAGCGTTGATACGCTTACGCTGTTCCTGCACCTGCTGCTGTTGGCCGCTGCCGGTGGAGAAACTGTCGGCCGGGACGCCCAGGCTGACCGGTGAGGCTTGGCCCATGATCGGCAGTGTAGTGAAGGCCGGCGATTCGGACGCGTTCGATGACGCAGCGGGCTGGTTGTAGTGCTGCACGCCGACGATCACCGCCAGCGACACGCAGGCCGCCATGCCGATTTGCGTAATCTGGCTCGCCCAAGGACGCACTTTGTGCCAGAACGGCATTTTCTGCCAGGTGTGCGGCTGCGGTTGAGATTCCTGAACGGCGGAAGGCACCAGCCGGGCAGGTTCTTTCTCAAGTGCAGCGGCGACGCGATCGGCGATATCGAAATGCATCACTTGTCCGATATCACCCCGCAGCGTGTCACGTATCAGGTGATAGCTCTGCCAGCTTTGTTGAAGCGTTCGATCTTGCGACAGAGAACTCAACAGCTCGCTGTCGAACGATTCACCATCCATCAGAGCGGAAAGCTTTTCTTTCTGCATGCCTAAGTACCCTTCCTGTGCCCGCCATTGCTAACGCTGGATCAGCGGTTGAACTTTATTATCGATAGCTTCCCGGGCGCGAAAAATACGCGAACGTACGGTTCCGACCGGGCAATCCATGATGGCAGCTATCTCTTCGTAGCTTAGACCATCCAACTCCCGCAGGGTAATCGCCATGCGAAGATCCTCTGGGAGCGACTCAATGGTACGGAAAACTATCTGTCTCAGCTCTTCTGACAACATTAAGTTCTCAGGGTTCGAAATTTCTTTCAGTGCGCCCGCACTTTCGTAATTTTCCGCATCGTTGGCGTCCACATCACTGGATGGCGGACGGCGCCCCTGAGCAACCAGATAATTCTTTGCCGTGTTCACGGCGATTCGATACAACCAGGTATAAAAAGCGCTGTCGCCACGGAACGATTCCAGTGCGCGATAGGCCTTGATAAACGACTCCTGCACCACATCGGGCACATCGCCCTGCGGCACATAGCGGGAAACGAGACTCGCCACCTTATGCTGATAGCGCACTACCAGTAGGTTAAACGATTTCTGGTCGCCCTTTTGGACCCGCTCAACCAGAACTTGATCCGTTAACTGCTCGCTCATCCGAGGTAAACTCTCCCCAAATCCGTCTCCACGCGTAAAATTGTACTGCCAGCCATACATTATTTTCCTGAGCAAGCACTCGCTTGGAGTTCATATAGAACACGAAGTTCCATATCGCCATTGTTTTTTCTGTTGATGTCACCCTATCCGTGGCTTTTGCCCGGACAGTTAGGCTAACATGAAATTCACTCTTCTTCTGCACACATCATACGTTATGCAACCATCATCTGAACATGTTAGCGATGTACTGATCGTCGGCAGCGGCGCTGCGGGCCTGTCACTGGCGCTGCGCCTGGCGCAGCATTGCAAGGTTACCGTTCTCAGCAAGGGGCCACTCAGCGAGGGGGCCACCTTTTACGCCCAGGGCGGGATCGCCGCGGTGTTCGATGAGACGGACAGCATTGCCTCACACGTTGATGACACTTTGATTGCCGGCGCCGGCCTGTGCGACAAAGAGGCCGTCGAGTTCATCGCCGGCAACGCGCGCCACTGCGTGCAGTGGCTGATCGATCAGGGCGTGCTGTTCGACACCGAGGTCAACGCGCAGGGCGAGGAGCATTATCACCTCACGCGCGAAGGCGGCCATAGCCATCGCCGCATCCTGCACGCCGCGGACGCTACCGGTAAGGAAGTAGAGACCACGCTGGTAGGGAAAGCAAGCGCTCACCCCAATATTTGCGTGATGGAACGCCGCAACGCGGTCGACCTTATCACGTCGAACAAGATCGGCCTGCCGGGTACCCGCCGCGTGGTAGGCGCTTACGTCTGGAACCGCGAGCTGGAGCGGGTGGAAACCTACCGCGCCAAAACGGTGGTGCTGGCGACCGGCGGCGCGGCCAAGGTGTACCAATACACCACCAACCCGGACATCTCCTCCGGCGACGGCATCGCCATGGCCTGGCGCGCCGGCTGCCGGGTCGCCAACCTGGAGTTCAACCAGTTCCACCCGACCTGCCTGTTCCATCCGCAGGCGCGCAACTTCCTGCTGACCGAAGCGCTGCGTGGCGAAGGGGCTTACCTGAAGCGCCCGGACGGCAGCCGCTTTATGCCGGATTTCGACCCGCGCGGCGAACTGGCCCCGCGCGATATCGTCGCCCGCGCCATCGACCATGAAATGAAGCGCCTGGGCGCCGACTGCATGTACCTGGACATCAGCCACAAACCGGCGGAGTTCATCACCCAGCACTTCCCGATGATCCACGAAAAGCTGCTGACGCTGGGCTTCGATCTGACCCGGCAACCGATCCCGATCGTCCCGGCGGCGCACTACACCTGCGGCGGCGTGATGGTCGATCAGCATGGCCGCACCGATCTCGACGGGCTGTACGCCATCGGCGAGGTCAGCTACACCGGCCTGCACGGCGCCAACCGCATGGCGTCGAATTCGCTGCTGGAGTGCCTGGTTTACGGTTGGTCGGCGGCGGAAGACATTCTGCAGCGCCTGCCGTTCATCCAGCAGGCCAAACAGGTGCCGCACTGGGATGAAAGCCGGGTGGACGATGCGGACGAACGGGTGGTGATTCAGCACAACTGGCACGAGCTGCGGCTGTTCATGTGGGATTACGTCGGCATCGTGCGCACCACCAAGCGGCTGGAGCGCGCCCTGCGCCGCATCAACACGCTGCAGGCGGAAATCGACGAGTACTACGCCCACTTCCGCATCTCCAATAACCTGCTGGAGCTGCGCAATCTGGTGCAGGTGGCCGAGCTTATCGTGCGCAGCGCCATGGCGCGCAAAGAGAGCCGCGGCCTGCACTACACGCTGGACTACCCGGATTTGCTGCCGGAAGCGCTGCCGACCATTTTGCAGCCTTAAACTCTGCGACAGGGCGCCTTATCGGCGCCCTTTTCTTTTTAGTAGAACAGGTAGAAGTCGGTGATCAACCGGCGGAAATCGTCGGTATAGCTGCCGTCGGCCTGTTTGATCGCCAGCGCCTGCTCCCGCAGCGGCGTTTCCTTACGCGTCAGCGCCAGCAGCACCCGGTGCAGCGGCGTGTCGGCCCGATCGCTGACGTTCACTTTCGCCGCCGTGTGCCAGCCGCTTTGCTGCGCCAATCGTTCAAATTCGGCGCCGATGTCGTGCGGCAGCACCACGCAGAACGTTCCTTGCTCCACCAGCAGCTGCGCCGCGCAGGCCAACAGCGCTTCGTGCGTCAGGGTTTCGGTGTAACGCGCGTTGTGGCGCGCCTGGTCGCGGCAGGCCACCGCCGGCTCGAAATACGGCGGGTTGCTGACGATCAGATCATACTCAGCGGCATGCTGCTGCGCATAATGGTGAATATCCTGCGCATGCACGCGGATGCGCTGCGGCCACGGCGATTCTGCCGCGTTTTCGCGCGCCTGGCCGGCGGCGGCTTCATCCAGCTCCACCGCGTCGATGGTCACCTCGTCGCCGCTGCGCTGCGCCAGCATCAGCGCGATCAGCCCGCTGCCGCTGCCGATATCCAGCACCCGGCGGGCCTGCCCCAGCGGCACCCAGGCACCGAGCAACACCCCGTCGGTGCCCACTTTCATGGCGCAACGATCGTGGGCGACAAAGAATTGTTTAAAGGTAAAACCCCCGCGGCGCGGGGTAAAATCGGCTTTCGAACGCTTGCTCACACTCACCACCTGGCTATAAAACTGGCGTAGCATAAGGCAATCTGATGGGCGGGAAAAGAGCGGCTTTCCGCTTAAATAGGTGAAGATCGCGGCCAACCCGTCTATAATCGGCGCCCCAAGTAGAGGTAGACCATGACAGCAACCACTTTTTCCGAACTCGAACTCGATGATCGCCTGATCGACGCGCTGCGCGACAAAGGCTACGATCGCCCCACTGCCATTCAGGCCGCTGCGATCCCGCCGGCGATGGACGGGCGCGACGTCTTAGGTTCGGCTCCGACCGGCACCGGCAAAACCGCCGCCTTCCTGCTGCCCGTGTTGCAGCACCTGCTGGACTTTCCACGCAAGAAATCCGGCCCGCCGCGCGTGCTGATCCTGACGCCAACGCGCGAACTGGCGATGCAGGTCGCCGACCAGGCGCGTGAATTGGCTGCTCATACCTCGCTGGATATCGCCACCATCACCGGCGGCGTCGCTTACATGAACCACGCGGAAGTGTTCAGCGAAAACCAGGACGTGGTGGTCGCCACCACCGGCCGTTTGCTGCAATACATTAAAGAAGAGAACTTCGACTGCCGCGCGGTGGAAACTCTGATCCTCGACGAAGCCGACCGCATGCTCGACATGGGCTTCGCGCAGGACATCGAAACCATCTCCGCCGAAACCCGCTGGCGCAATCAAACGCTGCTGTTCTCCGCCACGCTCGAAGGCGAGGCGATCCGCGAATTCGCCGAGCGCATCCTGAAAGAGCCGGTGGAAGTGGAAGCCGACCCGTCGCGCCGCGAACGCAAAAAGATCCTGCAGTGGTACTACCGCGCCGATGACGTGCAGCACAAAACCGCGCTGCTGATCCACCTGCTGAAGCAGCCGGACGTGCAGAAATCGGTGATCTTCGTGCGCAAGCGCGAACGCGTGCACGAGCTGGCCACCTGGCTGCGCGAAGCGGGCATCAATACCTGCTATCTCGAAGGCGAAATGGTGCAGGCCAAACGCAACGAAGCGGTTAAACGCATGATGGATGGCCGGGTTAACGTACTGGTCGCCACCGACGTCGCC
>NZ_WLYN01000006.1:0-224756 GCF_009707615.1 Serratia sp. YC16 | reverse complement strand
ATGGAGGCGCATTATAGGGAGCCGGTTCAGAATGACAAGCGATAATATGCTTTTTTTATCTGACCGCTCACTATTCATTCGTAACGCCTATTAAACCCGCTTTTTGATGGCTGCCGGCAGGTCCGCCAGGCTATTTAGCACCCAATCGGCCAACTTTTCGCCCTGCTCCGTCACCGGCTTGCCGGTACGCACCAGCACCTTGGTGCCGACGCCGGCCGCGATCGCCGCCTGCATGTCTTCCGGTTTATCGCCCACCATATAAGAAGCGGCCATATCGATGTTCAATTCCTGCTGCGCTTGCAGCAGCATGCCCGGCTGCGGTTTACGGCAGTCGCACACCTGACGATACTCTTCTACTACCGCCTCCGGATGATGCGGGCAGAAATAGATGCCGTCGAAGTCAACGTCGCGATCGGCCAGCGACCAATCCATCCACTCGGTCAGGTACATAAACTGGTCTTCGCTGAACTTGCCGCGCGCAATGCCGGACTGATTGGTCACCATCACCAGCGCGAAGCCCATCTTTTTGAGTTCGCGACAGGCGTCAATCACGCCGTCGATAAAGTGGAAGTTGTCGATTTCATGGACATAACCATGGTCAACATTAATCGTACCGTCACGATCGAGAAAAATTGCTGGAACGCTTTGTGTCACCGCTTTGCTCCTGAGGGCCTGTATACGCTGACAGTATCGCATGTTTTACCCCACGCTGAGAACGCCGGAGAACGTCGTTGGCCGTTGACTTAGACGTCTAGACGCCTTAACATCTGATCCATACCTTGGTTCCACGCCGAGGTTTACTTTTATCTAGCCACGGGCAACCACGCTAAAATAAGAAGAATATGATTAAACTTTCTAACATCACTAAAGTGTTCCAGCAGGGTTCGCGCACCATTACCGCGCTCTCTGACGTGACCCTTCACGTCCCTGCCGGGCAAATCTATGGCGTTATCGGGTCTTCCGGTGCCGGCAAAAGCACGCTGATCCGCTGCGCCAACATGCTGGAGCGCCCCACTTCCGGCCAGGTGCTGGTCGATGGCCAGGATCTGACGTCCCTGTCGGAAAGCGAACTGACGCGCGCCCGCCGCCAAATCGGCATGATCTTCCAGCACTTCAACCTGCTCTCTTCCCGCACGGTGTTCGGTAACGTGGCGCTGCCGCTGGAGCTGGACAATACGCCGCGCGCCGAGATCAAGAAACGCGTGACCGAACTGCTGGAGCTGGTTGGCCTGGCGGACAAACACGACGCCTACCCGGCCAACCTGTCCGGCGGCCAGAAACAGCGCGTTGCGATCGCCCGTGCGCTGGCCAGCAACCCTAAAGTGCTGCTGTGCGACGAAGTCACCAGCGCGCTGGATCCGGCCACCACCCGTTCCATCCTGGAACTGCTGAAAGACATCAACCGCCGTCTGGGTCTGACCATTCTGCTGATCACCCACGAAATGGACGTGGTGAAACGCATTTGCGACCAGGTCGCGGTCATCAGCCAGGGGCAGCTGATCGAAAAAGACAGCGTCAGCGAAGTGTTCTCACACCCGAAAACCCCGCTGGCCCAACAGTTCATTCAGTCCACGCTGCATCTGGATATCCCGGACGACTACGCTGCGCGCCTGTCGCCGGAGCGTCAGGGCGGCCGCCAGCCGCTGCTGCGTCTGGAGTTCACCGGCCAGTCGGTCGATGCGCCGCTGCTGTCTGAAGCCGCTCGCCGCTTCAACGTGAACAACAACATTATCAGCGCCCAGATGGATTATGCCGGCGGCGTGAAATTCGGCGTGATGCTGGCGGAGCTGCACGGCAGCGACGAAGACGCGCTGGCGACGATTAAGTTCCTGCAAGAAAATCAGGTAAAAGTAGAGGTTCTGGGTTATGTCTGAGGCAATGATGTGGTTGATGGCGCGTGGCGTGTGGGAAACCGTCATGATGACCTTTGTCTCCGGCTTCTTCGGTTTCGTGCTCGGCCTGCCGGTAGGCGTGCTGTTGTATGTCACCCGCCCGGGGCAGATCATCGCCAACAATTCGCTGTATAAAATTTTGTCCGGGCTGGTGAACATCTTCCGTTCCATCCCGTTCATTATCCTGCTGGTTTGGATGATTCCGTTTACCCGCATGATCGTCGGCACCTCGATCGGTCTGCAAGCGGCCATCGTGCCGTTGACCGTGGGCGCCGCGCCGTTCATCGCGCGCATGGTGGAAAACGCCCTGCTGGAAATCCCGTCCGGCCTGGTGGAAGCCGCGCGCGCCATGGGCGCCACGCCGATGCAGATCATCAAGAAAGTGTTGCTGCCGGAAGCCCTGCCGGGCCTGGTTAACGCCGCGACCATCACCCTGATCACCCTGGTGGGTTACTCGGCCATGGGCGGCGCTGTCGGCGCCGGCGGCCTGGGCCAAATCGGTTACCAATACGGTTATATCGGTTATAACGCCACAGTGATGAATACCGTATTAGTATTACTGGTAGTTTTGGTTTATCTGATCCAGTTCTGCGGCGATCGCATCGTCAAAGCCGTTACCCATAAATAGTTTCACAGCATATTAATGCGAGTCTAATGAGGAAGGGATATGTCGTTAAAATTTAAATCCATCGCGGCAATTGGCGCACTGATCGGCACTCTGGCTCTGACGGGCTGCGGCCAGGATGAAAAGAATCCAAACCACATCAAAGTCGGCGTGATCGTCGGCGCTGAGCAGCAAGTCGCCGAAGTGGCGCAGAAAGTGGCGAAAGAGAAATACGGTCTGGACGTCGAGCTGGTGACCTTCAACGACTACGTGCTGCCTAACGAAGCGCTGAGCAAAGGCGATATCGATCTGAACGCCTTCCAGCACAAGCCTTATCTGGATCAGCAGATCAAAGACCGCGGTTACAAGCTGGTGCCGGTCGGCAACACCTTCGTTTACCCGATCGCCGGTTACTCCAAGAAAATCAAATCGCTGGACGAGCTGAAAGAAGGTTCGCAGATCGCACTGCCTAACGATCCGACCAACCTGGGCCGTTCGCTGCTGCTGCTGCAGAAAGTTGGTCTGATCAAGCTGAAAGACGGCGTTGGCCTGCTGCCGACCGTGCTGGACGTGACCGAGAACCCGAAAAACCTGAAGCTGGTTGAGCTGGAAGCGCCTCAGCTGCCGCGCTCTCTGGACGATCAGCAGATCGCGCTGGCGGTGATCAACACCACCTACGCCAGCCAGATCGGCCTGACCCCGGCGAAAGACGGTCTGTTCGTGGAAGATAAAGACTCGCCTTACGTCAACCTGCTGGTTGCGCGCGAAGATAACAAAGATGCGGAAAACGTGAAGAAATTCGTTCAGGCCTATCAGTCTGACGAAGTTGACGCGGCCGCCAACAAAATCTTCAACGGCGGAGCGGTGAAAGGCTGGTAAGCGCTTATTCACCCATTTTATTCCTATAATTGCAAGACGGGCCAAGGCCCGTCTTGTTATTTCCGCCATAGCTTGCTTCAATAGCGCCACTTTCATTAAGGCAGAGGAATCTCAATGCGTGTTTTACCTCTCTGTTTGTTAGCGCTCGCGCTGGCCGGATGTTCATCGCAGCGTATCGCGCCATCCTCAACAAGCAGCACCAGCAAGCCGACCACCACCGCTCCGGCCAAAACCACGCCGGCCGCCCGCCCCGCTCCGGTAAAACTGTATAAAAGTGCAGAAGAACTCGTGGGCAAGCCGTTCCGCGATCTGGGTGAAGTGTCCGGCGAATCGTGCCAAACCACCGTGCAAGACTCTCCACCAAATCTGGCCACCGCCCGTAAACGCATGCAAATCCGTGCGTCTTACATGAAGGCCAACGCCGTGCTGCTGCACGACTGCCAGATTGTCAGCGGCGTCGCCGGTTGCTATCAGCAGGCCGTTTGTCAGGGCTCGGCGCTTAACGTCTCGTCCAAATGACCGAATTCGTTTTCGAGCAGATCGGCGTGATCCGCTCGCCGTATAAAGAAAAATTCGCCGTTCCCCGCCAACCGGGGCTGGTCGAAGACGGCGGCGGTGAACTGCTGCTGCTGCCGCCCTACAACCAGGCGGAAGCGGTGCGAGGCCTCAGCGATTTCAGCCATCTGTGGGTGATGTTCATCTTCCATCAAACCATGGAGGGCGGCTGGCGGCCAACGGTGCGCCCACCGCGCCTGGGCGGCAATGCCCGTATGGGCGTGTTCGCCACTCGATCCACCTTTCGCCCCAATCCGCTCGGCATGTCCCTCATTGAACTGAAAGGCGTGCGGGTAAAAAACGGCGAAGTGGCGCTCGAGCTGGGCAGCCTCGATCTGGTCGACGGCACCCCAGTGGTGGACATCAAGCCTTATCTGCCGTTCGCCGAGAGCCAGCCGCAGGCCCGCGCCGGTTTTGCCCAGGCCGCGCCCGCCGGCGATATGCCGGTGCGTTTTGCTCCGCAGGCCGAGCAGCAACTGCAGCAACATCAGGCGCGCTACCCGCAATTAAGGCGTTTTATCAGCCAGGTGCTGGCGCAAGATCCCCGTCCCGCCTATCGTAAAGGAGAGGACGTCGAACGGGATTACGCCGTCTGGCTGCTGGATTTCAACGTGCGCTGGCGCGTCGTGGACGGTCACACCGAAGTGCTGTCGCTCGACCCGCGTTAAAATTCCGCCGCCTCTCTTTTGGCGACCCGCTCGCGCTGGTAAACTAAATCACTTTTTGGCCGCCACTCTGGCAGCCCGATGCAATTTGCAGTTCTAACGGAACCAAAACACCATGCGTACTAGCCAATATCTGCTCTCCACTTTGAAGGAGACACCTGCCGACGCCGAAGTGATCAGCCACCAGCTGATGCTGCGCGCCGGGATGATCCGCAAGCTGGCCTCCGGTCTTTACACCTGGCTGCCGACCGGCCTGCGCGTTCTGAAAAAGGTTGAAAACATCGTTCGCGAAGAAATGAACAATGCTAACGCGATCGAAGTTTCCATGCCGGTGGTTCAGCCTGCCGATCTGTGGCAGGAAAGCGGCCGTTGGGAGCAATACGGCCCCGAGCTGCTGCGCTTCGTCGACCGCGGCGATCGTCCGTTCGTACTGGGCCCGACGCATGAAGAAGTGATCACCGATCTGATCCGCAACGAGATCAGTTCGTACAAACAGCTGCCGCTGAACTTCTTCCAGATCCAGACCAAGTTCCGTGATGAAGTGCGCCCGCGTTTCGGCGTGATGCGTTCCCGTGAGTTCCTGATGAAGGATGCCTACTCCTTCCACACCTCACAGGAGTCTCTGCAGGAGACTTACGACGCAATGTACGAAGCGTACAGCAAAATCTTCAGCCGCATGGGCCTGGATTTCCGCCCGGTGCAGGCGGATACCGGCTCGATCGGCGGCAGCGCCTCGCACGAATTCCAGGTGCTGGCGCAGAGCGGTGAAGACGATATCGTGTTCTCCACCGGTTCCGATTTCGCCGCTAACATCGAGCTGGCGGAAGCGGTCGCTCCGGCAGAGCCGCGCGCCGCAGCCAGCGAAGAGCTGCGCCTGGTGGATACGCCGAACGCCAAAACCATCGCCGAGCTGGTCGAGCAATTCCAGCTGCCGGTGGAAAAAACCGTGAAGACGCTGATGGTGCGCGCCACCGAAGAGAGCGGCCACAAGCTGGTCGCCCTGCTGGTGCGCGGCGATCACGAGCTGAACGAAGTCAAGGCCGAGAAGCTGGCGCAGGTTGCCGCGCCGCTGACCTTCGCCACCGAAGAAGAGATCCGCGCCATCGTCGGCGCCGGCCCAGGCTCGCTTGGCCCAGTCAAGCTGCCGATGCCGGTGGTTGCCGATCGCAGCGTAGCGGCGATGAGCGATTTCGGCGCCGGCGCCAACGTTGACGGCAAACACTACTTCGGCATCAACTGGGAGCGCGATCTGCCGCTGCCGCAGGTGGCCGATATCCGTAACGTGGTGGAAGGCGACGCCAGCCCGGACGGTCAGGGTACGCTGCTGATCAAACGCGGCATCGAAGTGGGCCATATCTTCCAGCTCGGCACCAAGTACTCGGAAGCGATGAAAGCGACCGTGCAGGGTGAAGACGGCCGCAACCAGGTGCTGACCATGGGTTGCTACGGCATCGGGGTTACGCGCGTCGTGGCTGCCGCCATCGAGCAGAACCACGACGAACGCGGCATCATCTGGCCGGACGCCATCGCGCCGTTCCAGGTAGCGATCCTGCCGATGAACATGCACAAGTCATTCCGCGTGCAGGCGCTGGCGGAAGAGCTGTACAACACCCTGCGCTCCCACGGCATCGATGTGATCCTCGATGACCGCAAAGAGCGTCCGGGCGTGATGTTCGCGGATATGGAACTGATCGGCGTGCCGCACTCTATCGTTATCGGCGATCGTAACCTCGATAACGAAGAGATCGAGTACAAGAACCGCCGCGTCGGCGAGAAGCAAATGATCAAAACCGGTGAAATCGTTGATTTCCTGCTGGGCCAGATCAAACGCTAAGCGCCGATCGCCAGAGAATAAAAAACCCGCCTAGGCGGGTTTTTTTATATCAGAAACGCGTTACTTGCTGCTGCAGCTTTTGCTGCGGTCGAACGCGATCTTGCCGTCCGGCACCACCGCTTTTTCAATCTGCCCCTCTTCCATCGACGGCTGCACGCTGAAGTGCGCGTTGAAGGTCAGGAACACCGGCTCGCCGGCAGTCTTGTTGGCCTTGGCGTAACCTTGCTCCAGCGCGATGTTGTTATCCACCGGGAAAGTGATGCCGGTGGCGCAATCTTTGAACACCGCCGCGTCGGCCATATAACTGTAGCTGCCTTTCATCACCATCGGGGTTTTAGGCAACGGCTTTTCGACCGGCTCCAGACGGTAATTCAGCTTGGACTCGATCGGCGCGCCGCTGCGGTCCAGCATTTCCAGGCTCTTGCCCACCGGACGGAAATAGCGTTTCTCGCCGGTGCTGTCGGTCAGTACCAGCTTATCCGCGGTGCGCGCCCATTTGCCGTAGTCGGCAAAGGTCTGATCGCCGTCTTTGCTGCCGCGATAGGTCTCCTGCAGCACAAAAGTACCGTCTTCATCCAGGAACAGCGCCGTATCCAGACCGCCGCAATCGGCGCAAGGCAACACCCCTTGATAACTCTGCGGCATCGCCTGCAGCGGTTGTTCCTTCGGCTGATAATGATTGTTGCATCCCAACAACGAGAGTGCGCCTGCCGCCAAGAACAGGGCTATCGTAATTTTCTTCACAGTTATTCTCCTACTGTGTTCATGTATTCCTAAGTGCGAACCTTGCCACGCAGCGCCTTGGTGGCGCCTTTGCGCGTCTTGCCTTCCAGGCGACGCAGTTTCGCTCCTTTCGTCGGCTTGGTCGCCTTGCGCGTTTTTTCCACCACCATCGCCTGCTGAATCAACGCGACCAGCCTGGCCAACGCCGCTTCGCGATTCAATTCCTGACTGCGATACTCTTGCGCCTTGATAATCACCACGCCATCGGCGGTAATTAAATGGTGATTCAGCGCCAGCAGCCTTTCCTTATAATACTCTGGCAGGCTGGATGCCCGGATGTCAAAGCGCAAATGGATCGCCGTTGAGGTTTTGTTCACGTGCTGACCGCCCGCGCCCTGCGCGCGGATCGCCGTCAATTCCAGCTCATTATCCGGTATGGCTACGTTTCTTGACAGTTCCAGCACCGGTCACACCTGCGCCTGCTGCCACTCGGCAAACTGGATTTCCAGACTATTCTGAGCATCGGACAACCAAATAGTTCCCTCCTGCAGCGTCGCCTGCAGCGTCATGGTGCGGCTGGCCAGCGCCGTCAGCCGCGCCAGCTGCTCGTCGTCGAGGAAGCGTACGCTCAGGTTCTTGTAACCGGCCACTTTGCCCTGCATCGCCTGCCACCAAACGTGTGCGGCGCGCTCGCCGTAAGCGTACAACACCACGCGCGGTGACTGGTTGCAGGCCTTGCGAATGCGCTTCTCGTCGGGCAACCCCATCTCGATCCACATTTCCAGCCCGTTATGGTCGTTGCGCTGCCAGATCTCCGGCTCGTCGTCGGCGCTCAGCCCTTTGGTGAACACCAACCGTTCGTCGGCATGGCAGATCCAGGCCAGCAGGCGCAGCATCATGCGCTGTTCGTTTTCGGACGGGTGTTGCGCCAGCGTCAGCGCGGCGTCGTGGTAGAAATGACGATCCATATCAGCGATATTGACCGCGGCTTTATAAATGGTTGCTTTCAGCGCCATGGGTGACCTCGTAATTATCCGGCAACAGTGTACTTGATCAGGGCCGAACGCCGCCAGCGCAGCCCGGCCCGGCGCAGAGCGAAAGGCGTGTCGGGGTGCTGATAACTCCATAACAGCTGTGCTATAGTCGTCTAGGATAGGATAAAACTCCGAGAGCCTGCGCCTCATCGCGAGAGCGGTCTTGATGATGCAGAGGTTCTTAAGGGAGGAAACTGTGCAACAATACTGTGAGTTAGTACGCCGTACTTACGCCGAGATTGGCAGTGGAGATCTTGGCTACGTGCCTGATGCGCTGGCTTGTGCGTTAAAGGCATTGGACGATGTCGCAGCGAACGACGCGCTACCGTCCTCCGTTAGGGAACAGGCGGCCTTTGCCGCCGCTAACTTATTGGTGAGCGACTATGTTGATGAATGATGAGTACCAACCCATCAATTGCGATGACTACGACAACCTGGAACTCGCCTGTCAGCATAAACTTATTCTGAAGCTGGAGTTACGCGACGGAGAAGTGATCGAGGCCAAGGCGATCGACCTGCTGCAAAAGAAACGCGTTGAGTATCTGACCATCGAGCAGAACGGCCAGCAGCGCGACCTGCGTCTGGACCATATCAGCAGTTTCAGTCATCCGGAAATCGGTACCGTGGTCGTCAGTCTGTCAGACTGAGCAGCGGTAACCCCATCCCAACAGGGCAGCCTACCGGCTGCCCTCGTCATTTATGGCTTCAGGCTGGCGTAATAGGCCGCCAGATCGGCGATATCATCCTCCGACAGGCCGGACACATAGGCCTTCATCACCTCGGCCTGGCCGCCGTTGCGCTCTCCTTTCTTGTACGCCTGCAGCGCGTGCTGCAGGTACATGGCGTTCTGCCCGGCCAAATTCGGGTACATCGGCACCGTCACCTTGCCCTGTGCGCCGTGGCAAGCCGCGCAGGCAGCGGCTTTCGCCTGACCGGCGGCCGCATCCCCCGCCGCCAATGCCGGCAGGCTGAACAGGCCGGCGGCCAACAGCGTGATCCCCACAAACTTCATCATTGCTCCTCACGATTATGATTTTTTTCCCAGCGCAGTCGCCACGGGCGTTCGTCTTCCGCCACTTGCCCCGCCTCACAGACGAATGTGCCCAGGGCGGCGATCAGCTGCTCATCATAATAAATCAACGGGATGCGATCACGCTGCCAGGGAGGAATCCCCAGCTCCTGCCACAGTTTTTTTATCGGTCGCGAATGGGAGCGCCCTACGATGCGCACGGTGCCCTGCACGCCGCCGAAACGAATGCTGATCCGCTGCGCTGGCTGCGGCGCGCGCAGCGTCAGTTCGCCCTCGCCGGCGATCAGGCGCCCCAGCCCGTCCGGCAACGCCAGCGGCTCGTCAGGCCGCCAGGGCAGATGCACACCGCGCAGCGTCGCCAGCGGCGGCAGCAGGTGCAGTCGGCCACGGAAACGGCGGATCTGATAGGCGCCGAGCTGCAGCTGCGGTTCGGCGTCTTCCCGGCTGAGCGCCACCTCCTCCCACAGGCGCTGTAGCTGCTCACGCGCCGGCATAGTGACGTTAAACAACGCGATCCAGCGCCGCAGCAAGGCGAAACGCCGTACCGGAGAACAGTCCGTCAGGCCGTCGATCGCCAATGAGCGATCTGCCGCCAACAGGCTTTGCAGCGGTTCCGCCAGCAGTTCGTCCAACAGCTGCTCCTGCTCGGCGCACAGGCTGGCGCTGCGCGCCACCGCCGAAGCGAAGTGCGGCCAGCGCTGGTTGAGCTGCGGCAAAACCTGCAAACGCAGGAAATTGCGATCGAAGCGCGTGTCCTGATTGCTGTCGTCATCGATCCAGCTTAAGGCGTGGCGCTGCGCATAGCTTTCCAGCGTCTGGCGCGAACAGCCCAGCAATGGCCGCAACAACAGATGCTCGCCCAACGTGGTGCGCGCCGCCATCGCCGATAGCCCCGCCGGCCCGCTGCCGCGCTTGAGCGCCAACAGGAAAGTTTCGCTTTGATCGTCAAGGTGTTGAGCGGTAAGCAGCGCTTCGCCCTCCGCCAGAGCGGCGCTGAAGGCGGCATAGCGCGCCGCACGCGCCGCCGCTTCGATGCCGCCCTGGCGGGCGTCCACCTGCACGTGCGTCACCGTCAGCGGCACCTGCCAGTCGGCGCAGCGGCGGCGGCAATGCTCCACCCAGCGGTCGGCGAAGGCGCTCAGGCCGTGGTGCACGTGCAATGCACGCAGCTGCAGCGCCGGACGTTGGCGGCGCAATGCCGCCAGCAGATGCAGCAGCACGCTGGAGTCCAGACCGCCGCTGAACGCCACCAGCAGCCGCTGCTGCGCGCCCAGCTGGTCCGCCACCAGCGTCGTTAATTGATCAGTATCCATCGGTAGGCTTTGTCACTTCTACATAGCTGCACGTTAACTCCGCCTACCGTCATCAATCAAGCATTAACCGTCCGGGCCTGGCGTCGCGTCAGCAGCCACCAGCCGCCCAGCACCGCGATCACCGCCAGCGCGCACCCGGCCGCTCCCCAGCCGATCTGAGCGAAAATGCGGCCATACGCCTGCATCGCCGCCCCTTCGATATGATCCTCGGCGGTCTGATTGGCGATAATGCCCGCCAGATAGTTGGCGATCGAGCCGGTCGCCAGCATATAGATGCCGGTCAACACCCCGGTGGCGCCGGGAATGTTCAGCCGGGTGATCTGCGCCATCGCCACCGGATCGATAAACAGTTCGGCGAAGCCCATCACCGCCAGGCCGGCGATCATCAGCCCCATCGATCCCGGCCCGTGCAGCCGCGTATTGAGCGCCATCAGCGTAAAGCCGACGCCGATCAGCAGCAGGCCAAAGGCGAACTTGCACCAGATGCGCAGCGTGCGATCGCCCGCGCCATCGCCGCTAGCCAGCCACGCCAGCGCCACGCCGCCCAGCATCACCGCGCAGGCGTTAACCGACTGGAACAGCGCGGTCGGCACCGTCCAGCCGAACCAGCGCCGATCGACGAAGTGATCGATAAACAGGCTGATGGAGCTGCCGCCTTGTTGGGCAAAGGCCCAGAACAGCGTACCCAGCAGCATCAGCGCAACGATCTGCCACAGGCCCCGGCGCTGGCCGGCGTCCGCTCGCAGCATAATACGCGCCACCAGCACCACCGCCGCCACGCACACCAGCCCGAGCAAATAACCGGCCCAGTCGCGCACAAACAACAGCGTGAAGAACAGCGGCGACGCCAGCAACGCCGCCAACAGCCAGCCCCAGTGCGGCAAGCCCAGGCTTCTGGCACGCATCAGCGGGGCATTCACGCCGCGAGTGTGGCGGAAATGACGCCCGCCCAGCAGGAAGATCACCAGGCCGGCGAACATGCCGATCCCGGCCAACGCAAAGCCGACGTGCCAGCCATAGCGCTCGGCCGCCAACCCACAGGCGATCGGCGCCAAAATAGATCCGACGTTACCGGCGGCGTACAGCAGCGAGAAGCCTCCCTCGCGGCGCGAGTCCTGCGCCGGGTACAGCTCGCCCAGCAGGCAGCTGATATTGGATTTGAACAGGCCGTAACCGCAGATGATGATCGCCAGCGCCAGATAGAGCGACTGGGCGGAGACCGCGCTCAGGCCGAGCACGATATGCCCCAGGGTCATCAGCGCCGCGCCGGCGATCACCGCGACGCGGTTGCCCAGCAGGCGGTCGGCGAGCCAGCCGCCCAAAATAGGAGTGACGTAAACTAACGAAGCGTAAGCGCTGTAGAGATCGATGGCGCGGCTGTCGGTATAGCCGAGTTGGTGGGTCAGATAGAGAATCAGTAACGCACGCATGCCGTAAAAGCTGAAATATTCCCAAATTTGTATCGCTACGACATAGTAGATTGCGCGCGGCTGTGAGGGTGTTTTCATGTTGGTCTCCCATCAGTCGGTGAACGACAAAGGGGAAGCGCGAGCGCCTCCCCTGTTTTTGGCTGCGGTTATTTCGCCTTCAGCACTTTCACCCGATAACGTCCGTCCGCCTGACGATAGGCGCCGTGAATGTCGGTTTCAAAGCCCGGATAATGCGCGCCGATTTCGCACAGCATCTGCAGGAACTCAAGCACCGGCCGGCTCTCCTCGGTCAGCATTTCGCCCGGCATCACCAACGGCACGCCCGGTGGGTATGGCAGGATCATATTGGCGTTGACCTTGCCGACCATGTCCTCCAGATAGACCTCTTCCACTTCGCCGTGCAGCTCTTTCTGGAACGCCTGGTACGGGTTCATCACCATGGTTGGCAGCACTTCGAACGCGCGGTACATCAGATCCGGCAGGTTGTGTTGCTCCACCAGGCGGTGAATGTTCTGCGCCAGATCCTGAATGCGCATGTTTTCATAGAAATCAGGCGCTTCCTGATACAGCGAAGGCAGCATGTTTTTCACCCGCAGGTTCAGATCGAACGAGCGTTTGAAGTCGGTCATCGCGCGCAGCAGGCTGAGCGCCTTGGTTTTGTCGATGCCGATGCTGAACAGGAACAACAGGTTGTACGGCCCGGTTTTCTCGACGATGATGCCGCGTTCATCGAGGTATTTCGCCACGATGCTGGCCGGGATGCCGAACGGCTGCATCTCGCCTTCCTTGCTCATCCCCGGCGTCAGGATGGTGACCTTGATCGGATCGAGGTACATGTGTTCATTGTCGATGTTCTTGAAACCGTGCCAGGCGCTGTCGGAACGCAGCGGCCAGCATTCCGGCTCATCGATATGCTCCGGCTGCCAGACGTCGAAGAACCAGCCGTCGGATTCGACTTTCAGGCGTTTGATCTCTTTACGGAACTTGATCGCGCGTTCGATAGAGCCGTGGATCAGGCGCTTGCCGGCGTTGCCTTTCATCATCGCCGCGGCGGTTTCGGTAGAGGCCACGATGCCGTAGTGCGGCGAGGTGGTAGTGTGCATNCGGATTCGACTTTCAGGCGTTTGATCTCTTTACGGAACTTGATCGCGCGTTCGATAGAGCCGTGGATCAGGCGCTTGCCGGCGTTGCCTTTCATCATCGCCGCGGCGGTTTCGGTAGAGGCCACGATGCCGTAGTGCGGCGAGGTGGTAGTGTGCATCATGTAGGCTTCGTTGAAGGTCTCTTCGTTGATATCGCCCTTCACGTGGATCATCGACGCCTGCGAGAAAGCCGCCAACAGTTTGTGGGTGGACTGGGTTTCATAGATCACCTTGCCCTCCACGCGGCCGCCGCTCATGCCGCACTTGCCTTTATAGATCGGGTGGAAATTGGTGTAAGGCACCCAGGCGGAGTCAAAGTGGATAGACTTCACGTCCAGGGTGTTCTTGATAAAGTCGGTGTTGTACAGCAAGCCGTCATAGGTGGAGTTGGTGATCACCGCGTGCACCGGCCAGGTGGCGTTCGGGGTGTCCTTCACGCGTTTGGCGATGGTGGCGCGCTGGAACTCGCTCTGCGGAATGCCGCCGAGGATGCCGTAAGCGTTGCGGGTCGGGCGGAAGTAGATCGGCGTGATGTCACTCATCATCATCAGGTGAGTCAGCGACTTGTGGCAGTTACGGTCAATCAGCACCGTGCTGCCCGCCGGCGCCGAATACATGCCGACGATCTTGTTGGCGGTTGAGGTGCCGTTGGTGACCATGTAGCTGCGTTCGGCGTTGAACACGCGAGAAATATACTCTTCCGCCTCTTTGTGCGGGCCGGAGTGATCCAGCAGCGATCCCAGCTCGGACACCGAAATTGAGATATCCGACTTCATGGTATTCGGGCCGAAGAAATCGTAGAACAGGCTGCCGACCGGGCTTTTCTGGAACGCGGTGCCGCCCATGTGGCCCGGCGTACAGAAGGTGTACTTGCCTTCGCGCACGTATTTGAACAGCGCCTTGGTCAGCGGCGGCAGGATGGTGTCGATATATTCGTCGGTATTCTGTTTGATCTTGGCGGCGATGTCGGTTGCCGCGCCGAGCGCATATTCGAAGAAGCGCACCTGCATGCGCAGATCGTTCAGGCTGACGTCCAGCGTGGAATAGGTGTTGGCGAACGCGTACAGCGGCATGTACTCGTTCAGTTGGCTGATCTCTTCGCACAGCTCCAGGTTGTATTTGTCCCAGTCGAAGATCACCCCACACAAGCGGGCGTTGTTCTCGATCAGTTTCAGCAAGTCTTCGCGATCGTTAGGGTAAACGATGCGGAAATCCAGACTTTCCAGCGCCTGATGCAGTTCACGGATAGGCTCTTCTTTGAAGTAGACACCCATGTGATTCATGATGGCGATAACGTTCATATGCATTTCTCCTGGCAAAGCAAGCCCCTTCCCGTCGCGGCTGACAGGTCGGAAAGAAAGGGGCTGGGTAAATTCAGTCGGTCAGCGGACGCGAATCAGTGCGCTTTGGCCGTGGTGTTTTCATCGACCGCCGCTGCGCTGGCAGCCTGGCGGGTATTCATTTTCCGGGCGTAGAACATCAGGATAATCAGGCTGATGATAAAGGTGCCGGACAGTTCGAAAGAGTTGGCGCCCATCAGCGCGATGAAGCAGAAGCCGCAGCCGCACACTGAAGCGATCAGGCTCAGCAGGTTGCGTACGTTGACCCCTTCAAAGCGGATCAGGTCTACGCAGGAGTAGAAGTAAGGCAGCATGGTCAGCAGCACCGCGATACCGGTCAGCTCGCCGAACAGGTCGGACGCTTTGCCGCCGGCGGAGCTCATCAGGGTGATCAGCACCATCAGCGCGGTCATTTTGCAACCGGCCAGCAGCAGGCCTTTCTTCGGAATGCCGTTTTTATCCAGCTCGCCGTACACTTTCGGGAAATTGCCGTCGTTGGCGGCGCGTACCCCGGCCTGGCCGACCAGCATCATCCACGAACCGAGCGAGGTCAGGCAGGCGAAGGCGGTGAAGGCAGAAACCATCGGCGCCGCCCAGTTACCCATAATTGCCGAGGCGCTGATGGCGAACGGCGCGCCGCTGGCGGCCATTTCAGACGCCGGGAACATGCCGCTGATCACCTGGGTGGCGGCGATATAGATGATGCCCGCCAGACCGGTGCCGAGCATGGTCGCCAGCGGTACGGTGCGTTTCGGGTTTTTCACCATGCCGGTGCTGACCGCCGCGGATTCCACGCCGATGAACGCCCACAGGCACAGCAGGATACTTTTGATGACCGCATGGCTGTCGGTGGTGCCGGAGGTGTTCCAGTTAGCCTGGTAGGTAGCGGCGTCAAACCAGTGCCAGCCGATGGTGGCGGTCACGATCACCGGGATCAGCACCAACACCAGGCCCAGGGTGGTCAAACGGCTGACCCAGGTCCCGCCCAGCATGTTCACGAAGGTGAAGATCCACACGATGGCGATACAGGCAATACCGGCGGGCACCGGGTTGTTCAGCGCCGGGAAGAAGGTGGAGAGATAAGAAACGGCGGTAATGCCGATGGCCAGGTTACCGATCCAGTTGGCATGGTAATAAAGCACGCCGGTCTGGAAACCGAAGGCCGGAGAAATTTCACCGGCATAGGCGATAGGGCCGCCCTGCTGCGGGTTTTTGGTGGCGAGGCGGGCATACACATAGGCCAACGACATCGCCCCGATAATCGAGATCACCCATCCCCAGATGGCGATGGATCCGAGACTCGCCAGGTTGGCGGGCAATAAGGCAATCCCGCTCCCCATCATATTACCGGCGACGACGCCGGTGCAGGCAATAAGCCCTATTTTCTTGGGTGAAGCCATGGTCAGTTTCTCCTGATTTACGTTTCTTATAAGCCACACCCATAAATAAAATATTTTAATGAGCCGGCTTGATAGTCAGGATGCTAACCATCGACGGGAATAAAGTCCTAAAGATAAAGTGAGATTACGCTCATGATCATACAAATGATAATTTGAGGTTTTTCATTAACACATCAAGATAAAAAGGTAAGCTAAAGAAAAGATAAACATCATTTCAAAACAATAAGATGCAAAGGTTAAAAACGAATAACAAACGGCAAAAAAGAGATAATATCGCGCAGCAAAATAATACATTCATGCAACATGCCTTCACCAATAAATAACGCCGCCATGATCCCCAAAGAATAATGGCGGCGTGATATCGGTTAATTATTGGCGCTGATAGTTATTTAAATAAGGCACGACGTTGGTCAATGACGTCTGGAATACGCCGTTGGTGATCCAATGCAATGTATCTTCGCCGGGGCGCAGGTTGAAGGCAGTGATATAAGAGTCCGCCGCCAAATGGTTCTGCCCCTGCATTTCATACACCTTGCCCAACAGCACATAGTTCAGCCACGACATTTGCAGCTCAATCCCCAGATCGATAGCCCGGTGCGCTTCGTCAATGCGCCCCTGCGTCAAGGCATCTACCGCCAGAACCTGCTGCATAATCGGCGTGTTCTTCAATTCGGGGATCGTCGCCAGATGGCTGATATCGGCCCGCAATTGCGCCAATGCCTGGCTGTCGAACGGTTGATAAGAATTGCGCAGCACATCCACCAGCGCTTTTTCCGCCAGCAGGTAGTGGAAATTCGGCGCGCTTTTAATCAGATCGCTCAACTGAACGCTGGCGCGGGTCAACGAATCGGCGTCGCCGTGGATCAACAATTGATGTGCCTGGTAGAAACGCTGCAGCAGCGGTCCGTTGTCGGGCAACAGCTGCGCCAGACGCTGCTCCAGCTGCGGCGGCCAGGGCTGTTTCAGCGCCGCGGACAGGCTGGAGAGGAAGTCGCTTTGGATCTTCAGCTGGTTATCGGCGGTGATGAAGTAACGCTTGTCCAACATGATCGAACTGTCGGCGTTATCCACCAGCCGCACGGACAGGAAACACTGCTGGGCGCGGTAGTGGCGCTGATTAACGAACTCGATATACAGCGACTTGCCCGAATTGCTGGGGCCGGAATAGTTGTAGTTGGTCTGGTCGTGCACCAGGAAGGTCGAGTAAGTGTTCAACGAATCGGTAATCAGCTCGCTGACGCCCACCACATAAGAGAGCTGCGGCATCCAGTTGCTGCAGCTCTCGCCGCCCTGAATGCGGATATCGATATCGCGCGGGTTGAGCAGCACCGGCATGCTGGAGACCGGCACGCGCTGCGACAGCGTGGCGATGCCGACAAACGCCACGCAGACGCTCAGCGCACTCAGAAACGCCAGCCACACCCAGAACGTCGAGCGGCGATAAAAACGCGGCTTCTTCTCGCCGGGCGCAGCAGCCGGCGCGCTTGCCCGGCGCGGCGGCACATACGGCGTATCCTCTTCATCATCGCTGCCGTCTTCCGGCTCATGCATGATCACCGCGATCTGCGGCGCCTGAGCCAAAGCGGGCTGCGGCTCCCCTTCTTCACACCAGATCACCGAAGCCGCCAACTTATAACCGCGTTTGGGCACGGTAATAATGTATTCCTGACTGTCGCTGTCGCCGTCTTTCAGGTATTTGCGCAGTTCTGAAATGCATTGGGTCACCACGTGGTTGGTGACGATATTGCGCGTCCAGACATTGTCGATCAGCTCGTCGCGGCTCAGCACCACGTCAGGATGCCGGGCGAAATAGCACAGCATGTCGATCAGGCGCGGTTCCAGCGTTTTTTGGCGGCCGTCGCGGCTGATAGTGTTGTCGGCAGGGGTAACCAGCCACTCCCCGACGCGAAAAGCAGGCTCTTGCATGGCGGAAATAACTCTGTAGGCATGTAGGGCAAGGGCGCGATCATAGCATAACCGCCCCCGGCTGTGGCCGCCGGGAGGCGATTAAGCCGTTAACTCTCGTATAATTCTAACGGTAAACCATCGGGATCGCTGAAAAAGGTAAAGCGAGATTGGGTGTAAGGATCGACGCGCAGCGGTTCACAAGCGACGCCAGCCGCCTGCAGATGGGCGATAGCCTGCTCGATATCGTCAACGCTGAACGCCAGATGGCGCAGGCCGCAAGCCTCCGGGCGGCTGACCCGGGCCGGCGGCGAAGGGAAAGAAAACAGCTCGATGGTGTATTGCCCGTTGAGCGCCAGATCCGCTTTCCAGGAGTCGCGCTCCGCACGGTAGACTTCGCTCAGCAGGGTAAACCCGAGAATGTCGCAGTAAAAACGCTTGCTGGCAGCGTAGTCCGCGC
The DNA here is from genome assembly GCF_009707615.1 of Serratia sp. YC16. Classification (NCBI taxonomy): domain Bacteria; kingdom Pseudomonadati; phylum Pseudomonadota; class Gammaproteobacteria; order Enterobacterales; family Yersiniaceae; genus Serratia; species Serratia sp. YC16. Next base: position 206,550 of record NZ_WLYN01000006.1, on the reverse strand, counting down.
CAATGATCGCGATGTGATGCACCTGACGTAACGCCAGCATAGAAACCCTCTTCTGTTCGTTTTGGTGGGGCACGGTATCCGGCGGCGGCAATGCCGTCAATGAGAAAGCCCGGCGCATCTTGCCAAACCGCCGGGCGCTTTATGCCATTATGGCTGCGGCGCTTTCAGCACCTTCACCAGATAACGCCCGTCTTCCGTCAGTTTGGCACCGTGGATGTCGGTTTCAAAGCCGGGGTAACGCTCGCCGATCGAACACAGCATCAGCAGGAAATCGAGTACCGCCCGGCTCTCTTCGGTGATCATTTCCCCCGGCATCACCAGCGGCACGCCCGGCGGATAAGGCAGGATCATATTGGCCGCCACCTTGCCCACCAACTGATCCAGCTCGCAAGTTTCCACATTGCCGCGCACCTGCTCCTGGAACATCTGGTGCGGCGTCAGCTTCATTTCCGGCAGCACGTCGAACGCCCGCTGCATCAGGCGCGGCAGATCATGTTGGCAGATCAGGCGATGGATGCCGGCGGCCAGATCCTGAATGCGCATATGGCGATAAAAATCCGGATCTTCGGCATACAGATCCGGCAGCATGTTCTTCACCCGCAGGTTGAGATCGTAGGCGCGCTTGAAATCGGTCAGCCCGCGCAGCAGGCTCATCGCCTTGGTTTTATCGATGCCGATGCTGAACAGGAACAGCAGGTTGTAAGGCCCGGTCTTCTCCACCACGATGCCGCGCTCGTCGAGGTACTTCGCCACCAGCGCCGCCGGGATCCCCTCCTCCTCCAGCGCGCCCAGCTCGTTCATGCCCGGCGTGAGGATCGTCACCTTGATCGGATCAAGATACATATGATCGCGATCGGTCTGGCCGAAACCGTGCCAGTTGTCGTCGGGATCCAGCGGCCAGCACTGCGCCTCATCGATCTCTTCCGGCTGCCAGATATCGAAGAACCAGCTGTCGCTCTCCTCGCGCAGCCGCTGTACTTCACGGCGGAAATGCAACGCGCGCTCCACCGAACGGTTGATCAAACGCCGCCCCGGGTTGCCGCGCAGCATGGCGGCAGCGGTCTCCATCGACGCCACGATGCCGTAGTGCGGCGAGGTGGTAGTGTGCATCATGTAGGCTTCGTTGAAGGTGCTTTCGTCGTAGTCGCCCTTGATATGAATCATCGAAGCCTGCGAGAAGGCCGCCAGCAGCTTGTGCGTCGACTGGGTTTCGTAAATCACCTTACCGGGCACCCGCTCGCCGCTCATGCCGCTTTTGCCGTCGTAAATCGGGTGGAAGTTGGTGTAAGGCACCCAGGCGGAATCGAAGTGGATCGACGGCACCTCCAGCGTCTGCTTGATGTAGTCGGTGTTGTACAGCAGGCCGTCATAGGTGGAATTGGTGATCACCGCGTGTACCGGCCAGGTGGCGTTCTGGGTCTCCTGCACCCGGGCGGCGATGCTGGCGCGGGTGAACTCGCGCTGCGGAATACCGCCGAGGATGCCGTAGGCGTTGCGCAGCGGGCGCAGGTAGATCGGCACGATATCGCTCATCATCAGCAGGTGGCACAGCGATTTGTGGCAGTTACGGTCGATCAGCACCGTGCTGCCCGCCGGCGCCGAATACATGCCGACGATCTTGTTGGCGGTGGAGGTGCCGTTGGTGACCAGATAGCTCTGCTCGGCGTTGAAGGTGCGCGCGATATACTCTTCGGCCTCGAGGTGCGGGCCGGTGTGATCCAGCAGCGAGCCGAGCTCGGTGACCGAAATCGAAATGTCGGCCTTCAGGGTATTGGCGCCGAAGAAGTCATAGAACAGGCAGCCCACCGGGCTTTTCTGGAACGCGGTGCCGGCCATGTGGCCCGGCGTGCAGAACGTGTACTTGCCTTCGCGCACGTAGATGAACAGCGCCTTGGTCAGCGGCGGCGTAATGGTGTCGATGTATTCCGCCGTGTACTGCTGGATGCGCTGCGCGATATCGTCCGCCGCATTCAGACCGTACTCGAAGAAATAGAGCACCATGCGCATTTCATGCAGGCTGACGTCGAAGGTGGAGTGGGTATTGATAAAGGCGTACAGCGGCAGGTATTCGTTCAGCTCGTTGATCTCGCTGCACAGCTCCAGGCTGTAGTCGTCCCAGTCGAAGATCACCCCGCAGATGCGGGCGTTGGCTTCGATCAGTTTCAGCAGGTCACCGCTGTTTTTAGGATACACCAGCTGGAATCCCATGGCGGCCAGCGCAGCATGGAGCTCGCGAATCGGCTCATCTTTGTAGTAGACGCCCGTCGGGCCCATGATGGCGATGATATTCATCGGCAGCTCCTGTCAGTTAACGGCCAAGTCTCTATAACACCACGAAAATCCGGCGGTGTGTAGCCAAAAAAAAAACCGCCCGAAGGCGGTTTCTTGCAGCGAACAACAGAACTCAGCAATAGCCGTAGTTCATCAGACGCTGATAGCGACGGTTGAGCAACTCTTCGTCGTTCAGACCGTCCAGATCTTTCAGGTCGGCCAACAGCTGCGCTTTCAGCGCGGCCGCCATCGCCGGCACGTCGCGGTGCGCGGAACCCAGCGGCTCCGGGATCACCGAGTCGATCAACTTCAGTTCTTTCAGACGCGGCGCAGTGATGCCCATCGCTTCTGCGGCCAGCGGCGCCTTGTCGGCGCTCTTCCACAGGATGGAGGCGCAGCCTTCCGGCGAAATCACCGAATAGGTGCTGTACTGCAGCATGTTCACCTTGTCGCCCACGCCGATCGCCAGCGCGCCGCCGGAGCCGCCTTCGCCGATGACGGTGCAGATGACCGGGATGTTCAGGCGCGACATCTCGCGCAGGTTGCGCGCGATGGCTTCCGACTGGCCACGTTCTTCCGCACCCACGCCCGGATAAGCGCCCGGGGTATCGATAAAGGTAATGAGCGGCATCTTGAAACGTGCGGCCATTTCCATCAGGCGCAGCGCCTTACGGTAGCCTTCCGGCGCCGGCATGCCGAAGTTGCGGCGGATCTTCTCTTTGGTTTCGCGGCCTTTCTGGTGCCCGATGATCATCACCGGGCGGCCATCCAGGCGCGCAATGCCGCCGACGATCGCTTTATCGTCGGCGTAAGCGCGATCGCCCGCCAACTCTTCGAAGTCGGTAAAGATGTGTTTGATATAATCCAGGGTATAAGGACGGCGCGGGTGGCGTGCCAATTGGGCAATCTGCCAAGCCCCAAGATCGGCAAAAATCTTGCGCGTCAGCTCAACGCTCTTTTCACGCAGGCGCTGAACCTCTTCGTCCAGATTAATATCTAATTTTTCGTCTTGACGGCTGACTGCAGTCAGCGAGTCAATTTTCGCTTCCAGCTCTGCAATCGGCTGTTCAAAATCAAGAAAATTCAGACTCATAGCATTCCTATTTTAGTCAAATTCCAAGTCCACCTGCTCATTGCCTACCAACGTCCGCAAGTCGATCAACAAGCGGTCGGTGGGCGTCACGCGCCAGGTTGCGCCAAAACGCAGCTTGGCTCGCGCATCTTCCCGTTGATAGTAGAGATGCACTGGAATCGTCCCCGAGCGATGGGGTTCCAACGACTGACGGAGACGGTTCAAAAGCTGGTCATCAATTTGCCTGTCAGTCAGCGAGATAGCAAGCCCGCGAGCATATTTTTCCCGGGCTTCACTGATGTCCATTACCTCGCGGGCCATCATTTTAAGCCCGCCGCTAAAGTCATCAAAGCTGACCTGTCCACTGGCGATAAGGATACGGTCTTTTTCCAACAAATGCTGGTATTTTTCTAACGCTTCGGTGAATAGCATCACTTCCAGACGGCCCGAACGGTCATCCAGCGTACAGATGCCGATGCGGTTGCCGCGCTTGGTCACCATCACCCGCGCGGCGACCACCAGCCCGACGGCGGTAGTCATTTTGCCCCGGTCCGTCGGGTGCATGTCTTTCAAACGCTGGCCACCGGCGTAACGTTCGATCTCCTTCAGGTACTGGGTGATCGGGTGGCCGGTGAGGTACAGCCCCAGCGTCTCCCGTTCACCGTCCAGCACCACCTGCTCCGGCCAGGGCGCGATATTGGCGTAGGATTGCTCCACCTGCTCCGGCGCTTCCGCCAGCACGCCAAACATATCCACCTGGCCGATAGCTTCGGCTTTCGCATGCTGATCCGCCGCTTTCAACGCATCGCCAAGCGAATTCATCAGCGCGGCGCGGTGCGGCCCAAGGCGATCGAACGCCCCGGACATGATCAGTTTCTCCAGAATGCGGCGGTTCAGTTTCTTGATGTCGGAGCGCGCGCACAGGTCGAACAGGTCTTTGAAGTAACCTTGCTCGCCGCTGTTGCGCGCCTCGATAATCGCCTCGATCGGCCCTTCCCCCACGCCCTTGATGGCGCCGATGCCGTAAACGATCTCGCCGTCGTCGTTAACGTGGAAGTGATACAGGCCGCTGTTGATGTCCGGCGGCAGGATCTTCAGCCCCATACGCCAACATTCGTCCACCAGCCCCACCACTTTGTCGGTGTTGTCCATATCGGCGGTCATTACCGCCGCCATAAACTCGGCCGGGTAGTGCGCCTTCAGCCACAGCGTCTGGTAAGAGACCAGCGCATAGGCGGCGGAGTGCGATTTGTTAAAGCCGTAACCGGCGAATTTTTCCACCAGATCGAAGATTTTCACCGACAGTTCGCCGTCGATGCCGCGCGATTTCGCGCCGTCTTCAAAGCCGCCGCGCTGCTTGGCCATTTCGACCGGGTTCTTTTTACCCATCGCACGACGCAGCATGTCCGCGCCGCCCAGGGTGTAACCGGCCAGCACCTGGGCAATCTGCATCACCTGTTCCTGATACAGGATGATACCGTAGGTCGGTTCCAGTACCGGCTTGAGCGACTCGTGCTGCCACTGGATATCCGGGTAGGAGATCTCTTCGCGGCCGTGCTTGCGGTCGATGAAGTTATCTACCATGCCCGACTGCAGCGGCCCCGGGCGGAACAGCGCTACCAGTGCGATCATGTCTTCGAAGCAGTCGGGCTTCAGACGTTTGATCAGGTCTTTCATGCCGCGCGATTCAAGCTGGAACACCGCCGTGGTTTCCGAGCGCTGCAGCATGTCGAAGCTTTTCTTGTCGTCGAGCGGAATGGCGGCGATGTCGATCGGTTCCAGCCCGGTCTTGGCGCGCCGGGCGTTGATCATCTCCAGCGCCCAGTCGATGATGGTCAGGGTACGCAGACCGAGGAAGTCGAACTTCACCAGCCCAGCGTATTCCACGTCGTTCTTGTCGAACTGGGTCACCGGGTGGTGCCCTTCGGCGTCGCAGTACAATGGCGCGAAGTCGGTGATCTTGGTCGGCGCGATCACCACGCCACCGGCGTGTTTACCAGCGTTGCGCGTTACCCCTTCCAGCTTGCGCGCCATGTCGATCAGCGCCTTGACCTCTTCGTCGGCCTCGTAAATTTCAGGCAGCTGCGGTTCGGCGGCGAAGGCTTTTTCCAGCGTCATGCCCGGATCCGGCGGCACCAGCTTGGAGATGCGATCGACGAAGCCGTACGGGTGCCCCAGCACCCGGCCCACGTCGCGGATAACCGCTTTCGCCGCCATGGTACCGAAGGTGATGATCTGTGATACCGCTTCGCGGCCGTACATCTCCGCCACGTGCTCTATCACCTGATCGCGCTTCTCCATGCAGAAGTCGACGTCGAAGTCGGGCATCGAAACACGTTCCGGGTTCAGAAAGCGTTCAAACAGCAGGTCGAACTCCAGCGGATCGAGGTCGGTGATTTTCAACGCATAGGCCACCAGCGAACCGGCGCCGGAGCCGCGCCCCGGGCCAACCGGCACATTGTTGTCCTTCGACCACTGGATAAACTCCATCACGATCAGGAAGTAGCCGGGGAACCCCATCTGGTTGATCACCTTCAGCTCGACGTCCAGACGCTCGTCGTATTCCGGGCGGCGCTGCGCGCGCACTTCAGGATCGGGGAACAGGAACTCCAGACGCTCTTCCAGCCCCTCTTTCGATTTGAGCACCAGGAAGTCCTCGGTGCTCATATCGCCGGTCGGGAACTGCGGCAGGAAGTATTCGCCGAGGCGAATGGTGACGTTGCAGCGCTTGGCGATTTCGACGCTGTTCAGCAGCGCTTCCGGGATGTCGGCGAACAGTTCGCACATCTCGTCTTCGCTGCGCATGTACTGTTGCGGGCTGTAGTTGCGCGGCCGCTTGGGATCGTCCAGCGTGAAGCCGTCGTGGATGGCGACGCGAATCTCATGGGCGTCGAAGTCATCTTCCACCAGGAAGCGCACGTCGTTGGTGGCCACCACCGGCAAACCGCGCTCGGTGGCCAGCGCCACCGCCGCATGCAGGTAGTTCTCTTCGTCCGGGCGGCCGGTGCGAATCAGTTCCAGGTAGTAACAGTCAGGGAAGTGCTGCTGGTAGAAGTCCAGGCACTGATCCACCTGCGCCTGGTTGCCGCGCAGCAGAAACTTGCCGACGTCGCCCTGACGCGCACCGGAGAGCAGGATCAGCCCTTCGCGGTGTTCGATCAGCCAGTCGCGATCGATGGTCGGGCCGGCGGCGCCATAGCCACGCTGATAGGCGCGGGAAATCAGCAGCGTCAGGTTCTGGTAGCCTTCGTTGTTGCTGGCCAGCACCGTCAACTGAGCCAGTTCATCGCCCAGCTCTTCGCTTTGCACATGGAAATCCGCGCCGATGATCGGTTTGATCCCGGCGCCGTGCGCGCTGCCGTAAAATTTCACCAGCCCGCACAGGTTGGTGAAATCGGTGATTGCCAGAGCAGGCATGGCTAACGCGGCGGCTCTTTTCACCAGCGGCGCCGTCTTGGCCAATCCATCAATCATGGAGTAGTCGCTGTGGACGCGCAGGTGAATAAAACGAGGTTCGGCCATCTCCAGATACCTGATTGAAGGGGTTCAGCAGGCTGAACCCGGGTTAATGCTATCGTCGGGCCTGGTCAATCAGGCCCGCAGACTACAGCGCCAGCGCCCTTTTCACCGGCGCGAAGCTGCGGCGGTGATGCTCGGTGGCGCCCAGCGCGGCCAGCCGCTCCAGGTGGAAGGCGGTCGGGTAGCCTTTATGCTGCGCGAAACCGTAATCCGGGAACTCGCTGTCCAGCTCGGCCATTTCGCGATCGCGCGTGACCTTCGCCAGAATGGACGCCGCGCTGATCTCCGCCACGCGGCTGTCGCCCTTCACCACCGCCTGCGAACGCATCGGCAGACTCGGGCAACGGTTACCGTCGATTAAAACCATGTCCGGCGCGATATGCAACCCTGCCACCGCGCGCTGCATCGCCAGCATCGTCGCATGCAAAATATTCAGCTGGTCGATTTCCGCCGGCTCGGCGCGGCCCAAGCTCCAGGAGAGCGCTTTGGCGACGATTTCGTCATACAGCGCCAAACGACGTTTTTCACTGAGTTTCTTGGAGTCCGCCAGACCGACGATCGGCTGCGCCGGATCGAGGATCACGGCGGCGGTGACCACCGCGCCGACCAACGGGCCGCGGCCCACTTCGTCCACACCGGCAATCAGCGTGGCAGCGGGATAGATAAAGGGTTCAATCATGCTTTCGCCAGCTCCAACACAGCCTGAGCGGCCTGTTCGTCCGCACCGCAACGGATGCTTTGGTGCAAGGTAAGGAAAGTCTGTTTCAGCGCTTCGGTTTGCGGGCTCTCTTCCAGCAGCGGCATCACGGCGGCGGCCAGTTTGTCCGGCACGCAGTCATGCTGCAGCAGCTCGGTGACGATCTCGCGCCCCGCCAGCAGATTCGGCAGCGAAACGTAAGGGGTTTTCACCAGCTTCTGCGCCAGCCAGAAAGTGAACGGTTTCATGCGATACCCCACCACCATCGGGCACTTGGCCAGCATGCACTCCAGCGCCGCCGTGCCGGACGCCAGCAGCGCCGCATCGCTGGCGATCATCGCTTCACGTCCCTGGCCGTTCAGCAGGTGTACGGTCAGATCCGGCGCCACCTCGGCCTTAATGCGCTCAAACTGCTCGCGCCGTTTGGCATTGACCAGCGGCACCACCACTTCCAGCTCGGGATAACGTGTGCGCAGCAGCTGCGCGGTTTTGAGGAAGTCGGCGCTCAGCATCTCGACTTCGGCGCCGCGGCTGCCTGGCAACAAGGCCAGACAGCGCGCCTGCGGAGCGATGCCAAGCTGGGCGCGCGCCGCCAGCCGATCCGGCTGCAACGGCATGGCGTCCGCCATGGTGTGGCCGATAAAGCGGCAAGGCACGTTGAAACGATCGTAAAACGCTTTTTCGAAAGGGAGAAAGGCCAGCACCAGATCGGTGGCTTTGCCAATTTTGAAAACGCGCTTTTGCCGCCAGGCCCATACGGATGGGCTGACGTAATGAATGGTGCGAATGCCGCGCTGCTTGAGGCGGCCTTCCAGCGTGATGTTGAAGTCCGGCGCGTCGATGCCGACAAACACGTCCGGCCGCAGCTCGCTGAAGCGGCGAGTGAGATCCTTGCGGATCTTCAACAGGCGTGGCAAGCGCTCGAGCACTTCCACCACGCCCATAACCGCCAGCTCTTCCATTTCGTACCAGGCTTCACACCCTTCGGCCTGCATCAGCGGGCCGGCGACGCCAACGAAACGCGCGTCGGGGATCTGCGCCTTGAGCGCGCGGATCAAGCCGGCGCCGAGAATGTCACCGGAGGTTTCTCCGGCGACCAATCCGATAGTCAATGGACGATTCGACATAACTCAGCGAATGATGCCACGGGTGGAACGGGTGAAGAAATCGAGGTACTGCTGCACCACCGGCTGCTCTTTAGCCAGGGCTTCAATTTCCGCTTTCGCTTCATCCAGCGTTTTCTCGCTGCGGTAAAGGATTTTGTAGGCGTTGCGAATCGCCTGCATTTCATCCTTGTCAAAACCGCGACGCTTCAGGCCGACCGCGTTGACGCCAAATGGTGTTGCGTGGTTGCCCTGAGCGATGACGAACGGAGGCACATCCTGAGCGACGCCGGAACAACCGCCTACCATCACATGCGCACCGATAATGCAGAACTGGTGGATCGCGGTCATGCCGCCGATGATGGCGTGATCGTCGATTTCCACATGCCCTGCCAGCGTGGCGTTGTTGGCCAGCACGCAAGAATTGCCGACCACGCAGTCGTGGGCGACGTGCACGTTGACCATCAGCAGGTTGTCATTACCCACTTTGGTCAGGCCGGTGCCCTGCGCGGTGCCGCGGTGAATGGTGACGCTTTCGCGGATGCGGTTGCGATCGCCCACTTCCACACGCGTCGGCTCGCCCGCGTATTTCAGATCCTGATTCACTTCGCCGATGGAGGCGAACTGATAAATCTGATTATCGCGGCCAATCTTGGTAATGCCGTTTACCACCACGTGGGATTTCAGCACCGTGCCGGCGCCGATTTCCACCTGGGAGCCGACGTAGCAGAAAGGGCCGATATGCACGTTGGCGCCGATCACGGCGCCTTCTTCGACTATCGCGCTTGGATGGATAAAGGCGGTTTGGTCAATCACGGATTAAGCCTCCCGGCTGCGGGCACACATCATGGTTGCTTCGCAGACAATTTTACCGTCAACGGTCGCCACGCCTTTGAAGCGAGTCAGACCGCGGCGCGTTTTCTCGAAGGTGACTTCCATGACCATCTGATCGCCTGGCACCACAGGGCGCTTGAAGCGCGCTTCGTCGATACCGGCGAAGTAATACAGCTCGCCCGGCTCCAGTTTGCCGACGCTTTTAAACGCCAGGATACCGGTGGCCTGCGCCATGGCTTCCAGGATCAATACGCCTGGGAAAATCGGTTTGCCAGGGAAGTGGCCCTGGAAAAACGGTTCATTCACCGATACGTTCTTCACCGCACGCAGATATTTGTGCTCTTCAAACTCGAGGACGCGGTCGACCAGCAAGAACGGGTAACGGTGAGGAAGCAGATCCAAAATTTCTGCAATATCCAGAGTATGAGTGTCAGTAGTCAAAATACTCTTCCTGTCTCTAAAAACTGATGGCATCAACAACACGGCCTGCGCTGACCCCAAAAGGAGATCATCATGCAGGCCGCAAATTAACATCTCTTTGCGCTTTTGGTCTCACGACCAACGCGTTTCGTTTTGTACCCGCGAGAGCGGGCGGCAATGACTAGTCTTTTCCGACTTTACGTTCGACAGCTTTCAAGCGCTTGCTGATCTCATCGATATTCATTACCAACGCAGCGGTTTTACGCCAAACCTTGTTAGGCTGCAACGGAATGCCCGAAGAGTATACCCCAGGTTCGGTGATTGGTCGCATAACCATTCCCATTCCGGTAACAACAACCTTGTCGGCAATCTCCATGTGACCGTTGATCACGCTGGCGCCGCCGATCTGGCAGTAGCGGCCGATTTTCAGGCTGCCGGCCATGATCACACCGCCGGCGACGGCGGTATTGTCGCCAATCACGACGTTATGTGCAATCTGGCATTGGTTGTCGATGATAACACCATTCCCGATTTGGGTGTTATCCAAAGCGCCGCGGTCAATGGTGGTGCAAGCGCCGATTTCGACGCGATCGCCGATAATCACCGTGCCCAACTGAGGAATTTTGATCCACTCGCCGCGCTCGTTCGCATAGCCGAAACCGTCTGCGCCGATCACCGTTCCGGACTGGATCAGGCAGCGCTGGCCGATTTCGACCGCATGATAAATCGTGACGTTCGCCCACAGACGCGTTCCCGCACCGATGCGTGCGTGTTTGCCGATGAAGCAGCCCGGGCCGATAACCACGTTATCGCCAAGCACCGCACCCGACTCGATCACCGCGTTCGCCCCAATGGCGACGTTCTGCCCCAGCTGCGCTTCAGGCGAGATAACCGCGCTTGGCGCGATATCCTGGGCCGGCGACGGCGTGGTGTCCATCAGCTGCGCCATGCGCGCATAGGTCAGGTAAGGGTTCTTAACCACCAGCGCCGCACTGCGGCAGTGTGGTAAATCCGCTTCGGTAAGCACCACGGCGCTTGCCTGGCAGGAAGACAGCTGCTCTTGGTAGCGGCTGTTTGACAAAAACGTGATTTGGCCAGGCTGTGCCGAATGCATAGAAGCAATGCCGGTGATGACGAGATCGCCATCACCGTGCAATTGTGCATCCAACTGCTGCGCTAAATCAGCCAGTCGAATTGAAAGCATGTGTTATTTAACCTGTTTCAGCACGTCAGCAGTGATATCTTTGGAAGAGTCTGCATAGGCAACGGCGTTGGCGTCGATCACCACGTCATAACCGCCTTTGCTCGCGACAGACTTCACCGCGTCCTGGATGCGGCTCAGGATCTTGTTACGCTCTTCCATCTGGCGACGACGGTTGTCCTGCTCGAAAGCCTGAGCTTTCTGAGAGAACTGCTCGCGCTGCGCCATCACGTCTTTTTCCAACTTGCTGCGGTCGCTGGCTTTCATGGTAGCGCCGTCACGCTGCAGACGTTGCATTTTGGTCTGCAGGCTACGTTCCATGTTCTGGAGTTCGCTTGCACGGCCTTTAAACTCGTTTTCCAGCTGTTTAGCGACCGCTTCGCGGGCCGGCAGCTGTTGGAAAATGCTGGAGACGTTAACGACAGCGATCTTATCTGCTGCCTGAACGCCAGCTGAAGCAGCCATTGCTAAACCGAGGCCTGCGGCACACAACCACTTTTTCACTATAAACTCCTTACCATCACCCATTTGTGTCATATGACACTGAAGTACACAATTTGCCAGACTTGTCCCACCAAACAATGAGAATCATCTCCCTCTGCCGGCGGGCGCCTGGCCATTGCGATTCTTAATAACTGTTATGCCCAGAGGCGAGACCCGTTACCAGGTCTTACCGATGTTAAACTGGAACTGTTCGGACTTGTCGCCTTCGTATTTCTTGATCGGGTTGGCGTAAGAGAACACCAACGGCCCCAGCGGCGACATCCACTGCAGCGCGATACCGGCTGAGGAACGAATATTGCTGGCCTTGCTGTAGTCCGGCACGCCATACATCAGCGTTTCGTTGGTATTCTTCCACTTGGTATCCCACACGGTACCCGCATCGATGAACAGCGACGTGCGCACCGAGTTGGCGTACTTCTCGCTGATGAACGGCGTCGGGGTGATCAGCTCCAGGCTGGCGACCGCCATGGCGTTACCGCCCACCGCGTCATCCGAGCTACAGATGCTCTGACGATCGGTCGTGCTGCCGGCGTTGAACTGGCACTGGTACGAGTTGGAGTTGTAATACACCGCCTTCGGACCGATGGTATTGGACTGGAAGCCGCGCACGGTGCTTGAACCACCGGCGTAGAAGTTCTCATAGAACGGCATTTCCTTGCCGCCCAGCCCATCCGCGTAACCCAGACGTCCGCGACCCAACAGCACCCAGGTGCGGTCGTCGTTGATCGGCACGTACTGTACGCTGTCCAGCGTCACCTTGTAGTATTCGTTGTCCGAACCCGGAATGGTGACCTTGCCGTTCAACGTGGTGCGGTTGCCCGAGGTCGGGAAGTAGCCGCGGTCCAGGTTATTGTAGGTCCAACCCAGGTTCAGGGTGAAGTCGTCCGTCGAGTAGCTGGCGCGGTCGGTTTTGTTCGCATCCACGCCCATCGAGTCGAGATAACGCCACATGGCGATCTGCGGCTGCATGTTCGACAGGCCGTTGTGGACATAGCCCAGACCGGTGCGCAACGAGTTGTTTTCGTTGATCGGGAAGCCCAGCGTGCCGTCAACACCGTAACTCTTGTTGGTGTAGTCGGACAGGTCCGCGTTATCCGCTTTAAAGTCGTTGTAGAATACGCGGCCGCCCAGGCTCACACCGTCAACGGTGAAGTACGGGTTGGTGACCGAGAATTCGGTATAGGTCTGGTAGTCGTTCTTGGTGCCGCTGATGCCGACCGAGTAGCCGGTACCCAACCAGTTGTCCTGCTGCACGCCGGCCTGGAAGCTGACGCCGCTCTCGGTGCCGTAACCGACGCCGAAGTTAAAGGTACCGGTGTTGCGCTCTTTCACCTTGTAGGTCACGTCAACCTGATCGGCGGTGCCCGGCACGCGCTGGGTTTCCACGTCAACCGTTTCGAAGTAACCCAAGCGGTTCAGACGCTCTTTACCCTGCTCGACCTGCTCGTTGCCGAGCCAGGCACCTTCCATCTGGCGCATTTCGCGGCGCAGTACGGAATCCTTGCTGGTGTCGTTGCCTTCGAACTTGATGCGGCGCACGTAGAAGCGGTTGCCCGCGTCGACGTTGACGTGCAGCTTGACGGTTTTATCCGCGTCGTTGATCTCCGGCTGAGTGCCGACGCGCGGGTAGGCGTAACCATAACGGCCCAACATCGTTTTGATGTTGTCTTCCATTTTGGTCACCTTGCTGCCGTTGTACAGCTCGCCCGGTTCGATTTTGGTGATCTGCGCGACTTCCGCCGAGTGACCGGCCAGGTTGCCGTTTACCACGACATCGGAAAGCTTGTACTGATCGCCTTCGGTGATGTTGATGGTGATGTAGATGCCTTTTTTATCCGGCGTCAGGCTCACCTGGGTAGAATCGATGTTGAAACGGGCATAGCCGCGATCCAGATAGAAGCTGCGCAGGGTTTCGAGATCGCCCGCCAGTTTCTGCTTCTGGTATTTGCGATCGCCGACCAGGTTCCACCACGGCACTTCGTCACGCAGCTGGAAGCGCGAGATCAGTTCGTCATTGGTGAAGGCATGGTTGCCGACGATATTGATTTGTTGAATCTTGGCGGAGACCCCTTCCGTGAACACCAGTTTCAGGTCGACACGGTTACGCGGCAACGGCGTGACCACGGCTTTCACCGAGGCGCTGTATTTACCGACGCTGTAGTAGAAGTCTTCCAGCCCTTTTTCAATGCTGGAGATCGTGGTGCGGTCGAGCGCCTCGCCCACCCGGACGCCGGAGGCTTCCAGGTTCTGCTTGAGCATGTCATCCTTCACCGACTTGTTGCCGGAGAAAGTGATGCTGGCGATGGTAGGACGTTCCTTCACCTGAACGATCAGGGTATTACCATCGCGCAGTACGCGCACGTCCTCGAAGTTGCCGGTGGCAAACAAGGCACGGATGGTATTACTGATGTCATCGTCAGTGACGGTATCGCCGACGCGAACCGGCATGTTGAGTAACGCCGCACCGACGGCGACTCGCTGCAGGCCTTCGAAATGAATGTCTTTCACTACGAACCCGTCTGCACCGTATACGGTGGCGCTGCCAAACAGCAGCGACGCTATGAGCAACTTTTTCATCGCCATCGTTGTTATGCGTTCTTCCTAACCTATCCCCGCCCCTAGAGGCGGGAAAAATCATTGAAAAGTGCAAGACCCATCAACAACACCAGCACGATCGAACCTATGCGGTAGCTGTAGTCCTGTACTCGCTCGGAAACCGGCCCACCCTTCAGCTTTTCTATCGCCAGGAAGAGGAGATGCCCACCATCTAACACCGGTAATGGGAACAGGTTGATGATACCCAGGTTGACGCTAATCAACGCCAGGAACATCAGATAATACACGAACCCGACTCCGGCTGACGCCCCTGCTCCCTGTGCAATCGAGATCGGGCCACTCAGGTTGTTCAGCTTTACATCACCGGTTATTAATTTGCCCAGCATGTTGACCGTCAGCCGCATCAGCTGCCAGGTCTTGTCGCCGGCCTGATACAGCGCCGAGAACGGTCCATACTGACGAATCGTCTTATACTCGTCCGGCAGCGGCAGCACTTTTGGAATGATGCCTGCAAACCCCACCGATTTGTCTTTTCCCACCGGCTTTGTATCCGGTATCAGCGTCAAAGACAAGGGGGCGCCGTTTCTTTCAATCTCCAAAGCCAACGGTTGGCCCGGGCCATCGTGAATACGCTTCACCAGCGTCTGCCAACGACCCAGCGGCTGACCATCGACTTTAACGATCCTGTCCCCCGCTTGTAAACCCGCCTTTTGCGCCGCCGAGTTCGGCTGCACTTCCGCCAGCACGGATTCAATCTGCGGGCCGCGCGGCATAATGCCCAGCGCGACAACGGGATCCTGCTTGTCCGGTTCAAAGTTCCACTGGCGCAGATCCAGAGTTTTGGTCACCACCTGCGACGAGCCGAACGGCGCGACGCCGACTTCGGTTTGCGCATCGCCAATCTTCGCCACCAGCGCCAGGCGAACTGACTCCCAATCAGGCGTTTCGATGCCGTCAACCGACTTTAGTTCCATGCCAGACGAAATTTCGGCCCTGGCGGCGATCGACTGCGGCGCGATTTCGCCTATCACCGGACGGAAACTCGGCACGCCGATGATGAACACCAGCCAGTAGGCAAGGATAGCAAACAGGAAGTTGGCGATGGGGCCGGCGCTGATGATAGCCGCGCGCTGCCAGACGGTTTTGTTGTTGAAGGCCTGGTGGCGCATTTCCGGCGCCACCGACTCCACGCGCTCGTCCAGCATCTTCACGTAACCGCCGAGCGGAATCAGCGCGATAACGTACTCGGTGCCCTGACGATCGGTGCGGCGCCACAGCGCCCGGCCGAAACCGATGGAGAAGCGTTCAACGCGCACGCCGCAACGACGGGCAACCCAAAAGTGTCCGAACTCGTGCACGGTAATCAAGATACCGAGCGCAATCAGAAACGCCACCAGGTTCCAAAGCACGCTGACCATCATCCCTCACTTTCCGTCATCGACGGATTAAAACACCAACAGCATCAGGCAGGCAAACACCGGCACCGCCGCAGTCAGGCTATCGATACGATCCAGTATGCCGCCATGACCGGGGATCAAATGACCGCTGTCCTTGATGCCCGCTTCGCGTTTGAACATGCTTTCGGTCAAATCGCCCAGCACCGAAGCCAACACGGCAAGCACCGAGCAGGCAAGCAAGGTGGTCGGCACCACGTTCAGCGGCGCATAGCGGCCGAACAGCCAGGAAATGACCGCCGACGTCAACAGCCCGCCGATCAGCCCCTCCCAGGTTTTGCCCGGCGAGACCTTAGGCGCCAGCTTGTGCTTGCCGAACAGTTTGCCGAACATGTAGGCACCGGAATCCGCGCCCCACACCAGCAGCATCACGTACAGCAGCCACCAGGCGCCGGTAAACGGGTTTTGCTCGTAGCCGAACTGGCGCAGCGCCAGCATGCCCCAGAAGAAAGGCACGATGGTCAGCAGGCCAAACAACAGGCGCAGCGGGCGCGAATTGCGCCAGATAGCGGCCGAGCCGGGATAGAACAGCACCAGCAGCAGCGCCGCCAGCCACCAGGCCAGCGACAACCACAGCGAGCCGCTTATCTGCGGCACGGATTGGTGGTAAGCGGGGACGCTGATCATCATCAGCGCCAGCAGAAAACCGCACAGCATCGCCAACCAGATACGCTGCGAACGGGAGGTAAAACCGGCCAGTTGGCCCCACTCCCAGGCTGCTAACATGCACACGACGAGCGTTACCAGCGCAAAGGCCAGCGGCGGCAGCAGGAACAGCGCCGCGATAACGATCGGGATTAAAATCAGAGCAGTTATGAGGCGATACTTCAGCAAAAGTTCTCCCTAGGACGCATCGGCGCCGATAGGTGTGGTTCCCCCGAAGCGGCGCTCACGTTGTGCAAATGCATTCAGCGCACCTTCAAAGACAAGTTCATCGAAATCAGGCCAGAGTACATCAGTAAAGTAAAGTTCAGCATAGGCGATTTGCCACAGCAGGAAGTTACTGATGCGATGTTCACCGCCGGTGCGGATAACCAGATCCACCGGCGCCAGGTCGCTCATGCAAACCCGATCGCTCAATAATTCCTCGCTGATCTGATCCGGGCGCAACTCCCCTACCCGCACCTGTTCGGCCAGCTCTCTTACTCCCTGAATGATATCCCAACGGCCACCGTAGTTGGCAGCGATATTGAGCGTCAGGCCATCGTTATTTTCCGTCAGTGCTTCAGAGCGGCGGATCCGCTCTTGCAAACGCGCGCTGAACCGGCTGATATCGCCGATCACCCGCAGCCTGACGTTATGTTTATGCAGGCTTTTTACTTCACTATCCAAGGCGCGGACAAAAAGCTCCATCAGTGCGGAGACTTCCTGCACCGGACGGTTCCAGTTTTCGCTGCTGAAGGCATAAAGCGTGAGTGCATCTAAATGGTTGCTGGCGGCAAAGCTGACCGCGCGGCGAACCGATTTCACCCCTGCTTTATGACCGAAGACACGTAACTTGCCCTGACGTTTGGCCCAGCGTCCGTTACCGTCCATGATAATGGCGACATGGCGCGGCCCCGGGGAAGATGGAGTAGCCTCTTGTTGGTTTGCGGACGACATAACTCGTACTTATTTCCTCAATAGAAATATAACTGCCTTTCCGGAACATCAGGCCCTTGCGCGCAAAAAAAGCCGTGTGCCCGACACGGCTTTCAGCCTGCCCTCGCGATGCCCGGCGCGGCCGGGCCGCTCTTGACGCACAGGGCGCCAATCGGGCCATAATTCAACGGTATAACCGCTGACAGGTGGCGCAGACTATACCACCTCAGCGGGGCATGAACAAACGGCCCCGCTGCGGCACACGTGAATTACGAGCAAAATCGGATAATCGCCGTGCTCAGTTGCACAACGCGCGAACACGTTCCTCGGCGGCGGCGCGCGCCTGGCGGTCAATGTCTAAGACCGCTTCGATGCACGTCGGTTCCTGCAACGCCAGACGCTCGACCACCTGGCGGTTGACCGCCGCGATGTCGGTAAAGCGAATCTGCTGCTGCAAAAATGCCGCCACGGCGATTTCGTTGGCCGCGTTCAGCGCGGTGGTCGCCGCCTGGCCGGCGTCGAACGCTTCGACAGCCAGGTACAGACAAGGATAACGTTCACGCTCCGGTTCGGAGAAGGTCAGCGAACCGATACGGCAGAAGTCCAGCGCTTCCACGCCGGAGTTCACGCGCTGCGGATACGCCATCGCATGGGCGATCGGCGTGCGCATATCCGGCGTACCCAACTGCGCCAGCACGCTGCCGTCGGCATAACGCACCATCGAGTGAATCACCGACTGCGGGTGCAGGATCACTTCCATTTGCTCGGCCGAGGCGTTAAACAGCCAGCGGGCCTCAATGTATTCCAGACCTTTGTTCATCATGGTGGCGGAATCCACCGAGATCTTGCGGCCCATCGACCAGTTCGGGTGGGCGCAGGCTTGATCCGGGGTCATCGCGGCGAACTGCTCCAGAGGCGTGGTGCGGAACGGACCGCCGGAGCCGGTAAGCACGATGCGCGACACACCATGACTGTCCAGTGAAGAGTATCCCAACTGACGCTGAATGCTCTCAGGCAAACTCTGAAAAATCGCGTTGTGCTCGCTGTCGAGCGGCAGCAGTTGCGCCTGGCTTTGCCGCACCGCGTCCATAAACAGACGGCCGCAGGTGACCAGCGACTCCTTGTTGGCCAGCAGTACCTGCTTGCCCGCGCGGATCGCCGCCAGCGTCGGCAGCAGCCCGGCGGCGCCAACAATCGCCGCCGTCACTTGATCGACGTCATCCAACGCGGCCAGCTCGCAGGCCGCTTGTTCTCCGGCCAAGACTTCGGTAGCGACGCCGTTTTCCGCCAGGATGGCCCGCAGCTCACGCGCGGCGCTTTCATCCGCCATCGCGGCAAAGGCGGGCCGGAATTCCATGCATTGCTGCGCCATGACCGCAACGTTGCGGCCGGCCACCAGTGCTTTGATCGCAAAACGGTCGGGATTCGCCCTGACCACGGCCAGGGTGCTGGTCCCTACCGAGCCGGTCGAGCCAAGAATGGTCAGTTGCTTCATGAGTTCACTCTGAATAACTGTCTGATGAGATCGGAGGTGCTCCAGTGTGGAACCTTGGACAGCGCTTGTCCATGATCTTTCAGTACGATGAAACGGGATCTGCGCCACAAAAAACAAAGCGCCGCCCAGGCGACGCTTTTTTTCTGCGCGATGCTGATTAGAATTCCATCAGCTCTTTTTCTTTCTCCGCCAGCGCGGCGTCGACCAGCTTGATGTAAGCGTCGGTCATTTTCTGAATTTCGTCTTGCGAACGACGCTCTTCGTCTTCGCTGATCTCTTTGTCTTTCAGCAGCGCCTTGACCTTGTCGTTGGCGTCGCGGCGCACGTTGCGCACCGCCACACGGCCCTGCTCGGCTTCGCCGCGCACGATCTTGATCAGATCCTTACGACGCTCTTCGGTCAGCGGAGGCAGCGGAACGCGAATGTCGGAACCGGCGGAAGACGGGTTGAGGCCCAGATCGGAACTCATGATCGCTTTTTCAACCGCCTGGCTCAGGCTGCGATCGAACACGTTGATTTTCAGCGTGCGGGAGTCTTCCACGGTCACGTTGGCCAGCTGACGCAGCGGGGTGGCGGCGCCGTAGTATTCCACCATGATGCCGTCCAGAATACTTGGAGAAGCGCGGCCGGTGCGGATCTTGCTGATTTGGTTTTTGAATGCTTCTACGCTTTTTTCCATGCGTGAATCAGCATCTTTTCTGATTTCATTAGTCACGTTGCAAACCCTTGGAAGCTGGTTACTTGGCAGGCGATACTCAAGTATAGCCCGTAATCGTACTCGGAGAGCGCGCGGCGCCTGGCGTCACGCGCTCCGAAAAAGGGGTGTGAACAGCCTTATTTGCTGATCAGCGTACCTTCGTTCTCACCCATCACCACGCGGCGCAGCGCGCCAGGCTTGTTCATGTTGAACACGCGGATCGGCAGACCGTGATCGCGGGCCAGCGTAAACGCCGCCAGATCCATCACTTTCAGCTCGCGCTCCAGCACGTCCTGATAGGTTAATTGTTCATACAGCGTCGCATCCGGGTTCTTCACCGGATCGGCGGAGTATACGCCATCCACTTTGGTGGCTTTCAGCACCACGTCCGCTTCGATCTCGATGCCGCGCAGGCAAGCGGCGGAGTCGGTGGTGAAGAACGGGTTGCCGGTACCGGCGGAGAAGATCACCACGCGGTTGTTGCGCAGCAGGCTGATAGCCTCTGCCCAGCTGTAATTATCACATACGCCGTTCAGCGGGATCGCTGACATCAGGCGGGCGTTCACATAGGCACGGTGCAGTGCATCACGCATAGCCAGGCCGTTCATCACGGTAGCCAGCATTCCCATGTGGTCGCCCACTACGCGGTTCATGCCGGCCTGCGCCAGGCCCGCGCCGCGGAACAAGTTCCCGCCGCCAATAACTACACCTACCTGAATTCCCAGTTCGACCAGCTCTTTCACTTCCTGAGCCATGCGATCCAAAACGCTGGCGTCGATACCAAAACCTTCTGCACCTTGCAGGGCTTCGCCACTCAGTTTAAGCAGAATACGCTGATATACGGGTTTTGCATTGGTTGCCATGGTGTTCTGTCCTAAGAAGCAGTATTAGTATTGGGGATTTCAGCCGATGAAACGCGCCTGGGGTGAATATCACGCCGCAGGGCCTACCACCGGTGTAATTCTGGCTGGATAGTATGGAACCGCCAGACGGCGGTTCCATCGACAGTCATTAAGACTGTTTGCTCATCGCGGCAACTTCAGCAGCGAAGTCGGTTTCGACTTTCTCGATGCCTTCGCCCACTTCGAAGCGAATGAAGTTGGTCACGTCAGCGTTGTGCTCTTTCAGCACCTGAGCAACAGACTTGCTCGGATCCATAACGAAAGGCTGACCGGTCAGAGAAACTTCGCCGGTGAATTTCTTCATGCGGCCTTCAACCATTTTCTCTGCGATTTCTTTCGGCTTGCCGGACTGCATGGCGATGTCCAGCTGAACCTGGTACTCTTTTTCTACCACTTCAGCAGACACGTCTTCTGGCTTCACGAACTCTGGCTTGCTCGCCGCAACGTGCATTGCGATTTGCTTAACCAGCTCTTCGTCAGCGCCTTTAGCCGCAACCAGAACGCCGATACGCGCGCCGTGCAGGTAGCTGCCCAGCACTTCGCCTTCCAGGGAAGCAACGCGACGAATGTTGATGTTTTCGCCGATTTTTGCCACCAGCGCTACGCGCTCTTCTTCGAACTGTGCTTTCAGCACGTCAACGTCAGTGATTTTGCCAGCCATAGCGGCATCCAGCACTTTGTCGGCGAACGCCTGGAAACCGGCGTCTTTTGCTACGAAGTCAGTCTGGCAGTTAACTTCCAGAATGATGCCGTAGTTGCCTTCGATCTTGGTTTTGATCACGCCGTCAGCAGCCACGTTGCCTGCTTTTTTAGCGGCTTTGATCGCACCGGACTTACGCATGTTTTCGATTGCCAGCTCGATGTCGCCGTTGGATTCAACCAGCGCCTTCTTGCAATCCATCATGCCAGCGCCGGTACGCTCGCGCAGTTCTTTTACCAGGGCAGCGGTAATATCAGCCATTTATTTTTCCTCGGTTATCTCGCGTGGAGACAGTTCTCATTCAGATAAGCAAAGGGGGCCTTTACAGGCCCCCCTAACCAACATATGTCAATACCTGGTTAATAAGGGCTCAGTGACGAGCTTGCCTTATTATTCAGCTTCTACGAAGCCTTCTTCCGCCTGAACGGCCAGATCTTGAGAACGACCTTCACGCACAGCGGCAGCAACGGCAGTCAGGTACAGGTTTACTGCACGGATTGCATCGTCGTTACCAGGGATGATGAAGTCAACGCCGTCTGGGTTAGAGTTGGTATCAACGATAGAGAATACCGGGATACCCAGGTTGTTGGCTTCTTTGATCGCGATGTGTTCGTGATCGGCATCGATAACGAACAGTGCGTCTGGCAGGCCGCCCATGTCTTTGATACCGCCCAGGGAGTTTTCCAGCTTGGCCAGTTCACGAGTGCGCATCAGCGCTTCTTTCTTGGTCAGCTTGTCCAGGGTGCCGTCTTGAGACTGGATTTCCAGATCTTTCAAACGTTTGATGGACTGACGAACGGTTTTCCAGTTAGTCAGCATGCCGCCCAACCAGCGGTGGTTCACGAAGAACTGGTCACAGCTGTTAGCAGCGTCTTTTACCGCTTCGCTTGCTGCGCGCTTGGTACCAACGAACAGGATCTTGCCTTTACGGGAAGAGATCTTGGTCAGTTCAGCCAGAGCGGCGTTGAACATTGGTACGGTCTGCTCCAGGTTGATGATGTGAACCTTGTTACGAGCGCCGAAGATGAAAGGCTTCATTTTCGGGTTCCAGTAACGGGTCTGGTGACCGAAGTGAACACCAGCCTTGAGCATGTCGCGCATGGAAACAGTTGCCATGATTAAACCTCTATAGATTAATTGGGGTTATGCCTCCACGTATCCCATAACGCCGACCCTGGCGGCGACAAGTCACCTCAGGGCACCCCGGCGGATGTGCCGATACGTGTGTGTTATTTACACAAAATGAGTGCAGTTAAAGTATTTTCGGCCAATTCCTGCCTGGTCACAAGAACCAAGACACGGATCGCCGGCGCGCTTTATACCATAAACCCGCTGCCGACACCAACTTTTGTTGCTTTGCGCCGCGCGCCGGGAAATGAAATTTGGCAGCCCCCGGCCGGGCTGATACCATAAGTCACTGCTTCTTATTGTCGACGATAACGACACCTGCGGACGAATTTCATGGCAATCTCAATTAAAACACCTGATGACATCCAAAAAATGCGCGTGGCAGGCCGCCTGGCCGCCGAAGTGCTGGAGATCATCGAGCCGCACGTCAAACCTGGCGTGACCACCGGCGAACTGGACCGTATCTGTCACGAGTACATCACCAACGAACAGCAGGCCATTTCCGCCTGCCTCGGCTACCACGGCTTCCCGAAATCCGTGTGCATCTCGGTGAACGAAGTGGTGTGCCACGGCATCCCGAGCGACGACAAAACGCTGAAAGACGGCGACATCGTCAACATCGACGTGACCGTAATTAAAGACGGTTTCCACGGCGACACCTCGAAGATGTTCATCGTCGGCAAACCGACCATTCTGGGCGAGCGTCTGTGCCGCGTCACGCAAGAGAGCCTGTACCTGGCGCTGAAGATGGTCAAGCCGGGCATCCGCCTGCGCACCCTGGGCAAGGCTATCCAGCAATTCGTCGAAGCCGAGAAATTCTCGGTGGTGCGCGAGTACTGCGGCCACGGCATCGGTGAAGTGTTCCACGAAGAGCCGCAGGTGCTGCACTATGACGCCGACGACGGCGGCGTGGTGCTGCAGGCGGGCATGGCCTTCACCATCGAACCGATGGTCAACGCCGGCGATTACCGCATCCGCACCATGAAAGACGGTTGGACGGTAAAAACCAAAGATCGCAGCTTGTCGGCGCAGTATGAGCATACTATTGTGGTCACTGATAACGGCTGCGAGATAATGACGTTGCGCAAGGATGACACCATCCCCAACATCATTACGCACGAGATGTAAGCACCGCGGCGCACGCCGCGTGCAGAATATCACCAGGCCGGCTTATGCCGGCCTTTTTTATGGGCTGCGCACTATGTCTGACAATCTCCTTCAAACGGCCGCGCCGATGCCGCCCGCCTCTCCCAGCGTCTACGGCGACGACGATCTCACCTGCCTGGTGCTGAAACAGCGGCTGGAGCAGTTCCAGCTGTGGCTGGCGGCGGCGTTCGACGCCGGCTCCAGCGCCGAAAGCCTGGTGGCGGCGCGCAGCGACTTCATCGATCGCCTGCTGCGCCGGCTGTGGACGTTTTACGGCTTCGAAGATATCCCGGAAACCGCGCTGGTGGCGGTCGGCGGCTATGGCCGCGGCGAGCTGCATCCGCTGTCGGATATCGACGTGCTGGTGCTCAGCCAGCGCCGACTGACGGAGCAACAGTCGCAACGGGTCGGCGAGTTCATCACCCTGCTGTGGGATCTCAAGCTGGAAGTGGGCCACAGCGTGCGCACCCTGGAAGAGTGCCTGTTGGAGGGGCTGGCGGATCTGACCGTGGCCACCAATCTGATCGAATCGCGCATGATCTGCGGCGACGTCGCGCTGTTCCTGCAGATGCAAAAGCATATCTTCAGCGACGGCTTCTGGCCTTCGCCGCAGTTTTTCCACGCCAAAATCAACGAACAGCAAGAACGCCACCAGCGCTACCACGGCACCAGCTATAACCTGGAGCCGGATATCAAAAGCAGCCCCGGCGGCCTGCGCGATATCCACACGCTGCTGTGGGTGGCGCGTCGTCACTTCGGCGCCACCTCGCTGGACGAAATGGTCGGCTTCGGTTTCCTCACCCAGGCCGAGCGCAACGAGCTGAACGAGTGCCAAAGCTTCCTGTGGCGCATCCGTTTCGCGCTGCACCTGGTGCTGCCGCGTTACGACAACCGTCTGCTGTTCGATCGTCAGCTCAGCGTAGCGCAGCTGCTGCGCTACGAAGGTGAAGGCAACGAGCCGGTCGAGCGCATGATGAAAGACTTCTACCGCATGACGCGCCGCGTCAGCGAGTTGAACCACATGCTGCTACAGCTGTTCGACGAAGCCATCCTGGCGCTGGACGCCACCGAAAAGCCGCGCCCGCTGAACGACGATTTCCAGCTGCGCGGCGATCTGATCGACCTGCGCGACGAAACGCTGTTTATCCGTGAGCCGCAAGCCATCATGCGCATGTTCTACCTGATGGTACGCAACCGCGAGATCAAGGGCATTTATTCCACCACCGTGCGCCAGCTGCGCCACGCGCGCCGCCACCTGAAACAGCCGCTGTGCACCATCCCGGAAGCGCGCGATCTGTTTATGGCCATCCTGCGCCACCCCGGCGCGGTGTCGCGCGCGCTGGTGCCGATGCACCGTCACAGCGTGCTGTGGGCCTATATGCCGCAGTGGGGCAAGATCGTCGGGCAGATGCAGTTCGATCTGTTCCACGCCTATACCGTCGACGAACACACCATCCGCGTGCTGCAGAAGCTGGAGAGCTTCGCCGATCCGCAAACCCGGCCGCGCCATCCGCTGTGCGTGGAGCTGTACCCGCGCCTGCCGCACCCGGAACTGCTGCTGCTGGCGGCCTTGTTCCACGATATCGCCAAAGGGCGCGGCGGCGATCACTCGATCCTCGGCGCGGAAGACGTGGTGGAGTTCGCCGAACTGCACGGCCTCAACTCGCGCGAAACTCAACTGGTGGCCTGGCTGGTGCGCTGCCACCTGCTGATGTCGGTCACCGCGCAGCGCCGCGATATCCAGGATCCGACGGTGATCCAGCAGTTCAGCAGCGAAGTGCAGAGCGAAACCCGCCTGCGCTATCTGGTGTGTCTGACGGTGGCGGATATCTGCGCCACCAACGAAACCCTGTGGAACAGCTGGAAACAGAGCCTGTTGCGCGAGCTGTATTTCGCCACCGAAAAACAGCTGCGCCGCGGCATGCAAAACAGCCCGGATCTGCGCGAACGCGTGCGCCACCATCGCCTGCAGGCGCTGGCGCTGCTGCGCATGGACAACATCGACGAAGAGGCGCTGCACCGTATCTGGAGCCGCTGCCGCGCCGACTATTTCCTGCGTCACTCGCCGAATCAGCTGGCCTGGCACGCCCGCCATCTTCTGGCCCACGACTCCACCCAGCCGCTGGTGCTAGTCAGCCGCCAGGCGACGCGCGGCGGCACCGAGATCTTCATCTGGAGCCCGGATCGCCCTTACCTGTTCGCCGCCGTCGCCGGAGAGATGGATCGCCGTAACCTGAGCGTGCACGACGCGCAGATCTTCACCAACCGCGACGGCATGGCGATGGACACCTTTATCGTGCTGGAGCCGGACGGCAGCCCGCTGGCGCAAGATCGCCACGCGGCGATCCGCCAGGCGCTGCTGCAGGCCATCACCCAGCGGGAGTACCAGCCGCCGCGCGTGCGCCGGCCATCTTCCAAGCTGCGCCACTTCAGCGTGCCGACCGAAGTCACCTTCCTGCCGACCCACACCGATCGCCGCAGCTACCTGGAGCTGACCGCGCTCGACCAACCCGGCCTGTTGGCGCGGGTGGGCGAAGTGTTCGCCGATCTGGGGCTGTCGCTGCACGGCGCGCGCATTTCAACCATCGGCGAGCGGGTCGAGGATTTGTTTATCCTGGCCGACGGCGAGCGGCGCGCACTCGACCAAGAAACGCGCAGAAAGTTGGAGCAACGGTTGACAGAGGCCCTCACCCCAAACGATAAAATGTGATACAAGTAACTTTTTACCGACAACATCAGGAAAGAGAACAGCATGCAGCAATTACAGAACGTTATTGAAAGCGCCTTCGAACGCCGTGCGGACATCACCCCGGCGAACGTAGACACCGTAACGCGCGAAGCGGTAAACCAGGTGATCGGCCTGCTGGACAGCGGCGCCCTGCGCGTCGCCGAGAAGATCGACGGTCAATGGGTCACCCATCAGTGGCTGAAGAAAGCCGTGCTGCTCTCTTTCCGCATCAACGACAACAAGGTGATGGACGGCGCGGAAACCCGTTACTACGACAAGGTGCCGATGAAGTTCGCCGACTACGACGAAGCGCGCTTCCAGAAGGAAGGTTTCCGCGTCGTGCCGCCAGCCACCGTGCGCCAGGGCGCGTTCATCGCACGCAACACCGTGCTGATGCCGTCTTACGTTAACATCGGCGCCTACGTCGACGAAGGCACCATGGTCGACACCTGGGCAACCGTCGGTTCTTGCGCGCAGATCGGCAAAAACGTCCACCTGTCCGGCGGCGTCGGCATCGGTGGCGTGCTGGAGCCGCTGCAGGCCAACCCGACCATCATCGAAGACAACTGCTTCATCGGCGCGCGCTCCGAAGTGGTGGAAGGCGTGATCGTGGAAGAAGGCTCGGTGATCTCGATGGGCGTGTATCTCGGCCAGAGCACCCGCATCTATGACCGCGAGACCGGCGAAATCCATTACGGCCGCGTGCCGGCGGGTTCGGTGGTGGTTTCCGGCAACCTGCCGTCGAAAGACGGTTCTTACAGCCTGTACTGCGCGGTGATCGTCAAGAAAGTCGACGCCAAAACGCGCGGTAAAGTCGGCATTAATGAGTTATTGCGCACTATCGACTAAATTGAAATAGCGGGTGATTCACCCGCTATTTTTTTGTCTGCGTTTCGCTGGCAGTCACAGTCGCAGATCTCGCTTTCCGCCATAATCGCAGTCGTGGAATATAACGATCACATCTAAAGAGGGCGCAGTATGTACGATAACTTGAAGAGTTTGGGCATCAATCAACCGGAAGACGTCGATCGCTATAGCCTGCGTCAAGAGGCCAACAACGACATCCTCAAGATCTATTTCCGCAAGGATAAGGGCGAGTTCTTCGCCAAGAGCGTGAAATTCAAGTACCCGCGCCAGCGTAAAACCGTGGTGGCGGACAACGCCGGTCAGGGCTACAAGGAAATTCACGAGATCAACCCGAACCTGCGTTATGTGATCGACGAGCTGGATCAGCTGTGCCAGCGCGATCAGGTGGAAGTGGATCTGAAGCGTAAAATCCTCGACGACCTGCGCCATCTCGAAGGCGTGGTGTCGCACAAGATTGCCGAGATCGAAGCCGATCTGGAAAAACTCACCCGCGGCAAATAATGCGGATCGGTTGACCCGCATCATCGCCAAGGCGCCCTTTTGCGGCGCCTTTTTACTTTACGATTGCAGCAGCGTGCCCCACTGCTCGACCCACGGGCAGGCGGCCACTTCCGGCTCCGGCTGTTCCATCGCATCGATCTCCAGCACTTCGCCAACGCGGGTGGCGCCCTGCTCCTGCAGCAGCGCGTCGAACGCGCGCCCGGCGCCGCAGAAGTTGTCATAGCTGCTGTCTCCGAGGGCGATCAGCCCATAGCGCAGCTCCGGCTGATAGCCAACCTGATCGCGGATAGCGTGGAACAGCGGCGCGATGCTGTCCGGCAGATCGCCCTGCCCGGTGGTGGAGGTGATCACCAGCGCGTAGTGCTGACGATAATACTGCCAGGCCTCCAGCGTGCCCTCTTCGAACAGTTTGACCTCATGGCCCTGCTCGCTGAGGATGTTTTGCGCTTCTTCCGCCACCAGCAGCGAATTGCCGTAGACCGTTCCCACGAAGATACCAACCTGAGCCATGGCTCCTACTCCCTTCATTACCTTTAAAAATTGTCAGCTATCCTGACCGTTAGCCGCGCTAAACTCAACCCCGCCGAGTTCAGGGAATAGCCCCGCCCAGCCGAACTGCGTCATCACCCCCTGCCAGTCTTCGTCCCAGCGCGCCGTCACCTGCAGCGGTTCGCCGGTCACCGGGTGCGTCAACTGCAGGTGGCTGGCGTGCAGCATCAGGCGCGGGCAGCCGAAATGTTGCGCCATACCGCGGTTCTGCCGCAGATCGCCATGCTTGCTGTCGCCGATGATCGGATGGCGCAGGTGCGCCATATGGCGCCGCAGTTGGTGCTTGCGGCCGGTTTCCGGCTGCAGCTCCACCAGGCTGTAACGCGCGCTGTCGTAGCGGCCGACGGCCACCGGCATCTCCACCTGCGCCAACGGCCGGTAGTGCGTCACCGCCGGCTGCGGCCCCTTATCGGCATCGGCATGTTTATCGGCGATTTTGTCCAGTTCCGCCGTCAGCGGATAATCGAGGGTCGCCCCCTCCTGCACGTAACCTCGCACCACCGCATGGTAGGTTTTCTGCACCTGATGTTGTTCGAACTGCTGCGACAGCAGGCGCGCCACCTCGCTGGACAGCGCCATCAGCAGCACCCCGGAGGTCGGGCGATCGAGACGGTGCACGGTAAAAACGTGCTGCCCGAGCTGATCGCGCACCGTCTGCATCATAAAGCGGGTTTCATGACGATCCAGCCAACTGCGGTGCACCAACCAACCCGACGGCTTGTTCACCGCCACCAGATGCTCATCCTGATATAAAACCTCAATCACATCGCTTTCCTCGCGTTAAAATTAATGGCTGCAGTAAAGTCAATGTGGCCTGAAGCTAGTGAAACCGCAGTGAAATCAACCTGATAGTGGTGCCATGCATTTACTACCGAGGTATCATAATTGACCTCATGCCGGATAACCACTCTATTCCACCCAGCCATTTAGCGGGTTTGCGCATTGAACATCGGTGCCGGAGGCATGAATAAAACAATGTCGAAAAGGGAAGTTCCCGACAGTGGGAACCTCCCGTTATAACGCCAACGCTCGGCGAGGCGCTGCATCTAATGCCGCATGAAATTACTGAGGGCAGACGTATTTTTTCGATAAATTGTTTATATCAAAAATCCCTTTATCGGAAAACTCAATGGCCATCATATGTTCGGTATTAAACTCGGTCCATTTTTCTCTCACCGGTGCTCCCTGATTAGGATCGCCGTTCTTAATAAAGTTACTTAAATAAGAAACAATATTATCTGATAGGCGTTGCTGTTCTTTGGTTAAGGCCTGCTTCACGCCGGTGGCGCCATGAAATCCGTCAAAGAAATAGATTAGCTCACTGGTGTGCGCCGCCAGATAAGGCCTCGACATCTTTGGTATGTATTGAGGCGCGGTCTTATCGTTAAACACGTAGGCATATAGCCTGTTTTTCTTGGCCATCTCGGCGTTGAACTGAAGGGATGGACAAATAAATTTATACTTTGTCAGATCGTCGCTCAGTTTTGCCGTAAAATCGGTGTTATCATCCGTTTCCTCTACGGAGGAGAATGATTTTCCGTATAAGGTCATCATCGACGCTGTATAGATTTGCTTGTCGATTTTCTTGCCGGCATCGTTTTCTATCACGCCAGCAAAGAAAGTCCCTTCATTATTCTGAAAACCATTGATAATATCAACCTTATTGACTTTTCCTTTCGCGATCGCCTCATTAAACGTATACGGAATGATATCGCCATCAATAGTAAATTGATCGTTATACAAATTGGATATTGCCGTTGTCGCTAGTTTGGCGACGGGCGTTTTCTTTAAGCAAGCCAGCTGCCCGTCCGGCGTGCCATCATCGCAGCCCACCGCTTTTGCCACCTCCAGACCGACCGCGTTGGCCTGCGCGATATTTTTTTGGTCCAGGTTATAAGAACCGCTTGAGATTATCGCTTTCTTAAATAACCCTGAGGACAGAGGGGAAACGATGTTTGCAAGCACGCTATGCCCTCCCGCTGATTCACCGAACAACGTGACATTGTCAGGATCCCCGCCAAAGCTGGCTATGTTGCGTTGAACCCATGACAAGGCTTTTTGTTGATCCAAAAGGCCATAGTTGATTTTCTTACTCTCATGGTTAAGCGCTGGGTGCGAGAAAAAACCAAAAACGCCCAATCTATAGTTTATTGTTACGACTACGATATCTTTCTTGATAAAATTAGACACGTCGTACTCATCACCCGACCCGGTTCTTAAGCCACCGCCGGGTATCCAAACCAAAACCGGCCGCTTTTTACCCTCATTGTCTTTTGGCGCGTAAACATTCAGGTAGAGGCAATCTTCCGACTGGCTTATTTTACTGAATCCGGCCAGGCTAACCGTCGTCGCACAGCTGTTGCCAAACTTACCGGCAAAATACACGCCCTCCATGACGCTTTTATTTTCCGGCGCTTGCCAGCGTTTTTCACCCACCGGCGGCTCCGCATAGGGAATGCCTTTGAATTGTAAATAACCCTCTTGCTCCAGGCCTTGGTACTTCCCGCTCGGGCTATTGACTATTTCGGTAAGCTTATACTCTATACCGGCATAGGAGGATACGGATAAAAAAAACAATGACAAAGGAATGAGTTTCATATAATAACCTTGACACATAGACATTGGGTTATTCCCAGAGGAATTATGGCGCAGCATGTTCAACGCGGAGCATTCACCCCTCGCGCTACGATTTTTAAAATTCAATTGAAAATTTTGCTATTACGCGTCATCTACCCGAGAGATAAATGTCGCTGGATATAAAACTATTTATCATAGACACTAAGACGATAGATATCGCGCTCAATCATCATCTCTATTTGTTTGCTCAGAACGTTTTCCTTGTATTCCTTATGATTTCCTTGCGCATGGTTAAGGTAAATATTTTTGGGATACACTGGCTTTTCATAAATCAATTGCGCGCATTCGGTTCTGATATCTTTTAACCAATTGGTTACTGATGAATGCGTTCGATGATAACGCTGCGCCTCGATATCAATGACGGCATGCACGTAGCTTGAACCGTTGGTATCTTTTTGTTTACCAATAATCTTGCCTTTGTAATCAACGATCAATGAACTCCCACCACCGCAATCTATTGGGGCCAAAGAGTGGGGAAAGGTGTACACAGGGGCGATGTTCGGCGCGACGATATACAGGTTGTTTTCCAGTGCGCGAGCCCTGTTGGAGATTTCGAACATATCATTTTCGGTAAATGGCGTGGGCAGTGAAGCGCGATACACGACCTCTGCCCCATTCATCGCCAAACCGCGCCCATTTTCCGGGAAGTTCCCCTCCATCGCCATCATCACGCCCAGACGGCCAATTTCGGTATCGACAACAGGCCAGAAAGATTGCAGCGTGCGGCCATATTTCTCGACCCATTTGTCAAATAAGTCATGCGGTGATGCGGAACGCTCGCTCGGCAGCAACGCTGACATTTTATGGTGTCTGAGTATAATGTCGCCCTGAGGATTGATAACAAAGCCGACGTTGAACATGATGTCCGGCCAATCAGGCTCCCTGACTTTGGCCTGCGCCATAATGAAGAGATTATGACGTTGCGCCAATTGGCCGAGTCTTTCGGTCTCAGGCCCTGGAATATCAATAGCCCCATCTTTTAAAAACTCAACCATCGGCATATCCAATACTTCATCGGTGAATCCCTGAAGTGCGCCCTCAGGTAAAACCAGCAGGCGAACCGGGATATCCAATGCGCAAAGTGACAAGGCGCCGTTGGTCAATTCTTCGATATGGTCCAGATTCTTCGAAATATCCGCTCTTTTCTGAATGCCCCATGCGGTAGGGCTTAGTCCAATGACGCCATAAGGTTCTATCATAATCAACCACCTATGCATTATTGAGAAACTGCGAATGTTGCAGAACAAGGCCTATCCAGTATTGAAAAGCAGAGCGATTCACATAATCATACGAGATAGCTCACTTGCCATGTTATCAGCACACTGATAACTCACAAGGATTGAAAATGAAAAAGAACGTAAAAAACAGTAATGATATGTTTGATTGCGAAGCGGGAATTCTCGGCTACCTGCTGCGTAAAGCATCCGGCGCTTATAAACAAAAAATGGAAAAGGAATTAAGCCAATATCAAATAACCGCACCTCAATTCGTTATCATGAGCATTATTTCTAATTTTGAAGGGTGCTCTAATGCCGATTTAGCCCGATTGGCACTACTGACCCCTCAGACCGTCAGCTTAATACTCGTCAGATTGGAAAAACTCGAGCTCATCGAGCGTCTGCCGCACCCTCGTTATAAACGCGTTCAAATCATTAAGCTTTCCACACATGGCGAAACGCTTTTTGCATCCTGTGACAAGGTAATCAACAAGTTAGAGTCAACTCTGGAAGATGAATTTTCTGCAGACGAGATAAAAGTCATTCGCCGCTGGTTAGGGAAAATAATCAGTGAATAATGCCTAAGCGTTCCCTGTTAAACATTACCGGATTAGGTCGCAGCACGCTGGGTTGTTTTTATTTCCAGTGAAAGGGCGGGAAATATTCTTTCTCGAATCCCGGCATCAAAAAGGTAAAAATACCCACGGCGTGCTTATTCTTATCCATGATCCCCGCTGCCGTTCTCCCCGGTTATACAGGCATAACCGAGGCGCCCCAACCTCAGTTAACCCACTCGATGGTCACCAGCCGCGTATCGGCGCGGCCGCGATCGTCCACCGCCCGGATGCGGTAGCGCCCGTTGTTGATCGGCCGCCAGTCGATCGGCTTTTTGCTGGCGCTGCTGCCGAGATAGATATCGTCGACGAACCAGTACACCGTTTTGCTGTCGGCGTCCGTCACCGCGCTGAAGGCGATTTTATCCCGACCCTGCTGCGACTGACGCAGGGTATAGGTGGTGTTTTTCAGCGGTGAGGTGATGCGCGGCGCGTTGCCGCCGACGGCGATGCCGTTATCCTTGCAGCGATTAACCGGCGGCGTGCGTTTCGGTAGACCGGCCTGGGCGAACACGTTGGCCAGATCGGATGGCCAGAACTCAAAGACTTCGGTGCGGGTCTGCGCCGCATCATACGGCGGGCAAACGACCTCGCCGCTGTGAATATCCAGCACCACCGGCCGGTAAACGCTGTCGACTTTGATCGGCGACTTGCCGGGAATGAACCAGGTCTTGCCTTTTTGCTGGCACCACGGCGTCGGCAGATCGCCGCTGGCGAGGCAGATCTCCACCCGCCGCAGCCGTTTAGGGAACGGATGTTTCGGTTCTCGCAGGCCGGGGTAGCTGGCATTAACGCTGTCGATGATGTTGAAAAACAGCGGCGCGGCCGCTTCGGCGCCGACCAACGCATTGTTGCCACGCCCGTCGAAGTTGCCCTCCCACACCACCAACACGTAAGGGCCGAAAATCCCGACGCTCCAGGCGTCGCGGAACCCCCAGGAGGTGCCGGTCTTCCAATACACCGGCAACGCCGAAGAGCGCTGCGCCAGCGTGTCGCCCGGCCGCCGGTGCTGGCGCAGCATATCCAGCGTGATGAAACTGGCCTCCTCGCTCAACAGCCGCACCGGCGCCGATTCAGCCGCGTTAACCTGCATACGCAGCGGCCGCAGCTCACCGCGGTTCGCCAGCAATGCATACAGCTTCGCCAATTCCTGCGCCGTCACCTCGCCGCCGCCCAGCACCAACGACAGCCCGTAGTGGCTTTCGTTGGCCATATTGGCGACGCCGGTCAGGCGCAAAAACTGATAAAAGGTCGGCTGACGCAGCTGTGAAGCGACATACACCGCCGGAATATTGCGGCTGAAATTCAGCGCGTCGGTGGCGGTCACCGGGCCGAGAAAGCGCCGGTCGAAATTCTCCGGCGCATAGGCCCCGAACGACGAAGGCACGTCTTTCAGAATAGTCATCGGATGCAGCACGCCCTGCTCCATGCCCAGCGCATAGATGAACGGCTTCAGCGTCGATCCCGGCGAGCGTTTGGCGTTGGTGCCGTTCACCTGCCCCTGAATAGGGCGATTGTAGTAGTCCGCCGATCCCACCAACGCACGCACCCCCATATCGCGGCTGTCCACCAGCAGCACTGCGGCGTTCTGAATGCCGCGGCTGCGGTTGCGGGCGATAAAGGCATTGACCTGCCGCTCGACCAGCCGCTGCAACCCGGCGTCCAACGTGGTATCGACGCGGGTATCGCGCTGCACCAGTTGCTGCGTCTGCAGGCGCAGCTGTTCGATAAAGTGCGGCGCGATATAGGGTACTTGCTCAGGCTGGCGCAGCGCCAATGGCAGGCGGAACAGCGTTTGCTGGCTGGCGTCGGTCGGGTAAACCTGCTGCCAGCGCTGGAACAGACGATTGCGCGCCTGAGTCAATGCGGCGCCGAGCACGCCGGTTTTCGGCTCCAGACGGTAGCTGGGCGACTGCGGCAACACCGCCAGCGTCAGCGCCTCCGGCAGGGTCAAATCCTTCGGCGACTTGGCGAAATAGATCAGGCTGGCGGCGCCGATGCTTTCGATGTTGCGGCCGTAGGGAGCGTAATTCAGATAGGCTTCCAGGATATCGCGCTTGGAATAGCTGAGCTCCAGCTGCACCGCACGCAGCACCTGCAGCAGCTTGCCACCCGGCGTGCGGGTATTGAGATGCCAGCGCATACGCGCCAGCTGCATGCTGATGGTCGAACCGCCCTGCATCTTGCCGCCGGCGACATAGCTGCGCCAGAAGCCGCGCATCAGGCTGACGGGGTTAAAACCGGGGTTGTAGTAGAACCAGCGATCTTCGTGCAACAGCAGCCCGCGCACCGCCAACGGCGACACCTGCTCCAGCGGGGTCCACAGCCGGTAGCGATCGTCGTTGGCCAGCGTAATGCGCAGCAGCGCGCCGTGCCTGTCGTAATAGACGGAAGACTGCGGCAGCCCCTGCCACAAAGGCGGATGCGGCCACAGCCGAATCGCGGCCAACAGCAGCGTCAGTAAAAACACCGCCATCAAGCCGTTTTGCAGCACGCGCCCGGTCAGGATCTTCATACGCTCTCAGCATCCCGGCACCAGGCGTTGGCCTGGCGCCGGATACGGCCTAATCGTTGCTCGCCGGCACGACCACCAGCTTGCCGCCGCCTGCCGACATGGCCTGCACTTCACGGTCGTACATGGCTTCACCGTAGGCCGGTGGAACAATAAAGCTGCCGGTATTGGTGGCCTTGATTTGATAAACGAACTCCTGCACTTCGGTGCCGGCGCTACCGTAGATAATCACCCGATCTTCGCGGATATCGCTGTAGTCCGGCGCCCAGGTGGAGCCGGACGCGGCCAGCGGCGACTGCCAGCCGCCGCGATCGTCGCTCTCTTCACCGGCATCGGCCGGCTCGGGCGGCGTCTGCTGCACCACTTCGAACCCGCCCGGCAGCAGATCGACGATCGCCAGGTTGCTCTGCCCCTCTTTCGAGTTGGCGCGCACCTTCAGATGGACGTTGATCTTCTGCCCCAGCGTCACCTGCGTTACCGGCTTGCCCTGTTCGTCGGTGTAATCGCGAACGATCTCAATCCCGCGCGACAGCGCTTTTTGCGGCGCATTCAGGTCGTAACCGGCCTGCGTCACCACATACCAGGCCGGCGCGCTGCCGCCGTTGGTGAAGCGCACCGCGGTGGCATCGGCGTTGAATTGCCCCTGAACGAACAGCCCCTGCAGCTCGCTGATGCGCTGCGGCTCGCCGCCGGCTTTGCCTACCTGCACGATGCCTAATGCATCCGCATTGGCGGACTGCGCCGCCACCTGGGCCGAATAGCTTTCCAGCGCCAGAATGCTCATCGCGGAGGAGTAGGTGGTGTAACGCTCTTCTTTCAGCGCCTTGACCATATTCTCCAGCACCTGCGGTGGGATCGACGCCACCTTCTCCGGGAAGTGGCGGGTAATCAGATACAGCCGCGTCGCATCCTGCACCAGCGGATCGAAATAGTTCTGCGTCCACCAGGCGCTGTCATACGCCTTGCTCAGCTGCTGCCAGCTCGGTTGCAGCAGCGCGGCGGCTTCGTCGTCCATCTTCAACAGGCGATAGGAAGAAGCCAGATACAGCGCGCTCAGATCGGTTTTCCACCCCTCGCCATAGCGTTTTTGCAGCGTATCCTGCACCGCCGCCAGCGAGTTGGTGGTCACTTCGCCCTGCAGCGTCAGCAGGTAAACCGCCCAGCTGCGCAGACGCAGCAGATACAGATCGTCGAATCCGCTGGCCGCCAGCTCGCGCAACGCACCGTTGGCCTCGTCCAGCATGCCGTCCGGCAGGGCATAGCCCGCCGCTTTGGCTTCGAGCAGATACTGCACCACATAAGGCGTGACGAAAGGATCGGCATCCGGCGACGAACGCCAGGCGCCGATCGCCCCGCTGTCGTTCTGGCGGGCGCGCAGCACGCCCAGCAGGTTGCGCAGCTGCTTGCTGACTTCCGTCTGGCTCAGGCTGCTTTTCATCTCCGGATGACGGCTCTGCAGCATCAGCGGAATAGAGCGGCTGACGATCTGCTCGGAACAGTAATACGGATAATCCGCCAGGTATTGCGCCAGCCCGCTGGTCAGCACCAGCGGTGAATGAGATACCGTCGCCCGACGCTGGGCGAAAGCGTCGAACATCTGGCGCAGGCCGTCGACGTTCTGGCTGCCGCCGCTCATGCGCCCCATCACCGACTGGGTGCGGTACGGCGCCGCCGGCCGCACCGAGGTGCTGACGGTGCGGCGGCTGGCCTGGTCACCGTAACGGGCATCGAACACCAGTGGCGCATCGCCCAGCACGGCTTTGGCGCGCAGGCGGAAGGTGATCACGCCTTCGCGTTTTTCCGCCAGCGTCAGGCTTTGCGTCGCGTTGCCCACCACTTCCAGCTGCTGCGGCGGCGTCAACAGAACATTGACGGCCACCGACTGGCCGTTCAGCCCTTCAAGATTGTTGCTGACGCCCACGCTGACGTCGAACTCGTCGCCCGGCGCCACCATCGCCGGCACGTTTGGCGTCATGATGAAGTTGTCGCGCACCGTGGCGGCGGTTTGCGCCTTGCCGATTTTTTCCGGCGTCACCGAAATCGCCATGACGCGGATCTTGCCGTTGAAGTAATCAGGCACCGGATAGACGAACTGCTTCTCGCCGCTGACTTCGGTAATGCCGGACCAATAGGCCACCGGCTTGTCGCGCTTGCGCTTGAACGGGTTGAGATTGAGATCCAGCCCTTCGCCCGCATCGCCGCCCGGCGCCGCGGTCAGCGCCATCAGCTTGCTGAATTCCGGCAGGATCAGATCGAGGATCTGCGAGCTGCTCACGTTCAGTTCGCGTTTGCTGAAGAAGAACTCCAGCGGATCCTTCAGACGGTAACGCGCCACCTGCAGAATGCCCTCATCGACGGCGAACAGCGCCACCTGCTGCGGCGCATCGGTCTTGACCGTCATCGTCAGGTTTTCACCCGGCTTGATGACCTCCGGCGCCGTCACCTCGAGGCCGTTCTGGCGCGCCTTGGTGCTGATCTTGAACGGCATCACGCCATAGCTCAGCGGGCTCATGAAGATCTCGCTGGAGTTGATGTCGCGCACGAACTGCACGTTGATGTAGCCGTTGCCCTCCATGCCTGCCGGCACGCGGATCTTCTGCACCGAACTGGTGGTGTCGGTGTGGAACCACTGCCAGGCGTAAACCTTGTCCTTTTCGATGGTGATAAGCCCGCTGCCGGTATAAGGCGCGTTGATCGCCACCTCAATCTCCTCGCCGGGCTGGTACTCCGCCTGGTTCAGTTTCAGCTTCAGTTCGGCGTTGCGATCCAACGAACGGCTCAGGTTGGCGTTGCCGGCTACGCTGTAGGCGACGCGGTTAAGCGTCTTGCCCTGCGCATCCTCGATCACCAACACGAAGTCGCCCGGCTTATCGGTCGCCAGCCGCAGATCCGCGCCCTGCTCGCTCAGCGCCAGCGGCTGTTCCGACAGCTGCACTTCCTTCATCTTCGACTGGTATTTGTAAACGCCCGAATCCTGCTTGGTCAGTACCGAAATGTATTTTTGCTCTATCAGCACCTGTTTCAGGTTCGGCATGGCGATCTGTTTCAGGGCCGGATCGATGGCGATCACATTCAAATGCCGCTCCGCGTCGCGGTTGATATAGCCCAGATCGCCATCCGCCTTCACACCGATCAGGTAATCGTAAGGCGAAACCAACGTGCGGGCAGTGGCCGCCACGGAACGCCCGCCGCCGGCGACGAACGCCTCCGACAACAGCTGCAGCTGATAAGTGGCGTCGGCGTAGGATTTCAGATCGAGCGGAATATCGGCCGCGCCGTGTTCATCGGTGGTGCGATCTTCCAGCTCGGTTTCGAACCCGTCGCTGTTTTGCCGGTTTTCGTAAAACGCATAATCCGGGAAGCGATCGAAGCTCGGATACATCGGCCGCAGCGTCAGCCTGGTCGTCACGCGGCGATCTTGCGCCGGGGTGCCGAACAGGTTCTGCACATCGATGCTGGCCTTCAGCTCAGACGGCTTGACCCAGCCTTGCTGGCGATTCGGCGTCAACGCCAGTTTCACCTTCAGCTGATCCGGTTCGAACTCCTTCACATTGACCGCGGTGTGGCCGAGCAGCGTGGAGGTGTCGTTGTTTTTGCCGATCAGATACAGATAGACGTTCCACTCGCCGGTAGGCGAATTTTCATCGGTGGTATAGCTCAGCTCGTTAAAACCGCTGGCGCCCAGCGTCAGCGGCACGGTGGACATCAGCTTGTCGCGCGGATCGCGAATTTCGGCGCGCACCGGCACGCCGGCCAGCCCGATTCGCCAGTCGGCGGCGCGGGTGATCAAGCCGATGTTGAAGGTATCTCCCGGCCGATAGACGCCGCGATCGGAGAACAGGTAACTGCTGAGCGTGCGCGGATCGGTCGGCGTTTGTTCACCGGCAACGTCGAAGCGCGAGAAGTCCAGCCCGCGATCGTTATAGCTGCCGGTCGGTAGGAAGGAGACATCCCCCTCTTTCTCCACCAGGAACATCACCGGCTGGCGCTCATTGGTGTACACGTCGAGCGCCGGGAAGCGCACGTGGCCGTCGGCGCCGGTGGTTTGGCTGAGCAGCGTCACGCCGTTTTTAGCCACCACCGACACGGTAGCGCCGCTGACGGGCGCACCGCTTTGAATCGACTGCACGAAGACGTCGCGCGTCTTATCCTGCGAACTCTTGGCGACGATGCCCAAATCGGTCACCACCACAAAGCGCGAATCGCCGACGTCGGGCTGATCTTCTCCGGTGCTCTCCTCCGGTTCCTGCTCCTGCTCGTCGCCCGCCTCTGTCGCCGCCGGTTTCCGGTTCGGTTGCCATTCGGACAGCGTCAACAGGAACACTCCGCGATGGGAGCTGGCGTTGGTGGAGAGATAACGGGAGAGATCGATGCCCTGATAGTTCACTTCCCCCGGCCGCTCGTTGTTAAGCGCGGTCTGGTATTTGAAGTGTTCGGTAAAATATTCGTCGTTGAGCCGGTTGAATTCCGTGGACGAGTACTCCCGGCTTTTGAAGGAGACAATGTGCTGCAGCTGGCTCGGGATCACCCGCTTGATGTCCAGCCGCAGGCCCGCCACGTTGCGCGCCGCCACGCTGATCTGCTTGTCGCCGTTGACCGACAGCAGCGAGCCTTGCGACATGAACTGCAGCGATTTCGGGAACTCCGGCACTTCAACCACCCGGTAAACCTTCTTCGGCATCTTGTAACCGCCGACGGAGACCAGCTTGTTGTCGATTTCCAGCAGCACAAAGCGATGCGCCGGGGCTTCAAAACGGAAGCTGAACTGCGGTTGGTAGGCCTCCTCCGCCTCATTAAGCGTCAGCGGCAATGCTGTCGCCTGCGCCAGCACGTTTTTGCCGACGCTGTCGACCGTCCATTGATAGAAGTCTTCGGCATCATTGGCCGTCTCGGCATCGCTCGGATCGTGCTGCGGCAGCAGCCACGCCTTGGTGGCCTTCGCCAGCTCGGCATCCTTCACCGCATCGCTGAAACCGACCACCAGCGCACGCTGGCCTTTACCGCTGTCGGTGTCCACCACCTGAGCGCTGGCGTCGTTCAGCGCCAGGCTGTACAGCGTCGGTACCTGGACCCAGTTGCTTTTCGCCTCTTCGACCGCGTTGCCGGCCACCGTCGATTTAATGCCCTTGCCGACCGTCAGATGCACCGCACCGCCCTGATCCAGCGCCTGCAACGGCTCGGAATGCACCCAGGCGTTCAGTTTTTTCTCGTCATAGACCAGAGAGAAATTCAGCTTCTTCTCGGAGGTGGTGCCGCCTTCCTTCAGTCCCAGTGAAATCTGTTTTTCAAAGCTGGCGACATCGACCGGCGCATTGAACTGCACATTGAAAATCGCGCTGCGTTTCTGCGCATCCTGCGGATCGCGGTAATATTCGGCCTGCCCCAGACGGTAGTCGAACGCAGGCACGGTGAAGGCATAGCGGGTTTTAGCGAGCTTGGTCTGCGGCGCCAGCAAGGTGGCGGGCTCGAGCGTCACGTCATATTTTGCGCCCATCGGCAGCGGTTTCTTCGGCGTGAACACCAGCGTCGACTCATTGTTCCATGCCCACTGCCCTTCCGCCGCCGGCTTGAGGGTGATGCCGGCGCTCACGGCTTTACCCACTGCGGTTATCGGCGCAACCGAGCCGCTGAAGCTCAGGCTCACGGTTTGCGGCGCCTGCCGGGCGGCGGCGTAATCTATCGGCGCGGGATTAGCCAGCTCGGCGCTGACCTCTTGAACCACCATCGGCGCCGGTTCGATGGGCTGGGGGCGGTTTTGCCACCAGTGCCAACCGTAAAACGCGCCGCCCGCGGCACCTGCCAGCAGCAGCAGAGCCAGACCGATCGCCTTCGGGTGTTTATCCACGCCGCTTTCTAGCC
Organism: Serratia sp. YC16; assembly: GCF_009707615.1. NCBI lineage: Bacteria > Pseudomonadati > Pseudomonadota > Gammaproteobacteria > Enterobacterales > Yersiniaceae > Serratia > Serratia sp. YC16. Next base: position 165,786 of record NZ_WLYN01000006.1, on the reverse strand, counting down.
GCAGAAAACCGCGCGGCAACGCAGCCCACCAGGCCGGAGCGCGCCAGCTGAGGTTGCCGACCAGCGGTCTCAGCAGCCGCCCCAACAGCGACAACACGCCCCCCAGCAGGCGGCACACGCCCTTAACCAGGGTAAAAGGTAAACGCAGGATAAACCTTAATAAATCCATTATTGCAGTACCTCATCATCCTAATGCAGCCCCCGGTCAACCGCCGCGGTTCAACCGAGCCGAAAGACGCCGTCGGCTCTCCTGCCCGGCATCCGCGCGAGTACTCTACACTGCCGGGCGGCAAAAATCTGCGCGCCGCCGGCGAATTACGGCTCTTTATTCAACATCAAATCCAGCTGCTGCAGCAGCACCAACAGCGGCAGGCTGCTCGGCTCACGCTCCTTCAACGCCTCTTCAAAATAAGGCGTGATGGCGAAGCGCGTCGGCAATGGCGCTGCGGCGTCCAGCAGCGCATACATGCGCGGCAGAAACACCCACTGCAACCAGGCTTCGGCCGACATGCTGTCAATGCAGAATGGCTCGGTGCTGGAGAAAGCCTCAGGCTCGGGCGGAGCGGCCTGCCACAAAGCCAGATCGCGCATGGATTGTTCAATCGCCTGCAAACTGCGGCGAACCTGATTATGTATACTCATCTGCATTCCCGATCTCTTTTCATCATGGTATCCAGCACGCTGGCTGAAAGGCGGCAAAGCATAGCATTTTTATAGCCCAAATTCGGCGCGCCTGAGGCCGGCCGCCGTTTTTATCTGGTGGCGCTCGCCGCCGCGCGGCACAATAGGCCCACCGAACTCACCACACAGATAAAGATTCATGTCCGTAATAACAGAGAAAAAAAACCACGCGACGCCCGGTAAGGCCATGCTGGCCTCGGTCACCGGTTATGCCATGGACGGGTTTGACCTGCTGATCCTCGGCTTTATGCTGCCGGCCATCAGCATCGAATTAGGATTAACCTCATCGGCCGCCGGTTCGCTGGTCACCTGGACGCTGATCGGCGCGGTGCTGGGCGGCGTGATCTTCGGCCACCTTAGCGATCGCTTTGGCCGCATCCGGGTGCTCACCCTCACCATCCTGATGTTTTCGCTGTTCACTGGCCTGTGCGCCGTGGCGCAGGGATATTGGGATCTGCTGGCCTACCGCACCCTGGCGGGCATCGGACTGGGCGGCGAGTTCGGCATCGGCATGGCGCTGATCGCCGAAGCCTGGCCGGCGGAAAAACGTAACCGCGCCTCGGCTTACGTCGGCATGGGCTGGCAGTTGGGCGTGCTGGCGGCCGCCTTCCTGACGCCGCTGCTGCTGGAACATATCGGCTGGCGCGGCATGTTTTTGGTCGGCCTGCTGCCGGCGCTGGCGTCATTCCTGATCCGCCGTACGCTGGGCGAGCCGGAAGAGTTCGTGCGGCAGAAAGACGCCGGGCAGCCGCTCTCTTTTCTGCAGCGTTTGCGTCTGTTGTTTAAGGATCGCGCCACCAGCAAGGCCAGCATCGGCATCTTCATACTCTGTTCGGTGCAGAACTTCGGCTACTACGGGCTGATGATCTGGATGCCGACTTACCTGGCGAAAAACTTCGGCTTTTCGCTCACCAAGTCCGGTCTGTGGACGGCGGTGACGGTCGTCGGCATGACCTTCGGCATCTGGCTGTTTGGCGTCCTGGCCGACCGCTTCGCCCGCTGGAAGATCTTCGTGCTTTATCAGGTAGGTGCCGTGGTGATGGTGATAGGTTACGCCCAGTTGAGCGATCCGATGCTGATGCTGTTCGCCGGCGCGCTGATGGGCCTGTTCGTCAACGGCATGATCGGCGGCTACGGCGCACTGATTTCCGATACCTATCCGGTACAGGCGCGCGCCACCGCGCAAAACATCCTGTTCAATCTGGGGCGCGGCGTCGGCGGGCTGGGGCCATTGGTGATCGGTGCGCTGGTGACGCAGGTGTCGTTTACCGCCGCCATCAGCCTGCTGGCGGCGATTTACCTGCTGGATATCTACGCCACGCTGTTCCTGCTGCCGAAAAAGCAGAGTGCAGGCGATACGCTGGGTGCAATTGGTTAGCGCTGGCGATAGATTAAGGCGGGGCGCACGCGCGGCGGGATAGAACAAAAAGTTGGGGGCACTGCGTTAACAGTGCCCCCGGTTCGTTTTATAGCTATCCCGCTACACAGCGTGCTCCCTGCTCAATCCTTGAAAACTTTTCCTGCGGCCATCCTGACCAAGTGGTCCTTGCATCATCCTGCAGCATCGTCCTGACGCGGTTCCTCAGCCTTCCTGACCCACCGACAGTCCTGTGCCGGCTCTCAATCTCCGTCCTGGAGGTGTCCCTGGTTTCTATCCTGAAACATCCTGGGCATCTCCTGACGCCATCCTTCGCTCTTGCCTGAGCGCATCCCTTTCTTCTTCCTGAAGCTGCATCATCCTGATGCTTTCCTGCTCCGCCGGTTCCATGCCGGTAACGATAAGATCGCTTAAATTCCCCGGAATCACAAGGGTTTGGGAGACATCTCACACTAAATTAACACTAAGAGTTATCCTAAAGAAATTCTAACCAATTGATCTGGATAACAATAATCTCATTGTTCGAAGCGAGGTGAAAAAAATTAAGAGCGATCTCTCACAGCCCGTGTGAGAGATCTCTTACACGATCGGCGGTGAATCCGACGCGCTTCAGTCCAGCACGGGGCGCAGCGCATCGAGGAAATTCTCCAGCGTCGCCGCCAACAGGGTGCGCTTATCGCTACCGAATTGTTCCAGCACGACGTTGCCGCTGACGTTGCACAGCGACACCATCGTCATCTCGGATTCGGTGGTCGCCAGGAAAAGGGTCGGCGACAACTTGAGGCGCTTTTGCGTCACCAGATGACCGATCAGGTTCTCCTGCAGGCGGATGAAATCATCCTCGCTCCAGACCTGCAGCAGGCTCAGGCGATGCTCGCCAAACTGGGCGCTCATATCGCCCGCGTATTGTTGCGTGTAGAAACGGTGCGCGTCCGGCTGCAAACGCAGCTCCAGCGCGGCCTCGACCTTCTCCAGCGTCGCCGCCGGCTCGAAAGGCTGCGGCAACCACAGCACTTCGTCCTCGCGGTTCTCCACGATGCAGGGCGACGGCACGCCGTACAGCGCCTGGCTGGCCGGCGCGTGGCCGCGCGCTTGCTGCCACAACTCGACATAACGTTGAGTGAATTCACGCAGAGCGTGCGATACATCATGGTCCATATTCTTTCTCGCATACGTTAAACTGGCGGCCATTGTACCTATCTCTGACCAAGGTGACAGCAGATGCGAAGCGCTGTTGCGCTACCTGGTCTCCTTTCGCCACCACAACGAGTTCCACGAGCAGTGCGTCGAGCGCATCTTCAACGATCTGATGCGCTATTGTCGGCCGCAAAGCCTGACGGTGTACGCCCGCTATACTCGCCGCGGCGGGCTGGATATCAACCCGTGGCGCAGCCATGTCGAGTTCACTCCCGGGCATGGCCGCCTGGCGCGCCAATAAGTGCGAAACATTGCTCAACAACTGAGCTAACGAGCGGTTTGTGTTGGTAAAAGCGCGGGGACGGCGGTAAGGTTAAAACGAGGCTGCGGCCGGGCACAGCGCCCGCTGCGCCGCAGCACGCCAACCATAACGAGATGCTGTTTTGCTGCGTATGGATTACTACCGCCCCGCACCGGGTGCAAAGGAGTTACCTTGATTACACACATCAGCCCGCTTGGCTCTATGGATTTATTGTCGCAGCTGGAAGTAGACATGCTGAAGCGCACCGCCAGCAGCGACCTGTACCGCCTGTTCCGCAACTGTTCGCTGGCCGTGTTGAACTCCGGCAGCCAGACCGACAACAGCAAACAGCTGCTGTCGCGCTATGAAACCTTCGACATCAACGTGCTGCGCCGCGAACGCGGGGTGAAGCTGGAGCTGGTCAACCCGCCGGAAGAGGCGTTCGTCGACGGCCGTATCATCCGCTCGCTGCAGGCCAACCTGTTCGCCGTACTGCGCGACATCCTGTTCGTGCACGGCCAAATCGCCAGCGCCGGCCGTTTCCAGCACCTGAACCTGGAAAACTCGGCCCACATCACCAACCTGGTGTTCTCGATCCTGCGCAATGCACGCACGCTGCACCTGGATGAAGATCCCAATATGGTGGTGTGCTGGGGCGGCCACTCGATCAACGAGAACGAATACCTCTACGCGCGCAAGGTCGGCAGCCAGCTGGGCCTGCGCGAGTTGAACATCTGCACCGGCTGCGGGCCGGGCGCCATGGAAGCGCCGATGAAAGGCGCTGCGGTCGGCCACGCGCAGCAGCGTTACCGCAACAGCCGCTTCATCGGCATGACCGAACCGTCGATCATCGCCGCCGAGCCGCCTAACCCGCTGGTCAACGAGCTGGTGATCATGCCGGACATCGAAAAACGCCTGGAAGCCTTCGTGCGCATCGCGCACGGCATCATCATCTTCCCGGGCGGCGTCGGCACCGCCGAAGAGCTGCTGTACCTGCTGGGTATCCTGATGAACCCGGAGAACAGCGAACAGGTGCTGCCGCTGATCCTGACCGGGCCGAAAGAGAGCGCCGACTACTTCCGCGTGCTGGACGAGTTCATCATGAACACGCTGGGCGACGCTGCGCGCCGCCACTACACCATCATCATCGACGATCCGGCGGAAGTGGCGCGGCAAATGAAGAAAGCCATGCCGCTGGTGAAGGAAAACCGCCGCAACACTGGCGACGCCTACAGCTTTAACTGGTCGATCCGCATCGCGCCGGATCTGCAGCTGCCGTTCGAGCCGACTCACGAGAACATGGCAAACCTCAACCTGTATCCGAACCAGCCGCCGGAGCAATTGGCCGCCGCGCTGCGCCGCGCGTTCTCCGGCATCGTCGCCGGCAACGTGAAGGAAAACGGTATCCACGCCATCGAGCAGTTCGGCCCGTACAAGCTGCACGGCGAACCGCAAATGATGAAGCAAATGGACAGCCTGCTGCAGGGCTTTGTCGCCCAGCACCGCATGAAGCTGCCGGGCAGCGCCTATGTGCCCTGCTACGAAATCGTAGCCTGACCCTCAATCCCGGGCGGCGTAACAGCCGCCCTGTTTTTTTCCGACCTGACAGCCCATGATGATACACCTACTGATTGTCGACGCCCTGAACCTCATCCGCCGCATTCACGCCGTGCAGGGCTCCCCTTGCGTCAGCGCCTGCCGCCATGCGCTGCAGCAGCTGATCCAGCACAGCCGCCCGACCCACGCGGTGGCGGTATTCGACGAGGACGACCGCAGCGACAGCTGGCGTCACCAAATTCTGCCGGACTACAAGGCCGGGCGTTCACCGATGCCGGAAAACCTGCAGCAGGAGATGCCGCAGCTGCGCGAGGCCTTCGCCGAGTTGGGCGTCGCCAGCTGGCATTCCCCCGGCAATGAAGCGGACGATCTGGCGGCTACGCTGGCGGCGAAGGTCGCCGGCGGCGGCCATCAGGTGACCATCGTCTCCACCGACAAAGGCTACTGCCAGCTGCTGGCGCCGAACGTGCAAATTCGCGATTATTTCCAGAAACGCTGGCTGGATATGCCCTTCGTGCAGCAGGAATTCGGCGTGCAGCCGCAGCAGCTGCCGGACTATTGGGGGCTGGCGGGAATTGGCAGCAGCAAGATCCCCGGCGTGGCCGGCATCGGGCCGAAAACCGCCGTGCTGCTGTTGCAACAATCGGGCAGCCTGGACGGGCTGTATCAGCACCTGGAGCAAGTGCCGGAGAAATGGCGCGGCAAGCTGGAACAGCACCGCGAGCTGGCCTACGTCAGCAAACGAGTCGCCACGCTGCGCACCGATCTGTCGCTGGACGGCAACCTGCAGCAACTGCGCCTGCCGATACAATAAGGGCGCTGCAAGCAGCGCCCTTCATCAAGCTTAACGCGATTAATCGCGCTCGTCGCGCCGGCCCGGCACCGCCGACCACATGCGGCGCACGTGCACGGTGATCTCTTCGCGGTCATGGTACAGCTGCTTGGCATGCACTTCGACGCTGATGCCGGCAGCGCCCAGCGCTTCGCGGATGCTCATCAGGTTTTGCGACACTTCCTCATAGCGCTTTTTCATCGGCAGCTTAAGGTTAAAGATCGCTTCGCGGCACCAACCTTTCACCAGCCACTGAATCATCAGGCTGGTCACCTTCGCCGGTTTCTCCACCATGTCGCACACCAGCCAGTAGATCTTGCTGCTGTTCGGCTCGAACTTAAAGCCGTCGGCGCGGTGATGCGTCACCTGGCCGGTTTCCATCAGGCTCGGCGCCATCGGGCCGTTATCCACCGAGTGTACCATCATGCTGCGTTTCACCAGCTGATAGGTCCAGCCGCCCGGGCAGGCGCCCAGATCGACCGCGTGCATGCCGCTGGCCAGGCGTTCGTCCCACTCGTCGGCGGGGATGAACACATGGAACGCTTCTTCCAGCTTCAGCGTCGAACGGCTCGGCGCATCGGCCGGGAAGCGCAGACGCGGAATGCCCATATAGAACGGCGAGTTGTTATTGCTGTAGGAGTAACCGACGTAGCAGCAGCCCGGCGCGATGAAGAACACGTGCACCACCGGGCGGGTCGGGTTCTCGCGCGCCATCAGCACCTTCTGCTCGCGCATCGCGGCGCGCAGCGGCACCGTCAGCTTGCGGCAGAATTTCATCAGCTCTTTGCTTTCGTTGGTGTCCGGCACTTCCACCCGCAGCTCGCCGCCGCGATCAACCACGCCGATCAGCATGCCAACGATCGGCGATACCCGATCTTCCGGCGGCAGATCGCGCAGCAGCTCGCCCACCACGATCATCTGACGGGCGAAAATCAGTTCGCGGAACGGAATTTCCCGCGCCAGCCGGTCGGCGTCATCCGGCTGGTAGCATTCGAACAGCACGTAGCCGCTGTGCTCTTTTACCCGCGCAAAGCCGTAAATCTCCAGTTGGGCGGCCTTGTCGGTGATCTCCGCCGCACACTCTTTCTCAAAACCGGGACGGCAGTACAACGCAATCTTATTCATGGCGCTCGGCCTTTTTCCTCAGACGCAAAGCGCCAATCAACATCAATATCCAGCCGATCAGGAAGCACACGCCGCCAACCGGCGTGATGTATACCCAAACCTTCAGGTGCGACAGCGCCAGACAATAGAGGCTGCCGCTAAACAACACGGTGCCGAGCGCCAGCAGCGCCCCGCTCCAGTAAAACCACAGGCTCACGCGGCGCTGCATCGCGACCGCCAGCGCCAGGATGGCCAGAGTGTGGAACCCCTGATACTCCAACCCGGTGCGGATCCAGGCCATTTCGTTGGCACCGAGCGTACCGCTCAGCACATGCGCGCCGAATGCGCCCAACGCGACAAACACAAAGCCGCTGATAGCGGCGAAAATCAGCATGGAACGGCTGCTCATCGTGATCTATCCCATTAAAAATCACCGGCCGCGGCAAGGCGGCGGCCGGCCTTATTGTTCGTAGCGGAAGCGGAACTTTTCTTGTTCGCTGGCGGCGCGCGCCAGGATCCACTGCCGGAAGGCGGCTATTTTACCCAGTTCTGCCTGGCTGTCATGACATACCAGATAAAAAGCGTTTTTGCTGACCAACACATCGTTGAACGGGCACACCAGGCGACCGGCTTCGATCTCGGTTTGCGCCATCACGTTGTTCACCAGCGCCACACCCTGGCCGTGCACCGCCGCCTGCACCACCATGGCGCTGTGGCTGAAGATCGGCCCCTGCTGCACGTTGATGTGCTGCAACCCCAGTTGGCGCGTATACGCCAGCCAGTCGCGGCGTGAAACGTCATGCAGCAAGGTATGATAAGCCAGATCGTCCGCGGTTTTCAGCGGATGATCGCCGGTCAGCAGGCTCGGCGAACAAACCGGCAGCAAATATTCCGCATACAGACGCTCGGCGCGCAGCCCCGGCCAGTTGCCGCGGCCGTAGAAAATCGCCACGTCGACATCGTCCGCCAGCTTGTCCTCTTCGCGGTCCACCGCCTGGATACGCACGTCGATGCCCGGATAAGCTGAGTTAAAGCCGGACAGGCGCGGCACCAGCCACTGAATGGCGAAGCTCGGCGGCAGACTGACGGTCAATGCCCCCTTGGCGCTGCGCGCCTGCAGCTTGCGTGTCGCCTCGTTGATCGAAGAGAAGATCTCCTTGATATCGAGGTAGTAACTTTGCCCCTCTTCGGTCAGCAACAGCGAGCGGTTGCGCCGACGAAACAGCTTCAGCCCGAGGAAGTCCTCCAGCGACTTGATCTGGTGGCTCACCGCGGCCTGAGTCACGAACAGCTCTTCCGCCGCCTTGGTGAAACTCAGGTGGCGAGCGGCCGCATCGAACACGCGCAGCGCATTGAGGGGAGGTAAGCGTTTAGACATTAAATTAGCTACTTTTGTGTAACATTAATCCGAATGATTCGGTGCCGAAAATCGGGCGGCTTTGTGTGGCAAGCCATCGGTAAACGCTAACGGCGTATTGCCATTAGTTTTTTTAATCCGAGCCATTATAATTTGTCCGTTGAGGATGCGCCAGCAAATACCTATAGTGGCGGCACTTCCCGGGCCGGAACGAAAAGGGAGTGGGTGTCGAGGACGCCGATGAACTTTTGGCTTGTGGTTGTGATGTTGTGTTTGCAAATTGTCCGGCGATTCCGGACATGGTAGCTAGGCTACTGTTTTTTCACTTCCTGTACATTTACCCTGTCTGTCCATAGTGATTTTATGCAGCACCGCAAAACTTGCGGTGCTTTTTTTTGCCTGACGATTACTGGTTGCTTTCAACCATCTCTTTCACATCAGCGCGGTTGATCTGCTGCTCGACGCCGTTAGCGTCTTTATAGCTGATCATGCCGGTGTCGTTGTCCACTTTAGGCTTACCGTCAGCGACAATGGTGCGTCCGTCATTGGTATGCATCACGTAGTTGCTGGAACAGGCGGCCAGGGTGAACGTAAGCATCAGGGCAGAGATAACTGCGGCTGTTTTCTTCATTGAGGACTCCTTTGTAGTTTTAAATGCTGATAAATACCTTTTATCTGTATAGATGCGATTAATTAGCGCACATTTAATAGCATAACAAACTTTCCCAATTTTGCCAGGCGATAACTCCTAATGGACGGGATCGCTTGTCTCAGGCGGCAAAATAGGACAGGATCACCCATCGACTCAAGCCAGTGACAATCAGGGTATGACGCCTTTTAACCCCAGCCTTTTTCGCCAACAGTTTCCCGCGCTCGCGCAGGACGGCATCTATCTGGACAGCGCCGCCACCGCGTTGAAACCCCAGGCGGTGATCGACGCCACGCAGCAGTTTTATCGCGATGACGCCGCCACCGTGCACCGCAGCCAACATCGGGCGGCACAGGATCTGACCGCCCGCTTCGAGCTGGCGCGCGGCCAGGTCGCACGGTTGCTCAATGCGCCGTCGGCCGATGACATCATCTGGGCGCGCGGCACTACCGAGGCGATCAACCTGGTGGCGCAGAGCTACCTGCGCCCGCGCCTGCAGCCGGGCGATGAAATCCTGGTGAGCGAGGCGGAACACCACGCCAACCTGATCCCCTGGCTGATGGTGGCGGAGCAAACCGGCGCGCACGTGGTGAAACTGCCGATCGGCGCCGACCGGCTGCCGGACCTGACGCAGCTGCCCGCCCTGCTCAACGAGAAAACCCGCCTGTTGGCGCTGGGGCAAATGTCCAACGTCACCGGCGGTTGCCCGGATCTGGCACCGGCAATCGCGCTGGCGCATGCCGCCGGCGCGCGCGTGATGATCGACGGCGCACAGGGCGTGGTGCACGGCCCGGCCGACGTACAGCGGCTCGACATCGATTTCTACGCCTTCTCAGGCCACAAATTGTATGGCCCGACCGGCATCGGCGCACTGTACGGCAAAGCCGAGCTGTTGGCGCAAATGGCGCCCTGGCAAGGCGGTGGCAAGATGCTGACCCAGGCGTCGTTCGACGGTTTTACCCCGCAAAAACCGCCGCACTGCTTCGAGGCCGGCACGCCAAACATCGCCGGCGTGCTGGGATTGGCCGCAGCGCTCACCTGGCTCAGCGAACAGGACATGGCGGCGGCGGAGCGCTACAGCCGCGAACTGGCGGATCGAGCGGAACAGCGCCTGGCGCAGCTGCCGGGTTTTCGCAGCTTCCGCAGTTCCGGCTCCAGCCTGCTGGCGTTCGACATCGCCGGCGTACACCACAGCGACATCGTCACGCTGCTGGCGGAACAAGGCATTGCGCTGCGCGCGGGCCAACACTGCGCGCAGCCGCTGATGGCGGCGTTAGGCGTCAGCGGCACGCTGCGCGCGTCGTTCGCCCCCTACAATACGCAGCAGGACGTCGATACGCTGGTCAGCGCGTTGACTCACGCCCTCGATCTGCTGGCCGACTGACTTGACTCCCGGAGACGCTATGCTCGCCCCCCATCCTTTTGGCCGAGAGGTCACCGCCGACGCGTTGATCGCCACCTTCAGCGCGCTGAAACAGTGGGAGGACCGCTACCGCCAGCTGATCATGCTCGCGAAACGGCTGCCGCCGCTGCCGGAAACCTTACGCAGTGAAGAAATGGAATTGAGCGGTTGTGAAAACCGCGTCTGGCTGGGACACCAGTTGCTGGAAGACGGCACGCTGCATTTCTATGGCGACAGCGAAGGGCGCATCGTGCGCGGCCTGCTGGCGGTGCTGCTGACCGAAGTGGAAGGGAAAACGCCGCAGCAGATCGCCGCATTGGATCCGCTGGCGCTGTTCGACCGGTTGGCGTTGCGCGCTCAGCTTAGCGCCACGCGCGCCAGCGGTCTGGCGGCGTTGGCCGCCGCCGTGCAGGCGATCGCCGCCCGTTACGCCTGACGCACCGCCTTCGCCAGCATCTTTTTCAGCGCGTGCGATACGGCGACGAAGCCGAAGGTAGCGGTGACCATGGTCGCCGCGCCGAAACCCGCGCTGCAATCCATCCTTTTTGGCCCTTCCGCCGTGCTGCGCGAAGCGCACACCGAGCCGTCCGGCTGCGGATAAACCAGCGGCTCGCTGGAGAAGACGCAGTCGATGCCCAGCTTGCCCTTACCGTTCTTCACCACGTTGAAATCGTGTTTCAGCCGCTCGCGCAGTTTGGCGGCCAGCGGATCCTGAATGGTCTTCGCCAGATCGGCCACGTCGATTTTAGTCGGGTCTATTTGCCCGCCGGCGCCGCCGGTGGTCACCACCGGGATCTTGAAACGGCGGCAGTAGGACAGCAGCGCCGCCTTCGGCCGCACGCTGTCGATCGCGTCGATGACATAGCTGAAGTTATGGTCCAGCAGCTCGGCGACGTTGTCCGGAGTGATGAAATCATCGATGCAGGTCACCCGGCATTCCGGGTTAATCGCCAGGATGCGCTCCGCCATCACCTCGGTTTTGGATTGCCCGACATGCTGACGCAATGCGTGGATTTGACGATTGGTATTGGTGACGCAGACATCATCCATGTCGATCAGGGTGATGGCGCCGATGCCGGTGCGCGCCAGCGCCTCAGCCGCCCAGGAACCCACGCCGCCGATGCCGATCACGCAGACGTGCGCCTGCGCGAACACCGCCAGCGCCTGCTGGCCGTACAACCGCGCCGTGCCGCCGAAACGCTGCAGATAGGCTTCCGAATAAGCTGTGCTCATAACGCTTTAATTACCTTCGTAATGCAAATGATAAGGGCCGGAAAATCCGGCCCTTGCGGGTCAATCTTTTCACGCCGCGTGCGTTTACCGGGTGGCCAACAACGAACCGCCGCCGTTTGACTGATTGGCGCTGAACAGCTGGCCGCCGCCATTGTTCTTCAGCACCCAAACGCGGCCGTAGTGGTTGTAGTATCCCGCCGAGTGGCCGGCTTCCGGCCCGATGCCCTGATACATGTCAAAGTGCTGGCCCTTGATGGCACCGCCAACATCGAGCGCGACCATCAGGCGCATCTCGTATTTTCCCGTGAATTTACCCTTGTTGTCCAGCAGCGGCACTTCGGCCAGCAGCGTGGTGCCCGCCGGGATCAGCGAACGATCGGACGCTACCGAGGCTTTGGCAACCAACGGCACCGCGCTGGCGCCCTTCACCGGCGCAAAAGCTTCCGGACGGAAGAACACGAACGACGGGTTTTGTTCCAGCAGCTCACGCACCTCTGCGGCGCTGTGGGTATCCGCCCACTGACGGATCGCCTGCATCGACATGTCCGCCTTGGCCACTTCGCCGCGATCGATCAGCACCTTGCCGATGCTGCGATAGGCGTGGCCGTTTTTGCCGCCGTAGCCGAAGAACACCAACGGCTGACCATTGCCGTAGTCGACGTAGCCGCTGCCCTGGACTTCCATCATGAAGTTGTCCATCAGCGAGTTGGTGTAAGCGATGATATAGCGATCGTCGAGCGCGCCGGAATAGATGCCCGCGCGATCCGGCAGGCGCCCCCTGCCCTTCGGCGGCATGCGGTACAGCGGATAGCGGAACTCACCCTGCTGGGTATAGCGCGCCTGCACCACCGGCGTGTAGTAGCCGGTAAACTGCACGTTGCCGTAATTGTCGACGCCTTCCATCTGGTAAGCGCTGAGGCCATACTGGCTCAGCATGCGCGTGTCAGCGCCGGACGCCATCCAGCTTTGCACCGCCTGATAAGTGCTGTTGTTGCGATTAAACAGCGAAGGCGACGCGTACTTGATCTCCATCAGCTGATCAGAATAATCCTTGGCGTTGACCGGCGAACCTTTGGCGTTGGGCTGATTGACCAGCTCCAGCGATTGATCCAGACGGCCGTCTTTATATTGCTGACCCCGATCGGTCGGCTTGGACGAACAGCCCGCCAACACCGCCACCATCAACCCGCCAAGCAGGTATTTGCCCCAACGTCCTTTCATCGCGCACACTCTCAAACTGATATGATCTACCGGCTGAACGATAACAAACGCTCATTGATAAAGGAATCGCTGCAAATAAAAAAACCCGCACGGAGGATGGTGATGAAAAAGAAGGCAAATTGCGGGCAAATTCAGCAGAAAAACGGGTTTAGGGCAATAAAATGCAAAAAGGGTTTGCAACAAAACGCATGGAGAGTATAGTGCGCATCCCACGGACGCGGGGTGGAGCAGCCTGGTAGCTCGTCGGGCTCATAACCCGAAGGTCGTCGGTTCAAATCCGGCCCCCGCAACCAACCGATGCCGCATTGGCAGTATTTTTCGTTTGGTTTCGATAACAAAGTATTACACGGACGCGGGGTGGAGCAGCCTGGTAGCTCGTCGGGCTCATAACCCGAAGGTCGTCGGTTCAAATCCGGCCCCCGCAACCAACCGAATGTCGTACCAGCGGCATAACATGAACGGTGGTTTCGTAGTAATACAGCATCAAGACGGACGCGGGGTGGAGCAGCCTGGTAGCTCGTCGGGCTCATAACCCGAAGGTCGTCGGTTCAAATCCGGCCCCCGCAACCAACCGAATGTCGTACCAGCGGCATAACATGAACGGTGGTTTCGTAGTAATACAGCATCAAGACGGACGCGGGGTGGAGCAGCCTGGTAGCTCGTCGGGCTCATAACCCGAAGGTCGTCGGTTCAAATCCGGCCCCCGCAACCAACCGAATGTCGTACCAGCGGCATAACATGAACGGTGGTTTCGTAGTAATACAGCATCAAGACGGACGCGGGGTGGAGCAGCCTGGTAGCTCGTCGGGCTCATAACCCGAAGGTCGTCGGTTCAAATCCGGCCCCCGCAACCAACTCTTGATGACAACAGATAAGCACCCTGACGGGTGTTTTTTTGTATCTGCAATCCGCGAAAATAGCCGGACTCGCGCCCGGCCCTGCCGTTATCGGCTCGCCAGCGCGCCGCCGTTGGCGAAATAAGCCTTGATGCCTGCCAGAATCGACTCCGCCACCTGCTGTTGGAAATGGCTGGTGCGCAGCTTGCGCTCCTCTTCGATGTTGCTGATAAACGCCGTCTCCACCAGGATCGACGGGATATCCGGCGCCTTTAACACCGCAAAACCGGCCTGATCGACGCGATTCTTGTGCAACCGGTTGATTTTGCCCATCCGATTCAACACTTCCTTGCCGAACTTCAGGCTGTCGTTGATGGTCGCGGTCTGGATCAGATCGAACATGGTGTGGTCGAGATAGCGGTCGCCGCTCTTGCTGACGCCGCCGATTTGGTCCGACGCGTTCTGTGTCTGCGCCAGGAACTTGGCCGCCGAACTGGTGGCGCCCTTGGTGGACAACGCGAACACCGATGAACCGCGCGCCGCGCGGCTGGTAAAGGCATCGGCGTGAATCGAAACGAACAGGTCCGCACGCTGCTTGCGCGCCTTGGCGACGCGCACCTTAAGCGGGATAAACACGTCTTCGTTGCGCGTCATGAACACCTTCATGTTCGGCTCGCGCTTGATCATGGCGCTCAGCTTGCGGGCAATCTGCAGCACGATGTCTTTCTCGCGCGTCTTGTACTTGCCGATCGCACCGGGATCTTCGCCGCCGTGGCCAGGATCCAGCATGATGACGATTGGCCGATCGCGCCCCGCCTTGCCGGCCTGCGGCGCTTCCGGCGGCAGCGTGCGCTCCAGATCGCCCTTGTTGTAATCTTCCAGTAACGCCAGTAGCGGATCATACTCCTCACCGCCGCTGCCGACCTTGGTCGGATAGAGATCCATCACCAGACGGTTGCGATACTCCGGCACCGGCGCCAGCGTGAAAATATGCGGGCTGACGCTTTGTTTGAGCTCCAGCACCAGCCGCACGGTATTCTGATCAAACTGGCCGACGCGCGCCTGCTTGAGATAAGGATCGTCGGCGCGCACCTGCCCGGCGATGCCTTTCAGCACGCTGTTGAGGTGAACGCCTTCAATATCCACCACCACGCGATCGGGATTGGTCAGCGCAAACTGCTTGTATTTGAGTTCGACGTTGGATTCCAACGTGACGCGGGTATAGGTGGAGGATGGCCAGACGCGCACGGCGATCACGTGCGATGATGCGGCGAAGCCCGTACGACTCACACTCAGCAACCAGCTGGCGGCAACGCCCTGTAATAAACGACGGCGGCCCAGATTGTGATTAGAGTTTGGCATGCGGCTCCGGCAGTAATAGCTGTTTACAACAGATGAAAAAAACACCAATGAAATGGGGATGCCGAAAACTTTAACCAATCATTCCAGCCCTGTCATCAGAAAATCTTTTTATGGTTTTTCAATTTATTAACGATTTAGCGCCCTTAGCGCACTCTTCATGACGATTTCCCACTTGCCATCGGCACAATAAAAGAATAAAAATACAAAAATACCGTATAAATATGCAAAGAGGTTTGGCCGTGAAGGAACGTAGTACAGAGCTGGTGCAAGGATTCCGTCACTCAGTCCCCTATATCAACGCCCACCGCGGCAAGACGTTTGTCATCATGCTCGGCGGGGAAGCCATCGAACACGAGAATTTCTCCAACATCGTCAACGATATCGGGTTGCTGCATAGCCTGGGCATTCGCCTGGTGGTGGTTTACGGCGCGCGGCCGCAAATCGACGCCAATCTGGCTCAGCATAACTATGAGCCGATCTACCACAAACACACCCGCGTGACCGACGCCCATACGCTCGAACTGGTCAAGCAGGCTGCCGGCCTGCTGCAGCTCGACATCACCGCCCGGCTGTCGATGAGCCTCAACAACACGCCGTTGCAAGGCGCGCATATCAACGTAGTCAGCGGCAACTTCATCATCGCGCAGCCGCTGGGCGTCGATGACGGCATCGACTACTGCCACAGCGGCCGCATTCGCCGCATCGATGAAGACGCAATCCACCGTCAGCTCGACAGCAACGCCATCGTGCTGATCGGCCCGGTCGCGGTTTCGGTCACCGGCGAGAGCTTCAATCTGACGTCAGAAGAAGTGGCTACCCAGTTGGCGATCAAACTGAAAGCGGAAAAAATGATCGGTTTCTGCTCCTCGCAGGGCGTAACCGATGCCGAAGGCAACATCCTTTCCGAGCTGTTCCCCAACGATGCGCAAAAGCGCCTTGAAGAGCTGGAGGAAGGCGGCGATTACCATTCCGGCACCGTGCGTTTCCTGCGCGGCGCGGTGAAAGGCTGCCGCAGCGGCGTGCGCCGCAGCCACCTGATCAGCTATCAGGAAGACGGTGCGCTGGTGCAGGAACTGTTCTCGCGCGACGGCATCGGCACCCAAATCGTGATGGAGAGTGCCGAACAGGTGCGCCGGGCGACGATCAACGACATCGGCGGCATCCTGGAGCTGATCCGGCCGCTCGAGCAGCAGGGCATCCTGGTGCGTCGTTCGCGTGAACAGCTGGAGATGGAGATCGACAAATTCACCATTATCGAACGCGATAACCTGACTATCGCCTGCGCGGCACTGTACCCGTTCCTGGAGGAAAAAATCGGTGAAATGGCCTGCGTGGCGGTGCATCCCGATTACCGCAGCTCTTCGCGCGGCGAAATGCTGCTGCAGCGGGTAGAAAACCAGGCGCGGCAGATGGGGTTGAAGAAGCTGTTCGTGCTGACCACCCGCAGCATCCACTGGTTCCAGGAGCGCGGATTCACTCCGGCGGAGGTCGACGTGCTGCCGATGCAAAAACAGGCGCTGTACAACTACCAGCGCCGTTCCAAAATCCTGCTGGCCGATCTGTAATCCCTGCGGGCGCGGCCGTTCATTGCCGCGCCCTTTTGTCGCTTATTCCGCTGTCTGCAGCCGTTCAGCCAGCCCGCTGCGACGCTGGGTCGGCGTGCGAATGGCCCGCAACAGCACCGCCTCCGTAGCGTACAGCGAGAGCTGCTTGCGCGCACGGGTGATCGCGGTATAAACCAGCTCGCGCGTCAGCACCGGCAGGAAGTGATTCGGCAATACCAGGACCGTATGGTCAAACTCCGATCCCTGGGACTTGTGCACCGTCATGGCATAGGCGGTTTCATGCGCCGGTAAACGGCTCGGCTGCACCGATTTGATGCTGCCATCCGGTAGTTGAAAATGCACGCGCAGTTCCCCCTGTTCATCCGGCAGCGTAATGCCGATATCCCCATTGAACAGCCCCAGCGCGCTGTCGTTACGGCCGATCATCACCGGCCGCCCTCGGTACCAGCGGCCTAGCACGCCCGGCTTACGGTCGATCAGACCGGCGCGCTGCAACCCGAGCTCAATGCGCTCGTTCAGGCCGGCGACGCCGAACGGCCCTTCACGCAACGCGCACAGCACCTGGAAACGGCCAAAGGCCGCCAGCACCGTCGCCGCGTCCGCGCCTTCGGCGGTCAGCCGTAGAGAATCGCGATAGCCCGCTACGCAGGCATCCAACAGCGCCTGATACTCTTCACTCGTCGCCAGCGCATAGCCCGCGACATCGCCGAAACTGCCGTTTAGTGCCACCAGCGCGCGATCCCCGGCACCGGCGTTAACCGCCAACGCCAGTTGGCCGATGCCGGAGCGGGCATCGAAGCGATAGCTCTTGCGCAGCAGGCACAGGCTGTCACGCACCGCCGCTTCCGCGTCAGCCTGCTGCCCTTTGATCGCACAACCGGTCAGGCGGCTCAGCTCCGCCGCGCGCGCATCGCTGTATCCCTGCTCGGCAAAACGGCAAATATCCCCCAACACCGCACCGGCCTCCACCGAGGCCAACTGGTCACGGTCGCCAAGGAAAATCACCCGTGCCTGGTCGGGCAGCGCGGCAATCAGGCGCGCCATCATCGGCAGATCGACCATCGAGGCCTCATCCACCACCAACACATCCAAATGCAGCCGGTTGCCGCGGTGATAGCGCATGCGCTGGCTGTTCGGCTGCGCCCCCAACAAACGGTGCAGCGTCGCCGCCTCGGTCGGGAACAGCGCCTGCTGCGCCGGGGCCAGCGCCAGCTGACGGCTGGCGCTGCCGAGCGACTCCGTCAGGCGCGCCGCCGCTTTGCCGGTCGGCGCCGCCAGCTGAATGCGCAAGCGGGCGCTTTCATCGAGCTGCACCAGCGCCGCCAACAGTTTGGCGACGGTGGTGGTTTTACCGGTGCCCGGCCCGCCGGAAATGACCGCAATGCGCCGCGTTGCAGCCACCGCTGCGGCGATTTTCTGCCAGTCGGGCTCGTCGCTCGCCGCGCCGAACAAGCGATCGAGAATGGCACGCAGCTCCGCCTCCGGCACCGCCAGCGATTCGCCTTCACCGCCGATAAACGCCGCCACTTCGCCTTCGTTTTGCCACATGCGCTGCAGATATAAACGCGGCCCGCGCAGCACCAACGGCGTAGCGCCGCTGCCGTCTCCGACCGCCGCACTGGCCGTCAAACGCTGTTGCCAACGCGCGCTATCCGGTCGCCCGGCGGCTTCCCACATCGCCAGCGCCAGCGCCGGCTGGCGCCCTTCAAACAGGGTGTCCGCCTGCAGTTGATCCAGCATCAGGCAGACGTGACCGGCCCCCGCCTCTGCGCTCAGGCAGGCAGCGGCCAGCAAAATATCGGGTTCGTCTTCGCTCGCCACCACGCGGGCAAACTGCACGTCCAGCGGCCGCAGCGCGCCAAGCGCCACCGCCTGCTCCAGCAGTGCGATCATGATTCTTCCTCCGCCGCCGCAGCTTCACCGCTGAACAAGCGATCCATTCCCGCCACCAGCTCAAATTCTGGGAGACAGGTGAAAATGCCGTTGCCCGGGTGCGCCGCATCCACGCCGCGCAGGAACAGATAAATCACCCCGCCGAAGTGGCGCCGGTAATCATAATCCGGCAGCCGATGACGCAGATAGCGATGCAACGCCAGCGTGTAGAGCTGGTATTGCAGATCGTAACGATGCTCCGCCATCGCCTGCTCCATCGCCGGCCGGGTATAAGCGCTGCTGTCTTCCCCCAGCCAGTTGGACTTGTAGTCCAGCAGGTAGTATTTGCCCTGCCAACAGAACACCAGGTCGATAAAGCCTTTCAGCATGCCCTGCACCTGATGGAAATCCAGCGCCGGGCAGCGAGCGGAAAGCGGATCGTAACGCTTCACCAGAGCATCGAGCTCCTGCGCCTGCAACAGCCGGTTAATCGGCAAATAGAACTGCAACTCCGCCTGCTTGTGCTGCGGCGTTAGCGCCGCCAGCGTCACGCCGCTGCCATCGAGCGGCGTGTTGAGCAACACCTGCATCCACGTCAGCAAAATCGGCTGCCAGTGTTCAGCGAACCCTTGCTGTTGCAGCTGTTCCAGCAGCCACTGTTCGTCGAGCGGCTGGGTGAAGTCCAGCGTTTCAAACAGGCTGTGCAGGAAGGTGCCGGGCGTCGCGCCGCGCGGGAAGGTATGCGGTGTAAGCGCTGGCTCACTTTCTTCCCCCCGCTCGCCGGCGGCGTCGATATCCAGACGCGGCAGCAGATCCTGCATCAGGCTCGCGCCGTGCTGCTGCAAACCGGTATAGCTGGTCACCCGCCAAAAATCCTGGATCCGCCGGGTAAAGCTTTTCGCCGCCAGCGCTTCGGCCAACGCCGTCTGGGGCTGCCAGGGCACCTCGTCCGGCGATTCAACCAGCGACAGCGCAATGCCGCCACCCGCCAATTGCTGCAGGCGCTCCTGCAGATACACGGCGTCGCCGGGCTGCCCGCCCTGCACCAGATAACCCAATGCGCTGCGATGCAGATCGGTATCGCCCTGCTTCTTGCGCGTGCCCTGGAACAGCGGCGCGATGCCGATGCTGCAGTGGTACACCGAGCGGGTCAGCGCCACGTACAGCAGACGCAGGTCTTCCGCCAAGCGCTCCTCCTCCGCCCAGGCCTGGCTCTCTTCATTGGCATCGAGATCCAGCAACGCCTGGAAACTGTGGCGATCGTGATACAGCGCCTGCTGCTGCTGGCGGAAATTGCCGACGAACGGCAACCACACCAGATCGAACTCCAGCCCCTTGGACTTGTGAATAGTGATCACCTGCACCAGATGCCGGTCGCTCTCCAGCCGCAGCTGCTGATTGTCGGACTGGCGATTGGGCTGGGCGATCTGCTGCGCCAGCCAGCGCACCAGCGCATGCTCGCTGTCGAGCTGCGCCGCCGCTTCCTGCAACAGCTCTCCCAGATGCAGCACATCGGTCAAACGCCGCTCGCCGCCGGGGCTGGCCAACAGGTTCTCCGCCAGCTGGCGCGCTTTCATCACCTCGCTCAGCATCGGCAATACGCCACGGCGCAGCCAAAGCGTGCGGTAATTATCGAATTCGTTAACCAGCGCGTCCCAGGCGCGCTCATCGCGGCTCAGGCCGTCCAGCGTCGGCGCATCCAGCCCCATCAGCCCGGTGGCCATAGCGCTGCGCAGCGTGCGTTCCTGCTCCGGTGCCAACACCGCCTGCAGCAACCACAGCAGGTCTTTGGCTTCCGGGGTGTCGAACACGCTGTCGCGGTTGGACAGGTAGACCGACGGAATGGACAATGCGCTTAGCGCATCACGCACCAACGCCGCTTCATTCCGGCTGCGCACCAGCACCGTAATATCGGAGGCTTGTACTGGCCGAGATTCCTTGCCGCCATGCAGCCGCGCCAGCCCCTGCTGCCCGGCGCTAAGCCAGTCGCGAATTTGCGTGGCGCACAGGCGCGCCATCAGCTGTTGGTAATCGCTTACACCCGCGCCTTCTCCCTGCTGCAGCCAGAACTGCATCGCCGGTTGCGGCTTGCCGTGCAGCTCAAACGCCAGCCCTTGGTTCTTTTCCGCCGCGTTGACCTCGATAAAGGGGATTTGGCCGAACAGGAAAGGTTTTTCTACCTGAGAAAACAGGTGATTGACGCTGGCGACCATCGACGGCGACGAGCGCCAGTTGGTCTCCAGCGTATAGTGGGCGCTCACCTCTGAACGCGCACGCATGTAGGTGAAGATGTCGGCGCCGCGAAAGGCGTAAATAGCCTGCTTGGGATCGCCGATCAACAGCAGGCCGCAATCGGGCCGGCCGACGTAAAGCTTTTGGAAAATACGGTATTGCTGCGGATCGGTATCCTGGAATTCATCGATCATCGCCACCGGGTAACGCTGGCGGATCGCCTGCGCCAGCTGTTCGCCACCGCCGCTTTGCAGGGCGCCGTCCAACCGGCTGAGCAGGTCGTCAAAACCCAACTCGGCGCGCTGGCGCTTTTCCTGCTGAATGGAGGTGCGGATTTCGCTGAGGGCACGCGCCATGATTAAATCACGCAACGTCAACGGCTCATCGAACAGCTCGTCGATCGCTGTAAACAGCGCATGGCGCGGCGGTTCGCCTTTCTTGGTCTTCTCCAACAGCACCGACTGGCGAAACTTGTCCAACTCCTTCGGCAACTGGTAATCCTGGGTTTCCTGCCCGCTCCATTCGCCGACCTTGTTCAGCCAGTTCGGCAGGTGCTTGCTGCTGTAGCTGCGCTTATCGACGCCGGACTGAGCGATCAATGCCTCCAGATCGCCCGCCGCCGCCCGCCATTGCGCCTTGATGGCGTCGATGCGCGCAACGATCTGCTCATGGCGCATCAATACGGTTTCTTCGTCTTTCGGCGGCCGACGCAGCGCCGGCGCTTCGCCGTGCAGATAACCGGCAAGATCTGCCAGCAACGCTTCCGGGCCGCTCCACTCCTGGCTGATCGCACGCGCCACGCCCAGCGGCAACGGATAGCAATGACGGCGCCAGAAATCTGCACAGGCCTGCCGCCGCAGCGGCAATTCGTCTTGCACCAGCGTTTGTTCAAACAGCATGCCGGACTCGAAAGCGTTGTGGGTCAACATCCGTTGGCAAAAACCGTGGATGGTGTAGATCGCCGCTTCGTCCATTTGCCGCTCCGCCGCCAGCAACTGTGAGGCGGCGTCGCTCAAATCGTCAATTTCTTCCATCAGCGCCGAAAACAGCGGATTGGCGCTGACGCCCCGCACGCAGGCGATGCGCAGCCCGTGAATATTGTCGCGGATGCGCCCGCGCAGCTCCTCGGTGGCGGCCTCGGTAAAGGTCACCACCAAGATTTCTTCGACCGTCAGCGGACGGGGAAACGCCGCTTCACCGCCCAACCCCAGCAGCAAACGCAGATACAGCGCGCCGATGGTGAAGGTTTTGCCGGTGCCCGCCGACGCCTCGATCAGGCGTTCGCCGAACAGCGGTAACGTCAGCGGCTCCAGCCTTTGCGGGGCGATTTCCGTCATGGCGTCGCCACTTTGCGCGGCAGGATCTGCTGCAATGCAGAGGCGTTCGGATAGGTGACCCAATCCTTAGGCGCCGCGTAATCCGCTTTGTCTTGCCCGCTGCCACTGACCTGCGACAGCACCGCCAGCCCTTGCGGCTGGATCACCGCCTGATGGAAATAATCCGCCAGTTTGGCCGGCGTCAGCTGTTGCACCTGCGCGATCAGCTTCTGCCGGGTATCGAAAGCGAAATTGCCGCGATCGAAATCGTTGGCGAACCGGCTGGCTTCCTCACTCAACGTTTGCGGCCGCTGCTTCAGTTCATTGATCAGCGCCTGTTTGTATTGCTCAAAATCGGCCTCGCTCATTTCACGCAGACGCTTCTCGGTTTTCGGGTAGAAATCCTGATAGCGCTGGTACAGGTAGGCCGGCTGCTTGCTGTTGCTCTGCAGCAGGAAGCCGACGCCCCACTGGCGCCCCACCGACATCGGGAAGGCGAAGACCGCATACCCCAATTGCTCCTGAGTACGCAGCTGGCTGTAGAACCACGGCTGAATGATCTGCCCCAGCAGCGAGCTGTAGGCCATGCCGGTCACTTCGCCGTAGCCGGTCGGCACGTAGACCGCCGCCAGCGCCGAATCGGTGCTGCTGCCCACCTGTTGCAGGTTGGCCAGCTGATCCTTGTCCACCACCACGTCTTCGCCGTGCCACCATTCGATGCCGGTACAGCCCAGACGATGTTTCAGCGTCGACGCCAGCGTATCGACCTGTTGCTTGCTCATGTTGCCCACCACCAGCAGCTCCGGCGTGGCCTCGGCCAGCAGGCTGTCGCGATAGGCCAGCACGTCTTTCAGCGTCAGCGTCTTCAGCACCTCGCGGCGCTCGCTGCGCTCGGAGTACGGCACGCGTGAAATCATTTGCACCGGCTGAATGGCCAGCTCGAACGCCTTGCCCTTCTCGGCGGCGTCCAACTGCTCCAGATACCAGGACTTGGCCTGCGCCAGCTGATCTTCCGTCGGCGTGAAGCTGGAATAGCCCTCGATCAGCGCCGTCAGCAACTGCGGCAGACGCTGGGTAAAGCCGTTGGCGTTAAACATCAGGCCGTTATTCGGTGAGGTCGAGAAACTCAACCCGCCGACCGACGCCTGATAACTCAGTTGATCCAGCGCGAGACCGGCCAGATAATCCGTCAGCGAGAACAATACCTGGTTGCGCGCGGAATCCATGGTTTTGGCGTTGCGGAAAGCGACGGTGACGTCGGCCTTCGGCTCGTCGGCAAAGTAGCGGCTCGGCATGTACAGCACGCGCAGACCGGGTTTATCCACCACCATTTCCGGCTTTTTGAACTCGTGCGACGGCTTGGTCAGGGTAAAGTCATCCGGAATGTACGGGTTGAGCGCCGGTAATGACAGGGAAATGCCGCTGCCCAGTTGCTGCCACTGCGTGAAACGCTGCGGCGTGATTTTGTCGACCTGGTAAGGCGCATTGACGAAATAGGCCGTCTTGTTGTGCGGTTCATCCGGGCTGACGAACCAGATGCGCGCATTTTGCGGCGTCATGGCGTCCAGGCGTTCGGCGATCGCCTTAGGATCATAGCGATCGGCCAGGTAAGGCGCGTCCAGCGCATGCTCAACCGGCACGCGCAGCATGGTGTCCACCAGCCATTCGATATAGTCCATGTCGCGCGTGATCGAGGGATAACGGAAGTCCAGGTTCAGAACATGCGAGATTTCATCGAAGTAGCTCTGCTTGATGCCTTCGCTGCGCAGCATTTTCAGGTAATTGAAGATGGCGGCGACGACCTCGTCGCGCTTGGCCAGGCCTTTGTCGGTCAGGGAAACGCTGATGGCGAAGACGCCGCCGTTGCGATCCACCATCGGATCGGCGCCGGCATTGATGGCGTCCGCCAACCCCTGTTTCTGCAGCCAGTCGGACAGCGTGTTCTTGCTGCGGTTGCCGATCAGGTAGCTGATGTAGGTATCGGTTTTGCTGCGAAACGCGGCGCTGTTGTTATCGATGCGAAACTCGATCTTCAGCTGCTTGCGCGGTTGCGCCGGGACATAGTGAATGATGATGCCTTGCTGTTCCGGCGTGACGGCCGGCACGGTGATCGGCGGCACGCTGGCGTCGTGATTCGGCACGCGGCCAAAGGTTTTCGCCGCAATGTCAGCCAGCTGCGACAGCGGCTGATTGCCGTACAAAACGCCCATCATCAGGTTGGCGGAATAGTAGCGCTTATAGAAGCCGGTCAGTTCATCATGCAGCTTGCTGTCCGGCTTGTCTTTCAGCGTGTCGAGATTGCCGCCGGAGAAGCGCGCGCTTGGGTGCGCCGGGTTAAGAGTTTCCGCGCCGACCTGCGCCATACGCATGCCGTCGCGCGAACGCGCCATCGTCAATTCGGCATTCACCGCGTTGCGCTCGCGATCGGCGTTGCCCGGATCGAGCAGCGGCTCGGCAATGGCGTCGGCCATGCGATCGACCGCCGGCTCCAACGCGTCATTTTCCACTTCCAGATAGAAGGCGGTGCGATAAGAGGCCGTACTGGCGTTGTGGCTGCCGCCGTGCTTTTTCAGGAATTCGGACAGGTTTTCCGGCTCTGGATAGCGTTTGGAGCCCATCAGCACCATATGCTCCAGATAGTGCGCCAACCCCAGTTGGCTGTTCGGATCTTCGAGAGAACCGACCGGCAACGCCAGCGCCGCCAGCGACTTCGGCGCCTGGGCGTCTGACACCAGCAGCACCGTCATACCGTTAGCCAGCTTGATCGCCTCGTACTGGCGCGGATCGTGCTCGCTCTTGTTGATCTTCTCCGCCAGCGGTTGCCATCCTTGCGCGGCCCAACTCAACGGTGCCCAACACATAGCCAATAATACCAGCCCGGCGATACGGGCCAACTGTCTGCGCATATCCAAAATAAACCCCTATTCCGACGTCGCTACGCCCACTCCCTGACGTTGGCGACGTGCATCAAAATCACATAACCAAATCTGTACTCGCCGAGTTCTCCGCCAGTATGTCGGCCTGAGAAACGGCGGGTATATGCCTGTACGTTATGTAAGACCGGGAATCACCCCAATGGTTGAATATAACCTTCGTTATTTTTACCACCTCGCGCCGCACAGCACCACCGGGGGATTGTTACCCCAGGTTATGTCGCGCCACCGGCAGCAGATAACGCTCTGTTTCGGCCAGTATTTGCGCTAAGTAGTCATTGTCTAACTGACGGAACACTCGCTGCACGTAGGGATCTTCCCCTTCGCCGGGAATGCGCTGATCGCCCTGCCAGGCCTGCAGCAATTTGGCGCGGGCCTTAATTTGCGCTTCTTCCTCCCAGTCGATTTGCTGTGTTTCCGGCTGATAGCACTGACTCAGCCATGCCCAGCCGCTCTTGTTCAGCAGCAACAGCGGCTGACACAAACCGCGCTGATAGCCCGCCAGCAGTTCCGCCAGCTGCGCTTGCGCATCTTCAGGCGCCAGCGCGGCAAAGCGCCAGGCGGAGTTCTTGCGGCCGTAAATGCGGCTCTCGCCGGTACCGCCGGCGCAGCAGTACACCAGATGCTCCAACCACAGCAATATGCCGTCCACCGCCGATAGCGTGGCGGGCCGCCAGCGCAGCAGGCCGTCATCCTGCACCTGATGCAACCAGCCGCTGAGGCGCACGCCGGCTATCTCGATATCCAGCTCCAGGCTATGGCTCGGTGTGCGCTCCGCACGCACCTGCTCGGCCAGTTCGCTCATTTCTTCCTGCTGCTTTTGCCAATAGATTTCGCCGAAAGCGCCATAAGGCAAGCCGCCGGCGGCGCGCACCCGCTGGAATAGCCGCTCGGGATCGTCGCCGTCGATCAGGGTATTCAGCAGTTGGCTGTTGAATTGGTAGCGGCTGAGATTATCCAGCGTGAAGGGCTCTTCGTCCGGCAGTTCGGTCTCTTCCAGGATGAAACTGACGCCCAACCGCAGCTGGAAGAAGGCGCGAATCGGATGACGGTAAAACCGCAGCAGCTCATCCAACGAGACCTGCTGCAACGCCTCGGCGGGCAGCGGTTGGTTAAAGGCCGGATGCGCCGCGCCGCGCCCGTCGGCGGCGGGCAACCACTCGGCGGCATAGCTTTGCTCCTCCGAGCCTGGCAAGAAATTCTCGGCGGCGAACGGCATGCGCGCGTGCCACGTCAACAAGTGCTCGCCAACCCGTTGGGCGCTGTCGTCCGCGCTGAGCTCTTCATCTCCCGGCAGACAATAGCTTTGTTCGAGGTACTCCAGCAGCTCGGTCACCAATACTGAAGGATAGCGCGGGCTGTTGTCTTGGATGGAACGGCCGATGAAGCTGATATACAGCCGCTGCTGCGCGGACAGAATCGCCTCGAGGAACAGATAGCGGTCGTCATCGCGGCGGCTGCGGTCACCGCGTTTGACCTGTTGCGCCATCAGATCGAAGCCCAGCGGCGGCAGCGTACGCGGATACACGCCGTCGTTCATGCCCAGCAGGCACACCACCTTGAACGGAATGGAGCGCATCGGCATCAGCGTGCAGAAGTTGATTTGCCCGGCGAGGAAGCGCTGGCTGATGCGCTCCTGATCGAGCCGCGCCGCCAGATCGTCGCGCAGAATGGTCAACGGCACCTCATCGGGATAGCGGGCCGCCAGGCCAAAATTGATGGCCTGCTGCCATTGCTGCTCGATCAATGCCAGCACCACTTCGGTGTCGCTGTCCGCAACGAAGAAAGCATCCAGCAGTTGCCGGCACAGCGGCAGCCACGCGTCGAGCGAGCGCGCCTCGCTCAAGATTTGCCGCCAATGGCTGAGCTGCGCCAGCAGATCCGCCAGTTGTCCCGCCAGTTCGGCGACCAATCCGCTCGACTCGTCGTAAGGCAAAATGCCCTGCCAATCGCCGGCATTGCTGTCCATCGCGTAGCCGAGCAGCATGCGCGTAATGCCGAAGCGCCAGGTATGCTGGCCAGTGGCGGGCAGATCCAGTTCGCGCACGTTATCGTCGTCCAGGCCCCAGCGTACGCCGGATTCACCCACCCAATGACGCAGCAGGCGTAACCCCTCTTCGCCAATGGCGAAACGGGCGGCCAGGGCCGGCACCTCCAGCAGCGCCAGCACCTGCTCCGAAGTAAAGCGGCTTTGCGGCAGATCGAGCAGAGAAATGAACGCCTGCAGCGCCGGATGCGCCTGACGTGCCTTACGGTCGGAAATGGCGAACGGCAGGTAGCGCTCGGCGGGGGCATTGCCGAACACCGCCTGAATGTAAGGCGTGTAGCTGTCGATATCCGCCACCATCACGATGATATCCCGTGGCGTCAACGAGGGATCCTCCGCCAGCATGGTCAGCAGCCGATCGTGCAATACCTCCACTTCCCGCTGCGGGCTGTGACAGGCGTGCAGGCTGAGGGAACGGTCTTGCGGATCGAGCGGGCGCTTGCTGAAGCTGCTTTCCAGCGTATCCGCCGTAATGCCGATTACCGCATGGTCCTCCAGCTCCAGCATATCGCGCTGAACGGCGTGCAGCATGGTATCGGCCGGGATATCGACAAAGGCGTCGACCTCTTGCGCCCCCTCCATCTGCGACAGCAAATAGAGGTGATCGCGCCCCAGCTTGCCCCAGGAGGCCAGCAGCGGGTTGCTGAGCTGCTGCTGCCCTTCGGCGTCAAACAGATGCGCCGCGTCGCCAGGCTCGCGAAACAACCCCTGTTCGCGCGCCTGATGGTAGTGACGACGCTTGCGGCTCTGCAAGCGGGCCAGGAAAGCGTAATCCTGAATGTCGCCCCAATAGTAGCGGCAGGGGTTGGTGAACATCAGGTGGATATCGATATGCCGCCCCAGCGCCTGCAGCGCCTCCAGATAAACCGGCGGCAGCGCTGAAATACCGCAGATAAACACCCGCGGCGGCAAACCGGCCGGACACGTTGTCGCCTGCTCCAGCGCGTGGATAAAGCGACTGTACAAATTGGCGCGATGCCATTCAGGCTGCCCCAGCTCGCGCGTGTATTCCACCAGACGCACCCAGAGCGGCGCCTGCCATTGCTGCGCCTCCGCCAGACCGTCGATGCGCTCGCCGCGCTGCCAGCTCTCCAGCCACTGCGGGCGGTAAACCAAGTATTGGTCGAACAGGTCAGCTACCCGGCCGGCCAACTGGTGGATTTTACGCTTGTCGCCGTCATCGGTCAGATAGTGCTGCAGCGGCGCGAACGCCGGCTGGGTCAGCATCTCCGGCAGCAGCCACATCAACTTCCAGGTCATGGCGTCCTTGCTGAAGGCGCTCTCTTTCGGGATATCCGGCAATACCCGGGTGAACATGTCCCAAATGAAGGTCGCCGGCAGCGGAAACGCGACATTGGCGGCGATGCCGAACTGTTCCGCCAGCTGCATTTGCAGCCATTGCGCCATGCCGGGGCTCTGCACCAGTACCACTTCCTGTTGAAAAGGATCGGCCAACGGATCTCTGGCTATCAGCGCGCTGGTCAGCGTTTTCAATAAATCCAGCTGATTGGAATGATAAACCGTGAACATGAAGGCTCCTTTAAAACAAGATACGTACCGGCTCAAAAACGGGTGCAATACCAGCGGCTCAGCGTCGCCCACTGCCGCTGCGGCGTTTGTATACTGGCCGTCAATCGGCGGCACCCCACATCAGCACCCTCGAGCACCGTCTCGCGTCGCCAGCCTTCCGGCGGCGGTTCAGCATCGGGCCGCCCGGTGACGGCAAACGCTTCAAGCTGCTGGTGCGCCAATATCCAGGCTTGCCGGTAGTGCCACTGGCGCTGGAACGACTGCAACAGCACCTGATGATACTGTAACAAGCCAAGCAGCGACACCGAGAACAGCAAAGCCGCCACCAGCACCTCCGGCAAACTGAAGCCGTTGCGGGATATCCGCCGTACGCGAGCATTAGCCGTCACAGTCGGCCAGCCTTTTCTCAGGGCAAAAATCCAGCCGGCCATCGGGCTGCGCCAAGATCCTGCTGGCAACCTCCGCCCCCTCAAACGCACCCAACTGATAAAGCCATAACGGCTCACCGCCGCGCATCTCGCCCCGGCCGCGCACCATCACTACGCCCGCTCTGGCAGATAACCGGGCGCAGGCCGTCAGTTCCGCGCGTTGCCGGCATGACCAGGCCCCTGTAGCCAAATCGGCGCGTGGCCAGCGCTGGATCATGCCCCAACTCAGCGCCGAAGCGGCCTGATTGTAAGCCTGGAGGTAACGTTGCTGATCGGCCGCCAGCAACAGAGCGTTGTCCAATTGCCGATGCTGAGCATTGAGCAACATCAGCCCCAACGCCAGCAGCAACATCACCGCCGCCAGGGTGCTGCCGCCTTGCTGAGTACGCCGGTTCATGGCAACGCCGCCATCTCAACGCTCCCGTTCAGGCTGCGCCCGATACGCGCATCGCCGACAGAGCTCCCCGCCAGGCTCAAACGGGCCAACACGGCCCCGTGCTCCCCCCGTTCGATCGCCACATGAAACCGCTCAATGCGCACTTCGTCACGATCGAGCAACCGCTCCCAGCCGCCGCCATCGCATTGGTTTACGCCGCGCTGCCCTTCCAAGCCGCCATTACGCAGCCGATAACCGAAGTAGCCCGCATCTTCACCCGACGTGAGCCATTGCCCGCTGCGCGTGATGTCGTAGGCGACGATGACGCAGCTCCCCGCCGCCTCTCCCGCTGCCTGACCGATCAACAGCGGACGCCCGGCGCACTGTCCGGCGCAAAAACCGGCGCGGCGCAGGTCTTTCTCGATGTTGAACGCCAGCTGCCGCAGCGTTGACTCCAGCCGGAAATGCTGGCCGACGGCCACGTTTTGCTGGCGCAGCAGCGGGTAGGTTTTCGCCGCGCCGAGCGCGATCACGCTGCCGAACACCAGTGCCAGCATCACCTCCGGCAAAGTAAAACCGCGTTCTAAGGTCAACATTGCCCGATGCCCCTTATCCGATGCCCTTCGCTGCACAAACGCAGCCTTCCCCGCGCGGACAGCACCAGCCGCAGGCCGCCGGCATCGTTGCTGAGAAGAATGTGCCCCGCCTGGGCGGTATTGCGCAAACCGTAAAACCCGATCTCTTTGCCGGTGTAGCCCCTCAAAACGACGTCGGGATAAGGCGATGAAAAGACCGGCCCCTCGGCGGAAGCGCAATCCGGCGGCGGCGCACCACCGCCCAGGCACCAGGGGACGCCGTGCTTGAACCACAGCAGCGTCGTGCGGTTGCGCCCGTTAGCCTCCGCCTGCAATCGCAGTAAAAACGCCAGCAGCTGCTGGCCGGTGTGCTCCAGCCGCAGCGCTTGCTGATGGTGGCGCCATTGGCCGACGCCCCAACCGGTGAGCATGCCGGCGATCAGGAGCGCCGCCAGCAGCTCAATCAGCGTCATGCCGCGCTGGCGATCGTCGATGTTCGATAGCGTATTTTCGTTCATGCGGCCAGTGTACGGAGGGCCACAAGGCGGTAAAGCCGTATGCGCAAGCCTTGCGGCAAGCTGCGCAAGGTTTTTTCTGTAGCGACAAGTGGCGACAATAAAATGCGGCGCGGCGCGCAATGCGGATAAAAAAAGGGGGCGCAATCGTGCGCCCCCTGGTGTGATGCGGTTAAGGTCAGATCGCGACCGGCGCCTTGATGGCCGGATGCGGATCGTAACCTTCGATCTCGAAGTCTTCGAAGCGGTAATCGAACAGCGAAGCCGGCTTGCGTTTGATCACCAGCTTCGGCAACGGGCGCGGTTCACGCGTCAGCTGCAGCTGAGTCTGCTCCATGTGATTGCTGTACAGGTGAGTATCGCCACCGGTCCAGACGAAGTCGCCCACTTCCAGATCGCACTGCTGCGCCATCATGTGCACCAACAGCGCATAGCTGGCGATGTTGAACGGCAGGCCAAGGAACACATCGCAGGAACGCTGGTACAGCTGGCAAGAGAGCTTGCCGTCCGCCACGTAGAACTGGAAGAACGCGTGGCACGGCGCCAGCGCCATCTGGTCCAGCTCGCCGACGTTCCAGGCGGAAACGATGATGCGGCGCGAGTCCGGATCTTGCTTCAGCTGTTGGAGCACGTTGCTCAGTTGATCGATCTGACGGCCGTCCGCCGCGCCCCAGGCGCGCCACTGTTTGCCGTAAACCGGGCCGAGATCGCCGTTTTCATCGGCCCACTCGTCCCAGATGGTGACCTTGTTGTCACGCAGGTAGGCGATGTTGGTATCGCCGTTCAGGAACCATAACAGCTCATGAATGATCGAACGCAGGTGACATTTCTTGGTGGTCACCAACGGGAAACCTTCCTGCAAATTGAAACGCATCTGGTGGCCGAAAATCGACAACGTGCCAGTGCCGGTACGGTCGGCTTTAGGGGTGCCCTCGGCGAGCACCTTGTTCATCAAATCCAGATACTGTTTCATTTGTCCCTCACGACACTTGTTGCTGCGGGCGACGACGGTACGCCCAAATCATCATAATAACACCGGCCACCACCATTGGGATGGACAGGATCTGCCCCATGCTGATCACGCCGTCAAACAGGCCGAGCTGAGCATCCGGCTGGCGGAACGCTTCGACGATGATGCGGAATGCGCCATAACCGATCAGGAACAGGCCCGATACGGCGCCCATCGGCCGCGGCTTGCGGATGAACAGGTTCAGAATGATAAACAGCACCACGCCTTCCAGCAGCAGCTCATACAGCTGCGACGGATGGCGCGGCAGCACGCCGTACTGATTCAGCAGCGGCAGCAGGGAAGGATCGGCGGCGGCGAGGGCCACGTCTTCGCTGCGCGAGCTTGGGAACAACATCGCCCAAGGGGTGTCGGTGGTCACGCGGCCCCATAGCTCGCCGTTGATAAAGTTGCCGAGGCGGCCGGCGCCCAAACCGAACGGAATCAAAGGCGCGATAAAATCGGAAACCTGGAAGAAGGTGCGCTTGGTGCGGCGAGCGAACCAGAACATCACCAGAATCACCCCCATCAAACCGCCGTGGAACGACATGCCGCCATCCCAGACCTTGAACAGATAGAGCGGGTTATCCAGGAACAGCGGCAGGTTGTAGAACAGCACATAGCCTACGCGGCCGCCGACGAATACGCCCAGGAAACCGGCGTAGAGCAGGTTTTCCACTTCATCTTTGGTCCAACCGCTACCCGGCTTGTTGGCGCGGCGCACCGCCAGCCACATGGCAAAAACGAAGCCGACCAGGTACATCAGGCCGTACCAATGCAGAGAAACCGGGCCAATGGAGAAAATGACCGGATCAAATTTAGGAAACGCCAGATAGCTATTGCTCATCTATCACCACAACATGTCTGTTATTTTTCCCCATGCGGGGGCGGCAGGTGCCAAACGGCGACGCAGGTTATCCCGCACCCTTCAAGCGGCAGCGTTGACCGCTGCGGTTTGCAGGGCGACGAGCATGCGCCGCGCTGAGGTTGCGCATCATAACATAGGCTTAACGCGGTCCGGTCCGGCTAAGCGGGAAAAGTTCTGTAAAAAAATTACCGCCTGCGGCGGTTATCTACCGCCGCGAATCAACCCGCCCATGCCGCGTCGTTCCATAAAAGCCGCCACCAAATGGCGCACTTCGGTGGTCATTTGGGTGTTCAACACCCGGTGCGCCAGCACTTCGGCGTCGGACAGCTCGATATGCCGCAGCAGGTATTTGATGCGCGCCACGCTGCGGCCGTTCATGCTCAGATTGCGGTAGCCCATGCCCACCAGCAACAGCGCGCCCATGGGATCGCCGGCCAGTTCGCCACACAGGCTAAGCTGCAACCCCGCCGCCTTCCCCTGTTCGGCGATCAGCTTAAGCACCTGCAGCATCGCGGGATGCAGGCTGTCATACAGCGAAGCCACCCGGGTGTTGTTGCGATCCACCGCCAACAGATACTGGGTTAAATCGTTGGTGCCAACCGAGATGAAGTCAACGCGCCCGGCCAAATGCGGGATCAGGAAAATCATCGACGGCACTTCCAGCATCACGCCGATTTTCGGTTTCGGTATCCCGTAGCCGAGCACCTCTTCCACCTCGCGCCCAGCGCGGTCAATCAGGCGTTTGGCCTCGTCGACCTCTTCCAGGCTGGTGACCATCGGCAGTAGAATGCCCAAATTGCCGGTGCCGGCATTGGCGCGCAGCATGGCGCGTACCTGAATCAAAAAAATTTCCGGCTGATCCAGGGTGATACGGATGCCGCGCCAGCCCAGGCAAGGGTTCTCCTCACTGATCGGCATATAGGGCAGTTGCTTGTCGGCGCCGATGTCTAAGGTGCGCAGCGTGACCGGTTTGCTCGGGTAAAGCTGCAGCATGCCCTGGTACTGCGCGACCTGCTCCTCTTCGGAAGGGAAGCCGCTTTGCAACATGAACGGGATTTCGGTGCGGTATAGCCCCACGCCATCCACTCGGCCGCCCAACAGCTGCTCATGTTCCGGGCTGAGACCGGCGTTCAGCATCACCTGAATGCGTTCGCCGCTTTTCAGCTGCGCCGGTTGCTCGACGTCATCTTCCGCCAGTTTGCTCAGCTCCAGCTCTTCGCTGATCAGCCGCTGATATTCCTGCACCAACACCGGCTCAGGATCGACCAGCAGTTCGCCGCGATAACCGTCGACGATCAGCAGCCGTTGGCTGAGCAGAGAAGGTTGGATGTCGGCGCCCATCACCGTCGGCACCCCCATCGCCCGCACCAAAATCGCCGCATGCGAGTTGGCGGCGCCGTCGCGCACCACCACGCCGACCAGGCGATCCTGCGGCACCTCGGCCAGCAATGTCGCGGTCAGTTCATCCGCCACCAGCACGAAACGCGCCGGCCACTGGGTGGCGCCCTGAGTGGTGTCGTCGAGATGGAACAGCAGGCGCTGGCCGAGCGCGCGCAGGTCGCTGCCGCGCTCGCGCATGTAGGTGTCCTGCAATTTGGCGAACTGCTCGGCAAAGGCTTCTATCACCTGTTTCACCGCCCACTCCGCCACTGAACCGTTGTCGATTTCGGCGAACAGTTCGCGCTTGAGGCGGGCGTCGTTTAACAGGTGAGAATAAAGATCGAAGATCGCCGCGCTCTCTTTTTGCGAGCTGGCGGCAAAACGCTTGCTGAAACGGCGAAATTCCGCGCCGGCCTCTTCCAGCGCCAGCGTCAAGCGCTCGCGTTCGCTGGCGGTGTCCAGCGTCGACGCGCGGTAAACCTGATCGAGCGACGGTTGGCTGCTGTCCTGCCACCCTTCCGCTACGGCCACGCCTGGCGAGGCCGCCAGCGCGCGCACGCGCGTTTGGCGATACTGGCCGAAAATAGCATTCAACTGCGATTGTGAAAGGATCCCGGCCATCTGCGTGGCCAGAGTCACCATGAATGACTCTTCGCTTTCGTCGAACTGGCGCAGCTCACGCTGCTGCACCACCAACACCCCCAACAGCTGGCGCCGATGAATGATCGGCACCCCAAGGAAGGATCGGAAGCGATCCTCTTTCACCTGCGGAACGTATTTGAAGCTGGGGTGGCTTTGGGCATCGGCCAGGTTGATGGGCTCGGCCCGGCGGCCGACCAACCCGACGACGCCCTCGTCAAACGCCAATGCGATAGTGCGCCCGCGCGGCTTTTTCAGCCCGCGCGTGGCCATCAGGTAATAACAGCGACGGTCATTATCCGCCAGGTAGATGGAACAGACTTCAGTGTCCATCGCCAGACAGGTTTCATTGACCAGCAGATCCAGCGCATCCGTCAGACTGGCCGCCGCGGCCACCTTCTCTACAATTTCTCGCAAGCGCGTGAGCATAGTCTGCTTAACTTAACCTCTCTTTCGGCGATAAGCGGGAGCCTGCCGCGGCGCCGCTTGCTCTTGCATCGGCATCACGGTCACGGCGAATTCTTTCATCACCCGGCGGTAGACGTCGCGTTTAAACGACACCACCTGGCGCACCGGATACCAGAAGCTCACCCAGCGCCAACCGTCGAACTCCGGCGTGCTGCTGCGCTGCATGTTGATATCAGCGTCATTGCACAGTAGCTGCAACAAAAACCATTTTTGCTTTTGGCCGATACAAACCGGCTTTGTGTCCCAACGCACCAAACGTTTCGGCAATTTATAGCGCAACCAGTTGCGGGTCGAAGCCAGGATGCGCACATCCTTTTTATTCAGCCCCACTTCTTCGAACAGCTCACGGTACATCGCCTGCTCCGCAGTTTCACCAGGGTTAATCCCACCTTGGGGAAACTGCCAGGAGTGCTGACCGTAACGGCGGGCCCATAAGACCTGCCCCTGACGATTACAGATTACGATACCAACATTCGGGCGGTAGCCATCATCATCGATCACCGGACTACCTCGATAAGCTTAAATTCGCATAGATATCCTGATTGTTTCACACAAGCTACAGGCGGTAAACCACTGCTTTACGGTGCTGCAGGCCGGATAACATTGGGATAACTCACAGATATGGGCAAAGTTATAAACATACCCCAGCATTTCAGAGCGGTTTTATTCACTTTTTCTGTGGATAGGTGTGTGCAGAACTCGAGGAATAAGCCGGTAAAACTCTCAAACCCTAAAATCGACCTTTATCGCCGAAAACAGACATTAAGTTTAAAAACAAAAAGTTAACCAATGAATCGCAGTTATGTACAGGGCAAAAATGTGATCTATGCACGGTAAGGATCTTACCCTGGCGAAAGATCCACCAACGCCGTTTTTATCCACAGATTATCCGGGCAAGTTACGCACAAAACGGACAAATTCGTAAAAACCCGCCCGAGTCAAGGCTGTAAATTGAA
Source organism: Serratia sp. YC16 (assembly GCF_009707615.1). Classification (NCBI taxonomy): domain Bacteria; kingdom Pseudomonadati; phylum Pseudomonadota; class Gammaproteobacteria; order Enterobacterales; family Yersiniaceae; genus Serratia; species Serratia sp. YC16. Next base: position 130,030 of record NZ_WLYN01000006.1, on the reverse strand, counting down.
CCAGTGATCGGTAAAAATTTGGGTTATCCCATAAATCTGTGGATAAATAGGTGTAAGATCCTGTTTATTGTCGGTGGCTTCAGGTGAACAAGCCCCGCACGCGCATTGCCGCTCACATCGGGAAAGAAAAAAAGTCATGTAAAATCATGCTACTATTATTCTTTTCCCCAGGCGATAGCGGCCATCGTCCGCCGTGTATAATCGCAGTACATTTTTCAACCAAATTCGACAGGCTTGATTTATGGCGTTTTTATCCCCTTTGCCGCCCCCGCCGGAAAATGAACGGCAGCTGTTCGAGCGCGCTCAGGCGCTGGCCGGCTTCAGCTTCGGCGAACTGGCCGCCCGCGCACAGTTACCGATCCCCAAGGATCTGAAACGCGATAAGGGCTGGGTGGGCATGTTGCTGGAGTTGTACCTCGGCGCCATGGCCGGCAGCAAGCCGGAGCAGGATTTTCCCGAACTGGGCATCGAGCTGAAAACCATCCCTGTCGACGCCGCAGGCAAACCGCTGGAGACCACTTTCGTCTGCGTGGCCCCGCTCACCGGCAACAGCGGCGTTACCTGGGCCAGCAGCCACGTTCGCCACAAACTGGCGCGCGTCCTGTGGATCCCGGTTGAAGGCGAGCGCCAAATCCCGCTGGCCGAACGCCGCGTCGGTTCGCCGCTGCTGTGGAGCCCGAGCGCCGCAGAAGAAGAGAGGCTGCGCCGCGATTGGGAAGAGTTGATGGATCTGATCGTACTCGGCCACGTAGAGCACATCACCGCACGCCACGGCGAGGTGCTGCAACTGCGACCCAAAGCGGCCAACAGCAAGGCGCTCACCGAAGCCATCGGCGAGCAGGGGCAACCCATCATGACGCTGCCGCGCGGTTTCTATCTGAAAAAGGGTTTTACCGGCGCATTGCTGGCAAGACATTTCTCGATCTAAGCGATTTCGTTTAACTCTGGTTTAGCTAACCCTGTCAGCGCCACGATAAACGCGTATAATTCACGCTTTGCATTTATTAAGTATTAAGGTGTGCCGGGCAATGTTCGAATGGATTATGGATCCCAATGCCTGGTTAGCGTTAGGCACGCTAACCATTCTTGAGATCGTACTGGGTATTGATAACATCATTTTTCTGTCGCTGGTGGTGGCCAAGCTGCCTAAAGCGCAACAGAACAAAGCTCGCCGACTAGGTCTGGCCGCCGCCATGCTGATGCGTCTGGCGTTGTTGGCCTCTATCGCCTGGGTGATCCGCTTGACGCACCCGCTGTTCACCGTGCTGGATCACGCCGTTTCCGCCCGCGATCTCATCCTGCTGCTGGGGGGATTGTTCCTGATCTGGAAAGCCAGCAAAGAGATCCACGAAACTATCGAAGGTTCGGAGGAAGAACACCACACCAAGGTGCACAGCTTCTTCGGCGCTATCGTGCAGATCATGCTGCTCGATATTATCTTCAGCCTGGATTCGGTGATTACCGCCGTGGGCCTTTCCGACCACCTGTTCATCATGATGGCGGCGGTGGTGATCGCCGTCGGCGTGATGATGTTCGCCGCCCGGCCGATCGGTGAATTCGTCAATCGCCATCCGTCGGTAAAAATGCTGGCGCTGGCGTTCCTGATCCTGGTGGGCTTCACGCTGATGCTGGAAAGTTTCCAGGTGCACGTGCCGAAAGGCTACATCTACTTCGCCATGTTCTTCTCCATGTCGGTAGAAGCGCTCAATCTGATGCGCAGCAAGAAAAACCGCTCGCCGGAATAAACCCTATACGAAAGCCGCCCCCGGCGGCTTTCGTCCCTTCGTTGACCTCTCATTTCACTTTTTCTTATCAGATAAAGACTTATCTGAGACGCCCTTCGCCGAGAGTTTGCTAATCTTGAAATAACAATGTTTTCTGCACAATCGAGGATCCGCAGGATGAAAAAGTGGGTAATGGCAGTGTCTGCGCTGGTCATGGCCGCCGGTTTGGCGGGATGTTCCAGCGACTACGTAATGGCGACCAAGGATGGCAACATGATCCTGACGCAGGGCAAACCGGAGATCGACAAAGACACCGGCCTCATCAGCTATAAAGATGAAAAAGGCAATCACCGCCAGATCAACGGCGATCAGGTTTCTCAGGTTATCGAACGCTAATTACCGCTCGCCGGCTATCGCCCATTCAAGCGCGGTAGCCCTCATTCGTGTCCGCACGGAATCCGCTTCCCCCATCTTCACCGCTTGGTTATAGTCAGGAAAGGCGACATCGCCGCCCGACGGACTTCGCGCCGTCTTCTGACATTGGGCTCCTGTTTTACCGGGCCGCGCGGCCCGTCAGCGCTAACAAGAAAGGAAGGCCGTTAATGCAATACCACCGTATTCCCCACAGTTCTTTAGAAGTGAGCGTGCTGGGACTGGGCACCATGACCTTTGGCGAACAGAACAGCGAAGCCGACGCCCATGCGCAACTGGACTATGCATTGGCCGCAGGCGTGAACCTGATAGACACCGCCGAACTGTACCCGGTGCCGCCCCGCCCGGAAACCCAGGGCCTGACCGAGAGCTATATCGGCAGCTGGATCAAGGCGCGCGGCAACCGCGAAAAAATCGTCCTGGCCAGCAAAGTCTCGGGCCCGGTGCGCGGCACCGACAGCAGCATCCGTCCGCAGCAGGCGCTGGATCGCAAAAACATCCGCGCCGCGCTCGACGCCAGCCTCAAGCGGCTGAATACCGACTATCTCGATCTCTACCAATTGCACTGGCCGCAGCGCGCCACCAACTGCTTTGGCAAACTCAATTATCAATACACCGATGACAAAGCCACGGTCACGCTGCTGGAAACGCTGGAAGCGCTGACCGAACAGGTGCGCGCCGGCAAAATTCGCTATATCGGTGTTTCCAACGAAACGCCCTGGGGCGTGATGCGCTACCTGCAGCTGGCGGAGAAGCACGAGCTGCCGCGCATCGTGTCGATTCAAAACCCGTACAGCCTGCTGAACCGCAGCTTTGAGATTGGCCTGGCCGAGATCAGCCAGCACGAAGGGGTGGAGCTGCTGGCCTATTCCAGCCTGGCGTTCGGCACCCTGAGCGGTAAATACCTCAACGGTGCAAAACCGGCCGGTGCGCGCAATACGCTGTTCACCCGCTTCAACCGTTATTCAGGGCAGCAAACCCAGCTGGCGATCGCCGAATACGTGGCGCTGGCCAAAAAACACGGGTTGGATCCTTCGCAGATGGCCTTAGCCTTCGTGCGCCAACAGCCGTTCGTCGCCAGCACCCTGCTGGGCGCCACCTCGGTGGAGCAGTTGAAAATCAACCTCGGCAGCCTCGATGTGGTATTGGATGAGGACGTGCTGCAGGCGCTTGAAGAGATCCATACCCGGTTTACCATTCCGGCGCCTTAATACAGCGAGGGCGCAGCCTGCGCTGCGCCCCGTTTCACCGCCGCTGCGACCACCACAGTGCGCTAATCGACAGCGCAAACACCACGCCAAATCCGACGCCGACGCCCACTACCGGCACGCCCAGCTTCACCACCAGCGAATACAGCGCCAGCATCAGCAACATGGCGGCGTTTTCACCCAGATTTTGCACCGCGATCGCATTGCCGGCGCCGACCGAATGCTTGCCCCGCTCCTGCAGCAGCGCATTGAGCGGCACCACGAAGAAGCCCCCCAGCATGCCGATGATCGCCAACAAGACATAGGCATTGAGCATGGTGGTTTGCAGCGCGAATACCGCGACCGCGACGCCGATCAGGATCCCAGCCGGCATACAGCGCTTCACCGTCTTCAGCGTAATGAAACGCGCGGCACCGCCAGCGCCCACCACGATGCCGACGGCCACCATGGCGTTCAGCAGCGTCGGCGTGGCGTTATCGGCGATGCCGAGCGCCACCGGCACCCACAGCACCAGCAGAAAACGCAGCGTCACGCCGGCACCCCAAAACAGGCTGGTGCCGATCAGGGAGAAACGCGTCTGCCCATCGCGCCATAGCGTAACGCAGGCGGTAAAGAAGCTGTTCGTCATGGTCCGCGGGCGCCAGGAGGCCCCCGGGCGCGCCGCCGCCAGACGCGGAATAGACAGGTTGGCAACCACCGCCCCCGCGTAAACCAAGGCGCAGGCCGCCAGCGCCGCCACCACATGCCAATCCGCCAGCATGCCGCCGGCCACCGAGCCGGTCAGAATGGCGGCAATGGTCGAGGCTTCCATCAGGCCGTTAGCCTTGACCAGCTTCTCGCCGCTAGTGATCTCGCCCAGAATGCCATATTTGGCCGGTGAATATGCGGCAGCGCCTACCCCGACCAGGCTGTAGCCGAGGAACGGGTTGAACCCAAAGCAGATCACCAACGCCCCCGCCAGTTTCAGGGCGTTGGCGAACATCATCACCCGCCCTTTGGCGAAGCTGTCGGCGACCTGGCCGACGAACGGCGCAAGAATGATGTAGGTGGCGACAAAGGCCATCTGCAGGATCGGCTGGCTCCAGTCCGGATAAAGCTGCTGTTTGATCAACGCCAGCGTGGCGAACAGCAACGCATTGTCGCCGAACGCCGAGAGGAACTGCGCGCTGATCACCGCGATCATGCCGCGTGACAACAAAGGGGACTCGGTCGAAGGATTCATCAGGCACTCTCCGGCTGTTCGGCCATGTGACGCAGGGTGACGAAATCGGGTTTGCCGCTGCCCAGCACCGGCAACGTTTTCAGCAGGCGGATATCGCGTGGCACCGCCAGCTCCGGGCTGCCCAGTTCACGCGCCACCCGCAGCAACGCCTCGCGGGTGATGCCGGGATCGGTGGTGAACAGCACCAAGGCCTCGCCTTTGCTGCTGTCGCTTTTGACCGTGGCGGCATGCAATTTTTCCGGCGACAGCCGCTGCGCCAGCAGTTCGACGCTCTCCAGCGACACCATCTCGCCCGCCAGCTTGGCGAAGCGCTTCACGCGCCCGCGAATGGTGCAGTAGCCCTGCTCATCCAGGCTGACGATATCGCCGGTGTCGTACCAGCCCGGCTGCAGCACGCCGTTGGCATCTTCCGCCGCCGGCGGCTCCAGTTCGCCGGGGCGCTCAACCCGCAGATAGCCTTTCATGATATTCGGCCCCTTCAGCTGCAGGCGGCCGCCGTTATCGATCCCCGGCACCGCGATCAGACGCGCCTCCATCTGCGGCATGATGCGGCCGACGGTGCCTACCTTGGTCGCCAGCGGCACGTTGATCGACACCACCGGCGCGCACTCGGTTACGCCATAGCCTTCCAGGATGCGAATGCCGTATTTATCCTGATAGATCTGTTTGGTGCTGTCCGCCAGTTTCTCTGCACCGGCCACCACGTAGCGCAGGCGTGCAAAATCATACGGATGGGCGAAGCGCGCATAGTTGTTGAGGAAGGTCGCCGTACCGAACAACACCGTGCAGTTGCGGTCATATACCAGCTCCGGCACCACGCGGTAATGCAGCGGGCTGGGGTAGAGAAAAATGCGGCTGCCTGTGAGAAGCGGCGTCAGCAGCCCCACCGTCAGGCCAAACGAATGGAATAACGGCAGCGAGGACATGAAGCGGTCGCGCGGCGTGAAATCGGCAATGGTGCGGATTTGTTCTACGTTGGCCAGCAGGCTGGCATGCGAATGCACCACGCCCTTGGGGTGGCCTTCAGAACCTGAAGTGAACAGGATCAGCGCCGCATCCTCCGGGCGTTGCGGCAACACCGCGCGCTGCGGCTGCAGCAAATGCCGCAGGATCCACAGCTTGTCCGCCAGCGTGACGGTGTCTTTCAGATCTTCCAGATACACCCAGTTGGCCTGCGTCACCTGCTCCGGCAGGTGGGTCAGCTTGCCCTTTTCCAGAAACTGACGCGAGGTGACGATGGTCTTGATGCCGGCGGCGAGCATCGCGCTGTTCAGGCCGTTGGCACCGGCGGTGTAGTTGAGCATCGCCGGAATACGGTTGCGCAGCGAAGCGCCGAAGATCGCCGCCGCGGTGATGGTGGCATTCGGCAACAGCAGCCCGACGTGCTCCCCTTCGGCGGTAAAGCGCTGCAGAATGCGGCTGACGCCCAGCGATTTCTTGATCAGCGTCTGGTAACTGTCTTCTTTGAAAGCGATGTCTTCGATGCAGGGCTTGCGGCGCCCGTAGCGGTGCTGCGCCGCCAGCAAGGCATGGAACAGGGTCTGCGGTTCACGCGTATCCATCCGCGCCCGCATCATGATCTGCATCAGGCGATCGCCCGCCAGCGCACGGCGTTCGCGCGCACGCGGCGCCTCCGGCATCGGCAGCGTGGTCGGCGGCAAGATGCGGATGCTGATTCGCGGGAACCAGCGGATCTTGAACACCCCGGCCATGCGGCCGAACGGACTGAATTCGGGGCCGTCGATCCGCACCGGCACCACGGTGGCGCCCGATTTGGCGGCAATAAACGCCGCGCCGTCGTAAATTTTCATCAGCGCGCCGGTCACGGTGATGCGCCCTTCAGGGAACACCACGATCGGCCGCCCCTGTTCGACCATGCGCACCAGCTGCTTGATGGCCATCGGCTTGGTGGGGTCGAGCGAGACAAAATCGATGTAAGGCCGCAGCCAGCGCATAAACCAGCTCTCGCCGATGCTGGCGTAAACCGCAAACACCGGTTTAATCGGCAGGAACAGCGCCAACAGCACGCCGTCAAGAAAAGAGACGTGGTTCGGCGTAATCAGCAGTTTTTGCCGTTCGAAGTGCTGGACGTCCCCTTCGACCCGTACCCGAAACAACAGGCGAAACAGCGCGCGCAGCAGTGAAAATATCATGCCCTTCTCCCTTGGCCATGGAGGCGTAAATCGTTGTAGGGAAAAGAATACTATATGGCGGGCAAAAAAAAACCTACGCATCCGCGTAGGTTGGTGCAATTGAAAATGGCTTCAGCATGCAAGGCACGCTGATTTCTCACCAATCAATACCTCTGGGATCACCTACTCTAGAGAGATGCCGTGCAGGAAACTACCGCCGAATCGCAAGAGTTCTGCTCCAAATGCAACCAGCTGTAAATTTCCCGCGACCGGCTGTAATAACTCAATGAAACTTAAACCTTCACGGCGACCAAAAGATAAATAATCGCCGCAGAGCCCCCTCTACAGGTACGCGATCGGGTACGCCTCGCTCAGCGAGCGCTAACCTCCACCAGACAGCTCATGGCATTCGGCCCCTGCGTCAGCGGCGAGGTGCCGATATCCAGCGTCAGCACGTTCGGGTTGCCCGCCTGCTCAATCGGTTGACGCTGCGCGCCAACGCCCGGATCGAACCAGGCGCCGGTCGCCATCAGCACCACCCCGCGCGTTACGCCGTCGGTCAGCGATACTCCCGCCAGGCAACCGCCGCGCGCGTTGCTGACCAGCACTTCGGCGCCGTCCAGCACACCGCGCGGCGCGGCGTCGTCCGGATGCATATACAGGGTTTCGCGTCCGGCGGTTTTGTTCCCCTGCGCCAGCGGCGCCGCATCCATCTGGCTGTGCAGACGATCGCTCGGTTGGATGGAGATCAGATGCAGCGGCCAGTTTTTGGCCTGCGGCGCCCCCAACCACTCCACCGGCGGTTGCCACTGCGGGTGCGGGGCGAAATCCTGATAGCGATAACCGGCGATCCGCTCGCTGAACAGTTCAATCTTGCCGCTGGGCGTTTGCAACGGATTGGCCTGCGGATCGGCGCGGAACGCTTCGAAAAACACAAACTCTTTGGCGGGCGCGGGCAGTTCGACATAGCCCTGCCGCCAAAACGCCTCAAACTCCGGCCAAGCGACGCCGGCGCGCTGCTGCGCTACGCCGCATTGCCGGTAGATCTCTTCGATCCAGGCCCGTTCGTCGCGGTTCTCGGTGAAGCGTTCGCGATAGCCGAGACGCTCCGCCAGATCGGCGAAGATATCGAAATCGTTGCGCGCCTGGTGCTGCGGCGCAATGGCCTGATGCATCGCCAGCACGTAGCGATCGCGCGACGAGCCGCCGATATCGTTACGCTCCAGCGAACTGGTGACCGGCAGCACGATGTCCGCCATCTTGGCCGCCGCCGTCCACCAGATATCCTGGACGATCACCGTGTCCGGCTTCTGCCAGCCCTCCACCAGCCGATTCAACTGCTGATGATGATGGAATGGGTTGCCGCCGGCCCAGTGCACCAAATGAATATCCGGGTAGTGCCGCGTCTCGCCGCAAAATTGATAGGCTTCGCCGGGGTGCAGCAGCATGTCGCAGATACGCGCCACCGGGATCGCCAGCCCGGCTGGGTTGTCCCCGACCGGCATGGTCGGCGCGGGCGTGTCCACGCGCGGGTTGCCGACACCGTTCATCGAACCGTGGCCGAACGAGAAACCGCCGCCCGGCAACCCCACCTGCCCCAGCATCGCCGACAGTGCGATCATCATCCAATAGGGTTGCTCGCCGCGGTGCGCGCGCTGCACCGAGTAAGAACAAGTGATGAAACTGCGCACGCCGATTAGCTGCCGCGCCAACAGCGCGATGCGGGCTGCCGGAATGCCGGTGATGGCGCTGGCCCAGACGGGGGTTTTCGCCACGCCGTCGCCGGCGCCGTTCAGGTAATCCGCCAGCTGCTGATAACCCACGCAGTGGCTGTGCAGGAAGGCTTCGTCCTGAGCGCCCAGCCGTTGAATTTCGTAAGCCAGCGCCAACATCAGCGCCACGTCGGTATTCGGCCGGATCGGGATCCATTCCGCATTGACGAACTCGGGGCAATCGTCGCGCATCGGGCTGATGTTGATCACCGGCGTGCCCTTGCACGCCAGCTTTTGCAGCCAGGGCTTGAGCGCATGCTCCGCCGCGCCGCCGGAAGAGACCTGGGCGTTTTTCAGCGCCAGCCCGCCGAACGCCACAAACAGTTCGCAGTGTTCCACCACGCTCGGCCAGCTGGTGACCCGGCCGGTGAGCGGCGAGAAAGTGCCGATCACATACGGCAGGAAGAACTGCGCCGCGCCCCAGCTGTAGTTGCCCTGCTGATCGACGCCGCCGCCGCCGCTGAAGTAGAACCGCCGCACCAGCGAACGCGCATGGTGCAGCCGCCCGGCCGATGACCAACCGTATGAGCCGGTAAACAGCCCGGAAGCGCCGTAACGGTCGCGCACCCGACGGTTTTCCTCCGCCACCAGATCGAGCGCCAAATCCCAGTCCACCTCGATGAAATCTTCTCTGCCGCGCAGCGTGCGATCGCTGCCCTCGCGCTTTTGCAGCCACGAACGGCGCACCGCCGGCTTGCGGATGCGCTTGTCGGAATAAACCATCGGCGCGATGGAATCGAGCAGCGGCGAAGGGTCAGGATCGTCGACGAAGGGTTCACAACGGATAAGCCGGCCGTCTTCAACCACGGCGGTATAGGCGCCCCAATGGGCGAGCTGCGGATAGCGTTTAATGGACATGGCGTTCTCGGCGCAAATCGGAATCCACAGACGTTACCTCAGCCTGTCGCCAGCGCCAACGTACAAATTGCGCTATCGTTCGGCTGGTGGTGGTTATGCGCGCAGCCGCGAACAGATTCTGCAACGGCCGCCACAAGTTGCGCACGACACCGCTTGCAGCCCCGGTTTTTTTCCGCAAGACTGGGGGATGTAAGCGATTACCCAGGATGTGTTGACTGATATGGCTACGATAAAGGATGTTGCCAGGCTGGCGGGTGTTTCCGTGGCCACGGTATCCCGCGTGATAAACCATTCCCCCAAGGCCAGCGAAGGATCGCGCACCGCCGTGCTGGCCGCCATGGAACAGCTGCAGTATCACCCCAACGCCAACGCGCGGGCGCTGGCGCAGCAATCCACCGAGACGCTAGGCCTGATCGTCTCCGACGTTTCCGATCCCTTCTTCGGCGCGATGGTCAAAGCAGTCGAACAGGTGGCCTACGCCACCCGCAATTTTCTGCTGATTGGCAACGGTTACCACGACGCCGAAAAAGAGCGCCAGGCGATAGAACAGCTGGTGCGGCACCGCTGCGAAGCCCTGGTGGTGCACGCCAAAAGGCTGAGCGATCGGGAGCTTTGCGACTGGATGCAACAAATCCCCGGCATGGTGCTGATCAACCGCACGCTGCCGGGTTTTGAAGCGCGCTGCGTGGCGCTCGACGATCGCTACGGCGCCTGGTTGGCGACCCGCCATCTGATCCAGCAAGGGCATCAGCGCATTGCCATCATCTGCTCCACCCACCAGATTTCCGACGCCACCGATCGCCTGCAAGGCTATCTCGACGCGCTGCAAGAGCATGGCATTGCGGTGGATGAAAAGCTGATCGCCTACGGCGAGCCGGACGAGATCGGCGGCGAACAGGCGATGACCGAGCTGCTCGGCCGCGGCCGCTCGTTCTCCGCCATCACCTGCTACAACGATCCGATGGCCGCCGGTGCGCTGTCAGTACTGAGCGATAACAGCGTCGACGTGCCGGGGCAAATTTCGCTGATCGGTTTCGATGACGTGCTGATTTCGCGCTATCTGCGGCCCCGCCTGACCACCATTCGCTATCCGATCGTGGCGATGGCCACCCAGGCGGCTGAGCTGGCGCTGGCGCTGGCCAATCGGCAGCCGCTGCCGGAAGTCACCAACATGTTCAGCCCGACGCTGGTGCGCCGCCACTCGGTCGCCACCCTCAACAACGCGCACGAACAGCCGTAATGACATCGCTGCATGGGTGAGCCGTCACCCATGCGTTCATATTGCGCAGCCCTCCACATTTCCCGACTGTTGATTTTTTCCGCTCCCTGCGTTCGTGCATATTGTTCGAATAATAACCTTTACACTATATAGCATAAACGCTATATTCGGAGCGAATCATGTGGCAAGTGGTGACCGTCGAACGGTTCGACGACTGATTTTTAGCGCTGAACAACGCCCAGCAAACCAGCATCCTGGCGGCGATCTTCAAATTACAGACGTTCGGCCCGCAGTTGGCGCGGCCGCACGCCGATACGCTGCATTTTTCCGACGCGGCCCGGCAGTTGAAGGAGCTGCGCGTTCAACATCGCGGGCGCCCTTTCAGAGTGTTTTTCGCTTTTGACCCACAGCGGCAAGCGGTGCTGTTGTGCGGTGGCGATAAAACCGGCGACAAGCGCTTTTACCAGCGCATGTTGCCCATCGCCGCCATGGAGTTTTCACATTATCTGGCCACCCGGAGGTAGTGCAGATGGCTAAACCTTTATCCCAATTGATCGACAAGCTCGATCCCGCCGTCGTTAGCGCAGCCAGGCAAAAAGCGGACAAGGAAATTTTCGAACTGCGGCTGGCGATGCTGCGGGAAGAGCTGGCGGTCTCTCAGGTTGAATTGGCGAAGCGGCTCGGCATCAGCCAACCCTCCGTCGCCAATTTGGAAAAGCGCGGCAGCGAAATAAAACTGTCGTCACTCAAACGCTATATCGAGGCGATGGGCGGCACGCTGTCGCTGGACGTGCAATTGCCCAATGGCCAGCACCGCCGCATGACGCTGTGAAGCGGGCGCCAGGCGCCCGCCCGCTTATCAGATAAGCTCCAGCGCGATCAGCTCTTCGATGGTTTGGCGGCGGCGGATCAAACGCGGTTCGCCGTTTTCGAACAGCACTTCAGGCAACAGCGGACGGCTGTTGTAGTTGGAAGACATCGACGCGCCGTAGGCGCCGGTATCGTGGAACACCAGATAATCGCCGATCTGCACCGGCGGCAGCTCGCGGGTTTCCACGCCGCCGCCCGCCTGCTGGGTGAACACGTCGCCGGATTCGCACAGCGGCCCGGCGATCACCGTTTCGCGCAGCGGCTGCCCCGACGTGTCGCGGCCATCGGCCGGCAACAGCGAAATATGGTGGTAGCTGCCGTACATCGCCGGACGCATCAGATCGTTAAAGCCGGCGTCCACCAGCACGAAGTGGCGGCTGCCCATGTCTTTCACCGCCCGCACTTCGGCCACCAGCACGCCCGCCTCCGCCATCAGGAAGCGCCCGGGTTCAATCTCCAGCTGCACCGGGTGCCCCAAATGCGCGGCGATGCGCTCACGCGCCCGGTTCCACAAACCGAAATAGTGCTCGGTATCGATCGCTTCTTCGCCGTACTGATAGGGGATAGACAGGCCGCCGCCGGCAGAAATGGCGCTGATGTCATGGCCGAGATCGATCACCTGCTGCACCATCGCGTCGCAAACTCGCTCCAGATGCTGGTAATCGACGCCGGAACCGATATGCATATGCACGCCGACAAGCTTCAGGCCATAGCGGCGGATCTTCTCCACCGCCTGCGGCAGATCGGCATACCAGATGCCGTGCTTGCTGTTCTCGCCACCGGTGTTGGTTTTCTGGCTGTGGCCGTGGCCAAATCCCGGATTAATGCGCAGCCACACCGGGTGCCCCGCAGAAACCTGACCGAGTTGATCCAGCATATCGATGGAACCGGCGTTGACCGGGATCTTCAATTCGCTGACGCGCGCCAGCGTGGCGTGATCCAGCACGTCTGCGGTAAAGACGATCTCACTCGGTTCGCCGCCCGGCTGAAAACCGGCCTGCAGTGCCCGCTCGATTTCACCCAGCGATACCGAATCCACCTTCACGCCCTGCTCGCGCATCAAGCGCAAAATATGAATGTTCGAACAGGCCTTCTGCGCGAAGCGGATGGTGTCGAAGTGGCGCAGCTGAGCGATGCGCTGGCTGATGATGTCGGCATCATAGGCCCAGACCGGGCAACCGAAACGCTGCGGCAAGGCCAGCAGGTTAGCGGCGTTCAACGCGGTGGAGGTGTCGTGCAACGGGCGTGGCATGGCGATATTCCCAATTCGAAAGTAACGGCGGATAAAGCCATAGTGCCGCACGCTGAATCGACTGGAAAATATCTATTTAGCCGTAGTCTATTCATTTATGATATGGCTTTCTTCCCCAGCCAAGCAGCCTCGCCATGCACAACATCTCTTTGCGACAGATCGAAATCTTTCGGGCGGTGATGACCACCGGCAACCTGACCGAAGCGGCGGCCCTGCTGCAAACCTCGCAACCGACCGTCAGCCGCGAGCTAGCGCGCTTTGAGAAGCTGATCCGGCTGCAGCTGTTCGACCGGGTGCGGGGGCGTTTGTCCCCTACCGTGCAGGGGCTGCGGCTGTTTGAAGAAGTGCAACGCTCCTATTACGGCCTCGATCGCATCGTCAACGCCGCCGCCGGCATTCGCCAGTTTCAGCAGGCGCAGCTGTCGATCCTGTGCCTGCCGGTATTTTCTCAATCGCTGCTGCCGGCGGTGTGTCGGCCCTTTATCGAACGTTATCCGGAAGTCAGCTTCAGCGTGATCCCGCAGGAGTCACCGCTGTTGGAGGAGTGGCTGTCGGCCCAGCGCCACGACCTTGGGCTGACGGAAACCGCCCTGACGCCGGCGGGTACCGAGCGAATGACGCTGATGACGTTGAACGAAGTTTGCGTGCTGCCGGCGGGTCACCCTTTATCGGCGAAAGACCAGCTGACGCCGCAGGATTTCGCCGGGCAAAACTTTATCAGCCTGTCGAGCACCGACAGCTATCGTCACTTGCTGGATGCGCTGTTCGCCGAACAGGGCGTCGAACGGCGCATGGTGATGGAGACCCACAGCGCAGCATCGGTGTGCGCCATGGTGAGGGCCGGCGTGGGCGTATCGATCGTCAACCCGTTGACGGCGCTCGACTATGCCGGCAGCGGGGTGCACGTGCGGCCGTTCAGCATCGAGGTACTGTTCACCGTCAGCCTGATCCGGCCGCTGCATCGCCCTTCTTCTGCGCTGGTCACGGCCTTTATCGACCATCTGCATCAGCAGGCGGCCGGTTTCCCCGCTCGGCTCGACGCGGCGATCAGGCGCTAGCCGGGCGCTTGGCGCGTTTAAAGGTCACCAGGCACAGCAGCAGCCCCAGCAGCGCTATCGCCGCCGCCGCCAGAGGAACGCGGGTCAACCCCAGCCCCTGCGCAATCACCGCTCCGCCTACCCAGGCGCCGAGTGCATTGCCGACGTTAAACGCCGCAATATTCAGTGTGGAAACCAGATTCGGCGCTTTCTTGCCGTAAGTCACCACGTTGATCTGCAGCGCCGGCACCGCGGCGAAAGCGGCGGCGGCCCACAGGAACAGAGTCATTTCCGCCGGTACCAGCGCATGGCTGGTCCAGTGGAACAAGGCGGCGAACAGCGCAATAGCCAGGAAAGTGCAGCTGAGCGTCAGCGCCAACCGCCAGTCAGCCAAGCGACCGCCAACGATATTGCCCACCGTCAGGCCTACGCCCATCAGCAGCAGCGTCCAGCTTACGCCGCTCGCCGAGACACCGGTCACTTCGGTCAGCAACGGCGCGATATAGGTGAACAGCGCAAACATTGAGGCGGCGAACGCCACCGTCATCAGCAGCGACAGCCAAATGCCGCCGCCGCGCAACGCCGCCAGCTCTTTTTTCAGATCGGTCGGCGCCTCATCTTTTAACGCAGGCAGCTTGGCATACAGCGCCAACAACGACAGCACGCCGATCAGCGCCACCGCCCAGAAGGTGGAACGCCAGCCCAGCGCCTGCCCCAAGGCGGTGCCGAGCGGCACGCCCAGCACGTTGGCCAGCGTCAGGCCGGTGAACATCAAGGCCACCGCCGAAGCCCGTCGGTTGGGTGCCACCAGATTGGCGGCCACCACGGCGCCGATGCCGAAAAACGCGCCGTGGCACAGTGCGGTGATGATGCGCGCCAGCATCAGGAAGTTATAGCTGTATCCCAACGCGCACATCACGTTGCCGATGATGAAGATCACCATCAGCAGCAGCAGCGTATTCTTGCGCGGCAGTTTGGCGGTCAACAGCGCCATGATCGGCGCGCCAATCGCCACGCCCAACGCATAGCCGCTGATCAGCCAGCCGGCCGACGGGATCGACACCTGCAGATCCCCCGCCACGTCAGGCAGCAGCCCCATAATGACGAATTCGGTGGTGCCGATGGCAAATGCACTTAATGCCAGTGCGAGCAAAGAAACAGGCATGGGTAACGCTCCCGGTCAACACAGCCCGGCGTCAGACGCTCAGGGCTATTCAATAAACAAGCATAATCCCGGGCCACCCGCAGGGCGGCCCGAACAAGCGGAGTCAGATGAGATGTTCCAAGCGGAGGGATAATACTTAACCCTATAATTAATAAGTTTTATTCTCGCTTTTCGCCCCACAGAAATAGCACGCGGTGCAGAGCGAAGACCAGCAGAGACAGGCGGACAGCGCACAAATCATTCAGCGCTGGGCGCTAAGCGCTTGAATGCGCTGACGATGAAAAATGTGTGCAAATGTTACCGCATTGTTAATTTCATCAGCGAAGCGTCGCCTGCCACTGCGGATCGCTGGCGAACCACTCCACCAGAAAGTCCAGCATGGTGCGCAGGGTAGCAGGCATTTGTCGACGTGAAGTGTAGATGCCGTAGATGCCCATCGACTGCGGCCGATAGCCCGGCAACAGTTCCACCAGCTCGCCGCTGGCCAGCAGCGGCGCCGCCGAATAATAGGGCTGCATGGAAATGCCTGCGCCCTGCACCGTGCCGGCCATCAACACCACCGACTCATTGGCGCTCAGGTTACCGCTGACCGCCACCGCCGATTTCACCCCCTGCGCGTCGAAATGCCACAGGCTTTTGCCGAAATAGGAGTAGGTCAGGCAGTTGTGCAACGCCAGATCCTGCGGCTGACGCGGCGTGCCGTGCGCCGCCAGATAAGCCGGCGCGGCGCACACCACCGACGCGCAGCTGGACAGCGGCCGGGCGATCAGATTGGGATCCAGCTCATTGGTGATGCGCAGCGCCAGATCGATGCGTTCCTCCACCAGATTCACCGCCCGGTTGTTCATCTGCAGATCGACCGCCACCTGCGGGTGACGCTTCAGATATTGAGCGACGGCCCCCACCAGCGCCGTTTGCCCCAGCGACTGCGAACAGGTGATGCGCAGCAGGCCACGCAGCTCATCGCTCTGCCCTTCCTCCACCAGATCGATCTCCCCCGCCAACGCCAACATTTGCCGACATCGCTCAAGAGTGCGCTCACCGGCGTCGGTCAGACTAAGCTTACGGGTAGTGCGATGCAGTAAACGCGCTCCGGCCCACTGCTCCATTTGCGCCAGGTAGCGCGTCACCATCGCGCGCGACATCTCCAGCGTTTCCGCGGCGGCGATCATGCTGCCGCGATCGACGATGGTGACAAAAACCTCAGCGGCGGTAATGCGATCCATGATTAGTCCGATTTATGCAACGAATAATTGCTTATTATCCGGTTTTTCTATCGCTTTATGCAACCTAACATCATTACAACATTAACCGATACCTAAGGACCTCTGCCCATGTTTAAGAAATCACTGTTAACTCTGGCCTTCACCGGCGTTGCCACCCTGAGCGCTTACGCCACCGCTGCCGACACCCTGACCATGGAAGTGTATAACCCGGGCGAGAAAAGCGTGTTCCCGGTGTCTTCCGAGATCGTCAGCGGCAAACATGAAGTGGCGCTGATCGACGCTCAGTTCCAGCGCAACGATGCCGAAGAGCTGGTGAAAAAGATCAAGGCGACCGGCAAAAAACTGACCACCGTCTACATCAGCCATTCGGATCCGGATTTCTACTTCGGTCTGGACGTGATTAAGGCCGCCTTCCCGGAGGCGAAAATCATCGCTTCGCCGGGCACCATCAAGGACATCAACGCCACCAAAGACGGTAAAGTCGCCTACTGGGGCCCAATCCTGAAAGACAACGCGCCTAAAACCGTGATCGTGCCGCAGCCGCTGCAGGGCGACAGCTTCACCATCGACGGCCAAAAAGTGGAAGTGAAAGGTCTGAACGGCCCGACTCCCGATCGCACCTTCGTCTGGATCCCGGCGCTGAAAGCGGTAGTGGGCGGTGTCGCGGTCGCCGGGGACAATATCCATCCGTGGATCGCCGACAACCAGAGCGTGGAATCGCGCCAGCACTGGCAGCAGACGCTGAAAAACATCGAAGCGCTGAAGCCGCAGGTCGTCGTGCCGGGCCACTTCCTGCCGGGTGCAGCGCAGACGCTGGCATCGGTGCATTTCACTCAGAAATACCTGACCACGCTGGAAGCCGAGCTGCCTAAGGCCAAGGATTCCGCCGCGCTGATTGAAGCGATGAAAAAGCACTACCCGACGCTGAAAGACGAATCGAGTCTGGAACTGAGCGCGAAAGTGCTGAAAGGCGAGATGAAGTGGCCGCAATAAGCGCCCGAGCGTGATTGAACCAGTCCTGGCGCGGCGGCGAACCGCCGCGCCAGGCGAGGAGCTAAGATGACCGAAACCACTTTGCATTACATTTTCGATCCGCTGTGCGGTTGGTGCTACGGCGCCGCGCCGCTGGTGAAAGCGGCTCAGAGCCTCCCAGGGCTCAAGGTCGTGCCGCACGCCGGCGGCATGATGACCGGCAACAACCGCCGTCAGATTACCGACGAATGGCGCAACTACGTCATTCCGCACGACAAACGCATCGCCGAAATGACGGGCCAGCCGTTCGGTGAAGCCTATTTCAACGGTCTGCTGCGCGACACCACGGCGGTGATGGATTCCGAGCCGCCGATCACCGCTATCCTGGCGGCGGAAAAGCTGGCGGGGCGCGGGTTGGACATGTTGCACCGCATTCAGCAGGCGCACTATCAGGAAGGCCGTCGCATCGCCGACACGCCGGTGCTGGAAGCGTTGGCGAAAGAGCTGGGATTGCCTTCGGCGGCGTTTATCGCCGAAATGCGCTTCAACAGCGGCGCGCCGACCGCGCAACATATCGCGGAAAGCCGGGCGCTGCTGGCCAAAGTGCAAGGCCAGGGCTTCCCGACCTTTGCACTGCAGGATAGTGATGGCCGCCTGCATCTGCTGCCGGCCGGCAATTATCTGGGCAATGTGGAAGCCTGGAAGAATCTGCTGGGCGCCGCCGCACTGGCGTAACCCTGCTCGCCCCGGTCGTCGGGGCGGGTCATTCTACCCGCACGAACCTCCCTTCCGCCCGCACGTTGTGACCGAACCCGCAATCGCCCCGCGTGTGCATTTCCAACGCTTGCTCGCCGAACTCCATCGTCACGTCGCAGACCTGCGCGCTGTCCGACTCGTGCTGGTGGTAGACGGCCTTGCCGTGTGCGATCGGCAGCTCCGCGGAAAAGTCCCCCATGTTCGGCCCGTAATACAGCCCCATCTGCGGCATCGCGTAGCCGGAAAAATCGATCAGCCAGCGCTCGCCCTGCGGCTTAACCACCACTTCACTCCACACGCCGCGCCCGGCGTATTGCCAATACACGCCGCCCGGCCCCTGCGGCTGCGGCCGCTGCGCCAGACGTTGACGCAACAGGCTCAGGTTGTGCTGCGATTTATCGTCGTGCGGTGCCAGCGCCAGATAGGCCTGCGCCTTGAGCAATTCGCCGGCGTGCATCAGCGACAGCGCCACGTTGTTGTAAGCCGTGGCAACCGCCTGCTCGCTCAGGCCGCAAAATTCGCTCCAGGCCGCCTGATCGCGAAAGATGTCGGCGGCTTTGGCGTAATCCTGCCGCTGATAGGCCTTTTTTCCCAGTTCGGCGTAGCTCGCCACCTTTTGGCAGTCGGCAGCAATGTCCGGCTCGTCAATGTGCGCCCAGGCCCGGACGCTGGCGAAGACGCCGCAGGTCAGCAACAGGGGAAACCAAGCCTTCATCGTTTATCCTTTCTGCAAAAATTCGGCGCCAGTATAACCGCCCGGCGCCGGAGTGTATGCCGCAATTGCGATCTCCTGCATGGCCGCCGGCGATTCAACCGCATTATTTCAAACGGTTAGCGGAGTCAAAACTGCTTACAGTCACGGTTTGTTTGTTACCGGCCCGCGGCCCATGCTGAACAAAATGCCGCAATGAATGAGCCGCTATGAACGCAACCCCCTTGCAGAAACACGCCGTTTGGCAGCTGATCAAACCCTTTTGGGTGTCAGAGGAGCGATGGCGCGCCTGGATGATGCTGATCGCCATCGTCGTCCTGTCGCTTGGCCTGGTCTATATCAGCGTGCAGATCAACCAGTGGAACCAGGTGTTCTACGATGCGCTGCAGAACAAGAACTACCCGGTGTTCAAGGCACAGCTGTGGCGCTTTACCTATCTGGCGCTGATCTTCATCGTGCTGGCGGTCTATAAAATCTACCTGACCCAGGGGCTGCAGATGCGCTGGCGGCGCTGGATGACGGAAAAGTTCATGGATAAATGGCTGGCGCATCAGGCGTATTACCACACCGAGCAGCAGCAGATCGTCGATAACCCCGATCAGCGTATCGCCGAAGATCTCAACGTGTTGACCCAATATACCCTGTCGCTGTCGCTCGGGCTGCTCTCCAGCCTGGTGACGCTGTTTTCCTTTATCGACATTTTATGGCACGTCAGCGGGCCGATGACCTTCGCACTCGGCCAGCACGCCATCACCTTGCCCGGTTATATGGTGTGGTTCGCGCTGCTGTATGCAGTGTTGGGATCGCTGTTGATCTGGTGGGTCGGTAAACCGCTGGTCATGCTGGGCTTCAACCAGGAACGGTACGAGGCGAACTTCCGTTTCGGCCTGATCCGCATCCGTGAAAACAATGACGCCATCGCGCTGTACCACGGCGAACCGCGCGAGGCGCAGCAGTTGGGCGACCGTTTCGATACCATTCGCAGCAACTGGTGGGCGATCATGCGCATCACCCGGCGGCTGAACATCGCCACCAACTTCTACGGCCAGTTCGCTATCGTGTTTCCGCTGCTGGTGGCAGCGCCGCGCTACTTCTCCGGCGCCATCCAGATGGGCGGCCTGATGCAGATCGCCTCGGCCTTCGGCCAGGTGCAGGGGGCGCTGTCGTGGTTTATCGACGCTTTCAACGATTTGGCGACCTGGAAAGCCTGCGTCAACCGTCTGGCGGGCTTCAATGCCGCCGTCGATCAGGTGCATCATCAGCCGCGCGGCATTCAGCTGCGGGAAGAGGCAGTCCATCCGTTAACGCTGGACAATCTCAGCCTGAACTTGCCCGACGGCCAGCCGCTGCTGACCGGCGCCGAGATGACGCTGCAACGCGGCGATCGCCTGCTGATCGTCGGCCCTTCCGGCTGCGGCAAGTCGACGCTGCTGCGAGCCATCGCCGGCATCTGGCCTTACGGCGCGGGTGCCATCGGGCTGGCGGCCAACGCCAACACGCTGTTCCTGCCACAGCGCAGCTACATTCCGATCGGCACGCTGCGTGAAGCGTTGAGCTATCCGAGCCTGGCGACAGAATACAGCGACGCGCAGCTGATGCGGGTGCTGGAAAACTGCCGCCTGAAACACCTGCAGCGCTGGCTGGACACCTCCGCCAACTGGAGCCATCGCCTGTCGCCGGGCGAGCAACAGCGGCTGGCCTTCGCCCGCGCCCTGCTGATACGCCCTAGCCTCCTGTTCCTTGACGAAGCCACCAGCGCGCTGGACGATGAAACCGAGCAATTGATGTACTGCCTGCTGGTGGATGAACTGCCGGACGTGACGCTGATCAGCGTGGCGCACCGCAACAGCGTGGCGAAATATCACCAGACCTGCTGGCGCTTCAGCCGCGGCGAAGACCAACCGGCGCGCCTGGCGCTGAGCCCGTTGCCGGCATAACTCACGAAGCCGGGCGCGAGCGCGCCCGGTTTTCGTTCAGATGCCGTCGGCCTGCACGTTTTCGCATTTCACCCGGCGGCGCTCATGCCACAGGCTGGTCAGGCCGCGTTTACCGCACGCCAGCGCCACCTCGCGAAACTCATCCAGGCTCAACCCGTCGCGCTCCAGCATCATTTCCGCCGCCAGCTGCATATTCACGCCGGTCAGCACTTCACAATCCCCCTGCGCATCCGCCAGCTCGCAGGCGCTGCGAAACGGCGAGCCGCCGAGCATGTCGGTGAGAAACACCACGCCGTCCGGCTGCGCCACTGCGACCAGCGCCGAACGCAAAGCCTCCCTGAGCTGCGCGGTGCTCATCTGTTCGGGGAAATCGACCGCCGCGCAGTGCGGCTGTGGCCCCACCACCTGTTCCACCGCCTGCAACAGCCCGCTGGCGAAGCCGCCGTGGCCGGTAATCACAATGCCTGGCATATTCCGCTCCTCACAAAATGCCGATAAATTTGCCCGCTACGCCGATGACTACGGTGACGCCAATCAGCTTCACCGGCGAGAATCCGCGCTTCATCAGGAAGAAAATGAGCAGCGTGAAACACAGCGGCAGTAAGTTGGGCATCAGCTTGTCCAGCACGTCGGTCTGTAGCGCCACGCTGGCCTTGCCGGCATGCATCACCAGCGGCGTGGACAGATGCACATACGAGGCCACCAGCGCGCCGATCACCGTCATGCCGACAATGGAGGCGGCGTGCGAAATACGCCGGGTGTGGGTCTTCAGCAGCGCCAGCGCGCTGGTGCCGGCCTGGTAGCCGTAGTGCGCCAGCCCGAAACGCAGGCCGAAGTGGAACAGGTTGAACAGCAGCAGGAAGACGATCGGCCCGAACAGGCTGCCCTCCAGCGCCAACGAAGCGCCTATCCCGGCGCAGATCGGCAGCAGCGTCAACCAAAACAGCGCGTCGCCGATGCCGCCAAGCGGCCCCATCAGCGCCACTTTCACCGCGCGGATGGTGGAGATCTTTTCCTTGTTCTGCTCCATTGCCAGCACCAGGCCGGACAGGAAGGTAACGTCGAACGGGTGCACATTGATAAACTCCATGTGCATCTTCATCGAATTGGCCAAATCCTGCGGGTTGCGGTGGATCTTGCGCAGCCCGGGGATCAGCTGATACAGCCAGCCGCCGGCCTGCATGCGCTCGTAGTTGAACGATGCCTGCAGCAGCAGCGAACGCCAGGCCATGCGGTTGATGTCGCCGCGCGTCAGCGCTTCGGCGGGCTGGCTGTCCAGGTAATCGTCCTGCTCCACCTGGCTGGTGGCCAGCGCCTGCGCCATGCGCTGCTCGGCCTTTTGCGCCAGCAGATCGTCGGAATCGTTAAATGCCATCTTCGGCGTCCTCCTGCGGAGCGGGACGAGCCGTCGTCTCTGCCGCGCCGCGTTGCGTGTTGAAGAAGTCGATCAGAGCGATCGCCAGGGCGCCCAGCGCCACCGCCAGAATCGGCAGTTTGAGAAACGTGACCGAGATGAAACCGAGAATGAAATAGGCCACGTAGGTTTTTTTCATCATCACCTTCATCAGCAGCGAGAAACCGATCGCCGGCATCATGCCGCCCGCCACCGCCAGCCCGTCCAGCAGCCAGCCCGGTGCCTTCTGCACCATGGCGCTGGCCGCATCGGCGCCGAAGTAAATCGGCAGGAACGCCACCACGAAATAGAAGATGAACAGAATGCTGATGCCGAGGTAGTTCACCCGTTCGATGCCGCGCCAGTTCAGCTCTTTCACCATGCGATCGCAGCGGTGCATCATCGGTGAGAACAGCGTAAACAGCAGCGTGATGCAGCCCTGCACTGCTATCGAGAACGGCACCGCCACGCCGATCGCCACTTTAGGATCAGCCTTGGTCAGAATGGCGAACGCGGTGCCGATCACCCCGCCGATCACCACGTTCGGCGGTTGGGCGCCCGCCAGCGGCACCATCCCCATCCACACCAGCTCCAGCGTGCCGCCCACCAGCAAGCCGGTGTAGACGTCGCCCAAAATCAGCCCCACCAGCGGCCCCATCACCACCGGCCGGTGGAAGTGGGTCAGACCGTCGAACAGGTCAACCCCCGCCAACCCGGCCAACAGCGCAATCAATAACGCATCCGTCAACATGCTTCCCCCCAGGCTCAAAAGAGCAGTTTGCCGATCGCCTCACCCGCCTCATCCGGCACCCGGCGCACTTCGCACTCCACGCCCAGCGCCGCCAGCGCGCGGAACGCGGCCACGTCGCCGTCGTCCAGCGACACCGTTTTGTGCACCTGCCGCTTCCCCTCGGCGAAATGCATATTGCCGACGTTGACGAAACGGATCGGCACCCCGCCGCGCACCAGCGTCAACACGTCCTGCGGCGTTTTGCATACCAGAAAGATCTTCTGTCGATCCGCCGCCTTGTGGATCACGTCGATGGTTTTCTGCAGCGTGAAATAACGGGTCTGCACCCCTTCCGCCACCACCATGTCCATCAGGTTCTGCTGCACCGGATCGGCGGCGGCCTCGTCGTTGGCCACCACCACCAGGTTGGCGCCGAGGGTGTTGGTCCAGGTCACGCCCACCTGGCCGTGCACCAGGCGATTGTCGATGCGGGTCATTAAAATGTTCGGCATATCAGCGGCCCTCCGGATAACAGGCGGCGTGGTAATCGTCGAGCACCTGCGTCACTTTATGCAGCACCCACTCCTGCGGATCGGCGCTCAATTCGCCGGCGTTCAGCGCCCGCGCCTGATCCGGCAGATACTGGCTGAGCAGCGCCAGCGGCGCCGGGCTGCGGCGCAGGTTGTCCAGCAAGCCGTCGACCGCCTGCTGCACCTGCGGCTGCGGCCAGTAGTAACGCACCCGATCGCTCAGGCTGTAGTGGCGATCGAGGTACTGCTGGTGCGGCGTACCGTGGTAATAGCGGCTCCACTGTTGCGGCTGCTCGCGCATCACCTGTTCCAGCGTGGCGCACAGCTGCGCCGACTGGCGTTCCCCCAGCCATTCGCGCTCGATGCGATCGAGGGCGAACAGCGCTTCGCGCAGCGCAAAGGTCAGCGCCGGCCCCACCTTCAGAATGGCGAAATGATCGCGCACCAGCTGGCGATAGGCCTGCGGCGGTTGGTAGTCCGTGGAGTGCGCTTCATAGATCATGCCCGGCTGCCGTTCGATGAAATGGCTCAGTGCATCGGCGCGTTGCGGCTGGTAACGTTCGACGCTGTGGTGATCGAACTCGACGCCCGGCTGCACCACCAGCGCGATGGTTCGCTGCCAGGCATCGTTCAGCTCGGCCTTTTGCCAGGCGATACGGTGTGTTTCCAGGGTTTGCGCCACCGCCTGCGGCGTGGTGACCTGCAGGCCCGCCAGCGCTTCCTGCGCGCCGCCCGGCACCGGCACTTCGGTGCCGATCACATAGACCGGCGCTTCGCCGCCGCTCTGCGCCCAGGCGCGTTCCGCCACCGCGCACAAACGCGCTGCCCGCTCGGCGACAGCGGCATCCCCCAGAGGCGAGGGATCATCGGCGCACGACATGGAACAATCGAGATGAATTTTGCGAAATCCCGCGCGGACGTAATCGTCGATCAACGTTTCCGCCAGCGTCATCGCTTCCTGAGCCGGGCGATCTTGCCAGGCGTTGGGCCCCAGATGGTCGCCGCCCAGCCACACGCGCTCGCGCGCCAGGCCAACCTCATCCGCCAGCCGCCACAGCGCATCGCGAAACTGGGTCGCCGTTTGGCCGGTATAGCCGCCGAACTGATTGACCTGGTTGGACGTCGCTTCCACCAACACCGGCGTGCCACGGGCTTTGGCCTGCCGCAACGCGGCCTTCAGAACCCAGGGATGGGCGGAACAGACGGAAAAGATCCCGACCGGCATACCGGCCTTGTGCTGCTCGACAAGCTGTAACAACTGCTGCATGAAGCCCCCATGCAGGCGCCCTGCTACCGATCGGCGATGATGACCTCCACGCCCAGCTCGGTTAACGCCCGCTCGTAATCGTCCGGAAGACGGCTGTCGGTGATCAGCCGATGGATTTGTCCGGCTTCGCGAATCATGCAAAAGCTCTTGCGACCAAATTTGCTGGCATCCGCCACCGCGATAATCTCGCGTGCCACCTCGCACATTACGCGATTGAGGTGCGCCTCACCGGGGTGAGGCGTGGTGATGCCGGCGCTCAGATCGAACCCATCGACGCCCAAAAACAGTTTGTCGAATCGGTACTGACGCAATTGCTGCTCGGCAGCCGGACCGTAGAGCGAGTAAGAGTTGCGGCGCACGCTGCCCCCCAGCACCATGACCTCCACCCCGTCGTTTCCCGAAAGCTCGTAGGCAATGTTCAGCGCATTGGTCATCACCACCAGATCGCGCCGCCCCTTCAGGAACGGCACGATCTGCGCGGTGGTGGAACCGGAATCGAGGATCAGCGCATCGCCGTCGCGCACATAGCCGGCCGCCGCGTTGGCGATCAGCGTTTTGACGTCGCGATTCAACCGCCCTTTGTCCCGCAACGGCCGATCGAAAGCGAATTGCTGATTGAGCATCGCGCCGCCGTAAGCGCGCAGCGCACACCCTTTTCGTTCCAGAAAGCGCAGATCGTTGCGGATCGTCACCGTGGATACCGCAAACTGTTTGCTGAGCTGCTCCACGCGCACGCTGCCGTGCTCGCATAACAGATCGATGATGTGTTCACGTCGCTTTGCGGTATTCACTGGCATGAGCTGCGGTCCTCAGGTTTCCGGCATCGCCGGGGAGAAGATGGCT
Source organism: Serratia sp. YC16 (assembly GCF_009707615.1). Lineage (NCBI taxonomy): Bacteria > Pseudomonadati > Pseudomonadota > Gammaproteobacteria > Enterobacterales > Yersiniaceae > Serratia > Serratia sp. YC16. The sequence goes on along the minus strand of NZ_WLYN01000006.1, from coordinate 104,773 downwards.
TTCGCTCTACTGCGCTGGCATTACAGCAAAGCGAAAGCAATGAAATTGTGATCGGGCTTACAGCCCCGTTTTAGCAAAAAAATCGCCAAAAAACCTTTCGAATCGAAACAGATCGAAAAGCCAGGAAGCGGAATGGAGGCAAAGTGAAATGCCATGACGAGCGCGCACGCCGGAGAGCAGCCGCATGGGGGGAGAGAGAAGTGAAAGCGGCGCATGGCCCGCCCCGCGCCAGGACTTTTAGTTCACTCAGTGACCAGGATCACATAATGGCAATTATCCTGTCACCGACGGGGATTAACCGCCCCTATCACGCCGGCCCCTCCCCTTGTCAGCGTGAAGCATCTTCCCTACACTTGCGATCGGATACCGCCAATTTGGCGGTACGTAAGCGTTAACGTCAATCAACGCATCACGCCATGCAGCGCTGATTGACTGCATGCCCTGGTGCGAGGAACCCATGCCGCAACCCGCTTCATCCCCATCATCCAGCTTAACCCCGCGCCGCCGTTTACATCGCCCGGTACTGCTGATCGTCGGCATCATGCTGATCGCGGCCAACCTGCGCGCCGCCCTGACCAGCGTGGGCCCGCTGCTGGAGCAGATCCAGCAACAGCTGGCGTTATCCGCCACCGCCGCCGGCCTGATCAACTCGCTGCCGCTAATCCTGTTCGCCGTTCTTTCGCCGCTGACCCCGGCGCTGGCGAAACGCATCGGCATCGAGCGCACTCTGGGCCTCGCCCTCGCGCTGCTGGTTTGCGGCATTGCGCTGCGTTCCCTGCCGCAAGACGCCATGCTGTGGCTGGGCAGCATCCTGATCGGCGCCGCCATCGCCCTCGCCAACGTAGTGCTGCCGACGCTGGTGAAAAGAGATTTCCCACATCGCGCCGCCGCCATGATCGCCGCCTATGCGGCGGTGATGTCGCTGGTCGCCGCCATCGCCTCCGGCCTGGCGGTGCCGCTGGCTTCGCTGGGCGATCTCGGCTGGCGGTTCTCTTTGCTGTGCTGGGGGTTGCCCGCGCTGCTGGCGCTGCTGGTGTGGCTGCCACAGCTGCGACGCCCCGCCACGCCCGCAGTCAAAGAGCCGCTGTCGACGGAGCCGCAACGCTATCGTTCTCCCTGGGGCAGTGCGCTGGGATGGCAGGTGGCGATGTTCATGGGGCTGCAATCTATTGCTTTTTACACCATTATCGGCTGGTTCAGCGCCTTTGCCGCCAGCCACGGCACCTCGGCTCAACAGGCGGGCTTCGAGCTGTTCGTGTATCAGGTGGTGGCGATCGTCGCCAACTTTGTGATGGTGGTGATTTTGCCGCGGGCGCGCGATCAGCGAGCGATCGCGCTGGGCAGTTCTCTGCTGATCTTTATCGGCGTCGGGGGATTATTGGTGCAACCCGCCAGCTCGCTGGTGTGGTTGACGTTCGCCGGGTTGGGCGCGGGGAGTTCGCTGGTGCTGGCGCTGTCGTTCTTCGGATTGCGCAGTCAGCATCATCACCAGGCGACGCTGTTATCGGGTATGGCGCAATCCGTCGGTTATCTGCTGGCGGCCTTGGGCCCCACCCTGTTCGGCCTGCTGCATGACCTGACGGAAGGCTGGCGTTTGCCACTGATCGTGTTGCTCTGTCTGACTCTCCTGCAAATGCTGTTCGGCGCATTGGCCGGCCGTAGCCGCCTGATCGGTTAGCGCCGCTGGGCGATAGGTCGCTCCGCCTCAGGGGCGTTATCCTGCCACAAATCTTCAATGAAGGCGCGCTGCTCATCGCTCAGCACCCATGAAGGCGGAATTTTGGACTGCGCGCGACGCCGAGCGCCCTCACGATTTTTAGCCTGCTTTTTGTTCACCAATCGTCTTCCTGCTCAGCTTACTTAATCAGTAGCCAGTAAATCACGGCAGCGGTTAGCAGCCAGAACAGCCCACAACCGATAAACACGCATAGCCATGCCTTACGTTTGATATTTGATCCATCCTTGCTCACCACAGCGCCCCTAACCAATAGATTAAACCATTCAAACGATGATTATTGATCTGTTTTAACGATCGATAAAGTAGTTTGTTCCTATGGATATTTAAAAAATCACTGCTACCCAAATACCTGCATTGCAGTATCAATGAGCACGGCACCGTGGATACCACTGTTATCGGCAGCCGATAACGCGTATTGATAGGCGAACGAACATACAGTGTGTCACACCTTTAATGGCTAAAATTAAACCACTGGTAAATAATTAGTCACTAAATCATTTGACTGGTCATAAGCCAAATCGGCAACAGGCGACGCTGAAGAAGAGGATGAAAATGAAGCGACGTACTGAATCGCATGAGGAGAAGCGCCGGCCCGTTTGGGTTTCGCCCGGGCCGGCGAGGATTAGCCAATTCGACTGATGGAGTCTCGGCTGGCGTGTTCACGCTCGCAGCCGGTCAGTTCGCGCAGCTGGCCGGAGCGCATCTCAAGCAACCGATCGGCATGTTCGAAATAGTGGTCGTCATGGCTGATGGCGAATACCGTTTTGCCTAACGCGCGCAACTCTGGCAACAGCTCGCGATAAAAAATACGCCGGAACTGCGGATCCTGATCCGCGGCCCATTCATCCAACAGCAGGATATCGCGCTGTTCCGCCACCGCCAACAGCAGGGCCAGACGTTTGCGCTGCCCTTGCGACAGCTGCGGGTTGGTCACCCTGTCGCCGTCGAACTGCAGTTTGCTTTTCATATTCAAGCGTTCGAGCCAGACGGCGACCAACTCCGCATCGGGTTCGCCACCTTCCGGCCCTTGCAAGCGATCGAACTGATGAAAATCGGTGAAAATCGCCGAAAACAGCCGACGATAATCCGGCATATCCGCTGCGGTCTGGGCGATGCCATCCACAACGATGTGCCCGCTCACCGGCCGGTACAACCCGGTCAGCAGCATCGCCAGCGTTGACTTGCCGCTGCCGTTGCCACCGATCAAAAAGACCAGCTCGCCACGCCGCAGCGTCAGATTGAGCGGCCCGACGGCAAAACCGGGCTGCTGTTCCGTATCCGCATAGTGAAAAACCACGTCGCGCAGTTCCAGCGTCTGCCAGGCACGGCCGGTGGCGGCAGGGAACGCCGGTTGGTACTCGGCCAGGCGCAGCGTCTTCAGCTTGTTGAAGGCGACTTCGGCGCTGACCAGCGTCGGAAACGCTCCGACCGCCTGCAGTAATGGCGTGCGCAAGAACAGCAACGTCAGGGAATACGTGGCGGCTACCATCGAGTTCGCCCATCCCAGGCTGTTGGCCATAAAGAACACCAGCCCGATCGCCCCCAACATCATGATATTTGACCAGTTGAGCGCACTCAGATGGAAGGTATCGGCGCGAATGATATGGTAGCGGTAAGCTTGCGCATCAGGCTGATAGGCCTGTTCGTACAGCGCCTGCGCTCGCTTGCGGTTCAACGTCAGTTCCTTACGACCGTCAATCACCGATTCATAATGATGATAGAGACGCTCTTCTGACTCGCGCAAACTGGCCATATGGCGATAAACCCGCGAGACCAGACAACCGCTGCCCACCACGGTGATGGCGACCCACACCGCCGTCACCGCCAGCATTTTCGGTGACAGCCATCCCAGATAGGCCGCCGATCCCAGGGTTAAAATCACCCCTTGCACCAGTTCGGGCAAGCGCACGAAGGCGACGGTGATATTGCGCACATCGCTGGACAGGCTGGCCAATAATGAGGCGCTGCCTAGCTGTTCGAGACGTTCAATATCGGTATCCAGGATGCGCTTCACTAACTGCCCGCGCAGGCGGTAGACGAAGTAATGGCCCAAGGTCGTCAGCGCCAATTGCGAGCCCAGCGTGACCGCCATCAGCAATGCCAGCAGGGCAAGAAACATCGGCAGCACGGCCAATGCATCGCCGCCGGCGTCCATCAGGTATTGATTGATAAATGCAATGATACCGATGCCTAAGCCGGCGCTGGTCATGGTCAATGCCATCACCGCCAGAAAGGGCCAACGATACTGGTGATAAACCACCCGTAGCAGTTCCATGAAAAAACCTCTGAAGTCGCGATCTGGCAGGCATTGTAAGCGGCACGAGAATGAGATCAAGACGAATTCTCATTGTTCGCGCAGCCTCTGATTTCGGCGTCGGGGGCATTTTGATGATTGCTTATTGAAACGAGAGACTTACACTGGCGCCACTTGCCGCTGAAGGGAACAGCCGATTATGCTCGCCACTCACGAATACGCCAACGACCTGATTCTGTTTGCCCTGATTGTCGACTGCGGGTCGTTCAGCAAGGCCGCGGAGAGCGCCGGCATCACCAGCTCGGTGGTCAGTAAACGCATCGGGCGGCTGGAAAAATCGCTGGGTGCCCGCCTGCTGTACCGCACCACCCGCAGCCTGACGCTGACCGAAAGCGGCCAGGCGCTCTACCAGCAGGCCAAAGAGATCGGCGCCAAAGTGCAGGAGGCGCTGTACGCCGTCAGCGAAAAGAGCGAAGAGTTGACCGGCACCATCCGCATGTCGGTGCCAACCATTTCGGGCGAGCTGCTGCTGAGCGAAAGCGTGGCGGAATTTTGCGCCCAGCATCCCAGCCTAAAGGTCGAAATGCGGCTGGAAAACCGCTTCGTCGATCTGGTGGAAGAAGGCATCGATCTGGCGATCCGGACCGGCACCATGCCGGATTCCAGCCTGATTGCCCGGCCGATCTTCGATTCCCGCTGGGTGATCGTCTGCTCGCCGGGCTACCTGGAAAGCCACCCGGAACCGCGCAGCGCCGACGATCTGCTTAGCCACAACTGCCTGACCTACACCTACCAGGAGAGCGGCACCGCCAACTGGCTGATGAAGCGGCCAGGGCGCAACGACATCTACGAGCTGCAGGTTAACGGCAACCTGTCGGCCAACAATGCGCGAGCGATCCGCAAAGCGGTAATCGGCGGCCACGGCATCGCCATGGTGCCGCGCTGCATGGTGTACGAAGACTTGCAGGACGGAAAACTGACGGAGATTTTGGCCGGCCACTGCGGCAAGGTGCTGGGCATTTACGCCGTCTATCCTTACACCCGCAATCTGCCGTTAAAAACTCGCCTGCTGATCGAACATATCATCGGTTCCTACCAAAATATCAGCCATTACTTTTGAGTTTTCTGCTCTGGTTATTTCTCCATGGCCGGAAAATGCCATGGGGATTACGGCATTTTTGGACATAATCTATTGAACATTACCGCTTAATTAATGTGAACTCGCGCATTCATCACACAAAAACCACTTCTATTAGTCTGATTTTAAACACATTAATTTAACCCCTCACACCGACGTTTTCCCCGCCGGTGGCGCCGTTCGCTGATGTTAAAAAATTACCGCATGGCATCGTCGCCAACGTTGTGATTAGAATAAAAATGTTGCGGTAATTAACCTTTCAGCTACATCTCTCTGCCCATAAAAATAATAACCCTGAGGATCTTATGCCCCTGCTTTTCAGTATTGCGCCCATCATCCTGCTGATCTGGATGATGACCAAAAGGAATGGCGTGCCCTCTTACCTCGCCCTGCCGCTGACGGCCGCCGTGGTGTACGCCGTACAGCTCTTGTGGTTCGATGCCTCGCTGCGGCTGCTGCATGCCCATATCATCACCGCGCTGGTGTCGACGCTGACGCCGATCACCATCATCGCAGGCGCCATCCTGCTCAACAAACTGATGCAGGTGAGCGGCGCGGAAAACGTGGTGCGCCGCTGGCTGGAAACCATCAGCCCCAATCCCGTGGCCCAGCTGATGATTATCGGCTGGGCGTTCGCCTTTATGATTGAAGGCGCCAGCGGCTTCGGCACCCCGGCCGCCATCGCCGCGCCGATTCTGGTCGGGCTGGGCTTCAACCCGCTGCGCGTCGCTCTGTTGACGCTGGTGATGAACTCGGTGCCGGTCTCCTTCGGCGCCGTGGGCACCCCCACCTGGTTCGGCTTCGCCAATCTCGGCCTGTCGGACGCCAACCTGCTGGAGATCGGCCGACAAACCGCGCTGATCCACTTTGTCGCCGGTTTCGTCATTCCTCTGCTGGCGCTGCGCTTTATCGTTTCCTGGCGGGATATCCGCCGCAATCTGCCGTTTATCCTGCTCAGCGTACTGAGCTGCACCGTGCCCTATCTGCTGTTGGCCCAGGTGAACTATGAGTTCCCGGCGCTGGTCGGCGGCGCGATCGGCCTGGCGCTCTCGGTGCTGCTGGCGCGAGGCGGCATCGGCCTCGCCCGCGGCGACAAACCGCAGAGCGTCGGGCAGGCGGTGCCGTTCATGCAGGTGGTCAAGGCCATGACCCCGACCCTGCTGCTGATTGCTATTCTGATAGTGACGCGCGTCCACCAGCTGGGCCTCAAAGCGCTGCTCAACAACACCGCGCTGCTGTGGCGGGAAAACCTCGGCTGGCTCGGAGAGCTGCGCATCAGCCGGGCGCTGATCGTCGAACTGCAGCAGGTGCTGGGCACCTCCGCCGCCGCCGGCTACAAAACGCTGTATGTCCCGGCGCTGATCCCGTTCCTGTTGGTGGTGCTGCTGTGCATTCCGTTGTTCCGGCTGAATGGCGGCCAGGTGCGGCAGATGTTCAGCGAAACCGGCGGGCGCATCGCGCGGCCCTTTATTGCGCTGTTCGGCGCGCTGGTGATGGTCAACCTGATGATGCAGGGCGGCGACAACGCGCCGGTGATCCTGATCGGTAAAGCGCTGGCGGCGCTGACCGGCGGCAGCTGGCTGCTGTTCTCGTCGTTCCTCGGCGCGCTGGGCTCGTTCTTCTCCGGCTCCAATACCGTTTCGAACCTGACGTTCGGCGGCATTCAGCAGTCGATCGCCCAGAGCAGCGGTCTTGACGTCAACCTGACGCTGGCCTTGCAGTCCGTCGGCGGCGCCATGGGCAACATGGTGTGCCTGAACAACATTATCGCGGTCTGTTCGATCCTCGGGATCGGCAACGCCGAAGGCAAAATCATCAGAAAGACCGTACTGCCGATGCTGGCGTACGGCGGGATTGCGGCCGGTATGGCGGCGATCCTCACGCTCTGACCGACAACTCGTTATCGCAAGCAAGACAAGAAGGTAAACACTATGATCATCTCCGCGTCAACCGACTACCGGGCCGCCGCCCGGGCCAAACTGCCGCCGTTTCTGTTTCACTATATCGACGGCGGGGCCTACGCGGAGCATACGCTGAAGCGCAATACCGCAGACCTGGCCGATATCGCCTTGCGCCAGCGCGTGCTGCGCAATATGTCCGAACTCAGCCTGGAGACCACGCTGTTCGGCGAGCAGCTGGCGATGCCGGTGGCGCTGGGGCCGGTGGGGCTGACCGGCATGTACGCCCGCCGCGGCGAAGTGCAGGCCGCGCGCGCCGCGGCCAAAAAAGGTATTCCGTTCACGCTGTCCACCGTGTCTGTCTGCCCGATCGAAGAGGTGGCGCCGGCGATCGATCGGCCGATGTGGTTCCAGCTCTACGTGCTCAAAGATCGCGGTTTTATGCGCAACGCGCTGGAGCGCGCCAAGGCCGCCGGCGTGAAAACGCTGGTGTTCACCGTCGACATGCCGGTGCCGGGCGCCCGTTATCGCGACGCCCATTCGGGGATGAGCGGCCCTAACGCCGCCCTGCGCCGCGTGCTGCAGGCGTTTACCCATCCGCAGTGGGCCTGGGACGTCGGCCTGCTCGGCAAGCCGCACGATCTGGGCAACGTTTCAGCCTACCGCGGCAAACCGACCAGCCTGGAAGACTACATCGGCTGGCTGGGCGCCAACTTCGATCCGTCGATTTCCTGGAAAGATCTGGAGTGGATCCGCGAATTCTGGGACGGCCCGATGATCATCAAAGGCATTCTGGATCCGGAGGACGCCAAAGACGCCGTGCGCTTCGGCGCCGACGGCATCATCGTTTCCAACCACGGCGGCCGCCAGCTGGACGGCGTGCTGTCGACCGCGCGCGCCATGCCGGCGATCGCCGACGCGGTGAAAGGCGACATCACGCTGCTGGCCGACTCCGGCATCCGCAGCGGCCTGGACGTGGTACGCATGATCGCACTGGGCGCCGACAGCGTGCTGCTGGGGCGCGCCTTCGTCTATGCGCTGGCGGCGGCCGGCGAAGCCGGCGTCGCTAACTTGCTGGATCTGATCGACAAAGAGATGCGCGTGGCCATGACGCTCACCGGCGCGAAAACCATCGCGGAGATCAACGCCGGTTCGCTGGTCAGAAACGCCTGACTCACAGCGGCTGCACGCCCTCCGGATAAGCGTTGTAGCTCATCTTGCTGATGAAAGCCCCGGCCGGCGAAACCAGAACCCGGCCGGCGGCGTCCAGCCCGAGGAAGGTGCCGGTGCAGCGCCCGGAGATAAAGTCGAAGAAGAATACCGAGCACACCGGGATAATCTTTTCCCGGAAGGTGAACAGGAACATCTCTTCCTCAAATTTGTAGTAGGTGGCGTAGTCCATGTCGCCGTGGCCGAATTGCTCGCCGCGCAGGTTCTGCCAGGCGTAGCGCTCGGTGTTGACGTAAAAGTGTTCGTAATAGTGATTGGGGCTATAGACGTTCAGCGTGCGGTACCCGATCAGCTCGCGGGTCAGATGCGGCGCAACGCCGCCCGGTGCGATGCCGGCAATCCGGCCGACGTGGAAGCTTTGTTTGAGACGGGAACCCTTTTCCACCGTCTGTTCCGGCAACAGCGTGCTGCGCACCAGCAGCGCCCGGCCACTTTCACGGTTGAGCACCAGCGTCAGGCACTCGTTGCCCGGCGACTGCAGCGGAATATTGAAGAAATAACGTGCGGCGGAGGTTTGCACCTCTTCATAAGCGTCCTCGCCGCTCTCCCCGCCCCAGGCCCAAAGCACCCGCTGCCGATCGGCGCTGAAGCGCAGCGTGATTTCCCCGCCGTCTTCAAAGGCGATCTGCAACGTTTTGCCGCGCCAGTCCTGAGTGCCCGGCAGCCGGTTGGTGTCGATGCCGCGCGCGAAATCGTCGTAATTCTTCCAGTCCGGTTCGGCATTTTGATTCAGTACGGATGGTTCTGCTGACATCTTCGCTCTCCTTGATTAAATGGGATGAAAGCCGCTTTAAACGTCGACGACGCCCGCCGGTTTCACCGCTCTGCGGTTCACCACGGCAGGAGCCGTTTCATCGAGAAAACAACTCAGTACGCCGGCGCAGACGGCGCCGGCGGCCGCCAGCCACATCACGCTGACCAGCCCGTAGCGATCGGCGATCAGCCCGGCGATAAACGGCGCCAGGCAGCCGCCAATCACCTCGCCAATTCCCATCACCAGCCCCAACGCGGTAGCGATGCGCGCCGGCGACACCGTTTCAGACGGGATGGTGGCCATAAACAGCGTGAAACAGCCAAGGCCGGTATAAGACAGGAACACCAGCACGCCCAGCAGCCACGGGTTGGCGACGTAGCTCAGAAACAGCGGGCAGCACACCGCCAGCAGCGAAAAGAAGATCAGCGTCGGCTTGCGCCCGAAGCGATCGGAAATCGCCGGCACCGCCACGCCCCAGAACACCCAGGCGGCGCCGATGGCGCTCATGATGCCGCCCATCGTGCCTTCGCCGAAGCCGCGGTCGGTCACCAAAAAGTTGGGGGTGAAGGTAATGATGATCATGAACCAGGTGACGAACACACAGGAGATCAGAATGCACAGCGCCACGTTCTTGATTTTGAACAACTCGCCGTAAGCACCTTTGTTCGCCGCCTTGTCGGCCGCCGGCACTGCGCTGAAAGCGGGATCCTTTTTGCCGTTCACATAGCGATAGATCAGCCACGCCAGAATGATGCCCGGCACGGCGGTCAGGTGAAACGCCATGCTCCAGCCCCACTTCTGCGCCAGATAGATGATCAGCGGCGGCGCGATAATACCGCCCAACAATCCCGGCGCCGCCCCTTGGATCAACCCCATGTTGAAACCGCGACGCTGCGGCTGCGATTTTTCCACCATCAGCGACTGTGCGATCGGCAATACCGGCCCTTCGGCGATCCCCATCAGCGCTCGGAAGATCAATAACATGGCAAAGCCGCTGACCAGCCCCGACAGTGCGGAGAACAGCGAAAACACCAGGATCGATAGGATCAGCATCGGTTTGCGGATATTAAAGCGATCGGCGATAGCCCCCAATCCCGCGCCGGACAGCGCCCAGGTTAACGCCAACACCGCCGACAGCGTGCCGAGATGCACGTTGCTGAGCTTGAGGTCGGCGGCAATCATCGGAAACAGAAACGAGATGGTCAGACGGTCGACGAACACGCAGCCGAAGACAAAAAATAAAATAATCAGCAACCGGTTCTCTTCACTTAATGTTCCGCGTGGCCCTGGCGATGTATTCATAGCGTCATTGGTCCATAAGTTAACTTATGAATGGCGACCCGCCATGGCATAAGTGCGTTAAGCGTTCGGCCAAGGGAGAATTTGGCCATCCGTCACAACAACAACTCATTAACATGTTAATGACATAAAATTATCGCAAGCCGGCGGTCTGTCAACCGGCGCTCTCCGAGAGACAAATGAAATTCTGAACGGGTACTATTTCAATATCGCATTATCACCTTCAGGTTATTTATCCTTCTGTTCTTGATACATATAAAATAATGTCCGGTACTTTCTTGCGATTAAAAAAAGCCTGTTTGCGCGTTATTTGCGAATAATCCCATCGATGACGCTTCAGGTTTATTAATTTTTCATCGGCATTGAATGATCCCCGCACGCGCTTCAGAGCCATTTTTATCTATTGAATCATCTAGTTTTATTTTAAGGCCGCAGAAAAAACTAACTCTTACGAGGGAAAGGCCAACGGCGGGGTTATATAACCCCGTCTGGACAATAGCAAAAGCGCAGAGCGTGACGTAAATCACGGCAATCATGCCGTATCCTGCAAGGTAATTATGCTCGCAACAGCAATTATCTATTGCGATTAGGGCTGTTTATCTCAATTAATCGCCATGCAACACTTCGTGCCATCGTTCGACACCGCGCCGCAAGGCCTGAGACGGAGTGACACATGAGCATCGAAAGACTAACCCGGGAGCCGCTTTCCATCGGCATTGAGCTGCCGTTGGACAATGATTGGTCCACCAGCGGACAGCTGAAACGCCAGCAGGACGGGCGGCCGTTCGGCGTGCCGGACATGAGTGAACACGCTGCGCGCATCAAGCTGGCCGATGAGCTCGGCTTTCGCGCCGCCTGGGTTCGCGACGTGCCGCTGTACGATCCGGACTTCGGCGACGCCGCGCAGGTGTTTGAGACCTTTACCTACCTCGGCTACCTGTCCAGCCTGACGCGCAATATTCTGCTGGGCACCGCGGCCGTGGTGCTGCCGCTGCGCCAGCCTTGGCTGGTGCGCAAAGCGGCTTCCACGCTGCAAACGCTGAGCGGCGATCGTCTGCTGCTCGGCGTCGCCAGCGGCGATCGCCCCGTGGAGTACCCGCTGTTCGGCGCCGATTACGCCGCGCGCGGTGAAAACTTCCGCACCAGCGTCGGCATTCTCAAAGGTGAAGCCGACAGCGCGCTCCAGCCCGGATTGCGCCTGCTGCCGGCCACGCCGCCGCCGCCGCTGCTGGTCGCCGGGCTGGCGCAACAAACGCCCGAGTGGGTGGGCAAAAATATGGATGGCTGGCTGTCGTATCCCGGCACGCCTGCGGACCACGTTTCGCGAGTCAAACTCTGGCGTAACGTAGCCGGTGACAAGCCCTACGTCAGCTTTATTCATCTCGACCTCACCGATAACGCCGACGCGCCGATTCAGCGCCATCGCTTCGGCATCAAGAGCGGCCGCAATGGATTGATTCAGGAACTGAGCGCCATGCGTGACGCCGGGGTCAACCACATCGGCCTGCATTTCCGCCGCAACCAGCGGCCGCTGGAAGAGACGATGCAGGAGATCGGTCAACTGGTGTTGCCGGAATTCCATCGCGCCTGACGCCCGCTTTAGCCCGCTATTCCGACCTGAGCGGGTCTTTGCCCCGTTACCGGGGCTTTTTTATTTCCGCCGCTGCTAGTTCATAACAACTCAGTCTAATCCCTGCGGCCAAACGGCGGCATGATGACGGGGCAACGAGCCACCATGAGGAATGAGCAATGACGGCAAAACTGACAGAAGCGGGCTTTTGGCGCAAAACCGCTGACTCTTCATCGCGGCGCGAGCCGCGCGTGCTGATTCGGGTCTACGTCGACGTAGGCGAGATTGACCGTGCCATCGCGTTCTACGAGCAGCTGCACGGCGTGGAAGCGGATATGCGTTTCGACTTTCCCGAGCATCGGCTGGTGCTGGCGGCGGTGGGGCCGTTTCTGATTCTGGAAGGGTCGGAAGAGCAGCTGCGCCCTTTCCGCAGCACCGTCGGCACGCTGCTGGTCGATGACATTTATCCTTACCACCGGCGGCTGCTGGCCGCCGGGGCCGAGATCTTCTTCGGCCCGGTGGAGGTGCCCACCGGCGCCTGTTTCAATGCGCGCCTGCCGGACGGCACGATTGTCGAGTACGTGCATCACCGGCCGCGCGCGGACGAATAATCCGCCTCAGGGGAGCGCCGGCTTCATGGTGTAACCGCACAGGTCCTTGCGCAGGCTAAGCATATACAGCACGATCACCGCCGAGAACGGCAGGCCGCACAGCACCACTGCGGTCTGCATCGCGCTGAAGCTGCCGGCGTACAACAGCCCGGCGCACACCAGCGTGGTGACCGCCGCCCAGAACACCCGCAGCCAGGCCGGCGCGTCATCGTGAGCGGAACCGCCCTGGCAGGAGAGGTTGGCTATCATCAGCGTGCCGGAATCGACCGGCGTCAGAAACAGCACGAAGCTTATCACCACCACGAAACCGGCGGTCAGCTGGGTATAAGGCAGGTATTCGAACAGCTTGAACACCGCCATCGGCGGATCGCTTTGCGCCACCTGCCCCAGGATCGCCTGCCCGCCTTCCAGCACCAGGCTGATGGCGGTATTGCCGAAGATCGACAGCCACGCCAGCGTGAACCCCAGCGGGATCAACAACACGCCGAAGATCAGTTCGCGGATAGTGCGCCCTTTGGAAATGCGCGCGATAAACAGCCCGACGAACGGCGCCCACGCCACCCACCAGGCCCAATAGAACAGCGTCCAGGCGCCCTGCCATTGGCGCGCCTTGCCGTACAGGTACATATCGAAGCTGCGGCTGACCAGCGAAGTCAGATAATCCCCGACGTTCTGCAACAGGCCGTTGAGCAGGTTCAGCGCCGGGCCGGCCAGAAACACGAACAGCAGCAGCAGGCACAGGAAGCCGACGTTGATGTTCGACAGCATGGCAATGCCCTTCTCGACGCCGGTGATCGCCGCCAACGTGGCCACCACCATCATCACCACGATCAGTGCCAACAGCACGCCGGTGCTTTGCGGGATATCGAACAGGTAAAACAGCCCCGAGTTCACCAGCAGCGCGCCGATCCCCAGGTTGGTTACCATCGAGATGACCGTCACCAGAATGCCGAAACTGTCCACCAGATGGCCGACGCCGCCGTGGATGCGCTCGCCGAAGATCGGATACAGTGCGGAACGCAGCGCCAGCGGCAAACCGCGGCAATAGGCGAAATAGGCCAGCGCAGTGGCGATCAGCGCATACAGCGCCCAACCGTGCAGCCCCCAGTGCAGAAAGGTGAGCGCCATCGCCTGTCGCGCCGCCTGCACGCTGCCGCCGCTGCCTTCCGGTGGCGACAGGAAGTGATCCAGCGGCTCGTAGGCGCCGTAATACACCAGCGCAATGCCGATGCCCGACGAAAACAGCATCGCCACCCAGGAGGGGTAGCTGAACTGCGGCGGCTCGTCATCCTGGCTGAGGCGAATGTGGCCAAAGCGCGACAGCGCCAGCCAGAACACGAACGCCATGCAGGCGACCATCAACAACATGTAATACCAGCCGAACACGTCGGCCACCCAGTTCTGCGCAACATTCAGCCACTGTTTGCTGGCGGCGGGAAACAGCACAATCAACGCCCCCAGCAGCAATATCACCGCTGCAGAGCCGAAAAATACCGGGGCATTCAATCTGACAGGTTCTTCGTCAAGCGATGGAGGAGTTTTTATTGTCATTGGCAGGCTTCCATGAGGCGAAAGACTGACGATTTAAATGCAACTTTTATTTAACATTTAATCGTCATTTATTTGACATTTTTGCAGCATATAGAGTATTGATTGACCGTTCAATCAATCAAATCCAAAGTGTGATTGGCCTATCAGTTGAGGAAAATATGTACCGCAGAGACATTCCTGAGCAGCGCAAGGAACAGCTGATTAACGCCGCCTTCGAGGCTATCAGCGTGGTGGGACTGGCCGGCGTCACCCTGTCGCAGGTGGCGAAAGAAGCCGGACTGTCGACCGGCATCGTCAGCCACTATTTTGGCGATAAGGAGGGATTGCTGAGCGCCACCATGCGCAAGATCCTGCGCGATTTGCGCGACGCGGTGGCCGAGTGCCGCGCTCAGGCGGCGAGCGACAGCCAGTCGCAGCTGTGCGCCATCATTCAGGGCAACTTCCACCCCAGCCAAACCAACGCCATTTCCATGCGCGCCTGGCTCGATTTCTGGGCCGCCAGCATGCATCAGCCGGTGCTGCGCCGCCTGCAGCGCGCCAACGATCGGCGGCTCTATTCCAATATTTGCAGCCAGTTCCGCCGCGAGCTGCCGCTGCAGCAGGCGCGCGACGCAGCGCGCGGGCTGGCGGCGATGATCGATGGCCTCTGGCTGCGCGGCAGCCTGGCCGGGGATGAAACCGATCTGCAGCAGGATTACCGCATCGCCTGCGACTACGTGATACAACGGCTGCAGGCCGCTCCGTCGGCGGAGTAAACGGCGGCGTCAGCTCAGTTCGTGATCTTCGCTGTACTGGGTTTGCCACATCGCAGCATAGCGGCCGTTTGCCGCCAGCAGCGCCTCATGCCCCCCGCGCTCGACGATTTCTCCCGCCTCCAGCACGATGATCTCATCGGCGTCCACCACGGTGGAGAGCCGATGGGCGATCACCAGCGTAGTGTGGTTGCGGCTCACCTCGCGCAGGTGGCCCTGGATTTCGCGCTCGGTTTGGGTATCGAGTGCGCTGGTCGCCTCGTCGAACACCAGAATGGCCGGATTTTTCAGGATGGTGCGCGCGATCGCCACCCGCTGCTTTTCACCGCCCGACAGCTTCAGCCCACGCTCGCCCACCCGGGTATCGTAACCGTCAGGCAGACCGACAATAAAATCATGGATATGCGCCAGCCGCGCCGCCCGCTCTATTTCTTCATCGCTGGAGCCGGTTTTGCCATAGCCGATGTTGTAGCGCAGCGTATCGTTGAACAGCACCGTATCCTGCGGCACGATGCCGATCGCCTGCCGCAGGCTGGCCTGGGTCAGCTGGCGAATGTCCTGGCCATCGAGGGTAATGGCGCCGCCCTGCACGTCGTAAAAGCGAAACAGCAGGCGCGACAACGTGGACTTGCCCGCGCCGGAGGCGCCGACCACCGCCACCGTGTGGCCCGCCGGTATGGCAAAACTCACCTGTTTGAGGATCGGCCGACGCACGTCGTAGCCGAAGCTGACCGCATCGAACCGCACTTCGCCGCGATCGAGCCGCAGCGGCTGCGCATCCGGGCTGTCGACGATTTCGCGCTTCTCCTGCAGCAGATCGAACATGTTCTCCATGTCGATCAGCGCCTGACGCACCTCCGAGTAGATGAAACCAAAGAAGTTCAGTGGCTGATACAGCTGCAACAGGTAGGCGTTAACCAGCACGAAGTCGCCGACCGTCATCGTCCCCCGCGTAATCCCCTGCGCCGCCATCGTCATCATCACGATCAGCCCGATCGAGATAATGGCGGTTTGCCCCAGGTTAATCGCGGTAAAACTGAATTGGTTCTTGATGGCGGCGTATTCATACAGCCTGCGCGACAGATCGAAACGCTCGGCCTCGAACTCTTCATTGCCGAAATACTTCACGGTTTCATAGTTCAGCAGGCTGTCGATGGATTTGCTGTTGGCGTCGGCATTGGCCTTGTTGAGCTCGCGGCGAAAGCGGGTGCGCCAGCTCACCGCCAGCACGGTGAACAGGATGTAGCAGCCGACCGTCGCCAAGATCGCCAACGCGAACCAGCCGTTCAACATGTGCCACATAATCGCCGTGACCAACGTCAGTTCGAACAGGATCGGCACGATAGAAAACAGCAGCCGCGACAGCACAGTAGACACCGCCTGGGTGCCGCGCTCAATGGACAGCGACAGCCCGCCGGTCTGGCGTTCCAGATGGAAGCGCAGGCTCAGCGCGTGCAGCTGACGAAACACCCGCACGCCCAACAGGCGCGTGGCGTTCTGGCTGACGTGGATAAACATCACGTTGCGCAGCTCCTCAAACAGCGCGCCGCCCACTCGCGCCACGCCGTAGGCGACGATCAGCCCCAGCGGTACCGCCAGCATTTTCGCCGTCTCGCCGCTCAGCGCATCGACCATCGCTTTGTAGGCCAGCGGCACCAGCGTGGTGCTGACCTTGGCCGCCACCATGAACACGAAGGCCACCACCAGATACCAACGCAGCCGCGGGTTGTCTTTCGGCCACAGATAGGGCAGCAGGAATTTCAGCAAACGGGAACGATCCATCATGTAATATTCATCTTCTCGGTCGGGCTCGCGGCGCTCGGCCGCGCGGGGTTATGATTTTGGCCTGGCCGGCAGCGAACGCCGCGGCCATCCCGTTTTCCTGCGATGGCAACTCAGCATCATCCGTCAGGAGACGCGGCGGCGGTTCGGGCAAAGTTCAGGCATGGAGGAGACAATCACATGACCCACTCGTATGCAAAACGCTTTGCGCAGGTCTTTGACTATATCGACCGCCACCTGGACGAGGCGCTCACCGTCGAAAAACTGAGCGAAGTGGCCCATTTTTCGCGCTTTCATTTTCAACGCCAGTTTAGCGCGTATTGTGGCATCTCGGTGTGGCGTTATATCCAGTGGATGAGGCTTAAACGCGCCTCGTACCGCCTGGCGTATAACCCGCTGGAGCCGGTGATTGACATCGCGCTGGACGCCGGTTTTCAGAACCCGGAGTCCTTCAGCCGCGCCTTCAAACAGGCGTTCAGCCAAACGCCGAGCCAGTTTCGCAAACAGCCGGCCTGGATCGATTGGCAACAGCGCTTTCCCGAACCGAAACACAAAAGGAAACAACCCATGAAGGTAGATATTGTCGATTTTCCGGCCACGCCGGTGGCGATGATCGAACATAGCGGCCCACCCGCGCTGGTCAACGAAACCGCCGCACGCTTTATCGAGTGGCGCAAAACCAGCGGCCTGTCGCCGGTCAGAAGCAACCGCACTTACGGCATCGCGCCGCACGATCCGGCCATCACCGAAGCGCAGGACTTCCACTTCTTCATTTGCGGCGAAGTCACTACGCCGATCCCGGAGGACAACGCCTTCGGCGTGGTGAACGGCACGCTGCCGGCCGGGCGCTGCGCGGTGCTGCGCCATCACGGCTCGCTGGATGGGCTCTCGGAAAGTGCCCACTATCTGTACCGCGAGTGGTTGCCGGCCAGCGGCGAGGAACTGCGCGATTTCCCGCTCTATTTCCACTACCACAACTTCGTGCACGAGGTGGCGGAATATGAACTGGTGACCGATCTTTATCTGCCGCTGAAATAACTCATTTCAGGCTCCGCAAGGAGCCTGAAATTAATGGCAAATCTGATGCCGTTGCCGGGCTTACAGAAGACAACCTATAAAAAATAAGGAAAATCAATGTATTGATTTTCGGCTGTTCACCACCAGGGAGGAAAAACCACGCTTTTACCTCCCTGGTCAACAGGCTAGGGCTCCGCAAGGAGCCTGATTGGCGTTAACAGGATGGCGACGAACCCTGCGGCGGCAGATAACGCTGCGGATCGAGCGCGGTGGCGCGGTAGCGAATCTGGAAATGCAGGAACACCGAATCGGTGCCGGTGCTGCCCATAGTGCCGATCTTCTGCCCCGCTTTCACATCCTGGCCGTTGCGCACCAGCGTAGTGTCGTTGTGCGCATAGGCGGTGATAAAGTCTTCACCGTGCTTAATCATGATCAGGTTGCCATAGCCGCGCAGCTGGTTGCCGACGTACACCACTTTGCCTTTGGCGGAAGCGTAGATCGGCTGGCCGCGTTTGCCGGCAATGTCGATGCCCTTGTTGCCGCCATCTGAATTGGAGTATGCCTGCACGATCCGGCCGCTGGTCGGCCAGCGCCAGCAGCGAGCGGCGCCCGGCGGCGGCGTCTGCTTGGCAATCGCGGCAGAAGAAGAGGTTTTACGGCGCGTGGCGGCGGTTTTGGTCGGCGCGCCGCCGCTCAGCCGCAGTTTCTGCCCCACTTCCAGATTATAGGGCGCGCGTATCTTGTTGATTCTGGCCAGATCGCTGACTTCGCTGTCGGTGATCCAAGCGATGTAATACAGCGTATCGCCCCGTTTGACGGTGTAGGACTTGCCGGTGTAGCTGCCCTTCGGCAGTTTGTCGTAGTCGCGGTTGTAGGTGTTTTTACCCGAACACCCGGCCAACAGCAGCCCCAATGTCAGACACACCGCGATGCGGCGCCACCCTGCCAGTTTGCTTCCTGTGCTCAAATCCTGTCCTCGGTCGTCGTTTCGGTTCTGATGCGCGTCAGCCGCACAGTGTAACATTTGCGCCGGGTCAGTCAAAAACCCCCAGACGGTCTATGCTAAACAGGTAAGGATGACTGATTTATTACCCAACGACGAAATGGAGTACTGTCATGTTGAACCTCGACCGCAATAATCTGCCCCTCCTGAGCGAAGATCTGCTCAAAAAGCAACGCACCACCCTGCTGATCATCGCCTTCCTGCTGCTGGCCGGCGGCATACTGTGCCTGGTTAATCCTTTCGCCTCCGGCGCGGCATTGAGCATCGTGGTGGGCATCCTGCTGCTGTTGAGCGGCGCCGGGCTGATTATCGCCATGATCGCCAATCGGGCGCAGAATACCTGGCCGATGATCGGCGGCATTTTGCTGGGCGTGGCCTACCTGATTATCGGCTATGTGTTCATCACCAGCCCGCTGGCGGGCATTTTGGCGCTGGCGGTGTACCTTGCCGTGCTGTTCGCGCTCGGCGGCATCGCGCGCCTGGCGGCTGGCTATATGCGCCGCGGATTGCAGGGCAACTGGCTGCAGTACGTCATTGGCGTACTCGATTTGATCATCGCCTGGATGCTGATCGGTTCAGGCCCGGCGGCGTCGGTCACGCTGGTGACGGCGATCGTCGGCATCGA
The DNA here is from genome assembly GCF_009707615.1 of Serratia sp. YC16. Taxonomy (NCBI): domain Bacteria; kingdom Pseudomonadati; phylum Pseudomonadota; class Gammaproteobacteria; order Enterobacterales; family Yersiniaceae; genus Serratia; species Serratia sp. YC16. The sequence continues at coordinate 85,551 of NZ_WLYN01000006.1, read as the reverse complement.
GATGCTGGTCAGCTCCTTTGCGCTGTTCCAGGCGGCGAATCTGTTCAAACGCGCCTGACCCTACCGGCCCGCCGCCGGCGGGCCGTCACTTCGTCTCCTCTTCTCCGCCGTTTCCAGGCAAAACAACGCGATACCCCCGCAGCTTGTCCGTGGTTATCTTCATCGGTAAGTGCCAATATAGGTGAAGACAAGGGAGCTGAAGCCGATGACCACCCATTCCAACCCGCTGAACTCACGTGAAGTTTGCCTGCAATTGCGCCACTTCAATCAGGTAATCGGGCAGCAATGCCGCAATATGGCGCGTCAACAAACCGTCTGCCCATGCTGCCTGGCGGACATCGCCACCGGTTGCGACGCCGGTATCAAATTGTGCGGACAGCAGTTAGCCAAGCCGAGCCCGCAAACCCCACTGTTTCAGCAGATTCGTAATCTGCTGCTCGATCTGCGCGCCGAAGCGAAAGGGGTTCACAGAATCGATACCCTGAACCGCACCAATAATGAAATTTCCTGGCTGTTGCGCGAGCTCTATTTCGAAACCTTCTGACCGTTTCGACCATGCAGTCACCCCGTGCCATCTGCTGCGCGGGGAATAGGCCGCGCCGTGTCGCTCCCCTCCTCGTACGCCCCTTCCGCTCTTCGCGTTCACCCAGCTTTACGACCGCCATCACACCTCGCCAACCTCAAATTGCGTTGGTTATAGAGTCGTCTACAATTCAATCGAATTACCCCCTACAACATCAGAAATTATTATTATTAGAGGTGATTATGTTACAGAAACACGAAAACGTAATAAGTATGACTGTACTAAGCCCACAAGCCACCCAACAACTGATGCCTTCGTTTTCCTTCTTGCCCCACACGCAACACGCCGATGGCAAATATCGCCTGCGCCGTTATTCGGTCGTCAAATATCTCAACCCCAACGTCGCTGAAGTGGGGCCGCGCACCTTCATGCAGTCCGATCAGATCAACCACTTCCAGGGCAACGTGGTGCGCCGCTTCGAACCTATCGACAGCGCCGTGCTGCAGAGCGCCGGCATGGCGGAGATGTGCAACCTGTTCGCCGAAAATAACGAGCTGCCGGAAGGCACTGAGATAGAGATCCACCAAATGCGCGTGGTCGCCATCCAGAAAGATACGCTGGTGGCGCCGGAAGGCATTCACCAGGACGGTTTCGACCATATCGCCATGATCGCCATTCACCGGCACAACATCGTCGGCGGCGAAATCATGCTGTACGACGACAGCCATCACGATCCCTTCTTTAAAAAAGCGCTGGCGGACGGCGAGGCCGTGCTGCTGGCGGACAGCAAACTGTGGCATAACGCCACGCCGATCAACGCCGTGAGCCCGCAAGAAGAAGGCTATCTGGATCTCTTCGTCCTCACCGCCCGGGGAGAGAAAGCATGATCTTTACACCCGAGCTCGCCCGAAGCCAGTTCAGCGCCCTGTCTCAGCAGATCGACGGCAAGCCGGTGATTTTTTTCGACGGCCCCGGCGGTGCGCAGGTTTCACGGGGCGTGCTGGAAAAAATGACGGACTACCTGGGGAAATACAACGCCAACCTGGGCGGCCACTACTTCTCCAGCCGCGTCACCGGCGAGGTGATGGGCCAGGCGCGGGAATCGGTGCGCGCCTTGTTAAATGCGCCGTCACCCGACAACATCGTCTTCGGCATGAACATGACCACACTGACTTTTCACCTCAGCCGCACTATCAGCCGTGACTGGCAGGCCGGCGATGAGGTCATCGTCACCGCACTGGATCACTACGCCAATGTCTCCAGCTGGCGGCAAGCCGCCGCCGATAAAGGCGCTGTGGTGCATCAGATAGCCTTGGAGCACGCCGACTGTTCCCTCGACGCCGCGAAAGTGTGTGAACGCATCAACGCCAACACCCGCCTGGTGGCGGTCAGCTACGCCTCCAACGTCACCGGCAGCATCGTCGATATCAAAACCATCGTCGAAGCCGCACATCGGGTTGGCGCGCAGGTATATGTCGACGCCGTACACTATGCGCCGCACAACCTGATCGACGTACAGGCGTTGGGTTGTGATTTCCTGGTTTGTTCCGCCTACAAGTTCTTCGGCCCGCACGTCGGCATGGCCTATATCGCGCCGCAGTGGCTGCAGCGTCTGCAGCCGTACAAAGTCGAACCGGCCACCGACGTCGGCCCCGGCCGTTTCGAGACCGGCACGCAGAGCTTCGAGGCGCTGGCCGGCGTCACGGCGGCGATCGACTATCTGGCGCAATGGGGCACGCCCGGCGCGCCGTTAAGACAGCGTCTACAGGAGAGCTTCGCCGCTTACCACCGGCACGAAGAGGCGCTGTGCCGCCACTTTTTGCAACGGCTGGAGAAGCTCGACGGCATCCGGCTCTACGGTAATCCCCAGGCGGACAGCACACGTCGCACGCCGACCTTCGCCCTGACCTTCGATGGTCATACGCCTGACGCGATCGCCCGCCGCCTGGGGCAGCACAATATCTGCGCCGGCAGCGGGCATTTCTATGCGCTGGGCCTGGTTCAGCAGTTGGGGCTGCAAGAGGGCGGCGTGCTGCGCATCGGCATGATGCACTACAACACCCAGGGCGAGATCGACACGCTGTTCGAGACGATCGCCGAAGATATCCTCAGTTAACCGCAGCATCGGCCCGCTCACCCCATTGGGCGGGCCGCAAAGGGGTAAATGGCCTTTTCCTCCCTTGATAGCAAACCGTCATGATCTGCGAGGAAAAGAGCCTATTAATGCCGGTATGGCATGGAAAAGATAGCGAGAACGGCGCATCTTGCGGTAGCCGCCCGACGCCCGGAGACAGCACATTGCACTCATTCTCTTTTGACTCGGCAGTCGGCATAATGACAAACACGGTCTGGGTCAGATGAGAATCAATGGTGAAGTCGCAGCGAATTACGTTAAATGACATAGCTGTACTGGCGGGTGTCACCAAAATGACGGTCAGTCGCTATCTGCGCACGCCGGAGAGGGTGAAACCAGAAACGGCGGCGCGCATTGCCAGCGTGATCGAGGACGTCGGCTATCAGGCCGATCCTGACAACCCGACCCTCTCTGCCAACAGCCCTCCCCTGATCGGCGTTCTGGTCCCTTCCTTTAACAATCTGATCTTTGCTGACGTGCTTGCGGGCATTGAATCCGTGTCGTCTGTGCAGGGCTATCAGACGCTGGTGGTCAATTATGACTACAACAGCAAACGTGAAGAGGAGCAAATTGCCGCCATTCTGGCTTTTAAGATCAAAGGGCTGCTGCTGACCGAGTCGGTCCATAGCCTGCGGGCGGAAAAATTCCTGCGGGCGGCGAAGATACCCGTTGCCGAAATTATGGGGCTATCGGGCAACGCAGATCGAATTAACGTGGGTTTTGACAATGTCAAAGCCGGCTATGACATGACCACCATGCTGCTGGCTAGCGGTAAAAAGCGCATTATCTATTTTGGTTCAATGTCTGATATCCGCGATGAACAGCGCTATGCGGGATACTGCCAGGCGATGGCGAACCAGGATTTGCCTACCGGGCGCATTTCCCCCAATAAGGTCTCTTCCATTTCGATCGGGACAGGCATGATGACGCTCGCGAGCCAAATGTACCCGGATATGGACGGTATTCTCTGCACCAATGACGATCTGGCCGTGGGGGTGCTGCAGGAGTGCCTGGCAAACGGCATCCGCGTCCCCGCGCAAATCGCCATTGCCGGATTTCACGGTCTTGAGATCGGGCAGGTCATTACTCCCAAACTGGCCAGCGTACTGACGCCACGGTATGAAATGGGGAAAGTGGCGACAGAGATCATCATAAAGAAAATCAAAGGGCTGCCGACCATTGAGCACGTCGATCTCCACTATCGCCTGTCGATGGGGGAGACGATATAGCTTGCCCTGCCGGTTTCGTCTGCGGAAAAGCCCGCCTTGCGCCGTTCAACTTCAGCCAGGCGGCGTCGCCCACCTGGCCGTTCCCTCCCCTTAACGCGCCTTACGGCGACGGAGCCAAAATAGTATCAGCAGGATGACGACTATCGCGCCGCCGGCCATACCCGGCAGAATCATCGGCTGCGCGCGTGCCAACAGCGGTTTCGGCCCCCCGGCGCGCACTTCACCCACGTCGGCCTCGGTCACGCTCAGCCTACTGTTGCCGTATTTCTGCAGCACGAAGTTCGCAATATCGGCAACCTGCTTATCCGTCAGCTCGCCGATGTAAGAACCGGCCCCAAAGCTCGGCATCAACACATGCTTACCGTCAACCCGGCGATCGACCCCCTGCAGAATAACGGCTATCAAATTTGACGGGTTGCTCGCTGCCGTGGTGGAGTTATTGAACAGCGATGGGTAGGCCTGGTTAAGGCTGCCGCTGCCGTCCGGCTGATGGCAACTGGCGCAGTAACCGCTGTAAAGCGCCTCGCCACTATTGAGCGTGTGGTTGGCGTTGGGCGAGTTCACGCCGCGCAGGTTGCGCTCGACGTTGTAGTGCGCCAGGCTAAGACTGGCGCTCTGACGATCGTCGCCCTGCGCAGGCACGCTCTTCAGGTAAATCGCTATCGCCCGCAGCTGCCGGTCGGTAAGGTATTGGAAGCTGTGCTCAACGGCCTCGGCCATCGGCCCCGCCGCTTGCGCGCGCCCTTCCACCCGGCCGGTTTTCAGATAGTCCATCAACTCCTGCTCGCTCCAGCTGCCGATGCCCTCCTGACGATCGGCGGTGATATTTGGCGCGTACCAGGCGCCCAGCGAAGCCCCCATCAGGAAACGCGAGTTGTCTTCCGCCATCAGCACATTACGCGGCGTATGGCAGGTTCCGCAGTGAGCCGGGCCCTGCACCAGCGCGGCCCCTTCGTTCCATGCGTCATCCTTTGTCGGATCCGCGACGTAGCGCCGATTGTCCAAATAGAGCATATTCCACACCGCCATGGAGAGACGGATATTGAACGGGAACGGCAGATCGGTGTAGTGCTCGGCCGGTTCATCGACCGGGGCGACGCCATGCATAAAGTAGGTATACAGCGCATGGATCTCGTCATCACTCAGACGGGTGTAGGCGGTGTAAGGCATTGCCGGGTAGAGATGCGAGCCATCTTTGCGGATCCCGGATCGCAGCACGTCGGCAAACTCAGCTTCGGAATAGCCACCGATGCCGTATTTCACCGATGGGGTAATATTGGTGGCGTAGATGGTGCCCATCGGGGAAGCGATGCCATATCCCCCGGCAAAAGGTTTGCCCTGCTGCTGCGCATTCGTATGACAGGCCATGCAGTCCGAGGCGATAGCCAGCGCCTGCCCTTTAGCGATCAGATCGCCGTCCCGAGCGTGCGCCGCGAGGCCGCATCCCAGCAGCAGCGCCGCCGCCAACGAGTGGGTTACTTTATTCATTTGCTCTCCAGGGCGCGCAGTACGTCATTGGCCGCCTTAAGCCCAAGCGCCGCCATCGTCAACGTGGTGTTGACGACGCTGGCCGAAACCATCGCGCCTCCGCCCGGGATCCAAAGGTTGTCATGATCGTGAGCGCGGCAGTTACCGTCCACCACCGAGTTGCTGGGATCGCTGCCCATGATCGTGCCGCCCATAATGTGGTTGTTGGCATTCAGCTTGTCGTTAATCACAAACTCTTGCGCATCAAACAAGTCGCCGATCTGGCGCAGCTGAGTTTTGACCACTTCCAGCCCTTTGCGCACGTAGTCGCCGACGTCGTAGTGGATATCCGGGCAAGCCAGGCCATGTTTGTCTTTGCGGGTTGGGCTCAGCGTTAGGCGGTTATTCGGATCCGGCAGCGGTTCCAGGCTGATGGAGAGATCCACCGAGCGGCTGGCGCGGTCGCGCACTTCCTCCTGCAGCGCCTTGCCGACCTTGCCCGTTTTCAGCACCTCCAGGGCGGATGGGATCACCCGATTGATGTTATTGATGATGATCTTGTTGGCGGAATGGTCGCTGCGGAAGGCGCCGTCGCGATACCCCACCATGCAGCTGCTCTGCGCCGGACCGCGGCCAACCCACAGAGGCTCACGCGCCAGGAAGGAACAGTGCAGGCCGGAGTGGTCCATCATGTTGCGCCCCACCTGATCCGAGCTGTTCGCGATGCCGTTCGGGTTCTTTTCGTTGGCCGCCAGCAGCAGCAGGCGCGGGTTTTCAATCCCATTGCAGGCCAGAACGAACGCTTTGCCGATCGCCCGATGAGAGCGGTGCGTGGTGTCGTACCAATGGACGGCAGTGACGCGGTTATTGTCGTCGGTGTCGATTTTGTACACCACCGCTTCGGGGATCACCTTCGCCCCTTTGTGTTCGGCCCGTTCAACGTGGTGAATGCCGTTGTACATCGCTCCGATCGGACAGATCGGTTGGCAGTTGTTGTTACCGCAGCAGGTGGGCCGCCCATTCCAGGGCCGAGTGCTGCGACCTTGCGGAATGGGCACCGATTTAAAACCGTGAGGATTTACAATCTCCGCGATACGCCGGTCGCCGTAGGCCCAGGGCACCATGTCCATCGGGTAAGGCCCACTGCGTTCCGCAGGGGACTGCCACTCCGGGTTGTTCGGGCCGGCAACGCCGATCTCCTCTTCGGCTTTGGTGTACCACGGTTCGATTTCCTGGTAGGAAATCGGCCAGTCTCGCCCTACGCCGTAGAGGGATTTCATGCGAAAGTCATTGGGGTGATTGCGCCAGCAGGAGGCTGCCCAATGCCAGGTGGTTCCCCCCACCACGCGCAAGTAGCCCTGCTTAAAACCAGATCCATTGGGGCCGGTCAGCTTGATATAGTCGTTTTCCGGGAAATAGAGCGGCGCGGTGGCGTACTCCGATTGAGGGTAAAGTCCCTGGAAGTCCGACCCCGCACGGTTGTGCAGCGGCATATTGCGCCAGTTTTCCACCGCCTGAGCGCGCTCAATGCGCGGGCCGGCTTCAAGCACCAGCACCGAATATCCCTGGCTCACCAAAGTATCCGCCATCAGGCCGCCCACGATGCCGGAACCGACAATGACGACATCGGCTTCAGCATCGCCGGCAGCATTTATGATTGGGCTTTTCACGCGGGCTCCTTATCTTTTTCGGCAAATAAGGCAGGCAAATCTGTTGCGGGAATGGAGGGTTGGCGGGTAACGCCCGGCGGCAGGCCGGTCCACCACAGGGGGCCAAAATTACACCAGGTCGGCACAATCAAAGCATCCTGCACCGTGCGGTACATCAGCGCCTCTTTATAGGCGATCAGCTGGCCATGTTCGGCGTTTGAAGGATCTACGGTTCCGGTATACCACGCGGTCACAATTGCCTGGATCAGCTCACTCTGCCCCTGCTCGATCGCCTTTCGGTTAAAGGCTTCCGCATCTGTGGTTTGTTGGCTCAGGATGAACAAGGCGTTGAGCTGTGGGTTCAGCTGCGGAAAATGCTCGCGCAGTGCAGAAAAATAGCGGGCGGAGAGCGTGACGTCCAGATCGTCAAACGCCGTAATTTTCCTCGAAATTTGCAAAAATTGCGCGTATTCAATGGGCGAAGCGGCAATCTGAGCCCGTTCCGCATAGGTAATATTTGAATAAGGTAACAGGCTGGCGGTGACGATTACGCCCACCATTTTTGCCAGCGCCTCCCTGCGGGTAAGCACGGTTTGCAACGACATAGTTAACTCCAAAATAATTATGTTTTTGTATAGTTTTTTTTAATATGTATCAGAATGCATGCAAACCAAAATGAAAAATGGCATCTAAATGAGGAATAGCATTAAAAGATCAAGGTGTTATGGCGTTGCCGTTTTTTGCACCGACGATAAACTCACGGTGCATTAATGACATAATAAAAACGCGCGACGAATTACCCGGAAAATAACTCGGCGTAATTTATGTCGTAAATGGATTCGACCCGACGCAATATTTAAACGCCAAACGTTAGCCGTATTTACGAGAGGGGCGAGCCCTTGTGCGACATCTGAAATAGCACTCGTGCACCATTATTCAGGTGGTGGATGAGGGAGGTTTTCCGCCGACAGTCTGAGCCGCTGCGGGATCGTCTTTGACATGACGGAATAAGCGCCGGCCTATATCACGGCTTTTAGCTGCTTAAAAACATGACAAAAATCACTTAATGGCATGTTACGAAACGACGTTACCTATCCTGTGATCCACAGCAGATAATCGCTGGATATTCACCGATTCCAACAGGGTTGATAGGTTTCACTGACCCGGCCACCGGCATAATGTGCTTATTTCCCCTGATAATAACTGACAGAAATAATGAAATTGCACACCAGATCACGCCAGCAGTAACACGGTTTTTTAACACTCTTTGGCGTGATACAGATCGCAAAAATAAGCGGTAAAAAAACGTCTGATACAGGATATCCCATTTTGTTTTCAGACAGGATCGCAACCATGCATACTGACACTCAACCTACCGTTTTACTTATCGCGCCGGTCATGGACGCTTTACAGATCGCGTTGGACGCCAGTTACCGGGTATTCCGTCTCTATGAACAATCTGACATTCCGGCCTTTTTGGCTCGCCATGGCGCAGAGGTTCGGGCGGTGGTCACCCGTGGCGATGTGGGGGTCACCCGAGAGACGCTGGAACAGCTGCCGCAGGCCGGCATGATTGCCGTCTTTGGGGTGGGCACAGACGCTATCGATCTCAACTACACCCGGGAGCGTGATATCCGCGTCGGGATCACCGCCGGCGTGCTGACCGATGATGTGGCCGATCTTGCGATGGGGCTGCTGCTGTCCGCCAGCCGCCGCCTGTGCCAAGGGGACCGCTTTGTGCGTGAAGGCCGCTGGGAAACGACGCAGCCGCCGCTGGCGACCAAAGTGAGCGGCAAACGCATCGGCATTTTTGGCATGGGGAACATCGGCCAAGCCATCGCCCGACGAGCCAAAGGCTTTGATATGACCGTCCAGTATACCGATCGCCAGCGCAAAGGCGGCCTGGACTATCAGTGGTGCGCCGATCTGCATGCGCTCGCAGCACAGAGTGATTTTCTGGTGATCGCAGCGTCTGGCAGTGCGGAGAACCGCGGGATTATTGATGCTAGCGTATTTGCCGTCATGCCCGATCGCGCCTGGCTTATCAATATCGCCCGCGGCAGCCTGGTCGATGAACCGGCGCTGATAACGGCGTTACAAAATCATGTTATCGCCGGGGCTGCTCTGGACGTATTTGAAAACGAACCCCATGTACCGGCGGCGCTCTTGGCTCTCGAGAATGTTCTGCTGCAGCCCCACGTGGCCAGCGCTACCGTAGAAACCCGCCAGGGAATGAGCCAATCCGTTTTGGATAATCTGGCTGGTTATTTTTCCCACCAGGATATTCCTGGCTTAATTCAATAAAAATGATCGCCTGAATGGCGAACCATCATTTTTATTCAGCCTAACAAAATATCCGCTTATCGTGGCGGATATCATCGAGGCGTTACTATGACCGATAAAATACCAGGAACTCGCTGGCTGCGGGTTATCGCGCCGATCCTTATCACCTGCATTATTTCATTTATGGATCGCGTTAATATCAGCTTTGCTCTGCCGGGCGGCATGGAACAGGATTTAGGCATTACCAGCCAGATGGCTGGCGTGGCCAGCGGTATCTTTTTTATTGGTTATTTATTTCTGCAGATTCCCGGCGGACGGCTGGCGGTTTACGGTAGCGGCAAACGTTTTATTGCCTGGTCGCTCGTGGCCTGGGCGATTGTCTCTATCGCTACCGGGTTTGTCACCCATGAATATCAGTTGCTCGCGCTGCGTTTTATTCTCGGGGTCTCCGAAGGTGGGATGTTGCCGGTGGTGCTGACCATGGTAAGCAATTGGTTCCCGGAAAAAGAACTGGGCCGGGCCAACGCCTTTGTCATGATGTTTGCGCCATTGGGAGGGATGCTGACCGCCCCGGTTTCCGGCGCGATTATTGCCGCCCTCGACTGGCGCTGGCTGTTCATTATCGAAGGCTTATTGTCGATCGTGGTGTTGACCATTTGGTGGCTGGTGATCAGTGACCGCCCGGAAGAAGCGCGTTGGCTACCGGCCAAGGAACGCGAATACCTATTGACCGAGCTGGCCCGGGAGCGCAAAGCGCGAGAAGGGATGGCGCCGGCGGCCAAAGCGCCGCTCAAAGCCGTGTTCCGTAACAAAGGATTGATGCGCCTGGTCGTGCTGAATTTCTTCTACCAAACCGGTGACTATGGTTATACGTTGTGGCTGCCCACCATCTTGAAGAACCTGACCGGCGGCAGCATGGCTAATGTTGGCGTGCTGGCGATCCTGCCGTTTATTGCCACTCTGGCGGGGATTTATGTGATTTCGCTGTTCAGCGATCGCAGCGGTAAACGCCGTTTATGGGTGAGGATCTCCCTGTACTGTTTTGCGGCGGCGCTGGTGGCCTCGGTAATTCTGCATGAGCATGTGGTGGCCGCTTATATCGCGCTGGTGGTATGCGGCTTCTTCCTTAAAGCGGCAACCAGTCCATTCTGGTCCATTCCCGGGCGCATTGCGTCGGCAGAAGTCGCCGGCAGCGCACGCGGGGTGATCAACGGGCTGGGCAATCTCGGTGGGTTCTGCGGCCCCTATCTGGTGGGCGTCATGATTTATCTGTATGGGCAGAATGTCGCGGTTTGCGCGCTGGCCGTATCGCTGCTGCTGGCAGGCACCATCACCTTCCTGCTGCCGAAAGAGTGCGATCGCGCCGGAGGAGAAACCGACGACCGCCTGCCATCAGGGGCTAAACAGAAGTGGAGTTAAGCGGCAATAACGCTCTGTGGGCAGCGACGGCGGCTCACACCCGCGTCAGGCTTGGGTGGCGCGTTGTTTATCGCGCCAAAACGCAGGACCAGGGGGTGAGATGATCACAAGCCAACTCGATACCCAAACGGTAATGCGGTTCGGTGAGAAATCGTCTTTTCTGAAAGTGGTTATAACTTAATGAAATGATACATAAGGAGATTTTGGAGCGGGTGAAGGGAATCGAACCCTCGTATGCAGCTTGGGAAGCTGCCGTTCTACCATTGAACTACACCCGCATCGGTGTGCGACAGGCATTATAACCGGTTATCGGCGGCGGGCAAGCGGAGATGGCGCGTAACTGTCGATGTTTTAAGCGGTTAAGTCCCGTGGGCGAAAAAAAACCGGCGCAGCTGCCTGCACCGGTTGTTGCACGCTAAACGGGATTACTTCTGCGGGCGCATCGCCGGGAACAGAATCACGTCGCGGATGGTGTGGCTGTTGGTGAACAGCATCACCATGCGGTCGATACCGATGCCCAGGCCGGCAGTCGGCGGCAGGCCGTGCTCCAGCGCGGTGACGTAGTCTTCGTCGTAGAACATCGCTTCGTCGTCGCCGGCGTCTTTGGCGTTCACCTGGTCGGCGAAGCGCTGCGCCTGGTCTTCGGCGTCGTTCAGCTCGGAGAAGCCGTTGCCGATTTCACGGCCGCCGATGAAGAACTCGAAGCGGTCGGTGATTTCCGGGTTAACGTCGTTGCGGCGCGCCAGCGGCGACACTTCAGCCGGGTACTCGGTGATGAAGGTCGGCTGAATCAGATGGCTTTCCGCCACTTCTTCGAAGATCTCGGTCACGACGCGGCCCAGACCCCAGCTCTTCTCAACCTTGATGCCGATGGATTCGGCGATGGCCACCGCTTTGCCCATGTCGGCCAGATCAGCCAGATCGGTTTCCGGACGGTATTTCTTGATCGCCTCGGTCATGGTCAACTTCTCGAACGGCTTGCCGAAATCGAACACTTCGTCGCCGTACTGCACCTGAGAGGTGCCCAGCACTTTCTCGGTCAGGGTGCGGAACAGGCTCTCGGTCAGTTCGATCAGGTCTTTGTAATCCGCGTAAGCCATGTAGAGTTCCATCATGGTGAACTCTGGGTTATGGCGCGGAGAAACGCCTTCGTTGCGGAAGTTGCGGTTGATTTCGAACACGCGCTCAAAGCCGCCGACCACCAGACGCTTCAGATACAGTTCCGGCGCGATGCGCAGGTACATGTCGATATCCAGCGCATTGTGGTGCGTGATGAACGGACGCGCGGACGCGCCGCCCGGGATCACCTGCATCATCGGGGTTTCGACTTCCATGAAGCCGCGTTCCACCATGAAGTTACGGATAGCAGACATCACCTGCGAACGCACTTTGAAAGTGTTGCGCGATTCTTCGTTGGCGATCAGATCCAGATAACGTTGACGGTAACGGGTTTCCTGATCCGCCAGGCCGTGGAATTTGTCCGGCAGCGGGCGCAGCGCTTTGGTCAGCAGACGCAGCTCGGTGCAGTGGATCGACAGTTCGCCGGTCTTGGTTTTGAACAGTTTGCCGCGCGCGCCGAGGATATCGCCCAGGTCCCACTTCTTGAACTGGTCGTTGTACACGCCTTCAGCCAGGTCGTCGCGCGCGACGTACAGCTGAATGCGGCCGCCCACGTCCTGCAGCGTAACGAAGGACGCCTTGCCCATAATGCGGCGAGTCATCATGCGGCCGGCGACGGTCACTTCTACGCCCAGCGCTTCCAGCTCTTCGTTGTCTTTATCGCCGTACGCGGCGTGCAGTTTGTCGGAGGTGGAATCGCGACGGAAGTCGTTCGGGAACGCAATGCCGTTCTCGCGCAGGCCGGCCAGTTTCTCGCGGCGGGACTGCAGTTCGTTATTGAGATCCAGCGCCTGATCGGCGCCCTGTACTTGTTGTTCAGACATTTCTATTCCTCATAACCCGGCTTTCAAACTTGCCTCAATGAATTTATCCAGGTCGCCATCCAGTACGGCCTGCGTGTTACGCGTTTCGACGTTGGTGCGCAAATCCTTGATGCGGGAGTCATCCAGCACGTAAGAACGGATTTGGCTGCCCCAGCCGATGTCGGACTTGTTGTCTTCCATCGCCTGTTTATCAGCATTTTTCTTTTGCATCTCAAACTCGTACAGCTTGGCTCGCAGCTGTTTAAACGCTTGATCCTTGTTCTTATGCTGAGAACGATCGTTCTGGCACTGCACCACGATGTTGGTTGGCAGGTGAGTAATACGTACGGCGGATTCGGTTTTGTTGACGTGCTGACCGCCCGCACCGGAGGCGCGGTACACGTCGATGCGCAGATCCGCCGGGTTGATATCGATATCGATATCGTCGTCCACTTCCGGGTAGATGAACACCGAACTGAACGAGGTGTGGCGACGGCCGCCGGAGTCGAACGGGCTCTTGCGCACCAGGCGGTGCACGCCGGTTTCAGTGCGCAACCAGCCGAACGCGTAGTCGCCGATGATCTTGATGGTGGCCGATTTCAGGCCCGCGACGTCGCCGTCGGACTCTTCGATCACTTCGGTTTTGAAGCCTTTGGCTTCGGCCCAGCGCAGGTACATGCGCAGCAGCATGCTGGCCCAGTCTTGCGCCTCGGTGCCGCCGGAACCGGCCTGGATGTCCAGGTAGCAGTCGGCGCTGTCGTATTCGCCGGAGAACATGCGACGGAATTCCAGCAGCTCAAGCTTGGCGATCAGTTGATCCAGCTCGGCGACCGCTTCGTTGAAGGTCTCTTCATCGTCGGCTTCCACCGCCAGTTCCAGCAGCCCGCTGACGTCTTCGCCGCCCTGCTGCAGTTGATCGATGGTTTCAACGATGGTTTCCAGCGCGGCGCGCTCTTTGCCGAGCGCCTGTGCGCGCTCAGGCTCGTTCCAAACGTCCGGCTGCTCCAGCTCGGCGTTGACTTCTTCTAGGCGTTCCTTCTTGGCATCATAGTCAAAGATACCCCCTAAGAACCGCAGTCCGCTCGGACAGGTCCTGAATTCGGTTTTTTACCGGATTAATTTCAAACATGGTTTCGTTCTTTTACGTTGATGTCGTCGATGGCGGAATGCCATTGGAACCGCTAATTCTAACGGATCCGGGCGGCAGTTTATAGCGAGTTGGTCAGTTTTTGTGGCGATCGGGTAGCAAAGCGGGTGGCAGGATGAGCTGGAATTTCGTCAGCGTTTTATTGCTTATGCCCACTACGCCGCTAAGCTGTTCAAGTATTGAGCAAGGTAGCCATTAAGACTATAGTCACCACGATGACTCTCAGGGACAGGCGTTGCCAATATGGACATTTTCATCACGGATGATTTCGACAAATTTATGAAGAAAAATCGCATCGTCGATAAAAAGATTTGCACGGCGGCTCACGAACTTGAACATGGCAACCATGACGGCGATCTGGGCGGCGGCGTCTACAAGAAACGCATTCCGCTCAATCGGGGTAAACGGGGCGGCGCCCGATCGGTCGTGGCGTTTAAACGCGGACATCATCAGTATTTTGTTGATGGATGGCTAAAAAACACCGTAAAACAGAGCGGTGCAAAAGAAATTAACGATGATGAATTGGCAACCTATCGTGAACTCGCCAAAGACTTTCTTGCCATGCCGCCGGAAATTATCAAACGAGCCATCGATAGCGGTTACCTGCGAGAGGTGAAATGCGATGACTGAAAATCGCCTGCTCAGGCTGCAAAAAATGGCGCAACGTTTCCATGAGGTAGGCGCCGTCTCAGACGATACGATGCGCAACATCGATGCGCGCGTACAGGCGCAAGAGCAAAATACCCAGCGTGAACAGCGTGAGCAAATGGACGGTGCACGCATCAAAATGCTGCGCAAGCGGCTTGGCCTAAGCCAGGCCGATCTGGCGGCCGTGGTCAACATGTCGACCACCAGCGTACAAAAATGGGAACGCAACGCGGTAAAACCTCAGGGTTCCGCGCTAAGAATGCTGGAAATTATCGAACAGAAAGGGGTCGCCAGCCTGATCATCTCGCCACGAAACTGATGGTGCGTTCATGCACCGGCCACTTGCCGGCGCATGAACGCAATTTCGCCTCAGCGCGGCCAAAGATGCTGGATCAACAGCTGCACGTTGCGGTTGCCGCGAAACTCATTGACGTCGAGCTTGTAGGCCAATTCCACTTCGCGCACGCTGCTGTCCGGCCACAGCGTGGTGTCCACGTTGAAAGCGATGCCGTCGAGCAGCGGGCCGCCGCCGAGCGGCTCCACCATCAGCTTCAGGTGTTTCTCGCCCACCAACCGCTGCTGCAGAATGCGGAACTTGCCGTCGAAGGTCGGTTCCGGGAACGCCTGGCCCCACGGGCCGCCCTCGCGCAGCAGCTCCGCCGTCGTCAGCGACAGCTCCTGCATCGCCAGTTCGCCGTCAGACCAGATAACCCCTTCCAGCATCGCCGGATCGAGCCACTCCCCCACCAGCTCGCCGAAACGCTGGCGAAACTCGTCGAATTTGGCTTCTTCCAGCGACAGCCCGGCCGCCATCGCGTGGCCGCCGAACTTCATCATCAGCCCAGGGTTCAGCATATCCAGCCGCTCCAGCGCGTCGCGCATGTGCAGGCCTGGCACCGAACGGCCTGAGCCTTTCAGGATGCCGTCGCCCGCCGGCGCGAACGCGATCACCGGACGGTGGAAACGCTCTTTGATACGCGAAGCGAGGATGCCCACCACGCCCTGATGCCATTCCGGGTGATACATCGCCAACCCGTAAGGCAGCTCGGTGCTGGTGCGCTCCAGCTGATCGCACAGCTGCAAGGCCTCCACCTGCATGCCCTGCTCGATCTCGCGGCGCGTCTGATTCAACGCATCGAGATCGTTGGCCAGCATACGCGCCTGAGCAATGTCGTCGCTCAGCAGCAGTGCCACGCCGATCGACATGTCGTCCAGCCTGCCGGCGGCGTTGAGCCGTGGGCCGAGGGCGAAACCGAGATCGTTGGCCGCCAGTTGGCGGGCGTCGCGGTTGGCCACTTCAAGCAGCGCGCGGATGCCTGGGCGGCATTTGCCAGCGCGGATGCGGTTTAACCCCTGATACACCAGAATGCGGTTGTTGGCGTCCAGCGGCACCACGTCGGCCACGGTGCCCAGCGCCACCAGATCCAGCAGCTCCGCCAGATTGGGCATCGCCAGGACGCGCTGCTCGAACCAGCCGCTCTCCCGCAGGCGGGCGCGCAGCGCCAACATCAGATAGAACGCGACGCCCACCCCGGCCAACGACTTGGACGGGAAAGCGCAGCCGCGCAGGTTGGGATTGACGATCGCTTCGGCCGCCGGCAGGGTCTCGCCCGGCAGGTGGTGATCGGTCACCAGCACTTGCATGCCCTTGGCGTGCGCCACGTCGACGCCGGCGTGGGAAGAGATGCCGTTATCGACGGTGACGATCAGCTCCGCGCCGCGCGCCGCCGCCTGCTCCACCACTTCGGGGCTCAGGCCGTAACCGTCTTCGAAGCGGTTCGGCACCAGGTAGTCGACGGCAGCGCCGCCCATGCTGCGCAGCGCCAACACCGTCAGCGCAGTGCTGGTGGCGCCATCGGCGTCGAAATCGCCCACCACCATGATGCGGCGGCCGTCAGCCAGCGCCTGTTGCAGCAGGCTGACCGCGGCGTCGATGCCGTCCAGCTGTTGCCAGGGCAGCATACCTTTGACGCCGCGCTCCAGCTCTTGCTCAGCCTGCACGCCGCGCAGGGCGTAAAGCCGCCGCAGCAACGGCGGCAAACTGGCGGGCAGATGCGTGTCGTCCGCCGCCGGACGGCGGCGTAGTTGCGTTTTGATACTCACCGGCGATTAACCACCGGCTTTGGTAGCGGCCTGGTGCGCGTCCAGCATGGCGGCCATCTCTTTCGGCCCCTGATAGCCTGGAATCATCATGCCGTTTTCCAGGATGATCGCCGGCGTGCCCTGAATGCCGAACTGCACGCCCAGCTCGTAATGCTTGCTGATGTCGGTTTTGCAGGTCGCCGGGGAGATGGCGTCGCCCTTCATGGCGGCGTCAAACGCCTTGGCCTTGTCGGCGGTGCACCAGATTGACTTCATGTCTTTTTCAGCCTGGGAGGCCAGCCCCTGGCGCGGGAACGCCAGGTAACGCACGGTGATGCCCAGATCGTTGTACTCTTTCATCTGCTGGTGCAGCTTGTGGCAGTACCCGCAGGTGATGTCGGTGAACACGGTGATCACGTGTTTTTCTTTCGGCGCCTTGTAAACGATCATCTGATCTTTCAGCGCGTCCAGCTTGGTGCTCAGCAGCTGATTGGTCACGTTGACCGGCTCTTTGCCGCTGACGTCGAACAGCGGGCCTTGCAGAATGTGCTTGCCGTCTTCGGAAGCGTACAGTACGCCGCTGTCGGTCAGCACCGTTTTCAGGCCGGCGACCGGCGAAGGCTGCACGTCCGCCTGCTGGATGCCCAGACCGGCGAGCGCTTTTTTGATCGCTGCGTCATCGGCATGGGCGGTGCCGGCCACCGAAGCCACCAGCAGAGAAAGCAGCATTAAACCTTTTTTCATTGTTCCAATCCTTTCGAACCCGCCGCTCAGGCGCGCGGGTGATGCTGTTGATGTAGCTGTTTCAGTCGTTCGGTCGCTACATGAGTATAAATTTGCGTGGTCGAGAGATCGCTGTGCCCTAACAACATCTGTACGACACGGAGATCGGCCCCATGGTTCAGCAAATGGGTGGCGAACGCGTGCCGCAGCACGTGCGGCGACAGACGCTCGCTGTCGATGCCTGCAAGGATCGCATAGTGTTTGATGCGATGCCAGAACGTCTGTCGGGTCATTTGCTGGCAGCGGGTGCTGGGGAACAGCACATCCAGCGTCTGGCCGTTGACCAGCCAAGGGCGGCCATGTTCCAGATAATTTTCGATCCAGTAAACCGCCTCTTCGCCCAGCGGCACCAGCCGCTCCTTGTTGCCCTTGCCGATCACCCGCACCACGCCCTGGCGCAGGCTGACGTCGCTGATGCTCAGCCCCACCAGTTCGGAGACTCGCAGCCCGGTGGCGTACAGCACTTCGAGCATCGCCTTGTCGCGCAGCTCCAGCGGCTGATCGACGCAGGGCGCCTGCAGCAGCGCATCGACCTGCGCCTCGCTCAGATCCTTCGGCAAACGCTGCGGCAGCTTGGGGGAAGCCAGCTGCGCAGTGGGATCGTCGGCACGCAGTTTTTCGCGGTACAGATACTGAAACAGGCGACGCATGGCGCTCAGCAAGCGCGCGGAACTGGTGGCCTTGTAGCCGCCGTCCACCCGCTCGGCGAGAAACGCCTGCAGATCCAACGCCTGCGCCTGCAGCAAGGTGGTGTTTTGCTGGCCAAGCCAGGCGCCCAGGGCCTGTAAATCCAGCCGGTAAGAGGCCAGCGTATTTTCCGCCAGATTACGCTCAAGCCACAGCGCATCCAGGAATTGTTCAATCAGCGCATTGTCTTGCTGTTGCACGCGGTCCTCTCTTTGTTGCATTTCCACCCGCGCCATTATGCCTTAAGCCGGCGCAAATCAGGTATACTCGCTGCAATTCTCTAAACAGCAACGTAACGGTTTACACATGAAGATTGGTCTGTTTTACGGCTCCAGCACCTGCTACACCGAGATGGCGGCGGAAAAAATCCGTGAGATTCTGGGTGAGGACCTGGTCGACCTGCACAACCTGAAAGACGTCTCGCCCAAGCTGATGGAGGAGTATTCCATTCTGATCCTCGGCATCCCAACCTGGGATTTCGGCGAGTTGCAGGAAGATTGGGAAGCGATCTGGCCGCAGCTGCCGGCGCTGGATCTGAAAGGCAAGATCGTCGCCATGTACGGCATGGGCGATCAGCTCGGTTACGGTGAGTGGTTCCTCGACGCGCTGGGCATGCTACACGATCACATCGCGCCGCTGGGTGTACAGTTCATCGGCTTCTGGCCGACTGAGGGCTTCGAGTTCACCAGCCCCAAACCGCTGAGCGCCGACGGCAAACACTTTGTCGGCCTGGCGCTCGATGAGGTCAACCAATACGATCTGAGTGAAGAGCGCCTGCAGCAATGGTGCGAACAGATCCTGTTGGAAATGGAGCCGCTGCTGTAACCGCTATCGGGCGCTTAACGCGCCCGATTTCCCCGCTTATTTCCACAGCCGGAAACGTGGCTCTTCTTCGCTGGCTGGCGTTTCCTTTGTCAGACGCGCCGGATCGGCCACCTGATACCAGTCCAGCTTGCGCGTCAGCAGCATGATGCCCGCCAGAATGGCGAACAGCAGCCCTGCCCCCAGCACCAACGCATTGTCCTCCGACTGCAATAGCAAATAGAGCACGCCGTACAACAACAATAAGCTCGCGGCGAACAGCGCACCGCGCAACTTGCCGCGCAGTACGGCGCTCAGATAGAAGGCGATCAGCCCGCTGCAGGCGATGCTGGCCGCCAGGTAAGCGAGAGCGAACCCCAGGTGTTCGGAAAAGGCCAGCAGAATCAGGTAGAACAGCACCAGCGCCGCACCGACCAACAGATATTGAATCGGGTGCACTCGCAGCCCGGTCAGGGTTTCGAACAGGAAGAACGCCATAAACGTCAGCCCGATAAACAGCAGCGCGTATTTGACTGCGCGCTCGGTCAGCTGATAGTGATCGACCGGTTCGACCAGGCTGGCGCTGAAGGCCGGCAGCTTATCCTCGTCGATAATGCCATCATCGTAATAGAACGCACTGTTGATGTTGTTGGCAAACCAGGTGCTGTGCCAGCGAGCGCTAAACCCCTGCTCCGTCACCTTGCGTTCGTCCGGCAGGAAGTTGCCGAGGAAATTCGGATGCGGCCAGTTGCTTTGCAACTGCAGTTCGCTGCTGCGCCCCAGCGGCACCAGCGACAGGCTGCTGGTGCCCGCCAGCGTCAGGGTGAAATCGGCGTTCAGTCCCTCTTTTTGTTGCAGCGCCGCCAGCGTCAGCGGTGCGTGGATCCCCTGGCGCAACGATCCCACACCGGTGCCCGGCTCAAAGGCCACCGGCTGCGGTGTTGCCAGCGGAGAAATGCTCTTGATGCCGCGAGAGTCGCTCAGCGCTACCAGTAAGAACGGCTGGCCGACGGTCACGTTGGCGCGTTGCAAATCCGTCAGCTCCGGCTGACCGAAACGCACCTTGAAGTTCAGCGGCCCTTGGTAAACCTGCGTCTGATAAATACCCAGCTTGCGCACCTCCACATTCGGCGCCCCCTGCACCTGAAGCGACTCCGGCAACAAATAGCGGTAATGCTGCACCCGCTGCACCACCGTTTGCCCTTTCTCGTCTTTCTTCTCTTCTCGTTCGACATAAGGAATGACAATCAACGGGCCGAGCACGCGCTGTGCCCCGCTGGTGCTGTCGCTCACCTGCCCGACCACGCTTTGCCGATAGCCGCTGCGTTCGTCGATCACGCTCATCAGCTGGGCGATGGGAATCAACATCACCAACATCAATCCCAGCAACGTGGTTATTTTCCAGAAAAGTACCGATTTCATCATGCTCACTCCTTGTAGGTAATGAGGTCACGATAAAACCCGCAGGTGAAATCAGAATGTGGTTATGTGAAGGGAAGGTGAAGTCACAGCGATAACATGAACGTCGCTTCCACCCCGTGCGGCTGGCGGTTGCGCAGGTGAATGCCGCCATGATGCAGACGGGCGACTTCCTGCACGAAGTTCAGGCCCAGCCCGCTGCTTTTCGGGCGTTCGGCGCGCGGCAGCGAATAAAAACGCTCGAACACCTTATCGAGCGCATAGTCAGGAATGCCGCTGCCGTCGTCGCAGACGCTAATGCAGTAATGCTGTTCCCGCCGTTCGCCCCGCACGCTGACGCAACCACCCGGCGGGGTAAAGTCGATCGCGTTGTCCAGCAGGTTGGTCAGCGCCTGGCTGATCAGCAACGCATCGCCGTTCAGCGTCACCTCCGCCAACGTATCCAGTTGCAACCTGACGCCGCGCTGCGTCGCCTGCGCCTCTTTACCCGCCACCGCCTGGTCGATCAACGCCGCGATAGCGATGGGCGCCGTCTCCATTTCAGGCCGGCTCTCCAGCCGCGCCTGCACCAGCAGTTTATCCACCAGCTGCTGGATACGCGCGCTTTGCTGCTCGATGTTGGTGAGAAAACGCCGGGCGGTTTCCGGCGGCGGCAGCTCCTGCAACAGCTCCGCCGCGCCCCTGATCGCCGCCAACGGGCTTTTCAACTCATGCGTCAGGGTATGCGCATACTGTTCGATATAAGCTTTGCCTTCCAGCTTAAGGCGCATGCTCTCCAACGCCTGCGCCAGTTGCGTCAGCTCCTTGCCGCCCACTTTGGGCAGCGGCGCGTTTTCCCCCTGCGCCACCCCGTCTGCATAGCGCACCAGCCGGCCTATCGAGCGGTTGATCCACCACACAAATACCGCCCCGATCAGCAACGCGATCCCCAGCAGCAATGCGCCGGCCCACAGAATGCGCCGTTCGCTGCGTTTGATCACCGGCGCCATGGTGCTGTTGGGTTTGCCCACGGTGAGCACACCGATAATGCGCCCTTGTTCTATCACCGGCGCGGCCACATACATCACCGAACTGTTTTCATCCTGTGGATCGCTGCGGGTGCTGCGGGCGCCGTACTGGCCGCGCAGCGTTCGATAAACGTCATTCCAGCGCGAATAATCCTGCCCCAGCGCGCGGCCGGCGGAATCGAAGATGACCCTGCCCCGCGCATCGGTAAGATAGACGTGGTATTCACTGCGATCCTTGCGGATGCCGGAGATATTGGCGCCGATCGGCCGCTGATTCAGCTGCATAAACGCCTGCGCCAGTTGGCCATGCGCCGCATCGCCGCGCTGCATGTCCTGACGGGCGATTTGCGCCAGCAGGTTGGCGGTGTCCACCAGCGTGCCTTCGGTAGCGCGCCGCACACCGGGCTTAACTTCCTGGACGAAAATGCTCAGCACGAAATACCCGGCCACCGCCACGATCAGAAAATATCCCAGCAGCAGACGCAGGCCAATTTTCATGGCTGGCGGCTCACGCTGTAGCCCAATCCCCGGTGGGTGTGGATCGGCGGTTCACCCGGCTCAACCGCACGCAGCTTGGCACGCAGCGTTTTGATGTGGGTATCGACGGTGCGATCCAGACTTTCTTCCGCCTGCGCCCAGACGCTTTCCATCAGTTGCTGCCGCGAGAACACCCGTCCGGGTGCCAACAGCAGAGTTTTCAGCAGCAGGTATTCGTAACGGGTCAGCGGCAGCGGCCGCTGGTGATAGCAGATGATGGCGGCGTCTTCGTCGAGGACGAAAGCGCCGAAATGGTAGAGCGCGCTCTGCTGCAGGCGCTGCTGCTTATGCAGGCGGCGCAAAATGGTACGCACCCGGGCGCTGACCTCGCGAGGGGAGAACGGTTTGGCGACATAGTCATCGGCACCGATCTCCAGCCCGATCAGGCGATCCACTTCATCACTGCGGGCGGTAAGAAACAGAATCGGCAGATCGGCCGCCTGAGCCAGCAGGCGGCGGCACAATTCAAAGCCGTTGATATCCGGCAAACCGACATCGAGGATAGCGAGCGCGGGCGCGCCCTGCGCCAGCGCCTGCAACGCCGGCTCTGCGCGTTCGAACCAGCGCACCTCGAAGCCTTCGCTCTCCAGCGTGTAAACCAGCGTATCGGCAATGCTGGGTTCATCTTCCACCAACCAGAGTACGGGTTTCATCAGTGCTCCTCGCCGTCACCCGCCGGAGGATACAGCAACAGCTGCCGCAGATGGCGCCACTCCTCCTTGCCCATGCAGTCGGAAGCCAGCCACAGCCGGCGGCGCTTTTTGCCCTCCATCGGCTGCAGCGTCAACAGCATGCCGTAGCCCGGCATCCAGGGTTTTTTCGCCAGCTGCCATTCGCGGCCGTGCCAGCTGAAGCGCCGGTCTGCCAGCAGCCGCAGTTCACCCTGCACCGCCGCGATGCGCTTCTGGCTGCGAATGCACTGAAACACCACCAGCGTCAGCAACACCAGCCAGAGCGGGCCAAAGCCTTCCGGCCAGGGCGAAATCAGGATCAGCAGGATCAGAACCCCGTGGGTCAACAGGGAAAACAGCTGGGTGCGCCAGGAAATACGGATATCACATCGCCACTGGGCCACGGTCTTTATTTCGCGTTTGGATCAGGGTCACCATTCTTTGCAGCTCGCTGTCCTGCGGCGCGCCATGATTCATCAGCCAGTTGAACAAATCGGGATCGTCGCACTCCAGCAGGCGGATGAACAACGCCTTGTCCGCGTCATTCAGGCTGTCGTATTCGTATTCGAAGAACGGCATGATGGAGATGTCCAGCTCGCGCATGCCACGGCGGCAAGCCCAGTGAATACGTGCTTTGTTGTTAATATCCATGTTGTTATGACTCACCTCTTTTCAGCGCGGCAGCGCCAGCGCAGGGTTCAAATGACACACTGTATGGCAACGCCGTCGCAATATAATTCCATCAGCCGGGGGATCTGTCTGCAAGGGCGCCCTGGCCGCAAGCCTATAGAGTAACAATTTGACATACACGCCGGGAAGCCGCTTGGAGGTGGAAAACGCAATAAAGCGCAAAATGCCAAAAAAAGCGCCCCCCGGCACCGCGGCGCGAATAACAGTTTGCAAAGCCCGCCGCCTCTTTTACCATGGGTTCAATACCCTTCAGGTAAGCTAAACGTTGAGCAGGAACTTACTATGGCGCATAACATTCCATTCCCACCCCGTCAGCCCTCCGCTTCCACCCATCTTCCCCTGACGCTGATCTCGCTGGAAGATTGGGCGCTGGTGACGCTGAACGGGCCGGACACGGTGAAATATCTTCAGGGCCAGGTGACGGCGGACATCGACGCGCTGGCGGCCGATCAACACGTGCTGTGCGCCCACTGCGACGCCAAGGGCAAAATGTGGAGCAACCTGCGTCTGTTCCGCCGTGGCGAAGGCTTCGCCTATCTGGAGCGCCGCAGCGTGCTGGACAGCCAGCTGGCTGAAATCAAAAAATATGCGGTGTTCTCCAAAGTCACCATCGCCGCCGACAATGACGCGGTGTTGCTGGGCGTCGCCGGTTTCCAGGCGCGCGCCGCGCTGGCGGGCCTGTTCGCCACGCTGCCGAGCGCCGAGCACCCGGTGGTGCAGGAAGGCGAGACCACGCTGCTGCACTTCAATGCGCCGGCGGAGCGTTTTCTGCTGGTGACTCGCCCCGCCGTGGCCGAACAGCTGATCGGCAAACTGCACGATCAGGCGGAGCTGAATGACAGCGGCCAGTGGCTGGCGCTGGAGATCGAGGCCGGTTATCCGGTTATCGACGCCGCCAACAGCGCGCAGCTGATCCCACAGGCCACCAACCTCCAGGCGCTGGAAGGCATCAGCTTCAGCAAGGGCTGCTATACCGGTCAGGAGATGGTGGCGCGCGCCAAGTTCCGCGGCGCCAATAAGCGTGCGCTCTACTGGCTGGAAGGTAAAGCCGCCCGCGCCCCGCAGGCGGCGGAAGATCTGGAGCTGCAGCTGGGGGAAAACTGGCGCCGCACCGGCACCGTACTGGCATCGAGTCAGTTGGCCGACGGCACGCTGTGGGTGCAGGTGGTGATGAACAACGATCTGGATGCCGACAGCAAGCTGCGGGTACGCGACGATGCCGCCAGCCAGCTGGCGATCAAACCGTTGCCCTACTCGCTGGCCGAAGAGAAATAATCCGCCGGCCGCAGGCGCCCTGCCTGCGGCCGTCTTAATTACTCGTCCAACTCCCCATCGCGCTGCACCAGGTAGATCAGCACCAAGATGATGGTGACGAAGAAGCGAAACGCACTCGGTACGCCGTTCCATTGCTGCGACATCCACATGCCGAACCACTCTCCCCCAATCGACATAAAGCCGACCTGCCAGGTAAGGAAGCCCAGCGTCAGCCCCATTACCGCCAGCTTTTTCCGGCCGTTGAAAGCGTTAGCGGGCAGTTTCAGGCCGCCCAGCAGGCGCAGGCCGCCGATCCAGCACAGCAGCGCGGTCAGACTCTCCAGCGTAATGATGAAAATATAGCCGGCGTGATGCAGCCACGGTGTCTGTATCGAGCGGTAGCCGATGGTGGCGTCGGGAAAAATGGTGTCCATCATAAAGACGTGGCGCACGAAGGCGAAGTTGGAGCCGTAATCGGTGATATTGCCGAAGGCCACCAGCGAAGCGAACAAGGCGATAGCGCAGACCAGCAGCGCTTTGGATAAGCGAACGATCATCTTAGTGAGTCCTGAACAGAGGTGAGAGAAACGGTATGCGGGCTCAGAAATGAAGGAACGGGCTTGCTGGATACCCGAAAGAAGCAAGCGCCTCTTTTTTAAAACAAAAGAGGCGCCAGTGCAATACGCATTCAGACGTAGCGGCAACGCTTAGACGTACAGGTAGATCGCCATGAAATGGCAGGCGCTGCCGCCGAGCACGAAGGCGTGCCAGATGGCGTGGCCAAAGCGAATGCGCTTGGAAGCGTAGAAAATCACGCCCAGGGTATAGACCACCCCGCCGATCGCCAGCAGCGTGACGCCGCCGGCCTCCAGCCGCGTAACCAGCTGATAAATCACGATCAGCGACAGCCAGCCCATCGTCAGGTAGGTCACCAGCGACAGGGCTTCAAAACGGTGGGCGAAGGCCAGCTTGAACAGTACGCCGAGCAGCGCCAACCCCCAGATTACCGCCATCAAGCCCTTCGCCAGCGGCGAATCCAGCCCTACCAGCAAGAACGGGGTGTAAGTGCCGGCAATCAGGAGATAAATGGCGCAGTGGTCAAATTTTTTCAGCCAATGCTTGGCCTTTTGATGCGGAATCGCATGGTACAGCGTAGAAGCGAGAAACAGCAGGATCATGCTGCCGCCATACAGGCTATAACTGGTGATGGCCGTCGCATCGGCGCCGGTATTCACCGCCTGCACCAGCAGCAACACCAGGCCGACAATACCGAACACCAGCCCGATGCCGTGGCTGATGCTGTTGGCGATCTCTTCCGCCCACGGATAAGCCGCGGCGACGATTTTATCGGCCCCGGTTTTCACTACGTCCGTTTTCCCCATAACGCGCAACCCCTCAAAATGCCCTGCTTTGTGCGAAATTAACGCAAAGCAGCTTAACTGAGAATAATTCCAGTGTACACGTGTACGCTAAAATAAAAATGTGAACGCGTGTAACCATCGAAATCCCCCGCCCGCTGGTCTACAATCGTCAGGCTTCAACCCACCCACCTTGAGGTTTACACCATGTCATCCGCTGTACCCGCGTTAGATTTCGGTTCAATGACCCAGGTCATCCAGTTCCTGATGGAAATCGATAAGTTGAAAGGCGTACAACGCCGCACCAAGGTACTGGGCACCCAGCGCCAGGAAAACTCCGCCGAACACAGCTGGCATTTCGCCATCGCCGCCATGAGTCTGGCACCCTACGCCGGTAATGACGTAGACATTCAGCGCGTGATCCAGATGGCGCTGCTGCATGACATCGTGGAAATCGACGCCGGCGACGTGCTGGTCTACGATCTGGCGGCCCGCGCGGCGATCCACGATCAGGAAGTGGCGGCGGCGCGCCGTCTGTTCGGCATGTTGCCGGAGGCTCAGCGCGAGTATTTCACCGCTTTATGGCAGGAATATGAAGACGGCGAAAGCGCCGATGCACGCTTTGCCTTACTGCTGGATCGCACCATGCCGATGCTGATGAACCTGCACAACGAAGGCCAGAGCTGGGTAGAAAACGGCATCAGCCTGGAGCAGGTGCTGGCGCGCAATGCATCGATCGCTGACGTGCACCCCGAGCTGTGGCACCACATGGAGCAACATCTGCGGGATGCGCAGCGTAAAGGCTGGTTGAAGTAAGGGGACCGGGCTGCCGCCTCTGCGCCGCAGCCCGTCGCCGTCACGCGCACGCCCGTTGGCGCGCCAGCGCCTCGTCATAGCTCGGCATCGACACCGCCGCTCCCGCTCGCTCCACGCAGACCGCCGCATAGGCGGCGGCGAAGCGCACCGCCTCGGCTAACGGCACCTGATTCGCCAACTGCGCCGCCAGGGCGCCGTTAAACGCATCGCCCGCGCCGGTAGTGTCTTTCGGCTGTGCCGGAAACGCCGGGATCAGCTCGCTGCGCTCCCCGTCCGAGAACAACGCCCCCTGCGTGCCCAGCGTCACGATCAGCAAGCGAATGCCCTTGGCGTGCAGCACCTGCGCCGCCTGCCGCGCTGAAGCCTCATCCCGCACCGGCACGCCGGTCAGCAACGTGCATTCGGTGGCGTTGGGCGTCAGCAGATCGACCTGCGCCAGCAGGCTGTCCGGCACCGGCTGAAACGGCGCCGGGTTGAGAATGATGAACGTCCGCGCCTCACGGGCGATAGCGATCACCTGCTCGATCGCCGGCAGGTTGTTCTCCAGCTGGGTCAGCAGAATATCCGCCGCGGCGATCGCCGGCCGGCACTGGCGCACCTCATCGTCGCTGACCGTCAGATTGGCGCCGGGATCGACGGCGATCATGTTCTCCGCATCCTCGCCGGCAACGTAGATAAGCGCATTGCCGGTCGGGCAATCGCCGGTCGAGAACAGCGTCACCGCATCGAAGCCGGCGGCGGCGAGATGACGCCGGGCGAAGGCGCCGAAGTCGTCGCGCCCCACCTTGCCGATATAATGCACCCGCGCCCCGGCGCGCAGCGCGGCGGTGGCCTGATTGGCGCCCTTGCCGCCCGCCCCCATCATGCTGTTGCGGGCAATCAGCGACTCGCCGGGCTGCGGAAAGCGCGCCATGCCGGCGACGATATCCAGGTTGAACGAACCGAACACGCAAACTTTGCCTTTCATTGCTGATACTCCCTGCTCAATTGGAGGTGGCGCCGGGCGGCCAGACAGGCGCCTTTGCTGCCGGTTTCATCGCTGAGGCGGCTGACGGAGATCGTCAGCCCCTGTGCCGGCTGCGGCCCGCGCAAATGGCGGCGGATCTCTTGCTCCAGCTGCGCCAACGGAAAACCGCTCATGGCGATCACGCCGCCGCCCAGGATCAGCCGCTCCGGATCGAGCACGTTCATTTCGATGGCGATGGTCTGCGCCAATCGATCGACGAAGCGGCGCAGATCCGGATGATCGCCGTGGCATTCGAACAGCCGCTCGAACGGCGTTTGCGGCGCGTTGGCGCGCGCCCAGCCGGTCAGCCAGTGGCCGGAGGTCAGGCTCTCGACGCAGCCTCGTTTGCCGCACGGGCATTCACCCTGATGGCCTGGCCAGGGAATGTGCCCCAGCTCGCCGGCGGCGCCGTGCGCCCCGTGGTAAAAATCACCGTTCAGCCACAGGCTGTTGCCCATGCCGGTGCCCAGATACAGCCCCACTGCCACCTGCGGCAGCGCCGGCAGCTGCTGCAGATCCCACCACAACAGGTGGTTGACGTCCTTGTCCATTCGCACCGGCAGCGCCAGCCGTTCGCTCAATAACGCCGCCACCGGCTGGGCATCCAGCGCCGGGATAAACGGCAACGACAACACCCGAGAACGATCGCGGCTGAGGATCCCCGGCAGCCCCAGCATCACCTGCACCACCTGACGATCCTCGCAATGCCGGGCGATAAGATCGCCCAACGCCGCCAGCGGATCGGCCCGCTGTGCCCAATCGGCGGTCGCTATCTTGCGGTAACCGCTGAACTCGCCTTCATCATCCATCAACAGCAGGCGGGTATTGGTGCCGCCGACGTCAACGCCAAGAAAATGCCGCATCATATCCCCCGCCTCAGGCCGCTTGCCGCATCTGATCCAGCATCTTTTCCCACGCCGTTTCCAGATCCGGATCGAGGTTGAACAGCCCGGAACTGCCGACGATCAACACTTCCGCACCGGCGCCCATCAGATCGCGGTAGGTGCGCTGGTTGCAGGATCCATCTATTTCGATCAGATAGTTCAGATCCTGTTGGCGTTTCAGATCGCGCAATTGGCGGATCTTTTCCAGCATTTCAGGAATGAACGGTTGCCCGGCATAGCCCGGATCGACGGTCATCACGGTGACTTTATCCAGCAGATGAATATAGTGGCGGATAAACTCCACCGGCGTGGCCGGGTTCAGCACCACCCCCACTTTTTTGCCCAGCGCGCGGATTTGGTTAATTACCCGGAACGCGTCGCGGTTGATGGTTTCGGCGTGCGGACAGATAAAATCCGCGCCGGCGCGGGCGATAGGGTCGATAAAATCGGTCGGGTTCTCCACCATCAGATGCACGTCCAGCAGCAACGAGGTGTGCGGCCGGATCTGTTCGATAAAGAACGGCGACAGCGTGATGTTTTTAACGTAGTGCCCGTCCATGATGTCGATGTGCAACATATCGGCGCGGCGGTTCAGCACCGCCAATTGCTGCCGAATATCCATCAGGTTCATGCACATCAGTGAAGGTGAAATCTGGTATTTCATTAGCGTTATCCTGCGCAAAAGGGAAAAAAGATCAGTGGCCCGCCGCGGTTCTGGCCTGTGCCGCGCTGCGGCGCATCGCCCGCCGCTGCCGATAGCGATGGCGGAAAAACTTCAGCGCCAGCACCGCGATCAGCACCGCGCCCCACATCGCCAGACTGAAGTGCGGGCTGACGTTCATCAGGTTCAAACCGGTGGCGATCACCTGCAGCACCACCAGCGCCAACACCACGCCGCTGACCCGGCCGAAGCCGCCGAACGGATCGGTGCCCCCCAGAATGATCGCCAGCACCGTCAGCAGCAGGTAAGAGTCGCCGTAGCCCATGCGCGCCGAGTTGAAGCGCGCCATCATCACCAGCCCGGCGATCACGCACAGCAGGCTGGAGAGGGTGTAAATGGCGATCAGCACCCGGTGGGTATTCACGCCGCTGAAGTGGGTAGCGTTGATGTTGCTGCCGCTCATGTAGATACACTTGCCGAGCCGGGTTTTCTGCAAAAACAGCGCCAGCAGCGCGGCGACCGTCAGGAAGATCAAGAGCGGCACCGGCACGCCCAGCACGCTCTCGGCGCCGATAAACCGCACGATCTCCGGCATGCCGCTCAGCGCCGCACCGCGCGTCAGGTAAATGCCGATGCCGTTGACCGTGGTCATGGTGGCCAGCGTCACCAGAATCGGATGCGCGCCGACGTAGGCCACCAGCGCGCCGGTCGCCGCGCCGATAAGCCCGGCCAGCAGCATCGCCGCCACCATCGCCAACGCCAGCCACAGCGCCTGCATCCCCAGCCCGGCGTCCGCCGGCAGATAGCGGATAAACAGCCAGGCCATCAGCAGGCTGGTCAGGTTGGCGCAGGCGATAATGCACAGGTTCAGACCGCCGCTGAGAATCGGAATGAACATCGCCAGAGTCAGCAGGCCCAGTTCCGGCAGCTGGAACGCCACGCTGGTGAAGGTGGCGCCGCTGAAGAAGCGCCCCGGCATCAGCAGGCTGAAGGCCAGCACCACCGCCAGCAGCAATGCCATCAGACCGACGGCGGCGCCGTCCGGACGAAATTTCAGGTTATTGCCCATCAGGCGCTCCTCAGGCGAAACCGACGTCGGTTTCTTTGCGTTTCTTGTAGTGGGTGACGGTGATCGCCGCGACGATCACCAGACCGATCGCCACGTTCATGAAATAGCTGGACACGCCGATCAGGTTGAGGCCGTTTTTCAGCACGCCGATCAGGAACACGCCCATCAGCGTGCCGACCACGCTGCCCTTGCCGCCGTTCAGGCTGGCGCCGCCCAACACCGCCGCCGCCAGCACGTCCAGCTCGCCGCCCACCAGCGCGTTGGGCACCACTTCCCCCATGCGGTACACCTGCACCAGGCCGCCGATCGCCGCCATCGCGCCCAAATAGCCATAGGCGAACAGGTGCAGCAGGCCGACGCGGATGCCGATGCGCCGCGCCGATTCCGCATCGCCACCGACGGCGAACAGCTGGCGCCCGAGGTGGGTCTTGTTCAGCAGCAGCCAGGTCAGCAGCGCCACAGCCAGCATCACCAGCGTCGGCAAGCCGAGCTGATAGCTTTGCTCGCCCAGTTGGAACGGCAGCACGCTGCGCGGCAGCGTCCACCAGTCCGGCAGCGCGTACAGGCTGCGGCCGTTGGTCAGCCACATCAGCATGCCGAACAACAGCGCCTGCATGCTGATGGTGACGATGATCGAGACGATGCGCAGGCAGTAGATCAACAGCGCGTTGACCATGCCCAGCGCGGCGCCAATCGCCAACGCCAGCAGGATGCTGCCCGTCGGGCTGGCCAGCCCGTAGTGGATGGCCAGCGTGGCGATCAGGTACTGCACCACCGAGGCCACCGCGGCGAAGGAGATATCGATACCGCCGGTCACCAGCACCACGAACAGGCCGAGGGCGAAAATGCCGCTCACCGCGTAGCTTTCGCTGAGATCGAGCAGGTTCTGCACCGTCAAAAACTGGTCGCTGAGCAGCGAAAAGACGATGATCGTCAGCAGCAGCACCCAGGCCAGGTAGCCTTCGTTGCCGCGCGGTTTCAGGCTGAATCTACGCATTGATCGCCTCCGCCAGCCGTTGCTGGCTCACCTGCCCCGGCAGGTACTCGCCGATCACGCTGCCGCCGCTGAAGTGCAGCACCCGATCGCAGTTGTAATACACCTCCGGCACCTCGTCGGAGATCAGCAGAATCGCGATCCCCTCCTGCGCCAGCAGATGGATCAGTTGGTAGATGCTGGCCTTCGCGCCGACGTCGACGCCGACGGTCGGCGAATCGAGGATCAGGATCCGCGGCTGGGTCAGCACCCACTTGGCCAGCACGATCTTTTGCTGATTGCCGCCGGACAACGTCGAGACCGCCTGATCCGGATCCGCTACCCGCACGCCGAGTTTGGCGATCCACTCCGCCACGATGCGATTCTTGCGGTAGTCGTCGATCAGGCGAAAACGCCCGCGCAGCTTATCGAGAATGGTCAGCACCGCGTTGTCCGCCACCGACTGTTGCTGCACCAGCCCCAGCGTCAGGCGATCCTCCGAAACGTAACCGATGCCGGCCTTGATCGCGTCCTTATGGCCGCGAAAGCGCACCGGTTTGCTGTCGAGGTAGAGTTTGCCGCTGTCCGGCCGGGTCATGCCGAACAGGCTCAGCGCCAGCTCGGTGCGCCCGGAGCCGAGCAGCCCGCACAGACCGAGCACCTCCCCCTGATGCAGCCGGAAGCACACGTCCTGATACTGGCCGGCGCGGCTCAGGCGATCCGCCTCCAGCATCACCCGATCCTTATTCAGGCTGGGCGCTTTCAGGCGATAATCCAGCTTCAGACCGGTCATCAGCTCGGTCAGACGATCGCCGGTGATCTCCGCCGCCGGCCAGGTGCCGACTTTGTTGCCGTCGCGGATCACCGTGACGCGATCCGAGATCTCCAGCACCTCGTCCAGCCGGTGGCTGACGAACACCACGCAGATGCCCTGCGCTTTCAGATAGTCCACCGTGCGCAGCAGTTGGTTAACTTCGGTGCGGGTCAGCGAAGCGGTCGGTTCGTCCATGATCACCAGCCGCGCCTCCGCCACCAGCGCACGGCAGATCGCCACCTGCTGGCGCTGCGCGATCGGCAGCTCCGCCACCCGTTTGTCGAGATCCAGATTGAAACTCAGCGATTGCAGCTGGCGCTCGGCGGCGCGCCGCAGCCGTGCCGGGCGGTGCCAACCCAGCAACCCGCGCAGGTTGTGTTCGAAGGCGATGTTTTCCGCCACCGTCAGATTGGGAAACAGCGACAGATCCTGGTAAATCACCTGAATGCCGAAAGCGCGCGCCTGATCCGGCGACAGCCGGCCGAAGGTTTGCCCATCGATGATGATGCGGCTGCCGTCGTCCGGTTGATAGACGCCGGCGATCGCCTTGATCAGCGTGCTCTTGCCACAGCCGTTGGTGCCGGCCAGGCAGTGCACTTCTCCCGGCATCAACGTCAGTGAAATCTCGTTCAGCGCACGCTGCCCGCCAAAGGTCATCGACAGCTGTTGCAGCGCGATCAGCGGCGCGCCCTGCGTTGCCGTATTGCCGGAAATCGCCATGATCACAGCCCCATCTTCACCAGTTTCGGCAGGTTTTGCTTATCCAGGCTTTCGGTGGCGTTGCCGAGAATGGTGTGCTGCTGCGCATCCACCTGCACCTTGCCCATGCCTTCAATGGTCATGCCGTCGGTGATCTTCTCCCCCTTGTGCATCATATCGGCGATGCGCACGAACACTTCGCCGGCCACCATCGGATTCCAGATGTAACCGCCCTTGATGGCGCCGCGATTGACCAGCGAAGCGCCCTGGCCCGGGCTGAACGGCCCGATGACGCAGATATCGTTGCTTTTGCCGCGGTTGAGCACTGCGCGCCCGGCGCCGATCGGCCCCTGCGAACCGAACGCCAGCACGCCTTTCAGATCGGGATATTTAGCCATCAGGTCGTTGGTGGTGCGCACGCTGTCATCCAGCGATTCCCCCACGCCAAACTTGTCGCCCACCAGTTGCATGTTCGGGTAGTGTTGCTTCTGGTAGTTGATGGCCGAGTCCGACCAGGTTATGTGCAGCGGCACCGTCAGGCTGCCGACATACACCGCATACTTACCCTGCTCTTTCATGCAGGCGGCCAACGCTTTCATGTGGTTGACCCCATGCTGCGAGGCATCCACCAACTCAAAATCCCAATCGGCGTACTTCTGGCCGGGGGACTCGTGCACGATCACCTTGATGCCCGCCTCCTGCGCGCGCTTGAGCACCGGTTCCAGCACCCGGGCGTCATTCGGTACCACGCCGATAATGTCCACCTTCTGCGCGATCAGATCTTCGATGGCACGCACCTGCAGCGCCGGATCCGCCGCCGTCGGTCCAACCATCCAGGCGTCGATGCCGCGTTTGGCGCTCTCGCTTTTGATACCGGCCTCCATGGCGTTGAACCAGGGAATGCCGCCGATTTTCACCACCACGCCCATTTTCAGCTTGTCCGCCGCCTGCGCGGATAGCGACAGCAGCAGCGAGGCAAACAGACCGACCAGTACGGATTTTTTCATTGTTCTCTCTCCACAAGTGTTGGCTGTAATAAAGGGTTTTCGTTGTTGTTATCGCGCCGCCCTTTTCGCGGCGGGTGAAACTTCGATCACGTCGACGTTGTTCCAGGCCAGTTCCTGGCGAAACTCGTCGTCGCTGAGCCGATCGGTGATTAAGGTATCTATCTCCCGGTAGTGGCAGATGCGCGCGAACGAGCGGCGGCCGAACTTGTTGCTGTCCACCAGCAGGAACTTGCGCTCCGACGCCAACAGCATCTGCTGCTTCAGCCGCGCATGGTGCTCATTGCTCTCGCGGATGCCGCCGTCCTGGCAGATGCCGTGGCAGGAGAAGAACAGCTTGTTGATCACGAACTCTTTCAGCATCTGCTCCGCCAGCACGCCGATAAAATCCTCGTACTTGGCGGAATACTCGCCCCCCAGGCCGATGGTGCGCACGTTGGCTTTGCAGGCCAGCGTCTGGATGATGTGCAGCGAGTTGGTCAGCACCACCAGTGAGATATCCGGCAGCTGGCGCGCCAAAAACCAGCTGGTGGAGCTGCTGTCCAGCAGCAGGCAATCCCCCGGCGCGATAAATTCCAGCGCGCGTTTGGCGATGCGCGTCTTCTGCTCCGGCGCTTCGTTGCTGCGTTGGCGGAACGATTCGCCCTGGTCAATCTCGGCGGGCACATAGGTTTTTTCCACCGCCGGCGGCTCGACGAACACCGCGCCGCCGTGGCTGCGCAGCAGCAGGCCGCGCCGTTCAAGCAGGGCCAGATCACGCCGCGCCGTCTCGATAGAGATGTGGCACAGCTGCGCCACCTCCTGCACCATCACGCGGCCGCGCTGGCTCAAGACTTCGGTGATAAAGCGATGACGTTCTACAGGCAGCATGTTTCTTTTCTCCTCCACAACGATGATTACGATATCGATTTGCTGCGCCGCGTTTTGCGCACAGACGCAAAGCGCCTCGCCCCGCGATCGGTCAACGATGGCGTTGTGATAGTTGTCAAAAAAATCGGGAAGGAATTGAAATGAATAATTACGAAAGTGTGGAGTAACAGACAGTTATGATGAACAAATGCCTGAGGCGCACAGCAGAGAAACGGTAAACGGTCACAATTCCACGTTCCGCAACATGACCGTTAATGACCGTTTTTGTGGTTTTGACCGAGCGCCGCCAATAGACAGTCGAGGTTGAGAGGCATGACCTGAAAAAACGGCAAAAAAAATCCGGCGAGAGCCTCACCGGATTGTTAGCCGCCTGACACACATTATTCCTCGTGCTCATGCTCTTTCAACATCGCTTCACGCAGAACGGCATTCAGGCGTTTCTGATAGCCTTTGCCTGGCCGCTGAAGCCAGGCCAGCACATCCGCATCGATGCGGATGGTTTTCGATACTTTCATCGGTTTATAAAAACGCCCCTGCACCGCAGTCTGCCACGTTTCCTCATCCAGGGCCGGGGCATCGGCATAATCGATCTCCTCATCCGGCAGCGCACTCAACGAAGCAAGTTGCGCTTTCTGCTCCTCCGTCAACGGAGGGAGTACGCTATGGGCCAGATTTTTGGCGGAATTTTTGCGCTTCATATCTTCCCCTCTCTTTGGCATCGGCCTTGCGTGCTGAAATGATACGCACGATCTCTACTGTATCGCCTTCGACATCCGTTTCGATCGTCGTATGCGCCACCAGCAGCAACAAACAGGAGCCGACCATACCGAGCGTTTGCCAGCGTTCTTCTCCGCCCTCGATCCTTTCCAGCACAGCCAAATGGTTGGGATCCAGAAAAACCCGTTGCGCAATCTCAAAACTGACACGGTGTTTGCGTTGGTTACTGTGATTTTTATTCTGATTCCATTCAAAATAAAAATACATTTTTGTAACTACATTTTGATTATTATTTAATCAAAATACACTCCGCACGACGGGATGTCAACCCCCCCTCATGCATTCAACGCCCGCCTGCAGCCTCGATAAAAGTGCCGGTCACGTAAGACGCGGCGTCGGACAGCAACCAGGCGATCGCCTCCGCTACTTCCTGCGGATGGCCGCCGCGCTGCATCGGCAAACTGTCCTTCACGCGATCCACCCGGCCGGGCTCGCCGCCGCTGGCGTGCATCTCGGTATAGATGAAACCGGGCCGCACGCCGTTGACGCGAATGCCCTGCGCCGCCACTTCCCGCGATAACCCGATGGTCAGCGTATCGACGGCGCCTTTCGAGGCGGCGTAGTCGACATACTCTCCCGCCGCCCCCAGTCGGGACGCCGCGGAGGAAACGTTGACGATGGCGCCGCCCTGCCCGCCATGGCGCAATGCCATGCGCTTCACCGCCTCGCGGCAACACAGGAAGTAACCGGTAACGTTGGTGCTCAGCACCTGATTGATGCGCTCGGCGGTCAGCTGTTCAATGTTCGCCTGCTGGAACAGAATGCCGGCGTTGTTGACCAGCGCGCTGAGCGTGCCCAGCCCGGCATCCAGTGCGTCGAACATCGCCATCACCTGCGCTTCGTCGGCCACGTCGGCCTGCAATGCCAGCGCCTTGCCGCCCTGCGCCTCGATCTCCGCCACCACCTGCCGCGCCGCACTTTCGTCGCGCAGGTAATTCACGCCCACCGCATAGCCCTGCCGGGCCAACAACAAGGCGGTCGCGCGGCCAATTCCCCGGCTTGCGCCAGTCACCAATGCCACTTTCGTCATCGTATTTTTTTCTCTGGTTGGCGATATAAAAATAACGGCCTGCACACAGACCCCGTTTGCCAGTCAGAGTATAGAGCGGCGCTCTAGAAAACGCTTCAGAGCTGAGCCAGGCGGCGCAGCAGCTTTTTAATCCGGTATTTCGCGCAGCCGGAGGCGTCCGTTACCGCCACCTGATGGCCCCGCTGCAAAGCGGAAGCATGCAGGCCTTTGTGGGCAGGGCTGTGCACATCACCGCGAAACGACAGCATCAACAGAATGAGCAGCATCGCCAAGCCTGAATCCATCAGCCGCCGCGAAGCGCCCGCGCTCGGGTAACCGTCAGTGCGCATTGTCGCCCTCTCTGTGGTGATATCGAATGGCGACAAAAATAACTGAAATTCCCTCGCGCTCCCTTAACGCGAGATTAAAGCCAGATTAAGGTTTGCTTAAGAACGCGCAGGCAAAGCGGGTTTCCCCGTTGTCTTCCCGTCAGGGTTATAGTTAGATAATCGCGACTCAAGGATCTCAGCGGAATAAACGTGAACATACTGTTGGTGGAAGACGACCTGCAATTAGGCAAGGCGCTGTGCCGCGCATTGGAGCTAACCGGCTTTAATTTGTGCTGGGTGCGCCTGCTCGCGGACGCGGAAAATAAACTTTCACCCGGCGGGTTCGACTTGATGCTGTTGGATCTCACGCTGCCGGACGGCGACGGTCTGCAGAAACTGATCGCCTGGCGCGCCGCCGGGCAAAATATCCCGATCATCATCCTGACCGCCCGTGACCGCATCGAAAGCCTGGTGAACAGCCTAGATTCCGGCGCGGACGACTTTCTGGCCAAACCCTTTGCACTGCCCGAGCTCATCTCGCGCGTCAAGGCGGTCAACCGGCGCATGGCCGGCTTCGCTTCGCAAACCTGGAGCCTCGGCACGCTGTATCTCGATCCGGTCAACCATCAGGTGACGCTGGATAACGAACTGCTGATGCTGTCGAAAAAAGAATACCACCTGCTGCACGAGCTGATGCGCTGCGCCGGCACCGTGGTGCGCAAAGCGGTGTTGGAACAGCGGCTGTTCGGCCACGGTGACAGCGTGGAAAGCAACTCGCTGGAAGTGCATATGCATAATTTACGCCGCAAGATCGGTAAAGAAAGAATCATTACCGTACGCGGCATTGGCTATTTGCTGAAAAAAGAGTAACGGGATGATCAGTTTCAAATCCTTCTTTATGCGCACCATTGTTTTTCAGGTTATGGCTATATTGCTGCTGTGGGGAGTATTAATCGGCTGGGTGAAATACTTCTATTACCCTGATGCAGAAAAGTATTTGGATAATCAGCAGCGCCTTGTCGCACTCGGCATCGCTAATATTCTCGACAAAACCGACATTGCCGATCCCCGTTATATCGACATCATCAAAGATATCGAGGAGATGTATATCGAATCGATTAAAAACGGCGCCGTGGAAGAACTAGACTATCGCCCGTTATTTTTGGTTTACGATCGTGACAATCGGCTTATTTACGCCTCGCCCCGGCAGGAACAACCGCTGAATCTGCCTCCGACGGTGCTGACCGGCACCATCAGCTACGCCAACGTGGAATGGCATATCGCCGGTAGCTGGAGCGATAAGCAGCAGTTTAGGGTGATTGTCGGCGAATCCTTCGACAACCGTACCACCATTTTCGGCAACCCGGCGGAGAGCACCGCCCTACCGCTGCTGGGCATTCTGGCGGCGATCATCATCACCTTACTGTTTACCGCCTACTTCAGCCTGCGGCCGCTGCGCCAGATCGCCCGCACCATTTCCGATCGCCAGCCGGGCAACCTGTCGCCGATCAACGTCAGCGAGCAGTATCAGGAGATCCGGCCGGTGGTGGTGGAGGTCAATAAGCTGATGGCGCGCATCGACGCCGCCAACCAGCGCGAGAAACGCTTTATGGCCGATGCGGCGCACGAACTGCGCACGCCGATCGCCGCCGTGCTGGCGCAGCTGCATCTGCTGACTCAGGTTTCGGAGCGGCAGGAACGCCAGGAGATCATCGGCGACATGCAGCAAGGGCTGGATCGCGCGGCATCGCTGTCGCGCCAGCTGATCAACCTGGCCAAGCTGGAGGCGGAAGATTTTCCGCTGAAAATTGAGGCGGTGGACATCTATGCCGAAATCGGCAAATGCATCGCGCAGCACGTTCCCTATGCGTTGGAAAAAGACGTCGAACTGTCGCTCGACGGCAGTGAGGACGTGGTGGTGAGCACCGATCGCCATGCGCTGATCGCCATCTTCACCAATCTGCTGGACAACGCGCTCAAGTACGCGCCGCCCGGCAGCCGCATCGAAGCCAATATCCGCTCGCTGGCGCCGCTCGGCTGCTATATTACTTTGCGCGACAACGGCCTCGGAGTGAGCGAAGAGCACCTTCCGCGCCTGTTTGAACGCTTTTACCGCGTGCCCGGCACGCAGCAGACCGGCAGCGGACTGGGATTAGCCATCGCCCGCAACCTGGCCGACAAAATCGGCGCACAGCTGCGCATCACCGAGGGCCTCGATGATCGCGGCATCGGCTTTATCATCGATTTGCCGGAAAGTTACCGGCCACAGATTGAGAGTTAATCACGAACATGATCGCCCCTGTACTGCTGCAACGGCAACAACTTGACCGGCTATGGGATATCGACCGCAGTGAAATTATCGACACCCTGTATCGCCTGCAAGACGGCAAGCTGCAGCCCTACCCGGACTACTATGATGTACGCGGTTGGGATCCGCACGATCGGGAAACCTATACGCCAATCCACGAGGCATGTTTCGATCGCGGTGGCGCGTTTTTCGCGCTGTTCGACGGCAAGGAGATCGTAGCGGCGGCGGCGCTGGACACCGAGCCGCGCGGCCCGCAGCAGGATCTGCGCCAATTGCTGTTCTTTTACGTTAGCGCGCACCAACGCGGCCAGGGGCTAGGCAAGCAGCTGTTCCAGCTCTGCCTGAGGCAGGCCGAGCAAGAAGGGGCCGCCGGGCTGTACGTCTCCTCCATCCCCAACAAAAGCACCGTAGACTTCTACCTGGCGCAGGGTTGCCGGCTCATCGAGCGCCCGGATGCCGAGCTGTTCGCCCGCGAGCCGGAGGATATTCACCTGGTCTGCGCTATCGATTAGCGCACTTGCTTCAGGCGGCACGCCTGCTCAGGTAATCGATCAGCACGCGCACTTTTGGCGGCAAATAGGGGCCGGAAGGCCACAACAACCACATCGCCTCGGCGCGCACGGCATGATTGTCCAACACGCTGATCAACGTGCCGGCGGCGATGTCCGCCCGCACGAAATAGTCGGGAAGCCAGGCCAGGCCAAGCCCGTCACGGGCAAAGCAAATGCGCGCCTCGATGTTGTTGCACACCATGGTGACCGGTAAGCGCGGAAAATCGATGGGGGCAAACTCCCGCAGTTGCCACACCTCAAGCCGGCCGCTATTGGAAGAGCGGTAATGCAAGCATGCATGGCTAAACAAATCGTTGGGATGACGCGGCGTTCCCGCCCGCCGCAGATAGTCGGGCGATGCCACCAGCAAAGAACGCAGCGGCGCCAGCCGGCGCGCTGCCAGTCGTGAATCGGTCGGCTGACCGGCGCGGATCACCAGATCAAAACCTTCAGCGATCACATCGACAAAGCGATCGGTAAACTCCAGCTCCAGCCTGACGGCGGGATATTCACGCAAAAACGCGGCCAGCAACGGCGTCATGCTACTTTCCGCCGGCAGGCTGACGCGCAGCGTTCCCTGCGGGGCCGCGCTGCTCTGCGCCATTTCGTCTTCCGCCGCCTGCACCTGCGCCAAAATGCTCTGACTGCGTTCAAGGAAACGCATTCCTTCATCGGTCAGCGTCACATTACGGGTGCTGCGATTCAGCAAGCGCACCTGCAGGCTCGCTTCGAGCCGGGCAATGCTTTTGCTGACGGCGGATGCTGACAAGCCACGCTGTCTGGCTGCGGCGACGAAACTGCCGCCGGTCGCGACCTGAACGAACAGCGCCATGGCGTTCAAACTTTCCATACGCCCCCATGATGACTTTTTTGTCATGTAAGAAATGAATTAGACACTATTTTTCCCGAATTGCGCATGCCTTATTTTGGTTCTTGCCCACATTACAGTGGGAACAACGCGCGATTAGGGGAAAAGAGAAATGATGCGAGCATTGTTGGTACTGACGCTGGGCGCCTTTGTTTCACAGACCACCGAATATCTGCCGATCGGGTTACTGAGGCAGATCTCCGCCGATCTGCAGGTATCAGATGCCCAGGTTGGCGCGTTGGTAACGGGCTACGCCTGGATCGTGGTGTTGACCGCGATCCCATTTACCCTGCTGACGCGCTCCCTCGATCGGCGGGCGTTGTTTTTGATGCTGATGCTCGGCATCACGCTATCCAACGGCCTGGCGTTCCTCGCGCATGACTACTGGCAATTGGCGCTGCTACGCGCGTTTGCCGCATTGGGCCATGGGGCATTTTGGGCGCTGTTGGCCTCCTATGCGGTGAAAATCGCACCGCAGATGCCGCCAACCCGCGCAACGGCCTGGGCGTTCGCCGGCATAGCCGCAGCCATCGTAGGCGGCATTCCACTGGCTGCTTTTATCGGTCAATGGTTGGGTTGGCAACAAGGATTCGCTCTGTTTGGCCTGCTTGGGCTGCTGACGCTGTTGCTGGGATATCGCTGGTTGCCGTCCGTGCAAACGCCACCGCCAGGCAAAATAGCCGGTACCGGGCACCGAAATTGGGCGCTGTATGCCGCGGCACTGACCACGCTATTGATCGTCAGCAGCCATTTCAGCGGCTACACCTATATTCTGCCGCTGCTTGCCGACGTGGCACATCTGCCGGTCAGCCGGAGCAGCCTGCTGCTGCTGGTGTTCGGCTGCGCCGGACTAGCGGGCACGCTAGTGGCGGGATG
Source organism: Serratia sp. YC16 (assembly GCF_009707615.1). Lineage (NCBI taxonomy): Bacteria > Pseudomonadati > Pseudomonadota > Gammaproteobacteria > Enterobacterales > Yersiniaceae > Serratia > Serratia sp. YC16. Next base: position 44,327 of record NZ_WLYN01000006.1, on the reverse strand, counting down.
GTGCGGCCGGCGCCCGCTCCGGCTGGCGGTGGCCGCCGCTGCCGGGATCGCCATTAGCATGGGGCTCATGCTGCTTAGTTCGGCGCTGCCGACACTCGTCTGGTGGGATATGGCACTTTGGGGTGCCGCAATCTCTGCGCTGATTATCGGGCTACAGGGGTGGATACTCGAACTCGCGCCGAATAACGCAGAAACGGCCTCAGCCCTTTATGTCACCACGTTCAATCTCGGCATTGGCGGCGGCGCTCTCAGCGGCGGGTTGGTGCTGGCCAATCTGGGCGCCAGCGCAGTGTTGTGGTTCGGCGTATTGCTGGGCGCGGCGGCTCTGGCCAGCTTTTTCCTGCCGGTTGTTCTGGCCGCCCGCCCTCAAGATTAGCGGGCGATGCGCATCACCGAACGCACGTCGCTTTTCTTGTTCAGATCCCACACCTCAGCGATCTCCTCGAGCGCGTGCTCCTGCGTCTCGATAGTGAGCGCCCCTGTCGCCGCCAGCGCCAGAATCTCGGTCGCGTAGCGCTGCATCTCAGGGATCGGCGGGAAGTTGCCGGTGCCGCTGCCGAGGATCTGCAACTGATTGCTGCGCAGCACCGCCGCTGGCAGCCGGATGTCCGGCGCCGCCATCGAACCGACGTTGACCAAACGAATGCCGCGCCCGCCGACATAAGACGACAGATCGTGATTATTGAGCGTCGCGAGCAGTGCTTCCGTCGCCGGGCCCCAGATGTAATCGACAATCACCTGATAACCGCTCGGCCCCGCCGCCGCAGCGAAGGCCTGCGTCAACGCTTCGCCCTGCAGGCTCAGATCCACCGTGGCGTCCACACCCAACGCCTCCAGCACGCTCAGGCGGCGGCCGGCGGCAACGATGCGTCCGGCCCCCGCCTGACGCGCCGCTGCAACCGCCAGTTTGCCCGAGGTGCCGGTAGCGCCGATGATCAGCACCGTTTCACCAGGCTGCAGATCCGCTCGCCAGCGCAGCGGCAGCCATGCGGCGAAGGCCGGATTGATCAGCGCCGCCGCCGTGGCGTCGTCCACCGCCTCCGGCACCGGCACCGTCCATGACGCGACGCTGCGCTCGGCCATTGCGCCGTAAGGGCGGCGGAAAGAGGCGAAGTACACCCGTTGTCCGTCCGCCGTACGGCCCACGCCGTCGGTGCCGGGCACGATCGGCAATTGCTTCGGGCTGGAATAATGGGTGCCGGCGACGGTGGCGCGATCCAGCTGTTTGATACCGGCCGCCAGCACGTCGATCGGCACCTCGCCGGCTTGCGCCTGAGGCTCCTCAAAGGTGCCGAAAACCGGGGCTTGCCCCAACGCTGTTACGATTGCCGCTTGCATGATGACTCCTCAAATCGTGGGAACGTACAGAAAAGAATAGGCCGCAATAAAATAAAAAGGGACACCGCATGATGCGGTGTCCCTCAAGCACAAACTTTGCCGAACGTGTTATTCGTAGTCGCTCATCGGCACGCAAGAGCAGAACAGGTTACGGTCGCCGTACACGTCGTCCAGACGTTTGACGCTCGGCCAGTACTTGTTCTCACGCACGCCGGCGACCGGGAACACCGCCAGCTCGCGGCTGTACGGGTGCTGCCAGTCGTTGACCAGCTCCGCCTGCACGTGCGGCGCATTCACCAGCGGGTTGTCTTCCAACGGCCATTCGCCTTTGGCGACGCGATCGATCTCGCTGCGGATCGCCAGCATCGCATCGATAAAGCGATCCAGCTCCACTTTGCTTTCCGACTCGGTCGGCTCGACCATCAGCGTGCCCGCTACCGGGAACGACATGGTCGGCGCGTGGAAGCCGAAGTCGATCAGGCGTTTGGCGATGTCCATTTCGCTGATGCCGGTCTCTTCCTTCAGCGGACGAATGTCGAGGATGCATTCGTGCGCCACGCGGTGATCGCGGCCGGTATACAGAATCGGGTACGCGTCTTTCAGACGGGTAGCGATGTAGTTGGCGTTCAGGATCGCCATCTGGCTGGCCTGCTTCAGGCCTTCCGCGCCCATCATGCGGATGTACATCCAACTGATCGGCAGGATGGAGGCGCTGCCGAACGGCGCCGCGGAGACCGCGCCCTGCTGGGTGGTCACACCGTCGATCTGCACGACGCTGTGGCCCGGTACGAACGGGGCCAGGTGCGCTTTCACGCCGATCGGGCCCATGCCCGGGCCACCGCCGCCGTGCGGGATGCAGAAGGTTTTATGCAGGTTGAGGTGCGAAACGTCCGCGCCGATGTAGCCTGGCGTGGTGATGCCCACCTGGGCGTTCATGTTGGCGCCGTCCAGATACACCTGACCGCCGAACTGATGCACGATCTGGCACACTTCGCGGATGGTTTCTTCATACACGCCGTGGGTCGACGGGTAGGTCACCATGATGCAAGAGAGCTCTTCGCCCGCCTGCTCCGCCTTGACGCGCAGATCGTGCAGGTCGATGTTGCCGTTCTTGTCGCAGGCGACCACCACCACGCTCATGCCCGCCATCTGGGCGGAGGCCGGGTTGGTGCCGTGCGCCGAGCTCGGGATCAGGCAGACGTGACGGCCCGCTTCGTTGCGGCTTTCGTGGTAGCGGCGGATCGCCAACAGGCCGGCGTATTCGCCCTGCGCGCCGGAGTTCGGCTGCATGCACACCGCGTCATAGCCGGTCAGTTGCACCAGCCACTGAGACAGTTGGCCGATCATCTGCTGGTAACCGGCGGCCTGCTCCGGCGGGCAGAACGGGTGCAGTTCGGAGAATTCAGGCCAGGTGATCGGGATCATTTCCGCCGCGGCGTTCAATTTCATGGTGCAAGAACCCAGCGGGATCATCGCCTGGTTCAGCGCCAGATCCTTACGCTCCAAGCGATGCATGTAACGCATCATCTCGGTTTCGCTGTGATAGCGGTTGAATACCGGGTGGGTCAGGATCGGCTCCTGGCGCAGCATGGCGGCCGGGATCGATTGGCTGTTTTTGCTCACCGCCGCGTCCAGCGCGTCGATGTCCAGACCGTGGTTGTCGCCGGCCAGCAGTGCGAACAGCGTTTGCACGTCTTCACGCGAGGTGGCTTCATCCAGCGTGATGCCCACGGCGCCGTGAATGTCGGTACGCAGGTTGATGCCGAAGCTCAGCGCGCGTTCCAGCACCGCCGCCTTGTCTTTCACTTCAACGGTCAGGGTGTCGAACCAGGTGTTGTGACGCAGCGTCAGGCCGGCCTTCTGCAGCCCGGCGGCCAGAATGTCGGTCAGGCGATGAATACGCCCGGCGATGCGCTGCAGCCCTTGCGGGCCGTGGTACACCGCGTACAGGCTGGCGATGTTGGCCAGCAGCACCTGCGAGGTACAGATATTCGAGTTGGCCTTCTCGCGGCGGATATGCTGCTCGCGGGTCTGCATCGCCATGCGCAGCGCGGTGTTGCCGGCGGCATCGCGGGAAACGCCGATGATGCGGCCCGGCATCGAGCGCTTGAACTCGTCGCGGCAGGCGAAGAAGGCGGCATGTGGGCCGCCGTAGCCCATCGGCACGCCGAAGCGTTGCGCGGAGCCGAACACCACGTCGGCGCCCTGCTTGCCCGGCGCGGTCAGCAGTACCAGGGCCATGATGTCGGCGGCCACGCTGGTGATGATTTTGCGCGATTTCAGTTCAGCCAGCAGCGCGCTGTAGTCGTGCAGTTCACCGGTAGTGCCCACCTGTTGCAGCAGCACGCCGAACACGCCGTCCAGCTCCAGCACTTTTTCCGCTTTATCGACGATGACATCGAAGCCGAAGGTTTCGGCGCGGGTGCGCACCACGTCCAGCGTCTGCGGATGCACGTCGTCAGCCACGAAGAAGCGGTTGGCGTCTTTCAGCTTGCTGGCGCGTTTGGCCAAGGCCATCGCTTCGGCGGCGGCGGTGGCTTCATCCAGCAGCGAAGCGGAGGCCAGATCCAGACCGGTCAGATCGAGGGTCACGGTCTGGAAGTTCAGTAGCGCTTCCAGACGGCCCTGCGACACTTCCGGCTGATAAGGGGTGTAGGCGGTGTACCAGCCCGGGTTTTCCAGCATGTTGCGCAGGATCACCGGCGGCGTCAGCACGGCGCTGTAGCCCATGCCGATATAGGATTTGTAGCGCTGATTCTGCGAGGCGATCGCCTTCAGCTCAGCCAGCGCCTGATGTTCGGTCGCCGCGTCGCCGACCGGCGGCGGCCCCGGCAGCTGAATGTCCGCCGGCACGATCTGTTGGATCAGCGCGCTGAGCGAGCGAGCGCCCACCGCTGCCAGCAACTCCTGGCGTTGTTCCGCAGAAGAGCCGATATGGCGTTCGATGAACGCTTCGCTGTGTTCGAGTTGGCTGAGTGTCTGAGTCATTGCTACAAATTCCTGAATGCTTGCGTGATACGGGATATAGCTTGAGCGGTAACTAAAACGCCCCGGCCGGAAGGGCCTGGGGCGTGGTCACGATTACTCGTCGATCGAGGCCTGATAAGCCGCGGCGTCCAGCAGGTTCGCCAGTTCGCCTTCGTCTGAGGCTTTAATCTGGAACAGGAAGCCTTCACCGTAAGGTTCGCTGTTCACCAGCTCAGGGGAGCTTTCCAGCTCGGCGTTCACCGCCACGATTTCGCCGCTGATTGGCGCGTAGATGTCCGACGCCGCCTTAACCGATTCCGCCACGGCGCAATCTTCACCGGCGGCGACCTTGCGGCCCACTTCCGGCAGGTCGACAAACACCATGTCGCCCAGCAGTTCCTGCGCGTGTTCGGTGATGCCTACGGTGTAAACGCCGTTACCTTCTGAACGAACCCACTCGTGGGAGGATGCGTATTTCAATTCTGTTGGCACATTGCTCATAGCCGGTTACTCCTTCGAAGAAATAATTTCCCGTCGTCTTTCACACTGCAGCGTTGTTGGCTGCGTACGTTCACCTCGGTCACTTACCGCAGTAAGCTCCCGAGGACTCGCGCACTTGCCGCCTAGCCGCAGCGCGAAATCCCTAGGGAAGAATCAATAAAAATCAATTTGTCAGCGGCTTGCCGGCGCGAACGAAACCAGGCTTGGTCACTTTGACCGGCATTTCACGGTTGCGGATCTGCACGATGGCCTGCTCGCCGATGCCGGCGGGCACGCGCGCCAGCGCGATGCTGAAGCCCAGGGTCGGAGAGAACGAGCCGCTGGTGATCACGCCTTCGTGGGTCTGCCCCGCCGCGTCGGTGAAACGCACCGGCAGCTCATTACGTAATACGCCTTTTTCCGTCATGATCAAGCCGACCAGTTGCTCGGTGCCCTGATCGCGCTGTTGTTCCAGCGCTTCGCGGCCGATGAAACGGCGATCTTCCGGCTGCCAGGCGATAGTCCAGCCCATGTTGGCGGCCAACGGCGAAACGCCTTCGTCCATCTCTTGGCCGTAAAGGTTCATGCCCGCTTCCAGACGCAGGGTGTCGCGCGCGCCCAGACCGGCCGGCTTGACGCCTGCGGCCAGCAATTTCTGCCAGAAATCCGCCGCCTGTTCTTTCGGCAGCGCGATCTCATAGCCGGCCTCACCGGTGTAACCGGTGGTGGCGATGAACAGCTCGCCGGCCTGCACGCCGAAGAACGGCTTCATGCCTTCGACCGCGCTTTTTTGTTCCGGGGTAAACAGGGTGCCGGCGCGCTCTTTGGCCTGCGGGCCCTGCACCGCGATCAGCGCCAGATCGTCGCGCACCGTCAGCGCTACGCCATACGGCGCGGCGTGCTCTTCGATCCAGGCCAGGTCTTTGTCGCGCGTGGCGGAGTTCACCACCAGGCGGAAATAGTCTTCTGTGAGGAAATAAACGATCAGGTCGTCGATCACGCCGCCGGAGGCATTCAGCATGCCGGTATACAGCGCTTTGCCGGGTTGGGTCAGTTTGGCGACGTCGTTCGCCAGCAGGTAACGCAGAAACTCGCGGGTGCGGGCGCCGTGCAGATCCACAATGGTCATGTGAGACACGTCGAACATGCCGGCATCCTGACGCACCGCGTGGTGCTCATCGAGCTGCGAGCCGTAGTGCAGCGGCATCATCCAGCCGTGAAAGTCTACCATGCGCGCACCGCACGCCACGTGCTGGTCGTACAGTGGGGTTTGCTTTGCCATCTTTTCCCTCTTTCCACTCGGTCGCTAGAAGTTAGGGTGCTGCCACGCAATGCGGCGGAGCCTGGCTCGCGGCCCGATCGCCATGGCGCACTGACTGCTCAACACAAATGCTGCGCCGGGACGGGCGGAAACTGCGTGCAACCGCCGTGACGCAAACGATACCTTTCCCTCGAACTTATCACCGAACGACCACATTAACCATAAGTTAAAATAGGCTCATCGCCGTTCCGGGGCGGTAAAATGCCGGGCTAGTGTGCAGAGTTTTTCACTGGAAAAATGCGCTTTAAGGCACAAAATTAACAATTAAAGCGGCAAAACTCCGAACTTATATAACAAACCGACGGCCGGGCATGGGATCCTGACTTTTGATAACCGAACATGGAATTAGAAAAAGTAATGATAAAAAGCGGCTGAAATTAGATTATTTCAAATGAAGGGTTATATAAGGAAAGACGATGGCATAAGGCGAGAAGCGCGAGCCCGATGTGGGCTCGCAGCAGGCGGGTGTTCAGGCAAGCCACTCGGGCAGATCGTTCAGGCCCATCGCCTGACGCACCAGCTTCGGTTTGACGCCCGGCAGGCTGTCCGCCAGCCGCAGCCCCACGTCGCGCAGCAGCTTTTTGGCCGGATGGTTGCCGTCGAACAGTTCGCGGAAACCCTGCATGCTGGCCAACATCACCGCCGCACCATGTTTACGGCGGCGCTCATAGCGGCGCAGATAGAGGTGCTGGCCGATATCCTTGCCCTGCCGCTGCAGGCGGCGCAGTTCGGAAATCAGCTCGGCGGCGTCCATAAAGCCCAGGTTCACCCCCTGCCCGGCCAGCGGATGCACGGTATGCGCCGCATCGCCCACCAGCGCCAGGCGGTGCGCGGCGAAGCTGCGCGCATAGCGGCCGGTCAACGGGAACGCCAGCCGTTCGCTTTCCAGGCTGCAGGCGCCCAAACGCATATCGAAGGCCATCGCCAGTTCGCGATTGAATTGTTCCGGCTCCAGCTGCTTGAGGCGTTCGGCCTCTTCCGGCGCGACCGACCAGACGATGGAGCTCAAATGCGCATCGCTGAACGGCAGGAACGCCAGAATGCCGTCGCCGTGGAAAATTTGCCGCGCCGTCGCCTGATGCGGCTCTTCGGTGCGGATGGTGGCCACCAGCGCATGGTGGCGATAGTCCCAGAAGGTCAGCGGGATATCGGCGTGCTGACGCAGCCACGACTGGGCGCCGTCGGCGCCGATTACCAGCCGGGCGGTCAGCATGCGGCCATCCTCCAGCGTGATGAAGGCGTCGTTCTCGCCCCACGCCACCTGCTTGAGCGCGGCCGGAGTGATCAGCGTGATGTCCGACAGGCTTTCGGCGCGCTTCCACAGCGCCTGCTGGATCACCGAGTTTTCGATAATGTGGCCGAGATGGCTGAAGCCGCATTCGTCGCCGCGGAAGGCGATTTTGCCGAAGCTGTCCCGATCCCACACTTCCATTGCGTTGTAGGCGCTGGCCCGCAGCTGGAGAATGTCATCCCATACGCCGATATGCTGCAGCAAACGCTCGCTGGCGGCATTGATGGCGGAGACGCGCAGGGCCGGCTGTTCCGACGGCGGCGCCATCTCCGGCTGTCGCTGCTCCAGCACCGCCACGCGCAGCCCGCTGCCCTGCAGGCCGCAGGCCAACGCCAGCCCCACCATACCGCCACCGGCGATAATCACGTCAAATGATTGCATGCTGCTCGATTTCCTTAAATAACGCGCGACGTCTTGACGCGCCGCGCTTTGGGCGCGCCAACGCGCCCGACTATGTCTTTAACGTTCCACCCAGCCCAGCGTACGCTTGGCGAAGGCGTCGCGCACTGCGGGCAAACGCTCCATCGCCATCAGCCCCAAATTGCGGCCAACCACCAGCGGGCCGTAACGGTTGGCGAACAGATGGATCAAGCCGTCGGTCACGCCGATCGTCGCCTGCTGATCTTGTTGCCGCCGCTGCTGATAGCGGCTCAGCAACGCATAACCGCCGGCGTCTTCTCCGCTGTTCACCGCTTCCGCCAGCGTTTCCGCCAGCGACATCACATCGCGCAGGCCGAGGTTGAACCCCTGCCCGGCGATCGGGTGCAGCGTCTGCGCCGCGTTGCCTACCAACGCCAGCCGGTGGCTGACATGGCGATCGGCAGTCAGCAGAGCGAGTGGGTAACTGTGCCGTTTGCCGGCCTTGAGGATACGCCCCAGCCGCCAGCCGAAAGCCTGTTGCAGCTCGGCGATAAAGCGCTCGTCGTCCCAGGCGTCGACCTGGGCGCGATCCTCGCGCGCATGGCACCACACCAGCGAACTGCGCCCCTGCGACATCGGCAACAGCGCCAGCGGCCCGTAACGGGTAAAGCGCTCGAAGGCGCGCCCCTGCGGATCTTCCGCCGTGGTGACGTTGGCGATGGTGGCGAACTGTGGATAGTCCTCCTGCCGCCACTGCATATTGCAGGCCTGCGCCAGCGCCGAGCGCGAGCCGTCGGCCGCCACCAGCAGCTGCCCGGCCAGGCGTCGGCCATTATCCAGCAGCACTTCCGCCCGCTCTGCGGTGCGAATAACGTCCACCACCCGCGCGGGACAGTGCAGCGTGACGCCCGGCGCCTTCGCCAGCAGCGCGAACAGCCGCTGCCCGGCGTCGTGCAGTTCGATCACCTGGCCGAGCGCATCGACCTGATAATCCTGCGCCTGCAGATTCACAAACCCGGCGTGGCCGCGATCGCTGACGTGCACCTGAGTGATCGGCGTGGCGCAATCGCGCAGCGCCGGCCAAACGCCGATGCGCGCCAACTGTTGGCAAGTGCCCTGCGCCAGCGCGATGGCGCGAGCGTCAAAGCCCGGGTGGCTGCGGTCGTCCGGCCGAGTCGCCTCGACCAGATCCACCGCCATTCTTCCCTGAGTGAGCGACGAAATGGCCAGCGCCAGCGTCGCGCCCGCCATACCGCCGCCAACGATAATTACGCTCATTCCGTTACCTTGCCGCCGCCATCAACGCTTCGATGGCATCGGCGTCTTTCACCACGGTGGCGGTCAGGTTTTCATTGCCGTCGGCGGTGATCACGATGTCGTCTTCGATACGGATGCCGATGCCGCGGTATTCCGCCGGCACGTCCGCATCCGGCGCGATATACAGCCCCGGCTCCACGGTCAGCACCATACCCGGCTCCAGCAGCCGATCGCGGCTCGGCGTGCCATAGTGGCCGACGTCGTGCACGTCCAGGCCCAGCCAGTGGCTCAGCCCGTGCATAAAGAACTGACGGTGGGCCTGCTCGGCGATCAGCTGGTCGACTTCACCTTTCAATACGCCCAGCTCCACCAGCCCGACCACCATGATGCGCACCACTTCGTCATTGACTTCGCGGATGCTGGTGCCGGGTTTGAACAGCTCCAGCGCACGCAGCAGCGACGCCAGCACGATGTCGTACACTGCGCGCTGCGGCCGGCTGAACTTGCCGTTGACCGGGAAGGTGCGGGTAATGTCGCCGGCGTACCCCTGATACTCGCAGCCGGCATCGATCAACACCAGATCGCCGTCGCGCATCTGGCTCTCGTTCTCGGTGTAGTGCAGGATGCAGCCGTTTTCGCCGCTGCCGACGATGGTGTTGTAAGACGGGTAACGGGCGCCTAGGCGGGTGAATTCATGATGAATTTCCGCTTCCAACTGGTATTCGAACATGCCCGGACGGCATTTTTCCATCGCGCGGGTATGTGCCAACGCGCTGATCTCGCCGGCGCGGCGCATCACCGCCAGCTCCTCCGGCGATTTGAACAGCCGCATGTCGTGCAGCCACGGCCGCCAGTCGGTGACGGTGGCCGGCGCCTGCAGATTCTGGCGGAATCCCTTGCGCAGCTTGTCCAGCGCGCCGAACAGGATCTGATCGGCGTAGGCGTATTCGCCCTGCGCGTGGTAGACCACGTCCAGGCCATTCAGCAGCAGGTGCAGCTGGTCATTGATTTCATCGAACGGCAGCGCGCGATCCACGCCCAGCTTCGCCGGCGCGGCGTCTTGCCCCAGACGGCGGCCAAACCAGATTTCCGCCGTCAGGTCGCGCACCCGGTTGAACAGCACGCTGTGGTTGTGGGTTTCGTCGCTTTTGATCAGCACCAGCACCGCTTCCGGCTCATTGAAGCCGGTCAGGTACCAAAAGTCGCTGTTCTGCCGGTAGGGATAGTCTGAATCTGCACTGCGCGTCGTTTCCGGCGCAGAGAAAATAACCGCCGCGCTGGCCGGCGCCATTTTCGCCAACAGCGCCTGACGGCGGTTGTTGAATTCCTGCTGAGTCATTACCTTCTCCTGAAATCATGCCATCCGCACCGCCGGCGGAGGGGCGATAGAACGTTTAGTGCAGCGTCGGTTTGATATTTTCCGGCGCCGTCGGCTTGTGACGAGTGAATTCGCCGTAGCACATGATGGCGGCGACCCGCACATACTCCGCCACTTCTTCCAGCGACTGTTCCAACTCTTCCTGATCTTCGTCTTCGTCGTAGCCCAGCTGCGCGATGTTACGCAGATCGTCGATCGCTTCACCGACCTCGTCTTTCACCTGGGCCAGCTTCGGCTGCATCATGCCCAAACCGAGCAGGAAGTGGTTGACCCAACCGGCCAGCGCGTCGGCGCGATCGAACACGCTGACGATCTCCCCTTCGGGCAGCATCAGTTGGAACAGGAATTCGTCGTCTTCCAGCGTTTCACGCGTCGCTTCATACAGCTGCTGCAACGGTTGGCTGAGCGCCTGCGGGAAAGCGACGCCTTCATTGGTCAGATCGTGCACCAGCGCCTGCCAGCCGGCATCACGGCTGCCGCCGCACAGCAGGCCGCTGATCAGGCCGTGCATTTCTGCCGCGGTCAACGCCACCGACTGTTGGTTGAGGGCCACGGTCAAAGATTGGTAACTTGGAAATGTATTCTGTATAGACATGCGCATTCGTCATCGTTGGCAGGATAAGTTCGTGGTATGCTACCACCAAGGTCCGTCGCTATACCAGATAAGCGCGACACCTCAGTGGCTAGTTATAATCGTGATGTGGCAGGTCTCACACTGCGCCGGCGGGTGACGAAAGTGCGGTAAATACGCATTTTGAAACCCTTTTTTGACTGGCGATGTCTGCCGCAGTAGATTACAACCAGGTACTGAAAAAGGGGTTGTATCTTGGTACCGAGGTATATATAGTGGCGCCCGCTTTGACGGCCCGGCCAGGGCGGACAAGGCTGGCGCGAAATTTAGGCAGGAAGGTGGCATGTCTGCACAACCGGTAGATATTCAAATTTTTGGCCGCTCGTTAAGAGTCAATTGCCCGCCAGAACAACAAGATGCGTTGAATATGGCGGCGGACGATCTTAACCAACGGTTGCAAGATCTAAAAGTTCGCACTAGAGTCTCCAATACTGAGCAACTGGTTTTCATCGCGGCATTGAACGTCTGTCACGAACTTGCTCAAGAACGGTTGAAAACCCGTGACTATGCGTCCAATATGGAACAACGCATACGGATGCTGCAGCAGACCATTGAACAAGCGCTGCTTGAACAAGGTCGCATCTCTGAACGTCAGGATGTGCAATTCGAATAACTTAAGTTGTTGAAATCACAGTTTTCAGCAACGAGTACAAAATTTCTCTGAGATGTTCGCCAGCGGGCCAGTCCCCTGAGCCGATATTTAGTACAAACAGAATGTGTTGCTCCGCGATCGGTGAGCACGCTCGGTGCGCCGAGAAGCCTTAAGATTGCGACGGCACGTTCACCTTGAACCATGGGTTCAAGGGTTACAGCCTGCGACGGCATCTCGGAGATTCCCCTTCTCAGCGGTTTATGTGTGCTGAACGCCACACTGAGCAAGCCTGATACGATGCCTTTTCAACCCCAATTCGCGCAGCAGCGCCAAGCCATTCGTCAACTCATTCGCCAACGTCGGCGCGAACTTACGCCGGGCCAGCAACGCTTTGCCGCAGAAAAGATAACCGAACGTCTCGTCGCACACGGCCGTATTCAGGCGGCGCACAGCATCGCGGTATTCCTGTCGTTTGACGGCGAACTCGATACCGGGCCGCTAATCGAGCGTTTGTGGACGCTCGGCAAACGGGTTTACCTGCCGGTGCTGCATCCGTTCAGCCCGGGGCACTTGCTGTTCCTACGCTATGCGCCGGAAACGCCGCTGGTGCGCAACCGCTTCAATATTCTCGAGCCGCACCTCGATGTGCGCCAGGTGCTGCCGCTGGGCGAGCTGGACGTGGTGTTGACACCGCTGGTGGCGTTCGATCATACCGGCCAGCGTCTGGGCATGGGCGGCGGCTTTTACGATCGCACCCTGCAAAACTGGCAGAGCGATGGCCCCTATCCCATCGGCCTGGCCCATGATTGCCAACAGGTGGAAAGCCTGCCGACCGAGCATTGGGATATCCCGCTGCCGGAGATCCTCACCCCGCTCTGCAGCTGGGCGTGGCGCGAGCCCAAATAGCAAAAGGCCGGAATCAATCCGGCCTTTTTCTTTCATTGCGGCATGCCGCCGAATCAGAACAGCAGACGGGCGCGAATGGTGCCGTCGATGGCCTTCATGCGCTGCAGCGCAGCGTCGGCACGCGCGGTTTCCGCTTCGATATCGATCACCACGTAGCCGATTTCCGGCCCGGTTTGCAGGTACTGCGCGGCGATGTTAACCCCCTCTTCGGCGAAGATCTGGTTAATCTGCGTCAGCACGCCCGGACGGTTTTCATGAATGTGCAGCAGGCGGCTGGCGTTCGGGCCATGCGCCGGCAGCGACACTTCCGGGAAGTTGACCGCCGACAGCGTCGACCCGTTGTCGGAATACTTCGCCAGTTTGCCGGCCACTTCGTCGCCGATGTTCTCTTGCGCTTCCTGAGTTGAGCCGCCGATGTGCGGCGTCAGCAGCACGTTGTCGAACTCACACAGCGGCGAGTTGAACGGATCGCTGTTGGTCGCCGGTTCTTCCGGGAAGACGTCGATCGCCGCCCCCGCCAGATGATTGCTGGCCAACGCATCGCACAGCGCGGGGATATCCACCACAGTGCCGCGCGAGGCGTTGATCAGAATGGCGCCCGGTTTCATCAGCGCCAGCTCTTCTGCACCCATCATATTCTTGGTGGCCAGCGTTTCCGGCACGTGCAGCGTTACCACGTCGCTCATATTGAGCAGATCGGACAGATGACGCACCTGTTGCGCATTACCCAGCGGCAGCTTGTTCTCGATGTCGTAGAAGAACACCTTCATGCCCAGCCCTTCGGCCAGAATGCCCAGCTGGGTGCCGATATGACCGTAGCCGATGATGCCCAATTTTTTGCCGCGCGCCTCGTAAGAGCCCACGGCCAGTTTGTGCCACACGCCGCGGTGCGCCTTGGCGTTGGCGGCCGGAATGCCGCGCAGCATCAACAACAGCTCGCCCAGCACCATTTCGGCCACGGATCGGGTATTGGAGAACGGGGCGTTGAAGACCGGAATACCGCGCTTGGTCGCTGCGTTCAGATCAACCTGGTTGGTGCCGATACAGAAGCAGCCCACCGCCACCAGCTTTTCTGCGGCGGCGAAGACCTCTTCGGTCAGATGCGTGCGCGATCGGATGCCGACGAAGTGCGCATCGCGGATGGAGGCCTTCAGCGATTCGGTGTCTAACGCACCCTTGTGGTATTCGATGTTGGTATAACCGGCGGCACGCAGATTGTCTACCGTGCTCTGATGAACCCCTTCCACCAACAGGAATTTAATCCTGTCTTTCTCCAATGATACTTTTGCCATTTACCCGACCCTATGTTCAGACTTCAGAAGCGGCTGTTGCGACACAGCTCCCATCCAACATAACAAAAATAACGCGGGCGGCAATACAAACGATTGCCTGCCCGGCAGGACAAGGCGCAGCGTTCCTGGCGGTTTCTGGCAGAAAATGCCATAGGGAAAGTTTTCGGCAGAAGCTTTGGGGAGTCAGTTTTCACAATGTGACATAAGTCACCAAATTTGCCGCTTTTCAGAAAAGATATTTTAACCGAAGAAATTTTGCGGCCCGGCATGACCGGGCCACAGGCCATGGCGGCTTATTTGACCACTTTCACGCCTTCCGACGTGCCGACCAGCGCCACGTCCGCGCCGCGGTTGGCGAACAGCCCAACGGTCACCACGCCGGCGATGCCGTTGATCTTGTTCTCCAGCGCGATGGCGTCGGTGATGCTCAGGTTATGCACGTCCAGGATCACGTTGCCGTTGTCGGTCACCACGTTTTGGCGATACTCCGGCAGGCCGCCCAGTTTCACCAGCTCGCGCGCCACGTAAGAACGCGCCATCGGGATCACTTCCACCGGCAGCGGGAACTTGCCCAACACGTCTACCTGTTTGCTGGCGTCGACGATGCAGATGAATTTCTTGGCGATGGCGGCGATGATCTTCTCGCGCGTCAGCGCTGCGCCGCCGCCCTTGATCATCTGCATATGGCCATTGATTTCGTCCGCGCCGTCCACGTAGATATCGAGCGAGTCCACTTCATTGCTGTCGAATACGTGGATGCCGAGGCTTTTCAGCTTGGCGGTGGAGGCGTCGGAGCTGGACACCGCGCCTTCAATCTGGTGCTTGATGGAGCCCAGCGCGTCAATAAAGTGGGAAGCGGTCGAGCCGGTGCCAACCCCGACGATGGTGCCCGGCGTTACGTATTCCAGTGCCGCCCAGCCTACCGCTTTTTTCAGTTCGTCCTGCGTCATAATATGTCCCTTGCCTCTGTACGAAAACGTGTGCGTATTATAGGGTAAAACGCTGTTTTTCACGCCGGCAGGATCACACTTATTTACCGCATCCCGCATTTTTACCCGCTTTGCGGCGAGTTGGTGGCGTGATTTTTCCACCTGCGCCGCGCGCAAAATGTGGCATAGTGCCGGTATCATTCTAATTTAAGGGATATCTTTCCGATGAAACGCCCAGACTATCGTACGCTGCAAGCGCTGGACGCGGTGATCCGTGAGCGCGGCTTCGAGCGCGCCGCTCAAAAACTCTGCATCACGCAATCGGCGGTATCCCAACGCATCAAACAGCTGGAAAACCTGTTCGGCCAGCCGCTATTGGTCCGTACCGTGCCGCCGCGCCCGACCGAACAAGGGCAAAAGCTGCTGGCGTTGCTGCATCAGGTGGAGCTGCTGGAAGAAGAGTGGCTTGGCAACGACACCGGCGTCGATACGCCGCTGCTGCTGTCGCTGGCGGTCAACGCCGACAGTCTGGCGACCTGGCTGCTGCCGGCGCTGAAACCGGTGCTGGCGGACTCCCCCATTCGTCTGAATCTGCAGGTGGAAGATGAAACCCGTACCCAGGAGCGATTGCGCCGCGGTGAAGTGGTGGGGGCGGTGAGTATTCAGCCGCAGCCGCTGCCGAGCTGCCTGGTGGATCGGCTGGGGGCGCTGGACTACCTGTTCGTGGCCTCCAGCGGCTTCGCCGAGCGCTACTTCCCCAACGGCGTCACCCGTTCCGCGCTGCTGAAAGCACCGGCGGTGGCCTTCGACCATCTCGACGACATGCACCAGGCGTTCCTGCAGCAGAACTTCGATCTGTCGCCGGGCAGCGTGCCCTGCCACATCGTGAACTCATCGGAAGCCTTCGTGCAGCTGGCACGCCAGGGCACCACCTGCTGTATGATCCCGCATCTGCAGATCGAAAAGGAGCTGGAATCCGGTGAACTGATCGACCTGACGCCGGGGCTGTACCAGCGCCGCATGCTGTACTGGCACCGCTTCGCGCCGGAAAGCCGCATGATGCGTAAAGTGACCGATGCGTTGCTGGAACACGGTCACCAGGTGCTGCGCCAGGATTAAAACGAAAAAAGGTTCGCCACAGCGAACCTTTTCTTCAATACCACACCCTTACTGCGCGGCGTTGCGCTGCAGCTCGAACACCACATCCACCTGATCGTCG
Source organism: Serratia sp. YC16 (assembly GCF_009707615.1). NCBI lineage: Bacteria > Pseudomonadati > Pseudomonadota > Gammaproteobacteria > Enterobacterales > Yersiniaceae > Serratia > Serratia sp. YC16. The sequence goes on along the minus strand of NZ_WLYN01000006.1, from coordinate 28,366 downwards.
AAGTGAATGCTTTGCTGTTCATAGGTCTGCGCCGCATCGCTTTCCGCCGCCGCACCGGCCGCCTTATACATCCGCGCCACCGGCATCGGCTGGTAGTTGGCGACCCGATAGCGAATGCTGTACACCGGCCCCAGCTTGGCGTGGAAGCCTTTGGCCAGGGATTCGGCCTGTTGAGTCGCGTTCTCGATCGCTTTTTGCCGTGCCTGTTCGCGATACACGTCCGGCTTGGCGACGCCCAACTCCACCGCACGGATCTCGTTCAGGCCGGATTTCAACGCGCCGTCCAGCAGCTCGTTCAGCTTGTCCAACTGGCGCAGCGTCACCTGCACCTGGCGCACCGCACGGTAGCCCTTCAGCACCGACTCGCCGGTTTTCAGGTAGTCGTATTCCGGCTGGGTGCGCAGGTTGGCGGCGCTGATGTCTTTCTTCTCGATGTTATTTTTCTGCAGGAAATCAAAGTACTGCGCCACGCGCTCATCCACCTGCTTCTTCGCCTGAGCGGCGTCTTTGGAGGAAACGCTCACTTCGATCGCCAGGGTGGCGATGTCCGGCGTGGCGTCCACGCTGGCGGTGCCGGAGGTGACGACATGCGGCCCTTCAGGCACTTCGGCCGCCTGCAGCGCCATCGGTAACGTCCCTAATCCGACCATTGCGGCCATAGCCAATGCTTTTAGCTTCACAGTGTCTCCTTAATGACAGGCTGTCTCTGATCGCCGGCTTTTCCCCGTGAGAACCGCCGGATTCCTGGCATCAAACGTAGCATATCGCGCGGCGTTTTGAATTCGGATTAGTGACAAATTCTTATAAATTTGCCCCCTGCCAGGCCAGCTGCAGCGCGATGCCCCACATCACCAGCCCGACCAGCGCATTGATGATGCGCTGCGCCCGCTGCGTGTTCAGCCAGGGCGCCAGCCAGGAGGCCAGCAGCGCCAGCCCGAAGAACCACACGACCGATGCGCTGACCGCGCCGAGCGCAAACCAGGAACGCACGTCCGCCGTCAGCTGTCCACCCAGGCTGCCGAGCACCACGAAGGTGTCCAGATAAACGTGCGGGTTCAGCCAGGTGACCGCCAGCATGGTGACCACGATGCGCCAGCGGCTCTGCGCCAGCTCTTGCGCCGCAGCCTGCGCTGGTTGCGGACTGAAGGCGGAACGGAACGCGCCCCAGCCGTACCACAGCAGAAACGCCACCCCGCCCCAGGTCACCAGCGCCAGCAGCAGCGGCGAACGGGTCAGCAATGCGCTGCCGCCGAAGATGCCGGCGCAGATCAGCACGATATCGCTCAACGCGCACAGCGCGGCGATCATTAAATGGTACTGACGCCGAATGCCCTGATTCATCACGAATACGTTCTGCGGGCCCAGCGGCAGGATCATGGCGGCGCTCAGGGCAAAACCCTGCAGGAAGACGGATAACATGGGGATTCCTCGAATGATAAAAGGCGCCGGACGAGGGCGCGAATCGGTCAACACGCGCATCATACGAGGAAGCGATCATTAGGTGAAATTGATGTTTCTAATCAAGTATCAGAAGCGCTAATACTCCAACCGGCGGGATTGCGCCGTCAAATTCGCCCATCGGCGAAAAATTCGCTATCATCCGCTCCCCCTCACCAGCCGGCCACACGATGTCTACGATTATCGATACCTTCATCGCCCCGCCATGTCATGATCAGATAGAGATCCTCTATCAGGACGCTCATCTGGCGCTGATCAATAAGCCGACCGGGCTGCTCAGCCTTTCGGGCAAGAATCCGCAAAATCTCGATTCGGTGCACCATCGGCTGGTGCAGATCTTCCCCGGCTGCACTTTGGTGCACCGTCTGGATTTCGGCACGTCCGGCTTGATGGTGGTGGCCCGCAATAAGGCCGTCAACGCCGCGCTCTGCCGGCAGTTCAGCGAACGCACCGTCAACAAAGTGTACAGCGCGCTGCTCTGCGGCCATCTGGCGGATTACGAAGGAGTGATAGACGCGGCGATCGCCAAAGATCCGGCGCTGTTCCCGCTGATGTCGATTTGCGCCCTTCACGGCAAGCCCGCCCGTTCCCGCTATCGGGTCGTCGAGCGTTTTTATCGTATCGCGGAGGATGGGACATCGCTGCCGCTGACGCGGGTGCAGCTCACCCCGGAGACCGGGCGCACCCATCAGTTGCGTATTCACAGCAGGCAGTTGGGCCACCCTATTTTAGGCTGCGATCTGTATGGCGGCCGCCTGCTACCGGGCACCGAACAGACGCCGCGGCTGATGCTGCACGCCAGCGAACTGGATTTTGTGCACCCCATCAGCGGAGAACGGATAACCGCTCGTCACGCCGCGCCGTTCTGAACGCGGCTTACCACATCAAATCGTCGGGCACTTTAAAGTCGGCGTACGGATCGTCTTCATCCTGCTCTTCCTGACTCAGCGCGCTGTGCAGCACAATGCTGGCCGCATCGCGCTGCGCGATTTTATCGGCGACGCTGGCGGGGATAATCGCGTATTCACACTCTTCGCGGTTCTCGACCACCAAGCGTGCGATGGCAAGACGGCCATTGATCAGCTGGGTCTGGGTCGCTTTATCCACCAGGATTTTCTTGATCAGGTTGCCGTCGGTGAAGTTAAAACCGATATCGCCTTTCGCCAGGACGATGCGGTTCATCTCGATCAGTTGCTTCACCTGCGCTTTGTATTCTTTGGACAGCGCAGCTTGCTTTTGCTGCTCGCTCAGCTGCTTATCGCGTTCAAGCTGCGCCTTTTTATTCTCTTCCACCGCCTCTCTGGCCTCACGGGCCTGAACGCGTGATTTTTTAGCCGTTCTTTGGACTTTGGCCATTTTCTTGCTGGTTACCAAGCCCGCTTTGAGCATCTGCTCTTGTAAGGTGAGTTTTGTCATGTTCGTGTCTGAAGCCGTGGGGTTATGGTGGGGATTATACCCGTAATGTTTCAGGCTGCACCAGCTTGCCGCCTCGGCGCATCAGGCGGTTTGCGCGGCCGGATCGCGGCGGAAAACTGCCTGATGCGCCAGATCATGAACGCGGCTCATGTGGTAATGAAATTAAGTCTCTTTCACTCCCCTCGGGACTCTGGCAAAAATAGACCTCATTAACGACAGACAATATGAAAGCGGCTGAATAAAAAAATATAAAAACAACTAATTGATAAAAGTAGATAAAACCAGCCCTCATATCATATAACAGGATGCTATAAGACGATGAATAAAGACTTTACCTTTACGATTAAGAGCAGTTCTTTCAATGAAGATTATAACCCTTCTGAAAGTACGCGTATCACCACCAACTTTGCCAATTTGGCCAGAGGGGAAAACCGCCGGGAGAACCTGCGCAATACGTTGGTGATGATTGACAATCGCTTCAATACGTTGGCGCATTGGGATAACCCCAAGGCCGATCGTTATTCGGTCGAGCTGGAAATCATCTCGGTTGAGATGCGCATTGAAGATCACGGCGCCAGCTTTCCGGTGATCGAAATCCTGAAGACCAACATTATTGATAAAAAAACGCAAAAGCGTATCGAGGGTATCGTCGGGAACAATTTCTCGTCTTACGTGCGTGATTATGATTTTAGCGTCTTGCTGCCGGCGCATAACCAAAACGCAGCGGAGTTCAACATTCCGGATGACTTCGGCGATTTGCACGGCAATATCTTTAAGCATTTCGTCAATTCAAAGGCATACCATGAAAACTTTAGCAAACCGCCGGTGATCTGCCTCAGCGTGTCCAGCAAAGACACCTATCATCGGACGGGCAATCACCACCCGGTATTGGGTGACGAATACCGCCAAGACGGCGCTTCGTTGACCGACCGGTATTTCAAGAAAATGGGCCTGCAGGTGCGTTATTTCATGCCGAAAAATAGCGTCGCGCCCCTGGCCTTTTATTTCCCCGGTGATTTGCTGAGCGATTACACCGACCTTGAGCTGATTGGCACCATCAGCACGATGGAGACCTTCCAAAAAATCTATCGGCCTGAAATTTACAATGCCAATTCGGCGGCGGGGCAATGTTATCAGCCAAGCCTGAATAACCAGGACTATTCATTAACCAAGATTGTTTATGATCGCGAAGAGCGTAGCCAGTTAGCGATTGAGCAGGGGAAATTCACGGAAGAGCAATTTATCAAACCCTACAAGCCTATTCTTGAGCAGTGGTCTGCTCACTACGCGCTTTGATTAACTCAAATACAGGTCATCCATCATGAAAATATTGCTCCCTACATCGACCGCCGGCAGCTTGCCCAAACCTTCCTGGCTGGCCCAACCGGAAACCCTGTGGTCGCCCTGGAAATTGCAGAATGAAGAATTAATCGAAGGGAAACAGGACGCCCTGCGTTTATCGCTGGCGGAGCAACAGTTGGCCGGCATCGACATCGTCAGCGATGGCGAGCAAACGCGTCAGCATTTCGTCACGACGTTCATTGAGCACCTCAGCGGCGTCGATTTCGAGCAACGCCAGGTGGTGAAAATCCGTAATCGCTATGATGCAAGTGTTCCGACCGTGGTGGGTGCGGTCGAGCGTCAAAAGCCCGTTTTCGTTGAAGACGCCAAATTTTTACGCCAGCTGACCAAGCAGCCGATTAAATGGGCCCTGCCGGGGCCGATGACCATGATCGACACGCTCTATGACAACCACTATAAAAGCCGTGAAAAATTGGCCTGGGAATTCGCCAAGATCCTCAATCAGGAAGCCAAAGAGCTCGAGGCCGCCGGCGTCGACATCATTCAGTTTGATGAGCCCGCCTTTAATGTGTTCTTTGACGAAGTGAATGACTGGGGCATCGCCGCCCTGGAAAGGGCCATCGAAGGGCTGAAGTGCGAAACGGCGGTGCATATCTGCTATGGGTACGGCATTAAAGCCAATACCGACTGGAAGAAGACGCTGGGTTCAGAGTGGCGGCAATATGAAGAGGCGTTTCCTAAACTGCAAACGTCTAATATCGATATCATCTCGCTGGAATGCCATAACTCGCACGTGCCTATGGACCTGCTTGAACTGATCCGCGGTAAAAAGGTGATGGTCGGCGCCATTGACGTGGCGAATCATGCCGTCGAGACGCCTGAAGAAGTGGCCGCTACGTTGCGTAAGGCGCTGCAGTTTGTCGATGCCGACAAGCTCTATCCGTCGACCAACTGCGGCATGGCCCCTCTGCCTCGTCAGGTCGCCCGCGGCAAGCTGAATGCCTTAAGTGCAGGCGCCGAGATCGTGCGCCGGGAACTGTTGGCCAAATAACCTTGCCAAGCGCCCGCCACAGGTACCTCCTGCGGCGGGCGATGATCATCGACGCCCTCTCCCCGCAACGCCCCCCCTCTGGTGTATACTCGGGTTTCTACGCGATGCCAGCCACAGCGGCCTGAACGGCCCCTCAGCCAGCCCACAACAGCTTAATAACAGTGGAACCCTCATGAGCCCAGATACCGCTCGCATCAGCGAAATCATCGATCGCGCCAGGATCTCACCCTACCAAATCCTGATCCTGACCTTATGTTTCCTCATCGCCCTGCTGGACGGCTTCGATACCGCCATCATCGGCTATATCGCCCCGGCGCTGCGCGAAGAGTGGGATCTGCTGCCTGCGCAGCTCTCCCCCGCCTTCGGCGCAGGCCTGTTCGGCCTGCTGCTCGGCAGCCTGCTGTTCGGGCCGCTCGCCGACGCCATCGGCCGCAAGCGCGTGCTGCTCGTCGCGGTGCTGGTGTTTGGCGGCTGCACCCTGGCTTCGGCCTATACGCATTCGATCGAATCCCTGACCCTGCTGCGCTTCATCACCGGCATTGGCCTCGGGGGCGCGATACCGACCTGCATCACTCTCAGCTCGGAATACTCACCGGCGCGCCGGCGCATGTTGATGGTCACCCTGAGCTGGAGCGGCTTCACCGCCGGGTTGGCCCTGGGCGGCCTGCTGGCCGGGCAGATCATTCCGACGTTCGGCTGGCGCGGCCTGCTGCTGGTCGGCGGTATCGCGCCGTTGGCGCTGCTGCCGCTGCTGGCCTGGCAGATGCCCGAGTCGGTGCGCTTTATGGCCGCCAGCGCCAAACACGCCGATCGGCTGCGCCGGGTGGTCGAGCGCATCACCGGCCAGCGTTGGGCCGGTGTGACGATTGTCGATGACGAGCGCCCGGCGCAGGTCAAATCGCCGATATCACACCTGTTTATCGAAGGCCGCGCCGTGCGCACCCTGCTGCTATGGGCGGCGTTCTTCTGTTCACTGTTTGTGTTCTATCTGCTCACCAGCTGGCTGCCGACTCTCCTCAAAGACGCCGGTTACGACATCGTCCACGCCTCGCGCATCGGAGCCATGGTGCCGCTCGGCGGTACCCTGGGCGCCATCCTCATGGCGCTGCTGATGGACCGGATCGGGCCCTACCGCGTGCTGGCCGTCTCCTACCTGGGCGCCGCGCTGGTGATTGGCGCTACCGGCTACCTGATGGGCGACGCCTACACGCTGGCCGCCATTGTGTTCCTGATCGGCTTCGGCGTGGCCGGTGCACAGAACGGCCTGAATCTGGTTTCCGCCACCCTCTACCCAACCGCAGCCCGGGTGACCGGCGTCAGCTGGGCCATGGCCAATGGCCGCTTCGGCTCAATTGTCGGCTCGATGCTCGGCGCCTGGATGATGACCGCAGCCGGATCGCCGGAAGTGTTCTTCCTCTGGCTGGCGTTGCCGGCGCTGCTGGGCGCCGCCGCCATCTTCCTGCTTTATCGCCTCAGCCTGCGTCGCCGCGCGCCGCTCACCGAACCGGCGGCCGGCGTCTGAACTCGCGGAAAAGAAAAGGCCGAGATGCCATTGGCAGCGTCTCGGCCCGCAATAAAAAAGGGGGCCAAGGCCCCCTTCTCTGTTATTCCGCCTTGGCGGAAGCGTCTTCGGTGCGATACAGATGCACGTCCATCTGCGGGAACGGAATGCCGATGTTGTGGGCATCCAGCGCGCGCTTGAAGTTTTCCATCAGATCGAAGTACACGTTCCAGTATTCCGCGTTAGTGGTCCAGGAACGGGTCACGAAGTTCAGGGACGATGGCGCCATCTCGTTCAGACGCACGGTCACGCCTTTGGCGTGCATGATTCGCTTGTCGGCGGCGATCACGTCGCCCAGCACCTTCTTCACCACGTCGATATCGGCGTTGTAGGCCACGCCCACCACGATATCCACGCGGCGGTTCGGTTCGCGGGAGTAGTTGATGATGTTGCCGGCGATGATTTTACCGTTCGGCACCACGATGGTTTTGTTGTCGGAAGTCCGCAGGGTGGTGGAGAAAATCTGCACCTGATCGACGGTGCCGGCCACGCCGCCCAAATCGACATATTCACCCACACGCAGTGGACGGAAGATCACCAGCAGCACGCCGGCGGCGAAGTTGGACAGCGACCCTTGCAGCGCCAGACCGACGGCCAAACCGGCGGCACCCAGCACGGCGATCACCGAGGTGGTCTGCACGCCGACGCGCCCCAGCACCGCGATGAAGGTGAATGCCAGCACGCCGTAGCGCACGATCGCCGACAGGAAATCCGCCACCGTGGCGTCGATGCCGCGCAGCTTCATTACGCGGTTCAGCGCATTGCCGACCACGCGCGCCACGATCGAACCGATAATCAGGATAACGATGGCAGCGACGATATTCACCGCATACTGGATCAACAGATCCTGGTTCTTCACCAACCAGTCGCCGGCACCGTTGATGCCGTCTACTACATTCAAATCTTTCATTCGTGTCGTCCTAACTCAGTCCCTAACGGGAGAAACTCGCAAAAATACACTGGCCTCGATAGCCAGTAGGAAACCACCGCCTTAGGGTAACCAACATTAAAGGCTCATGCCAACCGTCAGCGTTAAAAATAGCCGAAACCGCGCGCCGCTTCTTCTATGCTGAGAACAGCGCGTTGGCCATTTCACGATAAGGGATCCGTTTTTCATGCACATTCGCTCTTCGCTCAAACACTATTGGCAAGTGCGGCCCAGGCTGCTGTTTTCCGTCGGCGCCGGGCTGCTGTGCTTTCTGCTGCTGCCAGCCCAGCTCTCGCTGCTGCAGCGCTTGATGATCGGCTGGAATACGCTGGCCTGGCTCTATTTGCTGTTTCTCTGGCGGCTGATGCTGATCAGCACGCCGCAGCACATTCGCCAGATAGCCCGGCGGCAAGACGAAAGCGCCAGCATGGTGCTGGCGCTGGTCAGCCTCGGTTGTCTGGTCAGCTTATTGGCGATCCTGTTTGAATTGAGCAGCGCCAAACAGGTGGCCGGCTCGCTGAAAACGCTGCATTTGCTGCTGACCGGCGCCACGCTGGTGGTCTCCTGGCTGTTGCTGCCGACCGCTTTCACCATGCACTATGCCCACCAGTTCTATCGTCAGGGCGCGCAGCAGAATCCTTTGCCGTTGCTGTTCCCCGGCAACCTCACCGAGCCGACCTACCTGGACTTCGCCTACTTCTCCTTCACCATTGCGGTGGCATCGCAAACCGCCGACGTGGCGGTCGGGGCGGCGGAGGTACGTAAGGTCACCCTGCTGCAGTCGGTGATCTCCTTCGCGTTCAACATGCTGATCCTGGGCCTGTCTATCAACGTCGGCGCCGGCCTGCTGGGCTGAAAACGAAAAAGGCTCCCCGCAGGGAGCCTTATACATCGTGCAACAGGTGCCGAAGATTACAGAACGTCTACCGCGTTCAGATCTTTGAAGGCCTGCTCCAGACGCGTCACCATGCTGGTCTGCGCTGCGCGCAGCCATACGCGTGGATCGTAGTATTTCTTGTTCGGCTGATCGGCGCCTTTCGGGTTGCCCAGCTGGCCCTGCAGGTAAGCTTCGTTCGCTTTGTAGTACTGCAGGATGCCGTCCCAGGTCGCCCATTGGGTATCGGTGTCGATGTTCATCTTGATCACGCCGTAGCCCACGGACTCTTTGATCTCTGCGTCGGTAGAACCGGAACCGCCGTGGAACACGAAGTTCAGGCTGTTGTGCGGCAGGTTGAATTTCTTGGACACGTAGTCCTGAGAATCACGCAGGATGGTCGGGGTCAGCTTGACGTTGCCTGGCTTGTACACGCCGTGCACGTTACCGAACGAAGCGGCGATGGTGAAGCGCGGGCTGATGGCGTTCAGTTTTTCGTACGCGTAAGCCACGTCTTCCGGCTGGGTGTACAGAGCGGAAGCGTCCATATGGCTGTTGTCCACGCCATCTTCTTCACCGCCGGTGCAGCCCAGTTCGATTTCCAGCGTCATGCCGATTTTAGCCATGCGCTTCAGGTATTCGCTGCAGATCTCGATGTTTTCTTCCAGCGACTCTTCAGACAGATCGATCATGTGGGAAGAGAACAGCGGTTTGCCGGTAGCGGCGAAGTGCTTCTCGCCGGCGTCCAGCAGGCCGTCCAGCCATGGCAGCAGTTTCTTCGCGCAGTGGTCGGTGTGCAGGATCACCGGCACGCCGTAGTGTTCAGCCATCTGGTGAACGTGGTGCGCGCCAGAGATAGCGCCCAGAATCGCTGCGCCCTGAGGCACATCGGTCTTCACGCCTTTGCCGGCGATAAACGCGGCGCCGCCGTTGGAGAACTGAACGATGACCGGTGCACGCACTTTAGCTGCGGCTTCCAGCACGGCGTTGATGGAGTCGGTACCCACGCAGTTTACCGCTGGCAGCGCAAAGTTGTTCTCTTTAGCAACTGCGAAGACTTTCTGAACGTCATCACCCGTGATGACACCCGGTTTTACGAAATCAAAAATTTTAGACATGTTACTTTGTCCTGTTTCGTCGGCCGTAGATGGATGTAAATCGATGTTTTCACGCCGCGCAGCCTGTGCCGCGCGGTATAAAACAAACGGGCGGCTTTCGCCTCCCGTTGTCTGAATTACTGCTTAGCGCGCTCTTCCAGCATCACGACTGCAGGCAGCGGTTTCCCTTCAACGAATTCCAGGAATGCGCCACCGCCGGTGGAGATGTAGGAAATTTTGTCAGCGATACCGAACAGATCGATGGCTGCCAGAGTGTCGCCGCCGCCAGCGATGGAGAAAGCGTCGCTATCGGCGATCGCGCGGGCGACAATTTCGGTGCCCTTACGGAAGTTAGGGAACTCGAATACGCCAACCGGGCCATTCCACAGAATGGTCTTGGCGTTCTTCAGGATAACGGCCAGACGCTCGGCAGAGACGTCGCCCATATCCAGAATTTGCTCGTTGTCCTGGATCTCGTTGGCCTGCTTCACGGTCGCGGTCGCGGTTTCGGAGAACTCGGTCGCGACGCGCACGTCGGTCGGAACCGGGATGTCGCAGGTTTCCAGCAGTTTCTGCGCGTTCGGGATCAGGTCAGGTTCGTACAGGGACTGGCCCACGTTGTTGCCCTGCGCCGCCACGAAGGTGTTGGCGATGCCGCCGCCGACGATCAGCTGATCGGCGATTTTGGACAGAGAATCCAGCACGGTCAGTTTGGTGGAGACTTTAGAACCGCCCACGATGGCGACCATCGGACGGGCCGGGTTGCCCAGAGCCTTGCCCAGCGCTTCCAGCTCGGCGGACAGCAGCGGGCCGGCACAGGCGACTGGCGCGAACTTGCCCACGCCGTGGGTGGAAGCCTGCGCGCGGTGCGCGGTACCGAACGCGTCCATCACGTACACGTCGCACAGCGCCGCGTATTTCTTGGACAGGGTTTCGTCGTCTTTCTTTTCGCCCTTGTTGAAGCGGACGTTTTCCAGCACCACCAGTTCGCCTTCGGCGACGTCGACGCCATCCAGATAATCCTTCGCCAGACGCACTGGGGATTTCAGGTGATCTTTCAGGTAGTTGACCACAGGCAGCAGGGAGAATTCTTCGTTGTACTCGCCTTCGGTAGGACGACCCAGGTGGGAGGTTACCATCACGCGGGCGCCTTGCTTCAGCGCAGCTTCGATAGTCGGCAGGGAAGCGCGGATACGCGCGTCGGAAGTCACTTTACCGTCTTTTACCGGCACGTTCAGATCGGAGCGGATCAGTACGCGTTTACCCGCCAGATCCAGATCGGTCATCTTAATTACAGACATGGTGAACCCTCTTTATTGAATCTCTATAAAATTGCCTGAGCAGCGCGCCAATCACGCCGGCGCCGCCGTACTAGAAACCGCTGGCGGCCATTGCCCGTGTTGTATCCAACATCCGATTGGCAAAGCCCCATTCATTGTCGCACCAGACCAAGGTCTTTATCAGGTGCTGCCCGCTGACCCGGGTCTGCGTACCGTCGACGATAGCGCTGTGCGGGTCATGGTTAAAATCGATCGAGACCAATGGTAATTCCGTGTAGTCAACTATACCACGAAATGATTCCCTTGCGGCCTTTTGCAACAGCTGGTTGACCTCCGCCACCTTTACCGCGGCGCTCACGCTGACGCTCAGATCGATAGCCGTCACGTTGATGGTCGGCACGCGTACCGAGATAGCCTCGAAGCGATCGCAAAACTGCGGGAAGATGCGGGTGATGCCCGCGGCCAGCTTGGTGTCGACCGGAATGATCGACTGGCTCGCCGCGCGGGTGCGCCGCAAATCCGCGTGATACGCGTCGATCACCGGCTGATCGTTCATCGCCGAGTGAATGGTAGTCACGGTGCCGGATTCGATGCTGTAAGCGTCGTCCAGCAGCTTGATCACCGGAATAATGCAGTTGGTGGTGCACGAAGCGTTGGACACGATGCGATGCTCCGCCTGCAGCGTCTGATGGTTGACGCCGAACACGATGGTGGCGTCCAGATCGTTGCCGCCCGGATGGGCGAACAGCACTTTCTTCGCCCCCGCCGCCAGATGGGCCTCGCCATCTGCCCGGCTGCCGTACACGCCGCTGCAGTCCAGCACCACATCGACGCCCAGCTCGCCCCAGGGCAACTGCTCCACCGCCGGCTGATGCAACAGGCGAATCGCGTCGTCCCCGACGCTCAGCGTGTCGCACTCTTGCCGCACATCCCAGGCGAAGCGGCCGTGGCTGGAGTCGTACTTCAGCAGATGGGCCATGCCCTCGGCGTTCGCCAGCTCGTTGATCGCCACCACGGAGATTTCCGCCCGTCGTCCCGATTCGTACAGTGCGCGCAATACGCTGCGGCCGATGCGGCCAAAGCCGTTTATCGCTATGCGGATGGTCATGCTGCTCCTGAAAAAGGGCCTTCCCCGCCGGGCTGATTCACCGGCGCCGGGCCGGCGCTGACTGGTTGTCTCACTAACCCGCATAGAGTAGTGGATCGCACCGCCCGCTGTGAATCTCCGCGTTTGCATTATTCCCGCGCTTCAGCGGCTTTTCGCCGCCGTCACATCGGCATTTCTGTCGAAGAGTGTCTCAACTGAAACGCTTCAGCTGAGCATAAACCAAAGTTTTGGCAAAAGGAACAGGAGCAACAGTTCCACAAGTAACGGAGGGGAGTTTTACGAGCATAAGATGATCTGGCGCACATTTTTGGCCTCAAGGCCGCGACGAATTTTCACCTGCCGCCCCCGTTTCGCCATAGTGCTCGCGGAAATAATCGCGCAAAAATTCGACCGTCACCCGCACTTTCGCCGACGTTGCCAGCCGGGACACGTATACCGCCCAGATGTTGGCCGGCTGATAGTACTCCGGCAGGATATGCACCAGCCGGCCGCTGTCGATGTTCTCTTTCACGTCCCAGGCGGAACGCAGCGCGACGCCCTGCCCGTCCAGGCACCACTGGTGCACGATTTCGCCGTGGTTCGACGCCAGCGCCCCCGTCACCTTTACCGTCTCTTCGCCGCCCGGCCCCTGCAGCCGCCACAGCCCGAACGGGTGGTCGCGCTCCTTGATCACCAGGCAGGCGCGGCCCGCCAGCTCCGCCGGGCTTTTCGGCACGCCGTGGCGCTGCAGGTACGCCGGCGAAGCGCACAGAATGCGCTGATTGTCCGCCAGCTTGCGCGCGATAAGATTAGGGGCGATATCGTCGCCGATGCGGATATCCAGATCGAATCCTTCGCTGATCAGATCCACCAGCCGATCGGACACGTCGAGTCGCAGTTCCAGCTGCGGATACTCCCTGGCCAGCGCCGATAGCGCCGGCGCCACGAAACGCCGGCCGAAGCCGAAGCTGCTGACCACGCGCAGCATGCCCTGCGGCGCCTGGCGCACTTCGGACAGTTCGTCCATCATCTGATCGACATCGTTGAGAATGCGCTGCGCCCATTCGTAGATGCGTTCGCCATCTTCGGTGATCGCCACCCGCCGCGTGGTGCGATGCAGCAACGAGACGTCCAGCGCCTTCTCCAACAGCGCGATGCGCTTGCTGATAAAGGCCGGCGAAACGCCCAGCTCTTCGGCGGCGGCGGCGAACCCGGCGCGGCGCGCCACCAGCACGAACACCCGCAGGTCACTCAGGATCGGCATATTATTCATGATTCGTGTTTTATGTTTCACCGTTTTCGCGATTGATTAACAGTTAGTCAATTATAGGATAACAGTGTTGTCAATCTCCCCTACCTACAAATGAGACCTCTGTATGAGCAAAACTTACAAGATTGCCGCTATCCCCGGGGACGGTATCGGACGGGAAGTGTTGCCGGAAGGCATACGGGTATTGCAGGCAGCGGCGGCGCGCTGGGATCTGTCGTTGGAATTCGACACCTTCGAGTGGGCCAGCTGCGACTACTACCAGCACCACGGCCAGATGATGCCGGACGATTGGTTTGAACAGCTCAAGGGCTTCGACGCCATCTATTTCGGCGCCGTCGGCTGGCCGGACACGGTGCCCGACCACATTTCGCTGTGGGGTTCACTGCTGAAATTTCGCCGCGACTTCGAGCAATACGTCAACCTGCGCCCGGTGCGGCTGTTTCCCGGCGTGCCCTGCCCGCTGGCGAACAAGCAGCCGGGCGACATCGATTTCTACGTGGTGCGCGAAAATACCGAAGGAGAATACTCCTCGCTCGGCGGGCGGATGTTCGAAGGCACCGAACGCGAAATGGTGATCCAGGAGTCGGTGTTCACCCGTCAGGGCGTCGACCGCATCCTGAAATACGCCTTTGAGTTGGCGCAGCAGCGCCCGCGCAAGCGTCTGACCGCCGCCACCAAGTCCAACGGTATGGCCATCAGCATGCCGTACTGGGATGAGCGCGTGGCGGAGATGGCGCGCCAATACCCTGATATTGCCTGGGATAAACAGCACATCGATATTCTGTGCGCGCGCTTCGTGCTGAACCCCGAACGCTTCGACGTGGTGGTGGCTTCCAACCTGTTCGGCGATATCCTGTCGGATCTCGGCCCGGCCTGTACCGGCACCATCGGCATCGCGCCGTCGGCCAACCTGAACCCGGAACGCAACTTCCCGTCGCTGTTCGAGCCGGTGCACGGTTCGGCGCCGGACATTTTCGGCAAGAACATCGCCAACCCGATCGCCATGATCTGGAGCGGTGCGATGATGCTGGACTTCCTCGGCGACGGCGATGCCCGCTACCGCCAGGCGCACGATGGCATCCTGCAGGCGATCGAACGCATCATCGCCGACGGGCCGCGCACGCCGGACATGCGCGGCGACGCCTCCACCCAGCAAGTCGGCCAGGCGATCGCCGCCCTGCTGCAACGCTAAACGCCGTTGATTTTCCCGCGCAGGGCGCTCTTTCGCGCCCTGCTTCGCCACGTCCGTTTTTCCGCTTCGATCGCCGCCGCAAATCCGCTGAAAACCACCGCAGAAAGCACGCCAATACCCCGGTCAAGATCACAACAAATTGTTTACATACTGTGTTTTATCCTTTTACAGATGCCCCAATTGTGGCCCTCCTGTAATTTGTGCACACTCGAAAATGTTAATGAAGAGTAAATATTCCCGGCGGCGTTCAGCCGGGGCGTTTGCTCCTCGCGGTGTAACAAAACAAAGGGTTCCAACCAATAAGGCCCGGGCGCCCCCCTACGCTTCGCGCACCGGCCCACCACCGATAACAGGAGTTCACTCCCATGCAGAGCACCCCTAAAAAGGATGTCACGCTCATCGCCATCAGCCTGTGCAGTATTGCGCTGATCGCCATTTGCCTGATGCTCTTTCCGGCTCAATCCGCGCTTATCGCCAACACCATTTTCAACGGCGTCACCCGGCTGTTCGGTTCAACCATTCAAATCCTGGTGCTGATCGCCCTGCTGGTGGTGCTGTATCTGGCGTTGAGCAAATACGGCAACATCCGCCTCGGCGAAGGCAAACCGCAATACTCCACGCTGGCCTGGCTGTTCATGTTCATCTGCGCTGGCCTCGGCTCGTCCACCCTGTATTGGGGGGTGATGGAGTGGGCGTATTATTACCAGACGCCGGGGCTGAACATCGCGCCGCGCACCCCAAAGGCGCTGGAATACAGCATCAGCTACTCCTTCTTCCACTGGGGCCTGAGCGCCTGGGCGACCTATGCCCTCGCTTCGCTGATCATGGCCTACCACTTCCACGTGCGTAAGAACAAAGGGCTCAGCCTGTCGGGGATCATTTCCGCCATCACCGGCGTGCGCGCCAACGGCCCGATCGGGCGGATGGTGGATCTGATTTTCCTGGTCGCCACCGTCGGCGCCCTCACCATTTCGCTGGTGCTGACCGCCTCCACCTTTACCCGCGGGCTGACGGCGTTGACCGGCATCCCGGATAACTTCACGGTACAGGCAACGGTGATCCTGCTGGCGGCGGTGATCTTCTGTCTCAGCTCCTACATCGGCATCGACGGCGGTATGCAGCGCCTGAGCAAAATGGTCGGCTGGGGCGCCTTCGCCTTCGCCGGGCTGGTGCTGCTGGTCGGCCCGACCGAGTTCACCATCAACAACACCATCAACGCCATCGGCCTGACGGCGCAAAACTTCCTGCAGATGAGCCTGTTCACCGACCCGATGGGCGACGGCAGCTTCAGCCGCAGCTGGACGGTGTTCTACTGGCTGTGGTGGATCTCCTATACCCCGGGCGTGGCGATGTTCGTCACCCGCGTCTCGCGCGGCCGCAAGATTAAAGAGGTGATCTGGGCGCTGCTGCTCGGCAGCACCCTCGGCTGCTGGTTCTTCTTCGGCTCGCTGGAAAGTTACGCCATGCACCAGTTCATCAGCGGGCAGCTCAACGTGCCGGAGATCCTCAGCACCCAGGGCGGCGAAACCGCCGTGCAGATGCTGCTGACGGCGCTGCCGCTCGGCAAGCTGTTCCTGGCCGCCTATCTGTTCATCATGATCATTTTCCTGGCCTCCCATATGGACGCCGTGGCCTACACCATGGCCGCCACCAGCACCCGCAACCTGCAGGAAGGGCAAGATCCCAGCCCGATGCTGCGCCTGTTCTGGTGCGTGGTGATCACCCTGATCCCGCTGTCGATCCTGTTCACCGGCGCTTCGCTGGACACCATGAAAACCACGGTGATCCTGACCGCACTGCCGTTCCTGCTGGTGCTGCTGGTGAAAACCTACGGCTTCGCCCGCTGGCTGAAGCAGGACTACGCGGCCATTCCGGCGCACCTGATCGAAAGCAGCCCGCCGGCGCTGCCCGAGGCGCCGCCGGCCGCCGAACTCTCCGCTCCATCGTCGTATCAACCGCGCCCTATGGCGAAATGACAATAAGAAAGAGGAAGGTTAACTTATGAGCACTCTGATCCCTGAATTTACCTTACCGAAAGATTTCTGCGCCGACGCCCGCGAGGCTTACACCATTCCGGCCCGTTTCTATACCCACCAGGCGGCGTTCGAGCACGAAAAAGAGCAGGTGTTCACCACCAGCTGGATCTGCGTGGCGCACCGCAGCGAGCTCGCCAAACCGAACGACTACATTACCCGCGAGATCATCGGCGAAAACATTCTGGTGGTGCGCGGCCGCGACAAAGTGCTGCGCGCCTTTTACAACGTCTGCCCGCACCGCGGCCACCAGCTGTTGGCGGGTGACGGCCGGGCGAAAAACGTCATCACCTGCCCTTACCACGCCTGGGCGTTCAAGCTGGACGGCGAGCTGGCGCACGCGCGCAACTGTGAAAACGTGCAGAACTTCGATAAAGAAAACTCGCACCTGATGCCGGTGCGGGTCGAAGAATACGCCGGGTTTATCTACGTCAATCTGGACTCGCAGGCCGGCACGGTAGAAGACCAGCTGCCGGGCCTCGGCGCCAAAGTGCGCGAAGCCTGCCCGCAGGTCGACGATCTCAAGCTGGCGGCGCGCTTCGTCACCCGCACCCCGGCCAACTGGAAGAACATCGTCGACAACTACCTCGAGTGCTACCACTGTGGCCCGGCACACCCCGGCTTCGCCGACTCGGTGCAGGTCGATCGCTACTGGCACACCCTGCACGGCAACTGGACGCTGCAGTTCGGCTACGCCCGCCCTTCAGAGCAGTCGTTCAAGTTTGAAGAGGGCAAAGAAGCCAGCTTCCACGGCATCTGGCTGTGGCCGTGCACCATGTTCAACATGCCGCCGCTGGAAGGCATGATGACGGTGATTTACGAATTCCCGGTCGATGCGGAAACCACCCTGCAGCACTACGACATCTACTTTACCAACGCCGAGTTGAGCGAGGAGCAGCTCAAGCTGATCGACTGGTACCGCGACGTGTTCCGCCCGGAAGACCTGCGGCTGGTGGAGAGCGTGCAAAAAGGCCTCAAATCGCGCGGCTATCGCGGGCAGGGGCGCATCATGGCCGACGGCGCCGGCAGCGGCGTCAGCGAACACGGCATCGCCCACTTCCACAATCTGCTGGCGCAGGTTTATCAACCCTGATGCGACGGGGCCCACGGGCCCCTTTCCCTGACTTGTGAGGTTCTTTGTGAATATTTCCGATCGGGCGCTACTGCGTCAACAGGCCTACATCAACGGCCAGTGGCGCGACGCCGACAACCAGGAAACGCTGCCGGTGAGCGATCCTGCCACCGGCCAACTCATCGGCAGCGTGCCCAATATGGCGACGGCCGAAACCCAACGGGCGATCGACGCCGCTCAGCAAGCGCTGGAAGGCTGGCGCGCGCTGCCGGCGCAACAGCGCGCCCAGCTGCTGCGCCGCTGGTTCGAACTGATGTTGGAACACCAGCAGGATCTGGCCAGCCTGATGACGCTGGAACAAGGCAAACCGCTGGCGGAGTCGCTGGGCGAGATCCGCTACGCCGCTTCCTTTATCGAATGGTTCGCCGAACAGGCCAAGCGCACCAACGGCAACATCATTCCTTCGCCGAGCAGCGACAAACGCCTGATGGTGCTGAAGCAAGGCATCGGCGTGTGCGCGGCGATCACGCCGTGGAACTTCCCGGCGGCGATGATCTCCCGCAAGGCCGCGCCGGCGCTGGCGGCCGGTTGTACGCTGGTGGTCAAACCCGCCAACGAGACCCCTTACTCGGCGCTGGCGATGGCCGAGTTGGCCGAGCGCGCCGGCATTCCCGCCGGGGTGTTCAACGTGGTGACCGGCAACTCGCAGGCGATCGGCGCCGAGCTGACCCGCCACCCGCAGGTGCGCAAACTCAGCTTTACCGGTTCCACGCCGGTGGGCAGGCTGCTGATGCGCCAGAGCTCGGACACCATCAAGAAGGTATCGCTGGAACTGGGCGGCAACGCGCCGTTCATCGTGTTTGACGATGCGGACATCGATGCCGCGGTGGAAGGCGCGCTGATCGCCAAATACCGCAACGCCGGGCAGACCTGCGTGTGCGTCAACCGGTTCTACATACAACGCGGCGTTTACACCCAGTTCGCCGAAAAATTTGTCGCCCGGGTAGCGGCGCTGCAGGTCGGCAACGGCTTCGAACCGGGCGTGCAAATAGGCCCGCTGATCAACCGCAAGGCGCGCGACAAGGTGCTGGAGCTACTCGATGATGCGCTGAGCAAAGGCGCCCAGGTGCTGACCGGCGCCACGCCGCACGCGCTGGGCGGCAACTTCTTCACCCCGACGGTGCTGGGCGACGTGCAGCCCGGCTCACTGCTGCTGGAAGAAGAGATCTTCGGCCCGGTCGCGCCGCTGGTGGTGTTCGATGACGAGGCCGAGGCGATTCGCCAGGCCAACGATACCATCTACGGCTTGGCCGCCTACTTCTACACCCGCGATGCGGCGCGCATCTGGCGCGTTTCGGAACGGCTGGAGTACGGCATGGTCGGCATCAATACCGGGCTTATCTCCAACGAAGTGGCGCCTTTCGGCGGGGTGAAACAGTCGGGCCTGGGGCGCGAAGGCTCCGAATACGGCATCGAAGACTATCTGGAGCTCAAATACCTGTGCCAGGCGGTATAACTTTTTCATGCGCGGGGACGCCCGCGCTTTGGAGCCAATGAATGACCAGCTATCAGATGCTTGATGTTCGCGTCGTCGACATCGAAACCGTCACCGCACAGGTCAAGCGCTTTACCCTGGCGGATCCCCAAGGCCGGCCGTTGCCCGCCTTCAGCGGCGGCAGCCACATCATCGTGCAGATGCAGGACGGCGAGCGGCGCTACAGCAACGCCTATTCGCTGCTCAGCTCGCCGTTCGAGCTCGAACATTATCAGATTGCCGTCCGACGCGAATCCCCTTCCAAAGGCGGTTCCGACTTCATGCACGACCGCCTCGCAGTCGGCGATGCGCTGACCATCAGCACCCCGAATAACCTGTTCGCGCTGGCGCCGGAGGCGCAGCATCACGTGCTGATCGCCGGCGGCATCGGCATCACGCCGTTTATGGCCCATCTGCACGAGCTGCAGCGCAGTGGGCAACGCTATCATCTGCACTATTGTTTCCACAGCGAGGAACACAACGCCTTTCAGCAACAGCTGATGCAAGCGCCATTCGCCGACCACGTCAGTTGCCATGTCTCCAGCCTTAACGGCCGGTTGGATCTGGCGCGCACGCTGGCCGACGTGGAACCCGGCGCTCATATTTACGTCTGCGGCCCAGCGGCGCTGAACGAAGCGGTTTACCAGATCGCCGCCGAACTGGGCATTAACCCGGCGCGTTTACACAGCGAGGCCTTTGCCGCCGAAAACACGGCGGGCGGCGCCTTTACGCTGGTGCTGGCTCGCTCGGGCGTTGAGCTTGAAGTGGCGGAAGACATGACCATCCTGCAGGCGCTGGAAAACAGCAAGGCGGCCAAGGTTGAGTGCCTGTGCCGCGAAGGCATTTGCGGCACCTGTGAAACCCGCATCGTCGAAGGGGAAGCCGATCACCGCGATCAGTATCTCAGTGACGAAGAGCGCGCAGCGCAGCAAACCCTGTTGATCTGCTGCTCACGCGCCAAAGGCAGCCGGCTGGTGCTGGATCTGTAAACGAAGCGCCCGCATCAGCGGGCGTCCTGATTAGGCTTTCGGGAATATCCACAGATGCTCGGCCGGCAGGGAGAGCCGGCACAGCGCCTGCTCGCGCGCCTCGTGGCCGTAGGCGCGCACCACGAAATCTTCGGCCACGGTGCGGAACAGGTATTCCCAGCGATCGCCGAGATACATGCTGGTCAGCAACGGCAGCTCAAGCTGGTTGCCCTGCGGATCTTCGCCCAACCGCACGCGCTCCACGCGGATCACCGCCGTCCCCTCTTGGCCAACCTGCACGCCTGCGCCCGCTTTGCCCCACAGCGCCCAATCCTTGCCTTCGATACGCGCCCGATCGCCTTCCAGCGCCACGATCTTGCCCGGCAAGCGGTTGTTGCTGCCCATGAACTCGGCGGTGAACAGCGTAGTGGGCGAGCCGTACATCTCCTGCGGCGTGCCCTGCTGCTCGATTTTGCCGTTATTGAGCAGCAGGATGCGATCGGAGATGGCCATCGCCTCGTTTTGATCGTGAGTCACCATCAGGGCCGACAGACCCAGTTTGATGATCAGTTCACGCAGGAATACCCGCGCCTCTTCACGCAGCTTGGCGTCGAGGTTGGACAGCGGCTCATCCAGCAGGATCACCGGTGGGTTGTAGACCAGTGCGCGGCCGATCGCCACGCGCTGCTGCTGGCCGCCGGAAAGCTGGTGCGGGTGGCGCTTGGCTAAATGCCCCAGCCCGAGCTGATCCAGCACCGCCTGTACCCGCTGGGCGATCTCCGCCGAGCCGGTCTTACGCAGCTTCAGCGGGTAAGCGACGTTCTCAAACACCGTTTTATGCGGCCACAGGGCGTAGGACTGAAACACCAGCCCCAGATTGCGCTCTTCGGCGGGAATTTCGCTGCGCGCGCTGCCGTTGTACACCGCGCTGTTGCCGATGACGATCCGTCCCTGGCTCGGTTTCTCCAGCCCGGCCACCGCCCGCAGCAGCGTGGTTTTGCCGCTGCCCGACGGGCCCAGCAACGAGACCACTTCGCCCCGTTTGAGATCCATCGACACCCCTTTCAGCACCGGGTTGTCGCCATAGGTCAAATGCAGATTCTCTACCGAAAGTTCAATCATGTAATTTCACTCCAAAGCGCAAGGCGATCCCTAACCCCAGCACCACCAGCAGAATATTGATGAACGACAGCGCGGCGACGATATCGATAGCGCCCGCGGCCCACAGGGAAACCAGCATCGAGCCGATGGTTTCCGTGCCCGGAGACAGCAGATACACCCCGGTGGAATATTCGCGTTCAAAGATCAGGAACATCAGCAGCCAGGAGCCGATCAGGCCGTAGCGCGACAGCGGAATGGTCACGTGGCGGGTGATCTGGCCGCGGCTGGCGCCGGCGCTGCGCGCCGCCTCCTCCAGCTCCGGCCCCACCTGCAGCAGCGTGGAAGAGATCAGCCTCAACCCATAGGCCATCCACACCACGGTGTACGCCAGCCAGACGCTGAAGATGGTGCTGCGCAGCGAACGCAGCCAGACAATCCCGTTCTCACGCAGCCACTCGGCCATCGGCAGCGCCGACAGCCACCCTTCCTTGAGCGATTTGTCCAGCCACATCGGCAGGAACAGAAACACCCACAGGAACGCCAGACCGGCCAACAGCCCCGGCACCGCGCGCGGCACCAGCACGCTGTAGTCGAGGAAGCGCGTGGCGCCATCCGGCTTGCGGTGCATGGCGATGCCGATAAACAGGTAACACGCCACCGCCAGCGCCCCGCCGATCACCCCGATCGCCATCGAGTTGACGATGGCGCGCAGCAGGTTGGGCTGCGCCCAGATGGTGCGGAAGGTGTTGATCGACAGTTCGTCCCAGACAGACACGCCCACGCCCCAGTTGGAGATAAAGGCCCGCAGCACCACGCCGATCAGCGGCACGCCGATGGTGATGGTCAGCCAGAACACCACCACCGCACCGGCCACCCAGCGCCATTTGCCGAGCGGCAATGCGCGAGCCTGCGAGGCTTTGCCCTTGACGGTGACGAAGCGGTTGGCGGTGCGCATCAGCCGGCGCTGCAGCATCACCAGCGGAATGGTGATGCAGATCAGCACCACCGCTACCGCCGCCATCAGATGGTAAGACGGCGTGCCCAGCTTGTTGGTCAATTGGTACAGGTAGGTCGCCAGCACCAGGTTGCCTTCCGGATCGCCCAGCACCAGCATCAGGCCGAACACTTCCAGCCCGAGGAAGAACAGCAGCACCCCGGCGTACAGGATAGACGGCCGCACCATCGGCAGGCTGACGGCGGTCATCACCTGCAGCGGTGTAGCGCCGGCGGTGCGCGCCGCTTCTTCAACGTCAGAACCCACGCTGCGCAGCGCCGAGGAGATGTACAGGTAGGCGTGGGGCACGTGCGTTAACCCGGCGATCACCACAATGCTGGCCATCGAATAGATGTTCCACGGCACGAAGCCCAACAACGCCTCCGCCCACAGTGAGAAGAAGCCCACCGGCCCCGCCGCCACCACATAGCCGAAGCCCAGCACCATCGGCGACACGAAGATCGGCACCAGAATCAGCGGTTCGATGATCCGCCGCCCCGGCAGATCGGTGCGCACCATCAGGAAGGCCAAAATGCCGCCGAGCGGGATGGCGATGATCACCAGACCGAATGCCAGAATAAAGCCGCTTCTCAGCGCCTTGTAGAAATCCGGATCGGTAAAGATGAACTCGAAGGCCTCCAGGCTGAAGACCTTGGAAGGGGAGAAAAACGGAGCCGAGAGGAAGCTTTGAATGATGATAAACGACAGGGGGACATAGATAACCAGCGCGGTTATCAACACCACCAGGCCGCGCGGCAGGCTCTGCCACTTTCTGCGCCATGCTTGCATAAATGCTCCCTATGGTTGTAAACGACGACCAAAGGGCGCGCGCCGGTGCGACAGGCGCGCGTCCGAATGCAGTCCCTGTTATTTCGCCGCCGCGGCGCGCCATTGTTTGATGTAGTCGAGACGCTTGGCCGGCTGCAGATATTCCAGCAGGCTGTCGTCGACCGGAATCGGCTTGAGCGCATTGCCCAGTAGCTTGGTCATGCCGTCGATGTCGTTCTTGCCTTCGATATCGTTGCGGATCGAGGGAATGTCAGCCTGGTTGGCGAGGATATTTTGCCCTTTTTCCGACAGCACGTAGTCGAACCACAGCTTGGCGGCGTTAGGGTTGCCGGCCTCTTTGCTGATGAAGCTCACGCGCGACAGCACCAGGGTGTAGTCTTTCGGATAGACGATGCCAAGCGACGGATCGCTCTTGGCGCGCGCCTCGGCGTACGAGCCAAGGATATTGAAACCGATCAGGTTTTCACCGGAAGAGACGCGCTCCATCATGGTGCCGGTGGAGGATTGCACCGCCAGCCCGCCCTTGGCCACGTCAGCCAGCGTTTTGAAGTAGTTGGGATCGGCCTTGAAGTCCTGCACCGACAGCATGAAGCCGACGCCGGATTTTTCGATGTCGTAAGTGGTGACTTTCTTCTTGAATTTGTCCGTCTGGCCGGCGATCAGCTTGGCCAGCGCCGCATGCGAATCCGGCACATCCCCTTGCGGGATCAGGCGTTTGTTATAGATAAACACCACCGGCTCATAGGTCGTGCCATACACTTTCTCTTGCCATACCGCCCATTTCGGCAGTTGAGCCTGCTCGGGGGAGGCGTATTCCTGCGCGTAATCGCCCGCCAGTTTCAAAATGGTGTCCATCGACGAGCTCCACACCACGTCGCCGCTGGTGCCGCCGGCCGCCTGCTCGCTGATAAAGCGGTTATATAGCTCGGTGCTGTTCATGTCGTTGTATTCGACCTTGATGCCCGGATACAACGCCTCAAACCCCTGGATCAATGGCGCTGCCGCCTTGGTGTCGGTGGTCGAGTAAATCACCACCTTGCCTTCTTTCTTCGCGCCGTCGACCAGCTTCTGATAGTCGGCGGGGTAACCCGCCGGGAAGGCCGCATAGGCGGAAACGGAACCCAGTAAGGTGATTGCAGCCACGGTAGCGCTGATTCTTTTCATCATCATCCATCCCCTGATAACATTTAACAAACCAAAAATTAACATATAGTTAATAAGCACGACGAGGCAACGGCGTTGCTTTGTTATCTTTCGGTTTTGTGAGGTTGGACGATTTTCAAACAATGAAAAAGCCCGACAGCGCGGGCTTTGCGGTACTGACTGTCGCAGACTATTCTGCCAGGCGAGAGCGCCGCAGCAGGCGAATTCGCTGTACGATGGCGACCCCCAGCAGCGTCAGGACGAAACCCGCCAACTGCACCAGCGACAGCGACTCGCCAAACAGCGCGTAAGCCTGCAGCGCCGCCGCCGGCGGTACCAGCAGCATCAGCGCGGTAATGCGAGTCAAATCGCCGTGGCGCACCATCCAGATGAACAGCGCGGTGCCGCCCAGCGACAAGACGCCGGCCGACCACAGCAGCGAGAACCACAGCGTTGGCGAATTATCCCAGGCACCGGAGCCCATCACGGCCGCCAATACGCCGGTCACGATCGCCGCGCCGAGATGCTGAATAGCGCCCGCCGCCCGCAGATCGGCCGCCGCCAGCGAAGACTTCTGCACCATGATGCCGATCGTCAGCGCAACGATGCTGCCAAAGCCCATCAGGATCGGCAGCAGCGCCATATTGCCGACGTCGATGCCGGTCAGCCGGGGGGAAAGCACCAGCGCAACGCCGATAAAACCGACGGCTAACCCGGCCCAGGAGCGCAATCCTATCGGTTTGCGCAGCACCAGCGCGAAAATCAGCGCGGTGAACAGCGGCTGCAAGCCGCCGATCAGCGACATCACACCAGCCGCCAGGCCGTTCGCCACCGCCCACCAGCTTGCGGCGAGGTAAACGCCGTTCATCAGCATGCCGGTCAGCAAGTGCATGACGAACTGGCGCCCCTTGGGCCAGGCGCAATGCAGCGCCAGCAGAGCGAATACCGCCGCGGCGATCAAAAAGCGAAAGGTCAGGAACAGTTTGGGATCGGCATGATCCGCCACCGCCCGCGCGGCGATAAATCCCGTCGACCAAATTAATATCAGGAAAAACGGCGCGATAAATGCCTGACGCCGATCGCGTTTTGCATTGTGGGTTATTTCCATGTCACTACCTGAACAAATGCGATTGATGAATTACTGCCAAGCATACTAACCAATTTAACACTGTCTTAACAGCGTTGGCGCAGCGCTCATACCAACGTACTCGCCCTAATCATCCGAAAATAAGGAGGTTTCAATTTTATATAATTTACAAAGCTTATAATTAACCCCGTCAGGTTACATAAATGTAAATTAATTACTACATCCGACGAGGAATATCTCTCCATTAGCCACATTGCCGGGATAATTTCCCTTTGCTAGCCTTCCTGAAGCCACTTAATTAACCGGACTGTCCCATGGCCGAAATCACTGATTTTATGAAGCTGGATATGCGTATCGGCGAAATTATTTCCGTGGAATATAACGACAAGGCGTTAAAGCCCGCCTATAAACTGCGTATTGATTTCGGTGAGGAAATTGGCATTAAAAACAGCTCGGCGCAATTATGCGAGAACTATAAGGAAGATGAACTGCTCGGCAGAAAAGTCATCTCCGTCGTTAATTTCCCCGCCAGACGGGTTGCCGGATTTAAATCCGAAGTGTTGGTACTTGCCGCGGTCACCAGGGATCAAGGCACTGTCTTGCTGAAACCCGATTTCGATGTCGAAATCGGCAGCAAGATTTCATAACCGCCACATCATTCGTGAGGCAACCGAGAAATGCGACAGTTATCCCTGCTTGATGAAGTTAAGAAGGCCTACCAGGAACACCGCTCAGCCTTTATCCCCGGCGACACCATGCAAGAGATTCTGCTGGAACTGGGCGCACGGCCGGAAGATTTCGCCAAGCTGCAGCAGGTCAGCGGCAATCTGGCGGACGATCCTACATTGCCTTTCCGCAAGTCCAGAAACGGCCGCTTCTGTTTCGACTTCGATCGCGCCCAAATCGAACGGCTGGAGTTCCAGCCGTTCGTGCTTTCCGTCGAGGAAGACTTCATCCGCTACGATTCTGGCCAGGTTCGCCATTTTCGCGGCATCAACGACGATCTGCAGCTGAATACGGTCTTTCAGGCGCTGATGAAATTCAAAGCCTATGTGATCGACGGCGTAAGCGTGACGCCTCGCGCCCGGCTTAATCAGGATATCAATAAGTTCGTCTGCACCGTATTCAACCTGCGCACCGTCACCACGCCGCATATGCTGGGCGAACCGGCGCTGGAGGGCGTGCACAGCGACGGCGTCGACCACACCATGACGACTTTCCTCGGCTGCGACAACATGACCGCCGACAGCGCCAAGACTTTTATTCACGATATGCGCGAAACCAGCGGCATCAAATTCGATCAGGCCCGGCGAGAGCTGATTCTGGGAGAAATACAGCACCGGCATTTCCTCGACACCCTGCTGATCGTCGACCACGAGCGCAAACACAGCCTCTCGCCGGTGGAAGCGCAGGACAAGCGTAAAGATTCGACCCGCGACATGCTGATCTTCTTCACCCGCAAACCGGTCGAAGACGGCCACGTTTCTTTCGCCTACGACTCTTTCAAACCGCATATCGAAATCCCGCTGTCGATAGACATGGTGGCGCGCGCAAGCTGACGCAACGCCCGCAGCGCCTTGCCGGCCGCCGTTATTCATCATGGGCGGCCGGTTCACGCCAGGATAAACGGCGCTGCATTAATCAGGTTTTTATCGCCGAATTATTATATCCTGCCGGACGAAAATTTTTGCGGGCGCTCGCTGCCCTACGCGCCTGTCCTCTGCAGCCAGGCCGTTTATTTCATGAATACAGGCAGTGCCATACCGTTATGACCAAGAAATTATCCTCGAAAGACATTATCGCCCTGGGCTTTATGACCTTCGCCCTGTTTGTCGGCGCCGGCAACATCATTTTCCCACCGCTGGTGGGACTGCAGTCCGGTGAGCATCTGTGGTCGGCCGCCCTCGGCTTTATGGTGACCGCCGTCGCTCTGCCGGTGATCGCCGTGATCGCGCTGGCGCGCGTCGGCGGCAGCATCAGCCTGCTGACCGGCCCGATCGGCCGCCGCGCCGGCCTGCTGCTGGCGACCGTCTGCTACCTGGCGCTTGGCCCGCTGTTCGCTACGCCACGAACCGCCAATGTCTCTTTCGCTCTCGGCATCGCGCCTTTCACCGGCGACGGCGCCCTGCCGCAGTTCATCTATAGCCTGCTGTTCTTTACCCTGGCGATGATCGTCTCGCTGTATCCCGGTCGCCTGCTCGATAACGTCGGTCATATTCTGGCACCGCTGAAAATTCTGGCGCTGGCTGCGCTCGGCATCGCCGCCCTGATCTGGCCCGCCGGCGCGCCGCTCTCCGCCGTCGGCAGCTATCAGGCATCGGCATTTTCCACCGGCTTCGTACAGGGTTATCAAACCATGGATACGCTGTCGGCGTTGATGTTCGGCTCCATTATCGTCACCGCCGCCCGTTCACGCGGCGTCAGCGACAGCGGCCTGCTGCTGCGTTATACCCTGTGGGCTAGCCTGATCGCCGGTGTCGGCCTGACGCTGGTCTATATCTGCATGTTCAAGCTCGGCGCCGGCAGCGGCAGCCTGGTCGGGAGCGGCGCTCAGGATGGCGCAGCGATCCTGCACGCCTATGTGCAGCACACCTTCGGCGATCTGGGCAGCGTCTTTATGGCGGTGCTGATGTTCATCGCTTGCCTGGTGACGGCGGTCGGCATGACCTGCGCCTGCGCGGACTTCTTCTCCCGCTACCTGCCGCTTTCTTATCGCACGCTGGTGGTCCTGCTCGCCCTCTTCGCCATGCTGGTTTCCAACATGGGGCTGACCAATCTGATCCGCGTCTCGCTGCCGGTGTTGACGGCGATCTACCCGCCCTGCATCGCGCTGGTGTTGCTCAGCTTCAGCCAGAACCGCTGGCGCAGCGCCAAACGCGTCTTCGTGCCGGTGATCGCCACCAGCCTGGCGTTCGGCCTGGCCGACGGTCTGAATTCCTCCAGCTTCAGCGGCCTGCTGCCCGCCTGGTTCGACACGCTGCCGCTGGCCGAACAGGGCCTGGTCTGGCTGCAGCCGACGCTGTTGGTGCTGTTGCTGGCGGCGGCTTATGACCGGTTGCGCAGCGCCGAAAGCGCCAACGCCGCGTCGTAAGCGCAGGTTTCGTCCATAAAAAAAGCCGGTCATGATGA
>NZ_WLYN01000005.1:0-282215 GCF_009707615.1 Serratia sp. YC16 | reverse complement strand
CCCACACAGATTGTCTGATAAATTGTTAAAGAGCAGTGAGTTAGGCGCTTTCGCTTACTAACTCGAGGTGGCGTATATTACGCTTTTCACCCGGAGAGTCAAGCGTTTATTTCGCTTTTCTCTCGCTGACCCGGCGGCTTGTCAGTCGTTGTTCCCGGTCAGTGGAGGCGCATTATAGGGAGTTCTCGGCGGGCCGCAACCCCTAATTGCAAAAAACTTTTCAAGCGCGGTTTTTTTCGGCAAAAGGGCGAAAAAGCGGCGAATTAATGTCACTTTTTTAGGCAAACAGCCGTAAAAGCTGGCGTTCACTGGAGTAAAATAGAATTAACGATGTCAGTAAGGACCCGCAGCCATGCCATTAAATGCGCAACAACAGGCCGCCCAACGCAATCTTTCTTATCTGCTTGCAGAGAAACTCGGCCAACAAATTCTGGCGGGCGATTATCAGGCCGGCAGCATCCTGCCTGGTGAAATGGAACTGGGCGAGCAATTCGGCGTCAGCCGCACTGCGGTGCGCGAAGCGGTAAAGATGTTAGCCGCCAAAGGCATGTTATTGCCGCGCCCGCGGATCGGCACCCGCGTAATGCCGCAAAGCCAATGGAACTTTCTCGATCAGGATTTACTGACCTGGTGGATGACGCGGGAAAACTTCGATCAGGTGATGCAACACTTTCTTATCTTGCGCACCTCGCTGGAGCCGCAGGCCTGCGCATTGGCGGCGAGCCACGCCAGCCCGCAGCAAACCAAGCTGCTGGCGGAACTGATGGCGGAAATGCGCGCGCTGCATACCCAGTTTGACCGCGAACGCTGGATCCTGGTCGATACCCAATTCCACCAGCTTATCTACGAGGCCAGCGGCAACCCGTTCCTGACCTCGTTCGCCAACCTGTTCAGTTCGGTGTACCAAAGCTACTTCCGCGCCATCACCGGCAATGAAGTGATCAAGCTGCGCCATCATCAGGCCATCGTCGATGCAATACTCGCCGGGGACAGCGCCGGCGCGCTTGTCGCCTGCCAGGTGCTGCTGAAAGAGAAAGACTAGACACGCTCCCCGCTTATATATAGAAGAAAGAGACGAGGGACAGACGACCATTTAACCAGGACCGACCATGACTCAATCCGCGCGCAGTATGGCAGGACTACCGTGGATCGCCGCAATGGCGTTCTTTATGCAGGCGCTGGACGCCACCATCCTCAACACGGCGCTGCCGGCGATCGCTCAAAGCCTGGGGCGTTCGCCGCTGGCGATGCAATCGGCCGTCATCAGCTACACGCTGACGGTGGCGATGCTGATCCCGGTCAGCGGCTGGCTGGCGGACCGCTTCGGCACTCGGCGCGTGTTCATCTTCGCCGTCACGTTATTCACCCTCGGCTCGCTGCTGTGCGCGCTGTCCCCCACGCTGAGCGCGCTGGTTGCCTCTCGCGTACTGCAGGGCATCGGCGGCGCGATGATGATGCCGGTCGCGCGGCTGGCGCTGCTGCGCGCCTACCCACGCAGCGAACTGCTGCCGGTGCTGAACTTCGTCACCATGCCTGGCCTGGTCGGGCCGATTCTGGGGCCACTGCTGGGCGGCTGGCTGGTGACCTACGCCACCTGGCATTGGATTTTCCTGATCAATATCCCGATCGGCCTGCTCGGCATCTTCTATGCGCGCAAATACATGCCGGACTTCACCACGCCCAAACGCCGCTTCGATTTTCTTGGTTTTATGCTGTTCGGCCTGAGTCTGGTGCTGATCTCCACCGGGCTGGAACTGTTTGGCGAGCGGGTGCTGGCGAGCTACGTTTCGCTGGGTATTCTGCTCAGCGGTTTCGTGATGCTGTTCGGCTACATCGCGCACGCCCGCCGTCATCCTCAGCCGCTGATCGGTCTCGACCTGTTCAAAACCCGCACCTTCTCGGTCGGCATCGCCGGCAACGTCGCTTCCAGGTTGGGTACCGGCTGCGTGCCGTTTTTAATGCCGCTCATGCTGCAGGTGGGCTTCGGCTACACGGCGATCGTCGCCGGCTGCATGATGGCGCCGACCGCCATCGGTTCGCTGATGGCGAAATCCACCGTCACTCAGGTGCTGCGCTGGTTCGGCTACCGTAAAACGCTGGTCGGCATCACCGTTATTATCGGGGTGCTGATCGCCCAGTTCGCCCTGCAAAGCCCGGGTATGCCGCTGTGGCTGATGATCCTGCCGCTGTTCGTGCTGGGCATGGCGATGTCCACCCAGTTCACCGCCATGAACACCATCAGCCTGGCGGATTTGAACGACGCCAACGCCAGCGCCGGCAACAGCGTCCTGGCGGTCACCCAACAGCTGTCCATCAGCTTCGGCGTGGCGATCAGCGCGGCGGTGCTGCGTTTTTACGAATCCCTGTCGTTAGGCACCATGATCGACCACTTCCATTACACCTTTATCACCATGGGGATCGTCACCGTGGCGTCGGCGCTGGTATTTATGTTGCTGAGACGGAAAGATGGCCGCAATTTGATCAGCGGCCAGGAAAGCAAGAAAGAAGCGAAGGCGACGAGTTAACGGCGCCCCACCGAGGCGCGTTCCACCAGCTCGGGCGTCAGCACCAGCACCTGGGGCGCACGCTCCGGGTTCTGCAGGCGGTTGATCAGCGCATCGATCGCCAGTTCGCCCAGCGAATCCTTCGGTTGATGAATGGTGCTCAGCGGCGGCGCCAGATAACGCGCCAGCTCAATGTCATCGTAGCCCATCACCGCCATATCTTGCGGCACCGACAGTCCAGCCTGATACAGCGCCTGATAAACGCCTACCGCCACCGCGTCGTTGCCGGCAAACACCGCATGGGGCGGCTCGTCCAGCGCCAGCAGCTGGCGCATGGCGTTTACCCCGCCATCAAACTCAAAGTCGCAATGCACTTCATACCCTGGCGGAACCGGCAATCCGGCGCGCCGCATCGCGTTGCGATAGCCTTCCAGCCGATGACGAGCGGTAGTTTTGTCCTGCGGACCGGCGATGCAGGCGATCTTGCGATAACCGCGGGCGATCAGATGATCGGTCGCCATCTCGCCGCCCAGCAGCGAGTTATCCTGAATAATGTCGTTGGCGCCCTCGAACGGCGCCCAGTCCATCATCACGATCGGCAATGACGGGTAGCGGCTCAGGGCGTCCTGCGATGGCCGATGGTTTTCCGTGCACATCAGCAGCAAACCGTCGACGCGCTTTTGCAGCAGCGTCTCCATGCTGCGGTTCATGCGCGCGGCGTCTTCTTCGGTATTGCACAGGATCAGGCTGTAGCCGCGCTCATAGCAGCTGCGCTCCACGCCGCGCACCACTTCGGCATAAAACGGGTTGTTGCTGGCGGTCACCAACATGCCGATGGTACGCGTCTGATTAAGCTTCAGGCTGCGCGCCAGCGCAGAAGGCGCATAGTTCAGCTGTTCCACGGCCGCCATGACCTTGTCGCGCACGCTGTCGCTGACAAAGCGATTGTTGTTGACCACATGCGAAACGGTAGAGGTTGAAACGCCCGCCAGGCGGGCGACATCTTTCATGGTGGCCAAAGGATCACCCCTGTTGCTGCAAGAAGGCGTCGATCTCTTCACGCCAGGGCACTGAAGGCTGCGCGCCTGGGCGGGTCACGGCGATCGCCGCCGCCGCATGGGCGAAACGCACCGCGTCGGCCATGATTCTACCTTCCAGCAGGGCAGTCACCAGCGCACCGTTAAAGGTATCGCCGGCGGCGATAGTGTCCACCGCCTGCACCTTGAAGCCGGGCACCAGTTTGCCGTTGCCGTTTTCGCTCAGCCACACGCCGCGGCTGCCGAGGGTGATGATCACCGTCGCGATGCCTTTATCGTGCAGCGCCTGCGCCGCGCGCGCCGCATCGGCGTCGTTGTCCACGGCGATGCCGGTCAGGCGCTGCGCTTCGGTTTCATTCGGGGTGATCATATCGATCATGCCCAGCAGTTCGTCCGGCAGCTCACGCGCCGGAGCCGGATTGAGGATCACCTGCGTTTGATGCTGCTTCGCCAGGCGGGCAGCGGCGATCACCGTCTCGAGCGGCGACTCCAGCTGCATCAGCAGAGCGTCGGCGTCGATCACTTTTTGTTGGTAGCGCGCCAGGTAATCCGGCGTCACCGCGGCGTTGGCGCCGGCATCGATGCCGATCACGTTCTCGCCCTCGGCGTTGACGAAGATCAGCGCCACGCCGGTAGTGCTGTCGGCGATGGCTTCAATCGGTTGGGTATCAATGCGATCGCTCGCCAGCTGCCGGCGGACACGTTCGCCGATATCGTCGGCGCCCACGCAGGCGATAAAGGCGATCTCCGCCCCGCTGCGCCCGGCCGCCACCGCCTGATTCGCGCCCTTGCCGCCAAACGCCACCTTATACTGTTTCCCGATCACCGTTTCGCCCGGATGGGGGAACTGTTCAATATTGAGGATATGGTCGGCATTGATGCTGCCCAGAACCACCAGCTTACCTGTTTCCATCGCATTGATTCCTGAATTGCGCGCCATCGTGAACGCCCCGTCCCGATGGCGCTGGTATGACTTACTGAGTGACCAGTTTCAAATCAACCGGAATGGTCGCCGGCACTTTTTCGCCTTTCAGCACTTTGTCGGCGGTTTCCACACCGATCACGCCGATCTGATCGGGGCGCTGCGCCACGGTCGCCGCCAGCTTGCCGCCTTCGACCGCTTTCACGCCGTCGGCGGTGCCGTCGAAGCCTACCACGATCACGTCGGTTTTACCGGCGGTTTGCAACGCGCGCAGCGCGCCCAGCGCCATCTCATCGTTCTGGGCGAACACCGCCTGCACATCCGGATGGGCGGTCAGCAGGTTCTGCATCACGTTCAGACCCTTGGTGCGGTCGAAATCGGCCGGCTGGCTGGCCAACAGTTTGAATTTATTCTGATCCAGCGACTGCTTGAAGCCTTCACCGCGTTCACGCGCGGCGGAGGTGCCGGCAATGCCTTCCAGCTGAATTACCTTGGCATCGGCGCCCACTTTCTTGGCGATGAAATCACCGGCCATTTTGCCGCCCACGCGGTTGTCCGAAGCGATATGGCTCACCACGTCCCCCTTGCTCGCCACGCGGTCCAGCGTGATGACCGGGATTTTCGCCTGGTTGGCCATCTTGATGGCGTTGCCCACCGCATCGGAGTCGGTCGGGTTGATCAGCAGCAGTTTAGGCGCCCGCACCATCAGATCCTGCACGTTGGCCAGTTCTTTCGCCGGGTTGTTCTGGGAGTCCAGCACCACCAGGTTGTAGCCCAGCTTGTTGGCCTCTTGCTGCGCGCCATCCTTCATCGAGACGAAGAACGGGTTGTTGAGGGTGGACACCACCAGCGCGATGGTGTCTTTGGCCATGGCATTGGCGCTCAGGGTGGCGCTCAGCGCGATGGCGGAGGCTAAGGTTGCCAGTTTTTTCATTTTCATCATCGTGATTCCTGTAGGGGGAGGTTACTTGTTGCTTTTGTTATCTACCAGAACCGCCAGCAGTATCACCACTGCCTTCACGATCATTTGGTAGTAGGAAGAAACACCCAGTAAATTCAGACCGTTGTTCAGGAAGCCAAGGATCAGCGCCCCGATCAGCGTGCCGACGATGCGGCCCTTGCCGCCGGCCAGGCTGGTGCCGCCCAGCACTACGGCGGCGATGGCGTCCAGCTCATAGCCGGTGCCGGCGGTCGGCTGCGCCGACGACAGGCGCGCCACTTCAATCACCCCAGCCAGCGCCGCTAACAGGCCGCATAGCGAGTAGACAATGATCTTCACTTTATCGACGCTGATGCCGGACAGGCGAGTCGCCGCCTCGTTGCCGCCCAGAGCATAAATATAACGGCCCAGGCGCGTATGGTGCAGCATATACCAGGCGGCGATGAACACGATCGCCATGATCCAGATCGGCGTAGGCACGCCCAGCGGACGGCCAATGCCGAACCAGCCGAAGGTGTCGGCCACGTCGGTGAAACCGGTGTTGACCGGGCTGCCGTTGGTGTACACCATGGTGACGCCGCGCAGCAGCAACATCATCACCAGCGTGGCGATAAAGGCCTGCACTTTGCCTTTGGCGACGATCACCCCGGTGCAGGCACCAACCGCAGCGCCCAGCGCCAATGCCGCCGCCACCGCCACCAGCGCGTTGACCTCAAAGCCGACAATCGACGCTGCCACCGCGCCGGTCAGCGCCAGCAGCGATCCCACCGACAGATCGATGCCGGACGTGAGGATCACCAGCGTCATCCCCACCGCCATGATGGCGTTTACCGAAGTCTGCTGCAGAATATTGAACAGGTTGTTCAGGGTGAAAAAATTCGGGCTCATGGAAGAGACCACGGCGATCAGCACCAGCAGAGCAATCAACGACTTCTGCTCTAACAGCCACTCTTTACTGAACCAGCGCTTAGCTGCGATAGTCTGGGAACTCATATCTGATTACTCCTGCTTTACGCCGTATTGCTTGCCGACGGCTGCCGCCATCAACGCTTCCTGGGTGGCCTGTTCAATCGGAAACTCGCCGCTGAGATGCCCTTCGTGCATCACCAGAATGCGATCGCTCATGCCCATCACCTCCGGCATTTCCGAAGACACCAGAATGATGCTCAGCCCTTCCTGCTTGAACTGGTTGATTAACTGATAAATCTCTTTTTTCGCCCCAACGTCGACGCCGCGCGTCGGCTCATCGAGGATCAGCACCTTCGGCCGGGTCATCAGGCCGCGGGCGATCGCCACTTTTTGCTGGTTGCCACCGGAAAGCAGACCTATAGGCTGCTCCATCGACGGCGTTTTGATATTGAACAGCCGGATGAAATCCCCCACCGCCTGCCGCTCGTCGGCCTGTTTCAGGCTGCCGTCGGCGCGGCTAAAGTAGCGCAGCGCGGTCAGCGACATGTTTTCCTTCACCGACATGCCCAGCACCAGGCCATCGCGCTTGCGGTCTTCCGAGATATAGACGATACCGTTCGCCAACCCGTCCTGCGGCGAATGGGTGACCACGTCGCGGCCGTCCAGGCTGACGGTGCCGGCCTTGCGCGGCGCGGCGCCGTACAGGATCTTCATCAATTCGGTGCGCCCGGCGCCCATCAGCCCGGCCACGCCGAGGATCTCGCCGCGGTACAGCGTAAAGCTGACGTCTTCAACGCCGGGGCCGGAAAGGTGGCTGACTTCCAGCCGCTTTTCCCCACGCGGCAAATCAAGACGCGGATATTGTTCTTCCAGCTTGCGGCCGACCATCATCTCTATCAGCGAATCTTCCTGCAGCTCGCTCACCGGCCGCTCGGCGATAAACTGCCCGTCGCGGAACACGGTCACGTCGTCGCAGATTTCAAAAATCTCTTTCAGGCGGTGCGAGATATACACGATGCCGCGCCCTTCGGCCTTCAGCTCGTTGATCACCTTGAACAGCGAGGCGGTTTCGGTATCGGTCAGCGCATCGGTTGGTTCGTCCATGATGATCACTTTCGATTCGAAGCTCAGCACCTTGGCGATCTCCACCATCTGCTGATCGCCGATCGACAGCTCACCCACCAGCCGGTGGCTGCTGTAGCGCAGGTTGAGGCGCGCCAGCAAGCGATCGGCCTCGGCGTACATACGCTTCCAGTCAATGCGGCCGAAACGGTTGACGAATTCACGGCCGAGGAAGATGTTTTCCGCAATCGTCAGCTGCGGGATCAGGTTCAGCTCCTGGTGGATAATGCCGATGCCCGCTTCCTGCGAATCCTTAGGCCCGTTGAACTCCACCTCTTTACCGAGAAAATACTGACTGCCGGCGTCTTTCTGGTAGATGCCGGTCAGCACTTTCATCATGGTGGACTTCCCGGCGCCGTTTTCCCCCACCAGCGCCATCACCTTGCCGGGATAGACGCTGAGGGCGGCGCCGGAAAGCGCCTTCACGCCGGGAAAGGCTTTATCAATCCCTTTCAGTTGCAGTAAAGGTTGCATAAACGCCTCAGAAAGTTACGCCGGCGCACAGGATCACGTTCGCGTAAGGCGAACACTCCCCGCTGCGGATCACCGCCCGGCTGTGCTCGGTTTGCGCTTTAAACGCCTGATGGCTGATATAACGCACGTTGATGGTATTGCCCTGGCGTTGGCCCAACGCGCTCAGTTCAGCCAACAAGGTTTCATGGAGCTGCGGATTCTGTTTCACGATCTCTTCCGCCAGAATGGCGCTTTCTACCTGCATCTCTTGCGTGACCGCCGCGAACACCTGCATAAAGGTCGGCACCCCCTGCGTCAGCGCCAGATCGATGCGCTGCGTCGCCGCCGGTATCGGCAGGCCCGCATCGCACAGGGTGAGCTGATCGGTATGCCCCAGGCGGGCAATCACGGCAGACACGTCAGAATTCAGTAATACGCCTTTTTTCATCTTCTCACTCCGCTAGCGAAACGTTTCGCTCTTTGATGGGGAGTTTAAAAAAACGACAGGGGAAGGCAACCGGGACAATGCAGAAGTGTGATCGCTATCGAAACGTTTCGTTCACGCGCGGAGAAAGCGCAAACAAAAGGGGCTCAGCCATGCTGAGCCCCTGATCAGGTGGGTTAGATCTCGACCTGCGTGCCGAGCTCGATCACCCGGTTCGGCGGGATCTCAAACTGATCCGGCGCGCGCAGCGCATTGCGGCTCAGGGCGACGAACAGCTTGCCGCGCAGGTAGAGGTACCACGGCCGCTTGGTGAGGATCAACGACTCATGGGACATGAAGAACGAGGTCTCCGACATGCGGCACGGCAACCCTTCCAGCCCGCAGCGGTGGAACACTTCCTCGACGTTCGGCGTTTCGCGCCAGCCGTAGCTGGCCACCACCCGCCAGAAGGTCGGCGACAGCTGTTCGATGGTCACCCGGCGCACATTGTGCACGTAAGGCGCATCCTCGGTGCGCAGCGTCAGCAGCACCACGCGCTCATGCAGCACCTTGTTGTGTTTCAGGTTATGCAGCAGCGCAAAAGGAATGACGTTGGTGGCGCGCGACAGGAACACCGCGGTGCCCGGCACCCGCACCGGCGGCGACTTCTCCAGCGAAGCGATCATCGCCTCCAGCGAGTTGCCGTGTTCATGCAGGCGGCGCAGCAGCCGGAAGCGCTCGCTCTTCCAGGTGGTCATAATGATGAACATCACCAGCGCCAACGTCAGCGGCAACCAGCCGCCGGAGAACAGCTTCAGGGCGTTGGCGGAGAACATCGGCACGTCGATGATCAGCAAGATGGTCACGATGCCGATCGCCAGGAAGCGATTCCAGTGCCAGTTGTTGATCGCCACCGAGGTGACCAGAATGCTGGTCAGCACCATGGTGCCGGTGACCGCGATGCCGTATGCCGCCGCCAGGTTGCTGGAGTGCTCAAAGCCGATGATCACCAGCACCACCGAGATGTACAGCGTCCAGTTGATCACCGGAATGTAGATCTGGCCGGATTCCATTTCCGAGGTGTGAATGATGCGCATCGGCGACAGATAACCCAGGCGCACCGCCTGGCGAGTCAGCGAGAAGACGCCGGAAATCACCGCCTGCGAAGCGATCACCGTCGCCAAGGTCGCCAGAATCAGCAGCGGGATCAGCGCCCAGTCAGGCGCCAACAGGAAGAACGGGTTTTTGATCGCCTCTGGATTTTTCAGCAGCAGCGCGCCCTGGCCGAAATAGTTGAGTACCAGCGAAGGCAGCACCACGGTGAACCAGGCCAGGCGGATCGGGAACTTGCCGAAGTGCCCCATGTCGGCATACAGCGCCTCAACGCCGGTGATCGACAGCACCACCGCACCTAACGCAAAGAACGATACCTTCTTATATTCCATAAAGAAGTTGAGCGCCCATTTGGGGTTCAGCGCCTGCAGCACTTCCGGGTTCGATATGATGCTGCGCGCGCCCAGCACCGCCAACACGATGAACCACAGTAGCATCACCGGGGCGAACAGCTTGCCGACGCTGCCGGTGCCGTGCTTTTGAATGACGAACAGCAGCGTCAACACCAGAATGGAGAGCGGCACAATATAGGCGTCGAGCGCAGGGGCGGCGATTTCCAACCCTTCTATCGCCGACATCACCGATATCGCCGGGGTGATCACCACCTCACCATAGAAGAAGCTGCCGCCGATCAGGCCCAGTATCACCAGCACCGCCGTGGTGCGCGCCGAGGTATTGCGCCCGGCCAGCGACATCAGCGTCAGAATGCCGCCCTCGCCGGCGTTGTCCGCGCGCATCACATAGGTGAGATATTTGAGGGAAACGATCACGATCAGCATCCAGAAAATCAGCGACAGGAAGCCGAAAACCACGTCTGGACGCACGTCGAAGCCGTAATGGCCGGAGAAACACTCTCTCAGCGTATAAAGAGGACTGGTGCCGATATCGCCGTAAACCACGCCGATGGCCGCCAGGGTTACCGCCGATAAGGACTGTTTATGCTCTGCGCTCATAATTCGTTTCTTTATCAGAACATCCGTTAGCGATGCATCCGCATCAGGCAAAATACGGGCTCAAAGATCCGTCACGCCCACCAGAAAGCCGCACAGTATGCACCATTTATACCGCTTGCCTACCCTTATATCAGAGCCGAAAAATAAACAAAATGTGAACCGAATATCCGATTGAACTGAGAAAATTTTTACTAATCAACAAGCTATACCACTAAAAATAATGGTGGTTTATCATCGAATTATCGATCAAGATTGGCTAATCTCTCGGACAATACGACGATTATATGACGCCATCATCCCTTCTGGCAGAACGAATTTCCCGCCTCAGCAGCGCGCTGGAGAGCGGTCTCTATGAGCGGCAAGAAGCGATCCGCCTGTGCCTGCTGGCGGCGCTGAGCGGCGAAAGCGTATTCCTGCTCGGCCCGCCCGGCATCGCCAAAAGCCTGATCGCGCGCCGGCTGAAGTTTGCCTTCCGCAACGCCCGCTCCTTTGAATACCTGATGACGCGCTTTTCCACGCCGGAAGAGGTCTTCGGCCCGCTCTCTATTCAGGCGCTGAAAGACGAAGGGCGCTACCAGCGCCTGACCGCCGGCTATCTGCCGGAAGCGGAGATCGTGTTTCTGGACGAAATCTGGAAGGCCGGCCCGGCGATCCTCAACACCCTGCTGACGGCGATCAACGAACGGCGCTTTCGCAACGGTAACAGCGAAGAGCCGATCCCGCTGCGCCTGCTGGTCACCGCCTCCAACGAACTGCCCGAAGCGGACAACAGCCTCGAAGCCCTGTATGACCGCATGTTGATCCGCCTGTGGCTGGACAAGGTGCAGGATAAGCAGAATTTCCGCTCGCTGCTGGTCAACCGCCAGAGCGAAAGCCAAAACCCGGTGCCGGCGGCGCTGAGCGTCAGCGACGAAGAGTTTCTGCAGTGGCAACCGCAGATCGATAAGGTGGCGCTGCCGGAAGCCTGCTTCGAGTTGATTTTCCAGCTGCGCCAGCGGCTGGACGCGCTGGAACAGGCGCCGTACGTCTCTGACCGGCGCTGGAAAAAAGCCCTGCGCCTGCTGCAGGCCTGCGCCTTCTTCAGCGGGCGCGACGCCATCGCCCCGCTCGACCTGATGCTGCTGAAAGACTGCCTGTGGCACGATCTCACCTCGCTGAAGCTGCTGCAACAGCAGATCGACCAGTTGCTGACCGAATCGGCCTATCAGCAGCAGTCGATGCTGATCCAGCTGCAACAGATCCATACCCGCTGGCTGCAGGATCAGCAACAACAAAGCGACCGGCAGGCCATCAGCCTGGTGAAAAAAGGCGGCATGTTCAGCCGCAAACCGCAATACGCGCCGGCCACGCCGTTCGCCGGCGGCACCCTCACCCTGCTGTTGCAAAAGCCGCTGCAGCTGCATGACATTCAGGTCAACCATCTGAGCATCGAAAGCAGCGCGCTGGACAACTGGCTGCAAAAAGGCGGCGACGT
Organism: Serratia sp. YC16; assembly: GCF_009707615.1. Lineage (NCBI taxonomy): Bacteria > Pseudomonadati > Pseudomonadota > Gammaproteobacteria > Enterobacterales > Yersiniaceae > Serratia > Serratia sp. YC16. The sequence continues at coordinate 270,364 of NZ_WLYN01000005.1, read as the reverse complement.
GCGCGCCAAGCTAAATGGCATCGGCTTCGCGCAGCCGATCGATTTGGAAGTGGACGACCAACTGCACTTGACGGTGCTGGACGTCAGCCGCCAGCCGTCGTTGCTGGCGCTGCCGGGCAAACAGGCCACCGCCACGCCACAGGCGCTGTTGGATGAAATGGATGCGTTGGCCCAGCGCCTGGCGGAGCAGCGCCGCGCCTTCAGCCAACATCAGCCCTGTCTGTTCACGCCCGCCGCCGGTCTGGCCAAGATCGAAGCCAGCCTGCTGCAGGTGGCAGAGCAGGTTAAACAGCAACAGCAGCAAATGCGCGGCCAGTAACCATGCTCAGTCTGGAGACGCTCGATCTGCTGCTGGCGATCACCGAAGGCGAGATGATCGAGGAGATGATCGTCGGCATGCTGGCGGCGCCGCAGCTGTCGGTGTTCCTTAAAAAGTTTCCGGCCATTCGCCGGGCGCTGGATCGCGATCTGCCGCGCTGGAAGCTGCAGCTCAAGGAGCGTCTGCAGGAGGCCATGGTGCCGCCGGCGCTGGCGCAGGAATTCTATCGCTACCAGCAGTGCCAGTTGGAGAATAACACCCAGTTCTATCACAACCTCAACGACACCATGGAGCTGCTGCGCCAGCTGGTCTCACCGTTTTATGAACAGGCGCGCGCGCTGGTGGACGCCGCCGATCTGCCCAATCATCCGCTGGACGACAGCTTCCAAACCCTGTTCCTGCAGCGCTGGCGCATCAGCCTGACGCTGCAGGCCACCATGTTGCACCACCAGCTGCTGGAACAAGAACGCGAGCAGCTGATGGCGGAACTGCAGGAGCGCCTGGCGCTGAGCGGCGCGTTGGAGCCGCTGCTGTCGGAAAACGACACCGCCGCCGGCAGGCTGTGGGACATGAGCAAAGGCCAGCTGCAGCGCGGCGACTATCAGCGGCTGGTGGAATACGGCAACTTCTTGCAGCAGCAGCCGGAGCTGAAAAAACTGGCGCAGCAACTGGGCCGCAGCTATCAGGCCAAAGCGGTACAACAACAGGACGCGCAGCCGGAACCGTTCAGGGTCATGGTGCAGGTGCCGGCCACGTTGCCGGAAGAAGTGAGCGGCATTCATCAGAGCGACGACATCCTGCGTCTGCTGCCGCCGGAGCTGGCGACGCTGGGGATTGAAGAACTGGAATTCGAGTTTTATCGCCGCCTGCTGGAAAAGCGGCTGCTGAGCTACCGCCTGCAGGGCGACGTCTGGCAGGAACAGATTCTGATCCGTCAGGTCACCCACCAGCAGCAGGATCAACAGCCACGCGGGCCGTTTATCGTCTGCGTGGACACCTCAGGATCGATGGGCGGCTTCAACGAACAGTGTGCCAAGGCGTTCTGCCTGGCGCTGTTGCGCATTGCGCTGGCGGACAACCGCCGCTGCTACATCATGCTGTTCGCCAATCAGATCGTACATTACGAACTCACCGCCGCCAGCGGCATCGAACAGGCGGTGCGCTTTCTCGGCCAGCAGTTTCGCGGCGGCACCGATCTGGCGGCCTGTCTGAACGCCACCGTCACCAAAATGGCCGAGAGCGGCTGGTTCGACGCCGATGCGGTGATCATTTCCGATTTTATCGCCCAGCGGTTGCCGGAGGAGGTAATAAAGAAGGTAAAACAGCAACAGCAGAGCCATCAGCAGCGTTTCCACGCGGTGGCGATGTCCGCCTACGGCAAACCCGGCATCATGCGCATCTTCGATCATATCTGGCGCTTCGATACCGGGTTGAAAAGCCGTTTGATGCGCCGCTGGCGGCGCTAGGCGGGATTAGAGCAGGCCTTCGACCGCCTCGCGCACTTCCGGCGACCACACGCCGCACTGCACCTGGCCGATATGCGACAATTGCAGCAGCAACATCACCAGACGCGACTGGCCGATGCCGCCGCCGATGGTCTGCGGCATATCGCCGCGCAGCAACGACTGATGCCATTCCAGCTTCATGCGCTCTTCATCGCCGGTCAATGCCAGCTGATGTTTCAGCGCGGCGGCGTCGACGCGGATGCCCATAGAAGACAGCTCGAAAGCGTCCTGCAGCACCGGGTTCCACACCACGATATCGCCGTTCAGGCCCGCCAGGCCATCCGCCGTAGGGGTGGTCCAGTCATCATAATCCGGCGCCCGCACATCGTGCGATTTGCCGTGCGACAGCTTGCCGCCGATGCCGATCAGAAACACCGCGCCCAGCTCTTTGGCGATCGCCCGTTCGCGCCCTTTGGCGTCCAGATCCGGATAGCGCTGCAGCAGGGTTTCGCTGTGCACGAACTGGATCTGATCCGGCAGGAACGGAGTCAGGCCATGTTCGCGGCTGACTTCCGCCTCCGTCGCCTTGATGGCAGCGTAAATGCTGCGCACGGTGCTTTTCAGATAATCCAGGCCGCGCTCGCCATCGCCCATCACCCGCTCCCAGTCCCACTGATCGACGTACACCGAGTGGATTGGCGTCAGGCGATCTTCATCCGGGCGCAGCGCCTTCATATGGGTGTACAGGCCTTCGCCGGCGCCAAAGTCGTAGCTGCCCAGAGTTTTGCGTTTCCATTTCGCCAGCGAATGCACCACTTCGAAAGTGGCGTCCGGCAGGGTTTTGACTTTGACCTGCACCGCTTTCTCGCTGCCGGAGAGGTTATCCTGCGTGCCGTCGCCCAGACGGCTGAGGATCGGAGCCTGCACTTCGATCAGACCGAGCTGCTGCTCCAGCTGGCGGGAGAAGAAGGATTTGACCTGGCTGATTTGTTGTTGTTTTTGGATAAACTGTTTTTTCATTGCCGTATCTCTTGTAAACCTGTCTCTGTTGCCATCGATTAAGCAACAAAATGATGCGTCAATTCAATATCCGATAATCAATATTGCCTTTTCACTTTTAATCGTTCATTTTTACCCGGACAGAATTCAACAATCGTTAATTAATGGGGGATTAAATGGCGGAAATTTATCAGATCGATAATCTCGATCGCGGCATCCTCAACGCCCTGATGGACAACGCGCGTACGCCGTACGCCGAGCTGGCGAAAAACTTTGCCGTCAGCCCAGGCACCATTCATGTGCGGGTGGAGAAGATGAAGCAGGCCGGGATCATCACCGGCGCGCGCATCGACGTCAGCCCCAAACAGCTGGGCTACGACGTGTGCTGCTTTATCGGCATCATATTGAAGAGCGCCAAGGACTATCCTTCGGCGCTGAAGAAACTGGAAAGCCTGGAGGAAGTGGTGGAAGCCTATTACACCACCGGCCACTATAGCGTCTTCATTAAAGTGATGTGCCGATCGATCGATGCGCTGCAACAGGTACTTATCAACAAGATCCAGACCATCGACGAGATCCAGTCGACAGAAACGCTGATCTCGCTGCAGAACCCCATCATGCGCACCATCGTGCCGTAACCCGCCAAATTGCATACCCACATTATCCACAGGTAGATCCCAGCCGATTCACAGCGTACAATGCAGCCACTTTGAGTGAGAAGGTTGGGATCGTTGGTTCATGGCAGACATTACTCTGATCAGTGGCAGTACGCTTGGCAGCGCCGAATACGTGGCTGAACATTTGGCTGAAAAGCTGGAAGACGCGGGTTTCTCTACCGAGATGCTGCACGGCCCTGAACTGGATGAACTGCCGTTGAGCGGCCGCTGGCTGGTGGTTTCCTCCACCCACGGCGCCGGCGAATTGCCGGATAACCTTCAGCCTCTGCTGGAACAGATCGCCGAACAGCAACCGGATCTCTCCGAGGTGCAGTTCGGCGCCGTCGGTTTGGGCAGTTCGGAATACGACACCTTCTGCGGCGCGATCAAACTGATCGACGATCTGTTGATCGCCAGAGGCGCGAAAAGGATCGGCGATCGTCTCGAGATCGACGTGACCGAGCATGAAATTCCCGAGGATCCGGCAGAGGAATGGGTAAAAAACTGGATTAATTTACTCTAATTCGGCGAAAGATCGCGCGAACGATTGTGGATAACTATGCTTAAAAGCAGGGTAAAAGCCGTAGTTATCCAAATAACAACCGTAGGTCGCTTTTTGTCCTGTGCATAACAAGCCTTTTAGATCCCAGCTTATCTGCGTCGGGATCACCGATCATTCACAGCAAACGATCCTCCTTAATCTGCTGATCTTCATCGTGAATAGTCACTTATCCACAGAGGATCGCGATCCTAATAAGAGATCCAATAAAGAGATCTTTAAATAAAAAAGATCTTCTTTTAATTACCGACGATCCTGACCACTTGGTCGATCGTCTAAACTTGAGTAGAATCCCCAACCCCAGGGCAAATACGATCGTTCGCAATACGGCGAGGTGCAGTTCCATGTTTTATCCAGATCAATTTGACGTCATCATCATCGGTGGTGGTCATGCAGGTACCGAGGCCGCGATGGCTGCGGCACGCATGGGACGTCAGACTTTATTATTGACACACAATATCGATACGTTGGGGCAGATGTCCTGCAACCCGGCGATTGGCGGTATTGGTAAAGGGCATCTGGTTAAGGAAATTGATGCACTCGGCGGCCTGATGGCGACGGCGATCGACCATGCCGGCATTCAGTTTAGGATACTAAACGCCAGCAAAGGTCCTGCGGTTCGCGCCACACGCGCTCAGGCTGACCGCGTACTGTATCGCCAGGCGATCCGCACCGCGCTGGAGAATCAGCCCAACCTGATGATCTTCCAACAGCCGGTTGAGGATCTGATCGTCGAAAACGATCGCGTCGTGGGCGCTGTAACCCAAATGGGGCTGAAATTCCGCGCCAAGGCGGTGGTATTGACCGTAGGCACCTTCCTGGACGGCAAGATCCATATCGGCCTGGAAAATTACAGCGGCGGCCGCGCCGGGGATCCTCCGTCGATCTCGCTGTCGCAGCGTTTGCGTGAACTGCCGCTGCGCGTCAACCGTTTGAAAACCGGTACCCCACCGCGCATCGACGCCCGCACTATCGATTTCAGCGTACTGGCACCACAACACGGCGATACGCCGGTGCCGGTATTCTCGTTCCTGGGCAATGCCAGCCAGCACCCGGAACAAATGGCGTGCTACATCACCCACACCAATGAAAAAACGCATGACGTGATCCGCAATAACCTCGATCGCAGCCCGATGTATGCCGGGATCATCGAAGGGATCGGTCCACGTTACTGCCCGTCGATCGAAGACAAGGTCATGCGTTTTGCCGATCGCAACGCGCACCAGATCTTCCTCGAGCCAGAAGGCCTGACCAGCAACGAGATTTACCCTAACGGGATTTCCACCAGCCTGCCGTTCGACGTACAGATGCAGATCGTCCGTTCAATGGAAGGGATGCAGAACGCGCGTATTATTCGCCCTGGTTATGCTATCGAGTACGATTTCTTCGATCCACGCGATCTGAAACCGACGCTGGAAAGCAAATTTATTCAAGGCCTGTTCTTCGCCGGCCAGATCAACGGCACTACCGGCTATGAAGAAGCCGCCGCACAGGGCCTGTTGGCCGGCCTGAACGCCGGCCGCTTCGCCGACGAACAAGAGGGCTGGGCACCGCGTCGCGATCAGGCCTACCTGGGCGTGCTGGTGGACGATCTCAGCACCCTCGGCACCAAAGAGCCGTATCGCATGTTTACCTCGCGCGCCGAGTATCGTCTGATGCTACGTGAAGACAACGCCGATCTCCGTCTGACGGAAAAAGGCCGTGAACTCGGTCTGGTGGACGACGTACGCTGGGCGCGTTACAGCGAGAAGCTGGAGCGAATCGAACGTGAACGTCAACGCCTGCGCGACATCTGGATGCATCCGCACGCCGAGAACGTAGAACAGGTCAATGCATTGCTGAAAGCGCCGCTGTCGCGTGAAGCGAACGGCGAAGAGTTGCTGCGCCGTCCTGAGATGGATTACGCGCAATTGACCGGCATCGACGCCTTCGCGCCGCCGCTGGAGGATGTGCAGGCTGCCGAACAGGTCGAGATCCAGGTCAAATACGAAGGCTATATCGCTCGCCAGCAGGAAGAGATCGAAAAACAGCAGCGCAACGAGAACACCGTGCTGCCGCTGGATCTTGATTACCGTCAGGTGTCGGGGCTGTCGAACGAGGTGATCGCCAAGTTGAACGATCACAAACCGAACTCCATCGGGCAGGCTTCGCGCATTTCCGGCATTACGCCGGCGGCGATCTCAATTCTGCTGATCTGGCTGAAAAAGCAGGGACTGCTGCGCCGCAGCGCATAAATCCCGCATCCAGGCGGCCGTTTGCTCATCCCGTAGCCAAACGGCCGCTGACATCACATGTGCCCTGAATTATCATAGTCGCCTCATTGCGCCAGCTGACCATCCGCTGGTCGTTCAGCGCCTGCCAGAGGATCCGTTGTGCAAAAAAAATTAGACTCGCTGCTCGCGGCAGCAGGCATTGAGCTGCCCGATCAGCAGAAACAGCAGCTGCTGGGTTATGTCGGCATGCTGGATAAGTGGAACAAGGCTTATAACCTGACGTCGGTGCGCGATCCGCAGCAAATGCTGGTGCGCCACATCCTCGACAGTATCGTGGTCAACCCGCATCTGCAGGGATCGCGTTTTATCGATGTTGGCACCGGCCCCGGTTTGCCGGGCATCCCACTGGCGATCGTTCGTCCGGATGCGCATTTCACGCTGCTCGACAGCCTGGGCAAGCGCGTGCGATTCCTGCGCCAGGTGCAGCATGAGCTGGGCCTGAACAATATCGAGCCGGTGCAGAGCCGCGTTGAGGAGTTTCCGGCCGAGCCGCCGTTCGACGGCGTGATCAGCCGGGCGTTCGCTTCGCTGCAGGATATGCTGTCCTGGTGTCACCATTTGCCGGCGAAAGGGCAGGGGCGTTTTTACGCGCTGAAAGGCGTGCGCCCGGATGAAGAGTTGGCGCAGCTGCCGGCAGGCATCAGCCTGGAGTCCATCGTGCGGCTGCAGGTGCCAGAACTGGAAGGCGAACGCCATCTGGTGGTTCTTAAGGCAAACTGAGTTTGTTTTTGATCAAACAAGCGTGAATTAACGGTAGTACGGTGTGTAAAGGTAAGCAGGCTAATTAGTTGGTCGCTTTTTTTAGTTAATTTACTTTCTATTAACACAAAAAACGCGGCTAATTAGCGACAATAGAGTAATTGCATTTGGAAATAGTCACGTTAGCAATCATGTGCGAAAGATTTGCCTTTGCTGCTAATGTTAATTGGCTGTTGGAATATTGCCCCGCTGCTTGTCAATAAAAGGTTTTCATCGGGTATACGGATTGTTTTTGAACAGTTAATTGATAATGTTTTGATTTATATAATCTTTTGATCGCTCAAATTGCTAAAGACTGTTTGATTGACCATCGGCTATAAATCAGGAAGGGACATTACTGTGATCGGCTTCGCGTTTCTAAACGCAACGCTGGAATAATCAGACAATTAAATGCGCCCTATTATTCCGACCGTTTTCTTGTGAAAATAGGCTGGAATAGGGAAATTTAAATAATTGTTCACCTTTTCGCTACTTATCGATTGAATTCGTTGGTATGCCCCGTATAATTTGCTCGTTTTTTGCTGCTTGACTCAGGACAGCAAAAACAGTTGTATACGTCACTCAGCATACCCCCCCTGGGGTACGGAGAGAACAAACGTCATGTCTGTGTCCCTATACAGCGGGAAAGTCGCACGCAAACTGCTGTTTTTGCAGTTAATGACTTTTGTTCTGATCAGCGTTGCTTTCTGGCTGAAAAGCCCGGAATGGAGCGCTTCGGCGCTGGCGGGCGGTCTTGCCGCCTGGTTGCCGAGTGCAATGTTTATGCTGTTTGCCTTGCGCCATCAGGCGCAAACGCCGGCGCCCGGTAGGGTTGCCTGGTCGTTCGCCATCGGCGAGGGGCTAAAGGTCGTGATCACCATCGTTTTGCTGATCGTGGCGCTGGGGGTGTTCAAGGCGGAGTTTATACCGCTTGGCCTGACCTATTTAGCGGTGTTAGTGGTGCAGATAGTGGCACCGGCCGTGATTAACAGTTACCGAACTTAACTAAATAAGGGTAAGAGGCATCATGTCTGCAGGAGAAGTCTTGACTCCACAGGAGTATATCGGTCACCACCTGACGCAGCTTCAGGTCGGGACTGGGTTTTGGTCGATTAACCTCGACTCGATGTTTTTCTCCGTCGTCCTCGGGGCGCTCTTCCTGGTGATCTTCCGCAAAGTGGCCAAAAACGCCACCAGCGGCGTGCCGGGTAAACTGCAAACCGCCGTGGAGCTGGTGGTCGGTTTCGTCGACAGCAGCGTGCGCGACATGTACCACGGCAAGAGCAAGGTGATTGCGCCGCTGGCACTGACCGTGTTCGTCTGGGTGTTCCTGATGAACCTGATGGACCTGATTCCGGTAGACTTCCTGCCTTATCTCGGCACTCACGTTCTCGGTCTGCCTGCGCTGCGCGTAGTGCCTACCGCCGACGTGAACGTCACGCTGTCTATGGCGCTGGGCGTGTTTATCCTGATTCTGTTCTATAGCATCAAAATGAAAGGCGTTGGCGGGTTCGTTAAAGAGTTGACCATGCAGCCGTTCAACCACCCTGTATTCATTCCTATCAACCTGATTCTTGAAGGTGTCAGCCTGCTGTCCAAACCTGTTTCACTGGGTCTGCGACTGTTCGGCAACATGTATGCGGGTGAGTTGATCTTCATCCTGATTGCCGGCCTGTTGCCGTGGTGGTCACAGTGGGTCCTGAGCTTGCCTTGGGCTATCTTCCACATCCTGATCATTACGCTTCAAGCCTTTATTTTCATGGTTCTGACGATCGTCTATCTGTCGATGGCGTCTGAAGAGCACTGATTTTCTTAAAACACTTGCACTTTTAAACTGAAACAAACTGGAGACTGTCATGGAAAACCTGAGTATGGATCTGCTGTACATGGCTGCCGCTGTGATGATGGGTTTAGCGGCAATCGGTGCTGCGATCGGTATCGGCATCCTGGGTGGTAAATTCTTGGAAGGCGCTGCTCGTCAGCCTGACCTGATTCCTCTGCTGCGTACACAGTTCTTTATCGTTATGGGTCTGGTCGACGCCATCCCGATGATCGCTGTAGGTCTGGGTCTGTACGTGATGTTCGCCGTCGCGTAAGTAGAGCAATCCTCTACGACGTAACCAAACTATTAACTTTTAAAGAGGCATTGTGCTGTGAATCTTAACGCAACAATCCTCGGCCAGGCCATCGCGTTCGTTCTGTTTGTCTGGTTCTGCATGAAGTACGTATGGCCGCCGATCATGGCTGCCATCGAGAAACGTCAGAAAGAAATCGCTGACGGCCTCGCTTCTGCAGAGCGTGCCAAAAAAGATCTGGACTTAGCGCAAGCCAATGCGACCGACCAGCTGAAAACTGCTAAAGCAGAAGCTCAGGTGATCATCGAGCAAGCGAACAAACGCAAAGCTCAGATCATGGATGAAGCGAAAGCCGAAGCCGAGCAGGAACGTAACAAAATCGTGGCGCAGGCTCAGGCTGAGATCGAAGCCGAACGTAAGCGCGCTCGTGAAGAGTTGCGTAAGCAAGTCGCGATGCTGGCAATTGCCGGCGCCGAGAAGATCATCGAACGTTCCGTGGATGAAGCTGCTAACAGCGACATCGTTGATAAACTGGTCGCTGAACTGTAAGGAGGGAGGGGCTGATGTCTGAATTTGTAACTGTAGCTCGCCCCTACGCCAAAGCAGCTTTTGACTTTGCCGTTGAGCACCAAAGCGTAGAGCGCTGGCAGGACATGCTGGCGTTTGCGGCTGAAGTCACTCGCAATGAACAGATTTCTGAACTGCTGTCTGGCGCGGTTGCGCCAGAAACGCTGTCCAAGACGTTCATCGCGGTTTGTGGCGATCGGCTCGACGAACATGGCCAGAACTTTATCCGTGTAATGGCCGAAAATGGACGTTTACTGGTTCTTCCTGCCGTGCTGCAGCAGTTCATCGAACTGCGCGCCTCGCTGGAATCCACCGTCGAAGTCGAAGTGCTCTCTGCGAGCGCGCTGAGCGACGAACAGCAGGCGAAAATCGCCGCTGCGATGGAAAAACGTCTGTCACGCAAAGTTAAGCTGAATTGCAAAATTGACAAGTCTGTACTGGCCGGCATCGTTGTTCGCGCCGGCGATATGGTGATTGATGGCAGCGTTCGCGGTCGTCTTGAACGCCTGACAGACGTCTTGCAGTCTTAAGGGGACTGGAGCATGCAACTGAATTCCACCGAAATCAGCGAACTGATCAAGCAGCGCATTGCTCAGTTCAATGTAGTGAGCGAAGCTCACAATGAAGGTACTATCGTTTCCGTCAGCGACGGGATCATCCGCGTACACGGCCTGGCCGAAGTTATGCAGGGCGAAATGATCGCGCTGCCTGGCAACCGTTACGCAATCGCATTGAACCTGGAGCGCGACTCCGTCGGTGCCGTGGTCATGGGTCCGTACGCGGATCTGGCCGAAGGCATGAAGGTGAAATGCACCGGCCGTATCCTGGAAGTTCCAGTCGGTCGTGGTCTGCTGGGCCGCGTAGTTAACACCCTGGGCGCACCAATCGACGGCAAAGGCCCGATTGAGAACGACGGTTTCTCTCCGGTAGAAGCTATCGCGCCAGGCGTTATCGAGCGTCAGTCCGTTGATCAGCCGGTTCAGACTGGCTACAAATCCGTTGACGCCATGATTCCAATCGGCCGTGGCCAGCGTGAGCTGGTGATCGGTGACCGTCAGACCGGTAAAACCGCGCTGGCGATCGATGCGATCATCAACCAACGCGACTCCGGCATCAAATGCGTTTACGTGGCTATCGGCCAGAAAGCGTCCACCATTGCTAACGTGGTGCGCAAACTGGAAGAGCACGGCGCACTGGCCAACACCATCGTGGTAGTGGCGACCGCTTCCGAGTCTGCTGCACTGCAATACCTGGCGCCATACGCCGGTTGCGCAATGGGCGAATACTTCCGTGACCGCGGTGAAGATGCGCTGATCGTGTACGATGACCTGTCCAAACAGGCCGTTGCTTACCGCCAGATTTCCCTGCTGCTTCGTCGTCCGCCAGGTCGTGAAGCTTACCCAGGCGACGTATTCTACCTGCACTCCCGTTTGCTGGAGCGTGCAGCGCGCGTTAACGCCGAATACGTTGAAGCCTTCACCAAAGGTGAAGTTAAAGGCCAAACCGGTTCACTGACCGCTCTGCCGATCATTGAAACCCAGGCGGGTGACGTTTCCGCGTTCGTTCCGACCAACGTAATCTCGATTACCGATGGTCAGATCTTCCTGGAATCCAACCTGTTCAACTCCGGTATTCGTCCGGCAGTTAACCCGGGTATCTCCGTATCCCGTGTTGGTGGCGCCGCGCAGACCAAGATCATGAAGAAACTGTCCGGCGGTATCCGTACCGCGCTGGCGCAGTATCGTGAACTGGCTGCGTTCTCCCAGTTCGCATCCGATCTGGACGACGCGACCCGCAAACAGCTGAGCCACGGTCAGAAAGTGACCGAGCTGCTGAAACAGAAACAGTATGCGCCGATGTCGGTCGCACAACAGTCTCTGGTGCTGTTTGCCGCAGAACGCGGTTACCTGAACGACGTCGAAGTCGCCAAAGTGGTGAGCTTCGAAGCCGCGCTGGTAGCCTATGCGGACCGCGAGCACGCCGAGCTGCTGAACCACATCAACCAAACTGGCAACTTCAATGATGAGATCGAGGGCAAGTTGAAAGACATCCTCGAGACCTTCAAGAAAACCCAGTCCTGGTAACGCCGAACGGTCCTGCTGTTGAAAGACAGCAGGCCGTCTGGCACTGAGGAGAAGCAGAGATGGCCGGCGCAAAAGAGATACGTAGTAAGATCGCTAGCGTGCAAAACACGCAAAAGATCACTAAAGCGATGGAAATGGTCGCCGCCTCCAAAATGCGTAAATCGCAGGATCGCATGGCGGCCAGCCGTCCTTATGCAGAGACCATGCGCAAAGTGATTGGTCACCTTGCGTTAGGGAATCTGGAGTACAAGCACCCGTACCTGGATGAGCGTGACGTTAAGCGCGTCGGGTATCTGGTGGTGTCTACTGACCGTGGTCTCTGCGGCGGCTTGAACATCAACCTGTTCAAAAAGCTGCTGGCGGAGATGAAAGCCTGGTCCGAAAAAGGCGTCGAAACCGATTTGGCGCTGATTGGCTCTAAAGCGGCCTCTTTCTTTGGTTCCGTGGGCGGCAACGTAGTTGCCCAGGTGACCGGCATGGGGGACAAACCTTCCCTGTCGGATCTGATCGGGCCGGTGAAAGTGATGCTGCAGGCCTACGACGAAGGTCGTTTGGACAAGCTGTACATTGTCAGCAACAAATTTGTTAATACGATGTCCCAAGAGCCGCAGGTGCTTCAGCTGCTGCCGTTACCGCCAGCCGATGACGAAGAGCTGAAGAAAACGCCTTGGGATTACCTGTATGAACCCGATCCAAAAGTGCTGCTTGATACCTTGCTGCGCCGCTATGTGGAGTCGCAGGTTTATCAGGGCGTCGTGGAAAACCTGGCCAGCGAGCAGGCCGCACGAATGGTCGCGATGAAAGCCGCAACCGATAACGGCGGTAGCCTGATCAAAGAGCTGCAGTTGGTATACAACAAGGCGCGTCAGGCCAGCATCACTCAGGAACTCACCGAGATCGTTTCGGGAGCCTCCGCGGTTTAAGCTAGGTTTACGAATTACGTAGAGGATTCAAGATGGCTACTGGAAAGATTATCCAGGTAATCGGCGCCGTGGTGGACGTCGAGTTCCCTCAGGATGCCGTACCAAAAGTGTACGATGCCCTTGAGGTAGAAAACGGCACCGAAAAACTGGTGTTGGAAGTTCAGCAACAGCTGGGCGGTGGAGTGGTTCGCTGTATCGCAATGGGGACCTCCGACGGTCTGCGTCGCGGTCTGAAAGTGAACAACCTGGACCACCCGATTGAAGTGCCGGTGGGTAAAGCGACCCTGGGCCGTATCATGAACGTATTGGGTCAACCGATCGACATGAAAGGCGACATCGGCGAAGAAGAGCGTTGGGCGATTCACCGCGCGGCACCAAGCTACGAAGAGCTGTCCAGCTCCCAAGAATTGCTGGAAACCGGTATCAAGGTAATGGACCTGATTTGTCCATTCGCCAAGGGCGGTAAAGTCGGTCTGTTCGGCGGTGCGGGCGTAGGTAAAACCGTAAACATGATGGAGCTGATCCGTAACATCGCGATCGAGCACTCCGGTTATTCCGTGTTTGCGGGCGTGGGCGAGCGTACTCGTGAGGGTAACGACTTCTACCACGAAATGACCGACTCCAACGTTCTGGACAAAGTATCCCTGGTTTACGGCCAGATGAACGAGCCACCAGGTAACCGTCTGCGCGTTGCGCTGACCGGTCTGACCATGGCGGAGAAATTCCGTGACGAAGGCCGCGACGTTCTGCTGTTCGTTGACAACATCTACCGTTACACCCTGGCTGGTACCGAAGTGTCCGCACTTCTGGGCCGTATGCCATCCGCGGTAGGTTATCAGCCAACGCTGGCGGAAGAGATGGGCGTTCTGCAAGAACGTATCACTTCGACCAAGACCGGTTCGATCACTTCCGTACAGGCCGTTTACGTTCCTGCGGATGACTTGACTGACCCGTCTCCAGCCACCACCTTTGCGCACTTGGACGCAACCGTGGTACTGAGCCGTAACATCGCTTCTCTGGGTATCTACCCGGCCGTTGACCCGCTGGATTCCACCAGCCGTCAGCTGGATCCGCTGGTAGTTGGCCAGGAGCACTACGACGTAGCGCGTGGCGTGCAGTCCATTCTGCAACGCTACCAGGAACTGAAAGATATCATCGCGATCCTGGGTATGGACGAGCTGTCTGAAGAAGACAAACTGGTCGTATCCCGTGCGCGTAAGATCCAACGCTTCCTGTCTCAGCCGTTCTTCGTGGCAGAAGTCTTCACCGGTTCTCCGGGCAAGTTCGTATCGCTGAAAGACACCATCCGTGGTTTCAAAGGCATTATGGACGGCGACTATGACCACCTGCCGGAGCAGGCGTTCTACATGGTTGGCACCATTGAAGAAGCAGTGGAAAAAGCCAAGAAACTGTAACGCCTTGAGAGGAGGGTGATATGGCTATGACTTACCATCTGGATGTAGTCAGCGCGGAAAAACAGATGTTTTCCGGCCTGGTGCAGAAGATCCAGGTGACAGGCAGCGAAGGTGAACTGGGGATCTTCCCTGGCCATGCGCCGCTGCTGACTGCCATCAAGCCTGGCATGGTGCGTATTGTTAAGCAGCACGGTGAAGAAGAGTTCATCTACCTGTCCGGCGGCATCCTCGAGGTGCAGCCGAGCGTGGTTACCGTGCTGGCGGACACTGCTATCCGTGGTACTGACCTCGACGAAGCGAGAGCGTTGGAAGCTAAGCGTAAAGCTGAAGAACACATTCGCAGCTCTCATGGCGATGTCGACTATGCTCAGGCATCCGCTGAACTGGCGAAAGCGATCGCAAAACTGCGCGTTATCGAGCTCACCAGAAAAGCGATGTAATGTTTGGGTGCATAGCACCCAACTTTAAGAAAGCGGCCTATAGGGTCGCTTTTTTTTTACTTTAAAATAAGCATTTCAGCCCGGCGTGCAGAGTGGTGTATAACCCCTGATATCGGGAAAGAAACGTCGCCGATCGCCGACAATTTTTTCGCCCCGGCGCCGAATTGGCCGCGATAGCGGCAGGCCAAGGCCCACGCGGTCTGCGCCGGGTTCGTGCAGAGAAATATGTAGTAATATCGTCGCTAAACGGTTTTACTTTCGTCTATCAAAATGGAGTTATCAGGTTGCTTATGTCGAACAGCGCAATGAGCGTGGTTATCCTCGCCGCGGGCAAGGGTACGCGCATGTATTCCGATCTTCCCAAAGTGTTGCACCCGTTGGCCGGCAAGCCGATGGTGCAGCACGTCATTGACGCCGCGATGAAGCTGGGTGCGCAACAGGTTCACCTGGTATACGGCCACGGCGGCGATCTGTTGAAAAGCACGTTGACTGACGGCGCGCTGAACTGGGTACTGCAGGCCGAGCAACTGGGTACCGGTCATGCAATGCAGCAGGCCGCGCCACATTTTGCCGACGATGAAGACGTGCTGATGCTGTACGGCGACGTGCCGTTGATCTCCGTCGATACGCTGCAACGCCTGTTGGCGGCCAAGCCGCAGGGCGGCATCGGCCTGCTGACGGTCAAGCTGGATGACCCGAGCGGCTATGGCCGCATCGTTCGCGAGAACGGCGACGTGGTGGGCATCGTCGAGCACAAAGACGCCAGCGCAGCGCAGCGTCAAATCAACGAGATCAATACCGGCATCCTGGTGGCGAATGGTCGAGATCTGAAGCGTTGGCTGGGAATGTTGAATAACGACAACGCCCAGGGCGAGTTTTACATTACCGATATCATTGCGTTGGCCCATGCCGACGGCAAGAAAATCGAAGCCGTGCACCCGTCGCGTCTGAGCGAAGTGGAAGGCGTGAACAACCGCCTGCAGCTGGCGAGCCTGGAGCGTGTATTCCAGTCGGAACAGTCTGAAAAACTGCTGTTGGCCGGTGTGATGCTGTTGGATCCGGCGCGTTTCGATCTGCGCGGGGAACTTGTTCACGGTCGCGACATCACTATTGATGCGAACGTAATTATCGAAGGCCGCGTCAAGCTGGGCGACCGGGTGAAAATCGGCGCCGGCTGCGTGCTGAAAAACTGCGTGATCGGTGATGACTGCGAGATCAGCCCTTACAGCGTGCTGGAAGATAGCGTGTTGGCAGCCGAGTGCACCGTGGGGCCGTTCGCCCGCCTGCGCCCTGGCGCGGAGCTGGCGGCAGGTGCTCACGTCGGCAACTTCGTGGAAATGAAGAAGGCGCGACTGGGCAAAGGCTCCAAGGCCGGTCACCTCAGCTACCTGGGCGATGCCGAAATTGGCGATGACGTGAATATTGGCGCCGGCACCATCACCTGCAACTACGATGGCGCCAACAAGCACAAGACGCTGATCGGCGACGGCGTGTTCGTCGGTTCCGATACTCAGCTGGTGGCGCCGGTGTCGGTCGGCAAAGGCTCCACCATCGCCGCCGGCACCACGGTGACGCGCGATATCGCCGAGAACGAACTGGTGCTGAGCCGCGTCAAGCAGGTGCATATTCAGGGCTGGCAACGTCCGGTGAAGAAGAAGTCATAGTGTGTTTTGCGTTGGGCTCCGTTCACGAGCCCAATACAAAACATAATAACCCCACCATCTACAGGCTCGGGGCTGCACGGTAAAAACCGGCAAAAATCAGGTCAAGGCATCGAAAGCGCCCATGAAGGGCGTTCATTAGGAATACAACTGATGTGTGGAATTGTAGGCGCAGTAGCGCAACGTGATATCGCAGAAATCCTGTTGGAAGGTTTACGTCGTCTCGAGTACCGCGGTTATGACTCCGCCGGTCTGGCGGTGGTCGACGCGCAGGGCAACGTCAGTCGCCTGCGTCGCGTAGGCAAGGTGCAAAAACTGGCCGAAGCGGCGGAGCAGACCGATCTGCACGGCGGTACCGGCATCGCTCACACCCGTTGGGCAACGCACGGTGAACCGACCGAAGCGAACGCGCACCCGCATGTTTCCGACTACATTACCGTGGTGCATAACGGCATCATCGAAAACCACGAACCGCTGCGCGAACTGCTGATCGAACGCGGCTACCGCTTCAGTTCTGAAACCGATACCGAAGTGATCGCCCATCTGGTGCACTGGGAACAGCTGCAGGGTGGTACGCTGCTGGAAGTGGTTCAGCGCGTGATCCCGCAGCTGCGCGGTGCCTACGGCACCGTGGTGATGGACAGCCGCGATCCGAGCGTGCTGGTCGCTGCGCGCTCCGGCAGCCCGCTGGTTATCGGCCGCGGCGTCGGGGAAAACTTCATCGCTTCCGATCAGCTGGCGCTGCTGCCGGTGACTCGTCGCTTCATCTTCCTGGAAGAGGGCGACGTGGTGGAAGTGACTCGCCGCACCGTCAACATCTTCGACAAGCAGGGCAACGCCATCGAGCGCCCTGAGATCGAATCCCAGGTGCAGTATGACGCCGGCGACAAAGGCGCTTACCGCCACTACATGCAAAAAGAGATCTACGAACAGCCGCTGGCGCTGAAAAACACCCTGGAAGGGCGTTTCAGCCATGGCCAAATCAACCTGAGCGAGCTGGGCCCACACGCCGACGAGTTGCTGGCCAAGGTGCAGCACGTGCAGATCATCGCCTGCGGGACGTCTTACCACTCCGGCATGGTGGCGCGTTACTGGTTCGAAGCGCTGGCCGGCGTGCCGTGCGACGTCGAGATCGCGTCCGAATTCCGTTACCGCAAATCGGCGGTGCGTCCGGGCAGCCTGATCATCACCCTGTCGCAGTCCGGCGAAACCGCCGACACCCTGGCGGCGCTGCGTCTGTCCAAAGAGCTGGGCTATCTCGGTTCGCTGGCCGTTTGTAACGTTGCCGGCTCTTCGCTGGTGCGCGAATCCGATCTGGCGCTGATGACCAAAGCCGGTACGGAAATTGGCGTCGCCTCGACCAAAGCCTTCACCACTCAGCTTACCGTGCTGTTGATGCTGGTGGCGCGCCTGGGCCGCCTGAAAGGCATGGCGGAAAGCGTGGAGCAAGAGATCGTGCACGGCCTGCAGGCGCTGCCGGCGCGCATCGAGCAAATGCTGTCGATGGATAAACAGATCGAAGCGCTGGCGGAAGGTTTCTCCGACAAGCACCATGCGCTGTTCCTCGGCCGCGGCGATCAGTATCCGATCGCCATGGAAGGGGCGCTGAAGCTGAAAGAGATCTCCTATATTCATGCTGAAGCTTATGCGGCGGGCGAGTTGAAACACGGCCCACTGGCGCTGATCGATGCCGATATGCCGGTGATCGTCGTGGCGCCGAACAACGAACTGCTGGAAAAGTTGAAGTCCAACATTGAAGAAGTGCGCGCGCGCGGCGGTCAGCTGTACGTGTTCGCCGATCAGGACGCCGGTTTCGTCAGCAGCGAAGGCATGACCATCATTCCTCTGCCGCACGTCGAGGAAATCGTGGCGCCTATCTTCTACACCGTGCCGTTGCAGCTGCTGTCTTACCACGTGGCGCTGATCAAAGGCACCGACGTTGACCAGCCGCGCAACCTGGCGAAGTCTGTCACCGTAGAGTAATTTGCCGCAGGTAAACTGCAAAAGCCGGCCTTCGCGCCGGCTTTTTTCATGAGCGACGTAAAAGATGACGGCGAGGTTGATTCGGCGATAAAGGTTGTCATATTCAAGCGGATAGGTCGCGCCAAAACGGTTTTTTTATTGTTTGGCAATTGCGCTGTTTTTAATCTAACGAATTGATTTATAAGTAAACAAACACCATTCAGACAGGCTGTAATATAACTGTCATATTGCGTACATTTTTCTGTCACCAAACTGTCCTATTTTCCCTCCTGCAGCAATACTTACTCTGATTAAAACGACTCGAAGTCGATTTTAAATATCCCATTAGGAGGGATTATGAAACTGATGCGTACCACCGTCGCCAGTATTGTGGCAGCGACCTTCTCCCTGACCGCCGTGTCCGCGTTCGCTGCTGCCAGCCTGACCGGTGCAGGTGCGACATTCCCCGCTCCGGTTTACGCCAAGTGGGCAGATTCTTATCAGAAAGAAACCGGCAATAAAGTTAACTATCAGGGCATCGGCTCCTCTGGCGGCGTGAAGCAAATCGTGGCCAACACCGTTGACTTTGGCGCCTCCGACGCCCCGCTGTCTGACGACAAGCTGGCGGCCGATGGCCTGTTCCAGTTCCCGACCGTGATCGGCGGCGTGGTGCTGGCCGTGAATATCCCGGGCATCAAATCCGGCGAACTGACTCTGGACGGTAAAACCCTGGGTGATATCTACCTGGGCAACGTCAAAAAATGGAACGATCCGGCTATCACCAAGCTGAACCCTGGCGTGAAACTGCCTGACCAGAACATCGCCGTGGTGCGCCGCGCCGACGGTTCCGGCACCTCGTTCGTGTTCACCAGCTACCTGTCCAAGGCCAACGCGCAGTGGAAAGAGAAGATTGGTGCCGGTTCTACCGTTAACTGGCCGACCGGTCTGGGCGGCAAAGGCAACGACGGCATCGCCGCCTTCGTTCAGCGTCTGCCTGGCTCTATCGGCTATGTAGAATACGCGTACGCCAAGCAGAACAACCTGGCTTACACCAAGCTGATTTCCGCCGACGGCAAACCGGTCAGCCCGACCGAAGAGAGCTTCAGCAACGCCGCCAAAGGCGCGGATTGGAGCAAAACCTTCGCTCAGGATCTGACCGATCAGAAAGGCGACAACGTGTGGCCAATCACCTCCACCACCTTCATTCTGGTGCACAAAGAGCAGAAAAACCCTGCTCAGGGTGCCGAAGTGCTGAAGTTCTTCGACTGGGCCTACAAAACCGGCGGCAAACAGGCTAACGAGCTGGATTACGCCACCCTGCCGAAAGAAGTGGTTGAGCAGGTGCGTGCAGCCTGGAAAACCAACGTAAAAGACAGTTCAGGTAAAGCGCTGTACTAACAACGCAGGGGCGCGGGTTCGCCGCGCCCCACAAGTTCTTCAGGCTCCAATCCCGGTTGGGGCTGCCAGGGTTCAAACAGAGAGTAATCTATGGCTGAGTACAAGCCGACCATCAAAGCACCGGGCAAAAACGGTGACATCATTTTCAGCGCGCTGGTGAGACTGGCTGCGCTGATTACCCTATTGTTGCTGGGCGGCATCATCGTTTCGCTGATCTTCGCCTCCTGGCCAAGCATGCAGAAATTCGGCTTCGCTTTCCTGTGGACCAAAGAGTGGGACGCGCCGGCGGAGCAGTTCGGCGCGCTGGTGCCGATCTACGGCACCGTGGTCACCTCGCTTATCGCGCTGATCATCGCCGTGCCAGTCAGTTTCGGCATCGCGCTGTTCCTGACCGAACTGGCGCCGAACTGGTTGAAGCGGCCGCTGGGCATCGCCATTGAGCTGTTAGCGGCCATTCCGAGCATCGTCTACGGCATGTGGGGCCTGTTCGTGTTCGCCCCGCTGTTCGCCGAATATTTCCAGACGCCGGTGGGCGAAGTGCTGTCGGGCATTCCGATCGTCGGCGAGCTGTTCTCCGGCCCGGCCTTCGGCATCGGCATCCTGGCCGCCGGGGTGATCCTGGCTATCATGATCATTCCTTACATCGCCGCGGTGATGCGCGACGTGTTCGAACAGACCCCGGTGATGATGAAAGAGTCGGCCTACGGCATCGGCTGCACCACCTGGGAAGTCATCTGGCGCATCGTGCTGCCGTTCACCAAAAACGGCGTTATCGGCGGCGTGATGCTGGGCCTGGGCCGCGCGCTGGGGGAAACCATGGCGGTGACTTTTATCATCGGCAACACCTACCAGCTCGACAGCGCTTCGCTGTATATGCCGGGCAACAGCATCACCTCGGCGCTGGCCAACGAATTCGCCGAAGCCGAGTCCGGCGTGCACACCGCCGCGTTGATGGAGCTGGGCCTGATTCTGTTTGTTATCACCTTTATCGTGCTGGCGCTGTCGAAACTGATGATCATGCGTCTGGCCAAGAATGAGGGGCGTTAACATGGCGACGATGGATATGCAAAACGCAGTCGTGCTGGCGGAAAGCCGCCGCAAAATGCAGGCCTGGCGCCGGCAGAAAAACCGCCTCGCGCTGTTCTTGTCGATGGCGACCATGGCGTTCGGGTTGTTCTGGCTGATCTGGATCCTGATTGCCACCGTCACCAAAGGCTTCGACGGCATGTCGCTGGCGCTGTTCACCGAGATGACCCCGCCACCGAACACCGCGGGCGGCGGCCTGGCCAACGCCATCGCCGGCAGCGGCCTGCTGATCCTGTGGGCGACCATCTTCGGTACGCCGCTCGGCATCATGGCCGGCATCTATCTGGCGGAATACGGCCGCAAATCCTGGCTGGCGGAAGTGATCCGCTTTATCAACGACATTCTGCTGTCCGCACCGTCGATCGTGGTGGGCCTGTTCGTTTACACCATCGTGGTGGCGAAGATGGAACACTTCTCCGGCTGGGCCGGCATCGTGGCGCTGGCGCTGCTGCAGGTGCCGATCGTCATTCGCACCACCGAGAACATGCTGAAGCTGGTACCGGATACGCTGCGCGAGGCCGCCTACGCTCTGGGCACGCCGAAATGGCGCATGATTTCCGCCATCACGCTGAAGGCGTCGGTGTCCGGCATCATCACCGGCGTGCTGCTGGCGATTGCGCGCATCGCGGGGGAAACGGCGCCGCTGCTGTTCACCTCGCTGTCGAACCAGTTCTGGAGCACCGACCTGATGCAGCCGATCGCCAACCTGCCGGTGACCATCTTCAAATTCGCCATGAGCCCGTTCGCCGAATGGCAACAGCTGGCCTGGGCCGGGGTACTGTTGATCACCCTGTGCGTACTGTTACTGAATATCCTGGCGCGCGTGATTTTCGCCAAGAAAAAGCATTCATAAAATTTTGAGCGCCGCTTTGGCGGCGCTGATGAAAAGAGAGAAGTCTTGATGAGTATGGTTACTGACGCTTCCAGCAGCAAAATTCAGGTACGCGATCTGAACTTCTACTATGGCAAATTCCATGCGCTGAAGAACATCACGCTGGATATTGCCAAGAACAAGGTCACCGCGTTTATCGGCCCGTCCGGCTGCGGCAAATCCACCCTGCTGCGTACCTTCAACAAGATGTACCAGCTGTACCCGGAACAGCGTGCGGAAGGCGGCATCCTGCTGGATGGCCAGAACATCCTGACCGACAACTCGGATATCGCGCTGCTGCGCGCCAAGGTCGGCATGGTGTTCCAGAAGCCGACGCCGTTCCCGATGTCGATTTACGACAACATCGCCTTCGGCGTTCGCCTGTTTGAAAAGCTGTCGCGCGCCGATATGGACGAGCGCGTACAGTGGGCGCTGACCAAAGCGGCGCTGTGGAACGAAACCAAAGACAAGCTGCACCAGAGCGGCTACAGCCTCTCCGGCGGCCAGCAGCAGCGTCTGTGCATCGCCCGCGGCATCGCCATTCGTCCGGAAGTGTTGTTGCTGGATGAGCCTTGCTCGGCGCTGGATCCGATCTCCACCGGCAAGATTGAAGAGCTGATCAGCGAGCTGAAGGCCGACTACACCGTGGTGATCGTGACGCACAACATGCAGCAGGCGGCGCGTTGCTCCGACTCTACCGCATTTATGTACCTGGGCGAGCTGATCGAGTTCAGTGATACTGATAACCTGTTCACTGCGCCGCAGAAAAAGCAGACTGAAGACTACATCACTGGCCGTTATGGTTGATAGGAAGCATCATGGATAACCTGAATTTAAACAAACATATTTCCGGCCAGTTCAACGCAGAGCTTGAGCATATCCGCACCCAGGTGCTGACCATGGGCGGGCTGGTGGAGCAGCAGCTGACCGACGCCATCACCGCGATGCACAATCAGGATGGCGAGCTGGCCAAGCGCGTGATCGAAGGCGACGCCAAGGTCAACATGATGGAAGTGGCGATCGACGAAGCCTGCGTGCGCATCATCGCCAAACGCCAGCCGACCGCCAGCGATCTGCGCCTGGTCATGGCGATCATCAAAACCATTTCCGAGCTGGAACGCATCGGCGACGTGGCGGACAAAATCTGCCGCACTGCGCTGGAGAAGTTCTCGCACCAGCACCAGCCGCTGCTGGTGAGCCTGGAGTCGCTGGGGCGCCACACCGTGCAGATGCTGCACGACGTGCTGGACGCCTTTGCGCGCATGGATCTGGACGAGGCGATCCGTATTTACCGCGAAGATAAAAAGGTCGACCAGGAATACGAAGGCATCGTGCGTCAGCTGATGACCTACATGATGGAAGACTCGCGCACCATTCCGAGCGTGCTGACCGCGTTGTTCTGCGCCCGTTCTATCGAGCGCATCGGCGACCGCTGCCAGAACATCTGCGAATTTATCTTCTATTTCGTCAAAGGGCAGGATTTCCGTCATCTGGGCGGCGACGCCTTGGAAAAGCTGCTGTCTCCAGGCGGTAAAGACGAAAAGGACGACTAACCCTTTCCGGGTAATATCCTTCGAAGGCGCGGTTTCCCGCGCCTTTATTCCATCTTCAGTGCGTAAAGATAAAAAGGTTATAAATATAGCTTTTTATATTATTTCCTGACCTATGTGGCGCTTGCTAGCTTATCCGCCAGCAGGACATCAACCACTTAGGAGCTCTCTATGAAACATCGCGCTTTGGCCTTAACGTTGTTAGCCAGTCTGACCGGCCTCGCCGCCGGCGCCGCGCACGCGGACAAACTTGACGATATCAAGCAAGCCGGCGTGGTGCGCATCGCGGTGTTCGACAGCAACCCGCCGTTCGGCTACATCGATCCGCAGAGCAAGAAGCTGGTGGGTTACGATGTGGATGTCGCCGACGCGATCGGCAAAGCGCTGGGCGTGAAAGTGGAGCTGCGCGCCACCAACCCGGCTAACCGCATTCCGCTGCTGGTGTCGAAGAAGGTTGACCTGATCGCCGCCAACTTCACCATTACCGACGAGCGCGCCAAGGAAGTGAACTTCAGCGTGCCGTATTTCGCCACCGGCCAGAAATTCATCGCTCGCAAAGGCGTGCTGAAAACGCCGGAAGACATCAAGAAGCTGCGCATCGGCGCGGACAAGGGCACGGTGCAGGAAATCACCCTGCGCGAGCGTTTCCCGACGGCGAAAGTGATCTCCTACGATGACACCCCGCTGGCGTTCGTGGCGCTGCGCAATGGCAACGTACAGGCGATCACTCAGGACGACGCCAAGCTGGTTGGCCTGCTCGGCAATCTGCCGGCGGCACAGAAGGCCGAGTTTGAGATTTCGCCGTTCAGCCTGACCAAAGAGTATCAGGGTGTCGGCATTCCCAAAGGCGAAGATCGCCTGACCGCCGCGGTGAACGAGACGTTGATCAAGCTGGAAAAAGACGGTGAAGCGGTTAAGATTTACGATCGCTGGTTCGGGCCGGAAACCCAATCCGCCCAGCCGCGCGGCGATTTCAAAATCGCGCCTTTGGATCAGCAACCGAAAGCCTGATGTAACCGCGCGCGGTGAGATCGGTACGGAGGGGCGCAGCTTGCTGCGCCCCTGATGCATTCTGCAAGACAAGGATTGAACATGAACCTGGACTGGCTGCTGGCGCCGCAATACCTGAGCTGGCTGTGGCACGGTTTTCTGCTGACGCTGTGGCTTTCCGCCTGCGCGGGCCTGGCGGCCACGTTGCTGGGCTTTGTGCTGGCGGCGATGCGCGACAGCAGTCTGCGGCCGTTGCGCTGGCTGGCGATGGGCTACAGCTCGCTGTTTCGCAATACGCCGCTGCTGGTGCAGCTGTTCTTCTGGTACTTCGCCGCCGGGCAGATCCTGCCTTCCGCCGCCATGCAGTGGCTGAACAGCACCCATCAGGTCGGCCCGCTTGAGTGGCCGTCGTTCGAGTTTCTCGCCGGTTTCTTCGGCCTGACGCTCTATTCCACCGCCTTTATCGCCGAAGAGATCCGTTCCGGCATTCGCGGCGTCGCCGGCGGGCAGAAATATGCCGCTCAGGCGCTGGGGCTGACCGGTTGGCAGGCGATGCGCTACGTGGTGCTGCCGCAGGCGCTGAAAATCGCGCTGCCGCCGCTGCTGGGCCAATACATGAACGTAATCAAAAACTCGTCGCTGACCATGGCGATCGGCGTTGCCGAACTCTCTTACGCTTCGCGTCAGGTCGAAACCGAAACGTTGCGCACCTTCCAGGCGTTTGGCGTGGCGACGGTGCTGTATATCGCCATTATCGCGCTGCTGGAAGGCTGGGGCATGTGGCGCCAACAGCGTAAACCGCTGGGAGGACATTGAGATGGATTTCAGCGTGATTCACGATAACCTGGGCTATCTGCTGTGGGGCACCTGGCCGGACGGGCCGCTGGGTGGCGCAGCGCTGACGTTGGCGATCAGTCTGATGGCCGGCGTAGCCTCGGCGGTGCTCGGTACCTTACTCGGCGTGGCGCTGGCGATGTCGCGCGGCGTGGCCGCCGGGCTGCTGGCGGCGCTGCTGGGCTTTTTCCGCGCTATTCCGGTCATCATGCTGATCTTCTGGACCTATTTCCTGCTGCCGATGGTGTTTGGCGTCGAGATCCCGGAAATCACCACCGTGGTGTGCGCGCTTGCGCTGATCGCCTCAGCCTATTTGGCCCACGCGGTGAAAGCCGGCATCGCCGCCATCGGCCCCGGCCAGTGGCAGGCCGGGCTCTCTCTGGGGCTGACCCGCTGGCAGACGCTGCGCATGATCGTGCTGCCGCAGGCGCTGCGCATGATGGTGCCGTCGTTCATCAACCAGTGGATCTCCCTGATCAAAGACACCTCGCTGGCTTATATCGTCGGCGTTGGCGAACTGACCTTCCTGGCGACTCAGGTCAACAACCGCAGCATGGTCTACCCGATGGAAGTGTTCCTGTTCGTGGCGCTGGTCTATTTTGTGTTCTGCCTGGCGCTCGACCTGCTGGCCAACGCGGTCAACCGCCGCTTCGGCGCACAAACTCGCGCGCTGAAGCGGTCCTGGCGCTGGTGGCGCAACAAACCGCCGTTGCCGGCCAGTTAATCGGCCGTCAGCCGCCAGCCGCGTTCACGCCACAGCGCGGGCAGCTGAGCCAAATCGTCGAACGTCGTCACCAGCGGGTGGTCGATCGGCGGGTTATGCGGATCGGCGCAGAAGTAAAATACCGGAATGCCGGCGGCGATCCCGGCCTGCGCGCCGGCGGGCGAGTCGTCTACCAGGAGACAGCGCGTCACCGGCACCTGCATCTGTTCGGCGGCGTGAAACACGATCGCCGGATCCGGCTTCCAGCGCTGAATGTCATAGCCGCTGAACAACCGGTCATCAAAATAGGGCAGCATGCCGGTCAGGCCGAGCGAGTGCTGCATCTTGCTGACCGGCCCATTGGAGACGGTGCAGATTGGCACCGTCACCTGCGCCAGCAACTCGCGGGCGCCGGCGATCTGCTGCAGCTCGCTGTCGAACAGCCGCGCCACTTCCTGCCGATACAGCGGTTCCAGCGTCTCTTTTGCCAGATCGGTGCCCTGCTCGGCGTTGACCCGATCGATGATCTCGTACAGTTTCACCCCTTTGTATTTCTTGAACACCTCTTCCAGCGACAGATGAATGCCGTAGTGGGCGAACATGTGCACATAGGCTTTGCTGCACAGCACTTCGCTGTCCACCAGCGTGCCGTCGCAGTCGAACAAAATGCAGTCAATCTGATTCATGCGGGACAGGTTCCTTCGGGTTAGCGCCGCTGGCGGTGCTCAGCGATCACTTGATCAGGTTACGCGCCTTGAGATCGTGCAAAATCAGCGCGGCGACATGTGAGCAATGCGGCAGATCGCGGCTGTCGCACCATCTCAGTTCGGCGATTTCGGCGGCCGGCTGCAGCTGCCCGGTAAAGCCGGCCTGGTAGCAGCGAATGCGCACCTGGGTGCCGTCCTGCTTGCCGTCTGCCGGGCCGGAGAACTCGCCGTAAAACGCGATGGAGTTCGGCTGCAGCGCGACGGTCAGCTCTTCGTCGATTTCGCGGCACAGCGCCTGTTCGTCGGTTTCACCCGCTTCGCGCTTTCCACCAGGCATATAAAACAGCGTCTTATTGTGTGAGCGCACCAGCGCCACTTTGTCATCTTTCAGCGCGATCAACGCGAGCTTATCGATAAAGGTCGAAGACATGCGGGTTCCTGTTTCTTAACGGATGAGGAAAGAGGGGCGATAGGCCATTTTATCGGCCGTGCCGACAAACGGCAACGCAATGGGCGGTCAGGGGATGAATGTCTGTAAATACAAGCCGTTGACACGTTTAGCCGTAAAGACGGCGAAAAAAACCGGTGTTCGGCGTCAAAAGCCCCACTTTTTGTTATAGGATAGCCGGCGACTGTCCATTCCCATTTTCGGAATTCTGATAATGACCAAACCAGTATCTGGCCTTGACGCTGAGCAAGGCTTGCTTGGGCGCGTGTTTAAACTCAAGCAACATGGCACGACGGCGCGTACGGAAACGATTGCCGGTATCACCACCTTCCTCACCATGGTGTATATCGTGTTCGTTAACCCGCAAATTTTGGGCGCGGCGGGCATGGATACCCAGGCGGTATTTGTCACCACCTGTTTGATCGCCGCCTTCGGCAGCATCTTCATGGGGCTGCTGGCGAACCTGCCGGTGGCGCTGGCGCCGGCGATGGGCCTGAACGCCTTCTTCGCCTTCGTGGTGGTCGGGGCGATGGGCATCTCCTGGCAGGTGGGCATGGGCGCCATCTTCTGGGGAGCTGTCGGCCTGCTGCTGCTGACCATTTTCCGCATTCGCTATTGGATGATCGCCAATATTCCGGTCAGCCTGCGGGTCGGCATCACCAGCGGCATCGGCCTGTTCATCGGCATGATGGGGCTGAAAAACGCCGGCATCGTAGTGGCCAACCCGGACACCCTGGTGACCATCGGTAGCCTGACCTCGCACAACGTGCTGCTGGGGGCGCTCGGCTTCTTCATCATCGCCGTGCTTTCTTCGCGTAACTTCCACGCGGCAGTGCTGGTGTCGATCGTGGTCACTACCCTGATCGGTTGGATGCTGGGCGACGTGAAATACGGCGGCCTGTTCTCGCTGCCGCCGAGCATTACCTCGGTGGTGGGCCAGGTCGACGTGGCCGGCGCGCTGAACATCGGGCTGGCCGGGGTCATCTTCTCGTTTATGCTGGTGAACCTGTTCGACTCCTCCGGTACGCTGATCGGCGTCACCGATAAAGCCGGCCTGACCGATAACCAGGGCAAGTTCCCGCGCATGAAGCAGGCCCTGTACGTAGACAGCATCAGCTCAGTGGCTGGTTCGCTGGCGGGCACTTCTTCCGTGACCGCTTACATCGAAAGCTCGTCCGGCGTCGCCGTCGGCGGCCGCACCGGTTTGACGGCGGTGGTCACCGGCCTGCTGTTCCTGCTGGTGATCTTCCTGTCGCCGCTGGCGGGCATGGTGCCGGCTTACGCCGCCGCCGGCGCGCTGATCTACGTCGGCGTGCTGATGACCTCCAGCCTGGCGCGGGTGAAGTGGGACGATCTGACCGAAGCGGTTCCGGCGTTTGTTACTGCGGTGATGATGCCGTTCAGCTTCTCGATTACCGAGGGCATCGCGCTCGGCTTTATCTCCTACTGCGTGATGAAGCTGGGTACCGGCCGCTGGCGTGAAATCAGTCCGTGCGTGGTGGTCGTGGCGCTGCTGTTCGTGCTGAAGATCGTCTTCGTCGACGGCCATTGATCGCTAAAGGGCCGACTGTGGTCGGCCCTGAATCCCTAGACGCCCGGCGTCGCATCCGGCGCCTGATCCAACACCCACTGCAATGGCCGCCTGAAGCGCGCCTGCCAGCTGCCGGCGGCATCCTCTCCCTGGGCGAAGTGCAGCGTCTGCACCTGATTCTCCTCCCCGAACAGATTGGCGAAATGTAGCGCCAGCGCCTGTTCGCTGAAGTTTTGCCGATCGTAATACGCCATCACGATTTTCTTTTGCGCCGCCAGCGACTGCTGGGCGGGTTTGATTTCGCCGTGGGGGGCGATCAGCAGCGCACCGGCGTAAAACTGCGGGTATTTCGCGAGCAGGTTAGCGGCGTGCAGCGCGCCCTGGCCGCGGGCGCTGAGGTAAATCCGTTGGGGATTCAGCTTTAGCTGCGGGGCCAGCTGTTGCACCGTGCGCTGCAGGGCGGTTTGGGTGCTCTCGTCGCTGTAATTTGACCAGCGGAAGCTGTTTTCCGACAGCATCTGCGTGCCGTTGATCTCGATGTAGGCCACGCCCATTTCGCCGAACAGCAGCCGCTCCTCGGGGCTGATGGCGGCGGCTTTGCCGTAGGTATGCAGGAAGATCACCGTTGGCCAACCTGCGGGCGGCGCTTCGCCGTCCGGCACCGCGTAGCTGGCTTTGCCTTCATACTGGCGTGCGTGCTGCAGATAGCGCGCTTTGGTGGCGGCCAAAATGGATTGGTAAGTGGCGGAGTGTTGGATGCTGTTGAAGGCGTCGTCCTCCAGCAGGTTGTAGTAGTACCACAGGCCGCGGTCGGCGCTCAGCTGCAGGTAACGCTCCGCCAGCTCGGTTTGCCCTTTCTCCGCCGACGACACCGCCAGTTGGTAGGGCGCCCAGACGTTGCGGCCGTCTTCGCGCATCAGCGTCAGGTACAGCGACATGGCGCCGAGCTTTTTATCTTCCTGGTTTTGCGCGGATCGCGACAGTTGGGCGTTGAGCGCGCTGTGCGCAGGCAGCGCCAGCGGCTCTTCACCGGCGGGATAACGCATGTCTGCGGCGAAAGCGGGACTGGTGATGGCAACAAAAAATAACGCTAAAATGAAAAAATACATGATGCTATGGCTTTAATTTCTAATGAATTGACGGACTTCATGTCCTGTTGCGGCGCCCGGCAGGCGCCGCGAGACCTTCACTCCACGCGGCGAATAAAATCGCTGAATGCGGACAGCTGGCCAGTCAGGAAATCCAGCGTTCCCTGATCGCTCAGTTCACCAGCCTGTTCATCCACCTTGCTCTGGATCACACCGCCCATAAACTCAGGCTTGTTCATTACCATCGCATCGAGGAACACCAGGATCTGGCGCAGGTGATATTGGCAGCGCGCGCCGCCGATCGGCCCCATCGAACTGGTTTGAATGGCGACCGGCTTACCGGCCAGCGGCTGATTCGGCAAGCGCGACAGCCAGTCGATGGCGTTTTTCAACCCGCCGGGCACGGAATAGTTGTATTCGGGGGTAACGATGATCACGCCGTCGGCCTGGCGGATCTGCTCGGCGATCGCCTCGACCGCGGCAGGGAAACCTTCACCCTGCTGCAGGTCGGCATCGTACAGAGGGATATCGCGGATGGAAGGCAGCGCTTCAATGGTGACGCCCTGCGGAGCCAGGCCTGGCAAGGCGCGGGCCACCATGGCGTTGTAGGAGCCTTTGCGCAGGCTGCCGAGCAGAGTGACGATTTTTAAGGCTTGGTCTGACATGGTGATTCTCCCTTTCGAATGAGCAGATTCAGCGAACAACATGGGCGAATAGTAGGCTAAAGCTCGGGTCGAGAATAGGCGATTGCTCAACATTTAGCTGTTTTTACAATTTAATGCAGAAACTCGTGCGGCAAAGACAAGTGCTGTCCGCTTTGCACCGCCTTAACCGGGCGTCGTCAGGCCCGTCAATTTGACGAAACGCGAGGACGCCGCCGGACTGCGCGGCGAGATCTCCCCGTCTTTGCGCAAACCGTGGCGCTCTTCGTAGCGCCAGCACAGCAGGCGATCCAGGCTGGGGCTGCCGGCGCACGCCCAGCTCAGGTATTCGTCGGCGTCGCTCATCACCTGAACGTCCGGCGTGGCGCTGGAACGCAGGTGGCCGGAGAAGGGGTGCAGACGCAGCGTCGATTGGCCGCTGTTGCCGAGGCCGGAAATTTTCAGCACGCTTTGCCGGATGCTCCACAGCTGAGTCTCCGCTTCCAGCCGATCGTCCTGTGCGCCGATCCAGGCGTTTTCCGCCGGCGTCTGGTGCGCGTGTTGCAACGCGCTTTGCCGGGTGCCGCGCGCGCGCATCACTTCGATATCCAGGCCGACTTTGCCTTCGTCGCTCAGCAGCACGCCCACGGTGTTGCTGGCGTAAGCGAGGCTGAAATCGGGCAGTTGATGATCGGCGAAGCAGGGGCGGCCGGTCGGGGTAGTGGCGATGGGGGGCAGCGTCGGCAGGCCGTACAGATAGAACATCATTTCGGCGAGCAAAATGCGCCCTTGCAGGTAGCGCGTGCGGCGTTTAACGGAAAAGGTGCGAGTGGCGGCAATCACTTCGTCGGAGAGTCTCTGGGTATCCAGGACGGCGGAGGCCGGGGTCCATCGGGCAAAATGACACGCCATTGTTCACTCCATTACAGAGGGTCGCTAAGAACGCAGGGGTGTTAGATTAAGACTAAGTTGAGGATTTATCATCAAAAAACACTATGCGTTTTATCCGATTTGTTGCCAATTTCAGTGATGAGCGGCGCAGGCGTTATTCCAGGATCCAGCTATCGCCGGTGGCCGGCGCGATCCCTTCCGGCAGCCATAGCCGACCCCACGCGCCGGTACAGTGGCAGCCCATGATCTTTTCCGGCTGATGCTGCTTTAAAAAACGGCGGACGCGCCAGAGGGTACGCGGAGAAGCGCAACGCAGATGAAAACCGCCAATCAAGGCGTGGATCCGATCGATCCCGGTGATTTTCTGGCAGTGGCGCACAATATTCACGATCCCGCGATGCCCGCAGCCGGTCACGATCACCAGACCGCGATCCGATTTGTAAATCAGCACTCCTTCGTCGATAACGTAATCCACCGCCGCGTTTTCCCCGGTAATCACCCCGTAGGCGCGCGGTGCGGGCACGGCGATTTCACCTGACCACATAAAGCGATCGCCGATCGCCAGCGGCGTGCGGCTGTAGTGCATGTTATGGCGCGAGTAGTCGATATCCAAAGAGAGCTTTTTGATTTTGTGGGTGTGGCCCAGCACCTTCAGCGCCGCATAGCGCTCATCGCCGACCTGCGGGTGGCAGATGATGCGGCTGTTGTCCGGCAGCCAGGCGACGCCGCCGCAGTGGTCATAGTGGCCGTGGGAGAGCACCGTCGCGGTGATGCGCGAGAGATCGACGCCCATCAGCGCCGCATTGCGCAGGAAGCTGTCGTCGGGGCCGGTGTCGAACAGTATGGAGGTCGTCTCGTCCTCAATCAGCAGGCTTAACCCGGCCTTGGCCTGCAATAGCGGGTTGGCGCCGGCGGCGCGGCGGTTTTCCAGCAATACCTTGAGGGTTAACGCCATGTTGACTCGTTCCTGAGAAAGACACCTGACCGTCCAGTATATCGCGGGCAGTTGCGGCGGCGCTGTGAGCCAGCGCGCAGAGCGAGAGCGGGAAAGAAAAACGGCCGGAACAGGGTGCCCCGGCCGTGAAGGCGTCTGGCAGCGCGTTATTTGCCGATACAGAAGCTGGAGAAGATACGGCCCAGCAGATCGTCGGAGGTGAATTCGCCGGTGATTTCGCTCAAGGCCAGCTGCGCCTGGCGCAGTTCCTCGGCCAGCAGCTCGCCCGCGTAAGCGCTCACTAACTGTTCTTTGCCCTGCACCAGATGCTGCGCCGCCAGTTCCAGCGCCTGCAGGTGGCGACGGCGCGCCAGGAAGCCGCCTTCCATGTTGCTGGTGAAGCCCATGCTCTGTTTAAGATGATCGCGCAGCACATCGACGCCTTCGCCGGTGCGGGCCGACAGGCGAATAAGCGAGTGGTTGTTCACTTCCGTCATACCCAGCGTTTCGCCGGTGATGTCGGCCTTGTTACGCACCACGGTGATCGGCAGCGTGTTCGGCAGGCGCGCCATAAACTCCGGCCAGATTTCGGCCGGCTCGGTGGCGGCGGTGGTGGTGCCGTCAACCATAAACAGCACTCTGTCGGCCTGTTCGATCTCGTTCCATGCACGTTCGATGCCGATGCGCTCCACTTCGTCGCTGGCGTCGCGCAGGCCGGCGGTGTCGATGATGTGCAGCGGCATGCCGTCGATATGGATGTGTTCGCGCAGAACGTCGCGGGTGGTGCCGGCGATATCGGTGACGATCGCCGCTTCGCGCCCGGCCAACGCATTGAGCAGGCTGGATTTACCGGCGTTAGGACGCCCGGCGATCACCACCTTCATCCCTTCGCGCAGCAGGCTGCCCTGGCGCGCTTCACCGCGCACGTTGTCCAGATCCGCCATCACGTCATTGAGCTGCGCCTCGATTTTACCGTCGGACAGGAAGTCGATTTCCTCGTCCGGGAAGTCGATCGCCGCCTCCACGTAGATTCGCAGGTGAGTGAGCGCTTCCACGAGCTGGTGGATGCGGGTGGAGAACGCGCCCTGCAGCGAGTTCATCGCCGAACGCGCCGCCTGTTCGGAGCTGGCGTCGATCAGATCGGCGATCGCTTCGGCCTGCGCCAAATCGAGTTTGTCGTTGAGAAACGCGCGTTCGGAGAACTCGCCGGGCCGTGCGATGCGTACGTCGGGCAGCGCCAGCACGCGCTTGAGCAGCAGATCGAGGATCACCGGCCCACCGTGGCCCTGCAGCTCCAGCACGTCTTCGCCGGTAAAGGAGTTCGGCCCGGGGAACCACAGCGCGATGCCCTGATCGAGAGTGTCACCAGTGGCGTCGCGGAACGGCAGATAGTCAGCGTAGCGCGGCTTCGGCAGCTTGCCGAGCAACGCCTGGGCGACGTCTTTGGCCTTGCTTCCGGAAATGCGCAGAATGCCGACGCCGCCGCGTCCCGGCGGGGTGGCTTGGGCTACGATGGTATCGGTGGTGCTCATAACGGTTCTCTCTGACGATTAAGATGCAAAAAGGCGGTCTAATGACCGCCTTTGGTGTGACTGCAAGGGTCGGCGCGCCGAACCCCTACAATACGCTTAGCTTTTTTTCTTGTCGCGGCTGTGCAGACCGCGTTTTTCCAGACCACGGTAAATCAGCTGCTGCTGCAGGATGGTCACCAGGTTGCTGACGATGTAGTACAGCACCAGACCGGACGGGAACCACAGGAAGAACACTGTGAAGATCACCGGCATGAAGGTCATGATTTTCTGCTGCATCGGGTCAGTCACGGTGGTCGGCGACATCTTCTGAATGAAGAACATCGTCACGCCCATCAGGATTGGCAGGATGTAGTACGGGTCTTGCGCCGACAGGTCATGGATCCACAGGGCGAACGGCGCGTGGCGCAGCTCGACCGAACCCATCAGCATGTAGTACAGCGCCAGGAAGATCGGCATCTGAATGATCAGCGGCAGACAGCCGCCGAGCGGGTTCACTTTCTCCGCCTTGTACAGCGCCATCATCTCTTGGCTCATACGCTGTTTGTCATCGCCGATACGCTCGCGCATCGCCTGCAGTTTCGGCTGCAGCATGCGCATTTTCGCCATCGAGGTGTACTGCGCCTTGGTCAGCGGGTACATGATGCCGCGCACGATGAAGGTGATGATGATGATGGAGAAGCCCCAGTTGCCGATAAAGCCGTGGATGAACTTCAGCAGTTTGAACAGCGGCTGGGAGATGAACCACAGCCAACCGTAATCCACGGTCAGGTCCAGGTGCGGCGCCAACTGGGCCATCTGGTCCTGCAGCTCCGGACCGACCCACAGGGTGGCGTTCAGCTGTTGCTGAGCGCCCGGCTGCACCACAACCGGCGTAGACTTGAAGCCGATGGTGGACAGGTTGTCACCCGGTTTGGCGGTGTAGAAGGTGTTGTCACCCTTGGTCGCCGGCACCCACGCGGTGGCAAAGTACTGTTGCAGCATCGCGACCCAACCGTCTTTGGTGGTGACGCTCAGGTTTTCGTCTTTGTCGAACGCGTATTTCTGGTACTTGTCTTCGCTGGACGAGTACGCCGCGCCGCGGAAGGTGTGCAGCGCGAAGTTGCTGCTGCCGGTGTCGCGGTGCTTAGGCAATTCGGTGGTCTGCTTCAGCTGGCCGAACAGGGTCAGCTCCAGCGGCGTCGCGCCTTTGTTGTCGATGCTGTAATCCACGCCGACCGCATAGTGATCGCGTTTGAGCACGAAGGTCTTGGTGTAGACCGCGCCGTCTTTATCGGTGTAGGTCAGCGGAATGCGCAGCTCGTCCTGGCCTTCCGGCAGGGTGTAGCTGTCTTGTGCCGCCTGATACAGCGGGCGTTCGCCGTTGGCCGGGTTGTCCGGGCCGTTTTTACCGGTCAGGCCGCTTTGCGCCTGATAGACGAACGACGGGGTGGTTTCCAGCAGTTGGAACGGAGTCGATGAACCCAGAGTATCCGGGTAGGCCAACAGTTTAGCCTGCTCGATATCGCCACCACGGGTGTTGATGGTCAGCGACAGCACGTCGGTGTTCACGGTAATCAGCTTACCCTGACCACTGGCTGGCACGGCCTGGCTGGCGGCATCACCGGCTACTGCGTTCGAAGTCTGTTGCGTGGTCTGTGCGGCCGGCTGCGGAGCGTTGTCCGTTTGCCATGCCTGCCAGATCATGAAAGACACGAACAGCAGAGCGATGAGGAGAAGATTGCGTTGCGAATCCATCGTTAGTGTTCTCTGTTATCGTCGGTTTTTGGCGGCACCGGATCATCGCCACCTGGGTTCAAAGGGTGGCATTTTAATACGCGTTTCAATGCTAACCAACTGCCTTTTATCATGCCAAACCTGCTTAATGCCTCAATTGCGTAATGAGAGCATGTCGGCTGGAAGCGACAACGAGGCCCTAGCAGCGGACTGATGACGAGCTGATAGGCTCGCACCAGCCCGATCAGGATGCGGGAGCCTGGCGACAGTGGCGACGCCATAATTTATCCAAAGCTTCCGTCAGCGCGCGGTTATCCAAATCCGCTATCCCCTTTTTGGCCACCACGACAAAATCCATCGCCGGTAATTCGTGCTGGCGCAGGCGGAAGCTTTCGCGGGTTAGGCGTTTGATCCGATTACGCTCGTGCGCGCGTTTGACGTGTTTTTTGGCGACGGTAAGACCGATGCGGGGATGCCCCAGCTGGTTCAGGCGGCCGAGGATGGTGATTTGCGGCGTGCCAGCCCGTTGTGGCTGCTGGAAGACGAAAGTGAAATGAGTGGGAGTTAACAAACGTAACTCCCTGGGAAAAGCGAGCTTAACCACTCAGCGGGTTAGCTTTATTACTTAGAAACAGTCAGACGAGCACGGCCTTTCGCACGACGGCGGGCCAGAACTTGACGACCATTTTTGGTGGCCATACGAGCACGGAAACCGTGGCTACGGTTGCGCTTCAATACGGACGGTTGGAAAGTGCGTTTCATAGCGATTTCTACCTAAACTTAAAATAATTACTGATCAGTAAACGCGTTTGGCTACTCGGCGTGAAGATGACCGACGCCTCAATCGCAATACATAAAGAAGCGGGATTGTAATAATTGTACAGTCCTGAGTCAATTCGCATCGCGCCAGCCTACCTGGTTGTCTGCCAATAACGGAACAAAATCCGGTCTTGGCCCGTGGTCACCGCAGAATCCTGTCTGGCTAATGACGCACCATAAGGAACCAGGTATCACACGTAGGGCGAAGATTATACGGACTCGGGGTGAAATCGCAAGGATCCCCGTGAGATCCTTTGCGCGCGATCCCAGGATCCGGCGTGGATAACAGGGTATAACCGGTTGACAATGTAAAAAACGCGGCGCAGCGGCCGGGATCTGCACGGTCGTGCGGCCGCAGCGGTGAAAAGATCGCCGCCGGCCGCGGCCTGTGGATAAAATGGATCTAATCTGTGAGGAAGGGGAGGATCTCTTGCGCGGATTGCGCTATGATCCGTCATTCCGATCGCGATCCCTCATGCCGGGATCGTGAGGGACACAAACCGTGAAAGGCGGTTCGCATCCCCCACAGGCAAACAGCCGATGCCGGGTATGTGTCAAAAATCATGAGTTATAAAAAAGTTGCCCGTTTCTTTTCTTTATTGATCTTGTTCGAGTGGAGTCCGCCGTGTCACTTTCGCTTTGGCAGCAGTGTCTTGCCCGATTGCAGGATGAGTTACCTGCCACAGAATTTAGTATGTGGATTCGCCCATTGCAGGCGGAACTGAGTGACAACACCCTGGCGCTGTACGCGCCTAACCGTTTTGTGCTGGATTGGGTTCGCGATAAGTACTTAAACAACATCAATGGTCTGCTGAATGATTTCTGCGGCACGGACGCGCCTTTGCTGCGTTTTGAAGTCGGCAGCAAGCCGATCACGCAGGTGATAAGCCAGACCGTGACCGCCAGCGTCAGTAGCGCTCCTGCGGCTCCGGCGGCGCGCACGGCCGCGCCTTCGCGCCCGAGCTGGGACAACGCGGCGGCGCAGCCCGAGCTCTCTTACCGCTCCAACGTCAACCCTAAACACACCTTCGACAACTTCGTCGAGGGTAAGTCCAACCAGCTGGCGCGCGCGGCGGCTCGCCAGGTGGCGGACAATCCGGGCGGCGCCTACAACCCTTTGTTCCTGTATGGCGGCACCGGCCTGGGTAAAACTCACCTGCTGCACGCGGTCGGCAACGGCATCATGGCGCGCAAGGCCAACGCCAAAGTGGTCTACATGCACTCGGAACGCTTCGTGCAGGACATGGTCAAAGCGTTGCAGAACAATGCCATCGAAGAGTTTAAGCGCTACTACCGTTCGGTCGACGCGCTGCTGATCGATGACATCCAATTCTTCGCCAACAAGGAGCGTTCGCAGGAAGAATTCTTCCATACCTTTAACGCCCTGTTGGAAGGCAATCAGCAGATCATCCTGACCTCGGATCGCTACCCTAAAGAGATCAACGGAGTGGAAGATCGTCTGAAGTCCCGCTTCGGCTGGGGGCTGACGGTGGCGATCGAGCCGCCGGAGCTGGAAACCCGCGTGGCGATCCTGATGAAAAAGGCCGACGAAAACGACATTCGCCTGCCGGGCGAAGTGGCGTTCTTCATCGCCAAGCGCCTGCGTTCCAACGTGCGTGAGCTCGAAGGGGCGCTGAACCGCGTGATCGCCAACGCCAACTTTACCGGCCGGGCCATCACCATCGATTTCGTGCGCGAAGCGCTGCGCGATCTGCTGGCGTTGCAGGAAAAGCTGGTCACCATCGACAATATTCAAAAGACGGTGGCGGAGTATTACAAGATTAAAGTCGCGGATTTGCTGTCCAAGCGGCGTTCGCGATCCGTTGCCCGCCCGCGCCAGATGGCGATGGCGCTGGCGAAGGAACTCACCAACCACAGCCTGCCGGAAATCGGCGATGCGTTTGGTGGCCGCGACCATACCACGGTGTTGCACGCCTGCCGGAAGATCGAGCAGCTGCGTGAGGAAAGTCACGACATCAAAGAAGATTTCTCCAATTTAATCAGAACATTATCTTCATAGCGCTATGAAATTTATCGTTGAACGTGAGCATCTGCTAAAACCGCTGCAACAGGTGAGCAGCCCGCTGGGCGGCCGCCCGACCTTGCCGATCCTGGGCAACCTGCTGCTGCAGGTGACGGAAGGCTCCCTGCTGCTGACCGGTACCGATCTGGAGATGGAGATGGTGGCGCGCGTCGCCCTGTCCCAGCCGCATGAGCCGGGCGCGACCACCGTGCCCGCGCGCAAATTCTTTGATATCTGCCGTGGCCTGCCGGAAGGGGCGGAGATCGCCGTCACGCTGGAAAGCGAGCGCATGCTGGTGCGATCCGGCCGCAGCCGTTTCTCGCTCTCCACGCTGCCGGCGGCGGACTTCCCGAACCTGGACGACTGGCAGAGCGAGGTGGAATTCACCTTGCCGCAGGCGACGCTGAAGCGCCTGATCGAAGCCACCCAGTTCTCGATGGCCCATCAGGACGTGCGTTACTACCTGAACGGTATGCTGTTTGAAACCGAAGGCGAAGAGCTGCGCACGGTCGCGACCGACGGCCACCGCCTGGCGGTGTGCTCGATGTCGATCGGCCAACAGCTGCCGTCGCATTCGGTGATCGTGCCGCGTAAAGGGGTGATGGAGCTGGTGCGTCTGCTGGACGGCGGCGATTCGCTGCTGCAGCTGCAGATCGGCAGCAACAACATCCGCGCCCACGTCGGCGATTTCATCTTCACCTCCAAGCTGGTTGACGGCCGTTTCCCGGACTATCGCCGCGTCTTGCCGAAGAACCCGGATAAAACGCTGGAAGCCGGCTGCGATCTGCTCAAGCAGGCGTTCGCCCGCGCGGCCATTCTCTCGAACGAGAAATTCCGCGGCGTGCGGCTGTACGTCAGCCAGAACCAGCTGAAGATCACCGCCAACAACCCGGAGCAGGAAGAGGCGGAAGAGATCCTCGACGTCAGCTACGACGGCGCGGAGATGGAGATCGGTTTCAACGTCAGCTACGTGCTGGACGTGTTGAACGCGCTCAAGTGTGAAGACGTGCGCCTGCTGTTGACCGACTCGGTCTCCAGCGTGCAGATCGAAGACGGCGCCAGCCAGGCGGCGGCCTACGTTGTCATGCCAATGCGGTTGTAGTCTCGTTACCTTGAATTACAGCACCGTCATCGGTAAAGAGATTGCATGGCTCTGACGCGTTTATTGATTAAAGACTTCCGCAATATCGAGGCGGCGGATTTGGCGCTGGCGCCGGGATTCAACTTCCTGGTCGGCGCCAACGGCAGCGGCAAGACCAGCGTGCTGGAAGCGGTGTATACGCTCGGCCATGGCCGCGCCTTTCGCAGCCTGCAGGCCGGGCGGGTGATCCGCCACGACCAACCGGAGTTCGTGCTGCACGGCCGCATCGAAGGCGCGGAGCGCGAGCTGTCGGTAGGATTGAGCAAGAGCCGTCAGGGTGACAGCAAAGTACGCATCGATGGCAGCGACGGCCACAAGGTGGCCGAGCTGGCGCAGCTGCTGCCCATGCAGCTGATCACCCCCGAAGGTTTTACCCTGCTGAACGGCGGGCCGAAATTCCGGCGCGCCTTCCTGGACTGGGGCTGTTTTCATAACGAACCCGGTTTTTTCACCGCCTGGAGCAACCTGAAACGGTTACTGAAGCAGCGCAATGCCGCGCTGCGCCAGGTGAGTCGCTATGCGCAGATCCGCGCCTGGGATCAGGAACTGATCCCGCTCGCGGAGCGCATCAGCGAATGGCGGGCGGAATACAGCGACGCGATCGCCGCGGATATCACCGCGACCTGCGCGCAGTTTCTGCCTGAATTTGCCCTGAGCTTCTCCTTCCAGCGCGGCTGGGACAAAGAGAGCGACTATGGCGAGCTGCTGGAGCGCCAGTTCGAGCGCGACAGGGCGTTGACCTATACCGCGGTGGGGCCGCATAAAGCGGACTTTCGTATTCGTGCCGACGGCACGCCGGTAGAGGATTTGTTATCGCGCGGTCAGCTTAAGCTGCTGATGTGCGCGTTGCGCTTGGCGCAGGGTGAGTTTCTCACCCGGCAGAGCGGGCGGCGTTGCCTGTATCTGATTGATGATTTTGCCTCCGAGCTGGACACCGGCCGTCGCCGGTTGCTGGCCGATCGCCTGAAAGCCACCCAGGCCCAGGTTTTTGTCAGCGCGGTCAGCGCTGAACAAGTGACCGACATGGCCGGTGAAAAGGGCAAGATGTTCCGCGTGGAACAGGGTAAAATAGAGGTTCAACCACAGGACTAAAATGAGCGAGAAACGTTGATGTCGAATTCTTATGACTCCTCAAGTATCAAGGTATTAAAAGGGCTGGATGCGGTGCGCAAGCGCCCGGGCATGTATATCGGCGACACCGATGACGGCACCGGTCTGCACCACATGGTATTCGAGGTTGTGGACAACGCTATCGACGAAGCGCTCGCGGGCCACTGTAGTGACATTCAGGTCACCATCCATGCCGACAACTCGGTATCGGTGCAGGATGACGGCCGCGGCATTCCGACCGGCATTCACCCGGAAGAAGGGGTTTCAGCCGCAGAGGTCATCATGACCGTGCTGCACGCCGGCGGTAAATTCGACGACAACTCCTATAAAGTTTCCGGCGGCCTGCACGGCGTTGGCGTCTCGGTGGTTAACGCCCTGTCGGAGAAATTGGAGCTGGTGATCCGCCGCGAAGGCAAGGTGCACGAACAAACCTACAGTCACGGTGAGCCGCAGGCGCCGCTGAACGTGGTGGGCGAAACCGAACAGACCGGCACCATGGTGCGTTTCTGGCCGAGCCACCAGACTTTCACCAACGTGACCGAGTTCGAGTACGACATTCTGGCCAAGCGTCTGCGCGAGCTGTCCTTCCTCAACTCCGGCGTGTCCATCCGCCTGAAGGACAAGCGCACCGACCGTGAAGACCACTTCCATTACGAAGGCGGCATCAAGGCGTTTGTCGAGTACCTGAACAAGAACAAAACCCCGATCCACCCGAACGTGTTCTACTTCTCCACCGTGAAAGACGACATCGGCGTGGAAGTGGCGCTGCAGTGGAACGACGGTTTCCAGGAAAATATCTACTGCTTCACCAACAACATTCCGCAGCGCGACGGCGGCACGCACCTGGTCGGTTTCCGTACCGCGATGACCCGCACGCTGAACAGCTACATGGAGAAGGAAGGCTACAGCAAGAAGGCCAAGGTCAGCGCCACCGGCGATGACGCGCGTGAAGGCCTGATCGCCGTAGTGTCGGTGAAGGTGCCGGATCCTAAGTTCTCCTCTCAGACCAAGGACAAGCTGGTCTCTTCCGAGGTGAAAACCGCGGTTGAAACGCTGATGAACGAGAAGCTGGTGGATTACCTGATGGAGAATCCAGGCGACGCGAAAATCGTGGTCGGCAAAATCATCGACGCGGCGCGCGCGCGCGAAGCGGCGCGTAAGGCGCGTGAGATGACCCGCCGCAAAGGCGCGCTGGATCTGGCCGGCCTGCCGGGCAAGCTGGCGGACTGCCAGGAACGCGATCCGGCGCTGTCCGAACTGTACCTGGTGGAAGGGGACTCCGCGGGCGGCTCTGCCAAGCAGGGGCGTAACCGCAAGAACCAGGCTATCTTGCCGCTGAAGGGGAAAATCCTCAACGTCGAGAAAGCGCGTTTCGACAAAATGCTTTCTTCGCAGGAAGTGGCGACGCTGATCACCGCGCTGGGTTGCGGCATCGGCCGCGACGAGTACAGCCCGGACAAGCTGCGTTACCACAGCATCATCATCATGACCGATGCCGACGTCGACGGTTCGCACATCCGTACGCTGCTGTTGACCTTCTTCTACCGCCAGATGCCGGAAATCATCGAGCGCGGCCACGTGTTCATCGCGCAGCCGCCGCTGTACAAGGTGAAGAAAGGCAAGCAAGAGCAGTACATCAAAGATGACGAGGCGATGGATCAGTACCAGATCGCCATCGCGATGGACGGCGCTACGCTACACACCAACGCCAGCGCGCCGGCGCTCGGCGGCGAGCAGCTGGAGAAACTGGTGGCTGAGCACTATAGCGTGCAGAAGCTGATCGGCCGCATGGAGCGCCGCTACCCGCGCGCGCTGCTGAACAGCCTGATCTACCAGCCGACGCTGAACGAAGGCGATCTCAGCGATGAA
Source organism: Serratia sp. YC16 (assembly GCF_009707615.1). Taxonomy (NCBI): domain Bacteria; kingdom Pseudomonadati; phylum Pseudomonadota; class Gammaproteobacteria; order Enterobacterales; family Yersiniaceae; genus Serratia; species Serratia sp. YC16. Next base: position 228,369 of record NZ_WLYN01000005.1, on the reverse strand, counting down.
GCCAAGGTGAAAGCCTGGATCGCTTCGCTGGTGCAGGCGCTGAACGACAAAGAACAGCATGGCAGCAGCTATGACTTCGTGATCTTCGAGAACCGTGAACGCCAGATGTTCGAACCGGCACTGCGCATCCGTACCCACGGCGTGGATACCGATTATAAGCTGGACTTCGACTTCATCCACGGCGGCGAATACCGCAAGATCTGCCAGCTGGGCGAGAAGCTGCGCGGGCTGATCGAAGAGGGTGCGTTTATCGAGCGTGGCGAACGCCGTCAGCCGGTAGACAGCTTCGAGCAGGCGCTGGAGTGGCTGGTGAAAGAGTCGCGCCGCGGTCTGTCGGTGCAGCGTTATAAAGGTCTGGGCGAGATGAACCCGGAACAGCTGTGGGAAACCACCATGGATCCGGAAAGCCGCCGCATGCTGCGCGTGACCGTCAAGGACGCCATCGCCGCCGATCAGCTGTTCACCACGCTGATGGGCGATGCGGTTGAACCGCGTCGCGCCTTTATCGAAGAAAACGCCCTGAAAGCGGCGAACATCGATATCTGATGCGTTAATGGCTGTGAAAATCCGCGCCGGGTGACCCGCGCGGATTTTTTTTACGCCTTTTTTGGCGCTGACAGCCGAGGCTGAAACGCGTTAGCATGGAAAAAAACCACTGGGAGAAGCGTTGAATGGCTATTGAACTGATTGCGATCGACATGGATGGCACGTTGCTGGATCCGCAGCACCAAATCACGCCGGCGGTAAAGCAGGCTATCGCGGCGGCGCGGCGCAAAGGGGTGCATGTGGTGCTGGCCACCGGGCGGCCTTATGTCGGCGTGCAGGACTATCTGCGCCAGTTGGACATTCAGGGCCCCGGCGATTTTTGCATCACCTACAACGGCGCGCTGGTGCTGCGTGCGGCCGACGGCGCCTGCATCCTGCAGGAAACCCTGGGCTTCGAGGATTATCTGCACTTCGAGCAGATGGCGCGCGAGTTCGGCGTTCACTACCAGGCGTTTGATTTCGATACCCTCTATACCCCGAACAAGGACATCGGCAAGTACACCATCCACGAGGCGGCAATGACCGGCATCCCGCTGAAATACCGCAGCGTGGAAGAGATGGATCGCCAGATGCGTTTCCCGAAAGTGATGATGATCGACGAGCCGGAGCTGCTGGACAGCGCCATTGCGCGCATCCCGGCGGAAACGCGCGAGCGCTACACCATTCTCAAAAGCGCGCCTTACTTCCTCGAGATCCTGCATAAGAACGTCGATAAGGGCGCCGGGGTGAGAATGCTGGCCGAGCACCTCGGCGTGGCGCGGGAAAATATCATGACGCTGGGGGATCAGGCCAACGATACGGCGATGATCGAATATGCCGGCGTCGGCGTGGCGATGGGCAACGCCATTCCCGAGCTGAAAGCGGTGGCGCAGTTTGTCACCAGCGCCAATACCGAAGACGGCGTGGCGCGCGCCATCGAGAAATTTGTGCTCAACGCCTGAGAAAACGGGGCGCTGCGGCGCCCCTTTATATTGCCGCCAGCACCCCTTTGGCGATCTGCAGATCCTGAATCGCCAGCCCGGTAAGATCGGCGATGGTGATGTGCTGCGGCTCGCTTCGCACCTGCTCCCCCTGCGCCAATGCGGTGCCAATTTCGACGATCGTCGTTGAAGTCAGCTTGTTCTGCCGATAAGCCGTCGCGATCTCGCCATATTCCGCACACTGCGTCAGCGCATCGACCAGCAGCGTGTCCGCCTTGGCCACCAGATCGGCCGCCAGCTCTTGCTTGCCGGGCGCGTCGGCGCCCACGGCGGTAATGTGCGTGCCGGGCCGGATATCTGCCGCCTGCAAGATCGGTTCGCGGCTGGGCGTGGTGGTCACGATCAGCTGGCAGTGCGCCGCCAGCTCCGCCGCATCCTGCGTGACCCACACCCGAAATCCCTCGGCTTCGGCATCGCGCCGATACGCCGCCAGCGCCTGTTCGTTGCGGCCCCATACCCATACCTCGCGGCAATCGGTCACCGGTTTCAGACACTGCAGCTGCAGCCGTGCTTGCAGCCCGGTACCGACCATGCCTATCGCCTGAATATGCGGCGGCGCGCATAGCTCGGCGGCGATGCGGCCGGCCAGAGCGGTGCGCAGCGCGGTCAACCACCCCTCATCCTGCAGCAGCGCGCGGGGCTCGCCGGTCTGGGCGGAGAACGCCATCATCAACCCCTGATTGCTGGCCAGACCGTGCTCGGCGTTGCGATAGAAACCGGCGGACACTTTGACCACGAACAGCTCGTCGCCTTCCAGCCAGGCGGATTTGATGCAGCAGTCGCCGGCGGCCCGATCGAACTTGAAATGCTGCACTGGCGGCTGTTGCACCCGTCGCTGCGAGTAGGCGATAAACCCCTGCTTCAGCAGCGGCGTAATGGCCTCGGCGTCGAACGCGGCGAGGATTTGCTGCCGGTTAAGGATGCGCATCGGCGATGGCCTTGAGGTATTTCTCCAGCACGATGTTTTTACCGCACAGCACCACCGCCACCTTTTTCCCCTGGTATTCTGGCGCCAGTTTGATCGCCGCCGCCAGTGCCACGCCGGCCGCACCTTCGATAATCCACCGATCGCTGGCGGCAATCAGACGCATCGCATGCTTGATCTCTGCCTCGCTGACCAGCACTTTACGGTCGATCAGCTGCTGGCACAGTGGAAAGGTCACGGCGCCCGGCTCGACGCCGCCTGCGGTGCCGTCGGACAAGGTTTCTTGCTCTGCCACCGGGAAGATATGGCCCGCTTCCAGCGCGCTGTACATGCTGGTGGCGTTTTCCGGCCAGCAGGCGATAAGCTGCGTGTTCGGCGACAATTGCCGCAAAACGGTGCCGATGCCGGCGATATAGCCACCGCCGCCCACCGCCACGAATACCGCGTCCAGATCGGCGAGTTGTTCAACCAGCTCCATGCCACAGGTGCCCTGGCCGGCAATGACCTGCTCGTCGTTATACGGCGAGATATAGGTTTTCCCCTGCTGGCGTGCGGCTTGTTCCCCCGCCAGTTCGGCGTTCAGCGCATCGCCCGGCACCAGTTCCACGGTGCCGCCCAGCGCGCGGATGGTGTCGAGCTTGATGCTCGCCGCCGTCTCCGGCGCATAAACCGTGACGCCAACGCCCATCAGCTGCCCCGCTAGGGCGACCGCCTGGCCGTGGTTGCCGGTTGAGGCGGCGATCACGCCGCGCCGGCGTTGTTCGCTATCCAGTAGCCGCAGCTTGTTGCTGGCGCCGCGAAATTTAAAGGAACCGGTGTGCTGCAGATGATCGCACTTCAGATACAGCTCGCAGCCCAACTGCTGTGAAAGCAGCACGCTGCGCTCCAACGGCGTGACCCGCACCTGAGGGCGCAGTTGCTGATGGGCAGAAACAATGGCATCGAAGAGGGGGTTCATACCGGCTCCAGAATTTTATTGGACTTAAAAATCCAGTTTGTACTTTTTTGTATTGGTTGTAAACCCCGTCGCCCGGGCGTCTGGCTAACCGGCCAGGCAGGGGAAACGGCATCGCGTTTGCGGTGAAAATAATCATTAATTTATCGCTTAGTGGCATGACCTTTTATTTATTTGCGTTAAGTAAGGCGCCGCCACTGCCTTATTTTTATGAGGGAAATGAGAATGAAAAAATAGCGCTCGTCTCATTCACTTATACCGCATTGGCGCCGTTGAGTTTCTCCGCCAGGCATATGGCCGGCTAATCGGGCGCTTATTTCCTGCCGGTGCCGCCGATAGCCTTCAATGATAAGACAGGGGAAAAGTCTGGCGTAATTCCGCACCGAAAAAGCCCTTTGGGCTACCCTTGTTGGCTATGTGAAACGCCGCCGTCGATCCGGTAAGATGGCGGCTCAGTGCCAGCATGCGCAGGAGAGCCGTCATGAGCCATCGGGAAAAACAACTGACTTTCGACCCACGCGGGCATCAGTTAACCAATATCAACGTCTGGACGCCGGACAGCCAATGGCTCGCTTATGACGTGCGCCCGCGCGGCGCCTCTTTCACCGGCCTGAGCATCGAGCGGGTCAACGTCGCCAGCGGCGCGGTGGAAGTGGTGTATCGCGCCCAGCACGGCGCGCACGTCGGCGTGGTCACGGTCAGCCCCGATGCGCCGGCGCGCTATGTATTCATCCATGGCCCGGAGCATCCGGACAGCGCCTGGCAGTATGATTTTCACCACCGTCGCGGGGTGATCGTCAGCGAACCGGATCGCGAGTTGGCCATCACCCTCGACGCGCTGGATATCACAGCGCCCTATACGCCCGGCGCGCTGCGCGGCGGCAGCCATGTGCACGTTTTCAGCCCGGACGGCAGCCGCCTCAGCTTTACCTACAACGACCATGTGATGCATGAACGCGATCCGGCGCGCGATCTGCGCAACGTCGGCGTGGCCGTGCCGCTGCACGGGGTTAATCCGCCGAAACAGCACCCGCGCGAATATGACGGCAGCCACTATTGCGTGCTGGTCAGCGAGACCGTACCGCAGCCGCAGCCGGGCAGCGATCAGATCAATCGCGCCTACGAAGAAGGCTGGATTGGCCGCGAAGGTTACCGCAAGGCCGACGGCAGCCGGCAGCGTTGGGCGCTGGCGTTCATCGGCGATACGCTGTCCGCCGCCGGCGAGAAGCTGCCGGAGGTGTTTATCGTCGATCTGCCGGAAAACGACGCCGACTACGCCGCTGCGGGCGCTCTGCCGCTGCAGGGGACGGAAAGCGAGCTGCCCGCGCCGCCGCTGGGCGTCAGGCAACGGCGGGTGACCTTTACCGGGGAACGCCGTTTTCCGGGCGTAGCCGGCGCGCCGCGCCACTGGCTGCGCAGCTCGCCGGATGGCAGCCAGATCGCGTTTTTGATGAAGGATGACGGCGGCGTGGTGCAGCTGTGGACGGTGTCGCCGAATGGCGGCGAGCCGCGCCAGGTGAGCCGCAGCGAGCATGACATTCAGTCGGCGTTCAGCTGGCACCCGCAGGGCGGGACGATTGCGCTGGTGTGCGATAACAGCGTGATGCTGTGCGAGGTCGCCAGCGGCCGCCTGCAGCGTTTGACGCAGCGCAGCGCGCAGCCGCCGTCGGGCGATGCCGTGGTATTTTCGCCGGATGGCAAGAAAGTGGCGTTTATGCGTGAGATAGCGGGGTTCAACCAGATCTTCGTGGTTGAGGCGTAAGGCGGGCCTGACGGCCCGCAGCGTGCGTGATTAATGCGTGGCGGCGCTGTCGTTACCCTCGCCGGGATTGCCGGTCGCCGCCAGATTCTGCTGCTCGCTGCGCAGGATACGCGCTTTCGGCGAGTCTGCGGTGGCGTCATCGCCGGAACGCAGATAGTCGTAAGGTAACAGTACGGTATCCATCACCGCGGAGAACGGCAGATCCAGCGCCACCAGCGGCATCATCGCCCAACTGGTGTTGTCGTCCTTCAGCATGTCCACGCTGGCGCGGGTGCCGGGATAGTAACCCTGATTCGGGCCAGTATGGCTCATCACGCTGGAGCAACCGCTGGTCGCCAACAGCATGCAGCCCGTCGCTATCGCTTTCATCGTCGTCATTAATCCATCCTGCAGGGTTGCTGTGCCCCTTAATTAAGCCGATTTATAACATCCTGTTGCTGCTTGAAAAGAAGCAAAATCCCGCTCTGTGGCGGCTCTCTCACTTTAGTGTAAGTGGTAAAAAAACTTTCACCTAACCGGAATGAGCTTTTTTTGATCCTCGCCTGTTGAATTGATGAAATCAACCCCCATTTTATCATCAGAGCCGAATTGAGAATTCGCCGTAAGGGGATTCTGGCTTAATTAGCCTGTCCAGAATGGAAGGCGTATTTATTTCAACCTCGCTGAAGTGCCTTAGGAGGCTGTTTTATGCGTAATTTTGATCTTTCCCCGCTATACCGTTCCGCCATTGGTTTCGATCGCCTGTTCAACGCGTTGGAGGCTGGCCAGAGCCAGGGCAACGGCGGTTATCCGCCTTATAATGTCGAGCTGGTGGACGAAAATCATTATCGCATCGCTATCGCGGTAGCCGGGTTTGCCGAGCAGGAGCTGGAGATCACCACGCAAGATAATCTGCTGATCGTGCGCGGGGCGCACAATAATGAACCGGCAGAGAAAACCTATTTATACCAGGGCATCGCCGAACGTAATTTCGAGCGTAAATTCCAGCTGGCCGAACATATTCAAATTAAAGGCGCCAAATTGGAGAACGGCCTGCTGTATATCGACATGCAACGCATCGTGCCGGAAACATTAAAACCGCGCCGCATCGAAATTAAATAATTCCCGTTTCGCCGGCAGTTACGCTGCCGGTAAATATGCAGTCATGACACGCCCGCCGTCAGGGGGCTGAATAAACACATCTCGCTTAATGAAAGGAGTTGTTCCTATGCGTAATTACGATTTATCCCCGCTTCTGCGTCAATGGATTGGTTTTGATAAATTGGCCAGCTCAATGGGGGGCCAGGAGCCTCAGGGGTTCCCGCCGTATAACATCGAGAAAAGCGATGACAATCACTACCGCATTTCTCTGGCGCTGGCCGGTTTTCGGCAGAGCGAACTGAATATCGAAGTGGAAGGGCCGCGCTTGACCGTCAGCGGTAAACCCACACCGCCGGAAAAACAGGTCGAATACCTGCATCAGGGCCTGGTGTGCAAAGAGTTCCAGTTGACCTTCACTCTGGCGGAGCATCTGCAGGTGTCCGAGGCCAAATTTGAAAATGGCCTGTTGCACATCGATCTGGTGCGTCAGGTGCCGGAAGCCTTGCAGCCGCAGCGCATCACCATCGGCGCGACGCCGGAGCTGGAAGCCAAATAACCGACTGAAAAACGGTCATCATCATGCGGGGGAGATCCAGACGGATCTCCCCCGCTGCGTTATGTGGCGCACGCCACAGACCCCCCGTCAGCCCGATGTCATAATCCTTGTTAATTGTGTGTCTTTGGCCGCAAACCCATTGTTCAACTTTGGCAAGGATGTGACCTATGAGCGATATCGCCCTGACCGTCAGCATGTTGGCGCTGGCGGCCGTCATTGGGCTGTGGATGGGGAACTGGAAGCTGTACGGCGTCGGGTTGGGCATCGGCGGCGTGCTGTTCGGCGGCATTCTGGTCGGGCACTTCGCCCAGAGTGGGCAAATCAGCCTGAACGGCGACATGCTGCACTTTATCCAGGAGTTTGGCCTGATCCTGTTCGTCTATACCATCGGCATTCAGGTCGGCCCCGGTTTCTTCTCTTCGCTGCGCGTCTCCGGTTTGCGGCTTAACGCCTTCGCGGTGCTGCTGGTGCTGACCGGCGGCGTAGTGGCGGCGGCGGTACATAAGCTGTTCGACGTGCCGCTGCCGATCATCCTCGGCGTGTTCTCCGGCGCGGTCACCAACACCCCGGCGTTGGGCGCCGGCCAACAGATTCTGACCGATCTCGGCTCCGATCCGGCGTTGGTGGACGGCATGGGCATGGGCTACGCCATGGCCTATCCGTTCGGCATTTGCGGCATTCTGCTGGTGATGTGGCTGATCCGACTGTTTTTCCGCATCAATATCGAGCGCGAGGCGCAGGCGTTTGAAAGCAGCCTGGGCAATCAGCGCGAGCTGCTGCACGCCATGAACGTGGCGGTACGCAATCCCAATCTGCAGGGCATGGCGATCAAGCAGGTGCCGCTGCTCAACGGTGAAGCGATCGTCTGTTCACGCCTCAAGCGCGGGGAGCTGCTGATGGTGCCGGCACCGCACGAGCGGCTGGAGCTTGGCGACTACCTGCATTTGGTGGGCAAGCGCGAAGACCTGGAGAATGCCCGGTTGGTGATCGGCGAAGAGGTAGACGCGTCGCTCTCGACGCGCGGCACCGCGCTGCAGGTGGTGAGGGCGGTGGTGACCAACGAGCAGGTGCTGGGTAAAAAAATCCGCGATCTGAACCTGAAGCAAAAGTATGACGTGGTGATTTCACGCCTCAACCGCGCCGGCGTCGAGCTGGTGGCCGGCAGCAACGTGACGCTGCAGTTTGGCGACATCCTCAACCTGGTCGGTCGGCCGGAGGCCATCGACGCGGTGACGGCAATCGTCGGCAACGCCCAACAAAAACTGCAGCAGGTGCAGATGCTGCCGGTGTTTATCGGTATCGGCCTCGGGGTGCTGCTCGGTTCCATTCCGCTGTTCGTGCCCGGCTTCCCGGCGGCATTGCGGCTGGGGCTGGCCGGCGGGCCGCTGGTGGCGGCGCTGATCCTCGGGCGCATCGGCAGTATCGGCAAGCTGTACTGGTTTATGCCGCCGAGCGCCAACCTGGCGCTGCGCGAACTGGGCATCGTGCTGTTTCTGGCGGTAGTCGGGTTGAAGTCGGGCGGCAACTTCATCGAGACGTTGCTGCACGGCGAGGGGCTGACGTGGGTGGGATACGGCGCGTTGATCACCGCCATTCCGCTGCTGAGCGTCGGTATTCTGGCGCGCACGGTGGGCAAGATGAACTACCTGACGCTGTCCGGCATGTTGGCGGGGTCGATGACCGATCCGCCGGCGCTGGCCTTCGCCAACGGCCTGCACCCGACCAGCGGCGCCGCCGCGCTGTCTTACGCCACCGTTTATCCGCTGGCGATGTTCCTGCGCATCATGTCGCCGCAGCTGCTGGCGGTGCTGTTCTGGACGCTGTAACGCTGCTCGACTACAGCCGATAAGGCATTAACACGCCGTTGTCAGTGCCAAAATCTTTGGGGTTGCGGGAGATGAGCGTCCGGAACCCCACCTGCGCGGTGGCCCAGATAATGGCGTCCGGCAGCTTCACAAGCTGTGAGTGGCGCAGTTCTACGGCGCGTTCGGCAACTTCATCGGTAATAGGCAGCAGCAGAAATTGCCCTAAAAACTGGCGCGTTTTCAGCTCCAGCGCCGCCCCCTGCTTTTTGGCACCCACCATCACTTCCATCCAGGTGATGGCGCTAATAGCCGGGTTAATGTGGTATTCGGTCAGAACGTCTTTGGCTTGAGGAATGCCGTTGAGATAATCGATCAGAATATTGGTGTCAAATAACGCCCGTTGAGCCACCATTATTCCCACTCCTCGCGCTGACGATTTTCGTAGTCCACGCCATCTCCCATCGCCCCGGACCAGAGCCCGAAAGCATTGCTGGGATCTTCCACGTGGTTCTCCGTCAGATAGCGGGAGACGGCCTGACGGATGATTTCGGCCCGGGGAACGTGGCGGATATTTTTCAGATTGTCGAGCTGCCGCAGGTCTTCTTCAGGTAAATCGATCACGATGCGAGTCATAGCTGGCTCTCCTAAAAAAAGATATACGATATATGCATCGTATATCTTTATCGGTCGATTTTCAACCAGCTGGCGTTAGCCTTCCTGATGCGCGCGTTCGATCTCTTCCGCCAGAATAGCCACGCCGCGCTCGATTTTCTCCGGGTCGGGCACGTAGTTCATGCGCATGCACTGGTGGGTATGTGGCCAGTCGTGCTCCAGCCCCGGGAAGAAGTAGTGGCCCGGCACCATCAGCACGCCGCGCTTTTTCAGGCGCTGATACAGCACCTCGGTAGTGATCGGCAGATCCTTGAACCACAGCCAGAGGAAGATAGCCCCTTCCGGTTTGTGGATCAGGCAGCGTTCCGGCGACAGGTAGCGGCGGATAATCTCGATGGTGTGTTCGACACGCTGTTTGTAGAACGGGCGAATCACCTCGTTCGACAGGCGCAGCAGATCGCCGCGCTCGATCATTTCCGTCGCCATCGCCGGCCCCATGCTGCCCGGCGACAGGCTGATGATGCCGTTCATGTTGGTCAGCGCGGTGATCACCTTCTCGTCGGCGATCACGATGCCGCAGCGCGAGCCCGGCAGGCCGAGCTTGGACAGGCTCATGCACAGGATGGTGTTCGGGTTCCACAGCGGCGTGGCGTCGCTGAAGATGATGCCGGGGAAAGGCACGCCGTAGGCGTTGTCGATCACCAGCGGGATATCGCGCTGCTGCGCCAACCGATCGAGCTTTATCAGCTCTTCGTCGGTGATCACGTTGCCGGTTGGGTTGGTCGGCCGCGAAACACAGATCATGCCGATGTCATCGCCGATATTCAGGTGCTCGAAATCAACGTGATATTTGAACTGGCCTTCCGGCAGCAGCTCGATGTTCGGTTTAGCGGAGACGAACAGCCCTTCGTCCAGCCCGGCGTCGGCATAGCCGATATATTCCGGCGCCAGCGGGAACAGCACGCGGCGGCGTGAACCGTCGGCGTAGCGGCCGGCGAACAGGTTGAACAAGTAGAAAAACGCGCTCTGACTGCCGTTAGTCAGTGCAATATTCTGTGGCGAGATCTCCCAGCCGAGCTCGTCGCGCAGCAGATTGGCCAGCGCTTTCAGCAGCGCGTCCTTGCCTTGCGGGCCGTCGTAGTTGCACAGCGCTTCGGTCAGTTTGCCCTGATCGAGCATCTCCTGGCACAGCTGTTTGAAGTAGGCTTCCATCTCTGGGATCTGCGCGGGGTTGCCGCCGCCGAGCATGATGGCACCGGGGGTGCGCAGGCCTTCGTTCAGATCGTCCATCAAACGGGTGATGCCCGCATAACGGGTAAATTTGTCGCCGAAAAGTGAGAAAGTCATAGGTGCAGCAGTACTGTTTTTTAGCAGGTAATCACCCACCATACCGCCAGATAAATCCCGCTGCAATGCGGCCGAAAAATAGACCACTGGGCATAAGTTTTACTCAATGGTCTATTGGTAGCATATTACGCTGAATTATTGTGACCGTTCGCCGGCCCACACTATCATCACCTTATCGTCGCCGAGCCGGCGGCTGAAGGCATAGTAAGCGGCGTGCGGCTGCGGGATTTGCACGCCGCCGCCGATCGCCGGGTGGCGGGCGCGAAACTGCCCCAGCCGCTGCCAGTGGGCCAGCAACGGAGCTTTCTCCCCCTGCAGTTCGCGCCAGTTCATGTCGGAGCGGGTACCCTGCAGCGGATCGGAACCGGTCGGGCCGAGCGGGCGGCCGCTTTCGTCGCCGTAGTAAATCTGCACCGCGCCCGGCGCCAGCAGCAGCAGGTTCGCCGCCCGCTGTTGCCGCGACAGCGAGCCTTTGGCATCGTCGGCGAAGAACAGTCGGGTGTCGTGCGACGAGAGGTAGCTCAGCACGTTGAAATCCTGCAGCCGCTCGGCCATCTGCCGGTAGGTGGCGTCGATGTCGGCAAAGCAGCCCAACGCCTGTGACGCCTGGTCCTGGAAGTCGAAGTTGATCATCGCGTCGAAACCGTTCTGGTAATAGTCGCTTTTCATCACCCCGTGCCCCCAGGCTTCGCCGGTCATCCAGAACGGTGCGTCATCCAGCGCCTGCTGCGGGTGTTCCGCTTTCCACGCCGCCAGCGCCGCCGTGGCGCGTTGCTTCAACAGCGCCAGCGTCGGTTTCTCCACGTGTTTGGCGGTATCGACGCGGAAACCGTCGATGCCGTAATCGCGCACCCACTGGCTGAGCCAGACGGTCAGGTAATCGCGGGTAGTGGCACCGGGGATATCGTGTGCGGCGGTGTCGGGCTTATGGCGGTAGAACAGCGGCAGGCCGCTGGCGCCGGGCGCTTCGGTTTTGATGTCCGGCAAGAAGGCCAGCGACATCGTCAGATCATCGTAGCCCGGCGCGTCATAGTCGCCGATATCGGTGCGGATCCAGTTTTTTCCCCACCATTGGCGCCAGCCCGCCTTGTCGCTGAAGTTGATGTAGTCGTTGAAGCTGTGCCAGTTTTGCCCCGGCCCAGGACGCCAGTCGCCCCAGTTTTTCCCCAGGATGCTTTCCACCTCCGTGCCCTGCAGATACAGCGAGCCGAAGTGAAACGTCTGCATATCCGCCAGCGTGGCGTAGCCGACGTGGTTCACTACCACGTCGAACAGAATTCGAATGCCGCGCTGATGCGCCTGCTCGACCAGCGTGCGCAGCTCCTGTTCGGTGCCCATGTTGGCGTCGAGGCGGGTCCAGTCCAGCGCGTAATAGCCGTGATAGGCGTAATGCGGGAAGTCGCCCTTGGCGCCGCCGCCGACCCAGCCGTGGATCTGCTCCAGCGGTGAGCTGATCCACAAGGCGTTGACGCCGAGTTGCTGCAGATAATCCAGCTTTTGCGTCAGGCCAGCCAGATCGCCGCCGTGAAAGGTGCCGATCTCCTGCAGGCCGTCGCTGCGGCGCCCGTAGCTGTGGTCATTGGTCGGATTGCCGTTCTCAAAGCGATCGGTCAGCACGAAATAAACCGTGGCGTTATGCCAGCTGAACGCCGCCGGTTTAGTGGTGGCGGCGGATTCCAGCAGCAACAAGCCGCCGCTGACGGCGGCGGGCTGCAGCGTGATTTTACCCTGGCTCACCTGCGCCGTTTGGCCGGAATAGAAATCGCGCAGCGTTTCGCCTTCGGCGAAGGTCGAGGCGACGTCGACCGTGACCGGCTTGCCGTCCCAGCGCGGGCAGCTGCGGACGGCAACGGCGGCGCTTTCCGGCGCGCTGCGCAGGCTGAGCCGCAGCGTGGGGGTACCGCTGCGGGTGTCGATGTGCGCCTGATAGTCGCCGGCGCGGAACTGCCGCCAGCTGACCGGCGGGTTGACACCGCAGGGCTGCAGCGACAGCGTCTGGTTAAGCTTCACCGCCTCGGCCGGCTGCCAGCATTGGTTGTCCTGATACAGCTGCAGCGGCCGCTGGCCTTTAGGCAGCGGGGCCTGGCTGATGAACAGCCCGGCGGCGGTTTCGTCGAAGGCCGGAAAGCCGGGCAGCGTCCAGGCGGCTAGCGCTGCTGGCGACAACAGCATCAACAAGGGCAGGGGTAACAGTTTCATGGCTCTCCTTACGCGCGGCAGGAAGCGTTTTTGTCGCAGGGTAGCGCCCAGTGTGGCAAACGGTGAAAAAACGGCCTCCTCCCTGCGGTTTTTTTTCGGGGAGGAGAGGGAGGGCGGAGCGTTTTCGGATTGATTCGGCTTGGCTTTGCGCGTGCGCTGCGGCAGATTAAACGATGAACATCAAAGGAGGTTAGCGATGACGGACAAAAACTGGCGAGAAGAGATCGTTCAGGCAATTCAGGATGCCGAATTGCAGCACTTCGCCGAAGAACATCAGCTGCAGGCGCTGTTCGCGCCGCAGCAGGAAGAGCAACACGGCCGGTTATCCGCAGACCACCGGCCGCGCTAAGTTATTTCTGCAACAGCTGCGGATTGACGCAGTTTTCTTTCACCGTGCCGGTCAATGCGGCGATCAAGTTATCCACCGCGCAGGCGGCCATGCCGTAGCGCGTTTCATGGGTGGCGGAGCCGATGTGCGGCAACGCCACCACGTTCGGCATGCTGAGCAGCGGCGAGTTGGCCGGCAGCGGCTCTTTCTCGAACACGTCCAACCCGGCGGCGTGGATCACGCCGTTTTGCAGAGCTTCGATCAGCGCCTGCTCATCCACCACCGGCCCGCGGCCGGCGTTGATCAGAATGCCGCTTTTCTTCATCTTCGCCAGCTGATCGCGGCCGATCATGTGGAAGGTTTGCTCGGTCAGCGGCAGCGTGATGCAAACGAAATCCGACTCGGCCAGCAGGGTATCCAGATCGCAGCGGCGCGCGTTGAAGCGCTGTTCCGCCTCTTCGTGCGTGCGGCGGGCGTTGTACAGCACCGCCATGCCGAAGCCGAAGTGCGCGCGCTGCGCCAGCGCCAGGCCGATGCGGCCCATGCCGAGGATGCCGATGGTTTTGTGGTGCACGTCGACGCCGAACCAGTCTGGCCCGATGCTGCCGCGCCATTCGCCGGCCTTCACCCGTTCGGCCACTTCCACCACCCGGCGCGCGGTCGCCAGCACCAGGCTCATGATGGTGTCGGCGACGGTTTCGGTCAGCACCGTCGGGGTGTGCATCAGCAGCACGTTATGCGCGTTGAGCGCCTCGACGTCGAAGTTGTCGTAGCCGACGGAAACGGTCGAGGCCGCGCGCAGTTTGGGCGCCTGCTGCAGGAAGGCTTCGTCAATTTTACCGCCGGAACCGATGATCCCTTCGGCCTGCTGCAGCGCCTGGCGCAGTTCGTCGCGGTTCTCCGGTTGCAAGCCGTTGAAGGCGTGCACGGTGAAGTGCTGTTCCAGGCGTTCACGCAGGTCGGCAGGCAGGCTTTTGTACAATACGATAGAAGGCTTCATCACGAACTCCAGCTGGGCCAAAGGGGGCCTGGCGCCCCCCCGGTTGGGTTAACAGATAAAAAGTATAACCGGATCAAGCCAATTGCGGCTGGATCTCGTTGCGGGCGGGTTTGACGATCAGCGTCAGCACCACCGCCACCACCAGTGCGATGGCCATAAACATGTAAGAGGCCGCCGGGCTGCCGGTGGCGCCATTCAGATAGCCGACGAACCAGGAACCGAAGAACGAACCCAGTGCGCCCATGCTGTTGATCAGCGCCATGGCGCCGCCGGCGACGTTTTTCGGCAGCATTTCCGGAATGATGGCGAAGAACGGCCCGTAAGGGGCGTACATCGCGGCGCCGGCGACCACCAGCAGGCCGTAGGAGATCCAGAAGTGGTTGGTGCCGACGGCGTAAGAACCGAAGAACGCCAGCGCGCCGATCAGCAGCAGCGGCCAGACGAACAGCTTGCGGTTTTGCATTTTGTCCGACGCCCAGGAGACCACGATCATGGCGATGGTCGCCGCCAGGTAAGGTACCGCCGACAGCCAGCCGGCTTCCACCATGCCCATCTGCATGCCGCTGCGCAGGATGGAAGGCAGCCACAGCACGAAGCCATACACGCCGATGCTCCAGGCGAAGTACTGCACGCACAGCAGGATCACGTTGCGCGAGCGGAAGGCTTCGCCGTAGTTGCGCACGGCCTTGATGCCCTTCTGCTCTTCGTCCAGCTGCTGTTGCAGCGCCCGTTTCTCATCGGCGCTCAGCCAGCCGGCCTGCGCCGGTTTGTCTTTCGCCAACACCCACCAGCAGAACGCCCAGATGACCGCCGGAATGCCCTCGATGATGAACATTTCGCGCCAGCCGAAGGCGTGGATCAGGTAGCCGGACACCACCGACATCCACAGCACCGTCACCGGGTTGCCGAGGATCAGGAAGGTATTGGCGCGTGACCGCTCCGATTTGGTGAACCAGTTGCTGATGTAGATCAGCATCGCCGGCATCACCGCCGCCTCCACCACGCCGAGGATAAAGCGAATGGCGGCCAGCATCGGGATATTGCTGACCACGCCGGTCAGCGAGGCGCAGCCGCCCCACAGGATCAGGCACCAGAAGATCAGTTTTTTGACGCTGCGGCGTTCGGCGTAGATGGCGCCGGGAATTTGGAAGAAGAAATAACCGAGGAAAAACAGCGCGCCCAGCAGCGAGGCCATGCCTTTAGTGATGCCGAGATCTTCATTGATGCCGGCGGCGGAGGCGAAGCTGAAGTTGGCGCGATCGAGATAGGCCAGGCTGTAGGTGATAAACACGATGGGCATGATGTACCACCAGCGTTTGGCCGCGACAGTCGCTTTGTTCATGTTCAGTATCCTTCAGTGGTGTTGCATCCCCTTCGCCGGCATGCCAGAAGAAGGGGCAGATGCTCTCCCGACGCGTCCCGGTTGTAGGGCCAGAGGCTGACGTCATGCGGAGAAGTCGTATTTTTTTATTATTATTCGGCCAGCGCCGCGCGGGTCGGCAAGCCTTCGCTGTCGCCGATGGCCTGGATCGCCAGCGAGCCGATTTTGTTGCCGCGCTGCACCGCCTGTTTCAGCGTTTTGCCTTCCAGCAGGGCGCTGAGGGTGCCGACGGCAAAGCCGTCACCTGCGCCCACGGTATCCACCACGTTGTCGACCTTGACCGCAGCTACTGCTGCTTTATCGCCGGCGGCGGTTTTAAACCAGGCGCCGTCCGGGCCGGTTTTGATGATCACCGCCTGCACGCCGCGCTCCAGATAGAAATCGGCGATGCCTTCCGGCGTCGATTGGCCGGTGAGGATCTGCCCCTCTTTCAGCCCCGGCAGCACCCAATCGGCGGCGAACGCCAGCTGGTTGAGCTGCTCGATCATCACCTCGCGGCTGGGCCACAGCACCGGGCGCAGGTTGGGGTCGAACGAAATGGTTTTGCCCAGGGCGCGCATCTCGTGCGCCGCATGGTGGCACAGCGCCAGCGATTGGCTGGACAGCGCCGCCGCTACGCCGCTCAGGTGCAGGTGGCGCGCTGAAGCGAAATACTCACGGTTGAAATCGGCGACCGACAGGTGGCTGGCCGCCGAGCCTTTGCGGAAATACTCCACGCTGGGATCGGTACCATCGGTGGTTTTGGACTTCACCTGAAAACCGGTCGGATACTGGCCGTCAACCGTGACCTGCCGGTAGTTGATGCCCTCTTTTTTCAGCTGCTGCAGGGTGAAGCGGCCGAACGAGTCGTTGCCGACGCGGCTGACCCAGCCGACGTTCATGCCCAGGCGCGCCAGGCCGATCGCCACGTTCAGTTCGGCGCCGGCGATGCGTTTGGTGAAGGTTTCCACCTCCGCCAGATCGCCGGTCTGTGCCGCCACGAACATCGCCATGGCTTCGCCCAGCGTGACCACATCCAGGGGCGCCTGCTGCGCCGTCGTTGCCGTTAACGTTGTCATCATGGGGTTACTCCGCACGCAAAATATTGACGTAATGGCGGGTGACGGCTTCCAGATCATCGCCCTGCAACGGGAATTCGATGCCGCGCGGCGCGTCGTGCGGCAGGTGGGCCAAGAGATCGCGCCAGCTGCCGTCGGTATCGTCCAGCGCTACGGCGCGCCAGCCGCGCGGGCCTTGGGTGGCGGCTTTGACGTGCACGTAACCGACGTGACGGGCCAGGCGATCGGCGGCGGCGAAGGCGTCTTGCCCCACCCACAGCCAGTTGGCCATATCGAAGGTCATGCTGACCGGCAGGTGGCTATCTTCCGCCGCATGGAAAAAGGCGTTCAGCATCGACAAAATGCCGCAGTCCGGCGTCTGGTCGTTTTCTACCACCAGTTTGACCGGGTGTTGTTCCAGCGCCACTTTCAGCTCGGTAAAGTCGAAGCCGGGGCGGAAATGGCCAAGGGACAGCTTCAGCTGGCGTGCGTTCAGCGCCTGTGCCTCCGCCAGCAGCGCCGGCAGGTTGGGGTTCAGCGTATGTTGCGGGGTGAACAGCGCCTCAGGGGCGGAATAGACGGAGAACAGTTGCTGGCGCTCGATCTCCTGCGCCAGCGCCGGCAGACTGTCCAGCTCGCCGGCGGCGAACAGTTCGCGGCGGATCTCGACGCCGTCGGCGCCGGCACCGGCGATGAGGGGCAACAGCGCGCGCTGGCCGCCGTGTTGTTTGACGGTATCGGTGCCGTAGGCGCCGGTGACCACGATGATTTCTGTTTTCATTTTGACTCCTGAGGCGGCATTGTCGCCGCCGCTGCTGTTACCGATACGTTAAATGGAACCGGTTCCAGCGGAAAGCGACAGAGTGTAAAAATATGATCGCAATCACGAAGCTGAGCAAAAAAC
Source organism: Serratia sp. YC16 (assembly GCF_009707615.1). Classification (NCBI taxonomy): domain Bacteria; kingdom Pseudomonadati; phylum Pseudomonadota; class Gammaproteobacteria; order Enterobacterales; family Yersiniaceae; genus Serratia; species Serratia sp. YC16. The sequence goes on along the minus strand of NZ_WLYN01000005.1, from coordinate 210,952 downwards.
AGCCGATGCGGAGGGGCGGTCAACGGCCCATGGGAAAGTCAGTCAGCGGGTGGTGGAGCCGCGGACGATCAGCTCGCCGGAGAACATTTGATCGCCACTGGGGGCGGCCAGGCCCTGAATGCGTTGCACCAGCCGCTCCAGCGCCGCGTGCCCCATTTGGTAGGTGGGCTGCTTCAGCGTGGTGATGCCGACGCCCGCCAGCTCCGCCCACTCCAGTTCATCAAAGCCCAGCAGGCCGATGTCGTTGCCCCACTGGATGCCCAGCCGGCGCATGGCGCGCGCCACCTGCAGCGTCAGGGCGCCATTGGCGGAGATCACCGCCTTGCGCATGCCGCGATGGCGGCCGCTGAAATCGCTCAACACTTGCTCCAGCTTCTGCCGATCGTTGAGCGGCGTTTCGGCCTGCTCCGCCAACAGCGCGGGGTGCTGCGCCATGGTATGCCTGAAGGCGTGCAGGCGTTCCAGACGGGTGTTGACCGTGCCGAGCGGCTCGCTGAGGAACAGGATCGCTTCGAAACCTTGTTGCAGCAGATGTTCGGTGGCGACGGTGGCGGCTTCGCGGTTGTTCAGGCCCACCACGTCGCAGGCGAAGTCGGGGATCTTGCGGTCGATCAGCACCATCGGCAGCATCGACTGTTGCAGCGTGGATAAGGCTTCCTCGCGCATGCCGACCGCGTTGACCACGATGCCTTCCACCCGATAACTGCTGAGCAGCTGCAGATAGTGCTGCTCCTGATTGACTTCGTTGTTGGTGTTACACACCAGCAGGGTAAAACCGTGCTGGCGACAGGCGGCTTCAATACCGCGCATCACGTCCACCGAATAGGGGTTGGTGATATCGGCGAGGATCAGGCCGATCAGGCGGGTCTGGCCGCCTTTCAGGCTGCGCGCCATCTGGCTTGGCCGGTAGTCGAGCTGCTGAATGGCCTGTTCGATGCGCTGTTTGAGATCGTCGGAAAGCAGGTGCTGTTCACCATTCAGATAGCGCGACACGCTGGTCTTGCCGGTTTTGGCGATGCTTGCCACATCGCTGATGGTGGCGCGTCCTGAGGCGCGCGTTGCCTTGCCTGTGCTCACAGCCGATCTCTCCCGCGGTTAATTGCCAAGGAGACTACCATACCCGATGTGCGAGCGGGAATGTTGAAGGATAAGGAGAAAGTCGGGAGGAAGCGGCGGGGCGTCGGTTGCGCCCCGCACGGGATTACTGCAGCGGGCTGAGGGTGATCTCGACGCGACGGTTCTGCGCCTTGCCTTCCGCGGTGCTGTTGGAGGCGATCGGGTTGTCCGGGCCGGCGCCGGTGGTGCGAATACGGTTCGCCGCCACGCCCTGAGTGATCAGCGCGCTGGCTACGCCGTCGGCGCGCTGTTGCGACAGGTTCATGTTGAGCGAGCGAGAACCGGTGCTGTCGGTGTAGCCGACCACGTTGACCGCGGTTTTCGGATACTCTTTCAGCACCATGGCGACGCCGGTCAGGGTGTTGGCGCCCGCCGGTTTCAGCGTGGCGCTGCTGCTGTCGAAGGTCACGTTGTTCGGCATGTTCAGCACGATGTTGTCGCCCTGGCGGGTGACGCTGACGCCGGTGCCTTTCATCTTGTCGCGCAGTTTGGCTTCTTGCACATCCATGTAATAACCCGCGCCGCCGCCGAGCGCCGCACCGGCCGCCGCGCCGATCAGCGCGCCTTTGCCGCGATCTTTCTTGGAGGAGGACAGCACGCCGACGCCGGCGCCCAGTGCGGCCCCGAGGCCTGCACCGATACCGGATTTACCGACTTCGGATTCGCCGGTGTAAGGGTTGGTGGTACAGGCCGACAGGGTGAGCGCTACGCTCACTGCGCCGGCAATAATGGCAATGCGTTTTTTCATGTTCTTGTCCTTAATGGCATCAAAATCTGTACGCGCCGGCCCAAAACGGGGGCGCAAAAAATGGGCGCCGCGGGAAGCCCGCGCCACCGCGCTACTATGACGCGCTGGTTCGCCGGCAGTTCCGGAGAAAAGCGTGACAAATGATGAGCGCGGGGGAGTGCTGGGGGGTGTTATGCGACAAAATGCCGGGCGGCGCCATGCAGCGGATTCCTAATTGCGCGCCGCCGGGGTGTGAATGCGCCTTTTTTAACCGCAACCGGTTGAATTTTCGATTGCCGGCCAGTTCATGATCAGCGTATAGGCCAGGGTTTCGTCGTTGAACAGGCGCTGCGTCACCTGAAAACCGTGCTTGTGGTAGAACGCGCAGGCGCGCAGGTTCTGCTGATAAACCTCCAGGCTGAGCCGGCGGTAGCGCTGCTGCACATGCGCCATCAGCGCCTGGGCGACGCCGCGGCCGTGGAACGCCCGATCGACGAACAGCGCGCCGATGAACTGCTCGTCCAGCACGCTGATAAAGCCGACGATCTCGTCGTCATGCCAGCAGGCCCAGCTTTGCGCGCGCGGCAGGTAGTTTTCTCGTACCAGCGCGGCGCTCTCGCGCCAGTATTTTTCCGCCACGAACGGATGGGCGGCGATGGTGCTGGGCAGCCACAGCGCCATCAGCCGGTCGATATCCTCCAGGCCGCTGGGGCGGATCACCGTGGCTTTGGGTAGCACATGCACCCCGTCAGGTGATCGTTCACCAGCCCGCTGGCCTGCATGAAGGCGTAACAGATGGTGGAGCCGATAAACTTGAAGCCGCGCTTTTTCAGCGCCTTGGACATGGCGTCGGACTGCTCGGTTTTAGCCGGGACCTGGCTTAGCGCTTGCCAGCGGTTGAGCTGCGGCTGGCCGCCGACGAAATCCCAAATGAAGGTGACGAAATTCTCCCCGGCCTCCTCCATCGCCAGATAGGCCCTGGCGTTGGTGATAATGGCTTCTATCTTGCCGCGATGGCGGATGATGCCGCTGTCCTGCAGCAATCGTTCCACGTCCTGCTCGCTCATGGCGGCGACCCGCTGCGGATCGAACTGGTGGAAAGCGCGGCGGTAGTTCTCGCGCTTTTTCAGCACGGTGATCCAGGAAAGGCCGGCCTGTTGCCCCTCCAGACAGAGCATTTCAAACAGCTCGCGCGCGTCGGTGGTGGGCGCGCCCCATTCCTTGTCGTGATACTCGAGATACAACGGATCGGCCGTCACCCAACCGCAACGTTCGTCTGCCATCCTGAATGTCCTTATGCTGTATTTATGAACAGTAATCATCGCTCGAAGCGGCGAACTTGGCAAGCCTCTGATTGTTTTGTCATCAGCCCGCTTGACGTGACGGAAAAGCCGACAATAGTTACTACATGGCCGGTGGAAAACCGGTCAACGATAAAAACGATATTGCCTTCATTTGCAGGCTCTCAGGAGTCGATTCATGCCTCTAAAAATAACGTGCATGCCCCGCCCGGCGGCGCTTGCAGTGGCGCTACTTTGCAGTGTGACCCTTCCGGCTCAGGCGTATGACCAACTCTACGTCTTTGGCGACAGCCTGAGCGATACCGGCAACAACGGCCGGTTCACCTATGACGGCAGCCAGCATCTGCTGTACGACGAGGCGTTGGCGCAGCGCATCGGCGCGGCGCTGGTGGCTTCGGACAACGGCGGTGAAAACTATGCCGCCGGCGGTGCCGTGGCGGTGCCGGGCCTGAATCCGGTCGATAATACCCAGGATCAGGTGCAGCGCTATCTGAACCGGGTTAACGGCCAGGCCGATGGCGACGGTTTGTACATTCATTGGATCGGCGGTAACGATCTGGCGGCGGCGGCGTTGAACGCCGCGACCGCACCCGGTGTGGCCTATAACAGCGCGGCCGCCGCCGCCGCGCAGGTGCATTCGCTGCTGAACGCCGGCGCCGGCACGGTGATCGTGCCGACGGTGCCGAACATCGGCTCCACGCCGCAGCTGATGGAGTTGATCATTCAACAGGCGCTGTCTCCGGTGCAGGGGGCGGCGATCCAGGCGGCCTACGCCACGCTCAATTCGCTGGCGACGCCGGACAACGCGTCACGCACGCAGGCGATCCACGCGGCGTTGGCCGCTGCGGCGAAGCAGGGCAGCGCCATTCCTCAGGTGCAGCAGGCGATCGCCACCCAGCTCATCGCGGCGTATGACAGCCTGAGCGCGCAGGCCGGTCAGCTGACCGATTTCTATAATCAAAGTGAAGACCGTTTGCTGGCGCAGGGCGGCGGCAATATCGTGCGGGTGGACGTCAACAAACTGTTTGCCGAAGCGATTGCCAATCCGGCGCAGTTCGGCTTCGCCAACACCGCCGGCATGGCTTGTCCGCCGGGCGTTTCCTCGGCGGTCTGCCGTTCCGACATGCCCGGCTTCGATGCCAGCCAATCCTATCTGTTCTCCGACCACTTCCACCCGAGCCCGCAGGCGCACCTGCTGATTGCGGATTATATCCAGGCGGTGTTGGATGGCCCGGCGCAGGTGGTGGCGCTGAATCAGGCGACGGCGGCGATGGCGCGCGACAGCCGCGCCACGCTCGACAGCCGCTTCCAGCAGCTGCGTCACGGCGAAAACCCGCAGGGCTCGCTGGGCGTGTTCGGCGGTTACGCCGGCCAGCACTACGACTATGCCGATAACCGGGCGGCGGGGGACGGCAACGCCACCACCCACAACCTGACCGTCGGCGTGGACTATCAGCTGACCGACGGCTGGTTGATCGGTGCGTTGATCGCCGGTTCCAACGACGATCAGCATCCTTCCAGCCGTTATGATTACAAGGCGCGTGGGCTGCTGCTGTCGGCCTTCAGTTCGCTGGCGATATTCGAGCACGGTTGGGTCAACGCCGATCTGCACTATGCGGCGATGGATTATGACGATATTCGCCGCAGCATGCGGCTGGGGCCGCTGACGCGTACCGAAACCGGTTCGACTTCCGGCAAGCAGTGGGGCGCGCGCGTGACTGCCGGCTATGACTTCCCGATCGCTTCTTACCTGACCACCGGGCCGGTGGCGCAGTTCGCCTGGGATTACAGCCGCGTTTCCGGCTACAGCGAAGACGGCGATGACAGCACCGCCATGCGCTTCAACGATCAAACCTACCACTCGCAGATTGGTGCGCTGGGCTGGCGGCTGGATACGCAATTCGGCGTATTTAACCCTTATGCGGAAGTGAGCTATCAGCATCAGTTCGGCGACGACGTCTACCGCGCCGGCGGTGGCCTGAAATCGACGCAAACCTCGTTTACCCGCGACAGTGCGGGCCAGGACAAAAACTGGGTGGATGTCACGCTGGGGGCCAACATGCCGCTGACGGACAGGGTATCGGCCTTCGCCACCGTCTCGCAAACCGGCGGGCTGAGCAGCGGCGAGCAGTTTATGTATAACGTCGGCGTCAGCGCGCGTTTTTGAATGGATTGCCTGCAGAGCGCGTTTGCCAAAGGCGCGCTAAATGGCAATGCGTAAGCGATACGTTCGTATAAGGGAAGCTAATTAAGAGGAAGCGGACGGGAATTAATTATGCGGGCCGTCATGACGCTGACGGAAATACAAAAAAAAACTGATCCTATGAAAGGATCAGGTAGCCACTTGGCCAACACCAGGGAAAATTTTAATTATTATTGTATAACCAAAGATTAACTGTCAATGGGTTTCTGTGGCTCATTGTTGGCGTATTACATATCCGCTTGTTTCTCCTCGAGTCGCTGCAGCGGCCCGTCGCGTGATATCGCCTTATTTTTCGCGATATAAGAAATAATTTGGCGCTTAGTCACATTATCTGCCGGTGAGGCGAGTTTTTTAGTTGATAAAATTAACAAAAATAACATTGGTGTAACTTTACCCTGTGGCAAATATAAGCATGTGTGCATTTCAATCTGCGTAAATAGGGTTGATGAGAACAGGTGCTGTGGGCGAATAAGTGACGATTTAAGCAACGATTAGTCTCGTTTTTTGTTAAGTTATTCTAATGTTTTTGGCGGGCCGTATTTTCGCCACGTTCGTCGCCGGTGAAATAAGCCGGCTAACCGGCGTCCTGTCCTGCGCGCGCCGCGCGCGAAAATCCAGCGCTTCTCGCCCCGATTCGCACTTGTTGCCGGATTCTGGCTGTATATCTTACGGTCAACGGGTATACTGGCTCATTCCATCTAAATCCACTTGTATCGCGTGCGAATTCAACATGCAAAAGTTTGATACCAAGACCTTCCAGGGCCTGATCCTGACACTGCAGGATTATTGGGCGCGCCAGGGCTGCACCATCGTTCAACCATTGGACATGGAAGTCGGCGCGGGAACCTCACACCCGATGACGTGCCTGCGTGCACTGGGGCCGGAGCCGATGGCCGCCGCCTACGTGCAGCCATCCCGCCGTCCGACCGACGGCCGCTACGGCGAAAACCCGAACCGTCTGCAGCACTACTACCAGTTCCAGGTGGTGATTAAGCCATCGCCGGACAACATTCAGGAACTCTACCTGGGCTCGTTGAAAGAGCTGGGTCTGGATCCGACCATCCACGACATCCGCTTCGTGGAAGACAACTGGGAAAACCCGACGCTCGGCGCCTGGGGCCTGGGTTGGGAAGTGTGGCTGAACGGCATGGAAGTGACGCAGTTCACCTACTTCCAGCAGGTCGGCGGCCTGGAGTGCAAGCCGGTAACCGGCGAGATCACCTACGGTCTGGAGCGTCTGGCAATGTACATCCAGGGCGTGGACAGCGTGTATGATCTGGTGTGGAGCAACGGCCCGCTGGGCGTCACCACCTACGGCGACGTGTTCCACCAGAACGAAGTGGAGCAGTCCACCTACAACTTCGAATACGCCGACGTCGACTTCCTGTTCTCCTGCTTCGAGCAGTACGAGAAAGAGGCCCAGTCGCTGCTGGCGCTGGAAAAACCGCTGCCGCTGCCGGCCTACGAACGCATCCTGAAGGCGGGTCATACCTTCAACCTGCTGGACGCGCGCAAGGCGATTTCGGTGACCGAGCGTCAACGCTACATTCTGCGCATCCGCACGCTGACCAAAGCCGTTGCCGAAGCCTACTACGCTTCCCGCGAAGCGCTGGGCTTCCCGATGTGCAACAAGAAGAACGAGAACTAAGAGGCAGCCATGACTCAACAGACTTTCCTGGTGGAAATCGGCACGGAAGAGCTGCCGCCGAAGGCTCTTCGTTCCCTGGCGGAATCTTTCGCCGCCAACTTCACTGCCGAGCTGGATAACGCCGGCCTGGAACACGGTGAAGTGAGCTGGTTCGCCGCACCGCGCCGCCTGGCGCTGAAAGTGGCCAACCTGAGCGCGGCGCAGGCCGATCGCGAAATTGAAAAACGCGGCCCGGCGATCGCTCAAGCGTTCGACGCCGAAGGCAAACCGAGCAAAGCGGCCGAAGGCTGGGCGCGCGGCTGCGGCATCACCGTCGATCAGGCTGAACGCCTGGTGACCGACAAGGGCGAGTGGTTGATGTACCGCGCCCACGTCAAAGGCCAGTCGGCGCAGCAACTGCTGGCCGGCATGGTCAGCACCGCGCTCGGCAAGCTGCCGATCCCGAAACTGATGCGCTGGGGCGATTCTGACGTGCAGTTCGTGCGTCCGGTGCACACCGTCACGATGCTGCTGGGCGCCGATCTGATCCCGGGCACCGTGCTGGGCATCGACTCTGCGCGTACCGTGCGCGGCCACCGCTTCATGGGCGAAGCCGAGTTTACCCTCGACAACGCCGACCAATACCCGCAGATCTTGCTGGAGCGTGGCAAAGTGGTCGCCGACTATGAAGCGCGTAAAGCGCTCATCAAGCGCGACGCCGAGCTGGCGGCGCAGAAGATTGGCGGCAAGGCCGATCTGAGCGACAGCCTGCTGGAAGAAGTGGCCTCGCTGGTGGAATGGCCGGTGGTGCTGACCGCCAAATTCGAAGAGAAATTCCTGGCGGTGCCGGCGGAAGCGCTGGTGTACACCATGAAGGGCGATCAGAAGTATTTCCCGGTGTACGACGCCGCGGGCAAACTGCTGCCGAACTTTATCTTCGTGGCCAACATCGAGTCGAAAGACCCGCAGCAGATCATCTCCGGTAACGAGAAGGTGGTGCGTCCGCGTCTGGCCGACGCCGAGTTCTTCTTCAACACCGACCGCAAGAAACGTCTGGAAGACAATCTGCCGCGCCTGGAAACCGTGCTGTTCCAACAGCAGTTGGGCACCCTGCGCGACAAGACCGATCGCATTCAGGCGCTGGCGGGCTGGGTTGCCGGCCAGATCGGCGCCGACGTCAACCACGCCACCCGTGCGGGCCTGCTGTCGAAGTGCGACCTGATGACCAACATGGTGTTCGAATTCACCGACACCCAGGGCGTGATGGGCATGCACTACGCGCGCCACGACGGTGAGGCGGAAGACGTCGCCGTTGCGCTGAACGAGCAGTATCAGCCGCGCTACGCCGGTGATGCGCTGCCGCAGTCGCTGGTGGCTTGTTCACTGGCGATCGCCGACAAGATGGACACCCTGGCCGGCATCTTCGGCATCGGGCAGCATCCGAAAGGCGATAAAGACCCGTTCGCGCTGCGCCGCGCCGCGCTGGGCGTGCTGCGCATCATCGTCGAGAAAAACCTGCCGCTGGATCTGCAGACTCTGACCGAAGAGGCCGTGCGCCTGTACGGCAGCAAGCTGACCAACGCCAAAGTGGTCGATGAGGTGGTGGAATTCATGCTGGGCCGCTTCCGCGCCTGGTATCAGGAAGAAGGCCACGCGGTCGATACCATTCAGGCGGTGCTGGCGCGCCGTCCGACCAAGCCGGCCGACTTCGACGCACGCGTCAAGGCGGTATCCCACTTCCGCACGCTGGACGAAGCGGCGGCGTTGGCTGCGGCCAACAAACGCGTCTCCAACATCCTGGCCAAATCTACCGAAACGCTGAACGACAGCGTGCGCGCCTCGGTGCTGAAGGACGCGGCAGAGATCCAGTTGGCGACCCACCTGGTGGTGCTGCGCGACAAGCTGCAGCCGTACTTCGCGGCGGGCAACTACCAGGAAGCGCTGGTGGAACTGGCTGCGCTGCGTGAGCCGGTGGATGCGTTCTTCGACAACGTGATGGTAATGGCGGACGATGCGGAAGTGCGCGTGAATCGTCTGACGCTGCTGAGCAAACTGCGTGAACTGTTCCTGCAGGTGGCGGATATCTCCGTACTGCAGTAAAACGGCTCTGTGCTGTGAAAAGGCGCCTGCGGGCGCCTTTTTTATGGCTGGCGTAACTGTTTGATACCGGCTGCGGTCAAGCGATAGCGTTGTAAACGGCTCTTGGGCTTATCCGGTAACGTCATTTCAATCCAACCGGCATTCAAGGCCGGTTGGAGATAGCGTTCGCGGAAAGATTTTCGATCCTGCAACTGTAGAACATTCTGGAGTGCTTCTCGCGACATCTCACCTTGCAGCGCCGCCAGCAAGTCATCGACTTGGGGGGTGACTTGGGGGGTGACTTGGGGGGTAATACTCAGCTCAAGCGCTTTTAGAATCATTTCCAGCATGAATTCAACGAAGGGTGAACAATCGGTTTTTTGGTTGCTGGCATTCAGCGCTTGGTAATATCCGGACTGGTTATCATGCACCAGGCTCTCAACCGGCACGTTGGCGAACAAAGGATCCCAGCGTGACAAAATCAGCGTTTGCCACAACCGTCCCATGCGGCCGTTTCCATCGGCAAACGGGTGGATGAATTCGAATTCATAGTGAAATACACAGCTGCCGATCAGCGGTGGCAGATCGGTTTGTTGCAGCCAGATGAGCAGTTGGCGGATCAGCAACGGTACGCGTTCCGCCGGGGGAGCCATATGGATCACGACGTTGCCGTTCATCACGCCGACGCCGCTCTGACGATAGCGGCCGGCATCAGGTAGCAAGCTGTTCATCAGCATCCCATGTGCGGCAAGCAGATCGCGTTCATTTTCGGGATGCCAATGATTCAGGTTGGTATAGCAATGGATGGCATTCATCGCTTCCTGAACGTCTCGCGGAGGGGCGATGACGCGTTTACCTGCGATGATAGCGGTGATCTGCTCTTCGCTCAGGGTATTGCCTTCGATCGCCAACGAACCTTGAATGGTACGGATCCGATTGATGCGCCTTAGCCGCAACGCATGCTCTTGTTCCGCTTGCATTGTCAAACGGGCCAACGCTGCCCCTACGTCTGTCGCCAGATGCAGAATGGAGGGGGTGATGGTCAACGGCGGTTGATAAGAGGACATGAGCAAGTTGGCCCGGCGATAAACGTTGGAAAAGTGTACCATGCGTACGTGGTACACGCAGTACGCCGTTTTTAACCAGACAATGTTCACCGCAAGCGGAATCGCGTATCGGAACGCCGCCAGTTGATCTATTCTTATAGGCGCACGGAGTGCGGAAAAAGGGGCGGAGTCCAATGAAAAAGCAGGTTTATAACAGGAGTTATGTCACATGGCGGTAGGGATCCAGAGCAGAGTTTTCGCGCGTTGGTTGGCACCGGTATTGGCATTGTTGGTGGTCATGCAATTGACCGCCTGCGGCGATAAAGAGCCGGAACAGCGCAAAGCATTCATTGATTACTTACAGAATACCGTGATGCGCAGCGGGGCGAACATCCCCACGCTGAGCGAAGACCAGAAACAGAAGTTCGGCAACTATGCCGGCGATTACGCGATTTTGGTCGGTTTTTCCCAGCAGTTGTCCAAATCGGTCGGCGCCAGCCTGACGCCGGCGCTGGACCAGATTAACCAGATCCGCACCGCGCAGGACTACCTGAACAAACGCGACGCGCTGCAGCAGTCGGTCGGAGCATTGAACCTGCTGGGCCAGCAGATCCAGTCCGCCAAATCGCAGGCGGATACCGCCCGTGCGGCGCTGAAGCAGCCCGACGATCTGAAGGCGGTGTACAACCAGGCCTATGACAAGATCGTCACCGCGCCGGCCAACGCCCTGATGCCGGCGATCCCGACCACCGCCAGCTTCGTGCAGGATCTGGTGCAGGTTGGCGATTTCCTGCAGAGCCAGGGCAATCAGGTCAGCTTTAACAACAACGGCGTGCAGTTCCGCACCGCGCAACAGGTGGCGCAATACAACACCATGATGTCGAATCTGGTGGCTAAACAGCAGAACCTGGTGAACGCGCAGAAAACCATTCAAAGCGTGACGCAATAACGCCCCCGCGCACGAGAGACAGGCCGGCATTGCCGGCCTGTTTTATTTCCCCCCTCAGAGTTTCCAATAACTTGCTGGCTTATTGCGCAGGCTTCTGTACTACACTTCAATTAATCCATTCATTAGGCAATGTAGTTTTCTTTCACTCATCACTTCGCTAGTTCCCGGCGGGATGAGTGCTCACAGGGAAGATCAAACAGCGCGTTGTTATCGGGCGCGGCGGTCAAAAATAAATTGTGATGTTTGTCACAATTTAAAAACAAAACACCAAGTTAAAAATGTGATGCGCATCACTTTATTGCGGGTTTTAAGGCGATTTCTTTCTCACTGTGCTTTTTTTACACGCCATAATTGTGATCGGCATCACTATAAGTGGTGGTTTGTTGGGGTGTTGTATGTGATTTGTATCACAAAAAATTCGTGAAGTTCGCGTGACAAAAACAGCGTGATAGAGTCCGTTTCGCATACAGCGGCAACACGGCTGGATCGTCACAACAATAATCACGCGCTCTATTGTCAGCGCGTAACAATAGGGGTGTGTTTTATGTTTTCACCAGACATCAAGGTTAAAGTGCAAAACTTTGGCCGCTTCCTGAGCAACATGGTGATGCCCAACATCGGCGCCTTTATCGCCTGGGGGATTATCACCGCACTGTTCATTCCAACCGGCTGGCTGCCGAATGAAACCTTAGCCAAGCTGGTCGGCCCGATGATCACCTACCTGCTGCCGTTGCTGATCGGCTACACCGGCGGGCGACTGGTAGGCGGCGATCGCGGCGGCGTAGTCGGCGCCATCACCACCATGGGCGTCATCGTCGGCGCCGACATGCCGATGTTCCTCGGCGCGATGATCGCCGGCCCGCTGGGCGGCTGGGCTATCAAGCACTTCGACCGCTGGGTGGACGGCAAGATCAAAAGCGGCTTTGAAATGCTGGTGAACAACTTTTCCGCCGGCATCATCGGCATGCTGCTGGCGATCCTGGCCTTCCTGGGCATCGGGCCGCTGGTGGAGGTGCTCTCCAAACTGCTGGCGGCGGGCGTACACGTGATGGTGACGAACAACCTGCTGCCGTTGGCGTCCATCTTCGTTGAACCGGCGAAAATCCTGTTCCTGAACAACGCCATCAACCACGGCATCTTCTCGCCGCTGGGCATTCAGCAGGCCACGGAAGCCGGCAAGTCGGTGTTCTTCCTGATTGAAGCCAACCCAGGCCCGGGCATGGGCGTGCTGATGGCCTACATGTTCTTCGGCCGCGGCAGCGCCAAGCAATCCGCCGGCGGTGCAGCGATCATTCACTTCCTGGGCGGCATCCACGAAATCTACTTCCCGTACGTGCTGATGAACCCACGTCTGCTGCTGGCGGTGATCCTGGGCGGCATGACCGGCGTCTTTACCCTGACGATGCTGAACGGTGGCCTGGTGTCTCCGGCTTCCCCTGGGTCGATTCTGGCGGTGCTGGCGATGACCCCGAAAGGCGCCTATTTCGCCAACATTGCAGCGGTGTTCGCAGCCTTTGCCGTCTCCTTCGTGGTGTCCGCTTTCCTGCTGAAAACCTCCAAGGTGAAAGAGGATGACGATCTGGAAGCCGCGACCCGTCGCGTGCAAGAGATGAAATCGCAGTCCAAGGGCGGCGCGGCCGCGCCGTCGGCGGTCGATGGCGATCTGAGCACCGTGCGCAAAATCATCGTCGCCTGCGATGCGGGCATGGGCTCCAGCGCCATGGGCGCCGGGGTGCTGCGCAAGAAAGTGGCCGACGCCGGGCTGAAGAACATCTCGGTGACCAACAGCGCCATCAACAGTCTGCCGGACGATGTGGACCTGGTGATCACCCACCGCGATCTGACAGAACGCGCGATGCGCCATGCGCCGCAGGCCCAGCACATTTCACTGACCAACTTCCTCGACAGCAAGCTGTATGGCGATCTGGTCGAGCGTTTGCTGGCGGTGAATACCGCTGCCGCAGCGGCCCCGCAGAGCGGCGCGCACGCGGCTGCAGAGGCCGGCGAACAGGGGCTGTTCAAGCTAAGCGAGAGCAACGTGTTCCTCAACCTGCAGGCCAGCGACAAAGAGCAGGCGATCCGTTTCGCCGGCGAGCAGCTGGTGAAGGGCGGCTACGTTGAGCCGGAATACGTGCCGGCGATGCTGGAGCGCGAAAAGCTCACGTCCACCTACCTGGGCGAGTCGATCGCCGTGCCGCACGGCACCATCGAGGCTAAAGACCGGGTGCTGCGTACCGGCGTGGTGTTCTGCCAATACCCGCAGGGCGTGCGCTTCGGCGATGAAGAGGACGAAGTGGCGCGCCTGGTGATCGGCATTGCCGCGCGCAACAACGAACATATCCAGGTGATCACCAGCCTGACCAACGCGCTGGATGACGAGAGCGTGATCGAGCGGCTGGCGAATACCACCAGCGTCCAGGAAGTGCTGGACCTGCTCGGCGGCAAAAAAGCCGGATAACAGAATCATTTTAAAGGGTGCAGCTTGCTGCACCCTTCGACATTAAGAAGGTAGAGTTATGAAAGCATTACATTTTGGCGCAGGGAACATCGGCCGCGGTTTTATCGGCAAGCTGCTGGCGGACGCGGGCGTTGAGCTGACCTTCGCCGACGTCAATCAAACGGTGCTGGATCTGCTGAACAGCCGTAAAAGCTACCAGGTGCACGTGGTGGGCGAGCAAGAGCACGTAGAGAGCGTCAACAACGTCAGCGCCGTCAACAGCGGCAGCGAAGCCGCGGTAGCGCTGATCGCCGAGGCGGATCTGGTGACCACCGCCGTGGGCCCGCAAATTCTCGCCAAAATCGCCGGCACGATCGCCAAAGGGTTGGTGTTGCGCCATCAGCAGGGCAATGCGCAGCCGCTGAACATCATCGCCTGTGAGAACATGGTGCGCGGCACCAGCCAGCTGAAGCAGCACGTGTTTGCCGCGCTGCCGCAGGACGAGCAAGCATGGGTTGAGCAGCACGTCGGCTTCGTCGATTCGGCGGTCGACCGCATCGTGCCGCCGGCGGACAGCAGCGATCCGCTGGAAGTCACAGTGGAAACCTTCAGCGAATGGATCGTCGACCAGACGCAGTTTAAAGGCCAGCCTCCGGCGATCGCTGGCATGGAGCTGACCGATAACCTGATGGCTTTCGTCGAGCGTAAGCTGTTCACCCTCAACACCGGTCACGCCATCACCGCCTATCTCGGCCAGCTGGCTGGGTTGCAAACCATTCGCGACGCCATTCTTGACCCGGCGATCCGCCGCGTGGTGAAAGGGGCGATGGAAGAGAGCGGCGCGGTGCTGATCAAGCGCTATGGCTTTGACGCCGATAAGCACGCCGCCTACATCAATAAAATCCTCGGCCGCTTTGAAAACCCGTATCTGCATGACGACGTCGAGCGCGTAGGGCGCCAGCCGCTGCGCAAACTGAGCGCTGGCGATCGCCTGATCAAGCCGTTGCTGGGCACGCTGGAATATGGCCTGCCGCACGCCAACCTGATCCAGGGCATCGCCGCCGCCATGAGTTACCGCAGCGAACAGGATCCGCAGGCGCTGGAATTGGCGGAACTGCTGAGCACCCTGGGGCCGAAAGCCGCGCTGGCGCAAATTTCCGGCTTGCCGGCGGAAAGCGAGGTTGTAGAACAGGCCGTTGCTGTGTATAACGCCATGCACAAGTAGATCCGTGATGATGAACACCCGAGCGCAGCTTGCTGCGCTCCTGCAACCCGAGTTCGGCATCGACGGCCCTCCCCACGCCTTTCGAAAAGCGACGATGGAAGAAGCACAGGCATTTGAAAACCAGGTTCTGGAAAAGCTGAACGCGGGCAAAACGGTGCGCAGCTTCCTGATCGCGGCGGTAGAGCTGCTGGCGGAAGCGCTCAACGTGCTGGTGGTGCAGGTATTTCGCAAGGACGACTACGCGGTGAAATATGCCGTCGAACCGCTATTGTCCGGCAGCGGCCCGTTGGGGGAGCTGTCGGTGCGCCTGAAGCTGATGTACGGGCTGGGGGTGATTTCCCGCCACGAATATGAAGACGCCGAGCTGCTGATGGCGATGCGGGAAGAGCTGAACCATGACGGTTCGGAATACCGCTTCGTTGACGACGAAATCCTCGGACCGTTCGGCGAGCTGCACTGCGTGGCTGCGCTGCCGCCGGTGCCGACCTTCCTGCAGCCGGGTGAGGCGGATGAAGCGCTGATCGCCATGCAGCGCCAGCGCTATCAGCAGATGGTGCGCTCCACCATGGTGCTGTCCATTACCGATCTGATCGCCGGTATCGGCGCCAAACAACCCTCCCGGCTTTCTCCTCTCGGCCGCGGCTAAGCAAAGGCCGCGCGCCACTCGTCGAACAGCAACCACAGCGCGGTGGCGGCCATCAGGCCTGACATCGCGCCGTTGAACACCCGCAGTTTCCAGGTGACCCGCAGCGCGTTGCGCAACCGATCGCCCAGCACCGCCCACAGCAGCACGCAAGGCAAGTTCAGCAGCGCGAAACCGGCGATGACCGACAGCGTATGGACAAAGGTGGCGCCTTCGCGCGGGGTGAACAGGATCGCCACGTTGATCACCATCAGCCAGGCCTTGGGATTGACCGCCTGAAACAGCGCGCCGTTGAGCAGGCTCATCGGCTGCGCCTGCTCTTTGGCGTCCGGCGAGGCGGCCTGGAACAGTTTCCACGACAGCCACAGCAGGTAGGCGCAGCCGATCACCGCCAGCGGGAAGCGGATGACGCCGGCCCAGCTCAACGCCAGCGCCAGCAGCGGGATAATGATCGCCAGCTGCACCGCGCAGCCGACGCAGATGCCGAACAGCATCGGCAGGGTGCGGCGCAGGCCGAAGTTGACGCCCGACGAGGCCAGCAGCAGGTTGTTGGGGCCGGGGGTGATCGACATGACGGTGACGTAGCTGACAAAGGCGGAGTCCAGCATGGCAGGTTCCTTGAAAATGACGGTGATAACGAGAGGATCAGCATAATCGCTGCGATGGGATGGTGACAGAATCACAAATCGTATATTGTCATGGTTACAGTTGTACGAAATGTAAACTGTACCCATTGCCTGGAGAGAAACTGTGACCCTGCTCGATGAGACCCCGGATACCCGTTACCTGCAGCTGGCGGATACGCTGGCTGAGGCCATTCGCCGCGGCACGCTGCTGCCCGGTGACCGCTTGCCCTCGGTGCGGCGCTGTGCGCAAACCCATCGCGTCAGCATCAATACCGTGGTGTCGGCTTACCGCACGCTGGAGGATCGCGGGCTGATTGAAGCACGGCCACAGTCGGGGTTTTATGTGCGCAGCACGCTGCCGGCGCTGAAGATGGCCTCGGCGCCCAGTGGCCGTATCGAACCGCCGGCGGACGACGTGCTGGCGCTGATCGATACGGTGTTCGCCGCCCAGCAAAACCCGGCCTTCACCAACATTGCGCTGGCCTGCCCGCAGACCAGCGATTTCTATCCCGGCGGCAAGCTGGGGCGCATGCTGTCCTCTCAGCTGCGCCGCCAGCCGGATCTGATCGGGCAGTACCCGTTGCCGCCCGGCAGCCTGCGGCTGCGCCAGCAGATCGCCCGCCGCTCGATGACGCTGGGTATGCTGCTGGAGCCGGGCGACGTGGTGCTGACCCACGGCTGCATGGAAGCGCTGCAGCTGGCGCTGCGCGTCACCACCCAACCGGGCGACTGCGTCGGGCTGGAGTCGCCGACCTACTTTTATCTGCTGCCGCTGCTGGCCAGCCTGGGGCTGAAAGCGCTGGAAATCCCCACCGACCCACAGCTGGGGCTGTCGCTGGATGCGCTGGAACTGCTATTGAACGAGAAGCGGCTGAATGCGGTGATCGCCATGCCGACGGTGCAAAACCCGCTGGGTTGCACCATGCCGCTGGCGGCGAAAAAGCGGCTAGCGCGGCTGATGAACGATCATCAGGTGCCGTTGATTGAAGACGGGCTGTATGCCGAGATCCAGTTCGGTGGCGCGCTGTCACCGGCGGTGAAGGCGTTCGATCGCGACGGCTGGGTGCTGTTTTGCTCCAGCTTCACCAAAACGCTGGCGCCGGATTTTCGCGTCGGCTGGATCTGCGGCGGCCGTTTCCATGAGGCGTTGCGCAAGCTGAAGGCGGTGTCATCGATGTCCGAGTCGCAGCTACTGTCGGAAACGCTGGCGACCTTCCTGGAGAGCGGCGGCTACGATCACCATTTGCGCAACCTGCGTAAGCGCTACGCCGCTCAGGTGGACGAGGCGCGGGCGCTGATCGCCCGGCATTTCCCGCGCGGCACGCTGGCCACGCAGCCGGCGGGCGGCTTCGTGTTTTGGGTCGAGTTCCCTCCTAACGTGGACAGCGTGGCGCTGTTCCATCAACTGCTGGAGGAGCAGATCTGTTTGACGCCGGGCACCCTGTATTCCCCCAGCGGGCGCTACCGCAACGCGCTACGGCTCTCCTGCTGCTACCCGTTCAACGCGCGTTACACCCAGGCGCTGGCCCGGCTGGGCGCCAAAGCCTGCGAGATGAGCGGCCTGCTGCCCGGTATTGCGCAGGACGGGTAACGGCGCGCGCCTTTTGCTACAATGCCGGTATTGTTGATTAGCGTGCCCTTTTGGGCACAATGGGCCAGAGACCATGAAAGAGAAAGAAAAGGCAGAGATCAAGCGCCTGAGCGACCTGCTGGACGCCTTGAACCACAAAGACGCCACCGTGATCCAACAGGGCAATCCTGAGTTGATCGCGCAGCACACCAAAGAAAAAGAGAAGCTGGCGGCGGAGATCGAGCGCCTGAAAAACGTGCGCGGCGAGAAGCTGAGCGCCGAAGCGCAGAAGTTGAGCAAGCTGCCGTTCAGCCGTGAAATCACCAAGAAAGAGCAGGCCGATATGGGCGCGCTGAAGAAAAGCGCGCGTGGGCTGATCGTGGTGCACCCGATGACCGCACTGGGCCGTGAGATGGGCCTGAAAGCGGTCACCGGTTACGCCAAGAAAGCGTTCTGAACCCCGGGCGTCAGACCTTGGTGGTGAAATACGCCTTGGTCTGATAGGGCACGGTTATCGTGTCCTGGCCCTGCAGCTCCTCTTCTTCCGCCACCAGTTGGCGCAATTGATCGATAACCTGCTCCTGTTGCGGCTGCGGCAGCGCGGCGATAAAGCTGGTTGAACGCACGCGGTTGTAGATCACGTCCTCCACTGCGCCCCGGTGGCCCAGCATAAACACCTGCTCCTGCAGAGGTTCAAAGCCTTTGAACGGGAAGAACTTGCGCCATTCACCGGTATAGAAACGCGGCGCATCGCCTTCGTGGCGATCGACGATCTGATTCAGTTTACGCACCCAACCGACGCGCGCATCGCGCATGTTCCACACCAGACCGAGTTTGCCGCCGGGCTTGAGAATGCGCTGGATTTCCGCCAGCGCCTGCGGCGTGGCGAACCAGTGGAAGGATTGGGCGCACACCACGGCATCGACCGACTCGTCCGGCAGCGGGATCGCCTCGGCGGTGCCCGCCAGCGTTTTCACCTGCGGCAGTGCCGCCGACAATTTTTCCAGCATTTGCGGCACCGGTTCGACGGCGATCACCTGCGCGCCGGTTTCCAGCAGGCGCGGGGTGAACTTGCCGGTGCCGGCACCGAGATCGATAACCGTCATGCCGGCGTGCAAACCGATGACGTCACGCAGCCAGACGGCGATTTCCGGCGGGTAATCCGGCCGGCCTTTCACATAGCGATCGGCATTGGCCTGATAGCCTTCGGCGGCGGCGTGATGAATCGAATGGGTCGGGGTGGTCATATACCTGGCTCCTGGCTGAAAAAACGTGCGGCTACAGTATAGGCGGAAGAAAATGTTTAGCGCGGCATCCGGCGCACGTTTTTCATCTTTTCCGCCCGCGTGTTCAACGGCCGAGCAGGCGGCGATTGAAGTCCTCGAGGCGCCCTTCGGCGAGCCGCGTGAGCATGGTCTTGCTCCAGCTGGCGGAGAGGCCGGCCACCGCCAACAGGCGGCGGTACTGTTCCGCGTCGAAAGGCATATGCCAGGCGATGGCGATAGCTTCGGCGACCGTCACGTCGCTGCTGCGCGCCGCCAGCTCCAGCGGACGGTCGCCGCTGACCGCGCCCGGCGACACCACCCGATACAGCCAGCCGCAGCGGCCGCTTTGCTGCATCAGCACCGAAATATCCTCGATCGCGAAGTGATAGTTGAGTTTGAAGCACGGCGAGCGCGGCTGAGTGACCTGGATCAGCGCCTCACCCCAGCGGAAGATGTCGCCCATAAAGACGTTGTGCTCGGTCAGCCCTTCGGTGGAGAGATTCTCGCCGAAGGCCGGGGCGCAAAACTGCTCCGCCTGCGCCGGAAACTGCTCGCGCCAATGGAGGTAATGCTCGCGCGGGTAGTGGCACAGCGCGCGGTCCGGCCCGCCGTGATAGCTTTTCTCCGCCTGTTCGTCACCCTCCAGGCCGAGCGGCGTGAGCCGGATGGCGCCATCCACCTGGCGCTTGGCGATGGCGCTGGGGCGCCCGCCCTCATAGGGTTGAATGCTGCCGATGTAAACGTCTGGGTGATGCATGTGTGCCTCCGTGTCTCGCGTCGAGGGCTCAGCATAGCCTGAGTTGCGCCGGGGGGACATAACAACCCGCCCGAAATAATCAGGCGGGCGGCGGGGCGTCAGAAGGTGGTCCAGTTCTCTTCCGCTGCGGCGTTGGCGGCCGCGGGTTTGACGGTCGGCGCTTTCGGCGCGGCGGCTTTGGCGGCGACGGGCTCGGTCTGTTCCGCCAAGCGGAACACCGAAACGCTCTGCAGCAGCATCTCCGCCTGCTCTTCCAGCGAATCGGCGGCGGCGGCGGACTCTTCTACCAACGCGGCGTTCTGCTGGGTGGTGTGGTCCATTTCTACGATCGCCTGGCCAATCTGGGCGATGCCGCGCGTCTGTTCATCGGAGGCGGCGGCGATCTCGGCCATGATGTCGCGCACGTGGGTAACCGAGCGGACGATCTGCTCCATGGTGTTGCCGGTGCTTTCTACCAGTTCGGTGCCGGTTTTCACCCGGCTGACCGATTCGGCGATCAACCCTTCGATCTCTTTGGCTGCCTGGGCGCTGCGGCTCGCCAGGCTGCGCACTTCGCTGGCGACCACCGAGAAGCCGCGGCCCTGTTCGCCGGCGCGTGCCGCTTCGACAGCGGCGTTGAGCGCCAGGATGTTGGTCTGGAAGGCAATGCCGTTGATCAGGGTGGTAATTTCGGCGATACGTTGCGAACTGCTGGAGATATCACGCATGGTGCTGACCACGTTTTCCACCAGCTTGCCGCCCTGCTGCGCGGTCTGCGAAGCGTCGGTGGCCAGCTGATTGGCGTGATGGGCGTTGTCGGCGTTCTGTTTCACCGTGGCGGTCAGCTGTTCCATGCTGGCGGCGGTTTCCTCGACCGCTGCCGCCTGCTGTTCGGTACGGGAAGAGAGATCGGTGTTGCCGGCGGCGATTTCCGCCGAGGCGGTGGAAACCTGGCTGACGCCCATCTGGATCTTTTCAATCATGGTGCGCAGATTTTGGCTCATCGCCGCCACCGCGTTCAGCAGCTGCCCCAGCTCATCGCGGCGGGTGCTGGTCTGCGCCTGACGCAGGTCGCCGCTGGCGATGCGTTCCGCCATCGCCAGCGTGCTGTGCAGCGGACGGGTGATCTGCAGCGTGATGCGCCAGGCGATAAGGACCCCGGCGATGATGGCGATCAGGGTGGTGATGCCCATCTGCAGCTGCGCCAGATTGATGTTGTTGCGCGTTTGCACCAGCTCGTCCTGCATAAAGGCGTTCACCAGCGTGCCGATCGCCTGCGCGCGTTCGCCGAGCTGCCGGCTGATCTGCTGCTCGTGCTCATAGGCCGGCAGGTAGGCCGCAATGCGGTTTTTGTAATCGTCCAAAGCGGCCAGCAGCGGCTGCAGCTGCGGGCGCTGCGCGTCGCTGACCCGGCGGCTCAGGGCGTTGGCCGCGTCACGCGCGTCGTCAATGGCCGCCATCAGCGGCGCCTCGGTTTCCTTGTTCAGGCTCAGCAGCAGGCCGCGCGCGCCGTAGCGCACCTGGGTCAGCTTTTGGTTCAGCTGGATAAAGGCCAACTGCAGATCGCCGTTAGTCAGCTGACGTTCCACCTGGCTCAGGCTGGCCTGCACTTCCGACATGTTCCAGCTCTGGCGCACCGCATCTTTGGCCGCCACAGCCTGCTCAAAGACTTTTTGCTGCTGCTGGTATTCCCCGATCAGCGTCACCAGACGCTGCAGATCCTTGCGGCTTTGGGCGTCCCAGTCCAGCGCCTGCCCCTGGTCTATCAGTTTGACGGCGTTGTCGATATTGGCGCGATTGTTCTGAATATATTCCGGCTGGTAGGTCTGGCCATACATGGCGCGGTTGTATTTGGCCTGATTGATCTCCTCGTTCAGCCGGTTGCTGAAGTCGATGCGATCGGCGCGGGATTCGATGATGTGCAGGTATTGCGCTCCGGTGCCGGCGATGACGACCGCCAACAGCAGCAACAGCGCGAAGCCGAGACCGAGCTTTTTACCTACGGTGAGATGAGTGAACTTTCCTGCCAATGCTTGCAATGCCGCCATAGCGTTTTTCCTTCTCCGGGCGAACGTCAATTGAACAAACCATCGGCAAGAAGTGGTCAAACTTTAGCGGATTTCAGGCAAAAAAATACCCGCCGGCGGCGGGCATCTTCATCAGCGGGGGCGAATTACTTCTTCGCAGCGAAGCGTGCGGCCGCTTCGTCCCAGTTAACCACGTTCCAGAACGCCTTGATGTAGTCAGGGCGTTTGTTCTGATATTTCAGGTAGTAAGCGTGTTCCCACACGTCCAGACCGATGATTGGGAAACCGGAAGCGCCGGCGACGGCTTCGCCCATCAGCGGGCTGTCCTGGTTGGCGGTAGACACCACGGCCAGTTTGCCGTCTTTCAGCACCAGCCAGGCCCAACCGGAACCGAAGCGGGTGGCTGCGGCTTTCTCGAACTCTTCCTGGAATTTCTCAACGCTGCCGAAATCGCGCTCGATGGCCGCTTTCAGATCGCCGCCCAGCGTGGTGCCGGTTTTCAGGTTTTTCCAGAAGAAGCTGTGGTTGGCGTGGCCGCCGGCGTTGTTGCGCATGAAGGTGCGTTTGTCGGCAGGCACTTTATCCAGATCCTGGATCAGCTCTTCAACGCTGTATTTGGCCAGCTCAGGGTAGGCTTCCAGCACGGTGTTGGCGTTGTTGACATAGGTCTGGTGGTGTTTGGTGTGATGGATTTCCATCGTCTGCTTGTCGAAATGCGGTTCCAGTGCGTCGTAAGCGTACGGCAGGGATGGCAGTGAATAACTCATAATCATCATCTCCAGTGGTGTATGGGCGGCGCAAAGGGCGAGCACCGCGTAAGCAGTCGGATCATTATAGTTAATTAAATGATATTGAAAATGATTATCAATGCCCTGTGAAGTGTGTGGTTAATGAACAAATCGCTGCGTTAACAGACTGATAGAAAAGAGGCCTTGAGCGCCACCTGATGCCCTCGCGCCGACATGTTGGTTACTCTCTATACTGTAGAGAGCGCCGGGCCTGTACAGACGCCGAAATGTATCGAAATGTGCCAATGCGTTCACTGAATGAGCACGAGTGTGTAACAACCACAAGCACGCTGTGGTAATATCGCCGCGTCGCGTATCAGCATAACAACAGTGACATTAGCGCTCTGCCGTTTTGGCGAAGAGCGCCATTTGAACAATGTGACAATCGAGTGTAAAGGAGACCCCCATGCAGGTCAGCAGAAGGCAGTTCTTTAAGATCTGCGCTGGCGGTATGGCAGGAACGACGGTGGCCGCGCTGGGCTTTGCCCCTGAAGTGGCGTTGGCGGAAACCCGGCAGTACAAACTGCTGCGCGCCCGCGAGACCCGTAATACCTGTACGTATTGTTCCGTCGGCTGTGGGCTGTTGATGTACAGCCTTGGTGATGGCGCCAAAAACGCCAAAGAAAGCATTTTCCATATCGAAGGGGATCCGGATCATCCGGTAAACCGCGGCGCGCTTTGCCCGAAAGGTGCCGGCCTGGTTGACTTCATCCACAGCGAAAGCCGCCTCAAGTACCCGGAATATCGGGCGCCAGGGTCGGACAAATGGCAGCGCATCAGCTGGGACGACGCCTTTACCCGCATCGCCAAGCTGGTGAAAGAAGACCGTGACGCCAACTTCATCAAAACCAACGATCAGGGCGTTACCGTCAACCGTTGGCTGACCACCGGCATGCTGTGCGCCTCGGCCGCCAGCAACGAAACCGGTTTTCTGTCGCAAAAATTTAGTCGCGCTCTCGGCATGCTTGCCGTAGACAACCAGGCGCGTGTCTGACACGGACCAACGGTAGCAAGTCTTGCTCCAACATTTGGTCGCGGTGCGATGACCAACCACTGGGTTGATATCAAGAACGCGAATTTGATTATCGTCATGGGCGGTAATGCGGCGGAAGCGCATCCGGTGGGGTTCCGCTGGGCGATGGAAGCCAAAATACACAACAATGCCAAGCTGATCGTAATCGATCCGCGCTTTACCCGAACCGCATCGGTGGCGGACTTCTACACGCCGATCCGCTCCGGGACCGACATCGCTTTCCTGTCGGGCGTGTTGCTGTATCTGATGACCAACAACAAATTTAACCGCGAGTACGTCGAGGCCTATACCAACGCCAGCCTGCTGGTGCGGGAAGACTTTGCCTTCGAAGACGGCTTGTTCAGCGGCTATGACGCGGAAAACCGCAAGTACGACAAAACCACCTGGAACTATCAGTTCGACGAGAACGGCTTCGCCAAGCGCGACGTTACGCTGCAGGATCCGCGCTGCGTGTGGAACATGCTGAAGCAGCACGTGAGCCGCTACACCCCTGACGTGGTGACCAACATCTGCGGCACGCCGAAGGACGATTTCCTCAAGGTGTGCGAATACATCGCCGAAACCTGCGTGGCGGATAAAACCGCGTCGTTCTTGTATGCCCTGGGCTGGACTCAGCACTCGGTCGGCGCGCAGAACATCCGCACCATGGCGATGATCCAGCTGCTGCTCGGCAACATGGGCATGGCGGGCGGCGGCGTCAACGCGCTGCGCGGCCACTCCAACATCCAGGGTCTGACCGATCTCGGCCTGCTGTCGCAGAGCCTGCCGGGCTACATGACGCTGCCGTCGGAGAAACAGACCGATCTCGAGACCTACCTGAAGGCCAACACGCCGAAGGCGCTGCTGCCGGGCCAGGTGAACTACTGGGGCAACTACCCGAAATTCTTCGTCAGCATGATGAAGACCTTCTACGGCGACAAGGCGCAGAAGGACAACAGCTGGGGCTTTGACTGGTTGCCGAAGTGGGACAAAGGCTACGACGTGCTGCAGTACTTCGAGATGATGGCGCAGGGCAAGGTCAACGGCTACTTCTGCCAGGGCTTTAACCCGGTGGCGTCGTTCCCGAACAAAAACAAGGTGGTGGCTTCACTGTCCAAGCTGAAGTTCCTGGTGACCATCGATCCGTTGAACACCGAGACCTCCAACTTCTGGCAGAACCACGGCGAGTTCAACGAAGTGGATCCGTCGCAGATCCAGACCGAAGTGTTCCGCCTGCCGTCCACCTGCTTCGCCGAAGAGAACGGCTCGATAGTCAACTCCGGCCGCTGGCTGCAGTGGCACTGGAAAGGCGCGGACGCCCCGGGCGAAGCGCTGAACGACGGCGAGATCCTGGCGGGCATCTTCAGCCGCCTGCGCGAGATGTATGCGCGCGACGGCGGTGCGGTGCCGGAGCAGGTGCTGAACATGCGCTGGGACTACCTGACGCCGGACAACCCGGCGCCGGAAGAGGTGGCGCAGGAGAACAACGGCAAGGCGCTGGCGGATCTGCTGGATGCCGACGGCAAAGTGCTGGTGAAAAAAGGCGAGCTGCTCAGCTCGTTCGCGCAGCTGCGCGACGACGGCACCACCGCCAGCGGCTGCTGGATCTTCGCCGGCAGCTGGACGCCGGCCGGCAACCAGATGGCGCGGCGCGACAACGCCGATCCGTCCGGCCTCGGCAATACGCTGGGCTGGGCCTGGGCATGGCCGCTCAACCGTCGCATCCTGTACAACCGCGCCTCGGCGGACCCACAGGGGAAACCTTGGGATCCGAAACGCCAGCTGCTGGAGTGGGACGGCGCCAAGTGGGTCGGGGCCGATATCCCGGACTACAGCACCGCTGCACCGGGCAGCGACGTCGGGCCGTTCATCATGCAGCCGGAAGGCATGGGCCGCCTGTTCGCCACCGACAAGATGGCGGAAGGGCCGTTCCCTGAGCACTACGAGCCGTTCGAAACGCCGCTCGGCACCAACCCGCTGCACCCGAACGTGGTGTCCAACCCGGCGGCGCGCGTGTTCAAGGACGATCTGGCGGCGATGGGCAAATCCGACAAGTTCCCGTACGTCGGCACCACCTATCGTCTGACCGAGCACTTCCACTACTGGACCAAGCACGCGCGGCTGAATGCCATCGCGCAGCCGGAGCAGTTCGTGGAGATCGGCGAGAAGCTGGCGGAGAAGAAAGGCATCAAGCAGGGCGATACCGTGAAAGTCAGCTCCAACCGTGGCTATATCAAGGCCAAGGCGGTGGTGACCAAGCGCATTCGCACGCTGCAGGTGCACGGCCAGGAAGTCGACACCATCGGCATCCCGATCCACTGGGGTTACGAAGGGGTGGCGAAGAAAGGCTTTATCGCCAACACGCTGACGCCGTTCGTCGGCGACGCCAATACGCAAACGCCGGAGTTCAAGGCGTTCCTGGTCAACGTGGAAAAGGTGTAACGGAGACGAATTATGGCCATGCAATCTCAAGACATCATTCGTAAATCCGCCACCAATGGCTTCACGCCGGCGCCGCGCGCCCGTGACCACCAGGAAGAAGTGGCCAAACTGATCGATGTCACCACCTGTATCGGCTGCAAGGCCTGTCAGGTGGCCTGTTCCGAATGGAACGACATCCGCGACGAAGTGGGGCACAACGTCGGGGTGTACGATAACCCCGCCGATCTGACCGCCAAGTCGTGGACGGTGATGCGCTTCTCCGAGGTGGAGGAAAACGGCAAGCTGGAATGGCTGATCCGCAAGGACGGCTGCATGCACTGCGCCGATCCGGGCTGCCTGAAGGCCTGCCCGTCGGAAGGCGCGATCATTCAGTACGCCAACGGCATCGTCGACTTCCAGTCCGAGCACTGCATCGGCTGCGGCTACTGCATCGCCGGCTGCCCGTTTGACGTACCGCGCATGAACAAGGACGACAACCGGGTGTACAAGTGCACCCTGTGCGTTGACCGCGTGGACGTTGGCCAGGAACCGGCCTGCGTGAAAACCTGCCCGACCGGCGCGATTCACTTCGGCACCAAGGAAGCGATGAAGCAGGTGGCGGCGGATCGCGTCAGCGAGCTGAACACCCGCGGCTACCAGAACGCCGGTCTGTACGATCCGGCGGGGGTGGGCGGCACGCACGTGATGTATGTGCTGCACCACGCCGACAAACCGCAGCTGTACCACGGTTTGCCGGACAACCCGAGCATCAGCCCGGCGGTGACCTTCTGGAAGGGCGTGTGGAAACCCCTGGCGGCCATCGGCTTTGCCGCCACCTTCGCGGCGAGCGTGTTCCACTATGTCGGCGTCGGGCCTAACCGCGTCGAAGATGAGGACGAGCACGACGAGTCGCATGACGAGGAGACGCGCAAATGAGAAAGGAAAAGCCCATTCAGCGTTACAGCGCACCGGAGCGCATCAACCACTGGATCGTGGCGTTCTGCTTCGTGTTCGCCGCCATCAGCGGGCTGGGGTTCTTCTTCCCCTCCTTCAACTGGTTGATGAACATCTTCGGGACGCCGCAGCTGGCGCGCATTCTGCACCCGTTTGTCGGGGTGATCATGTTTGCCGCGTTCCTGCTGATGTTCCTGCGCTACTGGAAGCATAACCTGATCAACCGGGAAGATATCGTCTGGGCCAAGAACATCCACAAAATCGCCATGAACGAGGAAGTGGGTGATACCGGGCGCTATAATTTCGGCCAGAAGTGCGTGTTCTGGGCGGCGATTATCAGCCTGGTGCTGCTGCTGGCCAGCGGCGTGGTGATCTGGCGGCCGTATTTTGCGCCGTCGTTCTCCATCCCGCTGATCCGCATCGCGCTGCTGGTGCATTCGCTGGCCGCGGTCGGCCTTATCATCGTGATTATGGTGCACATTTACGCCGCATTGTGGGTAAAAGGCACCATTACCGCGATGGTGGAAGGCTGGGTGCCGGCGGCCTGGGCCAAGAAACATCATCCGCGCTGGTACCGTGAGGTCCGCGAGAAACGACAGGAAGACAAACCCTGATGAGTATCCGCATCGTTCCTAAAGAGCAGTTAGGGGCACAGCGTGAGAAGTCCACAACGGCGGAGAACATCCCGCCGTTACTTTTCGCCAACCTGAAAAGCCTCTACAGCCGCCGCGCCGAACGCCTGCGTCAGCTGGCGGTCGACAACCCGCTGGGCGACTACCTGAACTTCGCTGCCGAACTGGCGCAGGCGCAGCAGCATGCGCTGCACGACAATCCGCTGGAGCTCGATCTGAGCGAAGCGTTGGCGCAGGGTGCCGCCAGCGGCAAACCGCCGCTCGATCTGAGCGCGTTTCCGCGCAGCGAGCACTGGCGCAAGCTGCTGACGTCGCTGATCGCCGAGCTGCGCCCACAGGCGCCGGAGCACATTCTGGCGGTGCTGGACAACCTGGAGAAGGCCTCGGCGCACGAGCTGGAGCTGATGGCCGACGCCTTGCTCAACCGCGAGTTCGGCAAGGTGGGCAGCGAGAAGGCGCCGTTCCTTTGGGCCGCGCTGTCGCTCTATTGGGCGCAGATGGCCAGCCTGATCCCCGGCAAGGCGCGCGCCGAATACGGCGAGCAGCGCCAGTTCTGCCCGGTGTGCGGCAGCATCCCGGTCTCCAGCATGGTGCACATCGGCACCGTCAACGGCCTGCGCTACCTGCACTGCAACCTGTGCGAAAGCGAATGGCACGTGGTGCGGGTGAAGTGCAGCAACTGCGAGCAGACCCGCGATCTCAACTATTGGTCGCTGGACAGCGAGCAGGCGGCGGTGAAGGCGGAAAGCTGCGGCGACTGCGGCACTTACCTGAAGATCCTCTATCAGGAAAAAGACCCGCAGGTCGAAGCGGTGGCCGACGATCTGGCTTCACTGGTGCTGGACGCCCGTATGGAAGAAGAAGGCTTCGGCCGCAGCAGCATCAATCCGTTCCTGTTCCCGGCGGAGTAACCGCCCGGCCCCGTTCGCGCGGGGCCGAATGAGCAATTTCAGAACGGGCTTCTGGCATTCGCCCGGGCGAGTTGCTACGTTTAGGCCATGACGCGCCAAGCGAAAGGAACCACGATGTTAAACACCCTGGCAAAACTGACTGCGGTCGCCGTACTGGCGTTCGGACTGGCGGCCTGCGACAACAAGGACGACACCAAACCGGCGGTGCCGCCACCCGATACCAAGCCGACCGTGACGCAGCCCGCGCCACCGCCGCCGCCTGCGCCGGTAGAGACGCCACCTGCGCCGCCGGGGCTGAACGTGTCGCTGCAGAAGGGCAAAATCACCTTCGAACTGCCGCCGGGCTTCAGCGATCAGACGCTGAACAGCGGCATCATCAACGACAGCACCTCCACCATCCAGCGTTTCCTCGACGGCAAGTCGCGCCAGAGTGCGGTCTCGTCCGAAGTGATCCCGCCGGATGACATGAAGCTCAACACCAGCGACAAAATGCTGAAAGAGCTGGCGCAGAGCGCCATCACGGTGTTGGCCGAGCGTTATCAGAACATCCAGACCACCAAAGAAGAGAACTTCACCGTCGGCAAACAGAAGTTTCGTCGGGTAGATACCGAGCAGACCGTCAACGGGCAAAAAGTGGTTTCCACGCTGGTGTTGACGGTGTTCAACAAGCGGGTGGTAACGCTGCAAATGCTGTCGCCGGCCAAAACGCCGGAGGTGCATCAGGCGCTGGTGCAGCGGATTATCGATACTCTGACGGTGAAGTAAGGGCGCCGCGCCGCGGCCAGGACGAAGCGGAGGAGAACGGATGAAACTTATCGGCAGTTACACCAGCCCCTTTGTGCGCAAGATTTCCGTGCTGCTGCTGGAGAAGGGGATCGCGTTCGAATTCGTCAACGATCCGCCGTATGAGCCCGGCAGCCGGGTGAAGGAATGGAACCCGCTCGCCAAGGTGCCGGTGCTGATCGCCGATGACGGCGAGGTGTTTTATGACTCGCCGATCGTGGCCGAATACCTTGAGCTGCTGGCGGTGGAACCGGCGTTTTTGCCGGTCGAGCGCGCCGCTGCGCTGCGCGTTCGTCAGGTGGCGGCGTTGGCGGACGGCGTGACCGAAGCGGCGGCGACGCTGTTTCGCGAAAGCCGGCGCGCGCCGGAAAAACAGGACGAAAGCTGGATGCTGCGCCAGCGCGACAAGCTGACGCACGGCCTGGACGCGCTGGAAACGCTGGCGCGGGAAAAAGCGTGGCTCAATACTGAGCGGCTGACGCTGGCGGATATCGCCGTCGGCTGCGCGCTGGGCTACCTCAATTTCCGCCGCATCCTGCCCAACTGGTGCGTCGAGCGCCCGGCGCTGGTCAAGCTGGCTGAACGCCTGTTCGCCCGCGAAAGCTTCGCCCGCACTGCGCCGCCCTGAGCTTTCTTTTCTCCCCCGCTGCGGCGGGGTTTTGCTATGCCGATACGTCTAAACTGAAAACCGAGCGACCATGAGCACTGAATCCCACCTTCTTTACAGCCAACTGCCCGCCATCGACCGCCTGCTGCGTGAACCCGCGATTGAACCGCTGGTGGCGCAGCATGGCCAGACGCTGATCGGCGAACTGCTGCGCCGGCTGCAGACCCAGGCGCGCGACGCGATCAAACAACAGCAACGCTTACCGGCCTGGTGCGACGACTGGCCGCAGGCGCTGCGGGCCGAGCTGGCCCGGCAGCAACGCCCGGCTTTGTTGCCGGTGTTCAACCTCAGCGGCACCGTGCTGCACACCAACCTCGGGCGCGCCCTGCTGGCGCAGCCGGTGAAGGATGCGGTGAGTGCGGTGATGGGGGAGGCGGTGACGCTGGAGTACGATCTGGACGGCGCCGGGCGCGGCCATCGCGATCGGGCGGTTGCGAGTCTGCTGTGCCAGCTGACCGGCGCGGAAGACGCCTGCATCGTCAATAACAACGCGGCGGCGGTGCTGCTGATGCTGGCGGCGGTCGCCCCCGGCAAAGAGGTGGTGGTGTCGCGCGGCGAGCTGGTGGAGATCGGCGGCGCGTTCCGCATTCCTGACGTGATGCGCCAGGCAGGTTGCCAATTGGTGGAGGTCGGCACCACCAACCGTACCCATCTGAAAGATTACCAGCACGCCATCAACGAGCAGACCGGCCTGTTGATGAAGGTGCACACCAGCAACTACAGCATTCAGGGCTTTACCGCAGCGGTCGACGAGGTCGAGCTGGCGCAGCTCGGGGCCGAACGGGGCGTGCCGACCGCCACCGATCTGGGCAGCGGCTCGCTGATCGATATGGCGCAGTACGGTCTGCCTGCCGAACCGATGCCGCAGCGGCTGTTGGCCGCCGGCGTCGATCTGGTGACGTTCTCCGGCGATAAGCTGCTGGGCGGCCCGCAGGCCGGGATCATCGTCGGCAAAAAGGCGCTGATCGCTCGCCTGCAGCAGCATCCGCTCAAGCGCGCGCTGCGCGTCGGCAAGCTGACGCTGGCGGCTCTGGAGGCCACGCTGCGGCTCTATCTGCAGCCGGAAAAACTGGCTGAGCAGCTGCCGACGCTGCGGCTGCTGACCCGCCCGCAGCAGGAGATGCAACAGGCGGCCGAGCGGTTGCTGGCGGCGCTGACGCCGCAGTTCACCACTGATTTCGACCTGCGCGCCGAACCGTGCTGGTCGCAGATCGGCAGCGGTTCGCTGCCGGTGGATCGGCTGCCCAGCTATGCCCTGACCTTCACGCCGCGCGACGGCCGCGGCGCCACGCTGGAAGCGCTGGCCGAACGCTGGCGCCGCCTGCCGCAGCCGGTGATCGGCCGCCTCGGCGACGGCAGGCTGTGGCTGGATCTGCGCTGCCTGGAACAGGAAGGGGCGCTGATCGCAGCGCTGAGCGCATCATGATCATCGCCACTGCCGGCCATGTCGATCATGGCAAAACCACCTTGCTGCAGGCGATCTCCGGGATCAACGCGGATCGCCTGCCGGAAGAAAAGCGCCGTGGCATGACCATCGATCTGGGCTACGCCTATTGGCCGCAGCCGGACGGCCGGGTGCTGGGGTTTATCGACGTGCCCGGCCACGAGAAATTCCTCGCCAATATGCTGGCGGGCGTCGGTGGCATCGACCATGCGTTGCTGGTGGTGGCCTGCGACGATGGCGTGATGGCGCAGACCCGCGAGCATCTGGCGATCCTGCGCCTGAGCGGGCACCCGGCGTTGACGGTGGCGCTGACCAAGGCCGACCGGGTGGACGCGGCGCGTGTCGATGAAGTGCGTAGCCAGGTGCGCGACGAGCTGGCGCGCCAAGGGTGGCCCGATGCGCCGCTGTTCGTGACCGCGGCGGCGGCGGGCGAGGGCATCGAGGCGCTGCGCACGCATTTGCTGGCGTTGTCGCCCGCTGAACATGCGCTGACGCGCCGTTTTCGCCTGGCGGTAGACCGTGCGTTCAGCGTCAAAGGGGCGGGGCTGGTGGTGACCGGCACCGCGCTCGGCGGCCGGGTGAAGGTGGGGGATACGCTGTGGCTGACCGGTGCTGACGCGCCGGTGCGGGTGCGTGGCCTGCATGCCCAGAATCAGACCGTGGAGCAGGCGCAGGCCGGGCAGCGCATTGCGCTTAACATCAGCGGCGATGTCGACAAAGAGCGGATCGCGCGCGGCGATTGGCTGCTGGCGCAGCGTCCGCCCGAAGCGGCGGAACGCATTCTGGTGGCGTTGGAGACGGATCGGCCGATCCGCCATTGGCAGCCGCTGCATCTGCACCATGCCGCCAGCCACATCACCGGGCGCATTTCGTTGCTGAACGACGAGCTGGCGGAACTGATCCTCGATCGCCCGCTGTGGTTGGCGCAGAACGATCGGCTGGTGCTGCGCGATATCGGCGCGCGGCAAACGCTGGGCGCGGCCCGGGTGCTCAGGCTGAATGCGCCCAAGCGCGGCAAACGTCAGCCGGACTATCTGGCACGGCTGCAGGCCTTGGCGCAGGCGCAAGACGATGCGCAGGCGCTGGCGCTTGAGTTGCCGCACGGCGCGCTGTCGCTGGCGGCGTTCGCCTGGGCGCGGCAATTGACGGACGATGGTCTGAACGATCTGCTGGCGAACGGCGATCTGCTGATCGTCGGTGACCGGGCGCTGGCGCAAGATCAGGTGCAACAGGCGGAAAGCCGCCTGCTGCAGGTGCTGACGGAATATCACCAACAGCACGCCGATCAGCTGGGCTTAGGGCGCGCCCGCCTGCGGCGCATGGCGCTGCCGCAGCAGCCTGAAGCGCTGGTGTTTATGATGATCGATCGGCTGCTGAAGGCCGGTGCGCTGCGCAATACGCGCGGCTGGCTGCACCTGCCGGAGCACGGCCTGGCGTTCAGCGCCGAAGAGGCGCCGCTGTGGGCGCGTATCGAACCGCTGTTCGGCGACGAATCCTGGTGGGTGCGCGATCTGGCGCTCGAATTGGGCGAGGAGGAGAGCCGGGTGCGAACGCTGCTGCGCAAGGCGGCCCAACTGGGCCATGTGACGGCGGTGGTGGTGGATCGCTATTACCTCAGCCGACGCATCGAGCAGTTTGCGGCGCTGATCCGCGCGCTGGATGCGGAGCGGGGTGGCGCCAACGCCGCCGACTTCCGCGATCGGCTTGGCGTCGGGCGCAAGCTGGCGATCCAGGTGCTGGAGTTCTTCGATCGCAGCGGCTTTACCCGCCGCAAGGGCAACGAGCATCTGCTGCGCGACGGCGGGCTGTTCGGTAGCGAGTCCCCTACCCGATAAATCTGACGGCGGCCCGGCTCACGTCGGGCGTCTGGGCGGCGAGAAACGCCTGTAAGCGTTCGATCAGCGGCCGCTTCGCCGACTCCGCCGGCCAAACCAGATAATAACCGTCGCCGGTGCGCACGGCGGTGTCACAAGGCAGCGCCAATAACCCCTCCTCAATGGTCCGCAGGCTCAGCGCCAGATCGCCGATCGAGATGCCGTGCCCGGCGATGGCCGCCGCATTGCCCTGTTCCAGCGAGTCGAATACCTGGCCGCGCGCGAGATCGATCGGGGCTGCTATGCCGCTTTTCTGCAGCCAGCGCCGCCAGTCGCGCCGATCGGGCGACGGATGGATCAGCGGGCAGGTGGCGAGGTTGCGCTGCCCGTCGGCGAGCAGCGCAGGGGCGCAAATCGGGATCAGCCATTCGTCGAACAGCTTTACGGCGGCGGTGTTGGCGCCGAAATAGCCGTTGCCGAGCAGGATGGCGCAGTCGTAGGGTTCGCTGAAAAAATCCACGCTGTCGATGTCCATCCAGACGCTGGCTGCCTGCACCTCGAACGCCTGCGCCGTTTGCCGGAACCGGCTCAGGCAGTCCAGTAGCCAGCGCATGGTCAGGGTGGAAGGCGCCTTCAGCCGCAGAAGATCGCGGTGGCTCTTGAACAGCTCGCAGGCTTGTTCGATGCGCCCAAACCCTTGCTGCAGCTCGGCGGCGAAGATTTTTCCCTGTGGCGTGACCTCGATGCGCGGGCCATTGCGCTGGAACAGGCGACAGCCGAAGTGTTGCTCCAGCGTTTTGATGTGCTTGCTGACGGCGCTGGGGGTGAGGTGCAGCTCGGTGGCGGCCTGCGTGAACGAGCCGGTGCGGGCAGCGCTTTCGAAGGCGCGCAGGGCATAAAGCGGCGGAAGGGAACTGGCCATCGCGGCGTCTCTCAAGATGAGTATGGCTCACAGTAAACGACAGGATTACTCCTTTTTCAAGGCGGGGGCGGCGGGATGATAATGGCGCGAAGCCAACCGCCTGAATGTGAGTGAAATAAAGATGAACCTGTCGTTGCTGGCGGCGTATTTCGCCGCCATTTTCCTGCTGATCGCCACCCCGGGGCCGGTGGTGATGATGGTGGCCAACACCGCGGCGCGCTTTGGCGCCCGGCGCGCGCTGCTGACCGCGCTCGGCAGCAACTGGGCCTCCTTGCTGCTGATCGGCATCGCGGCGCTGATCATCACCGGGCTGTTCGCCGTGGATATGCGCATGCTGCAGTGGATAAGCCTGTTGGGCTGTCTGTTCATCGCCCGCATGGCGATTGTCTCACTCTATGAGGATTTATCTTCATTTAGCGAGGCACCGAGCGCGCCGCGCCCAGCGGGGCCGCACAAGCGCTCGGCGATCGTGAACGGCTTTCTGGTGGGCATCGCCAACCCGAAAGATATCATCTTCTTCGTCGCCTTTTTTCCGCAGTTCATCGCCGTCACCCCCTCGGTCGGCGCCAGCCTGACGCTGCTGACCACGCTGTGGGTGCTGGCGGACTTCACCATCTTGCTGGCCTATATCATTCTGCTGTCGGGCTCGGTGCTGCAGCGCGCGCGCCGGACGATTTCCATTCTGTCGGCAGTGCTGCTGTTGGTGGTGGCGGTGGTGGGAACGGGGTATGCGCTGTGGGGGCTGCTCGGCTGAAGCCGCATAAAAAACGCCGGTCGGAAAACCGGACCGGCGTTTATCGTCATGTTTAAGCCGCGCCGTTCGGCTGCGGCGTGGGGTCGCCGTTGCGGCGTTTGCCGAGGAACAGCGCCACCAGCGTCAGCCAGCACAGGCCGCTGATGAGGTTGAACAGGTTGAACAGCCCGCTGCCGCCCCAGACGTAGGCGACCTTGGCCAGCTCGATGCCGACGGTGAACACCATCATGCTCAGCATGCCCATGGTGGCGGACACCGTGCCTTTGCTGACGTTGCTGGAGAACAGCGTCAGGCGGTACAGCCCGGCGTTGGCGAGGCCAATGCCGAAGGCGTACAGGCTCAGGCCGGCGGTCATCCACAGGTAGGCGTGGCTGGAGAACTGGGTCGCCAGCGCGGCGATCAGCAGCCCCAGCAGCATCGGGCCCGCGCCCAGCTTGATCAGGCGCTCCACGCTGTTCTTGCCGGTCAGGCGCGCCAGCGTCAGGTTGCCGAGGATCAGCGCGCCGAACACCGGGATCTGCAGCAGGCCGTAGTCCAACGTCGACAGCGACTCGCCGCTGATCAGGATCACCGGCGATTGGGCGATCCAGGCCAGCAGCGGCAGGCTGGCGAAACCGATCGCCAGGGCGCCGCACAGGAAGCGGCGATTGCCCAACACCTGGCGGTAGTCGCGCCATAGGTTGGCGGCGGAAAACGCCTCGCCCTGCAGCGTGGCGGTTTCCGGCATGGCTTTCCACAGGCCATAGAAGGCGATGGCCGCCAGCGCCGCAAACAGCACGAACATGCTCTGCCACGGCGCGACGTGGATCAGCGCCGCGCCGGCCAGTGGCCCCAGCAGCGGGGCGATCAGCGCCACGTTAGCCATCAGGGCGGTGATTTTGATGCACACCGCCTCCTCGAACGACTCCTGGATCGTGGCGTAGCCGACCGCGCCGATAAAGCACAGGCCGATGCCCTGCAGGAAACGCATGGCGATAAACTGCTCGATGGTGGTGACCAGCAGGATCGCCAGGCAGGAGACGATAAAGAACGCCACCCCGGCCAGCATCACCGGGCGACGGCCGCGGCGATCCGACAGCGGCCCGAGCAGCCACTGCAGGAAGATGCCGCCGGCCAGATAGGCGGTCATCGAGGTGGGCACCCACTCTTCGCCGGCGTTGAAATCTGCCACGACGGCCAGCATGCCCGGCTGAATCATATCGTTGCCGATATAGGTGGCGAACTCGAACAGCACCAGACAAAGAGGGAATAAAAGCGCCTGCCGGCCCAAACGTGCCGCAGGTGGTAATGTTGTTTTCATATTATTGTACTGATAGTAAAAGAGAAAAAGGAACTGCCAGGGCGGGAAGCGCAAACTGAGCGAGTTATGGCGGCTATTTTGCCGCCAATTGTTCACCTTCGCAATCATAAGGTGCGGTTTAAGTGCATTCTGATATTTCGCTTTTGGGTTGTCGCCGAACGCTGCGCCCGATAACCTCTTATTAACATATCAATATGACACAAGATCGAGCGAGCGTTTGAGCGAGAAAATCGGCTGGATAGACAACCTGCGGGCGATAGCGTGCATGATGGTGGTGATGATCCACGCCACCACTTATTACGTCACCAACGGCGCGGCGATAGGGCTGCATAACTGGGATATCGCCAACGTGCTGAATTCGCTGTCGCGTGTGTCGGTGCCGCTGTTCTTTATGATTTCCGGCTACCTGTTCTTCGGCGAAAAGAGCGCCGGCCGGCGACATTTCACCCGCATCATCTGCTGCATTCTGTTCTACAGCGCCATCGCGCTGATCTATATCGCGGCTTTCACCAAGATCGGTTTCTGGCCGTCGCTGCGCGGCATTCTGCAAAAGCCGGTGTTCTATCATCTGTGGTTTTTCTACGCCATCGCGGTGATTTACCTGCTGTCGCCGCTGATCGGCGTCAAGCCGGTGTCGCGCCGTTACCTGGCCGCCGTGCTGGTGGTGTTGGCGGTGATCGCCAACCCGAATACCGACAAGCTGACCTTCGGCAACGTGCACCTGCTGCCGGTTAACCTGTATATCTACGGCGATACCTTCTACTACCTGCTGTATGCGCTGGCCGGGCGGGCGATGGGCATGATGGAGGCGCGCGGGCGCGCCGTGGGCTGGCTGGCGGCGCTGGGATTTGCGCTGTGCGTGGCGCTGATCGCGCGCGGCACCAAGCACCAGCTGTTCATCAACGGCAATTTCGCCGATACCTACTATATCTACAGCGGCCCGCTGGTGTTTATGGCGGCGGTAGCGCTGCTGGTATGGGTGAAACATTGCCTGCCGCAGCCGATCGGTTGGTTGGGCGTGTTTTCCCGCCATTCGCTGGCGATCTACGGTTTTCACGCCCTTATCGTCAACATGATGCGCAATCGGCACCTCGATTTCACCGGCCACCCGCTGCTGGATATCTTCTGGGTGTTCGGCGTGGCGCTGGGGCTCAGCCTGTTGCTGTCTGTCGGCCTGCAGCGGCTGGATACCCGCCGACTGGTGTCATAGCGGCGAGTGCTGGCGCTGCTGGGCGCGGCGCAGCTGCCGCCCGGAAGAAAAACCGGCCGCCAGCGCGGCCTTTTCCAACCCATACCCTTGCTGCAGGCGCTGTTGCGCCACCGCCAACCGCAGCTGTTCATGATATTCCCGCACGCTGATGCCGACGTGGCTGCGAAACAGCCGCGCCAGGTGGCGACTGCTGACGTGCGCCTTTTCCGCTACCTGCGGCACCGACCAGTCGGCCTCCGGCTCGGCGGCCATCACGTCCTGCGCGCGGTGTACCGCCGGGTGCAGGTGGTTGCGGTAGCGCAGCCAGGGCGACAGCTGCGGATCGTCGCCGGCGCGGCGGAAATAGACCACCATGTCGCGTGCGACGTCGCGCGCCCGGCCGGAGCCGCAGTGACGGTGAACCAGATGCAGTGCCAAATCGATGCCGGTGGTGATGCCCGCGCTGGTATAGACGCCGCGGTCTTCGACGAAGATGCGGTTCTCTTTCACCTGCGCCGCCGGCGCCTGCAGGCGGATGCGTTCGATGACGTCGTGGTGGGTGGTGCACTGATAGCCGTCGAGCAGCCCGGCCTGCGCCGCCAGCAGCGCGCCGGAGCAGATGCACACCAGAGTGATGCGCTGCCGCTGCAGATCGGGCCGCAGCGTCGCCAGCCAGCGGCGGGCCTGCTCGGCCTCTTCACCGGCGAAATAGCG
Source organism: Serratia sp. YC16 (assembly GCF_009707615.1). Classification (NCBI taxonomy): domain Bacteria; kingdom Pseudomonadati; phylum Pseudomonadota; class Gammaproteobacteria; order Enterobacterales; family Yersiniaceae; genus Serratia; species Serratia sp. YC16. The sequence continues at coordinate 173,070 of NZ_WLYN01000005.1, read as the reverse complement.
CTGCGAATCGCCGACGCCCGGCAACACCAGAATAGCGCCGTCTTCCAGGCGTTCGGGCAACGGCTGCAGGCCGCTCAGCGTCATGCCGATGGAGCAGACGACCTGCGGCGCCGGGCTGAGGTAACGCAGGCTGAACGACCCGGCGAGGCGCAGGGTTTCCGCCGGGCCGCTGACGTCGAGCGACAGCACGTTGGGCAACAGCAGAAAATAGACGGCCTGCGGCATGGTTACTCCTGTGCGAGTTGCGCCAGCGCCTCATCCACGCTGGCGATGCGGGCGAAACGATCGACCAGTACGGTTTCAGTATGCCGCTTCAGCTGCGCGGGGGTAAAGACTTCACCGTCGGGATGGCGCATCGGGAAGGTCAGCGTCGCCTCGGTGACGAAGGTCACCCGATAACCGAGATCGGACGCCACCCGGGTGGTGGTTTCACAGCACTGTTCGGTGCGGATGCCGGAGATGATCAGGTGGTTGATATCCCGCTCGCGCAGCCAGGCGTCGAGGCCGGATTCGGTCAGCGCATTGTGCACATGCTTATGCACGGTGATATCCGCCTGGTGGGTGAGGAACGGCAGGCGTTGCACGTGGCCCGAAGCCAGCGAGAAAGGCCCCTGCGGCGAGACGTGCAGCACGTCGACCAGCGCCGCGCCGCGTTGCTGACAGCCCGCGATCAGACGGGTCAGCGCCTGTTGAAACGCCGGCAGATCGTCCTCCTGCCAGAATGGACGGTGCTGGAATGATTGCTGGACATCGATGATCAATAACGCGCTCTGTGACATTTTCGGCCCTCCGCCAGTGTGTGTAGCGACCATCTTGCGCCGCGCCTTACTCTGGCAGAAGGCCAAAAACGGCCATCATGATGACAACAGCGGACCGACCTTAGGCTTTGCTCACCTGGCCGGCCACCAGACGCCCCTGATGGAAGGTGGCGCTGCGTGCCGGCAGGCGGGCGACCGCCTCGGCGGAGCAGCTGGCGTTGACCAATACGAACTCGGCGGCGTCGCCGGCTTTCGGCCAGACGCGCTGGCCCTTATCGTCCAGCGGCAGCACGCCGCCGGTAGAGATGGCCATGGCGCGCGACAGGTGATACTCGTCGGAGCCGCGGTACAGCTGGGCGTACAGGTTGGCCTTTTCCAGAATGTCGCCGGTGCCAAACGGCGACCAGTGGTCGATTACGCTGTCGGTGCCGGTCATCACGAACACCCCTTTCTCGCTGAGTTGCGGCAGCGGCATCATCAGGCCGCCGATCGGTACCGTGGAGGCGATGGTGATCTGCTGCGCCGCCAGCCGGGTGGCGGTTTCCGCCAGTTCGCCCGGCGTCAGCGTGGTCAGGGCGAAAGCGTGGCTGATGGTGACCTTGCCGCGCAGCGCCGGGTTTTGCTCCACGGTGGCGATCATGTAGTTGATGGCGGCGACCCCGGCCGGGCTGGTTTCATGCAGGTGGATATCCACGCCTTTGCCGGTATCGAGGGCGATCTGGAACATGGCGTCCAGCGATTTCTCCATCGCGCCGTCGACGTTGGTCGGATCGAGCCCGCCGACGTACTGCACGCCCATCTGCATCGCTTCGCGCACCAGCGCATCGACCCTGGAGTGCAGCAGGCCATGCTGCGGGAAAGCGACGATTTCACAGCTGAAGTCCGCCCGGTGGTTTTCCAGCGCGCGCTGCAGGTGCTCCAGGCTTTTCAGGCCGCTGACCGGATCGATATTGCAGTGGCTGCGCGCCACGGTGCTGCCTTTGGACTGCAGCAGGGCGATCAGATTTTCCGCCCGCTGCTGCGAGGTGGGCAGCAGTTTCGGGATCAGCGTCTGCTCCAGCGCGATCATGTCCATGATGGTTTTGCCCTGGCGCGGGCGCGGCGCCTGCCACGGGCCGCTGTAGAAGGTTTTGTCCAGGTGGATGTGCATATCGCGAAACGCCGGCAGCAGCAGCTGGCCCTGCGCCTTATAGCGGGGCACGCCGGCGGGCAGCGCGGCGTTGGCGGCATGAATGGCGGCGATCTTGCCGTCTTTGATCTCAAGCGTATACAGCGCGGTGCGGGTGCCGATCACCGTGTCGCCGTCGTATTCAAAGCCGTCTTCCATCCGCACCTCGCTCAGGCAGTAGTGACGTTCGGTCAGGGTCATCGGTGCCGGTGCGCACTGCTCGCCGCCAAGAGACGCGGCCTGTGCCACACCGCCGGTCAGGCCGATCACCGCGCAGGCGGTGGTGAGTTTGCCAGTTTGGCTGAGGAAGGCTCTGCGGCCCGGTTGTTGAGGGTTTTCCACGTTCGGTTCCTTAATCCAGAGGTGAGGTGGGTGAAAACATCCCCCAATTTAGGAGAGGAAGCGGTCGGTTGGCAGCGACATTTGCCACTGGTGACTATTCGATTTGGTAATGACTGGCGCCCATCGGTTGAATGGCTTTCCTGGCTTGCTCTTTCGTAGCTTTAATAGCTACATTTGTAGTCATTAAAGCTACATTGAGGTTAGCGTGATGCACGATCCGATGCTCGAACTGCTGTTCAGCGAATACCGTAGAAAAGTGCTAAGCCTGCTGTTTATTGAGCCCGGGCGAGCGTTTCACGTGCGGGAAATTGCGCGGCGTACCGCAACTCAGGCCGGTACTTTACATAAAGAGTTGAGCAGGCTGGCTGAGGGGGGCATTTTGCTCAGGCAGCGGCAGGGCAATCAAATTTGCTATCAGGCCAACGTTGATTGCCTGATTTTCCCAGAGCTGGCGGCTATTTTCCGCAAGGCTTGCGGGCCAGTGGAGCGCTTAAGGCAGACATTGGCAGAGTTTGGTGCAGCTATTGAACGGGCCTTTATTTTTGGATCCGTCGCCAGTGGCAAAGCGACGGCGGCCAGCGATATCGATGTGTTGATCGTTGGCAAACTGTCTTTTTCGCAGGTGATTCAGGCTATTTATCCGCTGCAGGAAACGCTGGGACGGGAAATTAACCCCAAACTTTACTCGCCGGAAGAGTGGCGGGCGGCTTTGGCCGAGAACTCCGCGTTTATACAGGACATTATGCAGAAACCCCAACTCTGGATTGCGGGAGACAAGGATGACGCTGGACAATCTGGTCGGGCTGGGACTGGAGGTGATAACGCCTGACTCGGGGGCGATTAAAAAATTGCTGGCCGCCGCCGCGCGCAACCGCCGTGATGCGGGTATCACTCAGCTCAGCAATGAGAGCCGTTTCGACACGGCATATAAGGCGGTCATGCAAATGGCTAATGCCGCTTTGCAAGCCAAGGGGTACCGCACGCTGACCAGCAAACCCGGTCATCACCAGACCATGATCCAAACGTTGCCGCTCACCGTAGGGTTGCCGCGCGAGGCAATGATCTGCCTGGATGCATTGCGAAAACAGCGCAATGTGGCGGATTACTCCGGCGATTTGGTGACGGATGCGGCGGTACAGGCTTGCCTTGAGCAGACCGACGCGCTGTGGGTACGGATTATCGACTGGCTACAGCGCGAATATCCGCAGATAGTGGCGTAACCGATCTCACTTCAACCCGCAAAACACCGTCAGTCGCTGGGCCAGTGCCAGCGTGGCGGCGGGGGCGCCGTCGCGGTAGTAGAGCGCCAGTTCGAAGCTGTCTATCGGCGGCAATCCTTCGGCCGCGCCCAGCACCCGGTGCGTGGGCAGACGGCAGCCGGCCGGCAGCAGGGTGACGCCCAGCCCGGCGGCGGAAGCGGCGGTCAGCGCCGCCAGACTGGCGCTGCTGTAGCCGATACGCCAGCGTTTGCCGAGGTTGTCCAGCGCCTGGCACAGCTCGTCGCGGTACAGGCCGTTGAGTGGAAATACCGCCAGTGGCACCGGCGATTGCTCGATAGCCGGAAAGGCCAGGCTGTCCAGCCACAGCAGCGGTTCCGGCCGCGCGGCGCGCGGCGGTTGCTGGCGGCGCTGCTTCACCAGGATCAGATCCAGCTCTTCACGTGCGTAGGCGCTGTGCAGATCGGCGCTCAGGCCGCTGGCGACGTCCAGCCGCAGGTGCGGGTGCTCGCGGCTGAATTCCGCCAGCAGCTCGGTGGTGGGCACGGCGAAATCTTCCGGCATGCCGATCCGTAGCACGCCGTCGCGCCAGATGCCGGTCAGCGCGTCGTGGGCTTCTTCATTCAGCGCGATGATGCGGCGCGCGTAGCTCAACAACTTGACGCCTTCTTCAGTCAGCAGCACCTGATGCGAGGAGCGTTCAAACAACGGTTTGCCCAACATCTCTTCCAGCCGACGCACCTGTTGGCTGACGGTGGACTGCGACAAGAACACTCGCTCTGCGGCGCGGGTGAAGCTGTTGCTGTCGCACACGGCGACGAAGCTGAGCAGCAGCTGCGGATTGAACATCGGGTAGCGATTCATTTTCCCACTGTTGGCTATTTTATTATTTAATTTCCCAATACTAGCGGCGTTGCCTACAGTAACGCAACGCTGCGGCGATCGCGCTGTGACGCCGCACTCTTCATTTCGCAGTACCAGGAATATACCTTGTTAAATCATTCTGTTAATTCACCTTCTCCACGTCGCTGGTTCAACCCCCTGTTGCTGGCGCTGGTGTTGATCGGCCTGAACATGCGGCCGCTGTTGACCTCGATCGGCCCGTTGCTGCCGACGCTGCGCCAGGCCACCGGGCTGAGCTTTGGCGGCGCGGCGCTGTTGACCACGCTGCCGGTGCTGATGATGGGGCTGATGGCGCTGGCGGGCGGCGCCATCAATCGGCTGTTCAGCGAACGCAGCGCCGTGACGTTGAGCCTGCTGGCGATCGGGCTGGGCGCGCTTTGGCGCGAACTGGCCCCCGGCAGCGTGCAACTGTTAATGAGCGCGGTGCTGGGCGGGCTCGGCATCGGGGTGATCCAGGCGGTGATGCCCGGCATCATCAAGCATCACTTCCTCAAAAGCATGGCGCTGGTGGCCGGGCTGTGGTCGGCGGCGCTGATGGGTGGCGGCGGTCTGGGGGCGGCGATCACCCCATGGCTGATGAGTACGGGGCGCGACTGGCACAGTGCGCTGGCCTGGTGGGCGTTGCCGGCCCTGGTGGCGCTGCTGGCCTGGTGGCCGGTCAGCCGCGGGCTGTCTCGCCTGGGCGCGGCGGGAGAACACCGCGGCCCAAGCCTGCTGCGCAACCGGCGCGCCTGGCTGCTCGGTGCCTATTTCGGCCTGATCAACGGCGGCTATACCAGCCTGATCGCCTGGCTGCCGCCGTATTACATGCAGCTCGGCTGGCAGCCGCAGGCCAGCGGTTCGCTGCTGGCGCTGATGACCTTCGGCCAGGTGATGGGCGCGCTGCTGCTGCCGGCGCTGGCGCGCAATCATGACCGGCGGCCGCTGCTGTTGCTGGCCTTGATGATGCAACTGATCGGCTTTATCGGTCTGATTTACCTGCCGCAGACGCTGCCGTGGCTGTGGGTGTTGGTTTCCGGGCTGGGGCTGGGCGGCGCGTTCCCGCTGTGCCTGGTGCTGGCGCTTGATCACCTGCACCAGCCGGCGGCGGCCGGGCGGCTGGTGGCCTTTATGCAGGGCGTCGGTTTTCTGCTGGCGGGCGTGACGCCCTACCTCTCCGGCCTGCTGCGCGACTACAGCGGCGGCTTCGTGCTGGACTGGCAGATCCACGCGCTGCTGGTGGTGGTGCTGATCGCCATCACCTGGCGCTTCCACCCGCACAGCTACCGGCGGGCGTTCGCCGAATAATATTTCTGTCATTGCCGCTCCCTATAGTGACGTTGCTTTTACTTCTGGGCGATAACAACGAAAAGGGACAATGACATGCACAACACCAAAACCCGGCTGGCGCTGCTGGTCGGCTGCATGGCGCTGAGCGCCAACCTGTGGGCCGAGGCGCAGCCGGTGCAGGCGACGCTGGCCGGGCATGCGCTGCTGCCGGTAAAATCCGCCGTTTCCACACCGAAGGATGCACCGAGCGATCTGCAACAGAGCGGCAAATACACCAGCGGCAAACGCGTCACCGAGCTGGGCAGCGTGGCGGGCAAATCCGCCGATCGCCTGACCGGCCTCGGCCTGCCGATCAACGGTCAGCCGCTGCAGGGCCACTCCGGCATCAAGCACATGACCGACGGCACCTACTGGGTGCTGACCGACAACGGCTTCGGCAGCAAAGCCAACTCCCCGGATGCCATGCTGTACCTCAACCACTACAAGATCGATTTCAAAGACGGCACGGTTGCGCCGCTGAAGACGGTGTTCCTGCACGATCCGGATAAAAAGGTGCCGTTCCATATCATCAATGAGAGCACCGAGAAGCGCTATCTGACCGGCAGCGATTTCGACCCGGAAAGCTTCCAGTTTGCCGACGATGCCTTGTGGATCGGCGAAGAGTTCGGGCCTTACCTGATCAAGGCCGACCTGAACGGTAAAGTGCTGGCGGTGTTCGACACTCAGGTGGACGGCAAGGTGGTGAAATCGCCGGACAACCCGACGCTGACCCTGCCGGGCGCGCCGGACGGCAAGCAAAACTTCCAGGTGGCGCGCTCCAAGGGCTTTGAAGGCATGGCCGCCTCGCCGGACGGCAGCAAGCTGTACCCGCTGCTGGAAGGGGCGCTGTGGGACGGCGAGCAGTTCGAGAACGTCGGCGGCAAACGCTACCTGCGGGTGCTGGAGTTTGACGTCAAACGGCAGGCCTGGACCGGCCGCAGCTGGCAGTATGTGCTGGAAGACAACCAGAACGCTATCGGCGACTTCAACATGATCGACGCCACCCACGGGTTGGTGATCGAGCGCGACAACGGCGAAGGCACGCCGGACAAAGCCTGCGCCGCCGGTGCGCCGACCGACAACTGCTTCAGCCAGGTGGCCAAGTTCAAGCGGGTATATAAAATCGCCTTCTCGGACGCCAACGTCGGCAAACCGGTCGAAAAACTGGGCTATATCGACCTGATGAACATTCAGGATCCGAACAAGCTGGCGCGCAAGCCGCTGAACGACGGCGTGCTGACCTTCCCGTTCTTCACCATCGAGAACGTGGACGTGGTGGACGCCAACCACATCATCGTCGGCAACGACAACAACTTCCCGTTCTCCTCCAGCCGCCAGCCCAATATGGCGGATGACAACGAGTTCATCCTGCTGGACGTGAAGGATTTCCTGAAGTAGCCCCCCGGCCGCCGAATCGCCGGCGGCCGCCATTTCCCGCTTAGCGCAGCGAACGAACTGCGCTATAATCAGCGCCTTGCTTCCCTCTTCTCCAAGGAAGATCCTCGTCCCCGGTGGGGCGGCCGGACTTCAAATCCGGTTGGGGCCGCCAGCGGTCCTGGGCAGGTTCGACTCCTGTGATCTTCCGCCACCTAATCGCCAATAACCCCCTTCACTCCCTCTGCAAAAAGAACTGCTTGATGGTCTGCCGCAGCCAGCGGTGCGCCGGATCGCGATCGAGGCGCGGATGCCAGGCCTGCACGATAAACACCGACTCCAGCTCGAGCGGCAGCTCGATCTCCGCCAACGGCAGATGGATGTTGCTCACCCCCTGCAGCACGTGGCGCGGCAGCGGCAGGATGAAGTCCGATTTCATGGTCAGCATCATCGCCGAATGGAAGCCCGGCAGGGTCAGAGCGACGTTGCGCTGCAGGCCGAGATCGCGCAGCGCGTCGTCGATCGGCCCCTGCGTGCGCCCGCGACGGGAGACGCTGATATGCGGGTAATGGGTCAGGGTTTCAGGCGTTACCCGGCCGATGATCGGGTGCCCCGGCCGCACCAGCCCCTGAAAGGTGCTGGTGAACAGGCTCTGCGTCTTGATTTCCGGGTGCCAGTCGCGTGAAGAACCGATCACCAGATCCACCTTGCCGCTGCGCAGCGCGTCATCCTCGCCGTCGCTTTCGGCGATGAATTTCAGGCCGCTCAGCGGCGCCATGTCCCGCAGCGTCTCCAGCAAGCCGCCTGCCAGCGCGCCGATAAAGATGTCGTTGGCGCGAATGGTGAAGGTTCTGGTCAACCTGCCGGGCTCGAATGATTCATTCGGCGCGATCAGCGCGGCGGCCTGTTCGATGATCTCGCCGAGCTGGCGTTTCAACTCCAGCGCGCGCGGCGTTGGCACCAGATGCTTGCCAGCCCTGACCATGATCGGATCGTCGAACTGCCGGCGGATGCGCCCCAGAATGCGGCTCATCGCCGGCGCGCTCAGGTTCATCTTTTCGGCGGCGCCGCTCACGCTCCCTTCTTCCAGCAGCAGATTCAGCGCATAGATCAGATTGAAATCAATTTTTTGCGGCATGGCCTCTCCGGTCGTGGCGTGCGTGATGGATTGCGTTTTGTGCAACTAGTTAATTACATGATTTCATTTTAAACAATCGAAATAAGTCCGGATACTGCCCACGACAACAAAGATTGAGGCTGAAACAGCAGGAGTGGGGAATGGTTGAGGTGTCTGTTACGCCGCACCACAAAAATCGATGGCTCGCCAGCGCCGGTGAAATCAACGGCCGCACTTGGCTGGGGCTGTTCGGCGTGTTTTTGGCGGTGATGGCCAGCGGCGTGGGGGAAAACGCCAGCAAGTTCGCGCTGGCGGACATACAGGGCGGCATGCTGATGAGCTTCGATGCCGGCAGCTGGCTGACTACCTGTTACGTCACCGGTTTTGTGATCGGTTCCGGGTTCACGCCCTGTTTTTGGCCGACTTTTTCGCTGCGCCGGGTGGCGTTGACGATGTGCGGCATTTATCTGGCCGGCGGGCTGCTGACGCCCTGGTTGGGAGAACAGTATGGCGCGCTGTTGGCGGTGCGCAGCCTGCAGGGCTTCGCCGGCGGCGCGTTGCCGCCGATGCTGATGACGGTGGTGCTGCGTTTTATGCCGCCGCTGATCAAGGTGCTGGGGCTGGGCGCCTACGGCTGGGTCTCGGCCTGGAGTGCCACGCTGGGCGCTACCGCCGCCGCCTTCGCCTTTCACTGGGGCTGGAGCGGGTATTTCTACTGGAACCTGCCGCTGATGGCGATCGCCGCCTTGTGCATCGGCTACGGTCTGCCACAGGATCCGCTGCGGCTGGAGCGTCTGCGGCAGTTCAACTGGCGCGGCCTGCTGCTCGGCGGCATGGCGCTCGGCATGCTGACGGTGGGCATTTCACAGGGGGAGCGCCTCGACTGGCTGAATTCGCCGCTGATCTACGTTTTATTATTGGGCGGCGGCGGATTATTGGCGTTATTTCTGATTAACGAATGGTACCACCCGCTGCCCTTTTTTAATTTACAGCTATTAAGCAAAAGGAATTTGTCTTTCTCCTTAATTACGCTGGGTGGCGTGCTGTTAATTATGGTGTCGCTGGTTAATATCACGTCGGGATATTTAGCCGCGATTCAAGGTTATCGTCAGGAACAAACCTCAGACTTAATGCTGTGGGTTGCGTTGCCGCAATTAATTACGCTGCCGATCGTCGCCATAATTTGCAATACGCCGCGAGTGGATTGCCGCTGGGTGCTGGCGATCAGCCTGCTGTTGATGGCCACCGCCTGCGTGCTGGCGGCTCAGCTGACGCCGGAATGGAATGGCGACACGTTCCGCGTCATCGCGCTGTTGCAGGCGGTCGCTCAACCGATGGCGATCATCCCGTTGCTGATGCAGGCGACCGGTGGGCTGTTGCCGACCGACGGGCCGTTTGCGGCGGCCTGGTTCAACGCGGTGAAAGGCTTCGTGGCCACCGCAGCCGGCGGCGCCATCGCGTTGCTCAGCCGCCAGCGCGGGGATTATCACGCCGGCACGATCGCCGACGGTTTCGGCTCGGCCTACAGTAGCGCATCGGGCGGTGCGGAACAGCTGGCGCAGCTCGCCGCCCGGCAGAGCCACGTGCTGGCCAGCGCCGATCTTTATCTGTTGGTTGCCGGCCTGGCGTTATTACTGACCGCGCTGATTTTATTTATGCCGACCCGTATTTATCCGCCGCGATCGGTCGCCGCCTGACATTTCATCATCAGAAATACCTATTATATGGAGTCACTTTTATGGCTAATAAGAAAGTCGCCATTGCCGTATTGGCGGTCGCCGCCATTACGCTGGGATTATTAATCAATAAATTCTTTATTAAAGATACACAGCAACACACCAACGATGCCTATATTCGCGCCGATATTTCGCGTATTTCTCCGCAGATCGCCGGTGAAATTGCACAGGTGTTGGTCAAGGACAACCAGTGGGTCAAGCAGGGGGAGTTGCTGGCGGTGATCGACCCGCGTGAGTTCAACGTTGCCCTGGCGCAGGCGACGGCGCAGGAGCAATCGGCCCGCGCCCGGCAGGACGACGCCAGGGCTAACCTCACCCGGCAGAGTGCGCTGATCGCCGCCGCGCAGGCGGAGCGGCAGGCGGCGCAGGCGGAGCTGGCGTTTGCGCGCCAGGAGCAGAACCGCTACCAGCGAATGGCCAGCAGCGGCGCGGGTTCGCAGCAGGCGGCGCAGCAGGCGACGACGCGGGTGCACACGCTTTCCGCCAATGTGGCGCAGTCGGAGGCGACGCTCAAAGCGGCGAAAAATATGGAGCAGGTGCTGCAGGCCAAGCTGGCGGACAGCGATGCCGAATTGATGTTGGCGCAGGCGAAGAAAGCGATGGCCGAACTGAACCTGTCTTATACCCGCATCACCGCGCCGATCGGCGGCGTGGTCGGCAAGAAAAGCCTGCGGGTCGGGGAGTTCGTCAAACCGGGCGATGCGCTGCTGGCCATCGTGCCGCAGGACAAGCTGTACATCATCGCCAACTACCAGGAAACCCAGTTGGAAAACATTGCACACGGGCAGTCGGTAGACATCCATATCGATACCTTTCCCGGCCAAACGCTGAAAGGGCAGGTGGACAGCATCGCGCCGGCTTCTGGCGTCAGTTTCTCGGCCGTGGCGCCGGAAAACGCCACCGGTAATTTCACCAAGATCGTCCAGCGCATCCCGGTGAAGATTGTGTTTGATATCAACAAGGAGCACGCCGCTTTGCTGAGCGCGCTGCGCGTCGGCATGTCTGCGGACGTCAGCATCAATACGCTGGACGGGGGGCTGTAATGAACAGAGCCGTGATACCGCTCTTGCTGATTGCGCTGAGCGGCTGCCGGGCGGTGGGGCCGGATTATGCTCAGCCACAGAACACATTGCCCGAGAGCTGGGGTCAGCAGGCCGGCGGCGGGGCATTGCCGGTGGCCTGGTGGTCGATATTCAACGATGCGCTGCTGTCGCAGCTGGCGCAGCGCGTGGCGGCCGGTAACCTGGATCTGCAGCTCGCCACGGCGCGCCTGCAGCAGAGCCGCGCCCTGCTGGGGGTGACGGAGGCGGCGCTGATGCCGGATCTGAGCCTGGATGGCGCCTATCAGCGCCAGCGCGCCACCTCAGTGGGCAGCATGGATCCGTCCGGCAACGGCGGAGAGGCGGATTACAACCTCTGGCGCGGCGGCTTCAGCGCCGCCTGGGAGCTGGACATGTGGGGCAAGCTGCGCCGCGCGTCGGAAAGCGCGCGCGCCGGCTTCGCCGCTTCGCAGGAGAATCGGCGCGCACTGCTGACGTCGGTGACGGCGGAGGTGGCGAGCAACTATCTGCGCCTGCGCGCCACGCAGCAGCAGCTGGCGGTGGCGCAGGAAAACCGCGCCACCGCGCTGCGCACGCTGCAGCTGACGCAAAGCCGTTATCAAAGCGGCGCGGGCAACGAACTGGATATCGATCAGGCGCAGGTGCAGTTGGCGCAGGTGGATGCCCTGCTGCCGACGTTGGCCGATCGGCAGGAACGCTTGATCAACGCCATCAGTCTGCTGTTGGGCGAGCGGCCGGGCGCGCTGAAGGCGATGCTGTCGCCGCCGGGGCCGCTGCCGACGCTGGCGCGCGCGGTGCCGATGGGGGTGGCGTCGGATCTGGCGCTGCGCAGGCCGGATATTCGCGAAGCGGCGGAGCGTTTGCATCAGGCCACCGCCGAGATCGGCGTCGCCACCGCCGACTACTACCCGCGCATCACGCTGACCGGCAACGCGGGCTACCAGGCATTGGCCTTGTCGGATATGGGCAGTTGGTCCACGCATACCTTCGCCATCGGCCCCGTTTTGTATCTGCCGTTGTTCGACGGGGGAAAAATCACCCAGCGGGTACGCCTGAGCGAATATCGCCAGCAGGAAATGGCCATCGCCTACCAGCAAACGGTGCTGCGTGCCTGGCATGAGATCGACGACGCGCTTTCCGGCTATCGCGCCCAGCAGCGCCGCCAGACGCACCTGGCCGAAGCGCTGGCCGCCAACCGACACGCGTTTGCGCTGGCGCGCGACAGCTATCTGAACGGCGCCAGCGATTTTATCCACGTTCTGAGCACGCAGCGCGCGCTGCTGGATCTGCAGTCCGCGCAAATTGTTTCAGAGGAGGAGACGGCGATCGCCGTGGTGAATATCTATCGAGCGCTGGGCGGCGGCTGGGAACACACCTATCCGTCTGCGGCGCCACAGGAGAAGGCTGATGCACAACACGCTGAATAAGATGGTCGACGAGATGCTGGAAAGAGATACCCGCCGCAAGCGGGAGGCGCGGGTGAGCGCGGTGCGGCAAGTTAGCGCGCGGATCAGGCGCATCACGTTGAGCGGCGACGATGTGGACAAGTTTATCGCCGATCCGCGCGCGCAGGAGCCGGCCAGCTGGGTCAAGGTGTTCTTTCCGTGGCGCGACACGCTGGCCGGGCGAGCTTACACCCTGAGCGGCATCGATAAACTCGCCCGCACCTTCGATATCGACATGGTGCTGCACGGCGAAGGCCCGGCGTCGAACTGGGCGCGCGACGCGATGCCGGGCGACAAGCTGGGGTTCGCCGGCCCTTGCTCCGGCGGCTTCCGGCTGCTGCCGCAAACCCGCTGGCTTTTGTTGCTGGGCGATGAGACCGCGTTGCCCGCCATGCGCACCATCCTCGCCTCGCTCTCCGATCCGTTGCCGGTGCTGTGGTTCGCCGAAGTGGGCGATGCGCAGGAGATCCAGGACGTCGATTGCTCCTTTTTGCAGGTGAACAGCTGGCAAATACGCACCCGGCATTTTGACAGCGTGATGAACAGCCCGCTGGTGCAGGCCGTCAGCCACTGCGAACTGCCGGCCGGGGAAGGGCAGGTGTGGCTGGCCTGCGAACACCAGGTCGCTGCGTATCTGAAGGCGCGTTTTATCAACGAAATGGGCATCTCCCGCGCCGCCTTGTTTGCCAAAGGTTATTGGAAAAAGGGCGAAGCCAATTTCAAGGGCGCGATTTAACTCGGTCGAATGAGGATGGTTATGATTGAGAGAGTGTTATTGGCGGTGGACTGCTTTGAACACAGCGGCAACGCCCTGGAGTTTATGGCGCGTCTGCAAGGCAGCATCGGCGGCGTGATCGTGCTGACGGTGGTGGACAATGCCTTCACGCTTAGCCGCAGCGGCCTGCGTTTCGACAGCGACGAGCGCGAAGAATATCCCGCCGCCCAGCGCGAAGAGGCGCTGGCGGAAAAGCAGGTCGGGCAGGTGACTCGGGCGTTGAAACAGATGGGCTTCAACGCCCAGGGCCTGCTGGCTGCCGGGGCGCCCATCGAGGTGATCCCGGAGCAGATGGCGCTGTTCAACTGCGATCTGTTGATCATCTCGCACCGCCACCTGTCTTCGTTGGAGCGCTGGCTGAACGCCTCGGTCACGCGCGGCCTGCTGGATGAGATTGGTCAACCGGTATTGGTGATCCCGCGCTAAGCTATGGGGAAGGGCAGCCGCATGCGGCGGCGCGCGTTCGGCGACGAAGGCCACACATACCGGAGGTCAACATGCGAAGTCTGGAAGATCAACTTGCCGCTTATGCCGCCTATCATCGCGATGCGCGCAATATCGCCACACATTTTATCGGCATCCCGCTGATCGTCGTCAGCCTGTTGGCGCTGCTCTCTCGGCCGGCATGGGGGGCGGGATGGCTGCCGTTCTCGCCGGCCTGCGCGCTGGTTATCGTCTCGGCGCTCTATTACCTGCGGCTGAATCTGCGTCTTGGCGTCATGATGTTGGCGTTGCTGGTGCTGTGCCTCGGGTTCGGCGCCTGGGTGGCGTCGCTGTCGACGGCGGCGTGGCTGAGCGTCAGCCTCGGCGGTTTCGTGATCGGCTGGCTGTTTCAGTTCGTCGGGCATTTCTGGGAGGGGCGAAAACCGGCGTTTATGGACGACGTGGCGGGCCTTATCATCGGCCCGCTGTTCGTGCTGGCGGAAGCCTGCTTCCTGGCCGGCGGGCTGCCTGAGCTGGCGCGGAATATCGAAATGCGTGCGGGCAAGGTGCGCCGCGGGAGGGCCTGAGGTGGCGTTGATTCCACGCTCATGACAGACGTCTTCCGGCCCGATACTCGGGCCGCCATGCCTTATCCCCGTCCGGGTGACGGATGCCGATAGCCTTCCCTTCCCGCCGCACTTTTAACAAAATCGCAAAAGTCTTTTAGCCTTCCGCCGGCTTATCTTTGCTGTGACCAATGTCATACTTTCGGCATCTTAACTGTTCCCGCGCTTCGGCAGCGGTAAACCGGAGTTGTTGCATGAAAGTGAATTATCCCTTGTTAGCCCTGGCGGTGGGGGCGTTCGGTATCGGCACCACCGAGTTTTCCCCCATGGGGTTGCTGCCAACCATCGCCAAAGGGGTGGACGTTTCCATTCCGATGGCCGGCATGTTGATCAGCGCCTACGCCGTTGGCGTGATGGTCGGCGCACCGTTGATGACGCTGCTGCTGTCGCACCGGGCGCGCAGAAGCGCGCTGATCTTCCTGATGGCGATCTTTACCCTCGGCAACGTGCTGTCGGCCCTCGCGCCGGATTACACCACCCTGATGCTGTCGCGCATCATCACCAGCCTGAACCACGGCGCTTTCTTTGGCCTCGGGTCGGTGGTGGCCGCCAGCGTGGTGCCGAAGGAGAAACAGGCCAGCGCCGTGGCGACCATGTTTATGGGCCTGACCATCGCCAATATCGGCGGGGTGCCGGCCGCGACCTGGCTGGGTGAAACCATCGGCTGGCGCATGTCGTTCCTGGCTACCGCAGGGTTAGGCGTGGTCGCCATGCTGGGGCTGTGGTTCTCGTTGCCGCAAGGCAGCGCCGGGGCGCGGCCCGATGTGAAACGCGAACTGTCGGTGCTGGTGCGGCCGCAGGTATTGACCGCGCTGCTGACCACCGTGCTGGGCGCGGGCGCGATGTTCACGCTCTATACCTATATCTCGCCGGTATTGCAGCATATCACTGAGGCGACGCCGTTGTTCGTGACGGTGATGCTGGTATTGATCGGCGTTGGTTTCTCCATCGGCAATTACCTCGGCGGCAAATTTGCTGACCGCTCCGAAAGCGCGACGCTGAAAGGCTTCCTGCTGTTGCTGGCGGCCATCATGCTGCTGATCCCGTTGCTGGCGCGCAGTGAAATCGGCGCGGCGGTCAGCATGGTGATTTGGGGGGCGGCGACCTTCGCCGTGGTGCCGCCGCTGCAGATGCGCGTGATGCGCGTCGCCAGCGAAGCACCTGGCCTGTCGTCTTCGGTCAATATCGGCGCTTTCAACCTGGGCAATGCGCTCGGTGCCGCCGCCGGCGGCGCGGTGGTCTCCGCCGGGCTGGGATACAGCTTCGTGCCGGTGATGGGGGCGATTATCGCCGGGCTGGCGCTGCTGTTGGTGCTGTTTACCAGCCGCCGAGCCGAAAAGGTGGCCTACGCCAACGGCTAAAAACGACAGCGTGCGGCGGGTTTTACCCGTCGCACGCCGTTAGCCGCATAAAACATAAACGCTTATCCACTCCCGCCCCCATTTATCTGTTCGGCATCTAGTCTTAGCCGCTATCATTACCCATGTATATGTATGGTGGCCGCTAGCACGGCACCTCTGGGATAATGAAAGACCTGCCTAAGGAAAGATCCACATGAGAAATATCTTCTTCTTCGATGCGATGCTGACGCCAAAAATCATCACCGCCGTTTACTGGCTGGCGCTGTTGGGCGTGTTGATCAGCGGTATTGGCATGATGTTTTACGGCGAATTCTTCCGCGGACTGTTCGGCATCATCGTCGGCGGCGTGTTCGTGCGCGTGGCGTTCGAGATGATTATCATTGCGTTTAAAAATAACGAATATCTGCGCAAAATCGCCGAAAAACCGTAATTTCCCGCCAGGCGCCGGGTTCTGCCCGGCGTTGTTCTCTCCCCCCCTTGCCGCCTGCTACTCGAAACCGAGCAGGCTGAACGCATCGTCCTGCGGGTAGTAACCGAGCAAACGGCTGGTCTCTTCCAGCGATAAACGTTTGTAACGGTTATTGGAAACCCCGTGCACCACCGCATATTGCACCTCTGCGACACGAATGCAGCGCTCCAGCAGATCGGCGGCGTCGCGATGGCTGAGAAACGCGCTCATGTCGCGGGCGCTGAGGCGATCGCCCGGGCTCAGGGCCGTGAAGTTGGCGATGCGCACCGACAGGGCGGAAAGCCCCTCCTGGTGGGCGAAATAGGCGGCGATGCCTTCGCCGAACGCCTTGCTGGCACCGTACAGGTTTTTCGGTTTCGGCGCGTCATCCGGGCGGATTTGGTAATCGAGCGGATAACCTTCCACCGCCTGTGCGCTGCTGGCGAACACCACCCGGCGGCAGCCGGCATCTTTCGCCGCGCGGAAGATATTGAAGGTGCCGAGAATGTTGTTGTCCATCAACGAACTGCAAAAATCGGCGTCGGGAGCCGGATCGGCGGCCAGGTGCAACACGGTGTCGATGTTGGCGCAGGCTGCGCGGCAGGCGTCGAGATCGGCGATGTTGAAGCTGATGATCTCATCGCCGGGCAGCCGATCGCTCAGCAGGCTGATGTCGCGTTCCGCCAGGCGCAGCGCGTAGCGATCGCCCATGGCCTGACGAAACGCCGTGGCGACCCGGCCGCCGGCGCCGGTAATCAAAATCCGTCCTACATCAGTACGCAACACCATGATGATGGTCATCCCTACTCTCGATTAAGCGTTGACCAGTAATAATCCCCTGCGTGACTTTTGTCCAGTATTTATATTAGTTGTTCTGATGGTTTATGCCGGCAATGGGCACGTTTTACCGAGCGTCTCGACCAGGAAAGTCATCACTGCGCGCACGGCGGCGGTACGCGCCAAATCGGGATACGTCACCAGCCAAAGCTCGCGCGTTGGCGCGGCGCTCGCCGTGGGCAACGGCACCAGATCCGGATCGTTATCGGCGACAAACGTCGGCAAAACGGCGGCACCCAACCCTGAACGTGCCGCTTGTTGCAGTGAAAACAGATCGCTGGCCTGAAAGACCACCGGCCGCCCCTGTAACAGCTGCTGCAACCATTGTTGATGCGGCTGCTGTCGGTAGTGAGGGTCATAGGCGAGAAAGCGGCGCGCCGCGTCGGGCAGTGCGGCATGCTCCGGCGCGGCGTACAGCGCGTAGCGCATCATGCCGATACGCTGTGCCAGCAGCTCCGGCTGCTGTGGGCGCACCATGCGCACGGCGATGTCCGCTTCGCCGCGATCCAGCTCCGCGAGCGCGGATTCACCCGCCAGCGTCACGACGATTTGTGGGAAAGCCTGATTAAATTCGGCAATGCGCGGCGCGAGAATATGCGCGGCGATCGACGGCGGCGCGCTGATGCGCACGCTGGCCTGTGGCGTTGCGCCGGCGCTGCGCGCATGGCGGATAATGGCCTGGCTCTGCGCGTCGATCCCGGCCGCCAGTCCGGCGATGGCCAGCCCGTCCTGGGTCAGCGGGGTGCTGCGCGGGTGACGTACGATCAAACGCAGGCCGAGCGCCTGTTCCAGCGCCGCTACGCGTCGCCCGACGGTGGCGTGATCGCAGCCCAATTCCCGCGCCGCCGCCGACAGCGAACCGGTGCGCGCCAATGCCACGAAGTGTTTTAAATCCTGCCAGTCAAACATCGGTGAATTCCTGCACATTAACGATGCGGTTTTCAGGAATATTCACACGGATAGCGTCGTGATTCAATGTGCGAACACATCCTTTTAAATTGAATTATTCAATTAGGGTTTCTTATGAATTTGCAATTGCAACAACGCACGGCATTGGTCACGGGAGCCAGCGAAGGGATCGGTGCCGGCATGGTCAGGGTGCTGGCCGCTCAAGGGGTCACGGTAGTGGCCACCGCACGACGCGGCGATCGGCTGCAGGCCTTGGCGGATGAGGTGGAACGGCAAGGCGCTGTGCGCCCGTGGGTCGCCGTTGCAGACGTTACCGACCCCGAAGCGTTAACCCAACTGGCGGCGCAGGCGCTGCGTCAGCTGGGGACCGTCGATATTCTGATCAACGCGGTCGGCGCATTTCACCCCACGGCGCTGGACGAAAGCGATCGCGGTTGGGAAGAGGCTTTCGCTTTGAACTTCACGCCGGCCCGGCGGTTGACTCAGGCGCTGTTGCCGGCCATGCAGGCGCAGGGCTGGGGGCGGGTTATCAACATCAGCGGCTCGATGGAGCCGCGCAGCCTGAGCGCCGCCAGCGCCGCCAAGGGCGCGCTGCATCTGTGGGCCAAGGGGCTGGCCGGCGACGTGGCTGCGCAGGGGATTACCGTCAATACGTTACAGCCGGGGCGCATCAACAGCGAACAGATCCGCGAGCGCTTATACGCATCCGATGAAGCGCGCCAGGCGTTCATTGCGCAACATATCCCGATAGGCTACTTCGGCGAGCCGGAAGATATGGCCTATCTGGCGGCGTTTCTTTGTTCCCCGCTCGCGCGATATATCACCGGCGCAGTGATCCCGGTAGATGGCGGCATGCATTATTTCGCGCATTGAGGCCGTTTTGCCCCTGCGATCACAGTTCGAGAATTTGCCGCCGCAAAGCCTTGCCCCGGCAAAATCCGCGGTGGTAACGTCATAACTCAACCGATTTAGGGTTGTTACTGCTGCGGCAGGCAAAACCTAAACCTCGCGTTTTTGTCCCTCGATGGGGCAGAGGCCGCGAGGTTTAGGTTTTTTTTTGCGCCGCATTTCGGCCCTGCGCCAGGCCAGCGCAGGGCGGGCTCGGCAGAACGTGAAGTCTAAGGATAACCGTATGAAATATGACACATTAGCCAGTGAGATTTTGGCCGGCGTCGGTGGCCGCGACAATGTGAAAAGTCTGGTGCACTGCGCCACTCGCCTGCGTTTCAAGCTGCGTGACGACAGCCATGCCAATGCCGAGGCGCTGAAGAAAAACCCCGGCGTTATCATGGTGGTGGAGAGCGGCGGCCAGTTCCAGGTGGTGGTGGGTAACCACGTCGCGGAGGTGTTCGATGCGGTCAACCGGGTCGGTGGGCTGGCTGAAGGCGCGCCGAATGGCGACGAGGCGGACGGCAAGAAGGATAACCTGCTCAGCCGCTTTATCGATCTGGTGTCCGGCATTTTCACCCCGTTGCTCGGGGTGATGGCCGCTTCGGGGATCCTGAAAGGGTTCCTGGCGCTGAGCCTGGCCTGCGGTTGGCTGCTGGAAAGCGGCGGCACCTTCAAAATGCTGTTCGCCGCCAGCGACGCGCTGTTCTACTTCTTCCCGATCATGCTCGGCTATACCGCCGGGAAAAAATTCGGCGGCAACCCGTTCGTCACCATGGCGATCGGCGGCGCGCTGACGCACCCGCTGATGATGGCGGCCTTCGAGGCGGCGCAGCAGCCGGGCGCGGTGCGCGAATACTTCTTCGGCATTCCGTTGACCTTCATCAACTACAGCTCGTCGGTGATTCCGATCATCTTTGCGGCCTGGGTGTCCTGCCGCCTGGAGCCGCTGTTCAACCGGGTGATCCACAGCGCGCTGCGCAATTTCATCACGCCGCTGCTGTGTCTGGCGATCACCGTGCCGCTGACCTTCCTGTTGATCGGCCCGGCGGCGACCTGGCTCAGCCATCTGCTGGCCAACGGTTATCAGAGCATTTACGCCTTCAACCCGATCATTGCCGGCGCCTTTATGGGGGCGATGTGGCAGGTGTGCGTGATCTTCGGCCTGCATTGGGGGCTGGTGCCGTTGATGATCAACAACCTGAGCGTGCTGGGGCGCGACACCATGGTGCCGCTGCTGCTGCCGGCGGTGATGGGGCAGGTCGGCGCCACGCTGGGCGTGATGCTGCGCACCCGTGACGCCAAGCTGCGGGCGCTGTCCGCGTCGGCGATCGGCGCCGGCATTTTCGGCATCACCGAGCCGGCGGTGTACGGCGTCACCTTGCCGAACAAGCGCCCGTTCATCTTCGGTTGCATCGGCGGCGCGCTGGGCGGCGCGGTGATCGGCTACTTCCATACTTCGGTTTACTCGTTTGGTCTGGTGAGCGTGTTCACCTTCGCGCAGATCATCCCCGGCGGCGGCATCGACGCCACGGTGTGGGGCGCGATCGGCGGCACCCTGCTGTCGTTCGTGTTCGCCGCGCTGGCCAGCTATCTGTTCGGCGTCGCGCCGGCGGAAGAGGCCGTCGCGCAGCCTGAAGCCGCTTCACCGCTCAACCGCAAACAGGCGATCCTCAGCCCGATCGCCGGCGATATCGTGCCGCTGG
The DNA here is from genome assembly GCF_009707615.1 of Serratia sp. YC16. Classification (NCBI taxonomy): domain Bacteria; kingdom Pseudomonadati; phylum Pseudomonadota; class Gammaproteobacteria; order Enterobacterales; family Yersiniaceae; genus Serratia; species Serratia sp. YC16. The sequence continues at coordinate 152,668 of NZ_WLYN01000005.1, read as the reverse complement.
AGCAGGTGAACGACGCCACCTTCGCCAGCGGTCTGCTGGGGAAAGGCGTGGCGATTGCGCCGCAGCAGGGGCGCGTAGTGGCACCGGTGAGCGGCAGCGTGGCGTCGCTGTTCAAAACCAAACACGCCATCGGTATCGAATCGGACGACGGCGCGGAGATTCTCATCCACGTCGGCATCGATACCGTGAAGCTCGACGGGGCGCATTTCACTGCCCACGTGCGGGAAGGCGAACGGATCGCCCCGGGCGATCTGCTGATCGAGTTCGACCAGGCGGCGATCCATGCCGCCGGCTATGACACCACCACGCCGATCATCATCAGCAACAGCGATGACTACGTGGACGTGTTGACCAGCGGCCTGTCTCCGGTGCAGGAACAGGCGCCGCTGCTGACTTTATTACGTTAATTGAGGAGCAAGCGATGAACGGCAAGTTTCCGCAACATTTTCTGTGGGGCGGCGCGGTAGCGGCGAACCAGGTAGAAGGCGCATATCAGGCTGACGGCAAGGGGCTGTCGACCTCCGATCTGCAGCCGCAGGGCATTTTCGGCGCCATTACGCCGCGCATGCCGGGCGACAGCGGCATCAAGGACGTGGCGATCGATTTCTATCATCGCTATCCGGAAGACATCGCGCTGTTCGCCGAAATGGGTTTCAAGTGCCTGCGCACCTCGATCGCCTGGACGCGCATTTTCCCGCAGGGCGATGAAGAGACCCCTAACGAGGCCGGGCTGGCGTTTTACGATCGGCTGTTCGACGAGATGGCGAAGTATGGCATCCAGCCGCTGATCACGCTGTCGCACTATGAGATGCCTTACGGCCTGGTGAAGAATTACGGCGGTTGGGGCGATCGCCGGACCATCGCTTTCTTCGAGCGCTATGCGCGCACCGTATTCGAACGCTATAAGCACAAGGTCAAACACTGGCTGACTTTCAACGAGATCAACATGTCGCTGCACGCGCCCTTCACCGGCGTCGGCCTGCCGCCGGAGAGCGACCGGAGCGCCATCTATCAGGCGATCCACCATCAGCTGGTGGCCAGCGCCAAAGCGGTGAAGGCCTGTCACGAGATCGTGCCGGAGGGCAAAATCGGCAACATGCTGTTGGGCGGCATCCTGTATCCGCTGAGCTGCAGGCCGGAAGATCTGCTGGAAACCCAGCGCCAAAACCGCGACTGGCTGTTCTTCGGCGACGTGCAGGCGCGCGGCTATTACCCGGCCTATATGCAGCGATTCTTCCGCGAAAACGGCATCCAGGTGGAGATCACCAACGAAGACCGGCAAACGCTGCGTGAAACCATCGATTTCATCTCGTTCAGCTACTACATGAGCGGCTGCGTAACCGCCGATCCGGAGCAGTACGAAACGGCGCGCGGCAACATTCTCGACATGGTGCCGAATCCGCACCTGGCCAGCTCGGAGTGGGGGTGGCAAATCGATCCGATCGGGCTGCGCTACCTGCTCAACGTGTTGTACGACCGCTATCAGAAGCCGTTGTTTATCGTTGAGAACGGGCTGGGCGCCAAAGACCGCGTCGAGGCCGACGGCAGCATCAACGACGATTACCGCATCAACTACCTGAATGATCATCTGGTGCAGGTGGCCGAGGCGATCGATGACGGCGTCGAGGTGATGGGCTATACCAGCTGGGGGCCGATCGATCTGGTCAGCGCCTCGAAGGCCGAAATGTCGAAGCGTTACGGCTTCATTCACGTCGACAGAGACGATGTCGGCAACGGTAGCCTCGAGCGTCGCCGCAAGAAGAGTTTCTACTGGTATCGCGATGTGATCCACAGCAACGGCGCCAGCCTGAAAGACCGACGCTAGCCCTTCAGCCCGGCGGCAAACGCCGGGCATTAACCTTTATTCGCTGCTGTTCATGATGGGAAATTCTCTCCCAGGGAATGCTGTTGCCCGCAGTCAGCCGTTATGCGGAGAAATATAATAATGATGAAAAGCTTATTACCTCGTTCTATGACTCTGGCGGCGCTGGCGCTGTGGTGCAGCCAGGTGCAGGCGGAAACGCTGCAGACCGGCAAGGACGTCGAAGCCCCCACCGCCAAATGGGAAGGGGTGGCGCTCGGTTTTGAACCGCCGCAGCCTGGGCTATTGGGGGATATGCTGGGGATCAGGCCGATCCTGGAGGATCACGGTTTCCACTATAATCTCGGTTACCTCAGCCAGCTGTCGTATAACGCCGGCGGCGGTTACAACCACGATAAGCAGGCGTCGTACATCGACCAATTTTCGCTGACCTTCAGCCAGGATCTGCAGGCGCTGACCGGCATTCCGGACGCGGCGATCGAAGGCAATATCGTCAACCGCAACCATGACAACAGCCTGACCCGCGATCGGCTGCAGGATCCGCGCGTCGGCCTGACCGATCTGTCGCAGGAGAGCTTTGGCGGGCAGTCGATTACCCGCCTGGGCTGGTTGACCTTCAGCCGTTCCTTCCTCGACAGCCGGCTGCAGTGGCGCATTGGCATGATGAACAAGGTGCAGGATTTCGATCAGATCATCCCCTGCGACTTCCAAACGCTGACGCTGTGCGGCGGCAAGTCCGCCAACTCCTTGACCTGGTACAACTGGAACGTGCATTACTGGGGCACCACGCTGCAGTACAAGCTGACTGACGGCCTGACGCTCAAGGGCGGCGTGATGGAACAGAACCCGAGCGCCCCCAGCCGCAGCCACGCCTGGAGTTGGTCCACCAAGGGCAGCAAAGGCTTTCTGTTGCCGATGGAGCTGGAGCTGAAAACCCACGCCGTCAACCAGCTGCCGGGGGTGTATAACCTGGGCGTGCTGTTCACCAACGCGCGCCAGAGCGATCTCTATGAAGGGGTATCCGGCGGGCCGGGCGCCAGCGATCCGCAGGGCTATCGCAGCCACGATCGCACCTGGTTCCTGTACACCGGTTTCAACCAGCAGGTGACGCGCCATGCGGATGACGCCAACCGCGGTCTGAGCGTGTTTTACAGCCTGGGGCTGGGGGATCAGCGCAGCAACTACCTGCACTGGTCCACCTCGACCGGCATCCGTTACCGCGGGCTGTTCGATGCGCGGCCGGACGACTGGCTGGGGCTGGGTGTCTCGGTAGTGAAGCTGAGCGATCGCTATAAAGACAATCAGCGCTATCTCAACCAACTCAACGGCGTCAGTGATTATCACGATCCGAACTACCGGCCGGTACCGGGCCATTCGGTGACGGCGGAGCTCTATTATCGGGTGAACGTCACGCCGTGGCTGCAGCTGCAGCCGGGCCTGCAGTATTGGCATCACCCGGCGGGCGTCAGCGAGACGCAGGACGCCTGGGTGACGGCGTTGAAAACGGTAGTGACCTTCTGATCAGGCCGCGTCGTTCTCGCGGTAGCGCCGGCGGGCATGATCGAACCAGCTGGCCGGCACGTTGTGCGGCGGCTGCTGCAGTCTGAGCAGCCCCTGTTCGACGATATGGCTGGCCTGGCGCCACAGCGTCGGGTCGCCTTCGGTCAGTACCTCCAGCAGGCGCTGCTTCTCGATAAGGTAGGTCTGGGCGAAGTGGCTGTCGTAGTCCAGCAGCGAGCGGGTGTTGTCGATCAGATCCGCCAGCTTGATGGTTTTGGCCTGTGGCGATGCGCTTGCGCTGTGGCGCCGATCGCGGTTTTTGCGCTCGAAGCGGTTGCCGTCCTCGGCGTGGCTGACGTTGGTCAACATCCGCACCAGCTCCGCTACCTGCGGCCCAAAGTGGCTTTCGATATCGCCGAGGGTGGTGGGCGTGTCTTCCACCGTGTCATGCAGCCAGGCGGCCGCCAGCATCTCTTCGGTATGCGGCACGCTACGCACCAGTTCCATGACCGCCTGCGGGTGGACGATGTACGGATCGTCGGTGTATTTGCGGCGCTGATCGATGGCCGCATGCGCCTTGGTGGCGTAGCGGCGCGCGCGTTCTGCAAGCGTGTTCGTCATTTCCTTTCCCTCCGGGCTTCCTCTGCATGAAAAAAATGTAGCACACCTCACAAAAAATAGCTTGCGATTACATCGTGCGCTATCTATATTCACACACATGAAAAGCACCGATACCGAACAATTCAAGGCGAAGAACCTGCTGCAGCTCGATCAGCAGCTCTGTTTCGCGCTGTACTCCGCCAACCTGGCGCTGCACAAAGTTTACCGCAAGCTGTTGAATCAGCTCGAACTCACCTACCCGCAATACCTGGTGATGATGGTGCTGTGGGAACGCGATCGGGTGACGGTATCGGATATCGGCGAGCGGCTGTTCCTCGATTCCGCCACGCTGACGCCGCTGCTGAAACGGCTGGAAACCGCCGGTTTGCTGGTGCGCTATCGTGCCACCACCGACGAACGGCAGGTGATCATCGCGCTCACCGAAGCCGGCCGCGCGCTGCGCGAGCGGGCGCAATCGGTGCCCGAGGCGGTGATGTGCGCCACCGACTGCAGCCTGGACGAGATCGTTTCGCTTAAACAGCAGCTGGAAAAGCTGCGCGGCAGCCTGATCGATCAGATTTGACCCGTCGCCGCCGAACGCAAGAACGGCGCGGGTGGTCTACACTGGTTAATAAGTGTCAAAAATAAGTAGTGCGCGATTTAATCGCAAAAGATAAATATGTGACCGGTTTTCCCTCGTGGAAGCCGTAGTCATCTCGCCAACCAGCAAGAAGGAATGAACGATGTCTATTGAGAAAGTGGTTTACCGCGCTCACGCCACCGCAACCGGCGGCCGCGACGGCCGTGCGACCTCCTCCGACGGCGTGTTGGACGTGAAACTGGGCGTGCCGAAAGAGATGGGCGGTGCCGGCGGCGAAGTCACCAACCCCGAGCAGCTGTTTGCCGCCGGTTATTCCGCCTGCTTCCTCGGCGCGCTGAAGTTCGTCGCGGCGAAAGAAAAGGTTAAAATTCCGGCCGAAGCGAAGATCGACGGCACCGTCGGCATCGGTGAAATCCCGAACGGCTTCGGCATCGAAGTGCAGTTGGATATTTCGCTGCCGGGCATCGAACGCAGCGTGGCGGAAGATCTGGTGAAAAAGGCGCACGTGGTGTGCCCGTATTCCAACGCTACTCGCGGCAATATCGACGTCACTCTGAACGTTAAGTAAGATTTTCGCCGACACCTTGGAAAAAATGGAGGGTTTATCCCTCCATTTTCATGTCCGTCCCGCCTGAAAACAGTTCACGTAAATGGCAAAAAATGTCCGTTTTGTGAGAATTCTCTTGATTGTTGCCTGCCAAATCACGCTTATTGCCGGTTGGCTGAACCTGCAGCCGCATTGACTGTCTGAAAAACTCAGAACTGCTATCGCCCTCCGGAGCCACCGCACTACATGAACAAAATAAAATCGCTATCGCAGCAGAATTTATCGTTATTGTTAGCGATCTATATCGGCATCTTTTTAAACCTGTCCGTTTTTTATCGCCGTTTTGACTCGCTCGCGCACGGCATTCAGGGGATTAAGCTTATTTCGGCGGTGACGGAAGTGATCGCCATCGTTTTGTTCACTTTCTTTATCATGCGGTTGGTGTCGCTCGGCGGCCGTTTGTTTTATCGCATCGTCGCCTCGCTGCTGGTGCTGATTTCGGTTGCCGCCAGCTACTACATGACGTTTTTCAATGTGGTGATCGGCTACGGCATCGTGGTGTCGGTGATGACCACCGATATCGATCTGTCGAAAGAGGTGGTCGGCCTGCACTTCGTGCTGTGGATGATGGCGCTCAGCGCCTTGCCGCTGCTGCTGATCTGGAAAAACAGCCTGCGCCACACCCTGATAGAGCAGCTGAAAACCCCCGGCCACCGCATCAAGCCGCTGCTGGTCTTGCTGGCGGTGGTGGCATTGGTATGGCTGCCGCTGCGCATGCTGGACGATGAACAAAGCGTGCAGGAGAAGCTCGCCAACGTCGATCTGCCGAGCTACGGCGGGGTGGTAGCGCATTCGTACCTGCCGTCCAACTGGCTGTCGGCGCTGGGGCTGTTTGCCTATACCCGCTATGACGAAAGCCAGGATCAGAGCACGCTGTTCGATCCGGGCAAACACTTCACCTATGTACCGCCGGCCGACATCGACGATACCTATGTGGTGTTCATCATCGGCGAAACCACCCGCTGGGATCACATGGGCATGCTGGGCTACGAGCGCGATACCACGCCGCGGCTGTCGAAAGAGAAGAATCTGGTGGCGTTCCGCGGTGAGTCGTGCGACACCGCCACCAAGCTGTCGCTGCGCTGCATGTTCGTGCGTGAAGGCGGCGCCGAGGACAACCCGCAGCGCACGCTGAAAGAGCAGAACGTGTTTGCGGTACTGAAAGAGCTGGGCTTCTCTTCCGAACTGTTCGCCATGCAGAGCGAGGTGTGGTTTTACAACAACACCGAGGTGAACAACTATTCGTTCCGTGAGATGATCGCGTCCGAGAAGCGCAACGACGGCAAGGCGGTCGACGATATGCTGCTGGTGGATGAAATGAAGGAATCGCTGGCGCGTTATCCGAAGGGCAAACACCTGGTGATCCTGCATACCAAAGGCTCGCACTACCTGTACTCGCAGCGTTATCCGCGCAGCTATGCGCGCTATCAGCCGGAGTGTATGGGGGTGGATGACTCCTGCACCAAGGCGCAGCTGATCAACGCCTTCGATAACACCGTGTTGTATACCGACAGCTTTATCAGCAACGTGATCGATCAGGTGCGCGACAAGAAGGCCATCGTGTTCTACGCCGCCGATCACGGCGAATCGATCGGCGAGAATACACACCTGCACGGCACGCCGCGCGAAATGGCACCGCCGGAGCAGTTCCGCGTGCCGATGATAGTGTGGGCGTCGGACAAGTACCTCGAGAATCCGCAGCACCTCAGCGCCTTTGAGCAGCTGCAGGCGCAGCAGCGCATCGGCAGAACGCACCGCCACGTCGAGCTGTTCGACACCATTCTCGGCTGTCTCGGCTACACCTCGCCGAACGGCGGCATCGTGGATAAAAACAACTGGTGCCATGTGCCGCAGCCGAAAGCGGCGCCTGCCCGCCTGTAATCCCCCTGCCGGGCGCCATGTGCGCCCGGCTATTTCACCTAATACATTCTCTTCATCAATTATTCCGGTGTGTGCATACGGTATACTTGCGCACTTTCCCTGCTAACCGGAGATTTCCATGACCCTGCGCGTGGCGTTTATCGACGATCATGACATTGTGCGTTCGGGCTTTGTGCAGCTGCTGTCGCTGGAGGCCGATATTCAGGTGGTGGGCGAATTCAGCAGCGCGGCGCAGGCGCGCGCCGGCCTGCCGGGGCTGGAGGCGGAAATCTGCATCTGCGACATTTCGATGCCGGACGGCAGCGGCTTGGATCTGCTGGCGGACATTCCTTCCGGCATTCGCGTGGTGATGCTGTCGATGCACGATAATCCGGCGCTGGTGGAAATGGCGCTGGAGCGTGGCGCCAGCGGCTTTCTCTCCAAGCGTTGCAAGCCGGAAGATCTGATCACCGCAGTGCGCACCGTCGCCGGCGGCGGCGTCTACCTGATGCCGGAAATCGCCCAGCAGCTGGCGCGGGTGAAGGTGGATCCGCTCACCCGCCGCGAGCGCGAGATCGCGCTGCTGTTGGCGCAGGGGCAGGAGGTGCGCGAGATTGCCGCCGCGCTGGGGCTGTCGCCGAAGACGGTGCATGTGCATCGCGCCAACCTGTTCGCCAAGCTGGGCATCAATAACAACGTCGAGCTGGCCAGACGGATGTTGAATCTGTGACGCAGCGCCTGATCACCCAGCTGGCGCTGTTTTTCATCTATGCCGCCAGCGCGTTTTGCCTGTGGGGCATCGGCACCGCGCTGATCGATCCGCCCTGGCAGGCGCTGTTGCTGTTCCCGTTCGGCCTGCGCATGGGCATTCTGCTGCAGAGCCCGTACCGTTTCTGGCCGGGGATCCTGCTGGCTGACCTGCTGCTGATGGCGCTGCTGGCGGATCAGTTCGGCTATGGCCCGGCGCTGTGGGCATCGGTGGCGGTGCTGGTACTGACGGTGCTGCTCAGCCTGCTGGCCTCGCCGTGGTTGCTGCGCCATCAGCAGAGCGACAGTGAATGGCGCTGGCCGCTGTTGCAGGGCGCGGTGGTGGCCGCTGCCGCTTTATTGCAGGCGCTGGTGTGGCAACTGGTGAGCGGCGAGGGCGCCCGCGCGCTGCTGCTCGGCCTGACCGGCGGTTTCACCATCGCGCCGACCTGCCTGCTGCTGTGGCACTATCTGGCGCGCCAAATCTGGGTGCCGCTGGAGCCGGGGCTGATCCACAAACCGGTGGAGTTGCGCCTGGGTCACCTGGCCAGCTATCTGCTGCTGTTTGCGTTCAGCATCTGGCTGCAGCAGCAGGTTAACGCCGCCGAGCTGCGCCGTTTCGCGCCTTTCTGCCTGGCGATCCCAATCGTGTTCATGTCTTACCGCTACGGCTGGCAGGGGGCGCTGTTGGCGACGCTGCTCAACGGCGTGGCGCTGATGGTCAACGAGCCGCCGCAGCCGGAGTCGCACCGCGATCTGCTGTTGTCGTTGCTGGCCCAAAGCCTGACCGGGTTGCTGCTGGGGGCCGGCATTCAGCGCCAGCGCGAGCTGAATCAGCAACTGAGGCTGAGGCTGGAAGAGAATCGGCAGCTGGCGCGGGCGCTGGTGACGGCGGAGGAACAAACCCGGCGTGAGGTGGCGCGCGAGCTGCACGATGAAGTGGGGCAGACCATCACCGTTATCCGCACTCAGGCCAGCATCGTCAAGCGCCTGGCGCCGGAGCCGGCGGTGATCGGCTGCGCCGACGCCATCGATGCGTTGGCGCTGCGGGTCTACGACGGGGTGCACGATGTGCTGACCCAGCTGTGGCCGGCGGCGCTGAACAACCTGCCGCTGTCGGCGGCGGTGGCGGCGATGCTGCGGGAGTCGCTGCCGCAGGACGCGTCGCTGGTGAGTAGCATGCAGTGGCAGGTACCGGACGAACTGCTGGATGAAACGCTGAAAATCACGCTGTATCGGGTGTGCCAGGAAGGCGTGACCAATGTGTGCCGCCACGCCGGCGCCAGCCGCCTGGAGCTGGACGCGCGCCTGCAACCGCGCAAAGGCGCCGCGCCGCAGATCGTCCTAACCATCCGTGACAACGGCGTGGGTTTTGCTGCGGATAATCATCAGCCGGGATACGGCCTGCGCGGTATGCAGGAGCGTATCAGCGCCCTCGGCGGCAGCCTGCGGCTCACCTCTGAGCGGGGCGCCTGTTTGAGTGTGATCTTGCCCACAGTTTCGCCGGCGCAGGCGCAAAACTAGGAAAAACTCCTAGCCGCGTCGGGAATCCGGCGTAAGCTCCGCGCGCGCGCGAGGAGCATCATAGCGGCACTTTATTCAATCCTCTGAGGTTCCACATGTGGTCTTTCCTTAAAAGCCGCCCGGACGCGCCGCAGGTCACCGATCAACGGCAGATCGACGCCAGCTACAAATACTGGCGCATCCAGCTGATGTGCACCATGTACATCGGCTACGCCGCGTTTTACTTCACGCGCAAAAGCTTCAACTTCATCATGCCGGCGATGCTGAGCGATCTGGGCCTGACGATGTCTGACGTCGGCATTCTCGGCACGCTGTTCTACATCACCTACGGCTGCTCGAAATTCATTTCCGGCATGATCAGCGATCGTTCCAACCCGCGTTACTTTATGGGCCTGGGCCTGATCATGACCGGGGTGCTGAATATCTTCTTCGGCCTCAGCTCGTCGTTGATGATGCTGGGCACGCTGTGGATCCTCAACGCCTTCTTCCAGGGCTGGGGCTGGCCGCCGTGCTCCAAAATCCTCACCAGCTGGTATTCGCGCTCCGAGCGCGGCAGCTGGTGGGCGATCTGGAACACGTCGCACAACGTCGGCGGCGCGCTGATCCCGCTGCTGGTGGGCTTTATCTCGCTGCACTTCAGCTGGCGTTACGGCATGATCATTCCCGGCATCATCGGCGTGGTGCTGGGCCTGCTGATGTGCTGGCGCCTGCGCGACAAGCCGACCAGCATGGGGCTGCCGAGCGTCGGCAAATGGCGCAACGACGCCATGGAGCTGGTGCAGGAGTCGGAAGGTCAGGGGCTGAGCAATCGCGAGATCATCAAGCGCTACGTGCTGACCAACAAGTACATCTGGCTGCTGGCGGTCTCTTACGTACTGGTGTACATCGTGCGTACCGCGATCAACGACTGGGGCAACCTCTATCTGACGCAGGAAAAAGGTTATTCGCTGATGACCGCCAACTCGGCTATCTCGCTGTTTGAAGTGGGCGGCTTTATCGGTTCGCTGGTGGCCGGTTGGGGTTCCGACAAGCTGTTCCGCGGCAACCGCGGCCCGATGAACCTGATCTTCGCTATCGGTATCTTCCTGTCGGTAGCCGCGCTGTGGCTGATGCCGGGCGTCACCTACCTGCTGCAGGCCTGCTGCTTCTTCGCCATCGGCTTCTTCATCTTCGGCCCGCAGATGCTGATCGGCATGGCGGCGGCGGAGTGCTCGCACAAGGATGCGGCGGGCGCGGCGACCGGTTTCGTCGGCCTGTTCGCCTACCTGGGCGCGGCGCTGTCTGGCTATCCGATTGCGCGGGTGATGGAAATCTGGCATTGGAACGGCTTCTTCGTGGTGATTTCCATCGCCGCCTGCCTGTCGGCGCTGTTCCTGCTGCCGTTCCTGCGTGCGCAGACGCCGGCGCTGAAAACCGCCAAAGCCTGAGCATCCTGCGCTGCGCAACCCCCGGCGCAGCGCATTATGGCGCTTTTATCACCACTTGAAATACGGGGGCAAAAAAGTGATTGACGCCTATAACCGCCAGCAGTAAGATGCGCCCCGCATCGGCGAGTAGCGCAGCTTGGTAGCGCAACTGGTTTGGGACCAGTGGGTCGGAGGTTCGAATCCTCTCTCGCCGACCACCCTTCGAAAAACCTGCTTTTTAAAGCAGGTTTTTTTTCGCCTGCAGTTTATGCGGATGAGTACCTCCGCAGGAGGTTCGCGCCTCGCGAAGCGAGACAACGTTGCTTCAGCAACGGCCCGCAGGGCGCGCATCAAGGATGCGCGTAATCCTCTCTCGCCGACCACCCTTCGAAAAACCTGCTTTTTTAAGCAGGTTTTTTTTCGCCTGTCGTTTATGAGTGTCCTCCCTTCGTGGGCACTTACGGCTTCATTTTGGCAATGAACAGCATGGCGAGTTAATTCACCACCCCTGTGAAATATATTTATCCTTTGCAATTAATTAATTCACGATCCTTATTCCAATTAGGTTCTTTTTTCTATATTAAGATAAATTCACACTTGCTGAATAAAACCCAGTTGATAGCGCTCTTGTTTTCACGCCTTTTTTATTTATAGTCTGAATATACGCGGTGGGAATGATTATTTCGCCACGTGGAAAGACGCTGTTGCTATTTATTGATTTTAATTTTCGTGGATTATTGCGGAATTTTTTCGCTTCGGCAATGCATCGCGACGATTAACTCTTTTATGTTTATCCTCTCGGAATAAAGGAATCAGTTATGCGCAAATTTAATAAACCGCTGTTGGCGCTGTTGATCGGCAGCACGCTGTGTTCCGCGGCGCAGGCCGCCGCGCCGGGCAAGCCGACCATCGCCTGGGGTAACACCAAGTTCGCCATCGTCGAAGTCGATCAGGCGGCCACCGCTTATAATAATCTGGTGAAGGTAAAAAATGCCGCCGACGTTTCGGTCTCCTGGAATTTATGGAATGGCGACGCGGGCACGACGGCCAAGATTTTATTAAATGGCAAAGAGGCGTGGAGCGGCCCTTCAACCGGTTCTTCCGGTACGGCGAATTTTAAAGTCAATAAAGGCGGCCGTTATCAAATGCAGGTGGCATTGTGCAATGCCGACGGCTGCACCGCCAGCGACGCCACCGAAATTGTGGTGGCCGACACCGACGGCAGTCATTTGGCGCCGTTGAAAGAGCCGCTGCTGGAAAAGAACAAACCTTATAAACAAAACTCCGGCAAAGTGGTCGGTTCTTATTTCGTCGAGTGGGGCGTTTACGGGCGCAATTTCACCGTCGACAAGATCCCGGCGCAGAACCTGACCCACCTGCTGTACGGCTTTATCCCGATCTGCGGCGGCAACGGCATCAACGACAGCCTGAAAGAGATCGAAGGCAGCTTCCAGGCGCTGCAGCGCTCCTGCCAGGGGCGTGAGGACTTCAAAGTCTCTATCCACGATCCGTTCGCCGCGCTGCAAAAAGCGCAGAAGGGCGTGACCGCCTGGGATGACCCCTACAAGGGCAACTTCGGCCAACTGATGGCGCTGAAGCAGGCGCATCCCGATCTGAAAATCCTGCCGTCGATCGGCGGCTGGACGCTGTCTGACCCGTTCTTCTTCATGGGCGACAAGGTGAAGCGCGATCGTTTCGTCGGCTCGGTGAAAGAGTTCCTGCAGACCTGGAAGTTCTTCGACGGCGTGGATATCGACTGGGAATTCCCCGGCGGCAAAGGCGCCAACCCGAACCTGGGCAGCCCGCAGGACGGGGAAACCTATGTGTTGCTGATGAAAGAGCTGCGGGCGATGCTGGATCAGCTGTCGGCGGAAACCGGCCGCAAGTATGAGCTGACCTCCGCTATCAGCGCCGGCAAGGACAAGATCGACAAGGTGGCGTACAACGTCGCGCAGAACTCGATGGATCACATTTTCCTGATGAGCTACGACTTCTACGGCGCCTTCGATCTGAAGAACCTGGGGCATCAGACCGCGCTGAATGCGCCGGCCTGGAAGCCGGACACCGCTTACACCACGGTGAACGGCGTCAATGCGCTGCTGGCGCAGGGCGTCACGCCGGGCAAGATCGTGGTCGGCACCGCCATGTATGGCCGCGGCTGGACCGGGGTGAACGGCTACCAGAACAATATCCCGTTCACCGGCACCGCCACCGGGCCGGTCAAAGGCACCTGGGAGAACGGCATCGTGGATTATCGCCAAATCGCCAGCCAGTTCATGAGCGGCGAGTGGCAGTACACCTACGACGCTACGGCGGAAGCGCCATACGTGTTCAAACCTTCCACCGGCGATCTGATCACCTTCGACGATGCCCGCTCGGTGCAGGCCAAAGGTAAGTACGTGCTGGATAAGCAGTTGGGCGGCCTGTTCTCCTGGGAGATCGACGCGGATAACGGCGATATTCTCAACAGCATGAACGCCAGCCTGGGCAACAGCGCCGGCGTTCAATAATCGGTTGCAGTGCGTTGCCGGGGGATATCCTTTCGCCCCCGGCTTTTTCGCCGCCGAAAGTTTTTTTACGCCGCACAGATTGTGGCTTTGCCCCGAGCAAAACGCGGTCATCGGACTCACCCTTTTGGGTAATCCTTCAGCATTTCCTTCTGTCTTTAACGGCGATCACAAAAATAACCGTTCAGATATTCATCATTCAGCAACAAAGTTTTGGCGTTTTTTAACGGAGTTAAAAACCAGTAAGTTTGTGGGGGTCAGACCAATGCGCTAAAAATGACCGCTTAGCATAAATTTTCATGCTGGAACTGTTAACAAAAGGTTTTTTTTATGTTTGTTTGCTGTTTCTCACAGTCTGCGTAAATCCCCACTGGTTATATTGACGACACCCCAAACAGTTGGCAACTTGATAGCCTCAGGGATAAGAGCGAGAGTTGTTTGAGTGAATTCCACGCGCTCAGACGTCCCCGCCGCGATGCGTTCCATCCGGCATTCTCTCCTCTCATACCTTCTGCCTTCGGGCACCGACCGCACAGGCCACGCAATAAAAAATACAGGTCTGGCGGCAATTACACACATCACATCACACAATGGAGCACTAACGATGACACGTTCCTTGGGTAAATCGGGGGTTCTGAAATTCGGCATTGGGCTGATCGCGCTGACCGTGGCGGCCAGCGTACAGGCCAAGACGTTGGTTTACTGTTCTGAAGGTTCCCCGGAAGGGTTCAACCCGCAGCTGTTCACCTCCGGCACCACCTACGACGCCAGCTCGGTACCGATCTACAACCGTCTGGTCGAATTCAAAATCGGCACCACCGAACTGCAGCCAGGTCTGGCGGAGAAGTGGGACGTCAGCGAAGACGGCAAAACCTACACCTTCCACCTGCGCAAAGGCGTGAAATGGCAGAGCAGCAAAGATTTCAAGCCGACGCGCGATTTCAACGCCGACGACGTGGTGTTCTCCTTTGAGCGCCAGTTGGATGCCAACAACGCCTATCACAAGGTGTCCGGCGGCAGTTACGAATACTTCGAAGGCATGGACATGCCTAAGCTGATCGCCAAGATCGAAAAAGTCGACGACAACACCGTGCGCTTCGTGCTGAATCGCCCGGAGGCACCGTTCCTGGCTGACCTGGGCATGGACTTCGCGTCCATCCTGTCTGCCGAATACGCTGACGTGATGATGAAAGCCGGCACGCCGGAGAAAGTCGACCTGAATCCGATCGGCACCGGCCCATTCCAGCTGCTGCAATACCAGAAAGACTCCAAGATCCTGTACAAGGCGTTCGACGGTTTCTGGGGCACCAAGCCGAAGATCGATCGCCTGGTGTTCTCCATCACGCCTGACGCCTCCGTGCGTTACGCCAAACTGCAGAAAAACGAATGCCAGGTGATGCCGTATCCGAACCCGGCCGATATCGCCCGCATGAAGCAGGACAAGTCCATCAACCTGATGGAACAGCCGGGCCTGAACGTGGGCTACCTGTCGTTCAACGTCGAGAAAAAGCCGCTGGATAACCTGAAGGTACGTCAGGCGTTGACCATGGCGGTCAACAAGCAGGCGATCATCGATGCGGTCTATCAGGGCGCGGGCCAGGCGGCCAAGAACCTGATCCCGCCGACCATGTGGGGCTATAACGACGCGGTGCAGGATTACGCTTACGATCCGGCCAAGGCGAAAGAGCTGCTGAAAGAAGCGGGCATGGCCGACGGTTTCAGCATCGATCTGTGGGCGATGTCGGTACAGCGTCCTTACAACCCGAACGCGCGCCGCATGGCGGAAATGATCCAGGCCGACTGGGCCAAGATCGGCGTGAAAGCCAAAATCGTGACCTATGAGTGGGGTGAATACCTCAAGCGCGCCAAAGCGGGCGAGCACCAGACGGTGATGATGGGCTGGACCGGCGACAACGGGGATCCGGACAACTTCTTCGCCACGCTGTTCAGCTGCGCGGCGGCGAAAGACGGCTCCAACTACTCCCGCTGGTGCTACAAGCCGTTTGAAGATCTGATTCAACCGGCGCGCGCCGAATCCAACCACGACAAGCGTATCGAACTGTACAAACAGGCGCAGGTGGTGATGCACGATCAGGCTCCGGCGCTGATTGTCGCACACTCCACCGTGTATGAGCCTGTGCGTAAGGAAGTGAAAGGCTACGTCGTGGATCCGCTCGGTAAGCATCACTTCGAGAATGTCTCTGTAGACTGATTTCGACCGCTTTACCGGAGACGCACGAATGGACTTGCAGGGGCGCAACAGGTTTGCGCCTCTGCTGACCAGTCTCCGGCGTATGGCCGTCGAATCGTTCAAAGGCATGTGAGCGTTAATAAGCCTGGCGGACGATGAGCTGCCGGGCATTGATACAGAGAGTTCGGGATATGTTGCAGTTCATACTCCGACGTTTGGGGTTAGTTATCCCAACGTTTATCGGCATTACGTTGCTGACTTTTGCATTCGTCCATATGATCCCCGGCGACCCGGTGACCATCATGGCCGGGGAACGCGGTATCTCCGCCGAGCGCCACGCGCAGCTGATGGCGGAAATGGGGCTGGACAAGCCGCTTTATCAACAATATTTCTCCTACGTGTCCAACGTGCTGCACGGCGATTTGGGCACCTCACTCAAAAGCCGCATCTCCGTCTGGAGCGAGTTCGTTCCGCGCTTCCAGGCTACGCTGGAGCTGGGTTTCTGCGCGATGCTGTTCGCGGTGCTGGTGGGCATCCCGGTCGGGGTGCTGGCGGCGGTCAAACGCGGCTCGGTCTTCGATCACACCGCGGTGGGCATCTCGCTGACCGGCTATTCGATGCCAATTTTCTGGTGGGGCATGATGCTGATCATGCTGGTGTCGGTGCAGCTTAACCTGACGCCGGTATCGGGGCGCATCAGCGACACGGTATTCCTCGACGACAGCCATCCGCTGACCGGCTTCATGCTGATAGACACCCTGATCTGGGGCGAGCCGGGCGACTTTATCGATGCCGTGATGCATATGATCCTGCCGGCCATTGTGCTGGGCACTATCCCGCTGGCGGTGATCGTGCGCATGACCCGCTCCTCGATGCTGGAAGTGCTGGGCGAAGACTATATCCGCACCGCGCGCGCCACGGGCGTGAGCCGCATGCGGGTGATCGTCGTTCACGCGCTGCGCAACGCGCTGCTGCCGGTGGTGACGGTGATCGGGCTGCAGGTCGGCACCATGCTGGCCGGCGCCATTCTGACTGAAACCATCTTCTCCTGGCCGGGGCTCGGCCGCTGGCTGATCGACGCGCTGCAGCGCCGCGATTACCCGGTGGTGCAGGGCGGGGTGTTGCTGGTCGCCTGTATGATCATTCTGGTTAACCTGCTGGTAGACGTGCTCTACGGCGTGGTCAACCCGCGTATTCGCCACAAGAAATAAGGGGCGCTCTCATGTCTCAAGTTACTGAGTCTGCAGTTAAAGGTGCGCCGAAGCCGATGACCCCGTTCCAGGAGTTCTGGCACTATTTCAAGCGCAATAAAGGGGCCGTGGTCGGCCTGGTGTATATCGTTCTGATGCTGGTGATCGCGCTCGGTGCCGGGGTGCTGGCGCCGCATGCGCCGGCGGACCAGTTCCGCGACGCGCTGCTCAAGCCGCCGGTGTGGCAAGAGGGCGGCAGCTGGCAATACATTCTCGGCACTGACGACGTCGGCCGCGACGTGCTGTCGCGCCTGATGTACGGCGCGCGCCTGTCGCTGCTGGTCGGCTGTCTGGTGGTGGTGCTGTCGCTGATCATGGGCGTGGTGCTCGGCCTGCTGGCCGGTTACTTCGGCGGCGCGGTGGACGCGGTGATCATGCGCGTCGTCGACATCATGCTGGCCCTGCCGAGCCTGCTGCTGGCGCTGGTGCTGGTGGCGGTCTTCGGGCCGTCGATCGTCAACGCCTCGCTGGCGCTCACCTTCGTCGCCCTGCCGCACTATGTGCGTCTGACGCGCGCGGCGGTGCTGGCGGAAGTGAACCGCGATTACGTCACCGCCTCGCGGGTGGCGGGCGCCGGCGCGCTGCGCCAGATGTTCGTCAATATTCTGCCTAACTGCCTGGCGCCTTTGATCGTTCAGGCTTCTCTCGGTTTCTCGAACGCCATTCTGGACATGGCCGCTCTCGGCTTCCTGGGCATGGGTGCGCAACCGCCGACGCCGGAGTGGGGCACCATGCTCTCCGACGTGCTGCAGTTCGCGCAAAGCGCCTGGTGGGTCGTGACCTTCCCCGGTCTGGCGATCCTGCTGACGGTTCTGGCATTTAACCTGATGGGGGACGGCTTGCGTGATGCTCTCGACCCCAAACTCAAGCAGTAACAGAGGACGAGAGAGATGGCGTTATTGAATGTAGACAAGCTTTCGGTGCACTTCGGTGACGAAGGCACCCCGTTCCGCGCAGTGGACCGCATCAGTTACAGCGTGGATCAAGGCCAGGTGGTCGGCATCGTCGGTGAATCCGGCTCCGGCAAATCCGTCAGCTCGCTGGCGATCATGGGCCTGATCGATTTTCCCGGCAAGGTGATGGCCGACAAGCTGGAGTTCAACGGCCAGGATTTGCGCAAGATCTCCGAAAAAGAGCGCCGCCAGCTGGTAGGCTCCGAAGTGGCGATGATCTTCCAGGATCCGATGACCAGCCTGAACCCGTGCTACACCGTCGGCTATCAAATCATGGAAGCGCTGAAGGTGCATCAGGGCGGCAACCGCCGCACCCGTCGCCAGCGCGCCATCGACCTGCTGACGCAGGTGGGTATCCCCGATCCGGCCTCGCGGCTGGACGTGTACCCGCACCAACTTTCCGGCGGTATGAGCCAGCGCGTGATGATCGCCATGGCCATCGCCTGTCGGCCGAAGCTGCTGATCGCCGATGAGCCGACGACCGCGCTCGACGTGACCATCCAGGCGCAGATCATCGAACTGCTGCTGGATCTGCAACAACGCGAGAATATGGCGCTGGTGCTGATCACCCACGATCTGGCGCTGGTGGCGGAAGCAGCGCATCACATCATCGTGATGTACGCCGGCCAGGTGGTGGAATCCGGCAAGGCGGCGGAGATTTTCCGTGCTCCGCGTCACCCTTATACCCAGGCGCTGCTGCGCGCGCTGCCGGAGTTCGCCGCCGACAAGGCGCGGCTGGCTTCGCTGCCGGGCGTGGTGCCGGGCAAATACGATCGCCCGACCGGCTGCCTGCTCAACCCGCGCTGTCCCTACGCCAACGAGCGCTGCCGTAACGAGGAGCCGGAACTGCGCAGCATTCCCGGCCGTCAGGTTAAATGTCACACACCGCTGGATGATGCGGGGAGGCCGACCGTATGAGCCAGAATCAACCTTTACTGCAGGCGATCGACCTGAAGAAGCATTACCCGGTGAAAAAGGGCCTGTTCGCGCCGGAGCGGCTGGTCAAGGCGCTGGATGGCGTCTCCTTCACCCTGGAGCGCGGCAAAACGCTGGCGGTGGTCGGCGAGTCGGGCTGCGGCAAATCGACGCTCGGCCGCCTGCTGACGATGATCGAAGTGCCGACCGGCGGCGAGCTGTATTACCAGGGGCAGGATCTGCTGAAGCCGGACGTTTCCGCCGAGAAGCTGCGCCGCCAGAAGATCCAAATCGTGTTCCAGAATCCTTACGGATCGCTCAACCCGCGCAAGAAGGTCGGGCAGATCCTCGAGGAGCCGCTGTTGATCAACACGCCCCTCAGCGCCGCCGAGCGGCGGGAAAAAGCGCTAGAGATGATGGCGAAGGTCGGCCTGAAAACCGAGCATTACGACCGTTACCCGCACATGTTTTCCGGCGGCCAGCGTCAGCGTATCGCCATCGCCCGCGGGCTGATGCTGAACCCGGACGTGGTGATCGCCGATGAGCCGGTGTCGGCGCTGGACGTGTCGGTGCGCGCTCAGGTGCTGAACCTGATGATGGATCTGCAGCAGGAGCTGGGGCTGTCCTATGTGTTCATTTCGCACGATCTGTCGGTGGTGGAACACATCGCCGACGAGGTGATGGTGATGTACCTCGGCCGCTGCGTGGAAAAGGGCAGTAAAGAGGCGATCTTCAACAACCCGCGCCATCCGTACACCCAGGCGTTGCTGTCGGCGACGCCGCGGTTGAACCCGGATATGCGCCGCGAGCGCATCAAGCTGACCGGCGAACTGCCCAGCCCGATGAACCCGCCGCCGGGCTGTGCGTTCAACGCCCGCTGCCGCCGCGCCTTTGGCACTTGCGTGCAGCTGCAGCCTCAGCTCAAACAGTACGGTGAGCAGATGGTAGCCTGTTTTGCGGTCGATCAGGACGAACATCCGGGAACGTAAGGCGCCTGAGGTCACTGCGTAAACCCACGCCGGCATAACGCCGGCGTTTTTATTATTTAATCAACGGGTTAATCATTAAACTATCTTCATCACCCGCGATTTAACGACTTTCTTGCTGTAAGTCGGGCGATCGTTATTTTTTTAAGAATCTTCGTATGGCAATAATTATCGGATAATAGAATTTAACGGTTTGTTGTTAATAACATTTTGTCGGTCGATCGGTTTAACTATTTTTATTATAAAAAGCAAATAAAAAAGCACGCCGCCGGCGTGCTTTGAGTTGCTGAGGCCGCGCTTATTGCGGATAGGGCACCCAGTCGCCGCCGTTCAGGCGAATGTAGGGCTTGCCCTGATACTGCACCACGATAGCGTTGTCGTTTTCGGAGATGACCGGGGTCTGCGGCAGCCCCTGCGTCAGCGCCTGCCAGTCGACGCTGGATTCGCTGAAGACTTTGCCGTCCACCAGGCGCGACACCAGTTCAGACAGCGCCAGATAGCTGCTCGGCGTTTTGATCTGCAGCGGGCTGCCCTGATGCGGCGCCTTCATGCCAACCAGTTTGATGCCGACCGGCGTATGGGTAATGTTCGGGCTGGGAATGTCGCGCAGGCCGGACATCTGCATCTTGTCGCCCACCAACGCCGCGCCGTGTTCAGGCACGATCACCACCACCACTTTGCGGCCGGATTTCTCCAGCTGGTCGAGGAAGGTGTTCAGCTGATCGAACAGCTTCTGCGCGCGCGGCTGGTAGTCGGCGCTCTTGTTGGAGCCGACAAAGCGGTTGCCGTCGTGCAGCGGAATGATGTTGAAGAAGGTGGCGGTGCGGCCGTCGCCGCCTTTTTGCTGCTGATCCAGCCAGCGGCTCAGCAATTCGAGATCGTTATAAATCGGCTCGCCGTCGAACGATGTCAGCTCGTTGCCGATGCCGGCCTGCGACATCAGCGGCGCCTGCATGTCGCCCTGTTCGCGCAGCTCTTTCAGGAAGTTGCCGAATACCCCGGAGTGATCGAGCATCAGCTGTTCCTTGAAGCCGAGCTTCGCCAGATTGTCGAACAGGTAACACTGCTGGTTCACCGGCTGATACAGATCGTGATGCGAAAGCTGGCCGCAGCTGGCGCGCAGCAAGCGGATGGCTGCCGGGCCGCTGTAGGCGGTGGCCGAGTTGAAACTGTCGAACATGATGTCCATTTTCGACCACAGCGGATGATTCTGCAGATTGACCGCCTCCATATCGGCCCAGGCCAACGAACAGATGTTGATCACCAGCAGATCGAACGGCTGGGCGTCGGCGGGCAAGGTGGCCGGGAACGCGGTGGCGCGGCCTTTTTCCCGCTCGTAGAACTGATTGAGGTAGGCCGTCAGGTTGGCGCTGGTCGGCGGCAGGCTGTCTGCCGGCGCGGCGTCCCCGGCCGCCGGCGCAGAGGTGGCCGGTGCATTGGCTCCGCCGCTTGAGGCCGTGGAGGTGGCGGGCAGCAGTGAGACCGCCGGCCCGGCGATGTTGACGATATTGAGCCACACCAGCGCCGCTACGGTGAACACCGTGACGCGCACCCACTGGGCAACGAACAGGTAGGCGATAAGCAGCACGAAGGCGGCGCCGACCATCTGCCAGTTGATGAAGCGGTTGACCAGCTCCAGCAGATACTGGGCGCTGAAGCCGGTCAGCTGCGAGCCCTGGCTGAGAATGCTGTTGATGCCCGGCAGCCAGGTGTCGTGATAGAACAGCGCGATGCCGATCGGGATGGCAAGGTAATGGCGCCAGCGGTGCAGGCGTTGCGAGGGGATCGGCATCAGCAGAAACGCCATGAACACCAGGTTTGGCAGCGCATGGAAGTTCAGATAGCCGAACCACAGCAGGGCGAATTTGGCCAGAAAGTAGAGGTTCCAGCCGCCCAGCCCGCGCCAGTAGCGCCACAGTGCGTTATCGGATTGCGTATTCGAGTTTGAATTCATGGCTGCTTCTTATCACGTTTAATCTGAGATGAGGCGCCTGTGCGCACCCACAAACCGGCGGATTTCAAATAGCGCGGCGATAACAACAGGTTTTGCCAGTATTGGCGCAAATGTGGAAAACGCCGATGAAAGGCGTAGCCCAGCGGAATGAAGATCAGCGCGCACAGCAGGATCAGTTGCACGATGTCGTTAAGGTTCAGCATGCTTTTCCTCCTGCGGGCCGAGCGGCAGCGTGAAGGCGACCGGCTGGCGCCGTTCTGTGGGCTCTGCGCTGGCCGCCACGTTCGGACGCGGCGCGGCACCGGCGGCGCCGGTGGCCGAGATCTGCCAGCGCCCCTGGGCCATGCGTTTGATTTCCGAAATGATATCGACATCCTGGTGCCACACCACCCGATTACTGAAGGCCTCATCCACCGGCAGGCGGAAGATGAATTTCAGCGCGGTATCCAGATCGTTGATGCGGCAGGTGGAGAGGAACAGCACCAGTCGCCCCTGCACCACGGTCATCACGTCGCCGAAACGCCGCAGGTGGCACAGGGTCATCGCCTGTTCGGCGCGCAGGCCGGTGGCCGGGCGCAGCGCCACCATCACGCCCTTGCCGTCTTCGGGCAGCAGCGTGTTGCCCATCAGCGAGAGCACCGCCTGGCTGAACGCTTCCGGCCGCATGTAGCCTTTCAGCTGCAGCGGGCGCAAACCGGCCAGCAGCGCATCGATGTCGGCGGGCACATGGCGTGAGAAACGCTGCCCCTGGATGCCCTCAAGCATGGTCAGAAAACGCGACAGCGGCGCGACGTGCGGCACGATCAGGTTGGCGCCGCAGGCCAGCAGCAGCCGTTCGTCGCTGTAACGCAGGCTGGCGCTCATTTCGCGCACCGCGATTTTCATCCCGTTGCCGCGGCTGCGGCGCAGGGTGTGGATCTGGTGCGCCAGGTGATCGATTTGGTCGCTTTGGTACAGGGCGAAAATCAAGGTCGCCGAGAGTCTCAGCATGCCGTGCTGCGCCAGCTCGTCGTTGCTTTCCAGCAGTTGCCAGTTGGCGGACAGCGGCGGCGCGCCTTCCAGAATGCTGCGTTCGGCCAGATACAGGCCTTCGTCGCTGCGCAGGGTGGTGGGGGAGGGCTGGCTATTTTCATCCTCGCCCTGCCAGCCGCCCTCCGCGGCGTACAGCGTCAGCAGCTGATTGGCGTTGATGCCGTTTTCGGTGCTCCACCAGTTCACCAGGTATTGCGCGCTGTCCTGCTGCCATTGCAGGCTGGACAGGCCGTTCAGAATGCGGTGCTGCGCGCTGAGCTGGCCCTTGAGCTTATTGATGCCGCCGCCGTGGCTGAGGATCAGCAACGTGCATTCCTGACGCCGCAGCCAGGCGGCGAGCGCGCGCGTCCACTCGCGCAGTTCTTCGGTGGTGAAGGTTTGCCACAGGCTGGCATGGGCCAGCAGGATCAGTAAGCGATTTTGCGGCCGCAGGGCGCGCATCAAATCGTCGCTCAACTGCGTCAGCGCGGCTTTTTTCTCCGGCAATTGATACAGCGGCAGCTTCTGCAGGGCAGGCGACGCCAGCTCGGCCAATAGGCGATCGGGTTTGTCGCCGCTGCAGATCAGGGCGACTTTGTGGGTGGCCGGTTGGGCGGCGATGGCCTGACGACACAGCAACGCGGCGTCGCTTTGCCGATCGATATTCACCCAATAAAGGCCGGGGGCCTGCATCACCGACAGCTCTTCCCAAATCTGCCGAATGCCTAGAGAAAAAGAGTGCGCCATAGGATGTGTTCTACTTTCGTTGAAAGCCGACTAAAGGCGTTTATATTTAAAGATAGCCATTTTTACTCTGGCAATAACAAATCTCCGACGCTCTGCAACAATATTTGTTGAGAATCATCTTATTGCCTCTCTCTTTTTGTATCGTTGCTATAGTTAATTAACATAGCCTATTTTCGCAAAGGCGGAAGAATGAATAACGCACCCACCCATTTTCGTGCAGCGGCGCCTGGGGAGAGCCAGGATGACCTGCAGGCGCTCAGCCAGGCTTTTTCATTGCCGAAATTAAGCTATGTCGATATTTCACGGCAGGAGCGGTTAACGCAAATGATGACGCGTTGGCCTCTGTTGGCCGAATTGGCGCAGACCACGGGGAGCCACTGATCTATGCCGGTGATCGCGCTGCAAGGGTTGCGGGGTGGAATGGGGACGACGTCGGTCACGGCGGCGCTCGCCTGGGCGTTGCAGCAGTTGGGCGAATCGGTGCTGGCGATCGATTTCACGCCGGATAATCTGCTGCGTCTGCATTTCAACACGCCGTTCGAGCTGACGCGCGGCTGGGCCCGCGCAGAACATGACGGCGGCGGCTGGCGGGAAGGCGCGCTGCGTTATTGCGAAAACCTCGACTTTTTACCGTTTGGCCGCCTGAATGCGGCGGAACGGCTGGAAGTGCAACGTCAATGTCAGCAGCAGCCCGAGCGCTGGCGCGACAATGTGCGCCAACTGATCGCCGGCGAGCCGCAGCGCTGGATCCTGCTGGATGTTCCGGTCGGGGACGGCGCTCTGGCGCAACAGGCGCTGCAGCTTGCCGACAGCGTGTTCGTGCTGTTGAATCCCGACGCCAACTGCCAGGTTCGGCTCCATCAGCAGACGCTGCCGAACGATTGTCGTTTCCTGGTCAATCACTACTCCTCCGCCAGCCAGCTGCAGCAGGATCTGCATCAGCTGTGGCTGCAAACCCTGGGCGGTCTGCTGCCTGTGGTGATCCATCGCGATGAAGCGTTGGCGGAAGCGATGGCGGTCAAGCAGCCGTTGGGCGAGTACCGCCCCGAGAGCCTGGCGGCGGATGAAGTGCTGACGCTGGCCAACTGGTGTCTGATCAATCTTAAACCGGGCGTTGCGCCATGAGTCGGGTGCTGAGCCTGCTGCTGGTGCCGTCGGTGCGTCAGGCGGTGCAGGCGCGCTATCGCGGCTATCGCCGCAGCGGCGCGTCGGCGCTGACCGCCTTTTTCGCCACGCTGCTGGTGGCGTTGGGGTGGCTGCTGCTGCGCTTCGAGTCGCCGGCCTGGCAACGCGTGCGCGCCGGCCGCGCTTATTGGTTCCCGCACCTGTCCGCCGAACGTCCGCGTCCGGCGGATGCGCTGCGCTATCTGCTGCAAGGGCTGTGGCTGCTGCTGTTTCGCAGCGGCCGCGCGCCGGTGCAGCGCGACTATTTCGCCGGCTGGCGCCGCCTGCAGCAGCGCTATGCCGACTGGCTGCAGAGCCTGCCGCAACGGCTGGAAAACGCCGGCGTGGAGCAGCGTTCGGTGGCGCGCCTTGGCCGCATGAGCCGCGGCATGCGGCGCGCGCTGTTTATCCTGATCGGGGTGTTGGCGGCGATCCTCGCCATGCTGTGCATTTCGCAGCCGTTCGATCTGCCGGCGCAGTTCGTGTTCGTTCTGCTGCTGTGGGGAATCGCCATGGTGGTGCGCCGGGTGCCGGGGCGCTTGCCGGGGCTGATGCTGATCGTCCTGTCGCTGACCGTGTCCTGCCGCTACCTGTGGTGGCGCTATACCGCCACGCTGAACTGGGACGATCCGCTCAGCCTGACATGCGGCCTGCTGCTGCTGGTGGCGGAGACCTATGCCTGGGTGGTGCTGGTGCTGGGCTATTTCCAGACCGTTTGGCCGCTTAACCGCCAGCCGGTGCCGTTGCCCGAAGACAGCGCGACCTGGCCGACCATCGATCTGATGGTGCCGACCTACAACGAAGACCTCGGGGTGGTGAAGCCCACCATCTATGCGGCGTTGGGTATCGACTGGCCGAAGGAAAAGGTGAACATCTATATCCTCGACGACGGTAATCGCCCCGAATTCCGGGCGTTCGCTGCCGAAGTCGGCGTGAAGTACATCGCCAGGCCGACCCACGAACACGCCAAGGCCGGCAACATCAACAATGCGCTGAAGCAGGCCACCGGCGAATTCGTGGCGATTTTCGACTGTGACCACGTGCCGACGCGCTCCTTCCTGCAGCTGACCATGGGCTGGTTCTTCAAAGACAAAAAGCTGGCGATGCTGCAGACCCCGCACCACTTCTTCTCGCCGGATCCGTTCGAGCGCAACCTCGGCCGCTTCCGCCAGACGCCTAACGAAGGCACTTTGTTCTACGGGCTGGTGCAGGACGGCAACGACATGTGGGACGCTACTTTCTTCTGCGGTTCTTGCGCCATCCTGCGCCGCAGCGCGCTGGACGAGATCGGCGGCATTGCGGTGGAAACCGTCACCGAAGACGCTCATACCTCGCTGCGTCTGCACCGGCGTGGGCACACCTCGGCCTACATCCGCATTCCGCAGGCCGCCGGGCTGGCGACCGAAAGCCTGTCGGCGCATATCGGCCAGCGCATTCGCTGGGCGCGCGGCATGGTGCAGATCTTCCGGCTCGACAACCCGCTGCTGGGCAAGGGGCTGAAACTGGCCCAGCGCCTGTGCTATGCCAACGCCATGCTGCATTTCCTGTCGGGCATTCCGCGCCTGATCTTCCTCACCGCGCCGCTGGCGTTTTTGCTGCTGCATGCCTACATCATTTTTGCGCCGGCGCTGGCGATCGCGCTGTATGTGCTGCCGCACATGATCCACGCCAGCCTGACCAACTCGCGCATTCAGGGGAAATACCGCCATTCGTTCTGGAGCGAGATCTATGAAACGGTGCTGGCCTGGTATATCGCGCGGCCGACGACGATAGCGTTGTTCAATCCGCACAAGGGCAAATTCAACGTCACCGCCAAAGGCGGCCTGGTGGAAGAGGAACACGTCGACTGGGTGATCACCCGGCCTTACATGTTCCTGGTCGTGCTGAATCTGGCCGGGCTGGCGTTCGGCGCCTGGCGGTTGGCCTATGGCCCGACGGACGAGGTGATGACGGTGATCATCAGCCTGGTGTGGGTGCTGTACAACATGACGATTCTCGGCGGCGCGGTGGCGGTGGCGGTGGAGGCCAAACAGGTGCGCCAGGCGCACCGCGTGGAGATCGCCATGCCGGCGGCGATCGCGCGCGCCGACGGTCATCTGTATCCCTGCACGCTGCGCGATTACTCCGATGGCGGCGTGGGCATCGAGATGCGGGTGGAGAATGCGTTGAAAGACGGCGACAAGGTTTCGCTGTTGCTCAAACGTGGCCAGCAGGAATACAGCTTCCCCTGCGTGGTGACGCGCGCCTTCGGCAACAAGGTGGGGGTGCGCCTGGTCGAGCTCT
Source organism: Serratia sp. YC16 (assembly GCF_009707615.1). Lineage (NCBI taxonomy): Bacteria > Pseudomonadati > Pseudomonadota > Gammaproteobacteria > Enterobacterales > Yersiniaceae > Serratia > Serratia sp. YC16. Next base: position 126,040 of record NZ_WLYN01000005.1, on the reverse strand, counting down.
GTACCCGTGAACATATCGATTTCATTCAGTGCACCTTCGCCCGCGCCGATACTTGGGCGCTGTGGCAGGACGGGTTCCCTGAAGACCGGCCGATCGAAAGCCTGCGCGACGTGCTGGCGCTGGGTTTCCGAGGGTATGTGCGCATGGCGGACTACGCGCCGCCGCTGGTGCGCGGTCTGCTGGTCGGGGTCACTTCGCTGACCGCCTGGGTAGTGTCGTTTATTCCGCGCGGCGTCGGCAGGGATCCGACTTTGGGTCAACAAGAAACAGTGGGTTAGCTGCGAGTTCAACCGCCCGCTCACTCGCCCGGTGAACAGGCTCCAACATTGATGATGATACGATGACGAGAAAAATAACCTGGTTAACTGCTCTGGCCTTAGGCATCAGTACCCTGTCGCAGGCCGAAACCGCCACCGCGCCGACCGTGGCGACCCAGCCGCCGATTGCGGCGCCGGCCGATACCGCGAACGCGCCGCCGCTCGCCGTGCCGCAGGATCCGAATGCGCCGGTGCGCGACGTGTCGCTGCCGTTTGCGCAGATAGCGCCGCCGCCGGGCACCTTTATTCTGCGCGGCACCCGCCCGGATGGGCAGATTGAATTCGGCGTGCGCAGCGATGAAGTGGTTTCGCAGGCGATGCTCGATATGGAGTTTACGCCGTCGCCGGCGCTGATCCCGGTGGAGTCGCACGTCAAGGTCTACCTCAACGACGAGTTGATGGGCGTAACCACTATCGCCAAAGAGCAGCTGGGCAAGCCCAATCGCATTCAAATGGCGATCGATCCGCGCTATATCACCGATTTTAACCGCGTCCGGCTGGTGTTTGTCGGCCATTATCAGAACATTTGCGAAAACCCGGCCAGCACCTCGCTGTGGCTCGACGTCAGCAAATCCAGCGCGCTGAAGCTGCGTTTCCAGACGCTGCCGGTGAAAAACGAACTGTCGCATTTCCCTGAGCCGTTCTTCGACAGCCGCGATAATCGGCCGCTGACGCTGCCGATGGTGTTTGCCGGCCAGCCGGATCTCGCCCAGCAGCGCGCGGCGGGCATCCTGGCCTCCTGGTTCGGCAGCAAGGCGCAGTGGCGCGGGCAGTCTTTCCCGACGCTGTATAATGCGCTGCCGACGCAGCACGCGGTGGTGTTCGCCACCAACCAGCAGCGCCCGGATTTCCTGCGCGATTACCCGGCGGTCAACGGCCCGACGGTGGAGATGATCAGCCACCCGGACAATCCGTACGTCAAACTGCTGCTGATTCAGGGGCGCGACGACAACGATTTGATCAACGCAGTGAAAGGCATCGCGCAGGGCAACATCCTGTTCCGCGGCCAGAACGTAACGGTGGACAAGGTGGAGCAGCTGGCGCCGCGCCAGCCTTACGACGCGCCGAACTGGGTGCGCACCGATCGGCCGATGACCTTCGCCGAACTGCAGCAATACGCCGAACAGCTGCAGACCAGCGGCATCGAACCCGGCCCGATTTCGTTGACCATGAACCTGCCGCCGGACCTGTTCCTGATCCGCAGCACCGGCATCGACATGCACCTGAAGTACCGTTACACCGCGCCGCGCATTCAGGACGGTTCACGGCTAAGCGTCAGCCTGAACAACCAGTTCGTGCAGGCTTACTCGCTGGTGCCGGAACACGAGCAGGGGGCGCAGCTGCTGCGCCTGCCGTTGACGCAGGGGCTGCTCGATTCCGACAAGAACGTCAGCATCCCGGCGCTGCGTCTGGGGGCCACCAACCAGCTGCGCTTTGACTTCGACTACACCACGCTGCTGGCCAGCGGCGCCGAAGGGCGCTGCGAAACGTATTCCTTCACGCAAAACCACGCGGTGATCGACGGTGCTTCCACCATCGATTTCTCCGGCTACCGCCACTTTATGGCGATGCCGGATCTGCGCGCCTTCGCCAACGCCGGCTTCCCGTTCAGCCGCCTGGCGGATCTGTCGCAAACGCTGGTGTTGGTGAACCAGAAACCTCAGCCGGCGCAGGTCAGCGCGCTGCTGAATGCGCTGGGGGTGATCGGTGCGCAAACCGGCTATCCGGCGCTGGCCTTCACGCTCAGCGACGACTGGTCGCAGGCCAAAGATCGCGACGACGATATCCTGATGGTCGGTACCATCCCGCCGGAGCTGCGTGACGATAAGAAAATCAGCCTGTTGGTGGACGCCACCCAAAGCTGGGTGAAACAGCCGACGCGCCAACCGCCGCTGCCCAGCGCAGAAGTGCTGGCGGAAGATACCAAACCGGACAGTAAAACGACCGTCAGCTCAGAGGGGGCGATGTCGGCGATTATCGGCGTGCAGTCGCCGTTCAACGACCAGCGCAGCATCGTGGCGCTGTTGGCGGACAGCCCGCGCGGCTATGAGTTGCTGAATGACGCCTTGCTGGACAGCGGCAAGCGCGCCGCGGTGTTCGGTTCGGTGGCGGTGATCCGCGAATCGGGGGTCAACAGCCTGCGCGTCGGCGATGTTTACTATGTTGGCCACCTGCCGTGGTGGGAGCGGCTGTGGTATGCCCTCTCCACCCATCCGGTCCTGCTGGCGGCGATCGCGGTGGTGCTGGTGGTGATCCTGGGGCTGATGCTGTGGCGCGGCCTGAAGGCCTTCAGCCGGCGTCGCCTGGCGCCTGAAGATCGGGATTGACGGCGGTGAACGCGATGCTGCAACGCCTGTCGCTCGGCATGCTGCTGCTGTGCGCCTTCAGCGCGGCGGCGGCCTGCGAGTGGCCGGGCTGGCAACAGTACAAGCAGTTCTACATCAGTCCGCAGGGGCGGGTGATCGACCCGAGCAGCCCGAACAAAATCACCACCTCGGAGGGGCAGAGTTACGGCCTGTTCTTCGCCCTGGTGGCCAACGACCGGCCGACCTTCGACCGGCTGTTGACCTGGACGGAGAACAACCTGGCGGCGGGCGATCTCAGCGCGCATTTGCCTGCCTGGCTGTGGGGCGAAGGCGACGACAAGCAGTGGAAGGTGCTGGACGCCAACTCGGCATCGGACGCCGATCTGTGGATAGCATACAACCTGCTCGAAGCCGGCCGCCTGTGGAAAAGCCGGCGTTATCAAACCCTGGGAACGCTGCTGCTGCAACGCATCGGCCGCGAGGAAGTGGCCGACATTCCCGGCCTGGGGTTGATGCTGCTGCCGGGCAAGGTCGGGTTCGTGGCGGAAGATCGTTGGCGCTTGAACCCCAGCTATCTGCCGCCGCAGCTGTTGGCGCGCTTTGCGGCGCTGAACGGCCCGTGGCGCGCGATGCGCGAGATCAATCAGCGGCTGTGGCTGGACACCGCGCCGCACGGTTTCTCACCGGACTGGGTGGTGTGGCGGGTCGGCACCGGCTGGCAGCCGGACACCGTCAAGCCGAACGTCGGCAGTTACGACGCCATTCGGGTCTACCTGTGGGCCGGCATGCTGGCGGACGACGATGAGCACAAGGCGGCGCTGCTTGAACGCTTCCAGCCGATGGCGCAGCTCACCGCCAAACAGGGCGTGCCGCCGGAGAAAACCGATACCGCCAGCGGCAAAACGACCGGCGACGGCCCGGTCGGTTTCTCCGCTTCCATGCTGCCGATGCTGGCGACGCAGGCTGAAGCGCTGGCGGTGCAGCGGCAGCGCATCAGCGATCATCCGCCGGGTGACGACGCCTATTTCAGCGCCTCGCTGACGCTGTTCGGTCAGGGATGGGATCAACAACGTTATCGCTTTAATCGTCAGGGTGAATTGCAACCCTCGTGGGACGGCCAATGCACAACTTCAAAATAAACTGGCTGAATTTGATTCCGCTGAGTCTGGCGATGCTGCCGCAGGCGCGCGCCGCGGAGGCCGTGGCCCCGGAGCAGTGGCTGTTGGAGCAGGTACGCATCGGCGAGGCCGGCAACAAGGACGACCTGGTGCGCCAGTCGCTGTACCGGCTCGAGCTGATGGATCCGAACAACCCGGACGTGATCGCCGCGCGCATGCGTTTGGCGCTGCGGCAGGGCAACATGGCGCTGGCGCAGCAGCAGCTGGATAAGCTGAAAACCCTCGCGCCGCAGTCCAGCGCCTATCGCCAGGCGCAAATGAACATGCTGCTGACCCAGCCGGAAACCCGGCAAAAGCTGCAGCAGGCGCGCCTGATGGCGACCGCCGGCCGGTTGCCGGAGGCCAAGGCGCAGTACGATGCGCTGTTCCACGGCGAGCCGCCGACGCTCGACCTGGCGGTGGAATACTGGCGGCTGGTGGCGCGCTTGCCGGGGCAGGAAGCGAAGGCGCTGAAGCAGCTGCAGGCGCTGGACCAGCAATATTCAGGCAACGTGGCGCTGCGCATGTCGCTGGCGCGCATGCTGTTCAGTCAGAATCAGGACGCGCAGGCTTATGAACTGCTGCAGAAGATCGCCGCCGATCCGGCCGGGCGCGGCGATGCTGCCGATCTGTGGTTGGACAAGGTCAAAGCGATGCCGGTCAGCGCGCAAAGCGTGGCGGCGCTCAACCGTTTCCTCGGCGTGTTCGACACCGGCGATCAGGCGACCAGCGCCCGCGAAGAGCTGGCCAGACAGCAGAAATTGTTGGCCGATCCGGCCTATCAGGCGCGGGTGCGCGGCCTGGCGCAGGTGGATAAAGGCGGCAGCCGGGCGGCTATTCCGGAATTGCAAAAGGCGCTGGCGGCGACGCCGAACGACGCCGAGGTGCTGGGCGCGCTCGGCCAGGCCTATTCGCGCGCCGGCAATCGCCCGCAGGCGCTGAAGCTGTTTCGTCAGGCGCTGGCCGCCGACAAGAACGGCTACGACAGCGGCAAGTGGCAAAGCCTGATCAAGAGCACCGGCTACTGGCTGGCGATCGATGAGGGCGACAAGGCGCTGAAGGCCGGCAATCTCTCGCTGGCCCGCCAGAAATATCAGCAGGCGCGTCAGCTCGACGACAGCGACGGCGACGCGTTCATCGGCCTGGGCGATGTGGCGGTGGCGAGTAAAGATGACGCCGCGGCGGAAGGGTTTTATCGGCAGGCGCTGCGGCGCGATCCCGGTAACGGCAGCGCGCTGCGCGGCCTGGTGAATATCTATCAACGGCAGTCGCCGGAAAAAGCGCTGGCCTACCTTAATGGGCTGCCAGGCAGCCAGCAGGCCAAACTGCGCAGCACCCTCGACGGACTGCGGCTCGATATGCTGAAACAGCAGGCGGAGGCATTGGCGGCGCAACAGCAGTGGCGGCAGGCGGCGGAAATCTATCGCCGTGCCCAGCCGATGGATCCCGACGACGTCTGGCTGACCTACCGCTACGCCCAGGCGCTGCGCCAGGCCGGGCAGCCGCAGCAGGCGGATGCCTTATTCCGACAGTTGGCGCAGCGTCAACGCACCAATCCGCAGTTGGTCTACGCCTATGCGCTCTACCTTTCCGGCAGCGATCGCGACGATCAGGCGCTGGCGCAGCTCAATACGCTGCCTGCAGCGCAGTGGAATGACAACATGCGCGAGCTGGCGCAGCGGCTGAAAATGCAGGCGGTGATCGATCATGCCGAACGGCTGCGGGCGGCCGGTGACGAACCGGCGGCGGAAGCCTATCTGCGCCGGCAGCCGGCGGACACGCGCATCGATTTGCTGCTGGCCGACTGGGCGCTGGCGCGCGGGGAGTATGCGGCGGCGCTGGACGACTATCAGCGGGTGAAACGGCGTGAACCGAATAACCCGGATGCGCAGCTGGGCGAGATTGAAGCCTATGTGGCGCAGGGGGATCTGGAAGCGGCGCGGCAACGGCTGAAAACCGAACCGCAGCCACAAGACGCTTCGCTCAACAGCCAGCGGCGAGTCGCCAACGCCTGGGGGGCGGTCGGCGATCCGCAGCAGGCCGAAGCTATCTTCGACCGACTGAAAACGGCGGCGGCTTCGGAGCCCGTCGGGCAGACCAAGGCGCTGGTTTACCGTGACGCCGCCCGGCTGGAGCGGGCTCAGCAACAGCCTGAGCGGGCGCAGCAGGATTACCGCCAGGCGATGGTGGCCAGCGGCATCACGCCGACGCTGCCGCAGGACAATGACAGTTACACCTATTTGACGCGCAATAATCCGAGCGACGACTGGCTGAAACGCGGCATCCGCTCCGACGCGGCGGATCTGTATCGACAGCAAGACGTGAACGTCACGCTCGATCACGATTACTGGCGCTCGAGCGGCACCGGCGGCATTTCCGATTTCAACGCGCATGACACCATGCTGCAGATGGACATGCCGCTGTATGACGGGCGCGCCTTCTTGCGCACCGACACCGTGCAGCTGGATGCCGGCCGCTTCTCGACCGACGGCAGCGGCAAATACTACGAGACCTTCGGCACCTGCCACACGCAAGGGTGCCGCGGCGATGAACACCAGAAAACCACCGGTACCAGCGTGGCGGCCGGCTGGAAAAACGATCGCTGGGCCGCCGACATCGGCACGACGCCGATGGGTTTTGAGGTGGTCGACTGGACCGGCGGCCTGGCCTACAGCGGCGATTGGAACCACATCGGCTGGACGCTGGCGGCTTCGCGGCGGCCGATCTCCAGCTCGCTGCTGGCGTTCGGCGGCGCCAAAGACCCGAATACCGGCGTCACCTGGGGCGGCGTGCGCGCCACCGGCGTCAGCCTGAGCGCCAGCTACGATCGCGGCGAGGCGAACGGCGTCTGGGCCGATCTCAGCGCGCACCAGATTACCGGCAAGAACGTGGCGGACAACCAGCGGCAGCGGTTGATGGCCGGCTATTACTACAAGCTGATCAACGAAGACAATCGCCGTCTGAGCGTCGGGCTCAATACCATGCTGTGGCACTATCAGAAGGATTTGAGCGGCTATTCGCTGGGACAGGGCGGCTATTACAGCCCGCAGCAATATCTGTCGCTGTCACTGCCGGTCAACTACCGCCAGCGCACCGAGAACTGGTCGTGGGAGCTGGGTGGTTCGGTGTCGTTGTCCCATTCAAAAACCGACAGCCAGCGCCGCTATCCGCTGCAGGGCCTGATCCCGGACTCGCTGCCCGACAAGTTCGCCGTCGAGGACGGCAGTTCCTCGAGCGGCGTCGGCTATACCCTGCGGGCGATCGTCGAACGCCGCCTCAGTTCGCACTGGACGCTCGGCGCCGGCATCGATATCCAGCAGGCGAAAGACTATACGCCGAGCCACGCATTAATTTATCTGCGCTATTCGCTGGCCGGCTGGCAGGGGGATCTCGATTTGCCGCCGCAGCCGCTGACGCCATACGCCGACTTCAAGTAGCCGGGAGGGGGAAGATTCGGAGTGTCGGACACCGGGGAGTTTTGTTACCCTGTGTCCGGGTTGCGTTTGTCCGCTTTAGGAAAAGACTGAAACCCGCGATTTTCTTGGTTCTGCCTGCGGCATAGCCAGATAAAAACAGCCGATGATCGAGTATACTCAGCCCGGTTCGAGGGGGCGGGTAAGAGTCAGCCCCCTTTTTTGTTTCAGCCCGATTTTACGGAGAGCAGGTTTGCGGGTCAGGCGTTCGTTAACGATTAAGCAGATGGCGACGGTGTCCGGCGTGGCGCTGGTCACGATCTGCATTTTTATCGTGATCCAGTTATTCCACTTTGTGCAGCAGCGCAGGGATGACTACGCCCAGCAACTGGAGAATATCGCCCACTCCGTGCGCCAGCCACTGGCGGAAGCGGTGCTGCGCATGGACGTGCCGGAAGCCAAAAAGGTGCTGAACACGCTGTTGCCGGTCGGCATTCTGAGCCGGGCGGATATTGTCTTGCCGAATGAGTTTCAGGCGCTGCATGCCAATTTTCCGCCGGAGCGGCCGGTGCCGACGCTGATCGCCCGGCTGTTTGAATTGCCTATCCAAATTTCCGTGCCGCTTTATTCGCTGGAGCGGGTGCCGGCCAACCAGCAGCCGCTGGCTTATCTGGTGCTGCAGGCCGATTCGTTCCGCATGTATCAGTTTATCCTCAGCATTTTGTCGACCATGCTGTCGACGTACCTGCTGCTGGCGCTGATCCTGTCGGTGGCCATCACCTGGTGCATGAACCGGTTGATGGTGCATCCGCTGCGCGCGATGGCCAAAGAGCTGGAAAACATCTCGCAGGACGAAGCGCCTTATCACCAGCTGATGCTGCCGGCGCTGCATCAGGACGACGAGCTCGGCCTGCTGGTGCGCAACTACAACCGCAATCAACAGACGCTGGCCAAGGCGCATGCCGACATGAGCCGCCTCAGCACCCGTCACCCGGTGACCGAACTGCCGAATGCGGTGCTCTTGAACGCGCTGCTGGAACAGCATATCGCCTCCAGCCTGCGCCCTGAACGTTTTAATCTGCTGGTGATCGGCATCGAGACGTTGCACGAGGCCTCCGGCGTGATGAGCCCGGCGATGCGTGAAGCCCTGCTGTTGGCGCTGGCGAAGAAACTGCGCGGCTGCATCGACGAAAACGGCGTGCTGGCGCAGCTGAGCAATACCGAATTCGCCATCCTGGCCAAGGGCATCGAGCGGCCGTTCCACGCCATGCAGCTGGCGCGGCGCATCATGGCGGAGATCAACGCGCCGTTGACGCTGGAAGGCCTGGCGCTGCGGCCTAACGCCAGCATCGGCATCGCGCACTACCTAAATCAGGAGGAGAGCGCGGAACAGCTGCTGCGCAGCGCTACCTCGGCGATGATGTCCGCGCACCGCGAAGGAAAAAATCAGATCCTGTTCTTCGAACCCAGCCTGACGGAGCGCACGCAGAAGCGGCTGACGCAGGAGAGCGAGATCCTGCACGGCATTGAACAGCGGCATTTCACGCTGTTCCTGCAGCCGCAGATCGACATGCAATCCAATGAGGTGATCGGCGCCGAAGCGCTGTTGCGTTGGCAGCAGTACGACGGCAGCTATACCCTGCCGGCCGACGTCATCCCGCTCGCGGAAGAGCTGGGCGTGATCGTGCCCCTCGGCAACTGGGTGCTGGAAGAGTCTTGCCGTATCCTGGCGGACTGGCAGCAGCGCGGCATTGCGCTGCCGCTGGCGGTCAACGTTTCCGGCATTCAGATGCAGGACGAGGCGTTCGTCCCGCATCTGAAAAGTCTGCTGGCGCAGTATCGGATCGATCCGCGCAAGCTGCTGCTGGAGATCACCGAGACGGTACGCATCGACGATCTCGACCGCGCGCTGGCGCTGCTGCGCGAGCTGCACGATCTGGGGCTGTCGATCGCGCTGGACGACTTCGGCATGGGCTACTCCAGCCTGGAGTACCTGAACCGGTTGAAATCCCTGCCGATCGATTTGATTAAAATCGACCGCAGCTTCATTCAGGGGCTGCCGGCCGACGATGCGATGGTGCGCATCGTCAGTTCGATCTCCGAAGTGCTGGCGCTGCCGGTGATGGCCGAAGGCGTGGAAAACGCCGAGCAGCGCGACTGGCTGCTGAGGCACGGCATTCGCAGCGGGCAAGGGTTCCTGTTCGCCCGGCCGCTGCCGCGCGAAGCCTTCGAAGCCGAGTTTTGCCGCGCGGCGCCTTGAGCGCCGCGTTACCTTTCCGGTACTTTTCCCTGTCCGAAAACCGCCATTCTCTCCCTACCTCTTTTGCGTTAGTGCAAACATAGGCTTACGCAATTTTCAGCTTTGCACCCGGACTGACGCGTTTCAGCTCTTAAATTCACATCAACCCCGAGGCTGGGGTGCAACAAATTATTTCCATGTTGTTAAGTGGGTGTTATTTTCCGCGCAAGCAATGAACAGGCTGGATTTTTAGACTGCTGCCTGGTGCGTGTCTTCCCCCCATAGGATGTTCATATGAAAACAACGATTTTTAAGAGCCTCTATTTTCAGGTGCTGACGGCGATCACGCTGGGTATCCTGCTTGGCCACTTCTACCCTGACCTCGGCGCCCAAATGAAACCCCTGGGCGATGGCTTCGTCAAACTGATCAAGATGATTATCGCCCCGGTGATCTTCTGCACCGTGGTGACCGGTATCGCCGGTATGGAAAGCATGAAGGCGGTGGGGCGCACCGGCGCCATCGCGCTGCTGTATTTTGAAATCGTCAGCACCATTGCGCTGATTATCGGCCTGGTGATAGTCAACCTGGTGCAACCGGGCGCCGGCATGAACGTCGATCCCGGCACGCTGGACGCCAAAGCGGTGGCGGTCTATGCCGAGCAGGCGCAGCAGCAGGGCATCATTCCGTTCCTGCTGGATATCATCCCCGGCAGCGTGATCGGCGCGTTCGCCAGCGGCAACATTCTGCAGGTGCTGCTGTTCGCGGTGCTGTTCGGCTTCGCTCTGCATCGTCTGGGCGAGAAAGGGCAGCTGATCTTCAACGTGATTGACAGCTTCTCGCGGGTGATTTTCGGCATCATCAACATGATCATGCGCCTGGCGCCGCTGGGGGCCTTCGGCGCCATGGCGTTTACCATTGGTAAATATGGCGTCGGCACGCTGGTGCAACTCGGCCAGCTGATCGTGTGCTTCTATATCACCTGTATCCTGTTCGTGGTGGTGGTGTTGGGCAGCATCGCCCGCGCCAACGGCTTCAGCATCTTCAAATTCGTCAACTACATCAAAGAAGAGCTGCTGATCGTGCTGGGGACATCGTCGTCCGAGTCGGCGCTGCCGCGCATGCTGGATAAAATGGAGAAGCTGGGCTGCAAGAAATCGGTGGTGGGCCTGGTGATCCCGACCGGGTACTCCTTCAACCTGGACGGCACCTCGATCTACCTGACCATGGCCGCGGTGTTTATCGCGCAGGCGACCAACACCCATATGGACATCATGCATCAGGTTACCTTGCTGGTGGTGCTGCTGCTTTCTTCCAAAGGGGCAGCGGGCGTGACCGGCAGCGGCTTTATCGTGTTGGCCGCCACCATCTCCGCCGTCGGCCACCTGCCGTTGGCCGGCCTGGCGCTGATCCTCGGCATCGACCGCTTTATGTCGGAGGCCCGCGCGTTGACCAACCTGGTGGGCAATGGCGTGGCGACCGTGGTGGTGGCGAAATGGTGTAATCAGCTGGATGAGCAACAGCTGAAAGACACGCTGAACAACAAAAACGCCGGCGCGGACAAAACGCTGCCTTCCGCCTGATATCGGCGGTAAATCACCGGCCGCAGCCGCGGCCGGTGAGGTTCTATCCCTGCCTCGTAACGATTTCTTGCATTAAAAACCCCGCTATCCATTATTTTTCACCCTAATGAGTGACATCCGCAAAGGCGCGCGGTCTAACACGATGGTACACTTTCTGCTTTCCGCCCCACTGTGAAACTCAGGGCGTATTTTTATGATTCCATTGAATGGAATACACGCATTTGCATAAGAAATTGGATAGTCATTAAGTAGGGGTTCACATGCAGGGCACCAGAATTCATCTTATAGTTGGTGGGCTGCTATTGGCTGCAGCCAGTAGCAGCGTGCAGGCTGAAGCACTACAACCCGATCCTGCCTGGCAGCAGGGGGCGTTGGCCAACGGGTTTTCATGGCAGATTCTCGATACGCCGCAGCGGCCGAGCGACCGCGTCGAACTACGGCTGATCGTCAATACCGGCTCTTTGGTGGAGTCTTCTCAACAGACCGGCTTCGCCCACTTGCTGCCGCGGCTGGCGTTGGCACGTAGCGAAAGCTTCACCGCGCCGCAGCTGCGCGCCTTGTGGCAACAGAGCGTGGATAACGAGCGGCCGCTGCCGCCGGCTATCATCTCGTATGACTTCACCATGTATAACCTCAGCCTGCCGAACAACCGGCCCGACCTGCTGAAGGAAGCGCTGGCCTGGCTGGCGGACACCACCGGCAAACTGGCGATCGACGAGCATACGGTGCATGCGGTGATGAACTCCAGCATCAATCCGGTCGGCACGTTCCCGCCCAATACCAAAGACGCCTGGTGGCGTTACCGCCTGAAAGGCTCGACGCTGCTGGCGCACGATCCGGCGCAGCCGGCGAAACGGCCGGTCAATCTCGAACAGCTGAAGAAATTCTATCAGCAGTGGTATACCCCGGACGCCATGACGCTGTTCGTGGTCGGCAAAGTCGACAGCCGCAGCCTGGGCGAGCAGATCAACAAGGCGTTCTCGCCGCTGCAAGGCAAGCGTGAAACCCCGGCCCCGATGCCGACCCTGACGCCGCTGCCGCAGCAGCCGGTGAGCCTGATCAGCGAGCAGGTGAAACAGGATACGCTGTCGATCATGTGGGATTCGCCGTGGCACCCAATTCGCGATTCGCAGAGCCTGCTCCGCTATTGGCGTGGCGATCTCGCCCGCGAGGCGTTGTTCTGGCATCTCCAGCAAACGCTGGAAAAAAGCGACCAGAAGAACCTGCATCTGGGCTTTGACTGCCGCGTGCAGTACCAGCGCGGGCAGTGCGCCATCCACCTGGATACGCCGAACAACAACCTGAACGGCAGCCTGGGCTTTATCGCCCGCGAGCTGGCCAACGTACGTGACAACGGCCTGTCGAAAGAGGAATTCGATGCGCTGCTGGCGCAGAAAAACGATCAGCTGAGCAAGCTGTTCGCCACCTACGCTCGCACCGACACCGACGTGCTGATGAGCCAGCGCCTGCGTTCGCAGCAGAGCGGGGTGGTGGATATCGCGCCGGAGCTGTATCAGAAGCTGCGCCAGGAGTTCTTGTCCAGCCTGACGCTGGATACGCTGAATCAGGCGCTGAAGCTGCAGCTGTCTCAGGAGGCGACGCTGGTGCTGTTGCAGCCGAAGGGCGAGCCGGAAATGAGCATGAAGCAGCTGCAGGAAACCTATGACGGCATCATGATGCCGGCGCCGGCGGTGGTGACGGAAGAAGCCAAACCGGCCGACACCGCGGTGGCTGTGCCGGCGACGGACGCCAGCGCGCAGTAATTCGCAGCAGGGGGCGCAGGCCCCCTAGTTGCGGTACAGCACCTTGATGATGTGGTAACCGAACTGGGTTTTGACCGGGCCGTAGGGTTTGAGCAGCGGAATGCTGAACACCGCTTTGTCGAACGCCGGGACCATCGCGCCCTTGTTGAATTCGCCCAGCGAGCCGCCGTTGCGTTTTGACGGGCAGCTCGAGTATTTGCGCGCCAGCGTGTCGAAGCTGACGCCGCGCTTCAGCTTGGCCAGCAGCTCGTTGGCCAGCTTTTCATTGTCTACCAGAATGTGCAGGGCGCACGCCGTTTTTGCCATGGTAATGCCTTTGTCGATGCGAAAATTGCGCTGATTATACCCGCTAAATCTCATCGGCGCTTTCTGCTACAATTCCCTTCCACGTTTTACAGTCGAGCAAGTCAGCACCATGCGATTAAACCCCAGCCAACAACAAGCCGTCGAATTCGTTACCGGGCCCTGCCTGGTGTTGGCCGGCGCCGGTTCCGGCAAGACGCGCGTTATCACTAACAAGATAGCTCACCTGATCCACCACTGCGGCTATCAGGCGCGGCATATCGCCGCCGTGACCTTCACCAACAAGGCCGCGCGCGAGATGAAAGAGCGCGTGTCGCAAACCCTGGGCCGCAAAGAGGCGCGAGGGCTGATGATTTCCACCTTCCATACCCTGGGGCTGGAGATCATCAAACGGGAATACGTGGCGCTGGGAATGAAGTCCAACTTCTCGCTGTTCGACGACCAGGATCAGCTGGCGCTGTTGAAAGAGCTGACCGAAAAGTGGTTGGAGAGTGACAAAACGCTGGTGGCGCAGCTGATCTCGACCATCTCCAACTGGAAAAACGACTTGATCGATCCCCAGCGTGCGGCGGAGCTGGCGCGCTCGGAGCGCGACAAGCTGTTCGCCCACTGCTACGGGCTGTACCACGCCCATATGCGGGCGTGCAATGTGCTGGACTTCGACGATCTGATCCTGTTGCCGACGCTGTTGCTGCAACGCAACGAAGAGGTGCGCGAACGCTGGCAGCAGCGCATCCGCTATCTGCTGGTGGATGAGTATCAGGATACCAACACCAGCCAGTACGAGCTGGTGAAGCTGCTGGTGGGCAACCGCGCGCGCTTTACCGTGGTGGGCGACGACGATCAGTCGATCTACTCCTGGCGCGGCGCGCGGCCGCAGAACCTGGTGCTGTTGAAGGAAGATTTCCCGGCGCTGCAGGTGATCAAACTGGAGCAAAATTATCGCTCCAGCGAGCGCATTCTGAAGGCTGCCAACATCCTGATCGCCAATAACCCGCACGTGTTTGAAAAACGGCTGTTTTCCGAACTCGGGTATGGCGAAGAGCTGAAGGTGGTGACCGCCAATAACGAGGATCACGAAGCCGAGCGCGTGGTGGGGGAGCTTATCGCCCACCACTTCGTGAAAAAGACCAATTACGGCGACTATGCGATTCTGTACCGCGGCAATCATCAGTCGCGGGTGTTTGAAAAGATGCTGATGCAGAACCGCATCCCGTACAAGATTTCCGGCGGTACGTCGTTCTTCTCTCGCCCCGAGATCAAGGATTTGCTGGCCTACCTGCGCGTGCTGACCAACCCGGAGGACGACAGCGCCTTCCTGCGTATCGTCAATACTCCCAAGCGCGAGATCGGCCCGGCGACGCTGCAGAAGCTCGGCGAGTGGGCCAACCAGCGCAACAAGAGTTTGTTCCATGCCAGCTTCGATCTGGGGCTGAGCCAGCACCTGACCGGGCGCGGGCTGGAATCGCTGCAGCGTTTCACCCACTGGCTGGGCGGCATCGCCCAGCAGGCGGAGCGTGAGCCGGTGGCGGCGGTGCGCGATCTGATCCGCGGCGTGGATTATGAGAGCTGGCTGTTTGAAACCTCGCCCAGCCCGAAGGCCGCCGAAATGCGAATGAAGAACGTCAATACGCTGTTCGGCTGGATGACGGAGATGTTGGAGGGCAACGATCTGGACGAGCCGATGACGCTGACCCAGGTCGTGACCCGCTTCACCCTGCGCGACATGATGGAGCGAGGTGAAAGCGAAGAAGAATTGGATCAGGTGCAGCTGATGACGTTGCACGCCTCCAAGGGGCTGGAGTTCCCTTACGTGTTCCTGGTGGGCATGGAAGAGGGCCTGCTGCCGCACCAGAGCAGTATCGATGAAGACAATGTCGATGAAGAGCGGCGTCTGGCCTATGTGGGGATCACTCGTGCGCAAAAAGAACTGATTTTCACCCTGTGCCGCGAGCGCCGCCAGTACGGCGAGCTGGTGCGGCCGGAGCCGAGCCGCTTCCTGCTGGAATTGCCGCAGGACGATCTGGCATGGGAAACCGAGCGTAAAGTGGTGAGCCCGCAGGAGCGGATGCAGAAGGGACAGAGCCATCTGGCCAACATCCGCGCCCAGCTGGCCAAGGCCAAAGGCGGGAATTAAAAAGAAAGGGCGCTCATCGCGCCCTTGTCATTTCAACGTTGCTCTTCCAGCCGCAGCGTCCAGTGGACGTAACTCTGCCAGTGGCTTTCCTGCTCCAGCGCTTCGGCACGCAGCGGATGCTGTTCCAGCCAGCCTGGCGGCAAGATCACCGTCAGTTCATCATCCTGATTGGCGCGTAAACGCACCGCCGGCAGCGTGTCGTCGCGGCGGCGGCTGGCGAAGATGATCGCCAGGCGCAAAATGCGGCACAGACGCTGCGCGGTGCGCGGCGGCAGGGCGTTTTGCTGGTTCAACAGCGACAGGTCGAGGGTGTTGCTCTGGTTTTGCAGCAGGGTGGCCAGCAGTTTTTTCTGCGCCGGGGTAAAGCCGGGGAGATCCAAGTGGCGAATCAGGTAGGCGGCATGTTGCGGCGCCTGCTTGAAATCGACGCTGAGGCCGAGCTCGTGGATTAGACAGGCGCTGTGCAGCAGCTCGCGACATCGCGCATCCAACTGCCACTCGTTGGCGACCTGCTGCGAGAAGTTGGCGGCGAGCTGGCTGACGCGTTCGGCCTGCTCGGTATCGATCAGGTAACGACGTTGCAGGTTGCGGATAGTGCGAATGCGGATATCCTGTTCCACCGGCAGATGCAGCATGCCGTAAACCAGGCCTTCGCGCAGCGCCCCGCCGGCCAGCATCATGCTCTCGATGCCCAGCTCCTGGAAGATGGCCAGCAGAATGGACAGGCCGCTTGGAAACACCAGCGCGCGCTCCAGCGTTAACCCTTCTATCTCCAGCTCTTCCAGCTTGCCGCACTGAATGGCGCGTTGTTTCAGCTGGCGCAATTTGGCCAGGGTGATGCGCTCATCCATGCCTTGCGCCACCATGATCTCCTGCAGCGCCTGCACGGTGCCGGAAGCGCCGACGCAAACCTGCCAACCCTGCTGGCGCAGCTGTGGCGCGATCGGCCGCACCATTTCGCGCGCGGCCTGTTCGGCGCGCTCGAAGTTTTCTTGCGCGAGGTTGCGATCGCTGAAGTAGCGTTCCAGCCAGGTGACGCAGCCCATCGACAGGCTATACAGCTGCGATGCCTGCGCGCCGGTGCCGGTGACCAGTTCGGTGCTGCCGCCGCCGATATCGACGACCAGCCGCTGATCCGGCCCGCCGGTGGTGTGTGCGACACCGTGATAAATCAGCCGCGCCTCTTCTTCACCGCTGATCACCTGTACCGGGCAGCCGAGGATGTGCTCGGCGGCCTGCAGAAACTCATCGGCGTTGGACGCCAGACGCAGCGTGGCGGTGGCGACAACGCGGATTTGCTCGCGCGGAATGTCCTGCAGGCGTTCGGAGAACAGCCGAAGACACTGCCAGCCGCGCTGCATGGCCTCATGCGACAGGTGATTGTTCTGATCCAGCCCGGCCGCCAGGCGCACTTTGCGCTTGATCCGCGCCAGAGTCTGAATGCTGCCGGCCACCTCGCGCACCACCAGCATATGGAAGCTGTTGGAGCCGAGATCGATGGCAGCATAAAGCGTGCTGGAACTGAGCATGGCGATCAGCTCGAACGTTTACGGTTGTTGCGCGGCGCGCCGCCGCGACGAGGCGCGGAGTTGCGACGTGGGCCGTTGCCGCCGCGCGGACGCGACAGGCGCTTCGGCGCCGGCAGATCGGTCAGCAGCGCATCGCTGTTGTACTTGCTCACCGGAATGCTGTGGTCGATATAGGTCTCGATCGCCGGCAGGTTGAGCGCGTACTCTTCACAAGCCAGACTGATGGAGTGACCGCTGGCGCCTGCGCGGCCGGTACGGCCGATGCGGTGCACGTAGTCTTCGCAGTCGTCAGGCAGATCGTAGTTGAAAACGTGCGTGACGGCAGGGATGTGCAGACCGCGCGCGGCGACGTCGGTGGCGACCAGGATATCGAGGTTGCCCTTGGTGAAGTCGTCGAGGATGCGCAGGCGTTTTTTCTGCGCCACGTCACCGGTCAGCAGGCCGACGCGGTGACCGTCGGCGGCCAGGTGGCCCCAGATGTCTTCGCAGCGGTGCTTGGTGTTGGCGAAGATGATGGCGCGATCCGGCCACTCTTCTTCGATCAGCGTCTGCAGCAGACGCATTTTTTCTTCGTTGGACGGGTAGAACAGCTCTTCTTTAATGCGGTGGCCGGTTTTCTGTTCCGGTTCCACTTCAACATATTCGGCGTTGTTCATCTGCTCGAAGGCCAGCTCGCGTACGCGATAGGACAGGGTGGCGGAGAACAGCATGTTCAGGCGTTGATCGGCCGCAGGCATGCGACGGAACAGCCAACGGATGTCTTTGATAAAGCCCAGATCGTACATGCGATCGGCTTCATCCAGCACGACAACCTGCATCGCGCCGAGATCGACATAGTTCTGTTTGGTGTAATCGATTAAACGGCCGGTGGTGCCAATCAGAATATCCACGCCGCTTTCCAGCACTTTCAGCTGTTTGTCGTAGCCGTCGCCGCCGTAGGCCAGGCCCAGTTTCAGGCCGGTGGTCTGGGAGAGAGCTTCCGCATCGGAGTGGATTTGCACCGCCAGTTCACGCGTAGGCGCCATGATCAAGGCGCGCGGCTGATTGGTCTGGCGATCCTGTTTCGCCGGGTGAGTCAGCAAATAGTGAAAAGTAGACGCCAAAAACGCCAGCGTCTTTCCGGTACCGGTTTGCGCCTGACCTGCAACGTCACGCCCGGAGAGCGTGAGCGGCAATGCTAACGCCTGGATGGGCGTGCAATTGTGAAACCCTTTTTTCTCAAGGGCTTCAAGGACTAACGGGTGCAGGGCGAAGTCGGAAAACTTCTGTTCGGTCAAGTGTGTTTTGCTCATAGTGTGGTAGAATATCAGCTAACTATTGCTTTACGAAAGCACATCCGTTGAAATAAACGCGGTGCAATAAAATCACCTTGAGTTGGTTAATGCTACACCAACAAGGTAGACATAATCCTGTGGAGTAGAACATGAGCGATAAAATTATTCACCTGACTGACAGCAGCTTCGAAGCCGATGTGCTGAAAGCGGAAGGGCCGATCCTGGTCGATTTCTGGGCTGAATGGTGTGGGCCGTGCAAGATGATTGCTCCGATTCTGGATGAGATTGCCGAAGAGTTCGAAGGCAAGCTGACCATCACCAAGCTGAATATCGATCAGAACCCGGCTACCGCGCCTAAGTACGGTATCCGTGGCATCCCTACGCTGTTGCTGTTCAAGAACGGTGAAGTGGCCGCGACCAAGGTGGGCGCGTTGTCCAAAGGTCAGCTCAAAGATTTCCTGAACGCGAATCTGTAATCGGGCGGGAAGCCCCATATCAGGCGGCTGGCGGTGATGTTCAATTCACCGCTAGACGCCTGCCAAGAAGCGTGTTAAGTTTAACCACACTGCATATAGAACTTGCCCGAAGTTTTAAATCTAAAGAGTTTGAATCTAAAGCTATACTCTGTGTTGAACCACTGGCGTTGAAAGTAAACTGAACTCAGCCCGTGTTTTGGCAATCAAACGGTTTTGCAAAATCATTTTTAAGGTACCTTCGATCTTCAACCGTCAATGCGTACGCCCGATGTAAGCCATTTCTTACCGCGACGGCTCTGCGCCCGGTGATCGAACGTCCAGTAGACAGGCACGCATTTCGCTGCCATACCATTCACGATACAAGTTCGAGACATACCCCGAGTTTAAGAACCCACCATTATGAATCTTACCGAATTAAAGAATACGCCGGTTTCTGAGCTGATTACTCTCGGCGAAAATATGGGGCTGGAAAACCTTGCCCGCATGCGCAAGCAGGACATTATCTTCTCCATTCTGAAGCAACATGCGAAAAGCGGAGAAGATATCTTCGGCGACGGCGTGCTCGAGATATTGCAGGATGGATTCGGTTTCCTCCGCTCTGGAGACAGTTCCTACCTCGCCGGTCCCGACGACATCTATGTATCCCCTAGCCAAATCCGCCGTTTCAACCTCCGCACAGGTGACACCATTTCCGGTAAGATTCGTCCGCCAAAAGAAGGCGAGCGCTATTTTGCCCTGTTGAAAGTCAACGAAGTCAACTACGACAAGCCGGAAAACGCCCGCAGCAAGATCCTGTTCGAGAACTTGACGCCGCTGCACGCCAATTCACGTCTGCGGATGGAGCGCGGCAACGGCTCTACCGAAGACCTGACGGCGCGCGTACTGGATCTGGCGGCGCCGATTGGCCGCGGCCAACGTGGCCTGATCGTGGCACCGCCGAAAGCCGGTAAAACCATGCTGCTGCAGAACATCGCGCAGAGCATCGCCTACAACCACCCAGACTGCGTGCTGATGGTGCTGCTGATCGACGAGCGTCCGGAAGAAGTGACCGAGATGCAGCGTCTGGTGAAAGGCGAAGTGATCGCCTCGACCTTCGACGAGCCGGCTTCGCGTCACGTGCAAGTGGCCGAAATGGTGATCGAGAAGGCCAAGCGCCTGGTTGAACACAAGAAAGACGTTATCATTCTGCTCGACTCCATCACCCGTCTGGCGCGCGCCTACAACACCGTGGTACCGGCCTCCGGCAAGGTGCTGACCGGTGGTGTGGACGCCAACGCCCTGCACCGTCCGAAGCGTTTCTTCGGTGCGGCGCGTAACGTGGAAGAGGGCGGCAGCCTGACCATCATCGCGACTGCGCTGGTTGATACCGGTTCGAAGATGGACGAAGTGATCTACGAAGAATTTAAAGGCACCGGCAACATGGAATTGCACCTGGCGCGTAAAATCGCCGAGAAACGCGTATTCCCTGCGATCGATTACAACCGTTCCGGTACCCGTAAAGAAGAGCTGCTCACCACCTCCGAAGAGCTGCAAAAAATGTGGATCCTGCGCAAAATCATTCACCCGATGGGTGAGATTGACGCGATGGAGTTCCTCATTAATAAGTTGGCGATGACCAAAACCAACGATGAATTCTTCGATATGATGAAACGCTCATAATTCGTTAAAAAATTCGCTGAACGCCACGCCTAGTCGTGGCGTTTTTCGCTTTTGGCGGATACGATAAGTAGCAGTAATGGAAAAGTAAGTTGTTTCCTCGACTTATTGAGAATTCATCTTGTTTGTCGGTCGGTTTTGCGCCGATCGGCTTTGCTGCTGTCATTTTGTCAGCCGAAGCGAAGAAAATAGGCATGAATCACCGTTGTCATAGGAAATGACCGAAAGGTGGCGGGGGCCGATGGCACAAGCTATTGCCCGTGGTAAGCTGCCTTATCTTCTACAGAGATCTGTTAACTGTGAACTTACTCACTATGAGTACTGAAATTCTATTTGTTTTCCTGTTTTCTTTGGCTTTTCTCTTTGTTGCCCGCAAGGCGGCAAAACGTATTGGTCTGGTAGATAAACCCAATTATCGCAAACGCCATCAGGGGCTGATTCCGCTGGTCGGCGGTATTTCCGTTTATGCCGGGTTGTGCTTCGCGTTTTGGATTTCCGAACAACCTATCGCGCACACCAAGCTTTATCTTACCTGCGCCGGCATTCTGGTGTTTGTGGGGGCGCTCGACGATCGTTTCGACATCAGCGTTAAAATTCGCGCCCTGGTGCAGGCGTTGGTCGGCATCGCCATGATGGTCTTCGCCGGGCTGTACCTGCGCAGCTTCGGCCATGTGCTGGGCGACTGGGAGATGCTGCTGGGGCCGTTCGGTTATCTGGTGACGCTGTTCGCGGTCTGGGCGGCGATCAACGCCTTCAACATGGTTGACGGCATCGATGGCCTGCTGGGAGGGCTGTCGTGTGTCTCCTTCGGCGCGCTGGGCCTGTTGCTGTACCTGAGCGGCCATCATGAGCTGGCGTTCTGGTGTTTCGCGATGATCGCCACCATCGTTCCCTATATTTTGCTCAACCTCGGTATCCTCGGCCGTCGCTATAAGGTGTTCATGGGGGATGCTGGCAGTACCCTGATCGGCTTTACCGCCATTTGGCTGCTGCTGCAAAGCTCGCAGGGAAAGGCACACTCGATTAACCCGGTGACCGCGCTGTGGATCATCGCTATTCCGCTGATGGACATGATAGCAATCATGTATCGTCGTTTACGCAAGGGGATGAGCCCCTTCTCTCCCGATCGTCAACATATTCACCACCTGATCATGCGCGCCGGCTTTACGCCGCGGCAGGCTTTCGTGTTGATCACCCTGGCGGCCGCATTGCTGGCGGCGGTTGGCGTGATTGGCGAACGCCTGACTTTTATCCCTGAGTGGGTTATGTTGGCATTATTCTTGCTTGCTTTCTTCCTGTATGGTTACTGCATCAAGCGCGCCTGGCGTGTTGCGCGGTACATTAAGCGTATCAAGCGCCGGTTGCGGCGTTCGGGCGATAACAAGCAAGTACCTTAACCAGAGACCAGAGGCTTTTTGGCTGTGATGAATCCAGAAACAACGTCTGACAAGCATACCCCGGCGGTGGATAACGAACTCGATATCCGCGGCCTGTGCTGTACCCTGTGGCGCGGCAAACCGTGGATTATCGGCATTGCGGTGCTGTTCGCGGCGGTCGCGCTGATCGTCTCTTATCTGGTTAAGCAAGAGTGGAGCGCCACCGCAATCACCGACAGACCTACGGTGAATGCGCTGGGCGGTTACTACTCGCAGCAGCAGTTCCTGCGTAATCTGGACGTGCGCACGCTGCCGGCGACGGCCGGCGATCAGCCGAGCATCGCGGACGAAGCATACAATGAGTTCATCATGCAGCTGGCGGCTTATGATACGCGTCGCGATTTCTGGCTGCAGAGCGATTACTACAAGCAGCGTCAGGAAGGGGATGCCCGCGCCGATGCGGCATTGCTCGACGAGCTGATCAACAACATCCTGTTCACGCCGCGCGACGACAAGAAAGTGCCGAACGACGGCGTGAAGCTGACGGCGGAAACCGCTGCGGACGCCAACCGTCTGCTGCGCCAATACGTGGCCTTCGCCAGCCACCGCGCGGCCCTGCACCTGAACGAAGAAATTCAGGGCGCCTGGGCCGCCCGCACCACCTCGATGAAGGCGCAGGTCAAGCGCCAGGAAGCGGTGGCGGAGTCGGTTTACAAGCGTGAGCTGAACACCACGCAGCAGGCGCTGAAAATTGCCGAGAGCCAGGGGATCAGCCGTACACAAACCGACACCCCGGCCGAACAACTGCCGGATTCGGATCTGTTCCTGCTGGGCCGGCCAATGCTGCAGGCGCGTCTGGAAGGCCTGCAGGCTTCCGGCCCGACCTACGATCTGGATTACGATCAGAACCGCGCGATGCTGGCGACGCTGAACGTTGGCCCGACGTTGGATGAGAAGTTCCAGACCTATCGCTATTTGCGTACGCCGGAAGAGCCGGTAAAACGCGACAGCCCACGCCGGGTCTTCTGGCTGATTCTGTGGGGCGCGATGGGCGCTTTGGTTGGCGCGGGTGTTGCCTTGGCGCGTCGGCCGCGTAGTTAAAAAAATAATATAATAATCTGATGCAGGGCGCGTGAGCGCCCCATTCGCAGGCGGGGCCTGCGATTAACCGACCAAAAGAGATTCGCTGTGAAAGTGTTGACTGTTTTCGGCACCAGGCCTGAAGCCATTAAGATGGCACCGCTGGTACATGCACTGGCCCAGGACGAGGCCTTTGACGCAAGAGTCTGCGTAACGGCACAGCATCGAGAGATGTTGGATCAGGTTTTGCGGTTGTTTGAGATCACGCCGGATTACGACCTGAACATCATGAAACCCGGCCAGGGGCTAACGGAGATCACCTGCCGCATTCTGGAAGGGTTGAAAGGGGTGCTGGAAGATTTCAAACCGGACGTGGTGCTGGTGCACGGCGATACCACCACTACGCTGGCGACCAGCCTGGCGGCGTTCTATCAACGCATCCCTGTCGGGCATGTCGAGGCCGGCCTGCGCACCGGCAATCTGTATTCTCCCTGGCCGGAAGAGGCCAACCGCAAACTGACCGGTCATTTGGCGATGTACCATTTCGCGCCAACCGAGAACTCACGCCAAAATCTGTTGCGCGAGCTGCTGCCTGACAACCGCATTTTCGTGACCGGCAATACGGTGATCGACGCGCTGTTCTGGGTGCGCGATCGCGTGATGAGCGATGCCGCATTGCGAGCTAGCCTGGCGCAGCGTTACCCGTTCCTCGACGCCGACAAGAAACTGATTCTGGTCACCGGCCATCGCCGCGAAAGCTTTGGCGGCGGCTTTGAGCGAATTTGCAGCGCGCTGGCGGAGATCGCCCGCAACCACCCGGAAGTGCAGGTGGTGTATCCGGTGCATCTCAACCCGAACGTCAGCGAACCGGTGAATCGCATTTTGAAAGGCATCGACAACGTCATGCTGATCGAACCACAGGACTATCTGCCGTTTGTCTATCTGATGACTCACGCTTACATGATCCTCACCGATTCGGGCGGCATTCAGGAAGAAGCGCCGTCGTTAGGCAAACCGGTGCTGGTAATGCGCGACACCACCGAACGCCCGGAGGCGATAGATGCGGGCACGGTGCGTTTGGTCGGCACTGACGTGGCCAAAATTGTTGAAGCAGTGACCCGGCTGTTGACGGACGAAAGCGAATATCACGCGATGAGCCGGGCGCACAACCCATACGGTGACGGGCATGCCTGTCAGCGTATCCTCGAAGCTTTAAAGAATCATCAGGTGACACTATGAGTTTTAACACTATTTCGGTTATCGGCCTGGGTTATATCGGCTTGCCAACGGCGGCGGCGTTTGCCTCCCGCAAGAAAAAAGTGGTGGGCGTAGATGTTAACCAACATGCGGTAGATACTATTAACCGTGGTGCGATCCACATCGTCGAACCGGATCTGGACAAAGTGGTCAAGGAGGCCGTCGACGGCGGTTTCCTGCAGGCAGTAACCAAACCGCTGGCGGCCGATGCGTTCCTGATCGCGGTGCCTACGCCGTTCAAAGGCGACCATGAGCCGGATCTGGCCTTTGTTGAAGCGGCGGCGAAATCGCTGGCGCCGGTGCTGAAAAAGGGCGATCTGGTGATCCTTGAGTCCACTTCGCCGGTGGGCGCCACCGAACAGATGGCGGCATGGTTGGCGCAGGCGCGCAGCGATCTGAGCTTCCCGCAGCAGGCAGGTGAAGCGGCGGACGTGAATATCGCCTACTGCCCAGAGCGCGTGTTGCCGGGGCAGGTGATGGTGGAACTGATTCAAAACGACCGCGTGATCGGCGGCATGACGCCGAAGTGTTCGGCGCGCGCCAGCGAGCTGTACAAGATTTTCCTCGAGGGGGAATGCGTGGTTACCAACTCGCGCACCGCCGAGATGTGCAAGCTGACGGAAAACAGCTTCCGCGACGTGAACATCGCCTTTGCTAACGAGCTGTCGTTGATTTGCGCCGAACAGGGGATCAATGTCTGGGAACTGATTCGCCTGGCGAATCGCCACCCGCGGGTGAATATTCTGCAGCCGGGGCCAGGCGTCGGCGGCCACTGCATCGCCGTCGATCCGTGGTTTATCGTGGCGCAGAACCCACAGCAGGCGCGCTTGATCCACACCGCGCGTCTGGTGAACGACGGTAAACCGTTGTGGGTAGTCGACCGTGTGAAAGCGGCGGTGGCCGATTGCCTGGCCGCCACCGACAAGCGTGCGTCTGAGGTGACAATCGCCTGCTTCGGCCTGGCCTTCAAGCCGAATATCGACGATCTGCGTGAAAGCCCGGCGGTAGAAGTCGCGCACCTGATCGCCGAATGGCACGTTGGCGAAACGCTGGCGGTGGAACCGAACGTAGAACAGTTGCCGAAGTCGCTGGCGGGCCATGTGACGTTGACGCCAATCGCTGAGGCGTTGCTGCAGGCCGATGTGATCGTGATGTTGGTCGATCACCAGCAGTTCAAGGCCATCCGGCCGGAAGATGTAAAACAAACATGGGTTGTTGATACCAAAGGAGTATGGCGTTGAAACGTATTTTAGTTACCGGTGGTGCCGGTTTCATTGGCTCCGCAGTCGTGCGGCACATCATCGAGGCCACCGGCGATAGCGTGGTGGTGGTGGATAAGCTGACCTATGCCGGTAACCTCGAGTCGTTGGCGGTGGTGGCTGAGAGCGAGCGCTATGCTTTCGAGCAGGTCGACATCTGCGATCGCGCCGGGCTGGATCGGGTATTTGCCCAGTATCAGCCGGACGTAGTGATGCACCTGGCGGCGGAAAGCCACGTCGATCGCTCTATTGACGGCCCAGCGGCCTTTATCGAAACCAACGTGGTCGGCACTTATACCCTGCTGGAAGCGGCGCGCCACTACTGGCAGCCGTTGGCGGCGGAGAAGAAGCTGGCTTTCCGTTTCCATCATATCTCCACCGACGAAGTGTACGGCGACCTGCACGGCACCGACGATCTGTTCACCGAAACCACGCCGTATGCGCCGAGCAGCCCGTATTCCGCCTCCAAGGCGTCAAGCGATCATCTGGTGCGTGCCTGGTTGCGTACCTACGGTTTGCCGACCCTCGTCACCAACTGTTCGAACAACTACGGTCCTTATCACTTCCCGGAGAAGCTGATTCCGTTGGTGATCCTGAATGCGGTAGCCGGCAAACCGCTGCCGGTATACGGCAACGGTGCGCAGGTGCGTGACTGGCTGTATGTCGAAGATCACGCGTGCGCGCTCTATCAGGTCGTGACCGAAGGCGTGGTCGGCGAAACTTACAATATCGGTGGTCATAACGAGCGTAAGAATATCGAAGTGGTGCAGACCATTTGCGATCTGCTGGAAGAACTGGCGCCGAACAAGCCGCAGGGCGTGGCGAATTACCGCGATCTGATCACTTACGTCAAGGATCGCCCGGGCCACGATATGCGTTACGCCATCGATGCCGGCAAAATCGATCGTGAATTGGGCTGGCGGCCGCAGGAAACGTTCGAAAGCGGCATTCGTAAGACGGTGGCCTGGTATTTGGCTAACGAAACCTGGTGGCGACGGGTGCAAGACGGCTCTTATGCCGGCGAGCGTTTGGGGTTGTCAGATTAATTTAACGCCGCGCCGCTTTGCGGCGGCGCGGCGGGTTTTGGAGTAAGTATGAAAGGTATTATTCTGGCTGGCGGTTCCGGTACGCGTCTGCATCCGATTACTCGTGGCGTGTCCAAGCAACTGCTGCCGATCTATGACAAGCCGATGATCTATTACCCGATGTCGGTGCTGATGCTGGCGGGGATCCGTGACATTTTGATCATCTCGACCCCGGAAGATCTGCCGTCCTTCGAACGTTTGTTAGGTAACGGCGAACAGTTCGGTGTCAATCTCAGCTACGCTGCGCAGCCTAAGCCGGAAGGTTTGGCGCAGGCGTTTCTGATCGGCGAGGAATTTATCAACGGTGATTCTTGCTGCCTGGTGTTGGGAGATAACATCTTCTTCGGCCAATCTTTCAGTCCGAAATTAAAAACCGTTGCGGCCCGCACCGAAGGCGCCACCGTGTTCGGTTATCAGGTAATGGATCCCGAGCGCTTTGGCGTCGTGGAGTTTGACGACAATTTCCGTGCGCTGTCGATCGAAGAAAAACCGAAGAAACCAAAATCCGATTGGGCGGTGACCGGTCTGTACTTCTACGATAGCCAGGTGGTGGAGTTTGCTAAGCAGGTGAAGCCCTCCGAGCGCGGCGAGCTTGAAATCACCAGCATCAACCAGATGTACCTGGAGCGCGGTGAACTGACCGTAGAGCTGTTGGGGCGTGGTTTCGCCTGGCTGGATACCGGCACGCACGACAGTCTGTTGGAAGCCAGCAGCTTCGTACAGACGGTCGAGAAACGCCAAGGCTTTAAAATCGCCTGTCTGGAAGAGATCGCCTGGCGTAATGGCTGGCTGGATGACAAGGGGCTGAAACGCGCCGCTACCGCATTGTCCAAAACGGGCTACGGCAAGTATTTGTTGGATCTGCTGCATGTGCGTCCACGCCACTATTGAGCCTTTGGCGTGGGAAAGCGAGTTTTTCGCGCTAGACAGCGCGAAACTCAGCTTCTCTTCCCCGGCCCCGGCGCTTGCCGAGGTCGACTTTGCGGCTTACGCCCTGGTGCAGGCCAAAATCCCCGCGCAGCAATTGGCATTGGTGGATGGCCTGGCTGGATTGGGATTCCGTTTGGTTGAAGGCGAGGTCGATCTGGTCTTGGCCCTCGAGGATGGACGAGCGGATGAATCCGGTGACGGCACTGGGACTTCTCGCCTGGCGACTGAGGCCGATATTCCGGCATTGCGCGCTGCTGCGGCTCAAGCGTTCACCGTCAGCCGCTTTCGCGCGCCTTGGTATCAACCTGATGACAGCGGCCGATTTTATGCTTTGTGGATCGAAAAGGCCGTTTTAGGCACTTTCGATCATCAGTGCCTGTTGGCACTGGACGAACAGGGGCGGCCAGAGGGCTTTGTCAGCCTGCGTAATCTGGGCGACCAGGAAATGCGTATCGGGCTGCTGGCGGCTTTCCCCGGCGCATCTGGCCGGGGCATTGGCACTCGGCTGATGGCGGCGGCGATCGCCGAAAGTCGGCGCCAGGGGATGCAGCGCCTGCGGGTGGCGACCCAGATAAGCAATATCGCCGCATTACGACTCTATCAACGACAGGGTGCCGTGATTGAAAGCACCGCGTACTGGTTATACAGAGGTAGACATGATTCCATTTAACGCTCCACCGGTTGTTGGCACTGAACTGGAATATATGCAGGCTGCCATGGGCAGCGGCAAGTTGTGCGGCGACGGCGGCTTTACCCGTCGCTGCCAGCAGTGGATGGAACAGCGTTTCGGCAGCGCGAAAGTATTGCTGACGCCTTCCTGCACCGCGTCGTTGGAAATGGCCGCCATTCTGCTGGATATTCAGCCGGGTGACGAAGTTATCATGCCGAGCTTTACCTTCGTGTCCACCGCCAACGCCTTTGTGCTGCGCGGCGCCAAAGTGGTGTTCGTCGACCTGCGTCCGGACACCATGAACATCGACGAAACCAAAATCGAAGCGGCGATCACCGATAAAACCCGCGCGATCGTGCCGGTGCACTACGCCGGCGTCGCCTGCGAGATGGATACCATCATGGCGCTGGCGAAGAAATATAACCTGTTCGTGGTGGAAGACGCCGCGCAGGGCGTGATGTCGACCTACAAAGGCAAGGCATTGGGCACCATCGGCCATATCGGCTGCTTCAGCTTCCATGAAACCAAAAACTATACCGCCGGCGGCGAAGGCGGTGCGACGCTGGTGAACGATCCGGCTCTGGTCGATCGGGCGGAAGTCATCCGCGAGAAAGGCACCAACCGCAGCCAGTTCTTCCGTGGTCAGGTCGACAAATATACCTGGCGCGACATCGGCTCCAGCTATCTGATGTCTGACCTGCAGGCCGCCTACCTGTGGGGCCAGCTGGAAGTGGCGGAACGCATCAATCAACGCCGCCTGTCGCTGTGGCAGAAGTACCACGACAGTTTCCTGCCGCTGGCGAGATCAGGGCGCATCGAGCTGCCGAGCATTCCGACGGACTGCGTGCATAACGCGCATATGTTCTATATCAAGCTGCGCGATATCGACGATCGCACCGCATTTATCGACTATTTGAAAGAAGCCGAGATCATGGCGGTGTTCCACTATATCCCGCTGCATGATTGTCCGGCCGGCGAACGTTTTGGTCGTTTTGCCGGCGAAGACCGATACACCTCACTGGAAAGCGCGCGTCTGGTGCGCTTGCCGTTGTTCTACAATATGTCCGATGTTAATCAGCGTACGGTAATCAATACTATCCTGAGCTTCTTCGCCTGATATGTCGCTGGCAAAAGCATCGATATGGACCGCCGGCTCCACGCTGATCAAAATCGGCGTGGGGTTGTTGGTGGTGAAGCTGCTGGCGGTGGCGTTTGGCCCCAGCGGGGTGGGGCAGGCAGGTAACTTCCGCCAGTTGATTACCGTGCTGGGCGTGCTGTCCGGCGCGGGTATTTTTAACGGCATCACCAAATACGTGGCGGAGTACCACCAGGATCCGCAGCGTCTGCGTCTGGCGGTCGGCACCGCGTCGAGCATCGTGCTGGGCTTTTCGACCTTGTTGGCGCTAGTGTTTCTGTTCGCCGCCGAGCCGATCAGCATAGGGTTGTTCGGGCATGCCGATTATGTCGGCGTGGTGCGCGCCGTGGCTTTCATTCAGATGGGTATCGCCTACGCCAACCTGTTTATGGCGGTGCTGAAAGGCTATCGCGATGCGATGGGTAATGCGCTGGCGGTGATCGGCGGCAGCCTGATCGGCGTGGTGGCTTACTATCTGTGTTTCAAGCTGGGCGGCTATGAAGGCGCGCTGGCGGGGCTGGCGCTGGTACCGGCGTTGGTGGTGTTGCCGGCAGGGTTGATGTTGTGGCGGCGCAAAACGCTGCCGCTGCGCTATCTGGCACCGCGCTGGGACAAACCGGTGGCCGGCAACCTCGGCAAATTCACCATCATGGCGTTGATCACCTCGGTGACGCTGCCGGTGGCCTACGTGATGATGCGCAACCTGTTGGCCGCGCATTACGGTTGGGATGAGGTGGGGATCTGGCAGGGCGTCAGCAGCATTTCCGATGCCTATCTGCAGTTTATCACCGCCTCGTTTACCGTCTATCTGCTGCCGACGCTGTCGCGGCTGACGGATAAGGGCGCCATCTCGCGAGAGATCGTGCGCTCGCTGAAATTCGTGCTGCCGGCGGTAGCGGCGGCGAGCTTTACGGTGTGGTTGCTGCGCGATTTCGCCATTTGGCTGCTGTTCTCGGACAAATTCGTCGCCATGCGCGATCTATTTGCCTGGCAGCTGGTGGGCGATGTGTTGAAAGTCGGGGCTTATGTGTTCGGCTATCTGGTGATCGCCAAAGCGTCGCTGCGCTTTTATATCCTGACAGAAGTCAGTCAGTTTCTGCTGCTGACGCTGTTCTCGCACTGGCTGATCCCGCTGCACGGCGCGCTGGGAGCGGCTCAGGCCTATATGGCAACCTACATCGTGTATTTCGCGCTCTGTAGCTGCGTGTTTCTTATTTATCGTAGACGAGTATGACCACACTGATTCATGTTCTGGGATCCGATATCCCGCATCATAACCAGACGGTGCTGCGCTTCTTCAACGACGTGCTGGCGCCGCGTTTGCCGGCTGAGCAGACGCGGCATTTTATGGTGGCGGCCAAGGATGTGGCGGCGTTGGGGGAGTTTCCGGCCCTTAATATTGAGCCTTACGCCGACAAGAAGAGTTTGGCGGCGGCGGTGATCGCTTGTGCCCAGTCCGATCGTGATGCGCGTTTCTTCCTACATGGCCAATTTAATCCGGGGCTGTGGCTGGCGCTGCTGAGCAGCAAGATCAAGGCGCATCAGGTCAGTTGGCATATTTGGGGCGCCGATCTGTATGAAGATGCCACCAGCTGGAAATTCCGCCTGTTCTATCTGCTGCGGCGCATTGCGCAGGGGCGGGTGGGGAACGTGTTCGCCACTCGTGGCGACGTGATTCACTACCAGCAGCGCCATGCGCGGGTACCGGCCTCGCTGCTGTATTTCCCGACCCGCATGGACCCGGCGCTGACCGACGTTCACGTCGAAAAAAATCTGGCCGGGCCGATGACGATTCTGGTGGGCAACTCCGGCGATCGCAGCAATCGGCATATCGAAGCGCTGAAGGCTATTCATCAGCAGTTTGGTGCCGACGTGCGCGTGATCCTGCCGATGGGCTATCCGGCCAACAACGACGCCTACATCGAGCAGGTGCGCGCCGCCGGATTGCCGCTGTTCGGCGAGAAAAACCTGCAGCTGCTCACGCAGCAGGTGGCGTTTGAGGATTACCTCAATATTCTGCGCGCCTGCGATCTCGGCTATTTCATTTTCAATCGCCAGCAGGGGATCGGCACCCTGTGCCTGCTGATTCAGTTCGGCGTGCCTTTCGTGCTCAGCCGGCAGAACCCGTTCTGGCAGGATCTGGCGGAACAGCACCTGCCGGTGTTGTTCTATGGTGATTCGCTGGACGAAGCGGTGGTGCGCGAAGCGCAGCGCCAGCTGGCGGCGGTGGATAAACAGGCGATCGCCTTCTTCAATCCGAACTATGTCGACGGCTGGCAGCAAGCCCTGGCGTTGGCGGCGGGAGAGCACTCATGACGTTGGCGCAATTCGGCGGCCTGTTTGTCGTCTATCTGGTCAGCCTGACGTTTATTCTGACGCTGACCTACCAGGAGTTTCGGCGCGTGCGCTTTAACTTCAACGTCTTCTTCTCGCTGCTGTATTTGCTGACGTTTTATTTCGGCTTCCCGCTGACCTGCCTGCTGGTGTTTCAGTTTGACGTCGAGGTGGTGCCGGTGGAGTTCCTGCTGTACGCCCTGCTGTCGGCGACGGCGTTTTACGCCATCTATTACGTCACTTACAAGACGCGGCTGCGCAAGCGGTGCGTTCAGCCGCGCGCGGCGCTGTTCACCATGAACCGGGTAGAGACTCATATGACCTGGGTATTGCTGGCGCTGTTGGCGATCGGCACCGTAGGGATCTTCTTCATGCAGAACGGCTTCCTGCTGTTCAAGCTCAATTCCTACAGCCAGATCTTCTCCAGCGACGTTTCCGGCGTGGCGCTTAAGCGGTTCTTCTACTTCTTCATTCCAGCCATGCTGGTGGTCTATTTCCTGCGACAGGATCTGCGCGCCTGGTTCTTGTTCCTGGTGGCGACGGTGGCGTTCGGCATTCTGACCTATGTGATCGTCGGCGGCACCCGCGCCAATATCATCATCGCCTTCGCGCTGTTCCTGTTTATCGGCATCGTGCGCGGCTGGATCACGCTGTGGATGCTGGCGGCGGCGGGCATATTCGGCGTGGTCGGCATGTTCTGGCTGGCGTTGAAGCGCTACAGCCTGGATGTCAGTGGCGCGGAAGCGTTTTATACTTTCCTCTATCTGACTCGCGATACCTTCTCACCGTGGGAAAACCTGGCGCTGCTGCTGCAAAATTACGACAAGATCGACTTCCAGGGACTGGCGCCGATCGTGCGCGATTTCTATGTCTTTATCCCAACCTGGCTGTGGCCGGGCCGGCCGGACGTGGTGCTGAACTCGGCCAACTATTTCACCTGGGAAGTGCTGAACAACCACTCCGGGCTGGCGATTTCTCCGACGCTGATCGGTTCGCTGGTCGTGATGGGCGGCGCGCTGTTTATTCCGCTCGGTGCGATTCTGGTGGGCATGATCATCAAGTGGTTCGACTGGCTGTACGAGTTGGGCAAAACCGAACCGAACCGCTACAAGGCGGCTATCCTGCAAGGCTTCTGCTTCGGCGCGGTGTTCAACATGATCGTGCTGGCGCGCGAAGGGGTGGACTCCTTCGTGTCGCGCGTGGTGTTCTTCTGCATTATTTTCGGCGCCTGTCTGGTGCTGGCGAAGTTGCTGTATTGGCTGTTCGATACCGCCGGGTTGATCAAGGCCAGAGTGACGCGCGCTCGCGCGCCGGCGTCTCCGCCTCGGGCGAGCGGTCTTTTGTAAGGGTAATGAGAACGATGGAAGCAAAGATTTCGGTGCCGCAGTACGAGCTGCGCGGTTTCAGCCTGTGGGGCTTTCGCGATATGGCGCACTGCATGGACTTTTTGTTCGACGGCGGCCGGGTAAAGCAGGGCACGCTGGTAGCGATGAACGCGGAAAAGATCCTGAAGGCGGAAGAGGACCAGGCGCTGCATGCGTTGCTGGATGAGGCGGAGTACAAGTACGCCGATGGCATCAGCATGGTGCGTTCGATCCGCCGCAAATACCCGGCGGCGGAGGTTTCGCGCGTCGCGGGCGCCGATCTTTGGGAAGCCTTGATGCAGCGCGCCGGGCAGGAAGGCACGCCGGTCTTTCTGGTCGGCGGCAAGCGGGAAGTCCTGGTGGAAACCGAGCAGAAGCTGCGCAGCCAGTGGAATGTCAACCTGGTGGGCAGCCAGGACGGCTATTTCAAGCCGGAGCAGCGAGAGGCGCTGTTCGAGCGTATTCGCGCCAGCGGCGCCGCCATTGTGACGGTAGCGATGGGATCGCCGAAGCAGGAGATTCTGATGCGCGATTGCCGCAAGGTGCATCCGCAGGCGCTGTACATGGGCGTAGGCGGCACCTATGACGTGTTTACCGGGCACGTGAAGCGTGCGCCCAAGGTCTGGCAGAACCTCGGCCTGGAGTGGCTCTACCGCCTGCTCAGCCAGCCCAGCCGCATCGGCCGGCAGTTGAAGCTGTTGAAGTTTGTCGGCTACTACTACCGCGGCAAGATGTAACCCCTCATTCGGGGCGGAAAGTGTTGTCCCGCCCCGGTCTGCTATACCAATAATCTGTTTTTGCCCATTTCTCCCGCATATCTATAACCCCCGGCCCTAAACGTCGCCGCATTTATTCCATAAAGTTTTAAATTGCGGTTTGCTTATAGCGGCGAAATGCGAAACGATACCGCCCGGAAATTATCCCTGGCCGCTGCGCCTGTTGCGCCAGCGCTGAACGATGTTCTTCTCACGGTAACTTCGCTCCGACTACCCGTTGATGCCAACCCGATCGGCAGGGGATGATTTATTCTTTTAATAATGACAATAACGACCGGCAGCGGCCGGCAGGCAAACACAACCCGAGAAAAATTATTGAGGATTTATGGCACACAAAGAGAAACCGCAAGGGCTACACCGGGGCCTTGAGGCCCGGCATATCGAGCTTATCGCTCTGGGGGGCACCATCGGTGTCGGCCTGTTTATGGGGTCGGCCAGTACGCTGAAGTGGGCGGGGCCATCGGTGCTGCTGGCTTACATCATCGCCGGGCTGTTCGTGTTCTTCATTATGCGTTCGATGGGGGAAATGCTGTTCCTCGAGCCGGTCGCCGGGTCGTTCGCCGTTTACGCGCATAAATACATGAATCCCTATTTCGGCTATCTGACCGCCTGGGGCTATTGGTTTATGTGGATCGCCGTCGGCATTTCGGAGATCACCGCCATTGGGGTGTATGTGCAGTTCTGGTTCCCCGAAATACCGCAGTGGGTGCCGGCGCTGATCGCCGTGGCGATGGTGGCGCTGGCCAACCTGGCGGCGGTGCGCCTGTACGGTGAGCTGGAGTTCTGGTTCGCCATGATCAAGGTCACCACCATCATCGTGATGATTCTGGTGGGGCTGGGGGTGATCTTCTTCGGTTTCGGCAACGGCGGTGAACCCGTTGGTTTCGCTAATCTGACGGCGCACGGCGGCTTCTTCGCCGGCGGCTGGAAAGGCTTCCTGTTTGCGCTGTGCATCGTAGTGGCGTCCTATCAGGGGGTAGAGCTGGTGGGCATCACCGCCGGGGAAGCCAAGAATCCTCAGGTGACGCTGAAACGCGCGATCAACAATATCCTGTGGCGTATCCTGATCTTCTATGTCGGCGCCATCTTCGTCATCGTTACCATCTTCCCGTGGAACGGCATCGGCACCACCGGTAGCCCGTTCGTACTGACCTTCGCCAAGATTGGCATCGTCGCCGCCGCCGGCATCATCAACTTCGTGGTGTTGACCGCCGCGCTCTCCGGCTGCAACAGCGGCATGTACAGCGGCGGCCGCATGCTGTACGCCCTGGCCAAGAACCGCCAGCTGCCAGCGGCGTTGACCAAGCTTTCCGCCAGCGGCGTGCCGGTCAACTGCATCGCCGTCACCATCGGCTGCCTGTTGGTGGGATCCGCGCTGAACTACATCATCCCTAATCCGGAGCAGGTGTTCGTCTACGTCTATAGCGCCAGCGTACTGCCGGGCATGGTGCCGTGGTTCGTGGTGCTAATTAGCCAACTCTATTTCCGCCGCGCCCACAAGGAAGCGATCAAAAACCACAGCTTCAAGTCGATCATGTTCCCGTATGTGAACTATCTGACCATCGCTTTTCTGGTGTGCGTGCTGGTCGGTATGGGAATCAACCCGGATACGCGGATTTCCCTGCTGGTCGGGGCGATTTTCTTAGCCGGCGTCAGCCTGTGCTACTTCGCTTTCGGCATGCACAAGAAACATCATCCGGCTGAAAATCGGGTAGAAACGCGCCAATAAACGGTGAAAAGGGGCTACGGAGTGCGCTTTTGTGCGTGGGAGTGAGCAAAGCGTAATCAAACGCAACATTTCTGCGAAAAAGCACTAGACAGAATTGGCGTAAATCCGTAGTATCCCCTCCCGCAACGGCGCTACGCGCCCGTAGCTCAGCTGGATAGAGCGCTGCCCTCCGGAGGCAGAGGTCTCAGGTTCGAATCCTGTCGGGCGCGCCATTAAGTTTGTGCGCAGGAGCTGCGGTGGTAATATTACCGCGTGAGTAAGAAGTAGTAATGGTGGCTATAGCTCAGTTGGTAGAGCCCTGGATTGTGATTCCAGTTGTCGTGGGTTCGAGTCCCATTAGCCACCCCACTTCCTAACGAAGTGAAGATTTAGCAGTATTTTGTGACAGTGCGAAGGTGGCGGAATTGGTAGACGCGCTAGCTTCAGGTGTTAGTGTCCTTACGGACGTGAGGGTTCAAGTCCCTCTCTTCGCACCACGCAAAATATCTGATAAATATAAGATTTATATGGACAATGGTCTGATAAATCGGGTAGTATGAGCAACACAAATCGGCGAGTAGCGCAGCTTGGTAGCGCAACTGGTTTGGGACCAGTGGGTCGGAGGTTCGAATCCTCTCTCGCCGACCACTTTCAAAGAAACCGACGCAAGTCGGTTTTTTTACGTCTGTAGTTTATGAGGATGAGTACCTCCGCAGGAGGTTCGCGCCTCGCGAAGCGAGACAACGTTGCTTTAGCAACGGCCCACAGGGCGCGCATCCAAGATGCACGTAATCCTCTCTCGCCGAACGCTTTCAAAGAAACCGACGCAAGTCGGTTTTTTTACGTCTGCAGTTTATGAGGATGAGCTTATGCTCAGCATGGCGAGACGAACAATGAGCAGCCTGTGCAACCCTGTGCGGGTTTTTTGCCGGTCTGGAGTTGGCGCCTTGTTTATACCGGCAAGCCTGTTGGTTTTCAGCGACAGTATCGCCTGATGCTGTCGTCAGTTTGAGACAAATAATCAATTGATTTTAAACAACATAATCAGCTTTGGCTTAAGTCGTCGTTGCGAGGCGACATCTTCAGATCGGCCGTCGGTATGGAACGAAGGGTGCGGCACATGACGAGGAAGGCGGAGTTAAATAAAAAATAGATATATTTCAATGTATTGGATTCTATTTTTTATGGGTGGTCGCTTGAATCTAAAAGTTGGCACGGCAAGTGCAATATCTACAGCGTAGATGCTCATTCCATCTCTTATGTTCGCCTTAGGCTTCATAAACCCTGGGAATGACGCAGAGCCGATTTAGGGTGCCTATCGCCCACGAGAACGATGACTAACCCGTCATCACGCTCAGGGCAGAACGTTGAGTGAGGCACCGCCCCTGTTGTCCTAGACCTGATTGCTTCTTTATACACTTGCCCTACGGCAAGTGTTTTTTTTGCGCTTCAGCCAGCTCGCGGGCAAAAAAAAGCGCGGCATCGGGGCCGCGCTTCTCTCAACCGAACGGGGCGTTACTCGCCGCCGTTCTGTTTCAGCGTTAACATCAGCCCTTCACGCCGCATCTGCGCCGCTTCATCCGAACGATGCAGTTTCTCCAGCGTATCGGCCAACCAGGCGTAATCATAGGCGTCCGGGCGCTGCTTCAACGCTTCGCGGAAGGCGTCGGCCGCCTGCTGCCATTCGCCGTGCTTCATCAGCAACTGCCCCAGCGTGCTGTTCAACAGCGGCGTCGCGCCGTGTTGTTTCATCTGCTGGCGCAGCGCTCTCTCCAACTGCTCGGGATTGCCGGACTTCAGCCGCGGCAGCAACAGCACCAGACGCTCGTCGTATTGGCGCTTCAGGCTGTCGAGCACAATTTCCTGCGCCAGTTCATGGTCGTTGCATTCGATCAGGTGCTCCACCATCGCGATTTGCAGCGGCACTTCGTGACGCGTCTTGCGGCTCTGATCTTTCCACCAGCGCTTCAGGCCTTCGCTGCCTTCGTCCGCCATCGCCTGATTCATCAGCCCGATGTAAGCCTGTTGCTGCAGGGCCTGCAGCTGCTC
Source organism: Serratia sp. YC16 (assembly GCF_009707615.1). Taxonomy (NCBI): domain Bacteria; kingdom Pseudomonadati; phylum Pseudomonadota; class Gammaproteobacteria; order Enterobacterales; family Yersiniaceae; genus Serratia; species Serratia sp. YC16. Next base: position 88,866 of record NZ_WLYN01000005.1, on the reverse strand, counting down.
TTCGCTATGCAGTTCGATTTTACGCATCGACGGCAGCACTTCCAGCAGCGACGCATAGGCGCCGGTGCGCAGATAGGCTTGTTCCGCCAGGCGCAGCACTTCCGGATGGCGCGGAGCCTGGTTCAGCAGACGATCGACGCCGTGGCGCGCGGCGTGGTTCTCGCCCTGCGCCAGCTGAATGCGAACCCGGGTGATATCCACCGGCAGCTGATCGGTGTCGGCGGCTTCGGCGGCGCGTTCCAGATACTGGTTGGTGCGGAAGTCATCGCCGCGTTGCTGCGCGGCCTCGGCGGCCAGCAGATAGTTCACCACCGGCTGTTCGGCGTGGTCGGCGTTGCGCGTCATCAGCTTTTCAACCTGCTTGTAGTCGCCTTCCGCCAGTTTGATCAGCGCGGCTTTGGTTTGCTGGCGCGCGCGGGTGCGCTTGCGGCCGATAAACCAACCGCGCGTGCGGGCGCCGGTACGGAAAATTCGGCGCAGGATCCACTCGAGCGCCAACAGCACCACGAACAGCAGCACCAGCATGATCACCAGGCCGGTGACGCTGGTTTCAATATTGTAATTATCGGTCTGGATCAGCACATAGCCTTGATGCCCGGCCAGCATCGGCCCGAGCACCACGCTGGCGATCACCACCAGAAACAGAAATAGCACGCGTAACATGGCTTAACCCTCCTGGTGAACGGCAGGGGACTGGGTCATCAGGTTGCGCACCCGGGTCTGCATCACTTTTTCCAGCAGCGGCTGGCTTTTCAGCTGATCCGGCACGTCCATCGAGATCGACTGTTGGCTCAGGTTATCCAGCTCTTCAAGGAAGGCCTTGGTCGCCGGGTCGGTGGTGTCGAAATAGGCGCGCACCCAGGTAGAGACGGTTTCCAGCGATTGCTTGTAGGTCTCGTTCTGGTGACGCGGAATGGCCTGTGCCGCCACCAGCAGGCGCGAACGGATGTTTTCGCGCAGATAGATGTCCTGGTTCGGCGCCAGCAGCGGCTCGGCGCTGGTGTCACGGCGGCGGATGGTGATGAAGTCGGCCATGAAATTGCGCCAGCTCTTGGCCAGGTTCTGCCGCCATTCGCCGATCGAGCCGGAGAGCTCGTTGCTGTTTTGATCCATCGGCGCTTCGTCGGTGTCGTTGTCCGCCAGGCGCAGGTTATCCACCTGATTGGACAGCTGATTAACCTTGAGGATGATGCCGTCGTAATCGACCTGGGTCAGGGTTGAAAGCGTACCGATGTCTTCGGTAATGGCGCGACGCACGTCGAGCAGGCTCGGATCGTTCATGTCCGCCAGGCTGGCGTCGGCGCTTTTCAGCAGCGCGGCGGCGCTGGTCACGTCCTGATCGCTCCACAGTTTGCGGCCGGCCATTTTCACCAGGAAATCGGCCTGAGCCAGCAGCCAGGTTTTGGCGTCGCTGCCGGAGATGGTCGCCACTTTTTCCTGCAGCTCGCTCAGCTGGCGCGCCAGGTTCGCCTGCTCGCGATCGGCGGCGTCCAGGGTTTTACCCTGCTGTTGCAGCAGGCCTTCCAGCGCGTTTCTTTCCTGCTGCTGGCTCTGCTTCACGCCTTCGAGCTGCTGCTGCAGCGCCTGGTTGGCGGCGATCAGCTGTTGCGCCTGCTTGTGCGTGTGGTAATAGCCGCCCGCGCCGAGGGCGATGACCAGCACGATAGCGATCGCGCCGAGCACCGGGCCGGTATTCTTGCCTTTGCGGCTGGCAGCGGCTGGCTGCTGGGAGCTCTCAACCGCGGTGGTTGGCTCTTCAACCGGGGCGGATGGGGTATTTTGTTCCGTCATAGTGGCACATCCCATAGTCAGATTATTGTAGCGCGCGGATCAGCGCGTCATTATCGGCGTTGTCAGCTACCCGAATCGTACGCCAGCCCAATTCCCGGGCGAGGGTAGCCAGGCGTTCGCTCACTACTACCAGGCGGCAACGCAGCAGCCATGAAGAACGATAGTAATCAGGAACTAAAGTATAGAGCTGTTGTAACATTTCACCGCTGGTCACCACCAGCGTATCCACACCGGCGCGCTGCCAGTGGGCGCTTTGCTCGCTGCCGTCGTAGTGCACCGGGCTGCGTTGATAACATTCATAATAGCTGACGTCGGCGCCGCGCTCGCTCAGCGTCGAGCCCAACAGTTCGCGGCCGCCGTTGCCGCGCAAAATCAGCGCGCGTTTGCCCGCCAGCTTTTGCAACGCCGGCAGCAGCAGCAGCGTTTCGCTGATTTCGCGTTCGCGCGGGTACTCCACCGGCAAACTGCTGATGCGATGCAGTGCCAGCCCGGTGGTGCGGCCGATGGCGTAATAAGCCAGGTGAGCGGGCCAGCTCAACCCGGCGCGGCCAATGACCGAATCGGCATAGTTCACCGAATGTTGCGACAGCACGAACACCAGATCGCCGGCGCTAAGCTGCTGCAACGCCTGCGGCAGCTGCGGCAGATCGCCGCCGGGGGCGAAGTCGATCAGCGGTGCATGATAGGCAACCCGGCCTAGCGCGCGCAGCCGGCTCACCAGCAGCTCTCCCGAAGGCGATGGGCGGGTTACCAGAATGGTCATGCCGGCGGATTTCCCTGATAAACTTCGCGCAGGATCTCGCGTGCGCCGCGCGCCAGCAGCTCTTCCGCCAGCTCAACGCCCATCCGTTCGGCCTCGGCGGCCGGGCCGCGGCGCTCGCCGCGCACCATCTGGCTGCCGTCCGGCGCGCCGACCAGCGCGCGCAGCCACAGGCTGTCGCCATCCAGTTCGGCATAGCTGCCGATCGGTACCTGGCAGCCGCCTTCCAGACGGGTGTTCATCGCCCGTTCGGCGCGCACGCGGGTTTCGGTGGCCGCATGGTTCAGCGGCGCCAGCAGCGCGCGGGTGACGCTGTCGTCGAGACGGCATTCGATGCCGACCGCACCCTGGCCGACCGCCGGCAGGCACTCTTCGGCGCTCAGCGGGCTGCGGATGCGTTGCTCCAGCCCCAGGCGCTTCAGGCCGGCCACCGCCAGAATAATCGCGTCGTAGTCGCCGTTGTCCAGCTTGGCCAGGCGCGTGCCGACGTTGCCGCGCAGGTCGCGCACGACAAGATCCGGGCGGCGTTCACGCAGCTGACACTGGCGGCGCAGGCTGGAAGTGCCGACCACGCTGCCCTGTGGCAGTTGATCGAGCGAGGCGAAACGATTGGAAACAAAAGCGTCACGCGGATCTTCGCGCTCGCAGATGGTGGTCAAACCGAGGCCGGCGGGGAAGTCGACCGGCACGTCTTTCATCGAGTGCACGGCGATGTCGGCACGGCCTTCCAGCAGCGCCAGTTCGAGTTCTTTAACAAACAGGCCCTTACCGCCGACTTTCGCCAACGGCGTATCCAGAATAACGTCGCCGCGCGTCACCATCGGCACCAACTCGACCTGCAGGCCGGGATGGCTGGCCATCAGACGTTGCTGCACATAATGTGCTTGCCAAAGTGCAAGCGGGCTTTGTCGGGTGGCAATTCGAATAATTTTGTCTAACATGCTTGTTACCGTTTTTATATTTCGCCATCCATCCTACCACTGAGAGCCAATACTGTCAGTGCAAGAAGCCGGAGGCGGAAAAAGGACAACGGAATCAAAGGGACGTGTGATGTGCTTTGGGGCAGTTAACACTGCGGGTAAATCGTTTAGGGAAGCGCTACAATAATTGTGAAGCGTTACCTCCTTTACGGTCAATCAGCAAGGTGTTAAATTGATCACGTTTCCAGCAATAAGTCGCCAAATATTCTTCTTACACTAACGGCGCTTATGGAATACGGGTTTTTTTCTAAACACCGGGATAATCAGGCGAGACGTCTTGTACCTCTACATCGAGACATTGAAGCAGAGACTGGATGCGATCAATCAGCTACGCGTCGATCGCGCCCTGGCGGCTATGAAGCCCGCGTTTCAACGGGTATACAGTCTGCTGCCCACCTTACTGCACCACCACCACCCGCTGATGCCGGGTTACCTGAACGGTAACGTTCCCCACGGCATTTGCCTCTACACGCCTGATGAAACTCAACAAGATTACCTGAACGATTTAGAAGACAAATGGGGCAGCCCGTTTGATAAGCCGGCCAGCGGCGAGCTGCCGATCACTGGCGTCTACTCGATGGGCAGCACCTCGTCTATCGGCCAAAGCTGCAGCTCGGATCTCGACATCTGGGTCTGCCACCAGTCCTGGCTGGACAACGAAGAACGCACCCGCCTGCAGCAAAAATGCAGCCTGCTTGAGAAGTGGGCCGCCTCGATGGGGGTGGAAGTCAGCTTCTTCCTGATCGACGAAAATCGTTTCCGCCACAATGAAAGCGGCAGCCTGGGCGGCGAAGACTGCGGCTCGACGCAGCATATTCTGTTGCTCGACGAATTCTACCGCACCGCCGTGCGCCTGGCCGGCAAACGCATCCTGTGGAACATGGTGCCGAGCGAAGAAGAAGCGCACTACGATGAATACGTGCTGTCGCTGTACGCGCAGGGCGCGCTGACGCCCAACGAGTGGCTGGATCTCGGCGGCTTGAGCTCGCTGTCGGCGGAAGAGTACTTCGGCGCCAGCCTGTGGCAGCTGTACAAGAGCATCGATTCGCCTTACAAGGCGGTGCTGAAGACCCTGCTGCTGGAAGCCTATTCCTGGGAATACCCCAATACCCAACTGCTGGCGACGGACATCAAACATCGTCTGCACCAGGGCGAGATCGTCAGCTTCGGGCTCGACGCCTACTGCATGATGCTCGAACGCGTCACCCGCTATCTGACCGACATCAATGACACTACCCGCCTCGATCTGGTCCGCCGCTGTTTCTACCTGAAAGTGTGTGAAAAGCTGTCGCTGGCCAAGGCCTGCGTCGGCTGGCGGCGCGAGATCCTCAGCCAGTTGGTCAGCGAGTGGGGCTGGAGCGAAGAGCGTCTGGCGATGCTGGACAACCGCGCCAACTGGAAAATCGAACGGGTGCGCGAAGCGCATAACGAATTGCTCGACGCGATGATGCAGAGCTACCGCAACCTGATCCGTTTCGCCCGCCGCAACAATCTCAGCGTCAGCGCCAGCCCGCAGGATATCGGCGTGCTGACCCGCAAACTGTACGCGGCGTTTGAAGCGTTGCCCGGCAAGGTGACGCTGGTGAACCCGCAGATCTCGCCGGATCTGTCGGAAAACGATTTAACCTTTATTCACGTGCCGGTTGGCCGAGCCAACCGCACCGGCTGGTACCTGTATAATCAGGCGCCGGCCATGGATTCGATCGTCAGCCATCAGCCGCTGGAATATAACCGCTACCTGAACAAGCTGGTGGCCTGGGCCTATTTCAACGGCCTGCTGACGCCGCAGACCCGCCTGCACATCAAGAGCGGCAACCTGTGCGACACCGCCAAGCTGCAGGAGCTGGTGGCCGACGTTTCTCATCACTTCCCGCTGCGCCTGCCGGCGCCGACGCCGAAAGCGCTGTACAGCCCGTGCGAAATTCGCCATCTGGCGATCATCGTCAATCTGGAAAACGATCCGACCGCCGCGTTCCGCAATCAGGTGGTGCACTTCGATTTCCGCAAGCTGGACGTGTTCAGCTTCGGCCAGCAGCAACAGTGTTTGGTGGGCAGCATCGATCTGCTGTATCGCAACTCCTGGAACGAAGTGCGTACCCTGCATTTCAGCGGCGAGCAGTCGGTGCTGGAAGCGTTGAAGACCATTCTCGGCAAGATGCACCAGGATGCCGCGCCGCCGGAGTCGGTGGAAGTGTTCTGCTACAGTCAGCACCTGCGCGGCCTGATCCGCACTCGCATCCAGCAGTTGGTGTCGGAGTGCATCGAGCTGCGCCTGTCCAGCACCCGGCTGGAACCCGGCCGCTTCAAGGCGGTGCGCGTCGCCGGGCAGACCTGGGGGCTGTTCTTCGAACGTCTGAGCGTATCGGTGCAAAAGCTGGAGAACGCGGTGGAGTTTTACGGCGCCATCTCCAACAACAAGCTGCACGGCCTGTCTATCAAGGTGGAAACCGATCAGGTGCATCTGCCGCCGGTGGTGGACGGTTTCGCCAGTGAGGGGATCATTCAGTTCTTCTTCGAAGACACCTCAGACGACAAGGGCTTCAACATCTATATTCTGGATGAGTCTAATCGGGTGGAGGTGTATCACCACTGCGAGGGCAGTAAAGAGGAGCTGGTGCGCGACGTCAGCCGCTTCTACTCCTCGTCGCACGATCGCTTCACCTACGGTTCCAGCTTCATCAACTTCAACCTGCCGCAGTTCTATCAGATCGTGCAGCTCGACGGGCGCACGCAGGTGATCCCGTTCCGCAGCAACGTGCTGTCCAGCCTGTGCGTGACGGTGGCCGACGGCGCCGCTCAGCCGCTCAAACAGCAGTTCCAACTGCATTGACGCCGCGAGGGCTCGGTGGCCGAGCCCTGCATTGCTTCAGGAAAAACGCAGTGCTTCGCCGGCCTGCGTGCTGGCTGCTTCGCTGAGCAGCTGATAAAACGGCTGCCCGCTGCGATCGCATAGCCAGACGCCGTCGCGGTAGTTGAAGTGATAGCCACCGGCCTTGGTGGCAAGCCACACCTGGTGCAGCGGCTCCTGGCGGTTGATGACGATCTTGGTGCCGTTTTCGAAGCTCAGCGTCATCACGCCGCCATTGGTTTCGTAATCGATGTCCGCATCGCCGTCAAAATCGTCCAGTGTCTCTTCAATATTCAGCATCAGCTGGTCGGCCAACTGGTGAAACTCGCTGTCGTTCATATTCAATTCCTATTGCTTTTCATGATCCACCTGCGATTATAGAGACCTTGGACGCATGAATTACAGGCATTAATGCAAATGAAAAAACAACTACGCTATGCGCTGATGGCAGTTCTGCTTACCGGCCTCGCCGGCTGTGGTCTGAAAGGCCCGCTTTACTTCCCACCTGCCGACTCCACTGGCCAAAAATCGGCCAAGCCGCCGGTGCAAACGGGCGATCAGGTGCAAAAGAACCAGCAGGAGCAGTCTGGCTCTCAGCAAAAACCGTCGATGGTCGATCAGTAACACCCGGTTTGCGGTGGCGAGCGCCGCCGCAAAATCAAGACGGATAGCGCGTCCAGATAGCGGAGTATGATATGCAGTTCTCCAAAATGCACGGTCTGGGCAACGACTTTATGGTGGTCGATGCCGTTACACAGAATGTCTATTTTTCACCTGAGCTGATCCGCCGGCTGGCCGATCGGCACCTGGGCGTCGGCTTTGACCAGATGCTGGTGGTAGAACCGCCTTACGATCCCGAGCTGGATTTTCACTACCGGATTTTCAACGCCGACGGCAGCGAAGTGGCCCAGTGCGGCAACGGCGCGCGCTGCTTCGCGCGCTTTGTACGGCTGAAAGGGCTGACCAACAAGCGCGATATCCGCGTCAGCACCCAAACCGGGCGTATGGTGCTCAGCGTCACCGACGACGATCTGGTGTGCGTCAATATGGGCGAGCCGAATTTCGATCCGCAGGCGGTGCCGTTCCGCGCCGCCAAAGCGGAAAAGACTTACATCATGCGCGCGGCGGAACATACCGTGCTGTGCGGCGTGGTGTCGATGGGCAACCCGCATTGTGTTTTGCAGGTGGATGATGTAAAAACCGCCAAGGTGGAGCTGCTCGGACCGGTGCTGGAAGGGCATGAGCGCTTCCCGGAACGGGCCAACATCGGCTTTATGCAGGTGGTCAGCCGCGATCACATCAAGCTGCGGGTTTATGAGCGCGGCGCCGGCGAAACCCAGGCCTGCGGCAGCGGCGCCTGCGCGGCGGTGGCGGTGGGGATCCAACAGGAATTGCTGTCAGAAGAGGTGCATGTAGAACTGCCGGGCGGCAGCCTGCATATTCGCTGGAAAGGGCCGGGCAACCCGCTGTTTATGACCGGTCCGGCAACCCATGTCTATGACGGATTTATTCATCTATGAAAAGCGTAGAAGAACAGAGCGTCGCCGGCCTGGCGCTGGATGACGACACCGTGATGCAGTATCTGCTGCAGAACCCGGATTTCTTTATTCGCAACGCGCGCCAGGTTGAGCAGATGCGCGTGCCTCACCCGGTACGCGGCACCGTTTCGCTGGTGGAATGGCATCTGGCCCGTCAACGCAATCACATCGAACGGCTGGAAGAAGAGATCACGCTGTTGATGGAGCAGGCCAGCGCCAATGAAGGGCTGTTCGCCAGGTTGCTGCACCTGCAGGCCGATCTGGCCACCGCCGACAGCCTGCAGGATATGCTGAACCGGCTGCAGCGCTGGGCGCGCGGCTTCGGTTTGGCCGGCGCTACGGTGCGTCTGTTTGCCGATCGCTGGAATATCGGCGCGCCTTCCGACTTTACCCATCTGGCGCTGACGCGCTCGGCGTTTGAGCCGTTCCGCATCCAGCGCCTGGGCAGTGAACAACACTACCTCGGCGGTCTGAACGGCCCCGAACTGCTGCTGCTGTTGCCGCAGGCCAAACAGATCGGCCAGATTGGCTCGGTGGCGCTGTCAATGCTGGGCGACGACGGCGAATTGGGCATGGTGATCTTCAGCAGTCGCGATACGCAACACTATCAGCAGGGCATGGGCACGGTGATGCTCAATCAACTGGCGCGCATGCTGCCGGAACTGCTGGAACGCTGGGTCGAACGCGCATGACGCCGATTGCGCCCAGCCTGCAGCAGCCGGTGGACGCTTTTCTGCGTTATCTCAAGGTAGAACGGCAACTCAGCCCGCTGACGCAGCTCAGCTATTCGCGCCAGCTGGCGGCGTTGATGCGCCTGGCGCAGGAGATCGGCGTCACCGACTGGACGGCGCTGGACGCCGCCCGGGTGCGCATGTTGGCGGCGCGCAGCAAACGCGCCGGCCTGCAGTCAGCCAGCCTGGCGCTGCGGCTCTCTTCGTTGCGCAGTTTTCTCGACTGGCTGGTCAGCCAGGGCGTGTTGCACGCCAACCCCGCCAAAGGCATCCGCACGCCGCGCAGCGGCCGCCATCTGCCGAAAAACATCGACGTCGATGAAATGAACCAGCTGCTGGAGATCGATCTCAACGATCCGCTGGCGGTGCGCGATCGCGCCATGCTGGAGGTGATGTACGGCGCCGGCCTGCGCCTCTCCGAGCTGGTGGGGCTGGACTGCCGCCATGTCGATATGGCCGCCGGCGAGGTGTGGGTGATGGGGAAAGGCAGCAAAGAGCGCAAATTGCCGATCGGACGCACCGCCGTCACCTGGCTGGAACACTGGCTGGCGATGCGCGATCTGTTCGGGCCGCAGGACGACGCCATGTTCCTGTCCAACCAGGGGCGACGCATCTCGACGCGCAACGTGCAAAAACGCTTCGCCGAATGGGGCGTGAAGCAGGGCGTCAACAGTCATATTCATCCGCACAAGCTGCGCCACTCGTTCGCCACCCACATGCTGGAGTCCAGCGGCGATCTGCGCGCGGTGCAAGAGCTGCTCGGCCACGCCAACCTGACCACCACGCAGATTTATACCCACCTCGACTTTCAACATCTGGCGAACGTGTACGATGCCGCACATCCGCGCGCCAAACGGGGGAAATCCTGATGCATTTTTATCGCCCGCTGCGCCCGCTGGCGGCGCTGACTTTCGATCTGGACGACACGCTGTATGACAATCGTCCGGTGATTAGGCAGACCGAACAACAGTCGGTGGCCTTCCTGCAGAATTATCACCCCGGCCTGAGCAGTTTCCAGTCGGCGGATTTTCACCGCCTGCGCCAGGAGCTGCGCGAGCAGGATCCGGAGATCTATCATGACGTCACCGAGTGGCGCTGGCGCGCCATTCATCTGGCGCTGAGCCGGCAGGGGCTGCGCGACGCCGAGGCCGCGATCGGAGCCGATGCGGCGATGCAGAACTTCGCGCTATGGCGAAGCCGCATCGAGGTGCCGGAAGCGACCCACGCCACGCTGAAGGCGCTGGCCGCGCGCTATCCGCTGGTGGCGATCACCAACGGCAACGCCGATCCGGCGCAGTGCGGCCTGGACGGTTACTTCCAGTTCGTGTTGCGCTCCGGTCCGGACGGGCGCGCCAAGCCGTATCAGGACATGTATCACCTGGCCGTCGAACGGTTGGGCGTGGCGCCCGAACAGATCCTGCACGTGGGCGACGATCTGACCACCGATGTTGCCGGCGCGCTGCGTGCGGGGCTGCAGGCCTGTTGGATCAACGATCGCCAACGGGATCTGATGCAGGTCGCCGACAGTCGCCTGTTGCCGCATATTGAGATTTCACAGTTGGCATCGCTGACAGCATTGTTATAATCCCTGCCAGAACTCTGTATAAATTTCCAGTGAAAAACCCGTCGCCGGCGGGTTTTCCCTTAACCATTAGTGGTGCCTATGGACGTCTCCGATCTGCTCGATAGCCTGAATGAAAAACAACGTGAAGCCGTGGCGGCGCCGCGCAGCAACCTGTTGGTTCTGGCCGGGGCGGGCAGCGGCAAGACGCGGGTGCTGGTGCATCGCATCGCCTGGCTGCTGTCGGTGGAGAACTGCTCGCCGTATTCGATCATGGCGGTGACCTTCACCAACAAGGCGGCGGCGGAAATGCGCCATCGTATCGAACATCTGATCGGCACCAGCCAGGGCGGCATGTGGATCGGCACCTTCCACGGCCTGGCGCATCGCCTGCTGCGCGCCCACCATCTGGAGGCCAACCTGCCGCAGGATTTCCAGATCCTTGACAGCGATGACCAGCTGCGGCTGCTCAAGCGCATCATCAAGGCGCTGAACGTCGACGAAAAGCAGTGGCCGCCGCGTCAGGCGATGTGGTACATCAACGGCAAGAAAGACGAAGGCCTGCGGCCGCAGCACGTCGAGACCTACAACAACCCGGTGGAGGCCACTTGGCTGCGCATCTACCAGGCCTATCAGGAAGCCTGCGATCGCGCCGGGCTGGTGGATTTCGCCGAGCTGCTGCTGCGCGCGCATGAACTGTGGCTGAATAAGCCGCATATCCTCAATCATTACCGCGAACGTTTCACCAACATACTGGTGGACGAATTCCAGGATACCAACAGCATCCAGTACGCCTGGATCCGCCTGCTGGCGGGCGGCAACAGCAACGTGATGATCGTCGGCGACGACGACCAGTCAATCTACGGCTGGCGCGGCGCGCAGGTGGAAAACATCCAGCGCTTCCTGAAGGATTTCCCCGGCGCGGAAACCATCCGCCTGGAGCAGAACTACCGTTCTACCAGCAACATTCTGAAAGCGGCCAATACCCTGATCGCCAACAACGACGGGCGCATGGGTAAAAACCTGTGGACCGAAGGCGGCGAAGGCGAACCGATCTCCATCTACTGCGCCTTCAACGAGCTCGACGAAGCGCGCTTTGTGGTCAATCGCATCAAGACCTGGCAAGACAACGGCGGCGCGTTGAACGACTGCGCCATCTTGTACCGCAGCAACGCCCAGTCGCGCGTGCTGGAAGAGGCGCTGCTGCAGACGGCGATGCCGTACCGCATCTACGGCGGCCAGCGTTTCTTCGAACGCCAGGAAATCAAGGACGCGCTGGCTTACCTGCGTCTTATCTCCAACCGCAACGATGATGCGGCCTTTGAGCGCGTGGTCAACACCCCGACGCGGGGCATCGGCGATCGCACTCTCGACGTGGTGCGCCAGGCGGCGCGCGATCGCCAGCTGACGCTGTGGCAGGCGACACGCGAGCTGATGCAGGACAAGGTGTTGGCCGGCCGCGCCGCGTCCGCGCTGCAGCGTTTTATCGAACTGGTGGAGTCGCTGGCGCATGAAACCGCCGACATGCCGCTGCATGTGCAGACCGACCGGGTGATCCGCGATTCCGGGCTGTTCATCATGTATGAGCAGGAAAAGGGTGAAAAGGGGCAGGCGCGCATCGAAAACCTTGAGGAACTGGTGACGGCGACGCGCCAGTTCAGCTATCAGGAAGAAGATCAGGATCTGATGCCGCTGCAGGCGTTCCTATCGCATGCGGCGCTGGAGGCGGGCGAAGGCCAGGCCGACGCCTATCAGGACGCGGTGCAGCTGATGACCCTGCACTCCGCCAAGGGCCTCGAGTTCCCGCTGGTGTTTATCGTCGGCATGGAAGAAGGCATGTTCCCGAGCCAGATGTCGCTGGATGAAGGCGGCCGGTTGGAAGAGGAGCGCCGCCTGGCCTATGTGGGCGTAACGCGCGCCATGCAGAAGCTGACGCTGACCTATGCCGAAACGCGCCGTCTGTACGGCAAAGAGGTGTATCACCGGCCGTCGCGCTTTATCGGCGAGCTGCCGGAAGAGTGCGTGGAAGAAGTGCGCCTGCGCGCCAGCGTATCCCGCCCGGTCAATCACCGCCGCATGGGCACGCCGATCAGCGAGAACGACACCGGCTACAAGCTGGGCCAGCGCGTGCGCCATCCCAAGTTTGGCGAAGGCACCATCGTCAATCTGGAGGGCAGCGGCGAGCACAGCCGGCTGCAGATTGCTTTCCCGGGCGAGGGCATCAAGTGGCTGGTGGCGGCCTACGCTCGCCTGGAAACGGTATAAAGAGAGAGGGAAGTTGCAGGGGCAGGCCCCTGCAATCGTTCATGATCAGTGAGGGTAGCGATCGCCGACCTGCGCGGTGGCATACCAGCGCATCACCGCTTCGGTGCCTTCGCCGCCTTCCTGCGGCGCCCATTGCATGCAGTCCTCTTCCGTCAGCGCCTGATAAGGGCCCTGCTTCACTTCGAACACCACGCCGCCGGCATCGACCGACAGCACTGCATGCCAGGTAAATGCCGGCATCTCCAGCACTTTGGTCTCTTCGCCGAGCAGGGTGCGCTGCGTCACGACGCCGTCATCGTTGAACTGCAACACGACAAAACGGCCGCGCAGCGGCGTCAGCAGTTCCCAGGTTTGCGGGTGGCGGTGCGGGCGGATATAGGTGCCGGGTTCCATGGCGATTGCCAGGCGTTGCACCGGGTCGCTCAGCTCTTCGTGTAAGGTGCGGTGCGCGCGCAGGCGGGCCACGCTGGCGGCCTGTTCGCTCATCGCGGTCAGTTCATGGGCGGTAATCTGTTTCATCATTTAAATCCGCATGCTTGTCGTACCATTAGGGTGATGTCATCTTAGCAACATTCTCGGTGGCGGTAAGCGATCGCCGCGACTTTTTCAGCACGGTTTACCCCAGGTTAAGCGCGATTTTTGCTATTGATCATCGTGATGATTTGTTGCGCAATTATCCCTCCTAACGTGTTGACAGGCTTTTTCCTCTCGGCGTAACATGCGCGCACTATTATCATTGAGGACAGACGCCTTGGACACACCCAGTAGATACTGGCTCACTGACCTGCGCCGCAGGTATAACTTCTAAGGCTCTCCGTTTTTGCTGATAGCCTTCGTGGTTGTCGGCGACCCCGCAAAGTGTCGCTATGAGTCAGATCTCTTCATGGTCTGAAACAAATCGGTGATACGTATCCCCTCTGTTTCTGTGCTTCAACGCGTTGTTCGCACCCGTTACCTTCACGGAGTTTTGGCACATGCTGAGCGCTTTTAAATTAGATAACCGCCGCTTGTCCCGCCTGGAACTGGACGACTCAGATGATCTCACTTCATCGCTGTGGGTTGATCTGGTCGAGCCGGAAGAGGGCGAGCGCGAGCGCGTGCAGAATGAGCTGGGACAAAGCCTGGCGACGCGTCCCGAGCTGGACGACATCGAAGCCTCCGCCCGTTTCTTCGAAGACGAAGACGGTCTGCATATCCACTCCTTCTTCTACTTTGAAGATGCGGAAGACCACGCCGGCAACTCCACGGTGGCGTTCACTATCCGCGACGGCCGCCTGTATACCCTGCGCGAGCGCGAACTGCCTGCGTTTCGCTTGTACCGCATGCGCGCCCGCAATCAGACCATGCTCGAAGGCAACGCCTACGAACTGCTGCTGGATCTGTTCGAAACCAAGATTGAACAGCTGGCGGACGAGATTGAGAACATCTACAGCGACCTGGAACAGCTCAGCCGGGTGATCATGGAAGGGCATCAGGGCGATGAATACGACGCCGCGTTGTCGACGCTGGCGGAACTGGAGGATATCGGCTGGAAGGTGCGTTTGTGTCTGATGGATACCCAGCGCGCGCTCAACTTCCTGGTGCGCAAGGCGCGTCTGCCGACCGGCCAGTTGGAGCAGGCGCGTGAAGTGCTGCGCGACATCGAATCCCTGCTGCCGCATAACGAATCGCTGTTCCAGAAGGTGAACTTCCTGATGCAGGCGGCGATGGGCTTCATCAATATCGAACAGAACCGCATCATCAAGATCTTCTCGGTGGTGTCGGTGGTGTTCCTGCCACCTACGCTGGTGGCCTCCAGCTACGGCATGAACTTCGAATTCATGCCGGAGCTGAAATGGTCGTTCGGCTACCCGGGGGCCATCACGCTGATGATCCTGGCCGGCCTGGCCCCTTACCTGTACTTCAAGCGCAAGAACTGGCTGTAACCCGGCGGCGCCGGGCTCAGCGCAGCTTGCGCTGGGTGTAGAGTGCGTCGAGGGTGAACAGGATCAGCGCCGCCCAGATAAAGCCGAAGGTCACCAGTTTGTCCTGGCCGACGGTTTCACCGTAGAACGTGACCGCCAGCAGGAACATCAAGGTCGGGCCGAGGTACTGGAAGAAGCCGAGCGTCGACAGACGCAGCCGGGTGGCCGCCGCGGTGAAGCACAGCAGCGGCACGGTGGTGACGATGCCGGCGGCGACCAGCAGCAGGTTCAGCGACCACGGGTTGGCGCTCAGATGGCTGGTAGGGCTGTCGGCGAACAGGAACAGGTAGGCCGCCGCCACCGGCAACAGCCACAGCGTTTCGATCAGCATGCCGGTCTGGGCGTCGATGGCGATTTTCTTGCGCAGCAGGCCGTAGAAGGCGAAGCTGAACGCCAGCCCCAGGCCGATGATCGGCAACGAGCCGAACTGCCAGAGTTGCACCAGCACTCCGGTGAACGCCAGCGCCACCGCCACCCACTGCATGCGGCGGAAACGCTCGCCGAGAAACAGCATCCCCAACAGCACGTTAACCAGCGGGTTGATGAAGTAGCCCAGGCTGGCTTCCAGCATATGGTGGTTGTTCACCGCCCAGATAAACAGCAGCCAGTTGCCGCCGATCAGCAGCGCGGTGAGCGCCAGCAGCAGCAGCCGTTTGCGGTTTTGGCAGGCGGCGCGCACTTTCGGCCAGTTGCGGCCCAGCGTGATCAGCGCCAGCATGAAGAAAAACGACCAGATGATCCGGTGAGTGAGGATCTCATCGGCGGGCACTTGCTGAATCAGTTTGAAATAGGCCGGGGCGATGCCCCACATAAAATAGGCGGCCAGGGCGAAGAAAATGCCCTGACGCGTTTGCTTTGCGTCCATGACGTCACTCTGGGTGGGAACTTAAGATGCGGTGAGTGTACTGAAGACGCTCACCGCGCACAATCATCAGCCGACCAGATAGGTGGCGGTAGCGGTGGCGATATGCAGGCCGTCGTGGTTATGAAGTTCTACGCGCGCGACGGCGACCTTATTGCCGCTGCGCAGCACGTGCGCAG
Source organism: Serratia sp. YC16 (assembly GCF_009707615.1). NCBI lineage: Bacteria > Pseudomonadati > Pseudomonadota > Gammaproteobacteria > Enterobacterales > Yersiniaceae > Serratia > Serratia sp. YC16. Next base: position 73,387 of record NZ_WLYN01000005.1, on the reverse strand, counting down.
TGGCGACGAAGTGCTCGCCGCGGCCGGGGCGCAGGTAATCGACGCGCAGATCGATGGTGCCCATGCGCGACAGCTTGGCAGCGATCTCTTCTTCGATCAGCGGCTCCAGGCGCGTCAGCACACCGCCGGCGCAGGCCATCCCGGCGGCGACGTCAAGCACCGCGGCGATCACGCCGCCGTGCAGAATCTCCTGCGCGGCGTTGCCTACCAGCTTGCGTTGGTTGGTAAAGCTCAGTTCGACGTAGTCATCGTCGAAACGGCGCAGTTCCAGGCCGAGCTCGCGGTTGAACGGCATGTGATAAACAAAGATTTCGCCGATCTTCTGGCGGGCGGTTTCCAGGGTGAGAGGTGTGGTCGACATAGCATGTTTCCGTTTTTCTTTTGCGTTTTAAGGGAGGTAACTGGTCAGTCCAGGTTAATGTCATGTTGATTTTATGCTTAACCTTTGTTGCTTTCCAGCCGGTTTCGGCAAAAGAGTCGCACGCGCGTCGGTGTCATGCTGAACGATATTATGTAATCATACCCGGTGGGTGTGTACCGATGAAAAAATGGGGAAGTGTGTGTCAACCGCAGCAGTGATTAACAGAGAGTTGCTGGCCGAGCAGGTATTGCGCGATACCTTCGGTTACCAGCAATTCCGTCCGGGGCAGCAAACGATTATCAATGCCGCGATCGGCGGGCAGGATTGCCTGGTGGTGATGCCGACCGGCGGCGGCAAGTCGTTGTGTTACCAAATCCCGGCGCTGGTGATGGACGGCCTGACGCTGGTCGTTTCTCCGCTGATTTCGCTGATGAAAGACCAGGTCGATCAGCTGTTGGCCTACGGCGTCTCCGCCGCCTGCTACAACTCGACGCAAACCCGCGAAGAGCAGCTGGAGGTCATGGCCGGTTGCCGCAACGGCACCATCAAGATGCTGTACATCGCGCCGGAACGGCTGATGATGGAAAGCTTCCTCAATCTGCTCGATCACTGCCCGCCGGCGATGCTGGCGGTGGATGAGGCGCACTGCATTTCGCAGTGGGGCCATGACTTCCGGCCGGAATACCGTGCGCTGGGTCAGCTGAAACAACGCTTCCCGTCGATGCCGGTGATCGCGTTGACCGCCACCGCTGACGAGGCCACGCGCGGCGACATCGTGCGCCTGCTGTCGCTGCAGGATCCGTTGGTGCAGGTCAGTAGCTTCGACCGGCCGAACATCCGCTACACGCTGGTGGAAAAATTCAAACCGCTCGATCAGTTGTGGCGCTTCGTGCAGGATCAGCGCGGCAAGAGCGGCATTATCTATTGCAACAGCCGCGCCAAGGTGGAAGACACCGCCGCGCGTCTGCAAAGCCGCGGGTTGAGCGTCGGCGCCTATCACGCCGGGCTGGACAACGATCGCCGCGCGCAGGTGCAAGAGGCGTTCCAGCGTGACGATCTGCAGGTGGTGGTGGCCACCGTCGCCTTCGGCATGGGCATCAACAAACCCAACGTGCGCTTCGTGGTGCACTTCGACATCCCGCGCAATATCGAATCCTATTATCAGGAGACCGGCCGCGCCGGGCGCGACGGCCTGCCGGCCGAAGCCATCCTGCTGTACGATCCGGCCGACATGGCCTGGCTGCGCCGCTGTCTGGAGGAGAAACCCGCCGGGCAGCAATTGGACATCGAACGCCACAAGCTGAACGCCATGGGCGCGTTCGCCGAGGCGCAAACCTGTCGTCGTCTGGTGCTGCTCAACTACTTCGGCGAAGGCAAACACGAGAACTGCGGCAACTGCGATATCTGCCTCGATCCGCCCAAGCGCTACGACGGGCTGGAGGACGCGCGTAAGGCGCTGTCCTGCGTGTATCGCGTCGGCCAGCGCTTCGGCCTGGGGTACATCGTGGAAGTGCTGCGCGGCTCCAACAACCAACGCATTCGCGAATACGGTCACGACAAGCTGCCGGTGTACGGCATCGGCCGCGATCAGACCACCGAACACTGGACCAGCGTGCTGCGTCAGCTGATCCACCTGGGCTTTATCACCCAGAACATCGCCATGCACTCGGCGCTGCAATTGACCGAGGCGGCGCGCCCGGTATTGCGTGGCGAGGTGGCGCTGCAGCTGGCGGTGCCGCGCATTCAGAGCCTGAAGTCGCGCAGCAGCGCCAACCAGAAATCCTACGGCGGCAATTACGATCGCAAGCTGTTCGCCAAGTTGCGCAAACTGCGCAAATCGATCGCCGACGAAGAAAACATTCCGCCTTACGTGGTGTTCAACGACGCCACGCTGCTGGAAATGGCCGAACAGATGCCGATCAAGGCCGGCGATCTGCTGAGCGTCAACGGCGTCGGCCAGCGCAAACTGGAGCGTTTCGGCGCGCCCTTTATGGCGATGATCCGCGACCATCTCGACAATGACGAAGACTGAGGGCGATAAATCATGCTGATGCTGTTTCTCACCGTGGCGCTGGTACATCTGATTGCGCTGATGAGCCCGGGGCCGGACTTCTTTTTCGTGTCGCAAACCGCCGCCAGCCGTTCGCGCCGTGAGGCGATGATGGGCGTGGTCGGCATTTCGCTCGGCATCGTGGTGTGGGCCGGCGTGGCCTTGATGGGGCTGCACCTGATCCTGCAGAAAATGGCCTGGCTGCATCAGATCATCATGGTCGGCGGCGGGATGTACCTGTGCTGGATGGGGTGGCAACTGCTGCGTTCCGCGCGGGCGCAGCAAGCGCAGCCGGCAGCGGAGGCCCAGGTGGCGTTGCCGAAGGCCGGACGCAGCTTTATTCGCGGCTTCCTGACCAATCTGTCCAACCCGAAAGCGGTGATCTATTTCGGCAGCGTGTTCTCGCTGTTCGTCGGCGACAGCGTCGGTGCCGGGGCGCGCTGGGGGCTGTTCCTGCTGATCGTCGCCGAGACCTTCGTCTGGTTCAGCCTGGTGGCGGTGGTGTTCGCGCTGCCGGCGATGCGCCGCGGTTATCAGCGGTTGGCCAAGTGGATCGACGGGGTGGCGGGCGTGCTGTTCACCGGCTTCGGGTTACACCTGATCTTTACCCGTTAACCGGCAGTGAAACGTCGAAGGCCGAGCAGCGATGCCCGGCCTTTTTTGTCAGGCTTTGCGTGCGGTCGCCAGCAGGCCGGCCACCAGAATGAACAGCGAACCGAACAGCCGGTTGAGCAGCTGCATCTGGCGCGGAGTCTTCAGCCAGCCGGCGATGCGCGTCGCCAGGGTGGCGTAACCGATCATCACCAGAATATCCACTATCACGGTAGTGACGCCGAGCACCAGATACTGCTCGGCCTGCGGTTGATTGGGCAGAATGAACTGCGGGAACAGCGCGGCGAGAAACACGATGCTTTTCGGGTTGGTCAGGTTGACCAGCACCGCGCGGCGGAACAGACGGCGGCGCGGCATGCTGCCCGCCAGCGCATGCAGATCCAGCGCGCCGGCGGCGCGCCACTGCTGGATGCCGAGCCACACCAGGTAGGCGGCACCCAGCCATTTCAGCAGCTCGAACGCCAGCAGCGATTGAGAAATCAGCGCGCCGAGGCCGATGCCAACCAGCACGATGTGCGCGCTCAGCCCGACCTGCAGCCCGGCGATCGACGCGGCGGCGCCGCGATAGCCGTGGCTGATGCCGGTGCTCATGGTGTTGATGGCGCCTGAGCCGGGGGACAGGCTGAGGATAAGCGTGGTCAGCAGGTAGGTTAACCACCAGTCCAAGGTCATGGTTCTCGGCTCCCTGAAAGTGTCGTTTTGTGCCACAATGCGCCGAGGCGGCGCCGTTTTTTGTAAGAATTGAATCACAATACGCTAGTATGATTTCTTGTGCCAGCGGTCACATTTTCCGCCGGCCCCACAGGGAAAACGCTCTCGATGACCTCGTTCACTCTCAGCTCCGATGACTGGTTAACGCGTGAAACGCAGTTCGCCGCCTTCGCCACCGGGCCGCTGCTGGACTTCTGGCGGCAGCGCGAAGAAGGCGAGTTCAGCGGCGTGGACGGCGTGCCGATCCGCTTTGTGCGCTTCAGCTCCGCGCGGCATCAGCGGGTGGTGGTGGTCAGCCCCGGCCGCATCGAAAGCTACGTGAAATACCCTGAGGTGGCCTACGACCTGTTCCACTGCGGTTACGACGTAGTGATCGTCGATCATCGCGGGCAGGGGCGCTCCGGGCGTTTACTGGCGGATACGCACCGCGGTCATGTGGTAAACTTCGACGACTACGTGGACGATTTCGAGCAGCTTTGGCTGCGCGAGGTCGAATCGCGCGGTTACCGGCAGCGCTTCGCGCTGGCGCATTCGATGGGCGGCGCGATCCTGGCGCGGTTCCTGCAGCGTCGGCCGCAGGCGTTCGACGCGGCGGCGTTTTGCGCGCCGATGTTCGGCATTCAGTTGCCGATGCCGGGCTGGCTCGCCGATCGCATTCTCGACTGGGCGGAGGCGCGCCCGGCGATCCGCGACTATTACGCGGTGGGCACCGGCCAGTGGCGTCCGCTGCCCTATGTGGTCAACGTGTTGACCCACAGCCGCGAGCGCTACCGGCGCAGCCTGCGCTATTACGCCGATTATCCCGAGCTGCAGGTGGGCGGGCCGACCTACCATTGGGTGCGGGAGAGCATTCGTGCCGGCCGGCAGATTATCGCGCAGGCCGGGGAGATAACAACGCCGTTGTTGCTTTTGCAAGCCGGTGAGGAACGAGTGGTCGACAACCGTTCGCACCAGGCTTTTTGTCAGGCTCTGTCAGACGCGGGGCGCCCTTGCGAAGGGGAGCTCCCGTTGGTTATCAACGGCGCACGCCATGAGATCCTGTTCGAGCGGGACGCGATGCGCGCCGAAGCACTGAACGCAATTCTGCGCTTCTTTGCTCAACACTTAGGCGGTGCGCTGCCGCCGACAACTCCATCAGAGGTTAGAACATAACGCTATGTATCACGTCGTCGCTTCCGATTTAGATGGCACGCTGCTGTCTCCCGACCATACCCTGTCGCCGTACGCCAAAGAAACGCTGAAGTTGCTGACCCAGCGCGGCGTGCATTTCGTGTTCGCCACCGGCCGCCACCATATCGACGTGGCGCAGATCCGCGACAGCCTGGAGATCAGCGCCTTTATGATCACCTCCAACGGCGCGCGGGTGCACAATACCGCCGGCGAGCTGATCTTCAGCCATAATCTGGACGGGGATATCGCCCGCGATCTGTACGGCATGCTGCACGACGATCCGGAGATCACCACCAACGTCTACCGTAACGATGACTGGTTCATCAACCGCGAGAGCCCGGAGCAGGAAGAGTTCTTCCAGGAATCTGTGTTCAAATATCAACTGTTCGAGCCGGGCCTGCTGGAAACCGACGGCGTCTGCAAGGTTTACTTCACCTGTGAAGACCATGAGCGGTTGCTGCAGGTGGAAGACGCCATCAACGCGCGCTGGGGCGATCGGGTCAACGTCAGCTTCTCGTTCCCGACCTGCCTGGAAGTGATGGCGGGCGGCGTGTCGAAAGGGCATGCGCTGGAAGAAGTGGCCAAGATCATCGGCTATACGCTGCAAGAGTGCATCGCCTTCGGCGACGGCATGAACGATCTGGAGATGCTGTCGATGGCCGGCAAGGGCTGCATCATGCGCGACGCGCATCAGCGCCTGAAGGATATGCTGCCGGAGCTGGAGGTGATCGGCTCCAACGTCGACAACGCGGTGCCGCACTACCTGCGCAAAATGTTCCTCTGAAATAACAAGGGCGCCTTGCGGCGCCCTTGGCATTATTTGTGCTGGCCCTGCTTCTGCAGGAACTGCACGCCCTTGTCCGGGAAGTCGGTGAACACGCCGTCAACGCCGGCCTGGTTGTAAATCACGTCATACAGCTGATTCACGTCGGTCACGTACTTCGGCAGCGCATCGGCGCGAATGGTGAACGGATGCACCGCCAGCTTGCTGGCGTGCGCTTCTTTCACCATGTCGGTCAGCACGATGTGGCCCGGCTTGGATTTATCCGCTACCACCAGCATATGGTAGTCCGGCCCGATGCCGTCGGCATACTGCGCGATTTTCTTCATCGCGCCCGGCTTGAACATCCAGTCGTAGTCGTATTCCACCCACTTGCCGTCGGCTTTCTGCTCGTAGGTTTCCTGCCAGTCGTTATAGGCGATCAGCTGCACCAGCTTCAGATCCATGCCCAGCTTCGGCTCCAGCTCGTTCTTGATGCGCTTGAGCTCGTTGGCGTCGAAGCACTGCAGGTAGACGTTGTCGTTCTTGCCGGTGTAGCCGTACTGCTTGAGCACCGCCAGTACTTTGCTGGAGATGTCTTTGCCTTCCTGCTTATGGAACCACGGTGCCTTGATTTCAGGGTAGATGCCGATGTTTTTGCCGGTCGAGTGGTTCAGACCCTGCACGAACTCGATCTCTTCCTGGAAGGTGTGTACGCGGAAGTCGGATTTGCCCATCGGGAAGCGGCCAGGGTAGCCCTGCACCTTCTTGCCGTTTTCGATTTCAAAACCTTCGGTGAACTTCAGCGATTTGATCTCCGCCAGCGTAAAGTCGATGGCGTAGTAGCGGCCGTCTTTACGCGCGCGATCCGGGAAGCGTTCGGCGACGTCGGTGACGCGATCGAGGTAGTGGTCGTGCAGCACCACCAGCTCGTTGTCTTTGGTCATCACCAGGTCTTGCTCGAGGTAATCGGCGCCCTGCGCATAGGCCATCGCCTTCGCCGGCAGGGTGTGTTCCGGCAGGTAGCCGCTGGCGCCGCGGTGGGCGATCACCACTTTGTCCGCCGCCTGCGCGGCGCTGACCATTGAGGTGGCGAGAATGATCCCTGTCAGCAGGGCTTTGACTTGAGTCCGCATTCCGTTTTCTCCGTGTTGTTGGGGGCAGGGTAGTAAAAAGGCCGCAGGGCGGCCTTTAAATCATGCAAAAGTCGTGTGACGGTTAGCCGCGCTTGCCGGCAGCGATTTCCGCGTGGTGTTTCTTCTCGTTCAGCATGGTCAGCAGCAGCAGGATAACCGCCAGCACGCCGCCGCCGATCATCACCATAAAGCCGCCGTCCCAACCGAAGAAGTCCACGGTGTAACCGACGATGGCGCTGGCCGCAACCGAGCCGCCCAGGTAGCCGAACAGGCCGGTGAAGCCTGCGGCGGTGCCGGCGGCTTTCTTCGGCGCCAGCTCCAGCGCATGCAGGCCGATCAGCATGACCGGGCCGTAGATCAGGAAGCCGATGACCAGCATACAGATCATGTCCACGGTCGGGTTGCCGGCCGGGTTCATCCAGAACACCACGGTGGCGATGGTCACCAGCGTCATGAAGAACACGCCGGTGGCGCCGCGGTTGCCTTTGAACACCTTGTCCGACATCCAGCCGCACAGCAGAGTGCCCGGAATACCGGCGTACTCATACAGGAAGTAGGCCCAGGAAGACTTGTCCAGCGCGAAGTGCTTCACTTCTTTCAGGTAGGTCGGCGACCAGTCCAGAATGCCGTAACGCAGCAGGTAGACGAACACGTTGGCGACCGCGATGTACCACAGCAGCTTGTTCGGCAGGATGTACTGCATGAAGATCTGCTTGGCGGTCAGCTCTTCTTCGTCTTTTTCGCTGTAGTCGTCCGGATAGTCGTTTTTGTACTCTTCAATCGGCGGCAGGCCGCAGGATTGCGGAGTGTCGCGCATCAGGGCGAAGGCGATCAGGGCTACCAGGATGGCGCCGAAGGCCGGCATGTACAGCGCCGCGTGCCAGTCGTTGAACCAGGCCATACCCAGCAGGAACAGCAGCGGCGGCAGGCCGCCACCTACGTTGTGGGCGCAGTTCCAGATGGAAACGATGCCGCCGCGTTCTTTCTGCGACCACCAGTGCACCATGGTGCGGCCGCACGGCGGCCAACCCATGCCCTGGAACCAGCCGCACAGGAACAGCAGGACGAACATGATGGCGATGCTGGAGGTTGCCCACGGCACGAAGCCCATGAACAGCATTACCGCCGCCGCCAGGATCAGGCCGGCTGGCAAGAATACCCGCGGGTTGGATCGGTCGGAGACCGAGCCCATGATGAATTTGGAGAAGCCGTAGGCGATGGAGATGCCCGACAGCGCGAAGCCGAGGTCACCGCGGCTGAAGCCTTGTTCGATCAGGTAAGGCATGGCCAGGGTGAAGTTCTTACGCACCAGATAGTAAGCGGCGTAACCGAAGAAGATCCCCAGGAAAATTTGCCAGCGCAGCTTACGGTAGAGCGGGTCTACCTTATCGCTCGGCACACGGGCGATGTGTGCGGCCGGCTTAAAAATACTCAACATGAGCGCCTCCGATGGCTTTATCTGTTATCACATCAATATGACCTTTTACGTTCATTTGATGATTGAGCGGATATCGAATGTGGTGTTTTTGTGTTCCATAACGAGCGCCATTGTCATCAAATACGCCTGGTGTCGCTGTGACGAATGGCGCAATTGTTACACTTTCATGAAACCACGGCGGATTTTGAGCGATTCGTTAACGTTATGAAATAGAAAAACGTCCAAAAATCGTGATTATGATCACATTGATGGTTTTTTGTGGACATTTTTATTTCGTTTCATGTTCGTTCTTGTTCCTTATCAAACAAAGACCCTAATAACCGTGGCTCAATAGGCTCATAACTACCGATCCTGAGGGAGCGAAATGAGCAGCTATTTTGACGGCGGCGAAACGGATGTGATCATCATCGGCGGCGGCGCCACCGGCGCAGGCATTGCCCGCGATTGTGCGCGGCGCGGCTTGCGTTGCATTTTGCTGGAGCGTCATGACATCGCCACCGGCGCCACCGGCCGCAACCACGGCTTGCTGCACAGCGGCGCGCGCTATGCGGTGACCGACGGCGAGTCGGCGCGCGAGTGCATCGAAGAGAACCGCATCCTGAAACGCATCGCGCATCACTGTATCGAGCGCACCGATGGGCTGTTCATCACCCTGCCGCAGGACTCGCTGGAGTATCAGCAACAGTTTATCGCCGCCTGTCGCCAGGCCGACATCGACGCCGAAGCGATCGACCCGCAGCTGGCGCTGCGGCTGGAGCCGGCGGCTAACCCCGCGCTGATCGGCGCGGTGCGCGTGCCGGACGGCACCGTCGATCCCTTCCGGCTGACCGCCGCCAACATGTTGGACGCGCGCGAACACGGCGCGCAGATCCTGACCTACCACCAGGTGGTGGGATTGTTGCGCAGCGGCGATCGGGTGACGGGCGTGCGCGTTTACGACCATCAGAGTCAGCGGCGCTATGAGCTGCACGCGCCGGTGGTGGTCAATGCCGCCGGCATCTGGGGCCAGCAGATCGCCGAATACGCCGATTTGCGCATCCGCATGTTCCCGGCCAAGGGGGCGCTGCTGATCCTCGGCCATCGCATCAACAACATGGTGATCAACCGCTGCCGCAAACCGGCGGACGCCGACATCCTGGTGCCGGGCGACACCATCTCGCTGATCGGCACCACCTCGACCCATATCGACTACGACCAAATTGACAACATGCTGGTGACCCCGCAGGAGGTGGACATTCTGATCCGCGAAGGGGCGCTGCTGGCGCCCACTCTGGCGCAGACCCGCATTTTGCGCGCCTACGCCGGGGTGCGGCCGCTGGTGGCCAGCGACGACGATCCCAGCGGGCGCAACGTCAGCCGCGGCATCGTGCTGCTCGATCACGCCGCCCGCGACGGGCTGGAAGGGTTCATCACCATCACCGGCGGCAAGCTGATGACCTACCGCCTGATGGCGGAGTGGGCCACCGACAAGGTGTGCGAAAAGCTCGGGGTAAACAGCCCGTGCATCACTGCGCAGGACGCGTTGCCGGGATCCCGTCAGTCGGCGGAGGAAACGGTGCGCCGCGTAGTTTCTCTGCCCGCCAGCATTCGCGGTTCGGCGATTTACCGGCACGGCGATCGCGCCAGCCAGGTGCCGGCGGCCGATCGGCTCGACACCAGCCTGGTGTGCGAATGCGAGGCGGTGACCGCCGGGGAGGTGCGCTATGCGGTCAATTCGCTGACCGTCAATAACCTGGTGGATCTGCGCCGCCGCACCCGCGTCGGCATGGGCACCTGCCAGGGGGAACTCTGCGCCTGTCGCGCCGCCGGGCTGTTGACGCGCTTTAACGTCAGCACGCCGCAGCAGTCCATCGCGCAGCTGTCGCAGTTCCTCAACGAACGATGGAAAGGTGTTCGGCCGATCGCCTGGGGCGATGCGCTGCGCGAGAGCGAATTTACCAGCTGGGTTTATCAAGGGTTATGCGGGCTTGAGGCCCAGGCCGACAAGGGGCAGGAGGCGGATGATGCGATTTGACGTAGTGGTGATTGGCGGCGGCCTGGCGGGCCTGAGCTGCGCCATTGCCGTGGCCGAGCAGGGCAAGCGCTGCGCGGTGGTCAGTTCTGGCCAGAGCGCGCTCTACTTCTCCTCCGGTTCGCTCGACCTGTTGGCGAGATTGCCGGACGGCACGCCGGTCGAGATGCCGTTGGCGGCGTTGCCGCAGCTGGCGCAGCAGGCGCCGCAGCATCCGTATTCTCTGATTGGCCCCGGCCGGGTGGCGGCGCTGTCCGCCGCCGCGCAACGGCTGCTGGAACGCTGCGGGCTGAACCTGCAGGGTGAGGGGACCAAAAACCATCTGCGCATTACGCCGCTCGGCACGCGCCGCGCCACCTGGCTCAGCCCGCAGGCGATCCCGACGCTGCCGCTGACCGGCCAGTTGCCCTGGCGGCGCATCGCGGTGATCGGCATCGAAGGGTTCCTCGACTTCCAGCCGCAGATGGCTGCCGACTCCTTAAGCCGGGAGCTCGGCGTGCAGACGGACGTAGCCTATCTGCACGTGCCGGCGCTGGACCGATTGCGCAATAACCCCAGCGAGTTCCGCGCGGTGAACATCGCCCGGGTACTGGATTTGATGGAAAGCCTGCCGCCGATGGCCGAAGAGCTGCGGCGGCTGGCGGGTGAGGCCGAGGCGCTCTTCCTGCCGGCCTGTCTGGGCCTGGAGGATGATGCGTCGCTGGCGGTGCTGCAGGATGCGGTCGGCAAGCCGATCCGACTGCTGCCGACGTTGCCACCTTCGGTGCCCGGCATGCGCTTGCATCAGGCGCTGCGGCGGCGTTTCCAGCAGCTGGGTGGCGTTTTCATGCCGGGCGACAGCGTAGTGCGCGCCGAGTGTGAAGCCGGCTGCGTCACCGGCCTGTACACCCGCAACCATGGCGATATTCCGCTGCGGGCGCAGCAGGTGGTGCTGGCCAGTGGCAGCTTCTTCAGCAACGGGTTGGTAGCGGAGTTCGACCGGGTGCGTGAGCCTATCTTCGGGCTGGACGTGCACAGCCGCGCGGATCGCGCCGACTGGAGCCAACGCGAACTGTTCGCGCCGCAGCCTTATCTGCAGTTCGGCGTGCGCACCGACGGCAGGCTGCGGGCGATGAAACAGGGGATGCCGTTCGACAATCTGTATGCCATCGGCGCGGTCGCCGGCGGTTACGATCCGCTGCAGCAGGGCTGCGGCGCCGGCGTGTCATTGATCGGGGCGCTGCACGTCGCGCAGCAGATCGCCGCGGAGGAGAACGCATGAGCCTGCATCAGGACCACAGCTTTGAAAGCTGCATCAAATGCACCGTTTGCACCACCTACTGCCCGGTCGCCAAAGTTAACCCGCTCTACCCGGGGCCGAAACAGGCGGGGCCGGACGGCGAACGGCTGCGGCTGAAAGACCCGGCGCTGTATGACGAAGCGCTGAAATACTGCACCAACTGCAAGCGCTGCGAAGTGGCCTGCCCATCGGACGTCAAAATCGGCGACATCATTCAACGCGCCCGTGCCGACTTCGCCCAGAGCAAACCGACGCTGCGCGACGCCATCCTTAGCCATACCGGCATCATGGGATCGCTGTCGACGCCGTTTGCGCCGATCGTCAACGCCGCCACCGGGCTGAAACCGGTGCGCAAGCTGTTGGACAAGGCGCTGAAGATCGATCATCGTCGCGAACTGCCGAAGTATTCGTTCGGCACCTTCCGCCGCTGGTACCGGCAACAGGCGCAGGCCCAGCAGCGTTACGCCGAGCAGGTGGCGTTCTTCCACGGCTGCTTCGTCAACTACAACCACCCGCAGCTGGGCAAGGATTTGATCCGAGTGTTCAACGCGCTGGATATCGGCGTACAGTTGCTGAAGCGCGAGAAATGCTGCGGCGTGCCGCTGATCGCCAACGGGTTTATCGAGCAGGCGAAAAAGCAGGCCAGAGTCAACGCCGAATCGCTGCAGGAAACGGTGCTGGAGCGCGGTATTCCGGTGGTGGCGACCTCATCGAGCTGCACCTTCACCCTGCGTGACGAATACCCCCATTTGCTGGACGTGGACACCACCCCGGTGCGCGATCGGGTAGAGCTGGCGACGCGCTATCTCTATCGTCTGATCAATCAGGGGCGCAGCCTGCCGCTGCAGCACACGCCGCTGCGGGTGGCTTACCACACGCCTTGCCATATGGAGAAAATGGGCTGGACCGCCTACACCCTGGAGTTGTTGCGCCAGATACCTGGGCTGGAGCTGGTGGTGCTGGATTCGCAGTGCTGCGGCATCGCCGGCACCTACGGGTTCAAGTCGGAGAACTATGCCACGTCGCAAGGCATCGGCGCGCCGCTGTTCCGGCAGATAGAAGAGAGCGGGGTGGATCTGGTGGTGACCGATTGCGAGACCTGCAAGTGGCAGATCGAAATGTCCACCAGCAAGCGCTGCGAGCATCCGATCACCCTGCTGGCGCAGGCGCTGGCGTAAAGACTCAGGGGCCGGCAAACCGGCCCCTGAGGGATCACTGCTTCAGCTTCAGGGTGGAGATGATACCTTCGGCTTCGGTCTGCGCCTGCTGCTGATTGTCCGCTGGCAGCGAAATCTGAATGGTCAGCAAGTTGTTGTTCAGTGCGCCAACCAGAATGGAAGAGTAAGCTTTCTTGCCACTGTTGGTGACGATGCTGTCCAGCTGACGCAGCGGCACGCCGTCTACGTCGATAGCCTTGTTGGTAATCAGCTGCAGATTGGCGTCGTTCGCGCGTTGGTTGTTTTCCAACCGTTGGGCCAGGGTTTCCAGACTGTCGGCGGTCTTGTCGCCGAGGATCACAATCACTGCGCGCTGGCTGGTGCTGTCAGCATATGCGTGCATGTTGTTGGCCGGTTTTTCCAACTTGCTGGTTTGATCCGCCATGCCCGCCGGCAGGGTGAACTCTAGGTTGCCGCCCAGCAGGCTGACCTGCTGTCCGGCCTGGGTGCTGGCCGTCGCGCTGTCTTTGGTGTTGCCGTCGCAGGCCGCGAGGCCAAGCACCAGCAGGCTGATACCTATCAATTTCGCTACTTTATGCATCGGGCTTCCTTCTTCCTTTCCGGTAGGGATTTACTGTCGTATCGCAACCTATTCCAGGTTGAAATGCAAGGCAGATGTTGTCACAAGTTTTTTTCCAGTAATAGCCGATAATCAGCCACTTCGCCTTTCTTTTCCAGCTGAACAATCTGATAGTGGTGAGCGAGCAGCATCGTCAGCATGGCGCGAAATCGATTACGGGTTTTGACCGTCAGTTGGCGATAGCCCTGCGCCCGAGCCCAGCGTTCTTGTTCGGCCAGCAGCGCCTGCGCGACGCCATGGCGACGAAACGCCGGCAGCACGCCGCCCAGCCAGCTGTAAAACACCGTCTCCTGCCGTTGATAACCGAGTTTGAAGCCGGCCGGTTGGCCGTCGATCTCGGCGATCAGCAGGCTGGCGGGGGCGGCGCCGATGCGCTGTTGCAGATCGGCCAGGCTATGCAGGCCGCCGAATTCGGGGATGCGTTGATACAGACGGTGGATTTCTTCGAGCGTGGCGGTGCGGGTGAGCGGAGTCATCGGCGGCCTCCAGAGGATAGGGCCGCCCAGCATAGCACGGTTCAGCCTGGCTGCAGGTCGCCGCTGCGCGCCGCGATGCGTTTGAGCAGCATGTTCAGCAGCACGCCGTACATCGGCAGGAAGAACAGCAGGCAGATCATGACTTTGAAGCTGTAATCCACCAGCGCGATCTCCACCCAGTTGTTGGCCATGAAGGGATCGCTGCTCTTGTAGAAGGCGATGAAGAAGAACGCCAGCGTATCGCTGATGTTGCCGAAGAACATCGCCGCCGCCGGCGCCACCCACCAGGCACTGCGCTGACGCAGGCGGTTGAAGACGTGCACGTCGAGGATCTGGCCGAGCACATAGGCCATAAAGCTGGCCACGGCGATGCGCGCCACGAACAGGTTAAAGCTGCTCAGTGCGGCAAACCCTTGCCACTCTCCCTGATAGGTGACGGTGGAGATCACGTAGGAGATGAACAGTGCCGGCACCATCACCGCCAGGATAATGCGCCGCGCCAATGGCGCGCCGAAGATGCGCACGGTCAGATCGGTCGCCAGGAAGATGAATGGGAAGGTAAAAGCGCCCCAGGTGGTATGAAAGCCGAAAACGGTGATCGGCAGCTGCACCAGGTAGTTGCTGGAGGTAATGATGGCGATATGAAACAGCGAAAGCCAGACCAACGCCGTGAAGCGCTGCTGTGCGGTAAACGAATACATGTTGTAGCCTTTTTAGCAGTGGGGTGAGGGAACCCAGTGTGTCTTGTTAAAACAGCAAAAAACGCTGCGCGGCGGCATGATACGCGTTTGCGCAACCAATGCAATGGTTAAATTTAACGCAAACGTTAACGCATCTTGCGCAGAAAAACTACCGGCGTAAACTAGGCGCTAATGAGATGCGGCGAGCGTTCGCCGATCGTTTTTGAACGAGAAAAATTGCATGACTGACTTATTTGCCCAGGCGGACCAGACGCTCGACGCGCTGGGGCTGCGCTGTCCGGAACCGGTGATGATGGTGCGTAAAACCGTGCGCCATATGGACAACGGCGAAACGCTGCTGATTATTGCCGACGATCCGGCCACCACCCGCGATATCCCGGGGTTCTGCCGCTTTATGGAACACACGCTGGTGGCGCAGGAGACCGAACAGGTGCCATACCGTTATCTGTTACGTAAAGGTGTATAGTTTTTAATCGCCTTGTAAGATAAGCTCCCTGCGATCGGGGAACGTTCGAAGGGGACAAACGATGAGTATTTTACTACTGCCAACGGTTGCCAAGATGGAAAGTGAGGAACGTACACAGGGCTATGAGCGCTGGTTTCTTGAGAGCGTTCAGGAAGCCATGGATGAGCCGCTGCCCGGTATTCCTCATGACGAGGTGATGGCTGAAATGGATGCGGTTATCGCTGCTGCAGAAGCCAGGATGAAAGCTAAGCAGTCATAATGCTCAACATCGAATGGACTCGATCCGCTCGTCGGGATCTGGCGGAGATTGTGGGATTCATCGCCAATGATAATCCCTTGGCGGCCAGAAAAATGAAGCTTCTCATCATGGAGGCGGTCATTCCCGCCGCCAGACATCCTCGACTTTTCCGGCGTGGCAGAGTGGATGGCACGCATGAAATCCCTCTACATCCCAATTATCTCTTGGTTTATCAAGTGCTGGAAACTCACATCCGGGTGTTGAGGGTTTTACATGCGCGCCGACAATATCCGTAGTATCGGCGCTGTAGTTCATCATACCGGGCTCCCATTGAGGAACCCGGTATGGCACCAGGTTATTGGCGCTTTCTCAATAGCCGCAGCGCGTTGGCGGTGACCAGCGCGGTGGCGCCGGAGTCCGCCAGCACTGCCAGCCACAGCCCGGTCAATCCCAACAGGCTGGTGATCAGGAAGACCCCTTTCAACCCCAGCGCGATGGTGATGTTTTGCCGGATGTTGGCGTGGGTGGCGCGCGAGATACGAATCATCTCCGCAACGCCCAGCAGCCGGTTGTGGGTCAGGGCGGCGTCGGCGGTTTCCAGCGCCACGTCGGTGCCGCTGCCCATGGCGATGCCGATGCTGGAGGCTTTCATCGCCGGGGCGTCGTTGATGCCGTCGCCGATCATCGCCGTCGGGCGTAGTTCGCTCAGCTCGGTGACCGCTTTGACCTTATCTTCCGGCAGCAGACCGGCGCGATAGTCGAGGCCCAGTTCGCCGGCGATCGCCGCGGCGGCGCGCGGATTGTCACCGGTCAGCATCACGCCGCGAATACCCAGCGCGTTCAGTTCGGCGATCGCCTGTTTGGCGTCGCCGCGCAGCGTATCGCGCAGCGCCAGCAAACCGATAGGCGCGCCGTCTTCCAGCACCACCACCGCCGTTTTACCGGCGTTTTCCAGCTTGTCCACCTGGCTCTGCCATTGGGCGTCGAGCAGGCCTGGCACCAGCTTGCTCGGCGCGCTGATCAGCACGGTCTTGCCGTCCACGATGCCTTCCACACCGATGCCGGCCAGGGCGCGGCGCGCCTGCGCCAGCGGCAGCTCAGCTCCGCTCTCGGCGGTGCGGTTGATGATCGCCTGCGCCAGCGGGTGATGCGAGCCGGCTTCCACCGCGGCGGCAAGCTGCAACAGCCGTTGTTCGCTGAGGGCGCCGATCGGCAGCACGTCGGTGACCGTCGGCTTGCCCTCGGTCAGGGTACCGGTTTTATCGAAGGCGATAGTTTGCACCTGCCCCAGCTGTTCCAGCGCTGCGCCGCCTTTAATCAGCGCGCCGCGCCGCGTGGCGGCCGCCAGTCCGGAGGTAATGGCCGCCGGGGTCGAGATCACCAGCGCGCATGGACAGCCGATCAACAGCAGCGTCAGGCCGCGATAGATCCAGGTATCCCACGGCTGCGAGAACAGCAGCGGCGGCAACAGGATCACCGCGACCGCCAGCAGCATAATGGCCGGGGTGTAATAACGGCTGAACCGATCGAGGAAGCGTTCGATCGGCGCACGGCGCTCTTCGGCCTCTTCAATCAACTGCAGAATACGGTCGATGGCATTTTTGCCGGGCTCGGAGATCACCTTCATCTGCGCCGCCTGATCGACGGACAGGCTGCCGGCGGCCACTTTCTCACCCTGTTGGCGTTCGACCGGCACCGATTCGCCGGTCAGGGCACTTTCGTCGAAGCTGGCGAACGGATTGAGCAGCTCGGCGTCGGCCGGCAGGCGTGCGCCGGGGGCGATTTCAATCACATCACCAGGCCGCAGGCTGGCGACCGGCACGCGTTTACGTTCGGTGCCTTGCAGCAGCAGCGCATCTTCCGGCACCAGCTCCATTAGCGCCGTCACCCCGCGCCGCGCGCGGTTGGCGGCGTAGGATTCCAGCAGTTCACCAACCATAAACAGCAGCAGCACCATCGCCGCCTCGGCGGTGGCGCCGATGAACAGCGCGCCGATGGCCGCCACGCTCATCAGCGTTTCGATGGCGAACGGCGTGCCGGAACGGATCAGGCGCACTGCCTTGGCGGCAACCGGCGCCAACCCGACCAGCGTGGTGGCGATAAAGGCGATGCGGCCCAGCTCCGGGTTAACCCGATCCAGCACCCAACTGACGACCATAAAGGTGGTCAACAGCAGCAGCGGCGCGAATTCGCCGAAGCGCGAGGTTTTTTCCGCGGCGCCTTTGGCGGTCTGCGCGCCGAGCAGGGTAAAGCCGGCCTGGGCGACCGCGTCCTGGATCCGCAGGCTGATGTCGGACTGCGCGTCTACCACCAATTTCTCGGTGGCGAACAGCACCCGCGCGCTGTCGACGCCAGGGATGGCGGTCACGGCATTCTCAATTTTCTTGGCGCAGCTGGGGCAGTCCATACCGGTGACTTTCCAGCTGAAACGTTGGCTGCCGGAAGGGGGAGCGGCGGCCAGCCTGTCGCTTTCCTCGTCCGGATCGTCGGGCGCGGCGGTGCAGCAGCCGCTATCGCCATGATCGTGATGGTGGTGAGCGTGTTCGGTCTGTGCGGCGGCGTTTTTCGGCTCGCTGCTGCAGCCGTGCTGCGTTTTGCTGTGGCTGTGGTTGCAGCCGCACCCGCCTTCGGCGTGGTGATGTTCCTGATGATTATGATTTTGCTGATTGAGCATAACGTCCCCCTTCGGGCTGTTAACCGGGTTTGCTTGTCCGACTCTACACCCTGGAGTCCACTCCAGAGTCAAGCGATGGATGAGAATTATTGCTAACGGCGCTCAGGCGCATGCAGGAATATTCATTCAATAATGAATAATGCGAATTTCAATCTATTGGCTTTCCTTATTACCTATTTCGATAAAGAGGCTCGCCGCCGTTAGTTTAAATAAGAAAATAATATTCCTATAGAAACTAAAAAGTCGCCCGACCTAATAATAAAGAGTTATTAATCTATGACGCTTTAGCAAAATTTACCTTTTTGTGATGGGGCAGCCAGCATTATTCGCTTGTGTCTGCAGGCCGCATTTCTATTGAAGTTTGGTGCCAACTTATCGGTGTTGAGTTTCATTTGTTTTGTAAAGATAGCGATAAAGTAGCATAACAATCTTTCGTTGAGTCAATAAATGGTTGATTATTTTATGTTCAGTTTTGCGGCCCTGCCTATAATTGGAATCGATTACCATTTTTAGTGGTGATCTTATTTGCTGATATATATGCATTAATTCTACCTAACACACTGCCGGCAACGGCGCATAAGCCCCTTCCAGCAAGCTTAAGGTTCATTAACCGTGGCTTACGGGGAGGTTATGTCTATCTGTCTGATTGATATCAATCAGGTAATGAGTGGAATCGAACCAATGCAATCTACTAAAAAGGCAATTGAAATTACTGAGTCCAACTTCGCGGCCGCCAAAACCGGCTACGATGCTGTAGCCGACCTGCTGCATTATCATGAGCGTGGCAACGGGATTCAGATTAATGGCAAGGATTCATTTTCTAACGAGCAAGCTGGGCTGTTTATTACCCGTGAGAACCAAACCTGGAACGGTTACAAGGTATTTGGCCAACCGGCCAAATTAACCTTCTCCTTCCCGGACTATAAGTTCTCTGCCACCAACGTCGCCGGTGACACCGGGCTGAGCAAGTTCAGCGCGGAACAGCAGCAGCAGGCTAAGCTGTCGCTGCAGTCCTGGGCCGACGTCGCCAATATCACCTTCACCGAAGTGGCGGCCGGGCAAAAGGCCAACATCACCTTCGGCAACTACAGCCAGGATCGCCCTGGCCACTATGATTACGGCACCCAGGCCTACGCCTTCCTGCCGAACACCATTTGGCAGGGCCAGGATCTGGGCGGCCAGACCTGGTACAACGTCAACCAGTCCAACGTGAAGCATCCGGCGACCGAAGACTACGGCCGCCAGACGTTCACCCATGAGATTGGCCATGCGCTGGGTCTGAGCCATCCGGGCGATTACAACGCCGGTGAAGGCAACCCGACCTACCGTGACGCCAGCTATGCGGAAGACACCCGTCAGTTCAGCCTGATGAGCTACTGGAGTGAAACCAACACCGGCGGCGATAACGGCGGTCACTACGCCGCCGCTCCGCTGCTGGACGACATTGCCGCCATTCAACACCTGTATGGCGCTAACCTGTCTACCCGCACCGGTGACACCGTGTATGGCTTCAACTCCAACACCGGTCGTGACTTCCTCAGCACCACCAGCAACTCGCAGAAACTGATCTTTGCGGTCTGGGATGCGGGCGGCAACGATACCTTCGACTTCTCCGGTTACACCGCTAACCAGCGTATTAACCTGAATGAGAAATCGTTCTCCGACGTGGGCGGTTTGAAGGGCAACGTGTCGATCGCCGCCGGTGTAACCATCGAAAACGCCATTGGCGGTTCCGGTAACGACGTGATCGTCGGCAACGCGGCCAACAACGTGCTGAAAGGCGGCGCGGGCAATGACGTGCTGTTCGGCGGCGGCGGGGCGGATGAGCTGTGGGGCGGTTCCGGTCAGGATACCTTCGTCTACACTGCCGCCAGCGAGTCCGCACCGGGCGCTTCCGACTGGATCCGCGACTTCCAGAAAGGGATCGACAAAATTGACCTGTCGTTCTTCAACAAAGAAGCGAATAGCAGTGATTTCATCCACTTCGTCGATCACTTCAGCGGCGCAGCCGGTGAGGCGCTGCTCAGCTACAACGCGTCCAACAACGTGACCGATCTGGCGGTGAACATCGGCGGCCATCAGGCGCCGGACTTCCTGGTGAAAATTGTCGGCCAGGTAGACGTTGCCACCGACTTTATCGTGTAACACAGCAACGAAACGCCCGGCGCTGTCTCGGCCGGGCGTCATGCGGGAGCCCGGTATGAAAGGTAATCTAACGCGCACCGCTCTGGCAGCGGGAGGCATGATGGTGACGAGTGCGGTAATGGCCGGCAGTTTGGCGCTGCCGACCGCGCAGTCGCTGGCGGGGCAATGGCAGGTTGCCGACAGTGAACGGCAATGCCAAATCGAGTTTCTGGCCAGTGAGCAAAGTGAGACCAACGGCTATCAGCTGGTGGATCGGCAACGTTGTCTGCAAAGCGTGTTTGCGACCGAAGTGGCGGGCTGGCGCCCGGCGCCGGACGGCATCGCGTTGCTGAGGGAGGATGGCAGCACGCTGGCGTTCTTCTCGCGCGACAGCGATCTGTATCGCAACCAGCTGGGCGCTGATGATGCCCTGACGTTGAAAGCGCTGGCGTAATATGAAGAAACGGGTTCGGCGCGCCGAACCCGCGGCAGGTATTTACAGGTAGAGCGAGCGCACGATCAGGAAGTGGCCGGAGAAGTAGCAGAAGGCCACGATGGCGTCCGCCGCGCGGAAGGTAAAGCGGTAGCGGTTGATCAGCCAAACTACGTTGGCCAGCAGCAGCAGCGAGGTGCCGGTCAGCAGCGAAAAACCGAAATCGGTGCTGCGCAGGAAGTATTGCTCACCTGCCAGCCAGACCATCAGCAGCGTCATCGCCACGTAGGTGACGATTGGCCAGCGCATCTCTTCCAGCCGGGTCCAGACGGTGGCCAGCAGCAGTGCGCCGATCGCCAGCAGCGCCAGCGGCAGCGGCCAAAACAGGCTGAACGTCATCTGGCTGGCGAAACTCAGGGTATACAGCAGGTGGGACAGGAAAAAGGCGCCGATGGCGTACAGCACCCGTTCGCGCGGCAACAGGAGCAATGCGTCGCCGATCAGCGTCGCCAGCAGGCCGAGTACGATCAGATAGCCCGCAGCGCTGAGCACCGGCGCCTGCCAGGCCAACAGCAACAGCAACAGCAGCGTGACGGGTTTGAACACCCAGCGCTGCCAGCGCGGCCCACGGTAAGAGGCGTCGACGAACAGCCAACCGGAAAAGAATACGGCAAGGAACGGCCAACTCATTAATGTCTTCCTTATGTATGAGGGAGCCGCAACAACCGGCTCCAAACTGTCACCAATGTCACTTCTTCATTTCAGTGTAGGTAGCCTGTCGGCGATCGACAATGCTTTCTTGAGAATGCTATGTTTACGCTGATTTAGCCGCGAAGGAAATGGGAAACCGATGAGTAAGCCACCGTTATTTTTTGTCGCCGTGATTGCGTTGATCGCCGTGCTGGCCACGCAACGCTACTTCAAGCAGCGGCAGCAGGAGGCGGAAAACGATCGCGCGCCGATGCGCAGTCTGCAGGTGACGGTGAGCGACAAACGCGCGGTGCCGGTCACCAAGACCCGCGCGCCGCAGCGCGAGCCGTTGGTCAATGAACCGATGAATTACGAGGTGGTGTTCAGCCCGGTACAGGGAGGTGAAGACATCCAGCTGCGGCTGAAGCAATGGCAGTACAACCCGATAGAAAAGGGCGCGCAGGGCACGTTGAACATGCAGGGCACGCGCTTCGTCTCGTTCACCGCTCAGCCGTAGCGGTCACTTCTTCTTGATGGGCGGCTGTTTCTTTTGCCAGGCCAGCAGCTCGAACACGCCAAAGATAAAGATCTTGGCCTCTTGCCAGTAGCTGATCGGCTGATCCTTCGGCTGGGTGGATTTCAACAGCACCAGTTGCAGGCCGTGCATCACCACCATAAAGAACAGCGCCACGTCGATGAAATACTTCAGCGGCTTGGGAAATGGATGGAACAGGTTAGAGAGCAGGAAGCCCCACACGCACAGCATCAGCAGGCGGCCCAGATTAATCAGCATGGTCGGTTTTCTCTTGCGAACGAATATAAAGGCGATAGGCCACCTGGCCGGCGACCTTCTCCCGGTGCAGCTGCCAGCTGGCAGGCACGTCCGCCGCGGCGCTTTCCGCCTCGGCTTCTACATAGATCCAGGCCTCGTCGGCCAGCCAGCCACGTTGCTCCAGCAACAGGGCGGTTTCCGCCAGCAGGCCTTTGCGAAACGGCGGATCGAGGAACACCACGTCGAACGGTTGGCCATCGCCCGCCAGCCAGCTCAGCGCGTTGGTGTTGATAACCACCCCTTTGCCCTGCAGCAGTGCCAGATTTTTTTCCAGTTGCTGCGCCACCGGCCGTTCGAATTCCAGCAGCGTGGCGCTGCCGGCATAGCGCGATAGCGCCTCCAGCCCCAATGCGCCGCTGCCGGCGAAACAGTCGAGGCAGCGTGCGCCCTGAATCACCGGCGCCAGCCAGTTGAACAGGGTTTCGCGCACCCGATCGGTGGTGGGGCGCAGCCCCGGGCTGTTCGGCACCGGAAGCTTGCGACCGCGCCATTGGCCGCCGATGATGCGGATCTGTCCGGCTGCGGCCTGGGGCGGTTTTTTGGCCGCCGCCCGTGGCGAGAGTCTTGTCATAAGCGTTGTTTGGTTTCTTTTGCGGCGCGGGGCCGCCGAGGTTAACGAAAAGTTGTCCCTATTCTACCGGTGACGGACGTCGGGGGGAACGGTAAAACGTTGTTGTCTGATTTCACGCCGGAAAGCATGCCGGATGCGTGTTGCTGCGCGAGGGAAAGTGATAGACTCGGCGGATTATTGTCAGCATATATCCTTCAGGTATGTAGGGTAAGCGAGCCTTCGGTACGGAGTAGAGTCATAACATGGCAAAAGATAAGAAACGTGGGTTTTTCTCCTGGCTGGGCTTTGGCCAGAAGGAGAAGGAAGAAGAGCAACAGCAACCTGAGCCGTCGGTAGAGCAGGCGGAACCTCAGGCCGCGGAGACGCCGGCTGAACCGGTCGCCGCTAAGCTGGACGACAAGCTCCCCGCCCAGGAATCTGAACCTGCCGCCTCCGTCGACACCCCGGGAGAGTGGGATAACGGTCAGGCCGGCGAGCAAATCGCAGAAAATCTGCCTGCGGCGGCCGAACATCCGGCGGCGCAAGCGCTGGCCGAAGAGATCGTCAGCGTAACTGAACAGGTGGCGGCGCAGCAGCAACCTGTCACCGAACCCGAGCCGGTTGTCGAGCCAGAGCCGGTCGTTGAATCCGAGCCGGTTGTCGAGCCAGAGCCAGTCGTTGAACCCGAGCCGGTCGTTGAACCCGAACCGGTCGTTGAGCCTGAGCCGGTCGTTGAACCTGAGCCGGTCGTTGAGCCTGAGCCGGTCGTTGAGCCTGAGCCGGTCGTTGAGCCTGAGCCGGTCGCTGAGCCTGAGCCGGTCGTTGAGCCAGAACCAGTCATCGAGCCAGAACCGGTCATCGAACCCGAGCCAGTCGTTGAGCCCGAGCCGGAAGCGGAAGAAGAGCCGCTGGAACCCGTCGTGCCGGCCGCTGCGCAAGAGCAAGAGCGCCCGACCAAAGAGGGCTTCTTCGCGCGCCTGAAGCGCAGCCTGCTGAAGACCAAGCAGAACCTCGGCTCCGGCTTTATGGGGCTGTTCCGCGGCAAAAAGATCGACGACGACCTGTTCGACGAGCTGGAAGAACAGTTGCTGATCGCCGACGTTGGCGTGGACACCACGCGCAAGATCATCACCTCCCTGACTCAGCACGCCAGCCGCAAGCAGCTGAAAGACGCCGAAGCGCTGTACGGCAAGCTGAAGGAGGAAATGTCCGAAATTCTGGCCAAGGTCGATCAGCCGCTGGATGTCAGCGGGAAAACCCCGTATGTCATCCTGATGGTCGGCGTGAATGGCGTGGGTAAAACCACCACCATCGGTAAACTGGCGCGTCAGTTCCAGGCGGAAGGCAAGTCGGTGATGCTGGCAGCGGGGGACACCTTCCGCGCCGCGGCGGTGGAGCAGCTGCAGGTGTGGGGCGAGCGCAACCGCATTCCGGTGGTGGCGCAGCATACCGGCGCGGATTCCGCTTCGGTGATCTTCGATGCGGTGCAGGCCGCCAAGGCGCGTGGCATCGATGTCTTGATCGCCGATACCGCCGGCCGTCTGCAGAACAAATCGCATCTGATGGAAGAGCTGAAGAAGATCGTCCGCGTCATGAAAAAACTGGACGACCAGGCCCCCCATGAGGTTATGCTGACGCTCGATGCCAGTACCGGCCAGAATGCGGTCAGTCAGGCGAAATTATTTAATGAAGCCGTGGGCTTAACCGGCATCACGCTGACTAAACTGGACGGTACCGCCAAGGGCGGGGTGATCTTCGCCATCGCCGATCAGTTCGGTATCCCGATTCGCTATATCGGCGTCGGGGAAGGCATCGAAGATTTGCGGCCGTTTAAGGCTGACGATTTTATTGAGGCACTTTTTGCCCGAGAGGATTAATACGGATGATTCGCTTTGAACAGGTCAGTAAAGCTTATCTGGGCGGACGGCAAGCGCTGCAGGGGGTAGATTTCCATCTGCGCCCAGCGGAAATGGCGTTTCTGACCGGCCATTCCGGCGCGGGGAAAAGTACCCTGCTGAAACTGATTTGCGGTATCGAACGGCCCAGCGCCGGCCACATCTGGTTTGGCGGTCACGACATCAGCCGTTTGAAAAACCGCGAGGTGCCGTTCCTGCGCCGGCAGATCGGCATGATCTTCCAGGATCACCACCTGCTGCTGGATCGCACGGTGTATGACAACGTGGCGATGCCGCTGATCATCGCCGGTGCCAGCACCGAAGACATCCGTCGCCGCGTCTCCGCCGCGCTGGATAAGGTCGGTCTGCTGGATAAAGCGAAGAACTTCCCGATTCAGCTGTCTGGCGGTGAGCAGCAGCGTGTGGGCATCGCCCGTGCGGTGGTGAACAAACCGGCGGTGCTGCTGGCGGATGAACCGACCGGTAACCTGGACGATGCGCTGTCGGAAGGCATTCTGCGCCTGTTTGAAGAATTCAACCGCGTCGGCGTGACCGTCCTGATGGCGACGCACGACACCGGGCTTATCGCCCGCCGCAATTACCGCATCCTGACGCTGAGCCAGGGCCGCATGCAAGGGGGCGTTCACCATGGCCAATAACGCAAAAACCGCCAAGAGCAAGGCGCTGCGCGGCGGCTGGCGCGAACAGTGGCGTTATGCCTGGATGAACGCCATCAAAGACATGCTGCGTCAGCCGTTGGCGACGCTGCTGACGGTGATGGTGATCGCCATTTCCCTGACGCTGCCGAGCGTGTGCTACATCGTGTGGAAAAACGTCAGCACCGCAGCCAGCCAGTGGTACCCGACGCCGCAGTTGACGGTCTACCTGGATAAATCGCTCGATGACGACGCGGCGCTGAAAGTGCTCGACGCCATCAAGGCGGAAGCCGGGGTGGAGAAAGTGAACTACCTGTCGCGTGAAGAAGCGCGCGGCGAGTTCCGCAACTGGTCGGGCTTTGGCGGCGCACTGGACATGCTGGAGGAGAACCCGCTGCCGGCGGTGGCGATCGTCACGCCGAAGCTGAGCTTCCAGAGTTCGGACACCCTCAACACCCTGCGCGATCGCGTAGCGGCGGTGCAGGGCGTGGAAGAAGTGCGTATGGATGACAGCTGGTTTGCCCGCCTGGCGGCGCTGACTGGGCTGGCGGGCCAGATCGCGGCGATCATCGGCGTGCTGATGATCGTGGCGGTGTTCCTGGTGATCGGCAACAGCGTGCGTCTGAGCATCTTCAGCCGTCGCGACACCATCAACGTGATGAAGCTGATCGGCGCCACCGACGGCTTTATTCTGCGGCCGTTCCTCAACGGCGGGGCGATGCTGGGCTTTGCCGGCGCGCTGCTGTCGCTGGTGCTGTCCGGCGCGCTGGTGTGGCAGCTTGAGTCGGTGGTCACCGGCGTAGCTAAAGTGTTCGGCACCACCTTCACCCTGCACGGGCTGGGTTGGGATGAGGCGCTGCTGCTGCTGATCATCTCCGCGATGATCGGTTGGATCGCCGCCTGGCTGGCGACGGTGCAACATTTACGCCGATTTACACCACAGTAAGATTTTTTTGGTATACTCTTCTCCTGCTGCTTTTGATCGCGTTGCGGGAGAAGAGTGACCTCAAGCGAAGTCAGCACCATCCTCTCTTCTTAGCGCACAAATTCCCTATCGGCCTGTACCCTCGTCACGTATTGTCAGCAACAATGCTTGCAAAAAAGGGTGAACTTATAGGGCGGAGTACGGTCAAAAATTGCAGCAAATGTTAAGGTGCCCGGCGTGTGGAACCGCTTTTGCTTCAGCAACTGCCGTAGAATCAATCATTTCCCCGCTGTAATAATCACCTGCATGATTTTGTATTCTCATAGAGAGGGTTTGAATGACCAAAGAAATGCAAACTTTAGCCTTAGTACCCCAAGGTAGCTTGGAAGCCTATATCCGGGCAGCCAACGCCTATCCGATGCTGACGGCAGAGGAAGAGCGGGAGCTGGCTGAACGGCTGCATTATCAGGGCGATCTGGATGCCGCTAAGCAGCTCATCCTGTCTCACCTGCGCTTTGTCGCTCATATTGCCCGCAACTATTCAGGCTATGGTCTGCCACAGGCGGATCTGATTCAGGAAGGCAATATCGGCCTGATGAAAGCCGTTCGCCGCTTCAACCCTGAAGTCGGCGTGCGTCTGGTTTCCTTTGCGGTGCATTGGATTAAGGCGGAAATCCACGAGTACGTATTGCGCAACTGGCGCATCGTAAAAGTGGCGACCACCAAAGCGCAGCGCAAGCTGTTCTTTAACCTGCGCAAAACCAAACAGCGTTTGGGCTGGTTCAACCAGGACGAAGTGGAACTGGTGGCCCGCGAGCTGGGCGTAACCAGCAAAGACGTGCGCGAGATGGAATCTCGCATGGCAGCGCAGGACATGACTTTCGATCCGACTCCGGACGACGAGGCCCGCGACGGCCAGTCGATGGCGCCGGTGCTGTACCTGCAGGACAAGAGTTCTGACTTCGCCGAAGGTATCGAGGAAGATAACTGGGAAAGCAACGCCGCAGACAAACTGGCCTATGCGCTGGAAGGTCTGGACGAACGCAGCCAGCATATCATTCGTGCCCGTTGGTTGGACGACGACAACAAGTCGACGTTGCAGGAGCTGGCCGATCAGTATGGCGTTTCCGCCGAGCGTGTGCGCCAGTTGGAAAAGAACGCCATGAAGAAACTGAAAATGGCGATCGAAGCCTGAGTTGACGCGATATTCGAAAAAAAGCCCGGCAAGCCGGGCTTTTTCATGCCTGAAATCCGGCGTTATGGCGCTACGGTGGCGAAGTCCGGCGCCGGGCAGTCGTAGCCGAATTTCGCCGCCCACGGGTAGCGGGTGCCGGTGTTGATGTAGCGCTGATAAAGCGCCCGGCCGGTTTTGGCGTCGCGCTTGATCACCCAGCTGGCGGCGTTACACAGCACGGCGGCGTAGGCCTGGCTCTTCGGCGGCAGCAGATCGGCCGCCTGTTGCGCCAGCTCCACCGCCTGCCAGCGATAGTGCAGGAAACGGTTGTCTTCCGGCGGCAACGCCGCCTTGGCGCGCGCCGCTTCTGCGCTGTCGATCCAGCTTTTATGCTTCAGCTCGCGAGTATCGAACGCATCCCCCAGATAGGAATAGCCGGCGCCATAGATGGCGTAGTCCGGCGTCATCTCATAGCCGGTAAATTCCAGCCCCTGGGCGCGCAGCAGGTTGGCAGCGCGATAGTAAGCCTGCGCACGCGCCAGCGGTGCGGCGGATTTGTCCTTGGTGGCCTTCAGCTCGTCGGCGTACTGCTGCGCCGCCTGCCGGTAGTTGGGTATATCGAAGTAGGCCAGCGCCTCCGGGGCTCTTCCTACGCGCATCAGCCGCCGCGCCAGCAATTCG
The DNA here is from genome assembly GCF_009707615.1 of Serratia sp. YC16. Taxonomy (NCBI): domain Bacteria; kingdom Pseudomonadati; phylum Pseudomonadota; class Gammaproteobacteria; order Enterobacterales; family Yersiniaceae; genus Serratia; species Serratia sp. YC16. The sequence continues at coordinate 45,547 of NZ_WLYN01000005.1, read as the reverse complement.
CGCAGCTGCACCTCCGGCGTGATCTGCTGGCCGCCGTAGTCGTCCGGGTTAACCGGCTTGAGTGGCGTCGTCGGCGCCGGGACGTGCTTATCGACAAAGCCTTTCAACTCATCGACGGTCAGCACCCGCTCCGCCACATCGGCCACGTCGGCCCAATAGAGTGCCTTGCCGCGATACAGCAGGTCCATCGCCTGCAGATAGTCGCCGCGGTTCAGCGCCAGAATGGCCTGTTCGCCGGCCACCCGGCATTCGGGCACGATGGTTTCCGCGACAAAGTCGGCGTTGCGCTGTTCGCCCCAGCTTTCGTCGGCGGGGAACGCGCTTGCCGCCTTGGCGTAGGCTGCGGTGGCGGCTTTCACGTCGCCGTCGCGCAGCGCCATTTTCGCGCGCAGCCACCATGCGAGGCCGCTGTCACCGGCGTTTTTCAGCAGGCTTGCCGCCATCGGGTACTGGCCGGAGCGGTAAGCCAATGCCGCCAGCCGATCGCTGCCGGCGAAGCCGCTTTTCACGGAGCCATCCAGCAGCGCCAGGATCTGGCTGATGATCTGCGCGGAGCGGCTGTTACCGTCGGTATCTGCCATTTGCAGGTTGCCGCTGCGGGCGAATAGCTCAATGGTTACCAACTGCTGGATCAAGGGATCGCCGATCGCCTGTTTCAGCGTGTCCAAATGATCGGGGTTGACCAGGAAGCTGGAGACGTACTGCAACGACTGCCCGCCGCTCGGATCGCCCTGCGCCGCCTGCTGTGCGTACAGGTGGGCGGCGGGGGTGACCTCACCCAGCCACAGATGGATGCGCGCCTGCTGCCCAAGGCTGCTCAGCGCCAGCTGATCGGGATCGGCGGCGCCGCCTTTCACCCGGTCGATCACCTGCTGGAATGCCGCCAGCGCCTGTTCAAGTTCGGCTTTGGGCGGATGCTCGGCGGCGGGAGCCGCTTCACCAGATTCATTCACCGGCGTACCGTGGTCATCCATCAATACCCGCCCCAGCGAATACTGCGCCCGCAGTCCCCAATCGCCCTGCTCGGCGGCCGGCAGCTTCAACACCTGCTGGAAATAGTCTGTGGCGCGCGGATCGTGGCTGGCGAAAGCGACGGCCCCCAATTGATAAAGACGCGCGGCGTTGGATAACCCCTGTGTATTGACGGCGTCGGCTTCTTCCACCGTATTGGCGGCGCGCATTTTGCCGATCGCCACCGTTTCCAGCGACTGCGGCATCGGTTTCGGCGGCATCGGCGGCGGCGGGGCCTGCCAGTGCGGCAACTGACTGTCCGCCGGCACCAGCCGGCCGGCTTCGAAGGCGAAATTGCCCTCCGGCATATACAGCAGGGTGCCATTGCGGTCGATCAGCAGCCGGTTAGGGAAATCCGGGCCGCAGGCATAGCCGTTCAGCGGCAGCGTCAGCGCGGCGCCGATCAGCATGGCCAGCGGAAGAAGGCGGCGGGTGTTCCGTGCCGCGCGCGTATCAAGGTGTGACAAGGGTGCCTCCTGGCGTCAGTTGTTGGCAGCGCAGCCAGCCCAGCGGCCGGGATTGCCCGGCGCGCAGCTGATCGCTGCTGATGCGGATAAAACGCTGCCGTTGCGGTGCGGATTCCAACCGGTAGTTACCGACCGCGTCCGCCGCCAGACAGTCGTCGGCGCGGATGAGCACTTCTTGCGGCAGCGGGGCGTCCACCGGCCCGTTGTTATGAATTATCAGATCATACAGCCCGTTTTGCTGTGGCTGAGGCCTAAATTTTACCTGCCAGTCGACGTTCAGTGGCCGCCGTTCGATCACCGCTCGTAGCGTAGCGAGCGACCAGGCGCGCCGATCGTCCGCCAGCGGCAAGCGGAACCAGATAATGCCGCGCAGCCGGGGCGGCATTTGCTGCGTCAGCGTTTGCAGAAAATCGGCGATCTGCCGCGGCGCGACCGTCAGCTCGCGGCCGTTGCCCGCCACGCGCAGCGAGGATTCGCTCTCCACCTGTGCGCCCTGCGCATCAAAACCCAGCAGCGCCATGCCATAGGCCGGCAGCGCGACGCGAAACGGCTTCGGTGTGACGGCGGCGTACTGCCGTACCCAGCGCAGCGCCAGCGGGCCGTCAAACAGCCCTTGCTGTGGTGAGAGCACCGCGTGTACCTGCAGGACGGAGCTATCGGCCTGTTGCAGTATGCCGGGCAGGTCGGGTGAGCCGATCCAGGCCGGCAGGGCGGTAATGCCGAGTTGCAAAGAGGCGGGCAGCCGTTGGCGCAGCTGCTGCAGAAAACGTTGATAGTCGGGCAGGCGAGCGGTGGCGGCGTCATGATCGATCTCGACGCCGGTGACGTGCAGCCCGGCCGTCTGCCAGCGCTGGGCCAGCGCCAGCAAACGCTGGATAATGGCCGCCTGGTCCAACTGCGGCAGCTGGCCGTCAAGGCGCGCCACCAGCCACAGCGGGCGGCCGTCCTGCCGCAGCAAGCGAAGGTCGGCCGGGATTTCTCGCCAACCTTCGCCTGGATGCACCTGCAATGCCAATACTCGCAGCTCGGTGAACAGATCGCGGCTGTGCGCCAGCGCATCGGCGTGTTGCGGCGTCCAGACCCGCTGCCAGACATAAACCTGCTGATCCCAGACAGGGGGCAGGCGCAGCGCCTGCTGGCGCCCGGCGAACCAGGCCGCCAACCCCAGCGCAATCAGCACCAGCGCCGCCAGCCGGCGTTTCATTTTTGCCAGAGATCGCCCTGCGGTGCGAAGCCGCAGGCGCGCATGAAGTTATCGACTTCGCCGCGTTCGCGCGGCGTCAGACCGGCAGTCGACAGCTGCCAGTGGGCTGCCTGCGGCAGCTGACGCTGCGCATCCTGCACCAGGTAAAGACCGACGCCGCGGCGGCGCGTCACTTCACGGACCAGCAAATCCTGCAGCTCGGCGCGGTCGTCCTGCAGCACGATTTTTACCGCGCCCAGCAGGCGCTCGTTAAAGCGGGCGGCGAACAGCGCTTTGCCGTCGTTCAGCCAGTTCTGCCACTGTTCCGGCTGCTGGTGCGGCCAAATTTTACCGAGGTCGATAAGGTCTTGCGGGGACAGCGCGGTCAGGCGCTCGATGGTCAGTTTCATGCAGAATTTCCGCGCAGCTAAATGATGCCGACAGTGTAATAGATCTTGTGCAGAGCGTTGTGTAAGTTTTTCTGTACGATTACTGTGCAATATGTTTTTTGCACGGGGCATTTTCCGAGTAAATAGTTAGTAAAGGGATTGTTAACCAGCACAACGCGCTACGCCTCAAGGTAAACAGCGCAGATTTAATTCGAATTTTATCCTGTTTACACCGCTTGTTTCTGCCGGATGAAGTTGATTTGCAGCAGAAAATTCCTGTTTAATGGCATGAAAAATAAAGTCTTATTAGAAAACAATGCCGACAAAACGCCTAAATCATTATTACTTATAACAAAAGCGGTCAATAACGATCGGGCGCAGGCAAACACAACAGGTACGTTCACAACGACAGATGGGGATTTGCGGATGAAATTAACAACAGGTAAGGCACTGCTGGCGGGTTGTATTGCGATGGCCATGAGCCAGGCGGCCATGGCGAAAGACATCAAGGTGGCGATCGTCGGGGCGATGTCCGGTCCGGTGGCGCAGTATGGCGACATGGAGTTTACCGGCGCACGCCAGGCGATCGCCGACATCAACGCCAAGGGCGGCATCAAGGGCGACAAGCTGGTCGGTGTCGAATACGACGACGCCTGCGACCCGAAACAGGCGGTTGCGGTCGCCAACAAGGTGATCAACGACGGCATTCGCTACGTAATCGGCCACCTGTGCTCCTCTTCCACCCAGCCGGCGTCCGATATCTATGAAGACGAAGGCGTGATCATGATTACCCCGGCGGCTACCAACGCCGATCTGACCACCCGCGGCTACAAGATGATCCTGCGCACCACCGGCCTGGATTCGGATCAGGGTCCGACCGCCGCCAAGTACATCCTCAGCGACATCAAACCGAAGCGCATCGCCGTGGTGCACGATAAGCAGCAATACGGCGAAGGCCTGGCGCGCTCGGTGCGCGACAGTCTGAAAAAACAGGGCACCGAAGTGGCGATGTTCGAAGGCATCACCGCCGGCGACAAAGACTTCTCCACCCTGGTGGCGCGCCTGAAGAAAGAAAATATCGATTTCGTGTATTTCGGCGGTTACTACCCGGAAATGGGCCAAATCCTGCGTCAGGCCAAACAGGCCGGGTTGACCACCCGCTTCATGGGGCCGGAAGGCGTGGGTAACTCCTCGCTGTCCAACATCGCCGGCGCCGCCTCGGAAGGCATGCTGGTGACGCTGCCGAAACGCTACGATCAGGTGCCCGCCAACCAGCCGATCGTCGATGCGTTGAAAGCCAAGAAGCTGGATCCGACCGGCCCGTTCGTCTGGACCACCTATGCCGCGCTGCAGTCGCTGACCACCGGCATGGAGCGCAGCGGCAGCCAGGAACCGGCGGACATCGTCAAGGATCTGAAAACCGGCAAGCCGGTGGACACCGTGATGGGGCCGTTGAGCTGGGATGACAAGGGCGACCTGAAAGGCTTCGAGTTCGGCGTGTTCGAGTGGCATGCCAACGGCACATCCACACCGATCAAATAAGCCATAATGATTAGGGTGGGGCGCAGCGCGCTGCGCCCGGTGGGTCGGCTTGCCGGCCCCGCTTCCCTTTACCTGCCGGTTCTCCGCCGGCGGGTTTCGCAGCCAAGGGTTCAGAGTATGTCAGAGCAACTCCTCTATTTTCTGCAGCAGATGTTCAACGGCTTAACGTTGGGCAGCACCTATGCATTGATCGCCATCGGTTACACCATGGTTTACGGCATCATCGGCATGATCAACTTCGCCCATGGCGAGGTGTACATGATCGGCAGCTATGTCTCCTTTATCGTCATCGCCGCCCTGATGATGCTCGGCATCGACGTCGGCTGGCTGCTGATCGGCGCCGCGTTCCTGGTCTCGATCGTCATTGCCAGCGCCTACGGCTGGAGCATCGAGCGGGTGGCCTACAAGCCGGTACGCAACTCCAAGCGCCTGATTGCGCTGATCTCGGCCATCGGCATGTCGATATTCCTGCAAAACTACGTCAGCCTGACGCAGGGTTCGCGCGATCTGGCGCTGCCCAGCCTGGTGACCGGCCAATGGGTGCTGGGGGAAAGCAACGGCTTCGCCGCCACCATCAGCACCATGCAGCTGACCATTTGGATCGTGACCTTCCTGGCGATGTTGGCGCTGACGCTGTTTATTCGCTATTCGCGCATGGGGCGCGCCTGCCGCGCCTGCGCGGAGGACCTGAAGATGGCCAGCCTGCTGGGCATCAACACCGACCGGGTGATCTCGCTGACCTTCGTTATCGGGGCGGTAATGGCGGCGGTGGCCGGGGTGTTGCTCGGCCAGTTCTACGGCGTCATCAACCCTTACATCGGCTTTATGGCCGGTATGAAAGCCTTTACCGCCGCGGTCCTGGGCGGCATCGGCAGCATTCCCGGCGCGATGATCGGCGGCCTGGTGCTGGGCGTGGCGGAGGCATTGACCTCCGCCTACCTGAGCACCGAGTACAAAGACGTGGTGTCGTTCGCGTTGCTGATCGTGGTGCTGCTGATCATGCCGACCGGCATCCTCGGGCGTCCGGAGGTTGAGAAAGTATGAAACTCAATCTGCTTAATGCGCTGATCGCCACGGCGGTGCTGTTTGTGATGGCGTCGTTCCTGATGGGCATGCAGCTCAGTCTGGACGGCACCAAACTGGTGGTACACGGCGCGGCGGAAGTGCGCTGGATGTGGATCGGCATCGGCTGCGCCATCGTCTTTCTCTTCCAGCTGTTGCGCCCGCTGATGCAGCAGGGGCTGAAAAAGGTCTCCGGCCCGGCGTTCGTGCTGCCGAGCTTCGACGGCACCACGCCGCGGCAAAAGCTGTTGGCGGCTCTGCTGCTCGTCGCGGCGGTCGCCTGGCCGTTCCTGGTGTCGCGCGGCACGGTGGATATCGCCACGCTGACGCTGATCTACGTGATGCTGGGCCTCGGCCTCAACGTGGTGGTGGGTTTGTCCGGTCTGCTGGTGTTGGGCTACGGCGGTTTCTACGCCATCGGCGCCTACACCTATGCGCTGCTGAATCACTATTACGGCCTCGGCTTTTGGGAGAGCCTGCCGCTGGCGGGCATCGTCACCGCCGCTTTCGGCTTCCTGCTCGGTTTCCCGGTGCTGCGGCTGCGCGGCGACTATCTGGCGATCGTGACGCTCGGCTTCGGCGAGATCGTGCGCATCCTGCTGCTGAACAATACCGAGATCACCGGCGGGCCGAACGGTATCAGCCAGATCCCGAAACCGACCTTTTTCGGCCTGGAGTTTAACCGTAGCCTGCGTGACGGCGGTTGGGATACCTTCCATAACTTCTTCGGCCTGAAATACGATCCGAGCGATCGCATCGTGTTCCTGTACCTGGTGGCGCTGCTGCTGGTGGTGCTGACGCTGTTCGTCATCAACCGCCTGCTGCGCATGCCGCTGGGGCGCGCGTGGGAAGCGCTGCGTGAAGACGAGATCGCCTGCCGCTCGCTGGGCCTCAGCCCGACGCGCATCAAGCTAACCGCCTTTACCATCAGCGCCGCCTTCGCCGGGTTCGCCGGCACGCTGTTTGCCGCGCGCCAGGGGTTCGTCAGCCCGGAATCCTTCACCTTCGTCGAATCGGCCTTCGTGTTGGCGATCGTGGTGTTGGGGGGCATGGGGTCGCAGTTCGCGGTCATTCTGGCGGCGATCCTGCTGGTGGTGTCGCGCGAGCTGATGCGCGATCTGAATGAATACAGCATGCTGCTGCTGGGTGCACTGATGGTGCTGATGATGATTTGGCGGCCGCAGGGGCTGTTGCCGATGAAACGGCCGCAGCTGAAGCTGCAGGCGGCGGATATTCGCGCGGGCAAGGGGGAGCAGGCATGAGCGTTCAACCTTTACTGCAGGTGGAAGGCCTGTCGATGCGTTTCGGCGGGCTGCTGGCGGTCAACAATGTGGCGTTGACGCTGAACGAAGGCGAAATCGTATCGCTGATCGGCCCCAACGGCGCCGGCAAGACGACGGTGTTCAACTGCCTGACCGGTTTTTACCGCCCGACCGGCGGCACCATCAAATTGCGCGATCGCCATCTGGAAGGGCTGGCGGGGCAGGCCATCGCCCGTATGGGCGTGGTGCGCACCTTCCAGCACGTGCGGTTGTTCCGTGAAATGACGGTGATCGAGAACCTGCTGGTGGCGCAGCATCAGCATCTGAAAAGCGGCGTGTTCGCCGGACTGCTGAAAACCCCGGCCTTCCGCCGCGCCGAAGCCGAGGCGCTGACGCGCGCGGCGGAGTGGCTCGAGCGCGTCGGCCTGCTGGATATGGCCAACCGTTCGGCGGGCAACCTGGCCTACGGGCAGCAGCGGCGGCTGGAGATCGCCCGTTGCATGGTGACCCGGCCGGAGTTGCTGATGCTGGACGAACCGGCCGCCGGCCTTAACCCGAAAGAGACCGATGAGCTGGATCATCTGATCGTCGAGCTGCGTGACCGGCATAAGGTATCGGTACTGCTGATCGAGCACGACATGAAGCTGGTGATGGGCATTTCCGACCGCATTTATGTGGTGAATCAGGGCACGCCGCTGGCGCAGGGCACACCGGCGGAGATCCGCAACAACCCGGACGTGATCCGGGCTTATTTGGGCGAAGAATAATATGTTGTCATTCAATCAGGTATCCGCCCATTACGGCAAAATTCAGGCGCTGCATCAGGTCAGCCTGACGATCAGGCAGGGCGAAATCGTGACGTTAATCGGGGCCAACGGCGCCGGTAAAACCACGCTGCTCGGCACCCTGTGCGGCGAACCGCGCGCCAGCGAAGGCAGCATCATCTTCCTGGATCAGGACATCACCCAGTGGCAAACCTCGCGCATCATGCGCGAGGCGGTGGCGATCGTGCCGGAAGGGCGGCGCGTCTTCTCGCGCATGACGGTGGAAGAAAACCTGGCGATGGGCGGCTTTTTCGCCGATCGCCAGCAGTATCAACAGCGCATCGAACGGGTGTTCACTCTGTTCCCGCGCCTGCTGGAGCGGCGTAACCAGCGCTCCGGCACTATGTCCGGCGGCGAGCAGCAAATGTTGGCCATCGGCCGCGCGCTGATGAGCCAGCCGAAGCTGCTGCTGCTCGACGAGCCCTCGCTCGGGCTGGCGCCGATCATCATCCAGCAGATCTTCGACATCATTCAGCAGCTGCGGGAAGAGGGCATGACCATCTTCCTGGTGGAGCAAAACGCCAATCAGGCGCTGAAATTGGCGGACCGCGGTTATGTGCTGGAAAACGGCCGCGTGGTGTTGGAAGATACGGGGGCTGCATTGTTAGCCAACGAAGCAGTGAGGTCGGCGTATCTGGGCGGTTAATCCGCCCCCCTACGAATTAAAATAATCAGGTACGAGAAGAAGAAATGAAGACAGAAGGGTTACTCGCGCAGCGCATCGTTAACGTAAAAAGTTCGGCCATCCGTGAATTGCTTAAGCACAGCAAGATGGAACACGTCATTTCGCTGGCGGGCGGCATCCCCTCTGATGCGCTGTTCGATTTCGAAGGATTGAGCATCGCCACGCAGCAGGCGATCACCGAACAGCCGAAAAGCGCGTTCCAGTATGGCTTGACCGAGGGCAGCCCGCTGCTGCGTGAGCGCATCTGCGCGCTGTGCGCCGAGCGCGGCGTCACCGCTCGCGCGGAAGAGGTGATGGTCACCGCCGGCTCTCAGCAGGCATTGGATTTGGTGATGCGCGCCATCGTCAATCCGGGCGACGTGTTCGTGGTGGAGCGCCCGACCTACCTGGCGGCGCTGCAAACGCTGGAACTGGCGGAGGCCAACATCATGTCGGTTTCGTCCGACAGCGACGGCATGGTGGTGGAAGAGTTGGCCGAGCTGCTGAAAACCCAGCGCATCAAGGGCGTGTACGTGGTGCCGAACTTCGGCAACCCCAGCGGCATCACCCTGAGCGCCGCGCGCCGCGAACTGCTGGTGAAGCTGGCCGCCGAACATAACTTCCTGATCATCGAAGACGATCCGTACGGCGAGCTGCGCTTCACCGAAGAGCGCCACCCGACGCTGCATCAGGTGTCGCAGCGGGTGCAGGGCAACACCGACCACATCATCTATACCTCGACCTTCTCCAAGATCCTGGCGCCGGGCCTGCGGTTGGGCTGGGCGATCCTGCCGCCGTTCCTGCTGCATAAAGTGGCGATCATCAAACAGGCGGCGGATTTGCACGCCAGCGCGCTGTCGCAGAGCATCGTCGAGTGCTACCTCGGTTTGGGCCGCCTGCCGGCGCAGATCGACAAGATCCGCGCCGCCTACAAACAGAAAGGCGAGATCCTGGCCGGTTTGGTGGAACAGGAGCTGGGCGACTACATCACCTTCGATAAGCCGAAGGGCGGCATGTTCCTGTGGGCGCGTTTCCGCCAGCCGTTCAACGCCACCGAATGGCTGAACGCCACCCTGCAGCAGGGCGTGGTGTTCGTGCCGGGGGAATACTTCTTCTCCGACAACCCGGATCGTTCGACCTTCCGCCTGTCGTTCGCCACCGCCACCGAGCAGCAGATGCAGGAAGCGGTGGCGCGTCTGCGCCGTTCGCTGTAATCCTCGCGGCGGCGGAGCACATGCCCGCCGCCGACATCAAATCGCCATCTTCACTTCACCTTGCCGTCATGTGGCTGTCATGTAACGGTTATTTTTCTGTCATCCGAGCATGGCATGTTATCCCCCGTCATCTTTCGAGCCGCAGCGTTGTTGGCTGCCCGGCTGCCCCCTGTCACTTAGTTAGCTAAGCTCCAGGGTGCCAGCAGGTTGCCGCCTGGCTGCAACTCGAAAGCTATAGGGGGCACTCCCTCATCAAGAATTGATTCTTTTCGCTCACGCGCTTTTACACCAGCTTTTTTCAGGAGTTAGGCATGCTCACCTACGCTATTCGCAAAACCACGCTGTGCGTCGCGTTGACCCTGGCGGTCAGCACTCAGGCACTGGCGGCGACCGAGATCCCGTTCTGGCATTCGATGGAAGGTGAACTGGGTAAAGAAGTGGATTCCCTGGCGGATCGCTTCAACCAGTCGCACAGCGACGTCAAGATTGTGCCGGTTTATAAAGGCAACTACGAACAGAGCCTGGCGGCGGGCATCGCCGCTTACCGCTCCGGCAAGGCGCCGGCGATCCTGCAGGTTTACGAGGTGGGCACCGCCACCATGATGGCCAGCAAGGCCATCAAGCCAGTCTACGAAGTGTTCAAAGAGGCCGGCATCAACTTCGACGAGTCGGTGTTCGTGCCGACGGTGGCCGGCTATTACACCGACAACAAGAGCGGCCATCTGCTGTCGCAGCCGTTCAACAGCTCCACGCCGGTGCTGTACTACAACAAAGACGCCTTCAAGAAGGCCGGCCTGAACCCGGATCAGCCGCCGAAAACCTGGCAGGAACTGGCGGCGGATACCGCCAAGCTGCGCGCGGCCGGCATGAAATGCGGCTACGCCAGCGGCTGGCAGGGCTGGATCCAACTGGAGAACTTCAGCGCCTGGCACGGCGTGCCGTTCGCCAGTGAAAACAACGGTTTCGGCGGTACCAACGCCAAGCTGGAGTTCAACAAGCCGCTGCAGGTCAAGCATATCGAGCTGCTCGAAGCGATGAACAAGAAGGGTGATTTCACCTACTTCGGCCGCAAAGACGAATCCACCGAGAAGTTCTACAACGGCGATTGCGCCATCACCACCGCCTCTTCCGGTTCGCTGGCGGACATCAAGCACTACGCTAAATTCAACTACGGCGTCGGCATGATGCCTTACGATGCCGACGCGAAAAACGCGCCGCAGAACGCCATCATCGGCGGGGCCAGTCTGTGGGTGATGAACGGCAAAGACGCCGCCACCTACAAGGGCGTGGCCGAGTTCCTGCAGTACCTGGCGCAGCCGGAAATCGCCGCCGAATGGCACCAGAAGACCGGCTATCTGCCGATCACCACCGCGGCTTACGATCTAACCAAGCAGCAGGGCTTCTACGACAAGAACCCGGGCGCCGACGTCGCCACTCGCCAGATGCTGAACAAGCCGCCATTGCCGTTCACCAAGGGGCTGCGCCTGGGCAACATGCCGCAGATCCGCAGCGTGGTGGATGAGGAGCTGGAAGGCGTGTGGACCGGCAAGAAAACGCCTCAGCAGGCGCTGGACGCCGCCGTGCAGCGCGGTGACGTGCTGCTGCGCCGTTTCGAAGCGTCGACCAAGTAATCCTGTGTCGCGGGCCCGGTAGACCGGGCTCGCATCTTCACGCCGATCCTCCCGCACCCGATTAATGGTTTAACGTCTATGTCATCTTCCCGTCCCGGTTTCGGCTGCAGCTGGTTGCCCTATGCATTGGTGCTGCCGCAGCTGCTGATTACCGCCGTGTTCTTTTTATGGCCCGCCGGCGAGGCGCTGTGGTATTCGGTGCAGAGTCTCGATCCGTTCGGCCTGTCCAGTCAGTTTGTCGGGCTGGATAACTTTAAGCAGCTGTTCCAGGATCCTTACTACCTCGACTCGTTCTACACCACGCTGATCTTCAGCTTCCTGGTGGCGGGCATCGGGCTGGCGGTCTCGCTGTTTTTCGCCGCGCTGGTGGACTACGTGCTGCGCGGCAGCCGCCTCTACCGCACGCTGATGATCCTGCCCTACGCGGTGGCACCGGCAGTGGCGGCGGTGCTGTGGATCTTTCTGTTCAACCCCGGCCTCGGGTTGATCACCCACTTCCTCAATGGGCTGGGCTATAACTGGAACCATGCGCAAAACAGCGGCCAGGCGATGTTCCTGGTGGTGCTGGCCTCGGTATGGCAGCAGATAAGCTATAACTTCCTGTTTTTCCTCGCCGCGCTGCAGTCGATCCCGCGTTCGCTGGTGGAGGCGGCCGCCATCGACGGCGCCGGCCCGGTACGCCGCTTCTTCCATCTGGTGCTGCCGCTGATCGCGCCGGTGAGCTTCTTCCTGCTGGTGGTCAATCTGGTGTACGCCTTCTTCGATACCTTCCCGGTGATCGACGCCGCCACCGGCGGCGGGCCGGTGCAGTCCACCACCACGTTGATCTACAAGATCTACCGCGAAGGCTTCGCCGGATTGGATCTCTCCAGCTCCGCCGCGCAGTCGGTGATCCTGATGCTGCTGGTGATCGGCCTGACGGTGATCCAGTTCCGCTTCGTTGAACGTAAGGTGCGCTACCAATGATTGAGAATCGACGCGGGCTGGACATCTTCAGCCATGTGATGCTGATTATCGGCGTGCTGGTGGTACTGTTCCCGCTATACGTGGCCTTTGTCGCCGCCACGCTGGACGACAAACAGGTGTTTCAGGTGCCGATGACGCTGGTGCCCGGCGGCCACCTGTGGGAGAACATCCGCAATATCTGGCAGGGCGGCGTGGGCAACCTCAAAGTGCCGTTCTCGTTGCTGCTGCTGAACAGCGTGATCATGGCGCTGGCGATCACCTTCGGCAAGATCGCGGTGTCGGTGCTGTCGGCTTACGCCATCGTGTACTTCCGCTTTCCGCTGCGTAGCCTGTTCTTCTGGCTGATTTTCCTCACCCTGATGCTGCCGGTGGAAGTGCGTATTTTCCCGACGGTGGAGGTGATCTCCAACCTCAACCTGCTGGACAGTTACACCGGTCTGACGCTGCCGCTGATGGCCTCGGCTACCGCCACTTTCCTGCTGCGCCAGTTCTTCATGACGCTGCCGGATGAGCTGCTGGAGGCGGCGCGCATCGACGGCGCCGGGCCGATGCGTTTCTTCTGGGACATCGTGTTGCCGCTGTCGAAAACCAATCTGGCGGCGCTGTTCGTCATCACCTTTATCTACGGCTGGAACCAATACCTGTGGCCGATCCTGATCACCAGCGACGCCTCGATGGGCACCGCGGTAGCGGGCATCAAGAGCATGATCTCCACTTCCGGCGCGCCGACCCAGTGGAACCAGGTGATGGCGGCGATGATTCTGACTTTATTGCCACCGCTGGCGGTGGTGCTTCTGATGCAGCGCTGGTTTGTGCGCGGTCTGGTTGATAGCGAGAAATAACGACGATGGCAGGATTAAAACTACAGGCGGTCACCAAGTCTTACGACGGTAAAACGCCGGTGATCAAACAGATCGATCTCGATGTGGCGGACGGTGAGTTCATCGTGATGGTTGGCCCGTCCGGCTGCGGCAAGTCCACGCTGCTGCGCATGGTAGCCGGGCTGGAACGCACCACCAGCGGCGATATCTATATCGATACCCGGCGCGTGACCGATCTGGAGCCCAAGGATCGCGGCATCGCGATGGTGTTCCAGAACTACGCGCTCTATCCGCACATGAGCGTATACGACAACATGGCCTACGGCCTCAAGATCCGCGGTTTTGGCAAGGATCATATCCGCCAGCGGGTGGAGGAGGCGGCGCGCATTCTGGAGCTGGAGCCGCTGCTCAAGCGTAAACCGCGCGAGCTATCCGGCGGCCAGCGTCAGCGCGTGGCGATGGGGCGCGCCATCGTGCGCGAACCGGCGGTGTTCCTGTTCGATGAACCCTTGTCCAACCTGGACGCCAAACTGCGGGTGCAGATGCGCCTGGAGCTGCAACAGCTGCACCGGCGCCTGAAAACCACCAGCCTGTACGTGACCCACGATCAGGTGGAGGCGATGACGCTGGCGCAGCGGGTGATCGTGATGAATAAGGGCGTGGCGGAGCAGATCGGCACGCCGAGCGAAGTGTACCAACGGCCGGCTTCGCTGTTCGTCGCCGGCTTTATCGGCTCGCCGGCGATGAATTTGCTGCCCGGCACCCTCAGTGCCGACGGTAGCCAGCTGCTGCTGGCGGACGGCATGGCGCTGCCGTTGCCGGTGGCCAAACCGCAGTGGGCGGGGCGGCAGTTGACGCTGGGCGTCAGGCCGGAGCATATTCAGCTGGTGGCGCAAGGCCAGGGCGTGCCGTTGCAGTTGCAGACGCTGGAACTGCTGGGAGCCGACAATCTGGCGCACGGCCAGTGGGGCGGCCACGGAGTGATCGCGCGGTTGTCGCATGAAACCTTGCCGACGGCGGGCAGTACGCTATATTTGCAGCTGCCTGCTCAGGCGCTGCACTTCTTTGACACCCACAGCGGATTACGGATGGATTGATGACTAGACCCTGGCCTTATCCTCATATTGTCGCCCATCGCGGCGGCGGTTCTCTGGCGCCGGAAAATACCCTGGCGGCGATCGACGTCGGCGCGCGCCATGGCCACAAGATGATCGAGTTCGACGCCAAGCTGGCGCAGGACGGACAAATTTTCCTGCTGCATGACGATACGCTGGATCGCACCAGCAACGGCTGGGGCGTGGCGGGCGAACTGCCGTGGGATAAACTGGTGCAGCTGGACGCCGGCAACTGGTACAGCTCGGCCTTCAAGGGCGAGCGGCTGCCGCTGCTGTCGGAAGTGGCGGAACGCTGCCAGGAACATGGTCTGATGGCCAATATCGAAATCAAACCGACCACCGGCAGCGACGATGAAACCGGCCGGGTGGTGGCGCTGGCGGCGCGGCTGCTGTGGCAAGGGCAGACCGACCCGTTGCTCTCCTCCTTCTCGGTGGAAGCGCTGGCGGCGGCGCAGCGCACCGTGCCGGATTTGCCGCGCGGCTTGCTGCTGGAGGACTGGGACGATAACTGGCGCGAGCTGACGGAACGCCTGGACTGCGTCTCGCTGCATATCGACCATAAAGCGCTGACCGCCGAGCGGGTGAAAGCGTTGAAAGACGCCGGTCTGCGCATTCTGGTGTACACCGTTAACCAGCCGGATCGCGCGCGCCTGCTGCTCGACTGGGGCGTTGACTGCATTTGCACCGACCGGATAGATTTGATTGGCCCGGAGTTCTAATCCGGCGCCGATGAATCCCGCGACGACAAGCCTTGCCGCCGCACCACCGGAAGGAATGCGATGCCTGGCTTTATCCTGTCACTGTGGCACCAGATGGTGCTGTCTTTACCGCTGTTCGTCCTGATCGCGTTGGGTTATGGGCTGATTCGCTGGGGGAAATGGCCCACCAGCATCACCGATGGTCTGACGCGCTTTGTGTTTTCCCTCGCCTTGCCCGCCATGCTGTTTCGCATGATGTGCGACTTCTCGCAGCGTCCGGCGGTCGACGCCCGGCTGCTGATCGCGTTCTTCGGCAGTTGCCTGATCGTGTTCGTGCTCGGCCGTCTCGTCGCCCGGCACCTTTTCCGGCTGGATGGCGTCGCCGGGTCGGTGTTTGCACTGGGCGGTATTTTCTCCAATAACGTGATGCTCGGTTTACCGATCGCCAGCGTGATGCTGGGGGAGGCGGCGATCCCGTCGGTGGCGCTGGTGCTGGTGTTCAACGGCCTGATCCTGTGGACGCTGGTCACGGTGTCGATCGAATGGGCGCGCAACGGCTCGCCGACGCTGGGGGGCTTTGCTAAAACCGCGCGCAGCGTACTGACCAATCCGCTGATCGTCGGCATTTTGTCCGGCACACTGTTCAGCCTGACCGGCTTGCCGTTGCCGGACTTCGTCGACCGGCCGGTCAGCATGCTCGGCCAGGTGGCGGCGCCGCTGTCGCTGGTGGTGCTCGGCATGGGGCTCGCTGAGTACCGCATCAGCGAAGGCTGGCAGTTGAGCGGCGCCATCTGCGTGTTGAAATTGCTGGTGCAGCCGTTAGTGATTTGGCTGCTGGCCTGGATGATGGCGCTGCCGCCGATGGAGACCCGCGTCGTGGTGCTGCTGGGTTCAATGGCGGTGGGCGTGAACGTCTACCTGATGTCGCGTCAGTTCAATACGCTCACCGGCCCGGCCGCCACCAGCCTGGTGATGTCCACCGTGCTGGCGGCGATCACCACGCCGCTGATCCTCACTGTTATGGGCGTGCGGGCGTAGCCGGCAGCGGCGCCTGCGGCACTGCCGGTGCGGTGCGGTTGAACGGATCGCGCGGTTGGTTGCCGTTAGGCAGCAGTTGGCCGCCGTTCGGCGTGGTTTGCAGCAGCTGTTGCCGCTGATTGTCGAACTGCCGCTGCTGCTGCTGGCGGCGTTGATCCATCTGCCGGTTGTTCAACAGGCGCTGTTGCTGGGCCTGTTGGCTGTTTTGGTTGAGGAACTGCTGCTGTGAACGCAGGTCGGTCACGCCGTTGGCCGCCGCAGCCAGACCGGGCAGCAGCAACAGAGCGAACAGGATGTGAGACGTTTTCATGATGGTTACCTCGCTTTTTTATTAAGCCTAACGCAGCGGCGAAATTTTGCCGGTGGTTTATTTTTTGCCCAGATGTAAACCGCCTTTCATCCCCTTATGCATCCATCTTCCGTTACAATCGCCCTTTCGGTATTTTTAGGATGAACCCATCGTGCTGCTCTTGGTTATCACCACCATTTTGTGGGCGTTCTCTTTCAGCCTGATCGGCGAATATTTGGCGGGCCATGTCGACAGCTGGTTCTCGGTGCTGATGCGCATCGGGCTGGCGGCGCTGGTATTCCTGCCGTTTCTGCGCTGGCGCAATATCAAACCCAGGGTGATCCTGCTGTATATGCTGGTGGGCGCCTGCCAACTGGGCATCATGTACCTGTTCAGCTTCCGCGCCTATCTCTACCTGACGGTGCCGGAGTTCCTGCTGTTTACCGTGCTGACGCCGCTGTACATCACGCTGATCTATGATTTGCTGAGCGGCCGGCGCTTGCGCTGGGGCTACGTATTCAGCGCGTTGTTGGCGGTGCTGGGTGCGGCGATCATCCGCTATCACCAGTTGAGCGAGCACTTCTGGTGGGGGCTGCTGTTGGTGCAGGCGGCGAACATCAGCTTCGCCATCGGCATGGTTGGCTATAAGCGTCTGATGGAAGTGCATCCCTTGCCGCAGCACACCGCATTTTCCTGGTTCTACCTGGGGGCGGCGGTGGTGGCGGTGGTGGCCTGGTGCCTGTGGGGCAATCCGCAACAGCTGCCGACCACTCACCTGCAGTGGGGCGTGCTGATCTGGCTGGGCGTGGTGGCGTCGGGGCTGGGTTATTTCATGTGGAACTACGGCGCGACGCAGGTGGATGCCGGCACGCTCGGCATCATGAACAATATGCATGTGCCGGCCGGGCTGTTGGTCAACCTGGCTATCTGGCAACAGCAGCCGCACTGGCCGAGCTTTATCATCGGCGGAGCGGTGATCGTCGCTTCGCTGTGGGTGCACCGCCGCTGGGTGGCGCCGAAACAGAACGGCTAAGAGGATGGGCCCCGGCAGGAGGGGCCCGCAAGTTTATACGCCGGCCGCCAACGCTTTGACGCCGGTTGCGCCGGGGCGTGCGGCGTCGCGCACAAACGGCAGATGATCGCAGGCGTGCTGACGGGCCGAGCGGATAAAGGCTTCAGTCACCGTCTGGCGCTGCTCGCCGTCGCGCACGGCGGCGTACAGCCGGCTCCACAGGCCGTCGCCCAGGGTTTTGGTCACCACCAGGCCTTGCTGTTCGAAGCTCTCCACCACCCAGTGCGGCAGCGCCGCAATCCCCATCCGCGCCGATACCATCTGGATCAGCAGCAGCGTGTTATCGACGTTCTTCAATGCCGGGCTGACGCCCGCCGGCTGCAGGAAATGCCGCCAGATATCCAGCCGCTGGCGCTGCACCGGGTAAATCAACAGCGTTTCATCGCTCAAGTCTTCCGGTTCGATGTGCGGCTTGCCGGCCAGCGGATGATCCGGCGCCAGCACCAGACGCACCTCGAAATCGAACATCGGCGAATAGTGCAGGCCGCTGCGCGGCAAAATATCCGACGTCATCACCAGATCCAGCTCGCCCTGCTGTAAAGCCGGCTGCGGATCGAAAGTGACGCCGGAGGTGAAGTCCATCACCACCTGTGGGAAACGCCGGCGGAAATTGTCCAGCGCCGGCGTCAGCCACTGAATGCAGCTGTGGCATTCGATGGCGATGCGCAGCGTGGTCTGATGGGGCTCGTGGCAGGCCTGCAGCGCCTGTGAGATTTGCGGCAGCACCTGTTCCGCCAGCTGCAGCAGGATCTCGCCCTGGGCGGTGAAGCGCAGCGGCTGGCTCTTGCGCACGAACAGCTTGAAGCCCAGACGTTGCTCAAGATCGCTGAACTGGTGCGACAGGGCAGACTGCGTCTGATGAAGTTGGGCCGCCGCCCCCGCCAGCGAACCGCTGCTGCGCAGGGCCTGCAGCGTCCGTAAATGTTTCAGTTCGATCATGAGAGTCCTTCACATTGACAGTGAATAAATTGCGCTTGTGGTTAATACAGTACCTGCTGATTATGGATGTGTAAACATCTGGACGGCTAAATGGGGAATATGACGATGGCAATTTTGAATCACACACTGGGTTTTCCTCGCGTTGGGCTGCGACGTGAGCTGAAAAAAGCTCAGGAAAGCTACTGGGCTGGCAACTCAACGCAGGAAGAGCTGTTGGCGGTTGGCCGCGAGCTGCGCGCTCGCCATTGGCAACAGCAACAGCAGGCCGGGGTGGATTTGGTGCCGGTCGGCGATTTCGCCTGGTACGATCATGTGTTGACCACCAGCCTGCTGTTGGGCAACGTGCCGGCGCGCCATCAGAATGCGGATGGCTCGATCGATCTGGACACGCTGTTCCGCATCGGCCGAGGCCGCGCACCGACCGGCGAGCCGGCGGCCGCGGCGGAAATGACCAAATGGTTCAACACCAACTACCACTACATGGTGCCCGAGTTCCAGCAAGGTCAGCAGTTCAAGCTGGGCTGGACCCAGCTGCTGGACGAAGTGGACGAAGCGCTGGCGCTTGGTCACCGCATCAAACCGGTGCTGCTTGGCCCGGTGACCTATCTGTGGCTGGGTAAAGTGAAGGGCGAGCCGTTCGATCGCCTGTCGTTGCTGAAAGACATTCTGCCGGTTTACCAGCAGGTGCTGGCCGAGCTGGCGAAACGCGGCGTCGAGTGGGTGCAGATTGACGAGCCTGCGCTGGTGCTGGAGCTGCCGCAGGCCTGGCTGGGCGCCTTTAAACCGGCTTACGACGCGCTGCAGGGGCAGGTGAAACTGCTGCTGACCACTTACTTCGACAGCGTCGGCCACAACCTCGACACTATTCGCACGCTGCCGGTGCAGGGGCTGCACGTCGATCTGGTCGCCGGCCATGACGATATCGCCGCGTTGAGCGCCGCATTGCCGCAAGAGTGGCTGCTGTCGCTGGGCGTGATCAACGGCCGCAACGTTTGGCGCGCCGATCTGAGCCGCTGGTTCGAACGTCTGCAACCGCTGGTGGGCTGCCGCCCGCTGTGGATCGGCACCTCCTGTTCACTGCTGCACAGCCCGATCGATCTGAGCGTGGAAAGCCGTCTGGACGAAGAAGTGAAGAGCTGGTTCGCCTTCGCGTTGCAAAAATGTGCCGAGCTGGCGCTGCTGACTGCGGCGCTGAACGCGCCCGACGCGGCGAAACAGGCCGAACTGGACGCCTACAGCGCGCCGATCCGCGCCCGCCGTCAGTCGAGCCGTGTACACAATGCGCAGGTTGAGCGCCGTCTGTCCGCTATCACCGCGCAGGACAGCGAGCGCCACAGCGCTTACGCCGAGCGCGCCAGGGCGCAGCGCGAACGTTTCAACCTGCCGGCCTGGCCGACCACCACCATCGGTTCGTTCCCGCAGACCACCGAGATCCGCGGCCTGCGCCTGGACTTCAAGCAGGGCCGTCTGGACGGCAGCAACTACCGCACCAGCATCGGTGAGCACATCAAACAGGCGATCGTTGAGCAGGAGCGCCTCGGGCTGGACGTGCTGGTGCACGGTGAAGCCGAGCGCAACGACATGGTGGAATATTTCGGCGAGAACCTGGACGGCTTTGTGTTTACCCAGAACGGCTGGGTGCAGAGCTACGGTTCCCGCTGCGTGAAGCCGCCGGTGATCATCGGCGATGTCAGCCGCCCGGAAGCCATCACCGTCGAATGGGCCAAATTCGCCCAGTCTCTGACCGACAAGCCGGTAAAAGGCATGTTGACCGGGCCGGTGACCATCCTGTGTTGGTCGTTCCCGCGTGAAGACGTGACCCGCGAAGTGATCGCCAAGCAGATTGCGCTGGCACTGCGTGACGAGGTGGAAGATCTGGAAAAAGCCGGCATCGGCATCATTCAGATCGACGAACCTGCGCTGCGCGAGGGGCTGCCGCTGCGTCAATCCGATTGGGCCGCCTATCTGAACTGGGCGGTGGACGCCTTCAAGCTGAACGCCGCCGTGGCGCGGGATGATACCCAGATCCACACCCACATGTGTTATTGCGAGTTCAACGACATCATGGACTCCATCGCTGCGCTGGACGCCGACGTGATCACTATCGAGACCTCGCGTTCCGATATGGATCTGCTGGAAGCCTTCAAAGAGTTCGAATACCCGAACGAAATCGGGCCGGGCGTCTACGACATCCACTCGCCGAACGTGCCGAGCGTGGAATGGATTGAAGCGTTGCTGCGTAAAGCCGCGCAGAATATCCCGGCTGAACGTCTGTGGGTTAACCCGGATTGCGGCCTGAAAACCCGCGGCTGGCCGGAAACCCGCCAGTCGCTGGCCAACATGGTATTGGCGGCGCAGCGCCTGCGCGAGCAGGCGTGATGAGTGCGGCGGATTGACCGCCGCTTATAGATTTACTGGTGTGATGATTGGGCGCTTCGGCGCCCTTTTTTATGCGGGGGAGGTTACTTGACGCCGTGCTGGGCGAACCACGCCAGCATGCGCTGCCAACCGTCCTGCGCCGCTTCGGCGTTGTAGCTGGGGCGATAGTCGGCGTTGAACGCGTGCCCGACGCCGGGGTACACCACGATTTCAGCATCAGCGTTGGCGGCGCGGATCGCCTGACGCATGGTTTCCACCGTCTCCAGCGGAATACTGCTGTCCTGCCCGCCATACAGCCCCAGCACCGGCGTCGACAGGTGCGTTGCGACATCGACTGGATGCTTCGGTGAATTCAGCGTTTTTTCACCCACCAGCTTGCCGTACCAGGCGACCGCCGCCTTCAACTGCGGGTTGTGCGCCGCATACAGCCAGGTAATGCGGCCGCCCCAGCAGAAGCCGGTGATCGCCAGCTTGCCGGCGTCGCCGCCGTGGCGGATGGCCCAGTGCGCGGCGTGGTCCAGATCCGACAGCACCTGGCGATCCGGCACCTTGGTCACCAGTTGCTGGAACAACTCGCCGATATCGGTGTAGTTATTGGCGTCGCCCTGGCGGAAATAGAGCTCGGGCGCGATCGCCAGATAGCCCTGTTTCGCCAGGCGGCGGCACAGATCCTGAATATGTTCATGTACGCCGAAGATTTCCTGCACCACCAGCACGATGGGGAAGGGGCCGTTATGGTCGGCGGGTTTGGCGACGTAGGCCGGCAGCGCGTCTCCCTGAGAAGGGATGGTCGTTTGCCCGGCGTGAATGCCCTGTTCATCGGTGATAATCGCGGAGGCGGCCAACGGCGCGGCGGCCGGGGCGAATCCCCCCTGAGCCTGTTCTAATGTCATCACATGTTCGGTTTTCATTGCGGTCTCCGTGCAATAGAAAAAAGCGCTGAGATTAACTATAGGAAAGATTACCCATTATTGGCGCTGCGTGGAGCACTTTCGGACAAGTCGATAAAAAACGGCTAATTATCTGGCTTTACGGCATTTTTAGGCGCTTTTTATCATGTTATTGCGGGTTTTGGCCCACGTAATTGCCATAAGGTGCGTTAGATGGCTTTTTTGTCCCTAAGCAGCCGATAAGATAGGGTTATTTCTGGTTGTTGAGCTAAATAGTTTCAACCGGCAACCAACGGGGAGAGGCGGTAAGCTTTGTCGGCTAGACTGAGGTTCAGCAAGAGAGTGCTGGCGGCGCTGCTTCGTTATTTTGTGATAAAAATCACAAAAAATATGTAGCATGTAATTTGTTTCTCTTTTCATAGTGACTGTCGTCACGAAAATGGGCGACGATTTTCAGTAGAGTGCTTTTTTGTTCCTCCCAATAAACATGATCCATGAGGAGTCTCGTATGTCTCAGTCTGACGTTTTTCATCTCGGCCTCACCAAGAACGATTTACAAGGGGCCCAGCTTGCCATCGTGCCGGGCGATCCGCAGCGCGTAGAGAAGATTGCCAAGCTGATGGAAAATCCGGTGCATCTGGCCTCCCATCGTGAATTCACCACCTGGCGCGCGGAGCTGGACGGCAAGGCGGTGATCGTCTGCTCCACCGGCATCGGCGGCCCGTCTACCTCTATCGCGGTGGAGGAGCTGGCGCAGTTGGGCATCCGCACCTTCCTGCGCATCGGCACCACCGGCGCCATTCAGGCGAACATCAACGTCGGTGACGTGCTGGTCACCACGGCGGCGGTACGCCTCGACGGCGCCAGCCTGCACTTTGCGCCGATGGAGTTCCCGGCGGTCGCGGACTTCGCCTGCACCACCGCGCTGGTGGAAGCGGCCAAAGCCAGCGGCGCGACCACCCACATTGGCGTAACCGCCTCTTCCGATACTTTCTACCCGGGCCAGGAACGTTACGATACCTACTCCGGCCGCGTGGTCAGCCGTTTCAAAGGCTCGATGGAAGAGTGGCAGGCGATGGGCGTGATGAACTATGAAATGGAATCCGCCACGCTGCTGACCATGTGCGCCAGCCAGGGCCTGCGCGCCGGCATGGTGGCCGGGGTGATCGTCAACCGCACCCAGCAAGAGATCCCGAACGCCGAGACCATGAAAAACACCGAAAGCAAAGCGGTGCAGATCGTGGTGGACGCCGCTCGTCGCCTGCTGTAATCGCCTTCCCTGAACGGGCCGCCGACGCGGCCCGTTTTTCCATTCGCGACGAATCTGTTACGGTGATACTCCTCAGCGCTGCGCCGATGGCCGCCGCGCGTTGTCAGAACAACAACAACGAGGACGTTTATGACCGCCCAGATCCTGCTTCATCCTTCGCTTGCGCCGCTCGACGGTGGCATCAATTTCCGTGACTTCGGCGGCAACGGCGTGGCCGATGGGCGCCGCATAAAGCGCGGCCTGCTGTTTCGCTCCGGTTCCCTCGAGCGGCTGACGGAAAACGACTGCGCCTTTCTCGCCGGTGTGCCGGTGCGTTCGGTGCTGGACTATCGCGATGCCGACGAAGTGCAGGCCAAGCCGGATATTCTGTGGAATGGTGCCGACTATCATCACGTGCCGGCCAACCCGCTGAGCAGCGAAGTCAACGCCAACCTGGAGAAGCTCACCAACGAAACGCTGGCCGCTTTCGACGCCCGCGCGTTCATGCTGGAACTGTATCGCCGCCTGCCGTTCGGCAATGTGGCCTATCAGCGGCTGGCGCAGCTGCTGAGCAATCCTGGCGGTGGCGCCATCGTGCAGCATTGCGCGGTCGGCAAGGATCGCACCGGTGTCGGCTCGGCGCTGGTGCTGTTCGCGCTGGGTGCCGACGAAGCGACCGTGCTGGAAGACTATCTGCTGACCGAAACCACGCTGGCCGCTTTCCGCGAGCAGATGCTGGATCAGCTGTCTATCAAGCTGAATGCGGCGGCGCTGGAGCAATTCGCCTACGTGCTCAGCGCGCGTGAGGAGTTCCTGATGACCGCGCTGGGTTGCATCCGTCAGCAATACGGCTCCACCGACCGCTGGCTGGAGGCGGAATACGGTCTGGGCGCGGCACAGCGCGAAGCGCTGCAGGCGTTCTACCTCGAGTAAATCGCTGCGTGTTTAACCGGGGTTTAACTCGCCCCGGCCTATCCTAAGCGGTGAATTATCGCGTATCAGGAGCCCCGCATTGAGCCTCAATGACGTTATCAACTGGGTCAGCGACGTCGTGCGTCAGCACGAAGGCTGGGCCATTCCCATCATCTTTTTCCTGGCGTTCGGCGAGTCGTTGGCGTTTTTGTCGCTGCTGTTGCCGGCCACGGTGATCCTGCTGGCGCTGGGTGCGCTGATCGGCGAAAGCGGCATCGCCTTTTGGCCGATTTGGGCCGCCGCCGCCGTCGGGGCGTTTTTCGGTGACTGGCTCTCTTACTGGATCGGCTACCACTATCAGGATCGCGTGGCCCATATGTGGCCGCTGTCGCGCAATCCGCAGTTGCTGGCGCGCGGCCACGCGTTCTTTGAACGCTGGGGCGTGCTGGGCATTTTCATCGGCCGCTTCTTCGGCCCGCTGCGCGCCGTGGTGCCGCTGGTGGGCGGCATTTGCGGCATGCCGCAGCGCTACTTCCAACTGGCCAACGTCACGTCGGCGATGATCTGGGCGTTCGGTATTCTGGCGCCGGGGGCATTCGGCATCAAGTGGCTCAGCCAGTGGCTGAGTTGATTTCTCGCTAAATTGCGCAGCACCGCGCAATATTGTGCGTGGCTGGCAAAATCAGGCTGGACATCCATACAGCCTCCCCTTAACGTGACGGGCAATGGGCGTGCAAAACGCCGCAACGGCAAGGTGCAACAGGAGGCAGGGTGGATACCAGTCTGATTTATGGGATTGGCGGCGTAGTGATCGGCATGCTGTTGGGGTGGCTGATCGCCAGTCTGCGGGTGCAGCAGACGCATGCGCAACATGAAACCGAGTTGCGGTTGCTGGAGCAAGCGTTGCAGCAGGCGCAGCAGGAAACGGCGGCGCGGCAGGAAACGCTGCAGCGCCACGAGCAACAGCTGCGCCAGAGCGAGCTGGAGCTGCGCAATCTGCACAGCCAACTGGCGGCCGGGCATGAGAAGCTGCAACAGCTCAACCATTGGCGCAACGAATGCGAACTGCTCAATCAGGAGCTGCGTGCCCAGCGCGAGGTCAATAGCGCGCAGGAAGCCGAACTGCGCGAAGTCACCATCCGTCTGGAAGAGACGCGCATGGCGGCGGAAGAGAAGCAACGCATGCTTATCAACAGCGAACAGCGGCTCACCACCCAGTTTGAAAATCTCGCCAACCGCATTTTTGAACACAGCGGCCGCAAGGTTGACGAGCAAAATAAGCAAAGTCTGGATCGTTTACTGTTGCCGCTGCGCGAGCAGCTGGACGGTTTCCGCCGTCAGGTGCAAGACAGCTTTGGCCAGGAGGCGCGGGAGCGCCACACGCTGACGCACGAGATACGCAATCTGCAGCAGCTGAACGCGCAGATGGCGCGTGAGGCTATCAACCTCACCAAGGCGCTCAAAGGCGACAACAAGACGCAGGGCAACTGGGGCGAGGTGGTACTGAGCCGGGTGCTGGAGGCCTCAGGCCTGCGCGAAGGGCACGAATATGAAACGCAGGTCAACGTGCGGGTGGATCACCAGAGCCGCATGCAGCCCGATGTCATCGTGCGTCTGCCGCAGGGCAAGGATGTAGTGATCGACGCCAAGATGTCGCTGATCGCCTACGAACGTTATTTCAACGGTGAAGACGAAGTGGAGCGCGAAGCGGCGCTGAGCGAACATATCGCTTCGCTGCGTGGCCACATCCGCATGCTGGGCCGCAAGGACTACCAGCAATTGCCGGGGCTGCGCTCGCTGGATTATGTGTTGATGTTCATTCCGGTCGAACCCGCCTTCCTGCTGGCTATCGATCGCGAGCCGGAGCTGATCAGCGAAGCGCTCAAGCACAACATCATGCTGGTCAGCCCGACCACGTTGCTGGTGGCGCTGCGCACCATCACCAATCTGTGGCGCTATGAACATCAGAGCCATAACGCCCAACGCATCGCCGATCGCGCGGCGAAACTGTATGACAAGATGCGGCTGTTCGTGGACGATATGTCCGCGCTGGGGCAGAGTCTGGACAAGGCTCAAGGCAGTTATCGTCAGGCGATGAACAAACTGAGCGAAGGCCGTGGTAATCTTATTGGCCAAATTGAAGGTTTTCGCGCGTTGGGGGTTGAGGTCAAACGGCCGATCAACCCGCTGCTGGCGCAGCAAGCCGGCGCGCAACACGATGAAGCGGAAGAGGCGAACGACGACGATGTCGCCGCGCTGCCGCAGACGAACGACGATGATGATACCGCCGGGGAACCGGGCTTCGTTTCGCACGGCTGAGGCCGTGGCGAGGTGGGGTATTCCCCGGGCTTCTGGTACACTCATCCACACAAAATTGACTGAATAGCAGGCAGGACAATGGCAGATCAATCGCAGGAAACCACCGATTTCGGTTTTCGCACCGTCGCTAGAGACGAAAAACAGGCCATGGTGGCGGACGTTTTTCATTCGGTAGCGGCAAAGTATGACGTGATGAACGACCTGATGTCGTTCGGCATTCACCGTATCTGGAAGCGTTTCACCATTGACTGCAGCGGCGTGCGCCGTGGGCAGCGCGTACTGGATCTGGCCGGCGGCACCGGCGACCTGGCCGCCAAGTTCTCCCGCATGGTGGGCGAGCAGGGGCAGGTGGTGCTGGCGGACATCAACGATTCGATGTTGAAAATGGGGCGCGAGAAGCTGCGCGATCGCGGCATTGTCGGCAACATCAACTACGTCCAGGCCAATGCGGAAGCGTTGCCGTTCCCGGACAACTACTTCGATTGCATCACTATCTCCTTTGGCCTGCGCAACGTCACCGACAAAGACAAAGCGCTGCGTTCGATGTTCCGCGTGCTGAAGCCGGGCGGCCGCCTGCTGGTGCTGGAGTTCTCCAAGCCGCTGCTGGCGCCGCTGAGCAAAGCCTACGACGCTTACTCCTTCCACGTGCTGCCGAAGATCGGCGAGCTGGTGGTGAAAGATCCGGACAGTTACCGCTACCTGGCGGAATCGATCCGCATGCACCCCGATCAGGAAACCCTGAAGGGCATGATGGGCAACGCCGGTTTTGAAAACGTCACCTATTTCAACCTGACCGGTGGGATTGTCGCCCTGCATCGCGGCTTCAAGTTCTGAGAGGGAGATGCCGATGCTGTTTACCCCTCTGCTGACCGGTGCGCTGGAAACCTCGCTGAATAATCTGCTGTTTCGCGATCGCAGCATGAAAGCCGCCCGCCAACGTTTGGCGGGCAAGGTGCTGCGTATTGAACTGGAAGAGTTGGCTTCGCCGCTGGTGCTGGTGTTCAGCGAACTGCGCGTGGATGTGCTGGGGCAGTCTGAAGACAGCGCTGATTGCACGGTGCGCAGCCGCATTCCCTCCTTGCTGAAGCTGCGCGATCGCCAGCAGTTGCCGGTGCTGATGCGCAGCGGTGAATTGACGGTGGAAGGTGATATTCAGGTGGTGCAACAGCTGGTTGGCCTGCTCGATCTGGCGGAGTGGGATCCGGCGGAGTGGCTGGCGCCCTACATCGGCGATATCGCCGCTCAGGGCATCACGCAGGCGCTGGGAAAAGGCGCCTCGTTACTCAAGACCGGATTGATGCGTCGGCAACAAGACATGGCGGAGGCGCTGACCGAAGAGTGGCGTCTGGCGCCGGGGCCGCTGGAAGTGGTGTGGTTCCATGAAGAAGTCGACGCGCTCGCCCGCAGCGCGGAAGCGCTGATTGCCCGTATGGACAAGTTGGAGGGCAAGCGATGACCCCAGGCGAACTGCGTCGTTTGTATTTTATCGTCCGCGTTTTTCTCAGCTATGGGCTGGATGAGCTGATCCCTAAAATGCGTTTGACGCTGCCGCTGCGCTTCGGCCGCCGGCTGCTGTTCTGGATGCCGAATCGGCACAAGGACAAACCGCTGGGTGAACGCCTGCGGCTGGCGCTGCAGGAGTTGGGGCCGGTCTGGATCAAGTTTGGCCAGATGATGTCGACCCGCCGCGATCTGTTTCCACCGCAGATTGCCGATCAGCTGACGCTGCTGCAGGATCGGGTGGCGCCTTTCGACGGTGCGTTGGCGCGCAAGCATATCGAGTTGGCGATGGGCGGCCCGCTGGAAACCTGGTTCGACGACTTCGAGCAGCAGCCGCTGGCTTCCGCTTCGATAGCGCAGGTGCACACCGCGCGGCTGAAAACCACCGGTCAGGAAGTGGTGCTGAAGGTGATCCGGCCGGATATCGGGCCGGTTATCAAGGCCGACGTGCGGCTGATGTACCGGCTGGCCGGCTGGGTGCCGAAGCTGCTGCCGGACGGCCGCCGCCTGCGTCCGCGCGAAGTGGTGCGCGAGTACGAGAAAACGCTGCTGGACGAATTGAACCTGCTGCGCGAAGCGGCCAACGCCATTCAGCTGCGCCGCAATTTCGACGGCAGCCCGATGCTGTATGTGCCGGAGGTCTATTCCGACTACTGCCGTGAAAGCGTATTGGTGATGGAACGCATCTATGGCATTCCGGTTTCGGACATCGCCACGCTGGAGCAACAGGGCACCAACATGAAACTGTTGGCGGAACGCGGCGTCCAGGTGTTCTTTACCCAGGTATTCCGCGACAGCTTCTTCCATGCGGACATGCATCCCGGTAATATTTTCGTCAGCTATGAACATCCGGAGGATCCCTGCTACATCGGCATCGACTGCGGCATCGTCGGTTCGCTGAACAAGGATGACAAACGTTACCTGGCAGAAAACTTCATCGCCTTCTTCAACCGCGATTACCGCAAGGTGGCGGAACTGCACGTCGATTCCGGGTGGGTGCCGCGCGACACCAATGTGGAAGACTTCGAATTCGCCATCCGCACGGTGTGCGAACCGATTTTCGAGAAGCCGCTGGCGGAGATTTCCTTCGGCAACGTGCTGCTGAACCTGTTCAACACCGCGCGCCGCTTCAATATGGAAGTGCAGCCGCAGTTGGTGTTATTGCAGAAGACCTTGCTGTATGTTGAAGGTCTGGGGCGCCAGCTCTATCCGCAGCTGGATCTGTGGACCACCGCCAAGCCGTTCCTCGAGAGCTGGCTGCGCGATCAGGTCGGCATTCCGGCGGTGGTGCGCGCGCTGAAAGAGAAAGCGCCGTTCTGGGCGGAGAAGCTGCCTGAACTGCCCGAGCTGTTTTACGACAGCCTGCAGCAACATAAACTGTTGCAACAAAGCGTTGATAAGCTGACTAATCAGATGCAGGCTCAGCGGGTTCGTCAGGGGCAGTCACGTTATTTGTTCGGCGTTGGCGCTACACTGTTGGTAAGCGGCACGCTGTTGCTGCTGGGGCAAATCGAGGTGTTTCCCGCCTGGATGATGGCCGCCGGCATCGTATGCTGGGTGATTGGCTGGAAGCGAACCACCTGATTTAATTCGTTACTCTGGTAAAGTCGGCCCTATAATGCGGGCTGGCTTTAAAAGACCCTTTAAATTAGAGGTAATTAAAATGGGCGGTATTAGTATTACGCAATTGTTGATCATCGCAGTGATCGTGGTGCTGCTGTTCGGTACCAAAAAACTGCGCACGCTGGGCTCCGATCTCGGCGCCTCGATCAAGGGCTTCAAGAAGGCGATCGGCGACGATACGCCGTCGACTACCAACACGGCTGAAAAAAGCAGCCTGGATGACGCTGACTTCTCGGCCAAGCCTATTACCGAAAAGCAGCCGGAAGTGAAACCGGAAGAGTCGAAGAACAAAGAGCAGGTATAAACCGTGTTTGACATTGGGTTTAGTGAGCTGCTGTTGGTGCTGGTGATCGGCCTGGTTGTTCTGGGGCCGGAACGGTTGCCGGTCGCGGTCAGAACGGTGTCGGGCTGGATCCGCGCGCTGCGCTCGCTGGCGGCCTCGGTGCAGCACGAACTGTCTCAAGAGCTGAAGCTGCAGGAGCTGCAGGACAGCCTGAAAAAAGCGGAACAGGCCGGCCTGCAGAACCTGACGCCGGAGCTGAAGGCGTCGATGGATGAGCTGAAAGACGCGGCGGAATCTTTGAAACGCACCTACCGGGGCGAGAAAGAAGAGCTGGCGAATACCATTCATAATCCGCAGGTCACCGATCCGGAAGCCTTGCATGACGGCGTGACGCCGGCTGAAGCGGCAACCCGCGCCAGCGCGCCCGCCGCTGCGCCAAAACCGCCAGCGGAACCTGAAGCCGTCGCGCCCGTGTCACCGGCACCGCCAGTGGCGGCGCAACCCGCTAAAGCGCCGGTGGAAACGGCGCCTGCCTCTGTCGAACCTGTTGCGGATAAAACCCCAGCGTCTCACCAACCTAGTGGCGATCGTTAATACATGGCTGTTGAAGATACCCAACCCCTTATCAGTCATCTGATAGAGCTGCGCAAGCGGCTGTTGAACTCGATTATTTGCGTGCTGGCGGTGTTCGTGGTGCTGGTGTTTTTCGCCAACGACATCTACCAGCTGGTTTCCGCGCCGCTGCTCAAGCAGCTGCCGGCCGGGGCGAGCATGATCGCCACCGACGTGGCGTCACCGTTCTTTACTCCGATCAAGCTGACCATGATCGTCTCGGTGTTCGTCTCTGCGCCGATGATCCTGTATCAGGTATGGGCATTCATCGCGCCGGCGCTGTACAAGCACGAACGCCGCCTGATGATGCCGCTGCTGGTGTCCAGCAGCCTGCTGTTTTACCTCGGTATGGCCTTCGCCTACTTCATCGTGTTCCCGCTGGCCTTCGGCTTCTTCGCCAAGACCGCGCCGATGGGGGTGACCATTGCTACCGACATCAAAAACTACCTCGACTTCGTCATGGCGCTGTTTATGGCGTTTGGCGTCGCCTTCGAAGTGCCGGTCGCTATTATTCTGCTGTGCTGGAGTGGCGTCACTTCGCCGGACGACCTGAAGAAGAAACGGCCGTATGTGCTGGTCGGCGCGTTTGTGGTCGGCATGTTGTTGACGCCGCCGGACGTGTTCTCGCAAACCCTGTTGGCGATACCGATGTATCTGCTGTTTGAAGTCGGGGTGTTCTTCGCCCGCTTCTATACCGGCAAACGTCGTCCGCAGGCGGAAGAAGAAGACGAGGGCGACGAACCCCCAGCCCCCTGAACCACATTGATTGCTAAGCCGCCCATTGGGCGGCTTTTGCTTTGGAAAAAACCATGTTTGATATCGGCGTTAATCTTACCAGTAGCCAATTCGCCAAAGACCGTCATGTGGTGGTGGAGCGCGCCCGCGCCGCAGGGGTGACCGGGATGTTGATTACCGGCACCGATCTGCCGGAGAGCCGCGAAGCCGCCGAACTGGCGCAGCAACATCCGGGCTATTGTTGGTCTACCGCCGGCGTGCATCCGCACTACGCCAGCAGTTGGGATGAACAAACCGCCGAGCAGATTTATGCCCTGGCCGCCCGCCCCGAAGTGGTGGCGGTCGGCGAATGCGGTCTGGATTTCAACCGCAATTTCTCGACGCCTGAGCAGCAGGAAGCGGCGTTCACTGCGCAGCTGGCGCTGGCGGCGGAGTTGGCGCTGCCGGTGTTTCTTCATTGCCGCGACGCACACGCACGTTTTGCCGAGCTACTGACGCCGTGGTTGGATAAACTGCCCGCGGCCGTGGTGCACTGCTTCACCGGCACCGCCGAAGAATTAGCAAGCTGCCTGTCGTTGGGCCTGTCGATCGGGATTACCGGTTGGGTCTGCGACGAGCGGCGCGGCCTGGAATTGCGCGCCCTGTTGCCGCAGATCCCGGCCGAGCGTCTGCTGCTGGAAACGGACGCCCCTTATCTGTTGCCCCGGGATTTACTGCCTAAACCCGCATCTCGCCGCAACGAACCCTGTTTCCTGCCCCACATCGTGCATCAGGTCGCCATCTGGCGGCAGGAAGAGCCGCAATGGCTGGGGCAAAAAACCGATGAGAACGCCCGCCGGCTATTCCGGCTGGTTTGAGCTAGGAGAAAACTATGAGCTATGCATTTCCGGGCACCTTCCCTGGTCGCCGTATGCGCCGCGTGCGCCGTCATGACTTCAGCCGCCGCCTGGTCGCTGAGAACCAACTGACGGTCAACGACCTGATCTATCCGGTGTTTGTCATGGAAGGCAGCAACCGCCAGGAAGAAGTGGCCTCGATGCCGGGCGTATCGCGCATGACGATCGATCTGCTGGTCAAGGAAGCGGAAACCATCGCCAAACTCGGCGTGCCGGTGATCTCCCTGTTCCCGGTGATCGAACCGGGCCTGAAATCGCTGCATGCGGAAGAAGCCTATAACCCGGAAGGGCTGGTGCAGCGCACGGTGCGCGCGCTGAAAGACGCGGTGCCTGAGCTGGGCATTCTGACCGACGTAGCGCTCGATCCCTACACGACGCACGGGCAGGACGGGGTGATCGATGAACAGGGCTACGTAATTAACGACGTGACCAAAGACATTCTGGTGCGTCAGGCGCTGTCCCATGCCGAAGCGGGCGCGGAAATCGTGGCGCCGAGCGACATGATGGACGGCCGCATCGGGGCGATCCGCGATCGTCTGGAGCTGCAGGGCCTGGTGAACACTCAGATCATGGCCTACTCCGCCAAGTACGCTTCCTGTTACTACGGCCCGTTCCGCGATGCGCTGGGCTCCAGCGGCAATCTGAAGGGCGGCAACAAGAAGACCTATCAGATGGATCCGGCCAACAGCGACGAAGCGCTGCAGGAGATTGCACAGGATCTGCAGGAAGGTGCGGACATGGTGATGGTGAAGCCGGGCATGCCGTACCTGGACGTGGTGCGTCGCGTGAAGGATACCTTCGGCGTGCCGACCTTCGCTTATCAGGTGTCCGGTGAGTACGCCATGCACATGGCGGCGATTCAGAACGGCTGGCTGCAGGAGCAGCCGGCGGTGATGGAGTCGTTGATGTGCTTCAAACGCGCCGGTGCCGACGGTGTGCTGACTTACTTCGCCAAGCGTGTCGCCCAGTGGCTGCATGAAGAAGCGCTGCGCCGCTAAGCGCGAAACCGTAAAAAAGGCGCCTGAGGGCGCCTTTTTACATTACATTTTCTGGAATTGCCGATTGTCGATGCTTTGACTGACCTGTTTGTTGATCAGGTTCAGCAGCAGCATGGAGCGCGCCTCGCCGTCCGGCTCGGTGTAGATCGCCTGCAATCCTTCGAACACGCCGTCGACGATCAGGACGGTATCCCCAGGCTGCGGGGTTTCCGGATCGACATAGGCTTCGCTGGCGTGGGTGCGCAGCTCCTCGATCACCTTGCTCGGGATGACGCTCGGCAGCGCGCCGAAACGCACGAAGTGGCTGACGCCGCGGGTGGCACTGATGGTGGTGGTGTGAATGCGCTCCGGGTCGAACTCCACAAACAGATAGTTGGGAAACAGGGGTTCGCTGACCGCAATGCGTTTGCCACGCACGATTTTTTCCAGCGTGATGATCGGGCTGAGGCAGTTTACCTGCTGCCGTTCCAGATGTTCCTGCGCCCGCAACAGCTGACCGCGTTTGCAATAAAGTAGATACCAGGATTCCATAATTTCACATGCCTTTCTGCCAGCCGGTAAGCATATCAAAAGCTATTCCGGATACATAGTGATGCAAGTTTCAGCATGTAACATCGCCTATCTCTATGAATCTACGGCTATTAGCGAAGGGTCACACACTTGTCGATACGGTGCTGGTATAACAGAGGGCTGAAAAATTTGTTACCGTCACAGTATGGCAAGGCGTTGCGCCACCGGCTGTGACGCTATTCATCGTTTTTGACCGAGGGGGAGAGAAATGGAGCTGTTTCTGTTGAGCAACGGCAAGCTGTCTGGCGAAGCCGAACTGCTGGGGTACGCCAAAAGCCAACTGCTGGCGATGATTGCGCGCCGCGGCATTAAATCCGCCGTCTTTATCCCTTACGCGCTGATCCGTTACGACTACGATCGGCGTGCGCAGGAGCTGGCGCAAACGTTGGGCATTGAAGTCACCAGCATCCACCACGCCGCTTCGCCCGCGGAGGCCATCGCGCAGGCGGAATGCATTTTGGTCAGCGGCGGCAATACCTGGTTGCTGAACCAGATGCTGCACGAGCAAGGCCTGATTGTGCCTATCCAGCGCGCGGTGCGCGAACGCGAAGTGCCTTACGTCGGCTGGAGTGCCGGTTGCAACGTGGCCACGCCGAGCATTCGCACCACCAACGATATGCCGGTGCGCTGCAGCGTGGTGCTGCCGGCGCTAGGGCTGTTCCCGGTGCAGATCAACCCGCATTACATCGATGCGCATATCAGCGGCCACATGGGCGAAACCCGTGATGAGCGCCTGGCGGAGTTCTGCGCGATCAACCCGAGCGAATCGGTAGTGGCGCTGCGTGAAGGCAGCCTGTTGCACGTTGAAGGCAACGAGCTGCGTTACTTCAGCGCCAACGGGCAAGGCTTCAAAGTGTTCCGCCACGGCGAAGAGACGCGCGAATATCAGGATACGCGCGCATTGGCCTCACTGGTGCCGTTCCACTGCCGCTGAACGCCGCCCGGCAGCGGGCGGCGTTAACAAAATTGCAGCAACAACCGTGAAGAGGGCTTATAATGCCCTCCCCACTGGCCGCTATAATGATCAGCATGAAATACCGTGACTTACGCGATTTCCTCTCGTTGCTGGAGAAGAGAGGGGAACTAAAACGCATCAGCCAGCCGATCGATCCTTACCTGGAAATGACGGAGATTGCCGATCGCACCCTGCGGGCGGGCGGCCCGGCATTGCTGTTT
Source organism: Serratia sp. YC16 (assembly GCF_009707615.1). Classification (NCBI taxonomy): domain Bacteria; kingdom Pseudomonadati; phylum Pseudomonadota; class Gammaproteobacteria; order Enterobacterales; family Yersiniaceae; genus Serratia; species Serratia sp. YC16. The sequence goes on along the minus strand of NZ_WLYN01000005.1, from coordinate 11,218 downwards.
GAAAACCCGAAAGGGTACGACATGCCGGTGCTGTGCAACCTGTTCGGTACCGCCAATCGCGTGGCGATGGGCATGGGGCAGGAAGACATCAGCGCGCTGCGCGAAGTCGGCAAACTGCTGGCGTTCCTCAAAGAACCGGAACCGCCGAAAGGTTTCCGCGATCTGTTCGACAAAATGCCGAAGTTCAAGCAGGTGCTGAACATGCCGACCAAGGTGCTGGGTTCAGCGCCTTGTCAGGAGCAGGTATGGCAAGGCGATGATGTCGATCTCAGCCGTATTCCGGTGATGCACTGCTGGCCGGAAGACGCCGCGCCGCTGATCACCTGGGGGCTGACGGTGACCCGCGGCCCGCACAAGGAACGGCAAAACCTCGGCATCTACCGCCAGCAGGTGCTGGGCAAGAATAAAGTGATCATGCGCTGGCTGTCGCACCGCGGCGGCGCGCTGGATTACCAGGAGTGGTGCCAGGCGCATCCCGGCGAGCGTTTCCCGGTCGCCGTGGCGTTGGGCGCCGATCCCGCCACTATCCTCGGCGCGGTCACGCCGGTGCCGGATACCCTGTCTGAATACGCCTTTGCCGGGCTGCTGCGCGGCAATAAAACCGAAGTGGTCAAGTGCCTTTCCAACGATCTGGAAGTGCCCGCCAGTGCTGAAATCGTGCTGGAAGGCTATATCGAACCGGGTGAAATGGCGCCGGAAGGCCCGTACGGCGATCACACCGGCTACTACAATGAAATCGACCAGTTCCCGGTATTCACCGTCACCCACATCACCCAGCGCCGCAACGCGATCTACCACTCGACCTACACCGGCCGGCCGCCGGATGAGCCGGCGATCCTGGGCGTGGCGCTGAACGAAGTGTTCGTGCCGATCCTGCAAAAGCAGTTCCCGGAAATCGTTGATTTCTATCTGCCGCCGGAGGGATGCTCGTATCGCCTGGCGGTAGTGACCATGAAAAAACAGTACGCCGGCCACGCTAAACGCGTGATGATGGGCGTCTGGTCGTTCCTGCGGCAGTTTATGTACACCAAATTTGTTATCGTCTGTGATGATGACGTCAATGCGCGCGACTGGAACGACGTGATTTGGGCGATCACGACACGAATGGATCCGGCAAGGGATACCGTTCTGGTGGAGAATACGCCGATCGACTATCTGGACTTCGCCTCGCCGGTTTCCGGGCTGGGTTCGAAGATGGGGCTGGACGCCACCAATAAATGGCCGGGTGAAACCGATCGCGAATGGGGCCGTCCGATTCAGATGGATGAAAAGGTACGTGCGCGCGTCGACGAAATCTGGGATGAGCTCGCAATCTTCAGTGACAGGGAGCCGACGTTATAACGTCAGGCTCTGTTCTCAGCTTTGCATTGATGACCCGACAGAGGGAACGCATGACAATATTGAGCTGTAAAGTGACCTCGGTAGAGGCCATTACCGATACGGTTTATCGGGTACGTCTGGTGCCTGAACAGCCGTTTTCTTTCAAGGCAGGGCAATATCTGATGGTGGTGATGGACGAGCGCGACAAGCGTCCGTTCTCGCTGGCATCTACCCCGACGCAGCAAGATTATATCGAGCTGCATATCGGCGCTTCGGAACTGAATTTGTACGCTATGGCGGTGATGGATCGCATCCTGAAAGAGCAGGCGATCACCGTCGACATGCCGCACGGCGATGCCTGGCTGCGGGAAGAGGGCAGCCGTCCGCTGGTGCTGATCGCCGGTGGCACCGGTTTCTCTTATGCGCGTTCAATTCTGCTGGCCGCGTTGGAGCAGCAGCCCGATCGCGACATTTCTATCTACTGGGGCGGGCGTGAGCTGAAGCACCTGTACGATCTGAGCGAGCTGGAAGCGCTGTCGTTGCAGCACCCGAACCTGAAGGTGATCCCGGTGGTCGAGCAGCCGGATGCCGAATGGCGCGGCCGCAGCGGCACCGTGCTCAGCGCGGTGCTGCAGGATTTCGGGACGCTGGCGGAGCATGACATCTATATCGCCGGGCGTTTCGAGATGGCGAAAATCGCCCGCGAGCGTTTCTGCGCCGAGCGCGGCGCGCAGGAAGCGCATATGTTCGGCGACGCGTTTTCGTTTATCTGACAGAAGCGATGCACAGTGAACGGGGTGGCCGAGGGTCGCCCCGTTTTTATTTGGGCGTCGGCAAATTTCAGGCATAAAAAACCCGCCCCTGACAGGCGGGAAGAACGGCAACTAAACTTGGCGGGATGCCGCGATTTGAAGTGGTGACGCGGTCATCCCAAGATAGACACAGCTAAACGCGTTCAAAGACGGTGGCGATACCCTGGCCCAGACCGATGCACATGGTCGCCAGGCCAAACTGCGCGTCGCGACGTTCCATGTTGTTCAACAAGGTGGTCGAGATGCGAGAGCCTGAACAACCCAGCGGGTGGCCGAGCGCGATGGCGCCGCCGTTCAGGTTGATCTTGTCGTCGAGGCTGTCCATCAGCCCCAGATCCTTGATGCACGGCAGCGACTGGGCGGCGAACGCTTCGTTCAGCTCGAACAGATCGATGTCCTGCACGCTCAGACCGGCACGTTTCAGCGCCAGCTTGCTGGCCGGCACCGGGCCGTAGCCCATGATGGAAGGATCGCAGCCGACGACCGCCATCGAGCGGATACGGGCGCGGGCCTTCAAACCGAGCGCTTTGGCGCGCGATTCGCTCATCAGCAGCATGGCGGAAGCGCCGTCCGACAGGGCGGAAGAACTGCCGGCGGTGACGGTGCCGTTGACCGGATCGAACGCCGGGCGCAGGGCCGACAGGCTTTCGACGGTGGTTTCCGGGCGAATGACTTCATCGAAGTCGAAACGGGTCAGCACGCCGTCGGCGTCGTGGCCGTTGGTCGGTACGATCTCGTTTTTAAAGTAACCCGCCAGCGTCGCTGCATGCGCGCGCTGGTGGGAGCGGGCGGCGAATTCATCCTGCATCTGGCGGCTGATGTTGTGCATCTTGGCCAGCATTTCGGCGGTCAGCCCCATCATCCCGGCGGCTTTGGCCACGCTGCGGCTCAGGCCCGGATGGAAATCCATGCCGTGGTTCATCGGCACATGGCCCATGTGTTCCACACCGCCGATCAGGCTGACGTGCGCGTCGCCCACCATGATGGCGCGCGCCGCGTCATGCAGCGCCTGCATCGAAGAGCCGCACAGGCGGTTGACGGTCACCGCCGGCACGCGGTGCGGGATCTCGGCCAGCAGCGCGGCGTTGCGGGCGATGTTGAAGCCTTGCTCCAGCGTCTGCTGCACGCAGCCCCAGTAAATGTCATCGATCTCGGCGGCGTCCAGCGCCGGGTTGCGGCTCAGCACTTCGCGCATCAGGTGAGCGGAGAGATCTTCGGCGCGTACCTGGCGGAAGGCGCCACCCTTGGAGCGGCCCATCGGCGTGCGTACGGCATCAACAATAACTACGTTTTCCATCTTTATGACCTCATGCCGGTTGGCGGGTAGCGACGTCGGACAGCGGTGTCGCCACCGGGTAGTAGCTTTCATTGCGCTCGGCCTTGGCGCGCAGACCGGCCGGCACCTGATACAGAGCGCCGAGGTGTGCGTAACGCTGGGCCAGCTCAACGTAGTTGGCGGTGCCAAGCGTATCCAGGTAGCGGAACGCGCCGCCGTGGAACGGAGGGAAGCCGATGCCGTAGACCAGCGCCATATCGGCTTCCGCCGGGCTGGCGACGATCTTCTCTTCCAGGCAGCGAACCACCTCGTTGATCATCGGGATCATCATGCGCGCGATGATTTCTTCGTCGCTGATGGTCTGGCGCGGTTGGCTCACTTCGGCCAGCAGCGCATCGGTCTGTTCGTCGTTGTCCTTGCGCGGCTTGCCTTTGTTGTCCTGGCTGTAACGGTAGAAGCCCAGTTGGTTTTTCTGACCGAAGCGCTGGCTGTCGAACATCACGTCAATGGCGTCGCGGTAGTCTTTGCTCATGCGATCCGGGAAGCCGGCGGCCATCACCGCCTGCGCGTGGTGCGCGGTATCGATGCCCACGACGTCGAGCAGGTAGGCCGGGCCCATCGGCCAGCCGAACTGTTTCTCCATCACTTTATCGATCTGACGGAAGTCGGCGCCGTCGCGCAGCAGCAGGCTGAAACCGGCGAAATACGGGAACAGCACGCGGTTGACGAAGAAGCCCGGGCAGTCGTTCACCACGATCGGCGTTTTGCCCATGCGGCTGGCGTAGGCCACCACTTTGGCGATGGTGTCGTCGCTGGTCTGTTCGCCGCGGATGATCTCGACCAGCGGCATGCGGTGCACCGGGTTAAAGAAGTGCATGCCGCAGAAGTTTTGCGGGCGCTTCAGCGATTTTGCCAGGTGATTAATCGGAATGGTCGAGGTGTTCGACGCCAGAACGGTGTCTTCACCGATCAGGCCTTCCACTTCCGACAGCACGGCGGCTTTCACCTTCGGATTCTCCACCACCGCTTCGACGATCACCTGCGCGCGCTCGATGCCGGCGTAGTCCAGCGTCGGCTGAATGGTCGACAGCACCTGCGCCATTTTCAGGCCATCCAGCTTGCCGCGCTCCAGCTGCTTGTTGAGCAGCTTGGCCGCTTCGCTCATGCCCAGCGCCAGCGACTTGTCGCTGATGTCTTTCATGATCACCGGCACGCCTTTCAGCGCCGATTGGTAGGCGATGCCGCCGCCCATGATACCGGCGCCCAGCACCGCCGCCTGTTTCGGCGCATCCACATTCTTGGCCAGCTTTTTCGCCTGGCCCTTCACGAACTGGTCGTTGAGGAAGATGCCGACCAGCGCGCGCGCTTCGTTGGAACGCGCCAACGGCACGAAGCTGGCGGTTTCCAGTTTCAGTGCTTCATCGCGGCCCAGCTTGGCGGCGGCTTCAATGGTTTTCACTGCGGTCATCGGCGCCGGGTAATGTTTGCCGGCGGTCTGCAGCACCATGCCTTTGGCGGTGGTGAAGCTCATCGCCGCTTCGATCGGGCTGAGCTTCAGCGGCTCCAGCTTCGGTTGACGCGCGGCGCGCCAGTCCAGTTTGCCGTCGATCGCCTGTTGCAGCATTTTGAGCGCCGCTTCGGCCAGTTTTTCCGGCGCCACTACCGCATCGACCAGGCCGACTTTCAACGCGTCTTTGGCGCTGACGTCTTTGCCGGCGGCGATGATTTCCAGCGCGCTGTCGTTACCCAGCAGGCGCGGCAGGCGGACGGAACCGCCGAAGCCCGGCATGATGCCCAATTTGGTTTCCGGCAGGCCGATACGCGCGTCCGGTGAGGCGACGCGGAAATCGGTCGCCAGAATGCATTCGCAACCGCCGCCAAGCGCATAGCCGTTAATGGCCGAAATGGTCGGCACCGGCAAATCTTCCAGCCGGTTAAAGACGTTGTTGGCGAACACCAGCCACTCTTGCAGCTTTTCGGCCGGCGCGGCGAACAGAGAAAGGAATTCGGTGATATCGGCGCCGACGATAAACGCGGCTTTGGTGGAGCGCAGCAGCAGCCCCTTCAGCGCAGGCTGGTTTTCCAGCACGGTGAGCGCTTCGCCCAGGCTGGCGACGGTGCGGGTATCCAGCTTGTTGACCGAGCCTGGTGCATTGAACACCAGCTCGGCGATGCCGTTATCGAGCCAGTGCAGTTGTAATGTTTCGCCTTGGTAGAGCATGTCTATCTCCTGAATCAGCGTATGATCTGGTATGACCAGATGAAGAGGAGTGTGGTTTTTATGTTAATAATATGCAAATAAGAGATTGCATATTTGCTGGTCTGATCACATCTCACCAAGTTAGTGTTTTGATTTAGAACGAAGTTATATTTTATGTGCTATCGGCATTTGCTGGAGTTGGTCGGCCCTCATACACTTGCTCGCAGCGAGTGATCATTCAGACGAGGTTACGCATGAATAAGGCGGCTTGTGTCAAACGCAGCGGCTTATGGAGCATTCCCGCCAGAACCATGACGCTGGCGTGTCTGTTGGTGTTCATGGCACAAATGGCGACGACCGTGTACCTGCCTTCGCTGCCGACGGTGATGCGGGAGTTGACGATGAGCCGGCGAGCCACCGAGTTGTCCATTTCAATTTTCGTCATCGGCGCTGCGTTGCCGGTGCTGTTCTGGGGCGCGGCGGCCGATCGCTTTGGCCGTCGAGCGCCGCTGACGCTTTCCCTGTTTCTCTTCATTGGCTGCAGCGGGCTGTTGGCGCTGTGCAGCAACGGCGCCGAGCTGCTGACCCTGCGCGCTCTGCAGGGCGTCGGCGCCGGCGGTGCGGCGATCATTGCGCGTATCATCGTGCGGGATAACTGGAGCGGTGATGAGCTGGCGCGCCGTCTGTCGGTGCTCTCCATCGCTTTCATCACCGCGCTGGGCGGGGGGCAGTTTATCGGCGGCCTGCTCAGCCAATATTCGCACTGGCAGATGGGCTTCGTCTTGATGGCCGCCACCGGATTGACCGTTCTGGCGCTGATGGCGACGCTGCCGCTGGAAGCGGGGCGGGCACGTGGGCCACGTCCGGCGATGGCGGCCACCTACTTCGCCATCCTGCGGCGGCCGGGGTTCTTTTGGCCGGCTTGCGTTGGCGGGCTGGGCTTCGCCACCACGGTGACGTTGCAGGAGGTGAGCCCGTTCGTCATGCAGCAAGGTTTTGGTCTCAACGTCACGGCGTTCGGCGCGCTGGGATTGGTGATCGGCATCGCCTACTTTAGCGGCGCGTTGACGGTGAACCGCACGGTGGCGCGTGTCGGCGGGAAAAAGCTGATGCAAACCGGCAGCGGCATCGTGGCTCTGGCGACGGCAGCGATCCTGCTGTTGTGGTGGAGCGGCGTCCTGGCCGGCCTTTCCGGCATGGTGGTGTTCATCGCGCTGTATTGCCTGACTATTTTTGGCCAGGCGGTGCTGTTTCCCAACAGCATGGCGATGGCGGTCAGCGACGCCAAAGAGTACGGCGCCTATGCGATGGCGCTGTGCGGTTTTCTGCAGCAGTGTCTGGCGGGCGTCGCCGCAGCCGGCGCGGTGTTGTTGGAGCACCATGGCCTGTGGGCGCTGGCGATAGCGCTGCTCGGTCTGGCCGGCTGGCTGATGGTTAAGCTGCGGATGTAACGGCATTTGCAGGGAATTGCGAGCTGCTCCGCATGCCCAACGCGATGAGGTTGGTGCGCCGGAGCGCTGTGTTAAGATGGCTTCTTTCGTGCTAAGGCATAAGGGTATTGTGATGGAAACGCTGGCTTCTTTGTATAACGACCACCTGGCAGAGCTGCAAAAACGCGCGCGCGAAGTGCTTGAGCGCAACAAGTTGGATGCGCTGCTGATTCACTCCGGGGAACTGCAAAAGGTATTTTTGGACGACCATAGCTATCCGTTCAAAGTGAATGCGCATTTCAAAGCCTGGGTGCCGGTGACGTCGGTGCCGAACTGCTGGTTGTGGATCGACGGCGTCAATAAGCCGAAGCTGTGGTTCTACTCTCCGGTTGACTACTGGCATAGCGTAGAGCCGCTGCCGAACAGTTTCTGGACCAAATCCCTTGAATTGATGCCGCTGGCCAACGCTGACGCTATTGCGCAGCAGCTTCCGCCTCAGCGTGAGCGCGTCGGCTATATCGGTTATGCGCAACAGCGCGCCCGCGATCTCGGCATCCCTTCTGAGAACATCAATCCGAAAGCGGTGTTGAACTACCTGGATTTCCACCGTTCGATCAAAACCGGTTACGAGCTGGCCTGCATGCGCGAAGCGCAGAAGACGGCGGTAACCGGCCATCGCGCGGCACATGAGGCCTTTCTCTCCGGCATGAGCGAGTTCGACATCAACCTGGCCTACCTGACGGCGACCGGCCACCGCGATACCGACGTGCCTTACGACAACATCGTGGCGCTAAACGAACACGCTTCGGTGCTGCACTACACCAAACTGGATCACCAGCCGCCGGCCGAGTCCCTGAGTTTCCTGATCGACGCCGGTGCGGAATATAACGGCTATGCCGCCGATCTGACCCGCACCTATGCAGCGCAAAGCGGCAGCGAGTTCGCCCACCTGGTGAAAGATCTCAATAGTGAACAACTGGCGTTGATCGACACCATCAAGACCGGCGTGCGCTATACCGACTATCATGTGCAGATGCACCAGCGCATCGCCAAGCTGCTCAAGAATCACAAGCTGGTGAACGGCCTTAGCGAAGAGGCGATGGTTGAAACGGGCATCACCACGCCGTTCCTGCCGCATGGGTTGGGTCACCCGCTGGGCCTGCAGGTGCACGACGCCGCCGGCTTTATGCAGGATGAGCAAGGCACCCATCTGGCGGCGCCGTCCAAATATCCGTTCCTGCGGTGTACCCGCGTGTTGCAGCCGGGCATGGTGTTGACCATCGAACCGGGTCTGTACTTTATCGACTCTCTGTTGGCGCCGTGGCGCAGCGGTGAGTTCAAGCAGCACTTCGCCTGGGATCGCATCGATGCGCTGAAGCCGTATGGCGGCATCCGTATCGAAGACAACATCGTGATCCACGAAAAGCGCATCGAGAACATGACGCGCGATCTGAACCTGGCCTGATGCGGCCGTACCCGATACCGGCGGAAGCAACCTGCTTTACCGAAGAGATAAAGAAGAGCCGTTTTATCACCCTGCTGGCGCCGACCAGCGGGGTAGAAGCGGCAAAGGCGTTTATTCAGCAGGTACGGGATGAGCACCCGGCGGCGCGGCACCACTGCTGGGCCTTCGTCGCCGGTAGCCCCGATGACTCGCAGCAGTTGGGGTTCTCCGACGACGGCGAACCGTCGGGCACCGCCGGCAAACCGATCCTCGCGCAGCTGATGGGCAGCGGTATCGGCGAAGTGACCGCCGTGGTTGTCCGTTACTACGGCGGCGTCAAATTAGGCACCGGCGGGCTGGTGAAAGCCTATGGCAACGGCGTTCAACAGGCATTGAAGCAGTTGGCATTGGTACAAAAGGTGCCGGAAGCCGAATATATCTTGCAGTGCGACTATGCGCAGTTGGCGTTGGTGGAGAACTTGCTGCAGCAAACCGCAGGTCGGATCCTGCAGGGCGAATACGGCGCTGCCGTCGTGCTGCATCTGGCGTTGCCGGCCACCGAGGTCGATCTGTTTGGGAATAAATTGCGTGATCTCAGTCGCGGTAATTTGCAATTAACCCCCATTTCGCAATAATTCCTCCCAATTGAATTGCTAAGGATCGTGCTGAAATGCATTTTCGCGCCATAACCCGTATCGTTGGTCTGCTGGTCATCCTGTTCTCCGGGACGATGTTTATTCCCGGCCTGGTGGCATTGATTTACCGCGATGGGGCGGGGCGCGCGTTCAGCCAAACCTTCTTCGTGGCGCTGACCATCGGCCTGATGCTGTGGTGGCCGAACCGCAAACAGAAACACGAGCTGAAGCCGCGCGAAGGCTTCCTGATCGTCGTATTGTTCTGGACCGTACTGGGCAGCGTAGGGGCATTGCCGTTCCTGTTTTCGGAACGGCCCAACTTGTCGCTGACCGACGCCTTCTTTGAATCCTTCTCGGGATTGACGACTACCGGCGCGACGACGCTGGTGGGGCTGGACTCGCTGCCGAAGGCCATTCTGTTTTATCGCCAAATGCTGCAATGGATGGGCGGTATGGGGATCATCGTGTTGGCGGTAGCGATACTGCCGATACTCGGCGTCGGCGGCATGCAGCTGTATCGGGCGGAAATGCCCGGGCCGCTGAAAGATAACAAGATGCGTCCGCGCATTGCCGAAACCGCCAAAACTCTGTGGCTAATCTATGTATTGCTGACCGTGGCCTGCGCGCTGGCGCTATGGGGTGCCGGGATGTCGGTGTTCGATGCCATCGGCCACAGTTTCTCGACTATCGCCATCGGCGGTTTTTCTACCCACGACGCCAGTATCGGTTATTACGCCAGTCCGACCATCAACACCATCATCGCCGTGTTCCTGCTGATTTCCGGCTGTAACTATGGCCTGCACTTCGCTTTGCTGAGCGGCCGCAGTCTGAAGGTGTATGGGCGCGATCCTGAATTCCGCATGTTTATCTTCGTTCAGCTGACGCTGGTGGTGGTGTGTACGTTGGTGCTCTGGGGGCATGGCGTGTACAAGAGCGGTATGGAAACGCTCAATCAGGCGTTTTTCCAGGTGGTCTCGATGGCGACCACGGCCGGTTTTACGACCGACAGCATCGCCAAATGGCCGCTGTTCTTACCGATGTTGTTGCTATGTTCGGCGTTTATCGGCGGCTGCGCCGGCTCGACCGGCGGTGGCCTGAAAGTGATCCGTATTCTGCTGCTATACCTGCAGGGCTCGCGCGAGTTGAAGAGGTTGGTGCACCCCAACGCGGTCTATACCATCAAACTGGGCAACCGCGCGCTGCCGGAACGCATTCTGGAAGCGGTATGGGGATTCTTCTCCGCCTATGCACTGGTGTTTATCGTCAGCATGTTGGCGATCATTGCCACCGGTGTCGACGACTTTTCCGCGTTCGCCGCAGTGACGGCAACGCTCAATAACCTTGGCCCCGGCCTGGGGGTGGTGGCGGATAACTTCACCACGATGCCGGCGGCAGCCAAGTGGATCCTGGTGGTGACGATGCTGTTCGGGCGCCTGGAAGTGTTTACATTGCTGGTGCTGTTCACGCCAACCTTCTGGCGTGAGTGAGCCTGATATAAGGAGTACGCCATGAAGGCATTGATACTTTATTCGAGCCGTGACGGGCAAACACGTGCTATCGCTTCTTATATAGCAAGCAAGTTGCAGGACACGCTGCGCTGTGAGGTGATCGATCTGCTGCAGGCGGAACAGGTCGACCTTAGCCAGTATCAGCAGGTGATGATCGGCGCCTCCATCCGCTACGGGCACTTTAACCCGGTACTGGATAAATTCGTTAAGCGCCATGCCGAACAGCTGAATAGGATGCCGAGCGCGTTCTTCGCGGTGAACCTGACCGCGCGTAAACCGGAAAAGCGTTCGCCGCAAACCAACGCCTATACCCGCAAGTTCCTGTTGGCCTCGCCGTGGCAGCCAAAACAGTGCGCGGTGTTTGCCGGCGCATTGCGTTATCCGCGCTATCGTTGGTTCGACCGCATCATGATTCAATTTATTATGCGTATGACGGGCGGTGAAACGGATACCAGTAAGGAAGTGGAGTACACAGATTGGCAGCAGGTCGATCGTTTCGCCCAGGAATTTAGCCAGATCCAGTACGAAAAGTGACAAAAACGCGGGTTTGGCCAGCGTTTTGCCGAAAAAATCCGCGCTTGAAAAGTTTTTTG
>NZ_WLYN01000004.1:0-342761 GCF_009707615.1 Serratia sp. YC16 | reverse complement strand
GCGGGTTTTTCGCTTTCTGGGTTCGCGCTACCCGACCGTACAGGTTCTGATTAATAAAATGCTATCTGAATTATTAAAAATATTACTCAGCTAATAAATCTCTCGCAAAAATTCCGTTCCTCCCGTGCATATCCATTAGCCAAAAAGTGAATGCCCTCCTCATTACACGCGGAAGGTGTATTGATCATGCTCAGTCAAATGAGTAGTGGAGGAAAGAGAGGCAGAACAGCAAACGGCATTATTTACGAATAGGCCGTAGTTTTAATAAAAAATAAAGCTAAATATATTGCCTTACATAGAGTAATAACGCAGGTCTATGCACATCCCTGACCAGACAGTTTTTCACTCTGGCTGGAGAGTAGAAATGCATGGAGTTAACCGGGCTCTCCACTTGGTTGCCCTGCGGGTTAAATGCCAGTCACGATGGCCAAACGGATTGTCGGATAGAACTCGCTAGCCTGGTCGCCGTACCAGAATCTTTCGCAGCCGGCTCGAGCAATCACCCTCCCCTGGCAATCGTTGCCCTCATTAGTTAAACAAAAGGTAAACCCAAGAGTTAACGCGAACAATCCATGCCCACGGGTTTATGCAACGGGTGGGTAAAATCTTACTGTTTAGCGCGGTAATAAGGAAAAACCAGGGGAAAAATGCCAGGCTCGACTCCGGTTAACTGGCGCGCCACGCCCCAGCGGAACAAAATCAACCCATTGAATTTATTTAAAAAACAGAAATAAAAACCAATCGATTTTATAATTTCACTTCTGATTTCATATTTTCAAAAAGCACCCGGCTTCTAATATCACGTTATTTCACCTTCCCAGCGCCTATTTTAAGGCTATCCTAAGCAACAAATACCTGATCTCAGAAATGCCAGACGAACGCAGGCTGGCGCATACAGCAGAAAAACAGATGAGTACCCGAACGGTTGACCTCTTCCCCAAGGTTACTGTTTTCATGACGTGATGAATCAGGTTTATCAGATTCTTACTTAAGAATATTAATTAAATACACACGCAAGCTTTCATAGGGATTTTCATGGAAAGAAAACACCCGTAGCCTTTACCTTATGCGCTACCGAATTTTAAACGGACATTTAAAAATACGACATTTTTAACCCGTGCAATTTTTAATCACATTTAATTCGTGAAGTTTACTTATAAGAAAAAGACAGCCTGGTTGCTATGAGCCACCCCATCTGCAGCCGTATTTCTGGGTATTATTCTCATTATACTGGAGCTTATTAATGAATCAGCGTTTGGATATCATCGGTATTGGCCTTGGCCCGTCGAATCTTAGCCTGGCGGCCTTAGGGAGTGAAATAGAGGGATTTACGGGGCAATTCCTTGAACGCAAACCTCATTTCTCTTGGCATCCAGGGATGATCCTGGCGGATTGCAGCATGCAGACCAACTTTTTAAAAGATTTGGTGAGCGCAGTTGCCCCAACCAACCCCTATAGTTTTCTCAACTATCTGGTAAAAAACAGAAAGTTCTACCGATTCCTGACAACGGAACAGCGCACCGCGTCGCGTGAAGAATTCGCCGATTACCTCACCTGGGCCGCGAGCGGAATGGGATCGTTGGCGTTCAATCAAGACGTTCAGCGGGTCGAGTTTGACGATCGGGAACGCCAATTCGTGGTCACGACCTCAAATGCAGTATTCCACGCCAGACACGTAAGCATAGGTATTGGTAAGAAAATAAAGTTGCCGGACTGCGTGACGGCGCAAAACGATCGCTGTTTCCATGCCAGCGAAATGATGCTGCGCAACCCCAACCTGGCAGGCAAACGCGTGGCGATCGTCGGCGGTGGCCAGAGCGGCGCGGATCTGTTCCTGAATATTTTTAAAGGGGAATGGGGGCAGCCGGAACAACTCGACTGGATATCACGGCGCAATAATTACAACGCGCTTGATGAAGCGGCCTTTGCCAACGAATATTTCACGCCTGATTACGTCGAGAGCTTTTACTCGCTCGATAGCGCGGCCAAGCGGCATATGCTGGCCGAGCAGAAGATGACCTCAGACGGCATCACCAGCGAATCGCTGCTGGCCATTTATCGTGCCATGTACCACCGCTTCGATGTATTGCGCGAGAAATTATGGGTGCGCCTGCTGCCCAGCCGTTCGCTAACGGCCTTGAAGCACACGCTGGATAACGCCTACCAACTCGAAACGCACCATCATCTCGATCATGGCCAGGAAGCCTTCAAGGCGGACGTGGTGATCTTTGCTACCGGTTATCAATCGGCGACGCCAGAGTTCCTTGAACCTTTAGCCCACCGTTTATTGACCACTGCCGACGGCGAATACCGCATAGCCCCTGATTTTACCTTTGAGTGGGAAGGCCCTGCGGAGAACTGTTTATTCGCCATGAACGCCAGTATGCATAATCACGGCATTGCCGATCCTCAGTTGAGCCTGATGGCGTGGCGATCGGCTCGCATTCTTAATCGGGCGTTAGATCACCAGCCATTTGATCTGGGAACCACGCCGACCGCCATGCAATGGCGCAGTGAAAGCGTGTTACCCGCGCTTTAAGTCTTAATCATTGTCACTACGCTTTGATGGAATCAGGTATATGAAAAGACAAATCATTAAATTTATTACGAAGAATCTGGCCGTATTGGCCCCCGAATTCAAGGCCAGATTGCTCTACAAAAAGGCATTTGGCAAACCGTTAAACTTACAGGCGCCATCTACCTGGAATGAAAAGATCAACCACCTGAAGTTGAATGGCTATAGTCATAATGCGTTGGTGAAGCAGTGCGCGGATAAATACGCGGTAAGACAGTACATCAAAGATCAAGGGTGCGAAGAGATCCTTAATGAATTGTACTTTGCCTGTGACTCAGTAAGCGATATCCCGTGGGACTCATTGCCGGATAAGTTCGTGATCAAAGGGAATCATGGTTCCGGATATAACCTGATTTGCCAGAATAAAAAATTACTGAATATCAAGAGCGCTGCCAAATTGATCGATGGCTGGATGAGGGATGATTATTGGAAAACCTATGTAGAGCTCAACTACAAAGGAATACAAAAGAAGATCATTGGGGAGAAGTATATCGAATCGGCCAATGGCCACGGACCTGAAGACTATAAGATCTATTGCTTCCGCGGTGTGCCATACTGCACCTTGCTGTGCGTCGGCAGAGAGACTGGGTCGCCAAAATATTACTTCTTTGACAAAGATTTCAAGTTTCTGTGCTACAGCGAAGACTGCCAGGCATTAAACCAGGAACAGATAGACGCTTTCGTAAAACCTGAAGGTTACGACGAGCTGTTTGAGTATGCCGCACGCTTGTCGACGCCCTTCGAGTTTGTTCGCGTTGATTTCTACATTTCCAAAGGTCAGATCATTTTCGGCGAGCTGACCTTTACCCCTTCCGCCGGGTTGGATACGGATATCCTGCCGCCAACCGATGTTTTACTTGGCGAGATGTTGACGTTGCAACAGCACTGATTTTCAGCGGACAGCCGCTGAGGAGAAATACCGGCAGGCATTTTTGCAGCCCGCCAGCCGGTATTGCCTTAAGGATCATCGGGCCGATGATCCCGCCTGTTCCATACCGCCGTTACAGCACAGCTCCCAGCCTCCTGCCCCTCTGCCTGCCCAACACATGATTCAGGAACAATACCTCAGCCAGGCTGCATAACCGCTTGAAAAACAATGGCATTAATACATTAATAAGAATCGTTTACATATTTATAATAAAATGTTCTATATGTATAGGTAGCTATAATATAAGATACCGGAAAGTTTCCCTGGTGTTGTTGTGTGTCTTTGCCCTATTTTATAGGGCTTTTTTCACTGATATTATTGGATAACCTTGTGTTTACATGCCTTCACGCAGATTCTCTTCCTCACAAAAATCATAACCATTTCTAATTAATTTTAACCCCTCTTATTCCTGTACTCGCCAATAATAACAATGGGTTGCTATTAACTCTGCAAAGCGACTGACGGCCCGCTTGTGGGCTTCGGCCGCAATTCGCCGCCGGAATGCCCATCCAAAGGATAGGTTTTTACCGGGCGCGTACGGGTGCTAATATCGACTTTTTCCGAGGATGTTGACCTGCATGTTATTGTCTAACCGGAATTTTATTTCCGCGCTTCTGGCGCTCGCCATCGGCGTTGGGCTGCCGGGCAGCGTGCTGGCCAGGCCCGATCTGGAACGCAAGATCGGCGTTACCGTCGCCGATAGCGATTCAACGGATTACCGCTTCAGCGATCTGCGCTTCGCCTCCGCCGATGGCGAGCGGCATTATCGCATTCGTATCGCTCAGCCGCGTCAGGCGCCTGCGCCTGGTGGCTATCCAACGATTTATTTCCTCGACGGCAATGCGGTGCTAATGGAGCTGAACGCTGCCCTGCTGGCAAAACTGGCGGCGGCGAAGCGGCCACCGGTGCTGGTCATGATCGGCTATGACAACGATCTGCGCATCGATGCCGCCGGCCGTGCCTACGACTATACGCTCCCTCTGCCGGCAAGCATGAAGAAACCGCCGCGGGCCGTGGGAGGCGCAGATGCCTTCTTGCAGTTGATTGAAACGCAGATCAAACCGGCGATCGCCGCCAAAATAGCGATCGATCCGCAGCGACAAACGCTGTGGGGGCACTCCTACGGCGGGCTCTTCGTTCTGCACACGCTATTCACCCGTCCCGCCACCTTCCAGCGCTACATCGCCGTTGAGCCCTCGCTGTGGTGGGGGCAGGGTATGATCCTGCGGGAAGCGCAACAGATGATCGAACGGCGCCCGACGCTGGCGGCAAGTCTGCAATTATGGGTTGGTCTGGCGGAACGCGATCGCGCGGCACCGCCCGGCGTAAAGAACCCCGCGCTGCCGGCGGACGCGACGCATTTGCTGGCCGAACACCTGGCGCCGCTCAACGGCCTTGCCGTCGGCTACCGGGAATGGCCCGCCTTAGGGCATGGTGCCATGCTGGGCGCCACCATCGAGCCGGCGCTGCGCGGCGTCATATCAGAGGACTAAATCAGCGGATCGGCAGGTATCGGCCGCATTTTCATCTGCGACTCATATCTTCTGATAAGAAGAGTGTTTAATATCTGAGACAGAGAGTGGCCAACGTGGAATGGCTGCGGCAAAAACAAAGTGGCTCCCCCGTCGGCAAGTTAGCTTGCTCTATCCGGTGGAGCCATACAGTACTGCAGTTTTCCCGGTGGGGCCCTGGTGAGGCGCAAGATAGGAAAAGATGGTGTAAGCAGGGCATTTCAGCGTTTTAATACCGCCTGTTTCACTATTTTCTTCTCCCTGTGGCAGCTACTATAAGCGCCCTCTCACCTGGCGGAAAAGGGTGAAAACCACCCTTGAAATACATTAATGAAAGTGATATTAGAAGCGGTTAAGGCGAAAACGCCTAGTTCAGTTTTGAATAATTAAATCAGGGAATTATATTAAAAATGAATATTAATATCACCGACAAACCCAACCCGCAGGATGAAGAGTTCGTTATCGACAGTCTGTGGGCTCACAACCATAAAACCCAGCCCGTAGACATTCACCCGTTGTTCATGACCGTTACCGACGACAATCAGCAGATCGTCGGCGGCCTGGTCGCGCGCACCTGGTGGGGCGGCCTGGAAGTGCAGTATCTGTGGGTCGGCGATCAATGCCGCAAAAGCGGTTACGGCCGCCAACTGATGCAGTTGGCCGAAGAAGAAGCCCGCAAACGCGGTTGCCACATGGCCTATGTCGATACCTTCGATTTCCAGGCCAGAGGCTTCTACGAAAAACTGGGCTACCGGGTCTACGGCGAACTGGGCGATTACGCACACCGCCACACCCGCCATTACCTGGCTAAAAGCCTGTAACGCGGCCTGAGCGGCGCAGAGGTAGGTATGGGTTCCTCGCATAAAAATAATGAATCTTATTTTAAGGGTCTCATCACCATGATGGAGCACCTGAGCGAGCCCTGGGGCATCAAAGACCAGCTGTCCCGCCACCTCTATATGAACCGCGCCGCTTATCTCTATACCAATACGCCGCTGAACTTCGACGTCGCCGGTAAATATGACCACGAATTCCCCGCCGACTGGGCCGACTCCGCCGCCGACTTTATCGAGCACGATAAAATGACCGAAGCGGCGCGCGATCGGGTCACGGTCATAGAAACGCACTATTGGTACGGTAAAGACAGCCTGACGCCGTTTATCAGCGAAAAGCTGCCGGTGTACAACGACGACAAACAGGTGATTGGCGTGATCTGGAACGCCAAGCCGATGAACAGCCTGTCGCCGCTCAAGTACATCAACCAGCAAAAGCCCAGCGTATTGACCACCGAGGTCAATAACGAGCTGTTCACCCGCGCTGAACTCGATGTCATTTTCCTTATGCTGCAGCGATTTACGGTGAAAGAGATCGCCAAAATCTATAGCGTCAGCAATAAGACCATCGAAAACCGCATTTATAACATCTACCAGAAGGCCAACGTGCATACTCAGCAGCAATTTGAGGAGTACTGCAAATACGCCAACCTGGATAACTACATACCCGATCGCCTGATAACTAAAGGCATTCAGTTTATTTGAACCGCAAGGAAGATCTCACCGTGATAAAGATCGAAGATTATCCGCTCACCCGGGTGCCGCAGGATAAAAGAGTCTCATTTTTAAGCGTGGCCATCGTGCATATGGGCATGCTGACCGCGCTGGATCAGTTTATGCTCGGCGCCGTGCTCGGCAACTCCATGTCGCTGATTGACGCCTTCACCGCCATTTTCGTCGGCAGCCTGATCTTCGGCGTAGTGACCTACGGCCTGGGGCTGGCGGGCATGCGCGAAGGGATTTCCGGCAGCCTGCTGGCGCGCTGGTGCGGCTTCGGGCGCCTGGGGTCGGTACTGATCGGCGTCGTGGTGGCCGTCAGCCTGCTGGGCTGGTTCGGTATTCAAAACGCCATTTTCGCCAAGTCGCTCGACTTCGCGCTCGGCAATAAGCTGGGCTTCGGCCTGGCCGCCGGGCTCTCGGGCACGCTGCTGACCATCCTGGTGGCGTTCGGCTTCAAGGCGCTGCGCATCGCCGCTCGCATTGCCGTACCGATGTTCATCATGCTGGTGGCCTATATCTCCGTGACGGCGCTTTCCGGCCATAACCTGCAGGAGATCATCCAGCTGGCTCCGCCGGGTGAGCCACTGACCATCAGCGCCGGCATCACCATCGTTGTCGGTGGCGCCATCGTCGCCAGTCTGATGACGCCCGATCTGACCCGTTATTCCAAAAACGGCAAACACGTGCTCGGCGTCACGCTCTTCACCATCATCGCCGGCGAGTTCGTGGTGAACGGCCTGGCTATCCTCATTGCTAAAACGCTGGGCACCGCAGACGTCGTCACCATAATGTCGCAAGCGGCCGGCGGCGCGGGCCTGCTGGTGGTGGTGTTCTCTACCCTGCGCGTCAACGATCTCAACCTGTATTCTTCTTCGCTGGGCATCGTCAACGCGGTGGAAGGCATCACCGGCAAAAAGCTGAAGTACACCTACACCACACTGGTGATCGGCATTCTGGGCACCACGCTCTCGGTGCTGGGTATTCTCGACCGCTTCGTCGATTTCCTGACGGTGCTTGGCGTGGTCTTCCCGCCGATTATCGGCATCATGCTGGTGGACTATTATCTGCTGCGCAGCCACCGCAAAATCCTCGACGAGAGCCGCCGCACGGGCCAACTGCCGAACGAAACGCCGACCATCGGCTGGGCGGCGATCGTCGCCAGCATCGCCGGCGGCGCCGTTGGCCTGGCGACCGAATGGGGCGTACCGACCATCAACTCCCTGGTGGCCGCCAGCCTGCTGTATTGGGTGCTTAAACTGGCCTTCAGCCGGGCGCAAAAACCGCTGGCCTCGCAAAAGTCACTCTGATTGGCAGGCACGCGCGAATGCACTCCTCCGGTACCGGGGAGTGTTTTACGCTTGAAAATACGAATTTCAATGCAGGAGAATGAGCCGCTCGTATCGACAAACGGCTGCGGTGAGGGTCCCTGGTGTCGGTAGCAAGTATCCATCATGCTCAGAGTGTGGAAACGCCCCCTCTGAGCTTTTTATTATAAATAATCGAAGCTTCCGTGTTTTTATCGTAAAGAAAAACTTCAGCTTGCATGAACAGTAGCCCATGAAATCGGTTTTGGTCAACATAAAAGTAAACACAAAATCGGCTTTTGTGTTCACTTTTCCATAAGCAAAACCTAATCAATTGATTTACACGGTTTTATCATGTGCTCGGATAAACCGGATTACGCCGTTAACGTCAATGGGCTAACCAGCTGGAAAAAAACAATAATTACCGTAAATAATCAGTCTGTTACCCTTTAGCCGGCGCCTTTTTATCTGGACAACGCCGATGCGTAAGATATAGTGAAGCCTGCGTAATGTTTGTAAGGACAGCCAATGAAAACCACCAACGCACAGCGCAAAATCAACATCATTAAAAACATTGAATATCTGATGCGTACCCGCGGTGAAACCAAGGCTTCCTTTTCCAACCGCAGCGGCCTGACGCGCACCACCCTCTACAAAATTCTCGACGGAAGAGTGAACAACGTTCAGCAATCCACCGTTAATCGAATTTCCGATTTCTTCGGCGTCTCCTGCGAAGAGATCGAAGACTACGATCTGGAAAAACTCGAGCTGCTCAACGAAACGCTGTCCACCGAAGGCAACAAGAACCCTTCCGCCATTCCGGTGATCCCGCAGTCGCGCTACCTGGCCGTCTCGCAGCGCAAGATCGGGCAACTGGTCACCGAGTTTCCTTTGACTTATTTCTTCGGCGATGAGTCAAACATGTTGGCAATGAAAATAGAGACCGAAATTAAAGGGTCATTTATTCCCGGCGAAGTCATTATCATCAAACGTCCGCCGGTACTGATTTGCGATTCGCCTTTGCTGTATCACTCGGGAAAAAGCGGCTTCTTTGTGGTTGACGACAAAGACAGCGAAAGCATGGACAAACGCCCTCAGGACACCGTGCAATTCCTGGGTTACATCGTTGGAGAAAGGCTATAAATGGAACCGAATCAGAAGTTCAAGCTGTTGGGCTTCACCCGGCATGGCACTATCGCGGCCAATGTTATGGTATTGGCCACCGGCAAAACCATCACCATGGGGCTGAATGAACTGGCCGATAGTGAGATATCAGAAGATTTAAGCCGGCATGAGCTGCAGGCGCTGTACCGCAAACTCTATGGCGACAACAAGCAAAAAACCGCCTACGAACTCAGCGATCGCCATGAACGCTCTTGGTACGCCTATTTGATCATCACCGTTGCGCTCAGCGTGATTTATATTTTCTCAACGCTGTGCGGCGTCAAACCGATCCAAATTCCGGTGCTGAACCTCATCACGCCGCCGGCGATCTTCATCTATCCGCTCACCTTCATCCTGGTGGACATCCTCAACGAGTTCTATGGGCTGCGGCTGGCCAGACGCACCATCATCATCTCGTTTATCGCCAACCTGACCTTCGTCCTCGGCGTTTGGGTAACGACGCTGGTGCCGAGCATTCCGCAGTGGGAGTACAGCGAGACCTACAATGGCATCGTGCACAGCATCATGGCGGTGCTGGTGGCCTCGTCGGCGGCCTATCTGATCTCCGAGAACGTCAACTCCTACCTGCTTTGCAAAATCAAAGAGTTGACCAACTCCCGCTACCTGTTTGTACGCGTGATCACCAGCACCGTCGTGGCGTCGGCCATCGACAGCGTGGTGTTCTGTACGCTGGCGTTCTACAACGTGCTGAGCTGGGATATCATCAAAACCATGATCCTGTCGCAGTTCCTGATCAAGGTGGTTTACGCCCTGCTGGGCGTCGGGCCGATCTACGCCACCCGCAGTCTGTTTAACCGCTACATCAATACCGAACAAGCAAAAGGCAATGAATATGCATATCCAAAAGCAAGATAAGATCACCCATCTTGGCGCCAACTCCGATTATCCGGATCAATATGCTCCCGCATTGCTCGAAGCCTTGCCGCGCGCGCGTGGCCGCGATCTGATCGGCGTCGACGAGCGGCAGCTGCCGTTCAGCGGCTTCGATCTGTGGACCGCCTTCGAGCTGTCCTGGCTCAACGGCAAGGGCAAACCGGTGGTGGGCATCGGCGAGTTTACCTTCCCGCACTCCTCGTCGAACCTGATCGAGTCCAAGTCGTTCAAGCTGTATCTCAACAGTTTCAACCAAACGCGCTTCGACAGCGTGGAACAGGTGAGCGCCGCCATGCAGCAGGATCTGTCGCAGGCGGCCAACGGCCAGGTCACCGTCAAACTCTATCCGGGGCTGGAAGGTTATCCGGCGCAGATCGACCGCCTGCCGGGCATCAACATCGACGATTTGGACATCGCGGTTGACGACTTCACGTTCAAGCCGGAATACCTGTGCGGCGCGGCCGATCAAGGGGAACCGGTAACGGAGACGTTGTCTTCCAACCTGCTGAAGTCCAACTGCCTGGTCACCAATCAACCAGACTGGGGCAGCGTGGTTATCCGCTATGAAGGCCGCAAAATCGATCGCGAAAGCCTGCTGCGCTACCTGATCTCCTTCCGCCAGCACAATGAATTCCACGAGCAGTGCGTCGAACGTATTTTCAACGACATCAAGCAGCACTGCCGCCCGGAAAAACTCAGCGTGTTCGCGCGCTATACCCGCCGCGGTGGCCTGGATATCAACCCCTTCCGCAGCGATTTCGAAACGGCGCCGGCGCTCGGCCGCCTGATCAGACAGTAAGCGTCATCCACCAATGCTCCCGCCAGGGAGCATTGTTTTCCTCGATTTCATCTCCCTGTTATTTTTCGCCATTATCGTCGTCAGCGGCTATCTTCAAAGCACACTGACGGAGATTAACGACGCATGCCTGACCTTTCACGCAGAGACATACTGCGGGCTGCCGCCATCGGATCGGCGTTCTCGCTGCTGCCCGCTTCGATTCGCAAAGCGCTGGCCATTCCCGCCAATAATCGCACCGGCACCCTGCGCGACGTCGAACACGTGGTGATCCTGATGCAGGAGAACCGCTCTTTCGACCACTACTTCGGCACCCTGCCGGGCGTACGCGGCTTCAGCGATCGCTTTACCATCCCACTGCCCGACGGCCGCCACGTCTGGCAGCAACAGGGCGCCGAGCGGCTGGTGCTGCCCTACCACCTGGACAGCAAACGCGGTAACGCCCAGCGCGTCACCGGCACGCCGCACTCATGGGTGGATGAACAGGCCGCCTGGGACCACGGCCGCATGAGCGCCTGGCCGACCTACAAAACGCCGGCCTCGATGGGCTACTATCGCCAGCATGAGCTGCCGTTCCAGTTCGCGCTGGCCAACGCCTTCACCCTGTGCGACGCCTATCACTGCGCCATCCACGCCGGCACCAATACCAATCGGCTGTTCCACTGGACCGGCACCAACGGCCCGTCCGCCGCCGACGTGGCGGTGGTGGTCAACGAATGGGACAGCCCCGGCCCGGCAGAGATCGGCTACCAGTGGACAACCTATCCGGAACGGTTGGAGGCGAGCGGCGTCAGTTGGAAGGTGTATCAATTCCTGCCCGACAACTTTACCGACAACCCGTTGGCGGGCTTCCGCCAGTACCGCGCCGCCAGCATTCAGGTGGGCAACCCGGCGCGGCCGCCGAAAGACTTCAACGCCTTCGTGCCCTATCGCGACGAGCTCAACGCAAGCGCACCGCTATACAAAGGCAACGGCAACACCCTGCCCGCCGCCAGCGGCAACGATCTGGACGCCATGCTGGCCGGGTTCCGCGCCGACGTGCAGCAAGGCAAACTGCCGCAGGTCAGCTGGATCATCGCGCCGGCGGCCTATTCGGAACACCCCGATCCCTCCAGCCCGGTGCAGGGCGGCTGGTTCACGCAAGAGATCCTCAACGCGCTGACCGATAACCCGGAGGTATGGAGCAAAACCGTCCTGCTGGTCAACTACGACGAAAACGACGGCTTTTTCGATCACATGCCCTCGCCTTCCGCGCCGTCGCTGCGTGAAGACGGCAGCTTCGCCGGTAAATCGACGGTGCCGTTCGACACCGAGATCTTCCAGCACGTGGCGCCGCCCGGCTCGGAGGATCAGCCACCGCCGGACGGCCGCATCTATGGCCC
This sequence comes from Serratia sp. YC16, assembly GCF_009707615.1. Taxonomy (NCBI): domain Bacteria; kingdom Pseudomonadati; phylum Pseudomonadota; class Gammaproteobacteria; order Enterobacterales; family Yersiniaceae; genus Serratia; species Serratia sp. YC16. Next base: position 330,654 of record NZ_WLYN01000004.1, on the reverse strand, counting down.
CGGCCCGCGGGTGCCGATGCTGGTTCTGTCGCCCTGGAGCCGCGGCGGCTGGGTCAACTCGCAGGTCTTCGATCACACCTCGGTGCTGCAATTTCTGGAGAAGCGCTTTCAGGTGCATGAACCCAACATCAGCGCCTGGCGCCGCGCGGTGTGCGGCGATCTCACCTCGGCGTTCAACTTTGTCGACCCTAACGGCGAAGCATTGCCGAGCCTGCCCGCCACCAGCCGTCGCGCCGCCGACGGCCTGCGTCAACGCCAGGAGCAGCTGCCGCAGGTGCCGCTGCCGTCGCCCGCCCACCAGCGTTTGCCGCATCAACGCCGCCTGGCGCGCCCTTCTCGCGCATTGCCCTACCAGCTGCACGTCGAAGCCGCCGTCGCGGCCGAGCAGCGGCGCGTCACGCTGAATCTGTTCAATACCGGCGAGCAGGGGGCGGTGTTTCACGTTTACGATCGGCGAGATCTGGCACAGATCCCGCGCCGCTACACCGTCGAGGCCGGCAAAGCGGTCAGCGACGACTGGCAGACGGCGGATGAGTACCATCTGTGGCTGCTCGGCCCCAACGGTTTTCATCGTGAACTGCGCGGCGCCCTGAGCCGGCCGCAGCCGGAAGTGCGTTTGCGCCCGGCGGGGCGCAGCCTGCAGCTGCAGTTGAACAACCCGGGCACCGAAGCGATAGCGGTCACCCTCGAACGCTGCCCCTATACGCAGCAGGGCCCGTGGCACATCACGCTGCCAGCGGGCGGCAGCCACCAGCAAACGTTTGACGCCCGCGCCAGCGGCGGTTGGTATGACCTTACGCTGCAAAGCCCCGGCTGGCTGCGCCGCCTGGCGGGCCGGTTGGAAGACGGCGAACACAGCGTCAGCGACCCGCTGATGGGCCAGGAGTAGCCACTATCGGCATCAAGGGTGTTCAAAAAGCGAAAGGATATCGCTTATCATTGCGCTCTCGTTCCTCGCCGATTACTCAAGGATCTCCATGTCCGCTGTTCTTATCGCCAAAGCCGGCCGCTGGCTGGCCGCCTGCATTCTGCTGTTGGCCGGCGCCGCTCAGGCCGCGCCGATCGTCGTCACCGATGTCGCCGGCCGTCAGGTCACTCTGCCGCAACCGGCCAAACGCGTTATCCTGGCCGATGCCCGTGCGCTGTTGGCGCTCAATATTCTGCATCCGCAGGAACCGCTGAAAAACATCATCGCCTGGGACAACTCGCTGAAGGTCAAAGCACCGGATCTGGTGGAGGCCTACGCAAAAAAATTCCCGCAGGTCATGCAGATCCCCACCTTCGACAACCCCTACACCAGCGATTTCAGCGTAGAAAGCGCGGTGGTGCGCCAACCGGATCTGGTCATTTTCGACATCGGTCTGCTGAGCAAATTGAAGGACAGTGGCGTACTGACCCAGCTGGAAAAAGTCGGTATTCCGGTGCTGATCATCGATTTTCGCCAGCAGCCGTTGACCAACACCGTCGCCAGCATGCAGCTGCTGGGTAAAGTGTTTGATGAACAGCCCAACGCCGACGCCTTTATTCAGCTTTATCAGCAACGGCTCGACTTGGTGCGCCAACGGGTCGCCACGCTGAAACCGGAGCAGCGCCCCAGCGTCTTCATCGAACGCAGCGCCGGCATCAAAGGCGAGCAGTGCTGCAACACTTTCGGCAAAGGCAGTTTCGGGCAGTTTATCGAGACCGCCGGCGGCGACAATATCGGCAGCAAGCTGTTTTCCGACATGGGCGGTGAAGTGAACGTCGAGCAGGTGATCGGCAGCAACCCGGATTTCTATCTGCTGACCGGCGCCGACTGGAGCCGTGGTCATCGCGGCACGCTGGCGGTGCCGCTGGGCTACACCACCGATATGGCCACCAGCCAAAAGAAACTGGCGCATCTGCTGGATCGCACCGGCATTAACGTACTGAAAGCGGTGAAAGAAAAACGCGTGATGGCGATTTACCATCAATTTTACGACACGCCGCTCAACTTTATCGCCGTTGAGGCAATCGCCAAATTCCTGCACCCAGCGCTGTTTAAAGATATTGATCCGCAAGCGGATATCGAAATGGTCCACCAGAAATTCACCGCGCTGGATTACAGCGGCGTCTTCTGGCTTACGCCGCAATAATGTCCGTTCAGGGCCCACCAACCGGGCCCTGACACCCCGCCCGCGCCACATCGTTACCCGCTTAACTATCCCGTAACAATTCTATTTACTTGCCAATAATTATCATTAAGATTGTCTTTTCTAAAAAAACACATCCGGGTCTGAAACTCTTAAGGCATTATTATGTCACCTCTTTTTCGGCTTTCTTTGCTGACGGCCTCCATCGCCGTCGCACTCCCTGTCCTTGCTGCTGATAACTCATCTCAAAACGATGCCGACACCGTGACCGTCGTCGGCAACTGGCTGGACAACCCTGATACCAGTTCGGTGCTGCTTAACCATCCCGGCGCGCGCTCCATCGTCACTCAGCAGCAGATGCATGAACAGGGCGATCAAACCATCGCCGACAGCCTGCGCGGCGTGCCCGGCGTGCAGGTGCGCGACAGCAACGGCACCGGCGGCAGCGACATTTCGCTCAACGTCGGCGTGCGCGGCCTGACCTCTCGCCTTTCTCCGCGATCCACCATTCTGATGGACGGCGTTCCATTGGCGGTTGCGCCTTACGGCCAGCCTCAGCTGTCGATGGCGCCGCTGTCGATCGGCAATCTGCAATCGGTTGACGTGGTGCGCGGCGGCGGTGCGGTGCGTTACGGGCCGCAAAACGTTGGCGGCGTGATCAACTTCGTCACCCGCGACATTCCCAAACAGTTTGGCGGCACCGCCAGCGTACAGACCCAGGGCGCCAGCCACGGCGGCCTGAAAACCCTGACCAGCGCCTCGGTGGGCGGCACCGCAGATAACGGCCTCGGCGCCGAGCTGCTCTACTCCGGCCTGCACGGTCAGGGCTACCGCGACAATAACGACAACACCGACATCGACGATTTCATGCTGAAAACGCGTTATGCGTTCACCGATCGCGACGAACTGCTGGCCAATTTTCACTACTACGACGCCAAAGCCGGCATGCCGGGCGGGCTGAGCAAAGCGCAATACGCGCAGAACCCGTTCCAGTCCACGCGGCCGTGGGATCAGTTCGAAGGCCGCCGCAAGGATATGTCGTTCAAATACAAGCATCAGGAAGACGACAAACAGTTCGAAGTGCTGACCTACTTCACCGACAGCTACCGCGGCAGCAACATCGAATCGGAAGGCACCGGCAAAAACGCCGGATTGCGGCGCATGGTGTCCTATCCGCGCCACTATTCGACCTGGGCGATCGAACCGAGCTATTCACAGCTGTTTCGCTTCTGGGATATGGCGCACGAGATCACCCTCGGCTACCGCTACCTGAATGAAACCATGGATGAAAAGGCGTCGCGTTCGGCCTGGTATAACCCGGCGAACGTCGGCGCCACGCCGGATACCCCGGACTATTACCAGCACACCTCCGGCGGCACCGCAGCCAACGCGTTCTACATCGACGACACCATCAACGTCGGCAACTGGACGGTCACGCCTGGCCTGCGCTACGAAAGCATCCGCACTCACGTGGACGATTCGTTCAACAACATCAGCCGCGAGAAAAGCTACAGCGAACCGCTGCCGTCATTGAACGTGATGTATCATCTGTCCGACGCCTGGAAACTGTTCGCCAACGCCAATACTTCGTTCGGCAGCATGCAGTATTTCCAACTGACCAAAGGCGGTAACGGCAACCAGCCGGCGCCGGGGCTGACGGCGGAAAAAGCGCACACCTATGAGTTCGGCACCCGCTACGACGATACCGTGGTCAAGGCCGAGGCCACGCTGTTCTACATCGATTTCGATAACCAGCTGCAGTACATCAGCAACGACGTGGGCTGGACAAATATGGGCGCTACCAAGCACAAAGGCATCGAGCTGGCGCTCAGCTACGATCTCAGCGAGCTGAATCGCGCGCTCGACGGCGCCAGCGTCTACACCAGCTATACCTACACCAAGGCCAGCACCGACAAGGGCGATTTCGCCGGTAAAGACCTGCCGTTCTACTCGCGTCAGGTGTATACCGTCGGCACGCGCTACGCCACCGGCAACTGGGTGTGGAATCTGGACGGCTACGCGCAGTCCAAACAGCACTCGCCGGGCACCGGGCCGGAGTACATCACGCAGGAGAGCGCCGACGGCCAGTTTGGCGATATCGCCGGTTACATGGTGTGGAACATGCGCGGGGAATATAATTTCGGGCCGCAGCTGTCGAACCTGACGCTGGGTGCCGGGGTGAAAAACCTGTTCGATCAGCGCTACTTCACCCGCTCCAACGACAACAACTTCGGCAAATACGTCGGCGAACCGCGCACTTTCTTCGTGCAGGGCTCGATCGCGTTCTGATACCGAGGCCCCCAACGGGGCCTCGGTATCACCGACAGTAAAGGCGAAACAGGCGCGCCAGGTGCGCGCCCATCGGCGTCAGGGTGGTGTCCTTGCGTTGGATCAGATAAAACGTCGCCTTCGGCAGGCTCTCTTCCAGCTCGAGCGGCACCAAATGCTTGCCCAGAATCGGATCGGAGATCACGTCCACCGACAGAATGCTGACAAAATCGCTCTGCGCCACCAGGCTGGTACAGGCCATAAAGGTCTCGCAGGTCACACTGATCGACGGCGCCATGCCCAAGTCCCCGAACAGATCGTGCAATAGCCGGTAATAGCTGCCTTTCGGCGTCGGCATGGTCCAGTCGCAGTGCTGCAGCTGTTTCAGCGAGGTCGCCTCCTCCATCGGATGCCCTTTGCGCACCACCACCCGATACTCTTTTTCCATCAGCCGTTCGTACTGCAGCTCGTTATCGAGGCTGCTGGGATAGTAGGTATTGACGGTAAAATCCAGCTCGCCCTGGCGCAGTTCAGGGATCATCGACACCAGCTGCCCCTCGACGATCCGCACCTTCACGTTGGGATACTCACGGTGAAACTGGGTGACCACCTGCGGCATCACGGTGCGCGCGATGCTGCCGCCAACGCCGATATTTACCGTACCGCCCGCCAACCCCAACCGCTGCTGAATGTCTTCCTGCGCCACCCGCAGCTCTTCGAGGATCAGGCTGGCATGCTGGAAAAAGTTATCGCCGCAGTCGGTCAATACCACCCCCTGACTGCGGCGAATAAACAGCTTGGCGCCCAGCACCTCTTCCAGTTCCTGAATGGCCTTGGTCAGCGCAGGCTGGGAAAGGCGTGAGGTACGACTGGCGGCGCGGATGCTGCCCTGGCGGCTAACGTCCACAAATGCACGTAATTGGTGCAATTTTATCGAGGCTGGCATAGGCGAAAGGCGATAACCGTTATTTATCAATAGCAAGATATTGGCATCTTATTTAGCCAGATTCCATTGTGTACATTCGGAAAAAACATAATAAATAACCAAATTCTTATTTCGCTTAATTAAGCGCATTTTCTGCGCCAATAAGCGCCATTCACGGCAGTTAGTAACCAAATGCACCTTTTTCTTTGCAATAGCTTCACCGTCTGATTTCAGTTCAGAGCATAACTGCTGCCTGGAGCGATCCAGCGCGCGATAACTTATGAGATATCACTATGACTAATTCGCTTTCGATGTTGGTGGCCGATTTGTACCCGCAATTGCAGGCCTGGCGCCGCGACTTCCATCGCTATGCCGAGTCCGGCTGGTTTGAGTTCCGCACCGCCACCCTGGTGGCGGAAGAACTCGATCGGCTGGGTTATCACCTGCAGCTGGGCCGCGAGGTCATCAAGGCAGAGGCGCGCATGGGGCTGCCCTCTCCCGCCGAGCTGGAAGCGCAGGAACAGCGCGCCCGCAATCAGGGGGCGTTGGAGAAATGGCTGCCGCACTTTTCCGGCGGCTTCGCCGGCATCGTCGCAACGCTCGATACCGGCCGTCCCGGCCCTACCATCGCCTACCGCGTGGATATGGACGCCCTCGATCTCAACGAATTGCTGGAGCCCGAACATTTGCCGTTTCGTGAAGGCTTCGCCTCTTGCAACAGCGGCATGATGCATGCATGCGGTCATGACGGCCATACCACCATCGGCCTGGGGCTGGCGCACGTGTTCAAAAGCCTGGAACCCCAGCTTAGCGGCACCGTCAAACTGATCTTCCAGCCGGCGGAAGAAGGCACTCGCGGCGCTAAATCGATGGTAGAGGCCGGCGTGGTGGACGACGTCGATTTCTTCACCGCGGTGCATATCGGCACCGGCGTGCCAGCCGGTGAGCTGGTGTGCGGCAGCGACAGCTTTATGGCCACCAGCAAGCTGGACGTCACCTTTCGCGGCGTCGCCTCGCACGCCGGCGCCAAGCCGGAAGACGGTCGCAACGCGCTGCTGGCAGCGGCGCAGGCTGCGCTGGGGCTTTACGCCATCCCGCGCCACAGCGAAGGCAGCTCGCGCATCAATGTCGGCGTGCTGCAGGCCGGCACCGGCCGCAACGTGATCGCCGATCGGGCGTTTATGAAGGTAGAAACGCGCGGCGCCACCAATGAGATCAACGCGTTCGTTTATCAACAGGCGCTGAACGCCATCGAAGGTGCCGCCAGGATGCACGGCGTCGCCTGCGATATCGCGCTGATGGGCGCGGCGCAGAGCAGCAAACCGACCCAACCGTGGGTGGATTACATCCGCCGCCAGGCGCAGCAGATAACCGAGCTGGCCTCGGTGGTCGATCGCCGCGAACAGGCCGCCGGCTCAGAAGACGCCACCTACATGATGGAACGGGTGAAATCGCACGGCGGCCAGGCCTCATACGTCATTTTCGGCACCGAGCTGAGCGCCGGACACCATAACGAAAAATTTGACTTCAACGAGCAGGTGATGGTGGTGGCGGTGAAAACGCTGGCGTCGCTGGCGCTGAACCTGCCGACATTCGGGAGCGAAGCATGAGCAATCCACAACGGCAGGCATTTATCGGCGACTACATTGACCAACGCCAACCCCGCTTCAGCGCGCTGAGCGACGCGATTTGGGACCATCCGGAAACGCGCTTCAACGAGACCTATTCCGCCACGCTGCTGGCCGATGCGCTGGAGCAGGAAGGCTTTTCGGTTGAACGCGGCGTGGGCGACATCGAGACGGCGTTTATCGCCAGCTACGGCAGCGGCCACCCGGTCATCGCGCTGCTGGGCGAGTACGACGCGCTGGCCGGGCTGAGCCAGCAGGCCGGTTGCGCCACGCCGCAGCCGCTGGTGGAAAACGGCAACGGTCATGGCTGCGGCCACAACCTGCTGGGCACCGCGGCGCTGGCCGGCGCCTTCGCCGCCAAGGCGTGGATGCAGCAGAACCGGCTGACCGGCACCCTGCGCTTCTACGGCTGCCCGGGCGAAGAAGGCGGCTCCGGCAAAACCTTTATGGTGCGCGAAGGCCTGTTCGACGACGTCGACGCCGCCCTCACCTGGCACCCGGAAGGCTTCAGCGGCATGTTCAATACCAGCACGCTGGCCAACATTCAGGCGGCGTTTCACTTCAAGGGCGTCGCCGCCCATGCCGCCAACTCGCCGCACCTGGGGCGCAGCGCGCTGGACGCGGTGACGCTGATGAATACCGGCGCCAACTTCCTGCGCGAACATATCGTGCAGGAAGCGCGGCTGCACTACGCGGTCACCAACACCGGCGGCAGCTCGCCCAACGTGGTGCAGGCCGACGCCGAAGTGTTGTACCTGATCCGCGCGCCGCAGCTCGATCAGGCGCAAGACATTTACCAACGGGTGATCAACATCGCCAAGGGCGCAGCGCTGATGACTGACACCCAGATGGAGGTGCGCTTCGATAAAGCCTGCTCCAATTATGTGCCGAACCGCAGTCTGGAACGGGCGATGTATCAAAACCTGTGCGATTTCGGTCTGCCCGAGTACAGCGACGCCGAACGCCGCTTCGCCAAGGAAATCCGCCAGACGCTGAGCCGCGACGATCTGCGCAACGCCAAACTCAATATTGCCCGCACCGGCGGCGCGGCCGGGCGCGAGTGGGTGCAACTGCTGGGAGATAAGGTGCTGATGGACGAGGTCGCGCCTTATGTGGAATCCGACGACCTGCTGTACGGCTCTACCGACGTTGGCGACGTGAGCTGGGTGGCGCCGACCGCCCAATGCTTCAGTCCCTGTTTCGCACTCGGCACTCCGCTGCACACCTGGCAACTGGTGGCGCAGGGCCGCACCGCTATCGCCCATAAGGGCATGTGCCTGGCCGGCAAGGTGATGGCGGCGACCGCCATCGATCTGCTGAGCGACAGCGCCCTGCTGGCGCGCTGCCGCAGCGAGTTCGAGCGCCAACGCGCCGAACAGCCGTACCGCTGCCCAATCCCGCAGGAGGTGCAACCATCGCCATTGAAATAACATGAACAGACAGGGCCCGGGCAATCGGGCCAATAAACATAATTATAAATAAATCAAATAATAACAATCACACAACAGAGCAAACACAGAGGGTAAAATCATGAGTGAGGCCACAACGCCAATCAATAAAAGCCCCGGACGCATTTTTTACTGGGTGGAACGCATCGGCAATAAGATCCCCAATCCGTTTCTCCTGTTCGTCTATTTGATCATGGTGCTTATGCTAGCCACCGCACTGTTTTCCTGGCTCGACGTGGCGGTGAAAAACCCGGCCACCGGCGAACTCATCAAGGTAAATAACCTGATGAGCGTGGCGGGCATGCAATGGATATTCCCCAACATCATCCATAACTTCAGCAGCTTTGCGCCGCTGGGGGCTATTTTGGCGCTGGTGATAGGCGCCGGCCTGGCAGAAAAGGTCGGCCTGCTGCAGGCGCTGATGTACAAAATGGCCTCGCGCGTCAGCGCCCGCTACGCCAGCTATATGGTGCTGTTTATCGCCTTCTTCAGCCATATATCATCGGACGCCGCGCTGGTGGTGATGCCGCCGCTTGGCGCGCTGATGTTTATCGCGGTGGGCCGACACCCGATAGCCGGGCTGCTGGCGGCGATCGCCGGCGTCGCCTCCGGCTTTACCGCCAACCTGTTGATCGTCACCACCGACGTATTGCTTTCCGGCATCAGCACCGAAGCCACCAAGGCGGTGGACGGCGCGGTTCACGTCAGCGTGATCGACAACTGGTACTTTATGGCCACCTCCGTGATCGTGCTGACCATCGCCGGCGCGCTGCTCACCGACAAGTTTATCGAACCCCGACTGCCGAAGTGGCAAGGCAGCGCCGAAGACAAAATCGCAGCGCTGACCCCGCTGCAGAACCGGGGGCTAATGATGAGCGGCATCGCCGCGCTGGTGTTTATCGCCATCATCGCCGCCCTGGTGGTGCCGGAGGCCGCGCCGCTGCGCGATCCGCACACCGGTTCGGTGATCCCTTCCCCGTTCATCAAGGGCATTGTGCCGATCATCATCCTGTTCTTCTTCACCGTCGCCATTACCTATGGCGTGGTCACCAAACAGATCCGGCGGCCGGACGATATTCCCCACCACTTGCTCGATCCGATGAAAAGCATGGCGGGTTTTATCGTGATGGTGTTTCCGCTGTCGCAGTTCGTGGCGTTCTTTAACTGGAGCAACATGGGCAAGTTTATGGCCGTCGGCCTGACCGACATGCTGGAAGCCGCCGGCATGAGCGGCGCACCGGCGTTTCTCGGCCTGATGTTCCTCTCCGCCTTCCTGTGCATGTTCATCGCCAGCGGCTCGGCGATCTGGTCGATTCTGGCGCCGATCTTCGTGCCGATGTTTATGCTGCTCGGTTTTCACCCGGCATTCGCCCAGATGATCTTTCGCATCGCCGACTCTGCGGTGTTGCCGCTGGCGCCAATGTCGCCGTTCCTGCCGCTGTTCCTCGGCTTCCTGCAGCGCTACCGCAAAGACGCGCAGCTCGGCACCTATTACGTGCTGATCCTGCCCTATCCTTTGGTGTTCTTCAGCGTGTGGATTTTGCTGCTGCTGGCCTGGTATGCGCTTGGGTTGCCAATCGGCCCCGGCGTCTACCCGAAGATGGGCTAAGCCACCCCGTTATCTCGCCCCGCGCCGGTTCGCGGGGCAGACTCCCTTCCCCAGGCCAAGCAGAAAGATTGATCTTCCTCACCCTCCAAACACCTTAACGCATTATTTCATTGCCTTGCTAAACCGGTTCTTCTATTTTAGCAACCCATCTAACAAGGACAAAAACAGGGATTATGCATGATGAATCGCGTATGGGTACTGGGCGACGCCGTGATCGACCTGGTGCCGGAAAATGCCAACGGCTATCTCAAATGCCCCGGTGGCGCGCCGGCTAACGTGGCGGTAGGTATCGCCCGCCTCGGTGGCGACAGCGCCTTTATCGGCCGGGTGGGGCAAGACAGCTTCGGCGCCTTTTTGCAGCAGGTGCTAAGCGATGAAGGGGTGGATATCGGCCATATGCGGCCGGATCCCGAACATCACACCTCCACGGTCGTGGTGGATCTCGATCAGCAGGGTGAGCGTTCATTCACGTTTATGGTGCAGCCCAGCGCCGATCTGTTTTTGCAGCCCGACGATCTGCCGGTTTTCCAACAGGGGGAATGGCTGCACCTCTGCTCCATCGCGCTCTCTCAGGAACCCAGCCGCAGCGCGGCCTTTGCCGCGATGGAACGCATCCGGGCGGCCGGTGGCCGGGTCAGTTTCGATCCCAACATCCGCGAAGAGGTCTGGCGCCAGCCGGAAGCGCTGCGCCCCTGTCTGCAAAAGGCGCTGCTGCTGGCGGACGTGGTGAAACTGTCGCGCGAAGAGCTGGCTTTTATCAGCCATCTTGACGATCTGGAGAACGCCATTCGCTGGATGATGCAAACCTATCCGCTGCGCCTGCTGCTGGTAACGCTGGGCGGCGATGGCGTCTGCGTACACGATGGGCATCGTCTGCGCCATTTCCCCGCGCCGCCTGTCGTGCCGGTAGATACCACCGGCGCCGGCGATGCCTTCGTCGCCGGGCTGTTAGCGGCGCTGGCACGTCTTCACGAATTGCCGCAAGAAGCACAATGGTCGGCGATCATCGCCCAGGCTCAGGCCTGCGGCGCGCTGGCCACCACCGCCAAAGGCGCCATGACCGCCCTGCCCTGCGCCGACGAGTTGGCTGCTTTCCTGCGTTGACTCTCTGCGTCCACGGCGCTCTCCTTAGCGCCGTGGTCTTTTAGCCCACGATTTGCGTACTCGATCACAATAGCTGAATCGGGTTAGCAAACTTGATTGCCAGTCCGCTTCTCGATCGCTATCTTTCGCCTTGAAAAACCGGTTTAGCAATTTAGCAAAAAATAATAACAACCCTTCCCGGATGATAGACGATGATGAAAAAACTCAGCTATTTGGCGATAACAACAGGGCTTTTCCTCTCCGCTTCCAACGCAGCGGCCTCGAGCGGCAACAGTATCGAGGCGCGTCTCAACGCGCTGGAGCAACGTCTGGCGCAGGCGGAACGGCGCGCCACACAGGCAGAAACCCGCGCCACGGCGGCTGAACGTCGGGCGCAACAGCTGGAACAGCGCACCGCCAACACCGAAAGGCAAACCGCTCAGGTCGCGCAACGTGCCGCCGCGCCGGAAACGCAATCTCCCTCGACCGGCGCGCTGAAACTGAACGGCTTCAACGATCTGAAGCTGTACGGCGACGTGGAGTTCAATCTGGACGGCGCCAGCCGCAGCGGCCAGTTGACGTCGTTGAAAGGCAGCGATCACAAGGATTGGAAACCCGGCAACAAAGAGCGCTGGGATATCAACGGCCGCATTCTGGTGGGGCTGGACGGCTATCGCCGCAATCCGGGCGGCAACTTTTCCGGCTTCAGCGTCCAGCCGCTGGCGGACATGACCGGCAAAATGAACCTGGACGACGCAGCTTTCTTCTTCGGCAATGAAAAGAACTGGCAAACCAAAATCGGCCGCTTCGAAGCCTACGACATGTTCCCGCTGAATCAGGACACCTTCATTCAATACTCCGGCAATACCGCCAACGATCTGTACGCTGACGGCTTTGGCTATATCTATATGATGAAAGAAGGCCGTGGCCGCAGCAGCAGCGGCGGGAACCTGATGTTGAGCAAATACGCCGGGGATGTCTATTTCGAACTGAACACGCTGGTGGAAGACGGCACTTCGCTGTTCCAGGACAGCAGCTACCACGGCAATGCGCTGGACAATAAGAAAAACGTCGCCTATTTGCGCCCGGTGATCGCCTGGAAGAAAGATGCCTTCAGCATCGCGGCGGCGATGGAAAGCAACGTGGTGAATAATGCCTACGGCTATCAGGACAGCCAGGGCCGCTTCGTCGATCAATCGAAGCGCAACGGCTACGGCATGACCATGAGCTGGAACACCAACGCGGCCGATCCGGATAACGGCATGGTGGCCAACCTGAGCACCGCCTATCTGGATGCGTCAGGCGAGCAAGACTTTACCGCTGGCGTTAACGTGCTGTGGCGGCGCTTCGAACTGGGTTATATCTATGCCCATAACAACATCCAAGAGTTCAATACCGCCGGGATCGCCGCCGATATCCACAATCCGCTCAGCGAGCCGGGCAACTACGACATCCACACCGTTCATGCGTCGTATCAGATACCTAATATTATGAATATGAAGAATTTCAATGTGTATTTAGGCGCCTATGTTTCGCTGCTGGAAGCCAACGCCGAGAACAAGATCGCCAACGGCGACAACGACCAGCGTTACGGCGTGCGCGCCAGATTCAAGTATTTCTTCTGACACCGATTCACGGAATTGCGCCGCAAACTGCACGGCGACATTTTAATTTAGCAAGGGGACAACATGGACATTACCGCAACCGCCAACGCGCTGTTGCCGCTGCTCGGCGGTAAAGAGAACATCGCCAGCGCCGCCCACTGCGCCACGCGCTTACGCCTGGTGCTGGTGGACGACAGCAAGGTGGACAAAGAGGCCATCGGCAAACTGGACGGCGTCAAAGGCTGCTTCAGCAACGCTGGCCAGATCCAGGTGATCTTCGGCACCGGGCTGGTCAACAAGGTGCATGCGGAATTCATCAAGGCGGCAGGCGTCAGCGAATCCAGCAAGGCCGAAGCCGCCGATATCGCGGCGAAAAAACTCAACCCGCTGCAGCGCATCGCCCGCCTGCTGTCGAACATCTTCGTGCCAATCATCCCGGCGATCGTCGCTTCCGGTCTGTTAATGGGGCTGCTCGGCATGGTGAAAACCTACGGCTGGGCCGATGCCGACAGTGCGTTGTTCATCATGCTGGATATGTTCAGCTCGGCGGCGTTCATTATCCTGCCGATTCTGATCGGTTTCACCGCCGCACGCGAATTCGGCGGCAACCCTTATCTGGGCGCCACGCTCGGCGGCATTTTGACACATCCGGCGTTGACCAACGCCTGGGGCGTCGCCGGAGGGTTCCACACCATGAACCTCTTCGGTCTGGAAATCGCCATGATCGGCTATCAGGGCACCGTGTTCCCGGTGCTGCTGACGGTATGGTTCATGAGCCTGTTGGAAAAACGCCTGCGCAAGGTGATCCCCAACGCGCTCGATCTGATCCTGACGCCGTTCCTGACGGTGGTCATCTCAGGCTTTGTCGCCCTGCTGTTTATCGGCCCCGCCGGTCGGGCGCTGGGCGACGGCATCTCCTTCGTGCTCAGCACGCTGATTGTCCATGCGGGGTGGTTCGCCGGGCTGCTGTTCGGCGGTCTCTATTCCGCTATCGTCATCACCGGCATCCACCACAGTTTCCACGCGGTAGAGGCCGGGCTGCTCGGCAACCCCAATATCGGCGTCAACTTCCTGCTGCCGATCTGGTCGATGGCCAACATCGCTCAGGGCGGCGCCTGTCTGGCGGTTTATTTCAAAACCCGCGACGCCAAAATCAAAGCTATTGCGGTACCTTCGGCCTTTTCCGCCATGCTCGGCATCACCGAGGCGGCGCTGTTTGGCATCAACCTGCGCTTCGTGAAACCGTTTCTGGCGGCGCTGGCGGGCGGAGCGCTCGGCGGTGCCTGGGTGGTGGCCAACCATGTCGGCATGAACGCGGTCGGGCTGACGGCGATCCCCGGCATGGCGATCGTGCAGGCCAGTTCTCTGGTCAGCTATATCATTGGTCTGGCGATCGCCTTTGGCAGCGCCTTTGTCCTCTCCCTATTGCTGAAATACAAAACGGACGCGCAATGATGGAAGAACTCAGCTTAATCAAGCAGGCAATGCGGGCGTTAATGAACGGCCAGCCGCTCGCGCGGCGCGATCCGCACCGACCGGACTGGCATCTGGCACCCAGCGTTGGCCTGCTGAACGATCCCAACGGCTTTATCCAGCACAACGGCATTTATCATCTGTTTTATCAGTGGAATCCGCTGGGTTGCGATCACCGCAACAAATGCTGGGGACACTGGCAGTCAGCCGATTTACTGCATTGGGAGCACCAGCCGATCGCCCTGGCGCCCGGCGCCTGTTACGACAGCCACGGCTGTTACTCCGGCTCGGCCGTGGTGGCGGAAGACAAAATCACGCTGATCTACACTGGCAACGTGAAATTCCCAGACGGCTCACGCACCGCCTACCAATGCCTGGCTCAGGAAAGCGAGCGGGGCGAATATCGCAAACTCGGGCCGGTGCTGCCGCTGCCGGAGGGCTACAGCGGTCACGTACGCGATCCGAAAGTGTGGCGTCATCAAAATGACTGGTACATGGTGCTCGGCGCACGTGACTTGCAGGATCGCGGTAAGGTGCTGCTATGTCGTTCCAGCGATCTGCGCGACTGGCAAGCGCTGGGAGAAATCGCCGGTTCCGGCCTGAACGGTCTGAGTGAATTCGGCTACATGTGGGAGTGCCCGGATCTGTTCTCGTTGGACGGTGACGAGGTGTTGATCTGCTGCCCGCAGGGACTGACGCCGCAGCCGGAACGTTACCTCAATCGCTATCAGGCCGGTTATCTGCTCGGCAAGCTGGATTACCAGCAGGCAGCCTTCCGTCACGGCGAATTTCGCGAACTGGACGCCGGCTTCGAGTTTTATGCGCCGCAGACAACGCTGGCGGAAGATGGTCGCCGCCTGATGTTCGGCTGGATGGGCGTACCCGAACAAGATGAAGAAGCCCATCCGACGCGCCTTTACGGCTGGCTCCACACCATGACCTGCCCGCGCGAGCTGTTGCTGCAGCATGGCCGCCTCCACCAGCGCCCGGCACGCGAGCTGCAACAGCTGCGCGGCGAACCAACATGCTGGCAGGGGCGCGCCGATGACGCCCCCGTCTACGCACTGGGCGCGGCAGAGCTGCAATTAACGCCACAGGGCCCGTTCAACGCAACCTTTGGCGACGCGATGACGCTGAACTGGGACGGCGAAAGGCTGCAGCTGACGCGAGCTTCCCTGGCCGACGGCCGGCCGGAGCACCGTTACTGGCGCGGCCCGGTCACGCATCTGCAACTGCTGTTCGATCGTTCCAGCGTGGAGATTTTCATCAATCATGGCGAGGCGGTGATGAGCGCACGCTACTTCCCGGCTGGTGAGCCGCAACTGCGGCTGTGCGGGAGCGCGCCGCTGGCGTTGGAATACTGGCCGCTGACGCCATGCATGCTAGAATGACGCATCCTCCGATGACTTCAGATGGCGTCAGTGAAAAAAAATAAACGCATTACCATCAGTGACATCGCCACGCTGGCCGGGGTGTCGAAATCGACCGCCAGCCTGGTGCTGAACGGCCGCAGCAAGGAATACCGGGTGTCCGACGACACCCGCGATCGCATTCTGGCGCTGGCGCACGAACACCATTATCAGCCCAGCATCCACGCCCGCTCTTTGCGCTCCAACCGCAGCCACACGCTGGGGTTGGTCGTACCGGAGATGACCAACTACGGTTTTGCGGTGATTTCGCGCGAGCTGGAAACGCTATGCCGCGAAGCCGGGCTGCAGCTGTTGATCGCCTGCACCGATGAAAACCCAGCGCAGGAAATGATGGCGGTGAACAGTCTGGTGCAGCGGCATGTGGACGGCTTGATCGTCGCCTCCAGCCAGTTGAACGATGCCGAATACCAGAAGATCAACGCCGGGCTGCCGGTGGTGCAGATGGATCGTCTGATCGCCGGTTCCGAACTGCCGCTGGTGATCACCGATTCGGTCAACTCGACCGCCGACCTGGTGGAAAAGGTCGCGCGCCAACATCCGGACGAGATCTATTTTCTCGGCGGGCAGCCGCGCATTTCGCCGACCCGCGATCGGCTGGCCGGTTTCCAGCTTGGCCTGCAGCGCGCCGGCATAACGTGCAAACCGGAATGGATCATCAACGGCAACTATCATCCCAGCTCAGGTTACGAGATGTTCGCTCAGCTTTGCGCACAGTTGGGGCGGCCGCCCAAAGCGCTGTTTACCGCCGCCTGCGGCCTGTTGGAAGGGGTATTGCGTTATCTGACTCAACATCAGCTGATGGAGAGCGACATCCACCTGTGCAGCTTCGACGATCACTACCTGTTCGACTGCATGACGCTGAAGATCGACACCGTCGCACAGGACTGCCGGGCGTTGGCGCAATATAGCTTCGACCAAGTCACCGCACTGATCGACGAGCGGCCGCTGGAACAGAACGCGCTTTATCTGCCGGGCCGTATCCGCTGGCGCCATGCCGGTTCCCGGGCTTTGTTGGCCGGAGAGTGATATCTCTGAACCAGTAAAAAAGGGCGCCGAAGCGCCCTTTTCTGTTTCATCAGCCCGCTATTTGGCGGCGCCTTCCATGCCCACCAGCCCCACTTTCAGGTAGCCGGCTTTACGCAGGGTGTCCATCACGCTCATCAGCGTTTCATAGTCCACGCTCTTGTCCGCCTGGAAGAAGATGGTGGTTTCTTTGTTCGCCTGAGTGCGTTGATCCAGCACCGAAGTCAGCTGATCGGCATTCACCGGCTGATCGCCGACGTAGAGCTGCTTGTCGGCCTTCACCGACAGGAACACCGGTTTCTCCGGCCGCGGCTGCGGCTTGGCGGAGGAGGCCGGCAGATCGACGCGGATATCTACCGTTGCCAGCGGCGCGGCCACCATAAAGATGATCAACAGCACCAACATGACGTCGATAAACGGCGTTACGTTGATTTCATGCAGTTCGCCGCTGTCGTCCAGATCTTCATTTAAGCGCATCGCCATGACTCACCCCGCCCGCAGTTGGTGTGCGTGCTGTGAGCGCTTGGCTTCCGCCGTCGCGGCCAGATCCAAATCACGGCCCTGCAGCAGCAAGACCTGTGCCGCTACGTCGCCCACCTGGGCGCGATGGCCGCTGATGACGCGAGCGAAGATGTTGTAGATAACGACGGCAGGGATAGCCGCGACCAGACCTAGTGCGGTCGCCAACAGCGCTTCCGCGATGCCCGGCGCCACGACCGCCAGGTTGGTGGTCTGCGAATGGGCGATGCCGATGAAGCTGTTCATGATGCCCCACACGGTACCGAACAGACCGACGAACGGCGAGATGGCGCCGATGGTGGCCAGGAAACCGTTGCCGCGGCCCATGTTGCGGCTGTAGGCCGCTACGCGGCGCTCGAGGCGGAAACCGGTGCGCTCTTTGATGCCGTTGTTGTCGTTGGATTCCGCAGACAGCTCCAGCTCATTTTGCGCGTCGTTCAGCAATACCGCGCTGACGCTCTCCGGTGAGAAGTTTTGCGCCAGTTCGGAGGCTTCATCCAGAGAACGCGCTTCGGCCAGCGTCAGCTGTTCGCGGCGCAGACGGCGCTTGGCGCGCAGCAGTTCGCTGCCCTTGGAGAATAGAATGGTCCAGGTCACGATCGAGGCCAACACCAGGCCGATCATCACCGCTTTCACCACCGCGTCGGCGTGCTGATACATGCCCCAGACGGACAGGTCCATGCCGCGAGTTTCCGGTGGTTGGATCGTTGGTGCCGGGTTCACCGGCGTGATGCTCTCAGGCGCAGCGGCTGCCGGCGCAGGCGCGGTGCTCGGCGCAACGCTTTCGGTAACGGCCGGGTTGGTCGCCGGCGCGGCCTGCGCGCTGCCGGCCAGCCCCACGACCAGCACCATAGAAGCCATCAGGCTGCGGCCAAAGGCCTTGCCCCACTGCGCCCGGCCCTGACCGAACGATCCTTGATTTAAATTCTTGCCAGCCGTTTTCACGCTGTGCCTCCACCCATTACCGATCAAAATTAAGGAATAATTCAGCGTGCGATCATATCAAACCAACCGGGGATTGATAGTAGTTCTCATTATTATTTACCAAATAAACGAGAAAATTTTAGACAGCCTTGCCGCAAAGTGCCAATCCGCGTCCGTTCAGCGCTAAAAGCCCCTTTTATAGGGCGATTTCGTTACTTTTATCCCACAACGGTGCAACAAGACCACGCTGCCGAACGGCGCCTCAGCCGAGGAATGGGCTTCTCTCTTCCCACTCGGCAGAAGGATGACGCGAGAAATGCGTGACCGGCAGCCAATTATAGCCGTTTCTATATCCAGAAGTTAAAACGTCTGGATGGCTATATTAACTCATGCTAACGTAAGGGCTATCGCAAACGGGCACGTGCAGAGCAACCAGAGGTGAGCCAGGTACCATGACGTCAAAACACATCGAAACCACGCTGATCGGCGCCGGCCGCGGCAAACGCTACACCCAGGGCTCCGTCAATCCCGTTACGCAACGCGCCTCTTCCCTGGTCTTCGACTCCGTCGCCGCCAAAAAACACGCCACCGCACAGCGCGCCCACGGCGAGCTGTTTTATGGCCGACGCGGTACCCTGACCCACTTTGCGCTGCAGGATGCGATGGTGGAGCTTGAGGGCGGTGCCGGCTGCGTGCTGTACCCTTGCGGCGCGGCGGCGGTGGCCAATGCGATCCTGTCGTTCGTCGGCGCCGGCGATCACCTGCTGGTCACAGGCTCGGTGTACGAGCCGACCCAGGATTTCTGCACCCATATCCTCGGCCGCATGAACGTCAGCACCACCTATTTCGATCCGCTGATCGGCGCCGACATCGCCAATCTGATCCAACCCAATACTCGCGTGGTGTTCCTTGAGTCCCCCGGTTCCATCACCCTGGAAGTGCAGGATATCCCGGCCATGGTGCAGGCCATTCGCGCCGTGGCGCCGGACGTGGTGATCATGATCGACAACACCTGGGCGGCGGGCGTGCTGTTCAAGGCGCTGGATTTCGACATCGACATTTCTATTCAGGCCGGCACCAAGTACCTGATCGGCCATTCCGATTACATGCTCGGTACCGCCGTCGCCAACGCACGCTGTTGGGACCAACTGCGCGAGTACTCCTATCTGATGGGGCAGATGGTGGATGCCGACACCGCCTACATGGCGAGCCGCGGCCTGCGCACCCTGAGCGTGCGGCTGAAACAGCACGAACGCAGCAGCATCGAGGTAGCCAACTGGCTGGCCGCGCGGCCGGAGGTGGCGACGGTCAATCATCCGGCCCTGCCGAGCTGCAAGGGCCACGAGTTCTACCGCCGCGACTTCAGCGGCTGCAACGGACTGTTCTCTTTCGTGCTGAAGGAACGGCTGGACGATACGCAGTTGGCCGCTTACCTGGACAACTTCAGCCACTTCAGCATGGCCTACTCCTGGGGCGGCTTCGAGTCGCTGATCCTGGCCAACCAACCGGAAGAACTGGAAGCGATCCGCCCGGCGGGCGGCGTCGACTTCTCCGGCACGCTGGTGCGCTTACACATCGGCCTGGAGAACGTCGAAGACCTGATCGCCGATCTGGCCGCCGGTTTCGATCGCCTCAGTGGCGTGCGCTAAGGCGGATTCCGGTAATTTTCTTCGTCTCGTTTAATGTCGGCTTAAGCTATTAGCGGTACACTAACCGGGTAACTGTCAGATACGGTAACCGCCGCATCCTGGAGAACGTGACCCCGGGCGCAACCGGCATGCAACAGGACATAAAATGGATGTATTACGAGAGATTATTCATGCGCTTTGGCAGCAGGACTTTGTCGCCCTCGCCGATCCAAGCGTGATTTGGGTGGTTTACGCCGTGCTTTTCACCACCCTGTTTTTGGAAAACGGACTGCTGCCCGCCTCCTTCCTCCCCGGCGACAGCCTGCTGCTGCTGTCGGGTGCGCTGATCGCCAAAGGCGTGATGGGCTTTGCCCCCACTCTGCTGATTTTGACCGCCGCCGCCGGCCTCGGCTGCTGGCTGAGTTATATCCAGGGCCGCTGGCTGGGCCATACCAGCCTGGTAAAAGGCTGGCTGCTGCAGTTGCCGGCGCAATACCACCAGCGCGCGCACAGCCTGTTCAACCGCCATGGGCTGACGGCGCTGCTGATCGGCCGCTTCCTCGGTTTCGTGCGCACGCTGCTGCCAACCATGGCCGGCATTTCCGGGCTCAATAGCTCGCGCTTTCAGGTGTTCAACTGGCTGAGCGCGGCGATCTGGGTCTGTGCGCTGGTGGGCCTCGGCTACGCTTTCAGCCAAATCCCGCTGGTGAAACGCCACGAAAGTCAGGTGATGACCGGCTTGATGTTGCTGCCGCTGCTGCTGCTGTTCGTCGGCTTATTGGGCGCCATGTTGGTGATCTGGCGCAAGAAGCGCGCCGCCTCGTCTTAAGCCCGGCGCGTTATAGCGCCTTTTCGACCAGCGCCAGGCTGGGGGGCAACTTGCTCACCAGCGTATCCACCGCCAGCCGCACCTTCAGCGGCAGATGGGGCGTGTGCGGCCATACCGCATGCGCTTCAAAGGCCGCACCCGGCCGATCGCGCAGCAAACGCACCAACGCCCCGCTCAGCAGCTGTTCACGCACCAGCCAGCACGGCAGCCAGGCGATACCGAATCCTGCCGTCGCCGCATCCGCAATGGCCTGCAGGTCGTCCATCTGCAGCCGGTTGTTCGGCATCACCTCCTGCGGCTTGCCGCCTTCGTCCAGCACCCGCCAGCTGCGCCGCGCGCCGGCGCGCATGTAGGTCACCGCCTCATGCTGCGCCAACTGCTCGATGTTATGCGGTTCGCCGCGACGCTGCAGATAGGCCGGCGAGGCGCACAGCGCCATGCGGTGATCGCCGATACGCCGCGCCACCAAGCCGCTGCTGTTGGCCAGTGTACCGTTGCGAATCGCCATATCGAAACCGTCCTCAATCAGGTCCACCACCCGATCGCTGAACGACAGCTCCAACTCCAACCCAGGATGCTCGCGCGTCAGTTCGGTCAGCAGCGGCGCAATGCACATGCGGCCAAACAGCACCGGCATCGACACTCGCAGCCGGCCGCTGACCTGTCGTTTTCCCGACTCCAGCAGCGTTTCTGCGCCGCGGATCTCCTCCAGCGCCCGCAGGCAACGCTCGTAGAACAGCGCACCGTCGTCGGTCAGGCTCTGGCTGCGCGTGGTGCGATGAAACAGCCGCACCCCCAGCCGCTGCTCCAACCGGGCGATGGTTTTGCCGACCGCCGAACGCGAAAGATGCAGCCGGCTGGCCGCCACTGCAAAACTGCCCGCCTCCACGGCGATAACGAATACCGAAATGCCGCTCAACCGATCGCTCATGATTTGTCGCTCTGAAAGAAACAATCTGCGGAAATCTTATCGCCACTGGCGAACCTTTATCAACGATATTATCGGCAGGTCTGTTAATCGCTGACTTTGGAGAACATCATGACCAACACCATGCAACGCTGGACGATGAGCGCCCTGGGGCGTGAGCACCTGCAGCTGAGCGCAAGCGCCATCCCACAGCCGGGACCGCACGAAATCAGAGTGAAAGTGAAGGCTATCTCACTCAATTACCGTGACAAACTGATGATAGAAAGCGGCATGGGGCTCACGCTGCCGCAGCCGTTCACTCCTGCCTCGGACATGGCCGGCGAGGTCGATGCCATCGGTCCCGGCGTCAGCCGCTTTCAGCCCGGCGCGCGCGTCATTTCCACCTTCAGCCCCGGTTGGCTCGACGGCGAGCAAAAACCCTACGGCGATGCGCGCCGGGTGCCTTATCACACCCTCGGCGGTTTTTATCAGGGCGTGCTGGCGGAATACGTGATACTGCATGAAGATTGGCTGGTGGCGGCGCCGGCGTCGCTGGACGATGCCCAGGCCAGCACCTTGCCGTGCGCCGGGCTGACCGCCTGGTTCGCACTGGTGGAGCAAGGCAGACTGCGCGCCGGCGACTCGGTATTGGTACAAGGCACCGGCGGCGTGGCGCTGTTCGCGCTGCAGATCGCCAAAGCGCAGGGTGCCGAGGTGTATGTCACTTCCGGCAGCGACGAAAAATTGGCGCGCGCCAAGGCGCTGGGCGCCGACCACGGCATCAATCGTCTGCATGGCGACTGGGTGGAGAAGGTCTATCAGCTGACCCAGGATCGCGGCATCGACCATGTGGTGGATACCGTGGGCGGCACCAATCTCGGCAACTCGGTGCGCGCCGTGGCGGTGGGAGGACGTATCTCGGTAATCGGCATCCTGGAAGGCAGCGAAATCTCCGCCCCCGCCGGCCCATTGCTATTGAAATCCGCAGTGATTCAGGGCATCGGCGTCGGCCACCGCCGCGCGCTGGAAGACCTGGTGCGCGCCGTGGACGCCGTTAAACTGCAGCCGGTGATCGATCAGGTATACCGCTTAGATCAACTGCCCCAGGCGTTGGATCACCTCGATCGCGGGCCGTTCGGCAAGATCGTATTGACCCCATAACTCGCCGCCCGGCGGCGACTCACCCCTCCAGCAGCAGCGGGTTGGCGTCGCGCAGCCGGGCGACTTCGTCGCTCGGCGTCATGCCGAACAGCCGTTTGAACTCGCGGCTGAACTGCGACGCGCTTTCGTAGCCGACGCGGATCGCCGCGGTGCTGGCCTTCAGGCCGTCATGCACCATCAGCAGGCGCGCCTTGTGCAGCCGGTACGACTTCACATACTGCAGCGGCGAAGTGTTGGTCACCGCCTTGAAGTTGTGATGGAACGCCGACACGCTCATATTGACTTCGCCGGCCAGCTGCTCGACGTTGAGATTGTCAGCATACTGATTTTCTATGCGTCGCAGCGCCTTGGCGATCTGGCTGAAGTGGGTATGGCGATTCACCAGTTCCTGCAGCGAGGCGCCGCAGGCGCCGCGCAGCACATAGTAGAGAATCTCCCGTACGATCTGCGGCCCCAGCACCCGGGCGTCGAGCGGATTGGCCATCACGTCCAGCAGACGCTCGGTGGCGCACAGCAACTCTTCCGTCATTTCCGCCAGGTTCACCCCGTTGCTCTCCGCCCGCGGTTGCATCAGGTAGTCGTCGTCGCCGATGTCGATCAGCAAGTCCTGCAGCATTTGGGTATCGATATTGACCGCCAACCCAACCAGCGGCAGTTCCGGGCTGGCGAAGGTTTCGCATTCAAACGGCAGCGGCACCGTCATCAGCAGGTAGTTGCGCGGATCGTATTGGAACTTCTTATTGCCGCAATAACCGACCTTGTGCCCCTGAAAAACGATGACGATCCCCGGTTCATACATCACCGGCTGACGCGGACTGTGGCGATCGACATACAAAATCTTCACCCGCGGCACCGGCGACGACGTGTAGCCATTGCCGCTGGCGATAGCCATCGCCTGGCGCGCCATGCGGCCGCGCAGCGCATCGATTTCAATCACGGAAACACCCTCTTACAGTCAGAACGATTCGGCATAAATAATAATTTAAAACTCTCTATTTCTACAGCGACTTGTAGGAATAGGCAAGAACCCGACAGGAATATGCATTGTGCGTTGCCGCCCGGTTCCTGACAATACGGGCCAAACACCTTTGCGCCGCTTTGGCGCCCGCCTGACAGAAAGAGAGAAATCAGCCATGCAAAACTTCATTCTGCATACCCCAACCAAAATCCTGTTCGGCAAGGAGCAAATTGCCGACGTGGCCGGCCAGATCCCGGCGGACGCACGCATCCTGATCACCTACGGTGGCGGCAGCGTAAAGAAAAACGGCGTGCTGGATCAGGTGCATAGCGCGCTGGCCGGCCGCGACGTGCGGGAGTTCTCCGGCATCGAGCCTAACCCGACCTACGAAACGCTGATGAAAGCGGTCGAGGTGGTGAAAGCGGAAAACATCGATTTCCTGCTGGCGGTCGGCGGCGGTTCAGTGGTTGACGGCACCAAGTTCATCGCCGCCGCCGCCCGCTATACGGCCAGCAGCGACGCCTGGCACATTCTGCAAACCGTCGGCAGCCACATCACCGACGCGGTGCCGATGGGCTGCGTGCTGACGCTGCCGGCCACCGGTTCAGAATCCAACAGCGGTGCCGTGATCACTCGTAAAAGCAGCGGCGACAAGCAGCACTTCTTCTCGCCGCTGGTGCAGCCGCGCTTCGCCGTGCTGGATCCGGTGGTGACCTACTCGCTGCCGCCGCGCCAGGTAGCCAATGGCGTGGTCGACGCCTTCGTACACACCCTGGAACAGTATTTGACCTACCCGGTCGATGCCAAGGTGCAGGATCGTTTCGCCGAAGGCCTGCTGCTGACCCTGCTGGAAGACGGCCCGCGCGCGCTGGCCGAGCCGGAAAACTATGCGGTGCGCGCCAACGTGATGTGGAGCGCCACCATGGCGCTGAACGGCCTGATCGGCGCCGGCGTGCCGCAGGACTGGGCGACTCACATGCTGGGCCACGAGCTGACCGCCATGCACGATCTCGACCATGCGCAAACGCTGGCCATCGTGCTGCCTGAGCTGCTGCACGAGAAGAAAGCGCAGAAGCGCGAAAAACTGCTGCAGTACGCTGAACGCGTCTGGGGCCTGCGCGAAGGCAGCGAAGAGAGCCGCATCGACGGCGCCATCGCCGCCACCCGCGCCTTCTTCGAACAAATGGGCGTGCCGACCCGCATGGCGGATTATGGGCTCGACGGCAGCAGCATTCCGGCGCTGCTCGACAAGCTGCATCAGCACGGCATGACCGCCTTAGGCGAGCACCAGGACATCACCCTGGACGTCAGCCGCCGCATTTACGAAGCAGCTCGTTGATCGCAAAACGGCGATTTTTTGCTAGGCTTTAGTCTCCGTCTGGCATCCTGCGCCCGGCCGATCGCCGGGCGCCTCAATGCGCCGCCGATCGTTTCGTACCACCCGTCTTACCGCTCATTCGCAGGGAGAGCGGGGAGAAAGTCGCCCTCCCGTCACCGCTGAAATTAGGCTGGCAAACCCGGCAACCGCCCATTTTGCCAACTAGAATTTATCTATAGCCGTTTCGGCGCCGCAGGCGCCGCAATCCGTACACAAGGAGAAGCGCATGACAACGCAACAACCCATCATCAAACTCCACGATGGTAATCTGATGCCGCAGTTGGGTCTCGGCGTTTGGCAGGCGAGTATTGAAGAGACCACCCGCGCGGTGAGCAAAGCGCTGGAGATCGGTTACCGCTCCATCGATACCGCCGCGATCTACAAGAACGAGGAAGGCGTGGGCGCCGCGCTGCAGGCCAGCTCGCTGCCGCGCAGCGACCTGTTCATCACCACCAAGCTGTGGAACGACGATCAGGGCGATCCGCTGGCGGCGCTGGAAACCAGCCTGGAAAAACTCAAGCTGGACTATGTGGATCTGTATCTGATCCACTGGCCGCGCCCGCAGCAGGATCAATACGTCTCCGCCTGGCGCGAACTGATCAAGCTGCGCGATCAAGGCTTGGTGAAAAGCATCGGCGTGTGCAACTTCCATACGCCGCACCTACAGCGCCTGCTGGATGAAACCAACGTAGCGCCGGTGGTCAATCAGATCGAACTGCACCCGCTGCTGCAACAGCGCCAGCTGCGCGCCTGGAACGCCACCCATCACATCGCCACCGAATCCTGGAGCCCGCTGGCGCAAGGCGGCGAAGGGGTGTTCGACCAGCCGTTGATCAAGGCGCTGGCCGAAAAATACGAGAAAACGCCGGCGCAGATCGTGGTGCGCTGGCACCTGGACAGCGGCCTCATCGTGATCCCGAAATCGGTCACGCCGTCGCGCATTCGCGAAAACTTCGAGGTGTTTGATTTCAAACTCGATAAGGACGAACTGGGCGAGATCGCCAAACTGGACGTCGGCAACCGCCTCGGGCCGGATCCGGATACCCTGTAATCCCTCCCCAAGCCCTCTTCGCCGAAGAGGGCTTTTCCTTTCCGCGCATTGCTCCCTTCCATTGCCTGACGTTATGATGACAACGTCGGAGACCCCGGCCGCCGGTTAACGCCGTTAAAAAACAGACAAGCACGGAGCACCATGAAACCCTCTTTCTCACACTGGTCACGGCTGGGCATGCTTTGCTTCATGCTGGTGCTGGCGGGCTGCGCCGGCAAGAAACAGCGCGTCAGTTACGATCGCCACGCCTTTGATGGCGCCATCAAAGACGCCGCCAGCGAATACGGCGTGGACGCCAAGCTGATCACCGCCATGATCCAGGTGGAGTCCGGCTTCAACCCCGCCGCCGTCAGCAAGTCCAATGCGATCGGCCTGATGCAGCTGAAAGCCGATACCGCCGGCTGCGACGCCTATCGCTACAAAGGGAAACGCGGCTGCCCGGATGACGATGACCTGCGGGATCCTGACACCAATATCGATCTCGGCGCCGCCTATCTGGCCATCTTGCAAAAACAACAGCTTAAAGGGATCGCCAATCCCGTCACGCTGCGCTACGCCACCATCATCGCCTATGTCAACGGCACCGGCGCGCTGCTGCGCACCTTCTCCAGCAACCGTCAGCAGGCCATCGCGATGATTAACAACCTGTCGCCGGAAGCCTTTAACTGGCACGTGCGCAAATATCATCCCGCACCGCAGGCGCCGCGTCATTTGATGAAAGTGGAAGCCGCTTACGAACGGTTGTGATGAACCAAAGTAAATAAAAAGGAGAACCCGAGGGTTCTCCTTTTTGTTTGCCCGTGAGCCTGGCCGTTACGGCTTGGCCTTGCGAATCGGTTTGCGCGGCGGCCGGTTGGACGGCGTGCGCTGCCGATTGATGTCGGTGTGTTTGGTCAACGCCGGACGGGTATGGCGCTGCAGACGTTTCGCTTCGCGCTGCTCATCGATGCTCGGCGCCGGTACCAGGCAATCGCGACGGCTGCCGATCAGGTGCTTCAGCCCCATCTCTTCCAGCGCGGTGCGGATCAGCGCCCAGTTGGCCGGATCGTGGTAACGCAGCAGCGCCTTATGCAGACGACGCTGGCGATCGCCGCGCGGCACCACCACGTCTTCGCTCTTGTACCCCACCTTGCTCAGCGGGTTTTTGCCGCTGTAGTACATGGTGGTCGAGTTGGCCATCGGCGATGGATAGAAGTTCTGCACCTGATCGAGGCGGAAACGGTTCTTCTTCAGCCACAGCGCCAGGTTCACCATGTCTTCATCACGGGTGCCCGGATGCGAAGAGATGAAGTACGGGATCAGGTACTGCTCTTTGCCCGCCTGCTTCGAGTAGTGATCAAACAGCTGTTTGAAGCGATCGTAGCTGCCCATGCCCGGCTTCATCATTTTCGACAGCGGGCCTTCTTCGGTGTGCTCCGGCGCGATCTTCAGGTAGCCACCGACGTGGTGGGTCGCCAGCTCTTTGATATAGCGCGGATCTTCCACCGCCAGATCGTAACGCACCCCGGAGGCGATCAGGATCTTCTTGATGCCCTCCAGCGAACGCGCGCGGCGATACAGCTTGATGGTCGGCTCGTGGTTGGTATCCATGTAGGTGCAGATCTCCGGATACACGCACGAGGCGCGGCGGCAGGTCTGTTCGGCGCGCGGGTTGGTGCAGCGCAGCATATACATGTTGGCGGTCGGGCCGCCCAGATCGGAGATCACGCCGGTAAAGCCCGGCACCTTGTCGCGGATCTCTTCAATTTCGCGAATGATCGAATCTTCTGAACGGCTCTGGATGATGCGCCCTTCGTGCTCGGTGATCGAACAGAACGAACAGCCGCCGTAGCAGCCGCGCATGATGTTCACCGAGAAGCGGATCATGTCGTAGGCCGGAATGCGATCCTGACCATAGGACGGATGCGGCACGCGCTGATAAGGCAGGGCGAAGACACTGTCCATCTCCGGCGTGGTCAACGGGATCGCCGGCGGGTTGATCCACACATAGCGATCGCCGTGCTTTTGCATCAGCGCGCGGGCGCAGCCCGGGTTGGTTTCATGGTGCAAAATGCGCGAGGTGTGCGCATACAGCACCTTGTCGCCCTTCACTTTCTCGAAGGACGGCAGCAGCACGTAGGTCTTCTCCCACGGCTTCGGCTTGGCGGCGCGCACGGTGATCGGTTTGGCTTCCGGCTCTGCCGGCTTGGCGCCGTCGGCGCAAGGCAGGTCGTCACCGTACGGGTTTGGGATAGGCTCAATGCGACCCGGCTTGTCGAGGCGGGTGGAATCCACGCCGCTCCAGCCCGGCAGCGCTTCTTTACGCATCACCGCAGTATTGCGGATATCGTGGATATCGCCGATCTTCTCGCCGGCGGCCAGGCGATGCGCCACTTCCACCAGCGGGCGTTCACCGTTGCCGTAGATCAGCATGTCGGCCTTGGAATCCACCAGCACCGAGCGGCGCACGGTATCCGACCAGTAATCGTAGTGGGCGATGCGGCGCAGGCTGGCTTCGATGCCGCCCAGCACGATCGGCACGTCTTTGTATGCTTCTTTACAGCGCTGGCTGTAGACCAGGGTCGCGCGATCCGGGCGCTTGCCGCTGACGTTGCCGGCGGTGTAGGCGTCGTCATGGCGCAGTTTGCGATCAGCGGTGTAGCGGTTGATCATCGAGTCCATGTTGCCGGCGGTGATGCCGAAGAACAGGTTCGGTTTGCCCAGCCGCATGAAGTCTTCTTTGTTGCTCCAGTCCGGCTGCGCGATGATGCCGACGCGGAAGCCCTGCGCTTCCAGCATGCGGCCGATGATCGCCATGCCGAAGCTCGGGTGATCGACATAGGCGTCGCCGCTGATGATGATCACGTCGCAGCTGTCCCAGCCCAGTTGATCCATCTCTGCCCGCGTCATCGGTAAAAACGGCGCGGTGCCAAAACATTCGGCCCAATAGGGCTTATAGGAAAACAGTTCACGATCGGGTTGGATCAGGCTGGTGGTGCTCATTCTGCCGCTCTTTTTACAGGTTAATTAATCGCCGGGCGGCGATTATACGCACTAGTGACAAAAAGAGCATGGTTATTTCGCTAACCGTTCACTTCGAATTCATATACGTCGCTGCGGCACAAAATATCGCTGAACTCCAGCGCCTCCCCCTTGGCGTTACGGCTGGTCTGAGTGATATGCAACAGCGGTGCGCCGCACGGCACGTTCAGCAGTTCGGCGACCTCGTCGCTGCAGGACACCGCCTTCAGCAAAAAGTGTTTATCCTCTGGCACGATGCCGCGCGATTGCCATAACGCATACAGCGAGTGCTCCAGCTGCGCCGGCTCAGGCAGGAAACGCAGCGGGATATAGGTGGTTTCCAGCGAGACCGGGCTGCCGTTCAACAAGCGTAGACGCCGCAGCTTGACCACCTCATCCCCTTCCGTTAATCCCAGCGCCGCCGCGGCCTTGGCCGGCGCGCCGACCCGGGTACGCAGCAGCCAGCGGTTGCTGACGCTGCTGCCGTGACGCAGCGCCTGCGCGGTGAAGCCGCTGTCCTTATCGAGGGAATAGCCGATACGCATCGCCACGCGGGTGCCAACGCCCTGCTGCCGCGAAATCAATCCCTTCTCCTCCAGCAGTTTCATCGCTTTGCTGACGGTGACGCGCGACAGCGTCAAGCCCTCAGCCAGTTGCCGTTCCGCCGGCAAAAACGCCTCAGCCGCCAACACCTGCTGTCTGATCGCGGTTTCTATCGCCGTCGCCAGCTGAATATAGCGCGGCGCCGCCGTTCCCTGCGCCAGATGTTCACGCAACCAGGCCATAAAATCCGTCATTCGCCAACCCTCTTGTCTCGCCATTTGTCCCTGGTTCGCCGTTATCCTATCGCCGGTTCGGCGACAAAGCCCTTCACCATAACTAAAATATCGCTAATGTTTTCAGAGTGACATCACAATTTTTGCTCAATGGACTTTCATTGGATCTAGATCGCGCGTAATCTGTGCTTATTGATGTTGATACATCAATCGCACCAACACCAGGGACCCACTTTAAAAACAATAAAAAACCCGCTGCCGCGCCTAAAGGATACCCTTGATGGTCGGCAGCGGGTATATACTGTCAGCATAAACGCCCTATAATAAGCAACGGAGCTAATGGATAGCTTGCTCACTGCTCATAGCCATATCACAGGATCCCTTTGCGGCGGGCGACACGGATCGATGTCGGCATATAGAAACGTTCCCGCTTCGCCCCCCCGCTGCAGACCCACTCTTTGACTACACTCATTGGCGCCGTGCGGCCGACGTGCCTCACCCGAAAAGACGGGCATCGCCCTCACTTTGACAGACCTGGCGGCATCAGCCGCTATACACTGCGCGGTATCGACACCTGTCCCGACCGCGGGATAGCCAGTGTCAACCGCGCCAACGGAATCGATTTTCAGTCAACTGCGGCGGCCCTCGCGGCCCTGCGCAACAGGGATCATTTGCTATGACCGATATCAATCGCAATGAAGCATGGAAGGTAGAGAGCACCGGTATCGACCGGGTGCCGGACGCAGAGCAAACCGGTAAGCCCATCGAGCTGTTTTGGATCTGGTCGGCAGCCAATATCGGCATTCTCGGCGTGGTGTACGGCGCCATCATCGTCGGCTTCGGCTTGTCATTCCTGCAATCGGTACTCGCCGCACTGGTCGGCGTCGCCAGTTTCGTGCTGGTCGGCCTCACCAGCTTCGCCGGCAAGCGCGGGCGCACCTCTACGTTGACGCTCTCGCGGGTGATTTTCGGCCTGAAGGGCAACGTGGCGCCGACCCTGTTCAGTTGGATCAATCTGATGGGTTGGGAAGCGGTCAACGTGATCACCGGCACCCTGACGCTGGCGGCGCTGTTCGAGGCCTTCGGGCTCGGAACCAGCCACCTGCTGACCGCGCTCAGCCTGCTGCTGTTCGGCGGGCTCACTATCGTTGTCAGCCTACTGGGGCAAAATACCGTGGTCTGGATGCAAAGCTGGTTCAGCCGCATCTTCGGCACCATGACGCTGATCGTGGTGCTGTATATCCTGTTCAATACCGAGTGGAGCCAGGTGCTGGCGCTGCCTTCCGGCAGTTGGTTAACCGGCTTCCTGCCTGCGGTCTCGGTGATCGCCGCCGGCACCGGCATCAGTTGGGCGATCGCCGGCGCCGATTACAGCCGCTATCAAAGCCCGAACTCCTCGAGCAAAAGCATTTTCGCCGCAGTGATGGGCGGTGCCTGCTTGCCGCTGATGCTGCTGATGCTGGCCGGCATCCTGCTTTCCGTGCAGTTGCCCGATCTGGCCAGCGCCGCCAACCCCATCGCGCTAATTGGCTCGGTGTTGCCCGCCTGGATGGCCATTCCTTATCTGCTGGCCGCCACCGCCGGCATCATCACCATCGCGGTGCTCAGCCTGTATTCCGCCAGCCTTAACCTGCTGACCATCGGCGTGCAGGTCAAACAGTGGTTGGCGGTGTCGATCGACGCCGTAGTGGTGCTGGGCATCGCGCTGTATGTGCTGTTCATCTCCGGCGACTTTATGGGGCCGTTCATCTCCTTCCTGGTGTTCTGCGGCGTATTCCTGGCGGCCTGGGAGGCGATTTTCCTGCTCGATTACCTGTGCCTGCGCCGCCACCACGGGTATGATGGCAACGCTTTGTACGGCCTGCATGGCCAGAACCGCGGCGTGCGCAAAGCCCCGCTGTTCTGCTGGTTCCTCGGCGCCCTGTGCGGCCTGCTGGTCACCAAAACCGGTTTTATCGACGGCCCGCTGGCCAAAGGCTTGTTCGCCGATTCCAGCCTGGGGCTGTTTGTGTCGTTTGCGGTGAGTCTGATCGCTTACGGTCTGTACCTGACCCAACGCAGAGAACATCAATGAGTGAGTGGGAAGCTGTAACACCTGTCCTGGTGATTGGGGGCGCGGTCGGCGATCTGGTGATGACGCTGCCGCGCCTGCCGACCAGCGGCGAAGATATCGAAGCCCAGCCGCAGGCGCGGCAAATCGGCGGCTGCGCGTTCAACGTGGCGCGCGCGCTGGTGCACCTCGAGGCGCCGGTGATCAACGGCATGCCGGTCGGCAACGGCGAATGGGGCGCGGCGATCGAAGCCGCTATGGACGAGCTCGGGCTGGAGGTGCTGTTGCGCCACGGCCAGATGGACAACGGCTGGTGCCTGGCGCTGGTGGAACCGAACGGCGAACGCACCTTCATCACGGTTTCCGGTTGTGAAAGCCAGTGGAATAAAGCGCAGCTGGCCACGCTGCCGCTGGCGGAGCACACTCTGATCTACGCCAGCGGTTACGAACTGGCGGGCGAAAGCGGCGAGGCGCTGCGCGAGTGGCTGACGCGTATGCCGTTCGACCAACCGCGCCTGATCGATCCCGGCCCGCGCATCGCTCAGCTCAGCGAAGATTTCTTCGCCATGCTCAGCGACAGCCACACCCTGCTGACGCTCAACCGCGACGAGGTGGCCACGTTGTGCGGCGCCGGCGACGCCGTGGAAGCCGCGCAGCGCTATGCCGCCGCGCGTAATCTGACGCTGATTTGCCGCCTGGATCGCGACGGCGCATGGATCTGCGATGGCCGCACGCCGCCGCTGCACGTTCCCGCCTATCCGGTGGACGTGGTCGATACCATCGGCGCGGGCGATGCCCACTGCGCCGGTTTGCTGGCGGGCCTGTCCGCCGGCTGGCCGCTGCCGCAGGCAGTCGATTTGGCCAACCGGGTCGCCGCCTGCGTGGTAGCCAGCCTCGGCGCAGCCAATCCGCCGAGCCGGCAGCAACTGCAACAGCGCTTCCCTCAGGCCTGACGTTGCCGGGCGCAGCCTGGCTGCGCCCTCTGCCTCACTGCGCCGCCGCCGCGCTCTCCTGCGGCTGGTGGCGGTAGTTGAAGCTCAATGCGAAGACGATCCCCAGCACCAGCGTATACAGCGCAAACACCAACCAGATGCTCTGCCAGTCTTTCACGCCGTCATGGCTGAAGAAGTCCACCACCTCGCCACTGGCTAGCGCCCCCAGATAGGCGCCCAAGCCGTTGACCATGGTCATGAACAGCCCCTGCGCACTGGCGCGGATGCGGTGATCGGCCTCCTTCTCGACGAAAATGGCGCCGGAAATATTGAAGAAGTCGAACGCACAGCCGTAGACGATCATCGACAACAGCAGCAGCACGAAACCAAAGCCGACCGGCGTGCCATAGGCCAGGAACAGGAAGCGCAGCGTCCAGGCCGCCATGCTGATCAACATGACCTGCTTGATGCCGTAACGGCGCAGGAAGAAGGGAATGGTGAGGATAAAGAACACTTCGGAGATCTGCGACAGCGACAGCAGCACCGCCGGATACCGGACGCTAAGGCTGTCCTGATACAGCGGATTGAGCGACAGATCGTGCAGGAACGGATTGCCGAAGGTATTGGTTATCTGCAGCGCCGCGCCAAGCAACATGGCGAACAGGAAAAACAGCGCCATGCGCCGCTGGCGGAACAGCACCAGCGCATCCAATCCCAGCACGCTGACCCAGCTCTTCGACTCGGCCGCGCGGTTGGTCGGGCAGCGCGGCAACGTCAGCGAGTAGGCGGACAGCAGCAGCGAGGCCGCAGATGCCAGATACAGCTGCAGGTTACTGAGCTCGATTTGGCTGAAACCGACCAGCCACATCGCCAGAATGAATCCCACCGTGCCGTACACCCGCACCGGCGGAAAGTCCTTCACCGTGTCAAAGCCGTGTTTCTCCAGGCAGAAATAGGAAATGGCGTTGGAGAGCGCGATGGTCGGCATATAGACCATGGCGTTGAACAGCATCACCCAGAACATCAGCATCGGTTGTTCAACCTGCGCCGCGCAGTACAGCGCCAGCGCCCCGAGCAGGTGGCAAAGCGCATACAGGTAGTTGGCCTTCATCCACCGATCGGCGATGATGCCCGCCAGCCCCGGCATGATCAGCGCCGCGATGCCCTTGGCGCTGTAGACCATCCCCACCTGCATGCCGCTGAAATGCAGCGTGTTGATCATGTAGGAGCCCAGCGTCACCAGCCAGGCACCCCAGATAAAGAACTGCAGGAAAATCATTACCTTCAATCGTGTTTTTATCGCCATCGCCATCACCTTGTTATTATGCTTTCAACGATGATTGGTGCGGCGGGCCCCCTGCAGCCCGCCGCCGGTATGCTTGCGGTCTTACAGCGTTTTGAACAGCTCGCGGATCAGACGCATGAAATCGTCCGCCGCCAGCGCCGCGCAGCTGAGCGTTTGTTCATGGGAGAGCGGGGTATCCGACAGCCCTTCGGCGTAGTTGGTCATCGCGGACACCACCAGCACCTTGAGGCCACAGTGGCGCGCCGTCAGAACTTCCGGCACGATCGACATGCCCACCACGTCACAGCCGAGGGTTTGCATCATGCGGATCTCCGCCGGCGTTTCGAAGTTCGGCCCGGTGTAGGCGGCGAACACCCCTTCCGCCAGCGGGATGCCGGCGCTTTCGGCCACCGCCGCCAACTGGGCGCGCAGATCGCGATCGTAAGCGTTCGCCAGGCTGAAGAAGCGCGGCCCGAAGCGATCGTCATTGGCGCCGACCAGCGGCGATTCCGGCATGAAGTTGATGTGATCGGTAATGGCCACCAGGCTGCCCGGCGCCACCGAGCGGCGCAGCGAACCGGCGGCGTTGGTCGCCAGCAGGAATTCACAGCCCAGCAACTTGAAGGTGCGCACCGCAGTCGTCATCACCTGCATGCCACGCCCTTCATAGAAATGACCGCGCCCTTTCATGCACAATACCGGCACGCCCTCCAGCTTGCCGGCAACCAGTTGCCCGGCGTGGCCGGCGACGCCGCTCACCGGGAAACCTGGCAGCTCCGCGTAATCGATGGTGACGGTTTCGGTCATCACCTCCGCCAGGGCGCCGAGCCCGGAGCCGAGAATCAAGGCCGCCTTCGGCTGGAAACCCGGCAGGCGGGCGCGGACGACATCGGCGCAGGTAAAAGCATCTTCTTGATTAAACATCGTATTCTCTCTTTCAGCGGGGGACAATAATGCCCATAGTAGAGAGCGAGGCATGGCCGAGACCAATACATTCTTGGCGGCCGATTTATTCCATTTACCTATAAGTTGAGCTGCGTCACAGGAGGCGCTACCCCGGATGAACCCGCCCCATGCCCTGCCCGACCCCGGTCGGATTAACTTCCGCCTGCTGCATTATTTCCGCGTGGTGGCGGAAGAGATGAATTTTACTCAGGCGGCGCGGCGGCTGAATATGTCACAGCCGCCGCTCAGCAAGCACATCAAGGAACTGGAAAGCCAGCTCGGGGTAGTGCTGTTCAAACGCACCACCCGCTCCATGACGCTGACGCCGGCCGGCCGCACGCTACTGCGCAACGTCGAACGGCTGCTGGATCAGGCCGACAGCGCGCTGCATCAGGTACAACAAATGGGGCGCGGCGAAGGCGGCCACATGGTGGTCGGCATGGTCGGCACCTCAGCCTGGGGCGGTTTGATCGCGGCGCTGCGGCGCTTCAGCGAGCAGAGCGTCGGCGTCACCTGGTCATTGAACGAGCTGACGCCCAGCCAGCAAATCGCCGCGTTGCAAAAGCGGCATATCGATATCGGGGTATGGCGAGAAGCGCAGCAGCAGACGCTGCCGGGATTGACCTGCCAACGGCTGGCGTGCGAAAGCATCGCCGTGGTGCTGCCGCTCGATCACCCGCTGGCGCAGCAGGAAAATATTCCGCTGGCGGCGCTGCAGAACGACAGCTTCATCGTGCTGCCGCCGCATGAGGCCAGCCTGGGGCTGTATCTGCACAATCTGTGCCTGCAACAGGGATTCCTGCCGGACGTCGCGTATCAGGTTAACGAGCCGCAGACCCTGCTGGCGCTGGTGGCGGAAGGCTGCGGCATTACGCTGCTGCCGGACAGCTACGGCCGCATCCCATGGCCCGGCGTGCGGTTTTGCTCGCTGCAGCACGCGCCTTCGGCGGATCTGTACGCGGTATACCGCACCGACAGCGTTACACCGGTGGTGCAGGCCTTTTTGGAAATGCTGCGGGCGCCGTAAGCGGCCCGCAGAGCAGATTACATCGCCGGCTGCACCATCAGCTGGCCGGCGGTGCCGCGGTCGGCCATCTCCAGCGTCTGGCTGTAATACAGGAACGGGAAGTGTTCGGAGGTGGGTTGGTTGAAATACACCAACAGCTCAACGTCGCCATCGACCCAGACGGTATCCTTCCAGCCGCGATCTTCCGCCATCGGCTGCGCGCCGTTAACGCGTTTGATCAGGAACTGCACGCCCTGAATATGGAACGCCTGCGGCGTATCCGCATGAATGTTCCAGCGTTCCCAGGTGCCTTGCTGCGCCTGCACGTCGATGCGGTTCATGTCCCAAATCGCGCCGTTGATGCCGACGCCACCCTCACCCAGGCGGAAATCGCGGGTGCGGCTGGCGCTGCCGTCCAACAGCTGATCCGCCAGCAGGCGCATCGGCAGGTTGTCGGTCACCAGCGGCAGCAGGCCGGTTGGGCGTAGCGTCAGCACCTGAGTGGACACCAGAATGCTCGACGGTTCGAACAGGCCGCGCAGGCGATCCATGATGCCCGCCGCTTCACCGGCGGTGATGGTCACCTCGTCGCCCTTCGACATGTCGATCAGCACTTCCCGACGTTCCCCCGGCGCCAACGACAGCTGTTGCACCGCGACCGGCGCAGGCAGGAAGCCCTGATCGCTGGCGATCACGTTGAACGGCCGCCCGTCGCTGAGCTGCAGGGTATAACGCCGGGCATTGGAAGCGTTGAGCAAACGCAAACGCACCCAGCCGCGCGACACTTCGACATACGGGTTTTGCACGCCGTTGACCAGCAGCGTATCGCCGACGAAACCGCCCTGCGACGGTGCATCGTATTGCGGCGTGCCGAAGTTATCGAAGCGTTTGTCCTGAATGATCAGCGGGAAATCGTCGACACCGTAGTGGTTGGGCAGCGGCAGCGCTTTGCTGACGGCATCTTCCACCAGCCACAGCCCGGCCAGCCCGTTGTATACGTGCGGCGCCATACGGTTTGGCGTGTTGGCGTGGTACCAGCAGGTGGCCGCCGCCTGGCGAATAGGCAGCACCGGCGACCAGTCAACGTTAGGCGACATCATGCGCGGCGCGCCGCCCATCAGGGTGCCCGGCACCTGCAGACCGCTGATGGTCATCGCCACCGGCTCCTGCAGACGGTTGCTGTAGATCAGTTTGACGTCATCACCGCTGTAAACCCGCACCGTCGGCCCCAGGTACATGCCGTTGATGCCCCACACCGCCGCTTTGCGGTTATCCATAAACGCCCAGTGGGCGCGCTGCAAGGTCAGGAACAGCGGCTGACCGCGGCGAGATTCCAGCAGCGGGGGAATGGGTAACGGGGTCTGCGTTCCGCTCGCCTCAGCCCTCAGCGGCACGGCGCCCGCGCACAGCGCCAGGCCCGATGCCTGTAAAAACTGACGTCGACTGAGTGACATATTTTCTCCATGAAAAGCAATAACTAAACCGTGTGCAAAACCCAAACGCCCGCCAATCAAGATTAGCAGGCGTTCAGGCGTTAACGGCGCTGAACGCCAATTAAAACCCTATTCTTTGAAGCCGGTAGACTCTTATTTTTTTGCGGCGTTGCGCTGGGCGACTTCGGCGTCCAATTCGGCGATTTTCGCCTCCATCAGCTCGCGGCAATGGGCCGCCAGCCCGCGCACGTTTTCTTTGCCGTACTTGCTGGTATCCACCGGCGCCAACATCTCGACGATCACATGACCGTTATTCCAACGGTTAAGATTTATATTACCGCTGGTGGTGGATACGCAGATCGGCACAATCGGCACGCCGGCGGCGATGGCCGCGTGGAACGCGCCGGTTTTAAACGGCATCAGCCCGCGCCCGCGGCTGCGGGTCCCTTCCGGGAACATCCAGATCGAAATGTCTTTCTTCTTGAACTGCTCCGCCACCTGGGCGATGGTGCCGTGCGCCTTGGCGCGATTATCACGATCTATCAGCAGATTACCGGTCAGCCAATACAGCGGGCCGAAAAACGGGATCCACACCAGACTTTTTTTACCGACGGTCACGGTGCGCGGCTGCACGATATTGGAGGCCGTCACCATGTCGTAGTTATTTTGGTGGTTGGCGATATAGATGCAGTTGCCGTTGTTGGCCGCATCGGCCGGCACGCGGGTTTCAACCTTGATGCCGAACAGCGTCGACAGACGGCCGAAAAGATGGCCGAAGGTCGCCACATGGCGAGGGTTGCGCGGGCTGAACAAGCAATAAACAGAACCGAAAATACACACCAGAATACAGAAAAGAGTGGCGAGAACGGCACGCAAAATCAATAACATAACAACCTCATTAGCACACTGCCAACGCAGTTTACTTCGCTGCGCAGATTCCTTTACTCATTATTTGCCGGCAAGGCGGAAAGCACGCCCATGTCGCCTGCATTTCTCGCTATTTTCCCGCCAGGCGGCAGTACGCACAATAATTTTATGCGCAGAAATGTTAACTATTTGGAAAATAAACGCCAGCAAAAATAAATAAGGCGGCCACAGCACGCTGCGACCGCCCGTTAACGCCAGCGCCAACGCTTACTCTTCGCTGTCGCCGCCCGCAGCCCGCACCGGCGCATCCACTTCCACGCGATCGATGCGCTGCAGACCGCGCGGCAGCTGGGTGCCTTTACGGCCGCGTTCCGCACGGAATTTCTGCAGATCTTCAGGACGCAGCGTCAGCTTGCGTTTGCCGACGTGCAGCGTGACGGAGGCCTGCGGCGGCAACACGAACAGCCAGGCCAGTTTGTCTTCGCCGGCCGCGGCCTGCGCCGCCGGAATGGAGACGATCTTGTTGCCCTTGCCCTTCGACAGCTGCGGCAGATCGGCGACCGGGAACATCAGCATGCGCCCGGCGGCGGTGATCGACAGCAGCATGTCGTCTGCGCCGTGGATCTCCATCGGCGGCAGCGCTCTGGCGTTGTCCGGCAGCGTGATCATCACCTTGCCGGCGCGGTTGCGCGCCACCAGATCGTTGAAGGTGCAAACGAAGCCGTAACCGGCGTCGGAGGCCATCAACAGTTTCTGATCGTCGGCCGCCATCAGCACCTGTTCAATGGTGGCGCCCGGCGGCGGCGTCAGCTTGCCGGTCAACGGCTCGCCCTGCCCGCGCGCCGAAGGCAGCGTCATCGGATCGAGCGCATAGCTGCGCCCGGTAGAGTCGATGAACACCACCGGCTGGTTGCTCTTGCCGCGCGCCGCGCCACGGAAGCTGTCGCCGGCCTTGTAGCTCAAACCGCTCGGATCGATATCGTGACCCTTGGCGCTGCGCACCCAGCCCATTTCCGACAGCACGATGGTTACCGGCTCGGACGGCACGAAGTCGTGCTCGCTCATTGCCTTGGCTTCCGCACGCTCGGTCAGCGGCGAACGGCGATCGTCGCCGTAGGTCTGCGCGTCGGCCTGGATCTCTTTCTTAATCAGCGTGTTCAGCTTGCGCTCGGACGCCAGCAGCGCCTGCAGCTGATCGCGCTCTTTCGCCAGCTCATCCTGTTCGCCGCGGATCTTGACCTCTTCCAGCTTGGCCAGGTGACGCAGTTTCAGCTCGAGGATCGCTTCCGCCTGGGTGTCGGAGATGCCGAAACGCTGCATCAGCACTGGCTTCGGTTCATCCTCGCTGCGGATGATGTGGATCACCTCGTCGATGTTGAGGAACGCCACCAGCAAACCTTCGAGGATATGCAGGCGCTTCAGCACCTTCTCGAGGCGGTAGTTCAGGCGGCGGCGCACCGTATCGCGACGGTAGGCCAACCATTCGGTGAGGATCTCCACCAGCCCTTTCACCTGCGGGCGGTTGTCCAGACCGATCATGTTCATATTGATGCGGTAGCTGCGTTCCAGATCGGTAGTGGCGAACAGGTGATTCATCACCTGCTCCAGATCGATGCGGTTGGAGCGCGGCACGATCACCAGACGCGTCGGGTTTTCGTGGTCGGACTCATCGCGCAGATCTTCGACCATCGGCAACTTTTTAGCGCGCATCTGACTGGCGATCTGCTCCAGCACCTTGGCACCGGACACCTGGTGCGGCAAGGCGGTGATCACCGCGCTGCCGTCTTCTTTCTTCCACACGGCGCGCATGCGCACCGAACCGCGGCCGCTCTGGTAGATCTTACGAATTTCATCGCGCGGGGTGATGATCTCGGCTTCGGTCGGGAAGTCCGGCCCCTGCACGAATTCGAGCAGATCGTCGAGTGAAGCGCCCGGCTTGTCGAGCAGCGCCACCGCAGCGGCGGCGACTTCGCGCACGTTATGCGGCGGAATATCGGTCGCCATGCCGACCGCGATGCCGGTGGTGCCGTTCAGCAGGATGTTCGGCAGACGCGCCGGCAGCATCTTCGGCTCTTGCAGCGTACCGTCGAAGTTCGGGATCCAGTCGACCGTGCCCTGACCCAGTTCGGCCAGCAACACTTCGGCGTATTTGGACAGGCGCGATTCGGTATAACGCATCGCCGCGAACGACTTGGGATCGTCCGGCGCACCCCAGTTCCCCTGGCCGTCCACCAGCGGATAGCGGTACGAGAACGGCTGCGCCATCAGCACCATGGCTTCATAACACGCGCTGTCGCCGTGCGGGTGGTATTTACCCAACACGTCGCCCACGGTACGGGCGGATTTTTTGAATTTGGCGCTGTTGTTCAGCCCCAGCTCAGACATGGCGTAGATGATGCGGCGTTGTACCGGCTTCAAACCGTCGCCAATGTACGGCAACGCCCGATCCATGATGACGTACATGGAATAGTTCAGATAGGCGTTTTCAGTGAATGTGTGCAGCGGTAAACGCTCTACACCGTCATGAGTCAGATCACTCATTACTCAATTATCCTCAGACCGTGGCTTGGCAATCCCTTGGACGACAAAAGGCATCGCTTGTCGATTCTGCCCGCGATAGTAACCCATCTGCGGGGTAGCTGTCACAGTTGGCGCAAGGATCGCCGGCGACGGCCGGTTGCGCTATGCGGTTTATGCAAAATTTCGCTCTCTGGCGGCCTGTTTATTGACTGACAGTCAACACTGTTGTGCGCCAGATCGCATTTTTACCTGCGCGGCTAACGATTACACTCATCGCCAGCTAGGTAGTTTCCCCCTTTGCGGCGGGAATCATGCCATATCTTAACTCTGACGGGAGCCGCGAAAGATGAGCAATATCCTGATTATCAACGCTAAAAAGCAATTCGGCCATTCTAACGGCGAACTCAACCAAACCCTGAGCGACGTGGCGGAAAGCTTCCTGCGCGATCTGCAGCACGATGTGCAGGTCACCGTGGTCGACGACGGCTATGACATCGAGGCCGAAGTACAGAAATACCTGTGGGCCGACGCGGTCATCTATCAGATGCCGGGCTGGTGGATGGGCGAGCCCTGGATCCTGAAAAAATACATCGATGAAGTGTTCACCGCCGGTCACGGCAGCCTGTACGCCAGCGACGGCCGCACCCGCACCGACGCCGGTAAAAAATACGGCTCCGGCGGCCTGATCCAGGGCAAGAAATACCTGCTGAGCCTGACCTGGAACGCCCCGCTGGAAGCTTTCACCGATCCCGATCAGTTCTTCCACGGCGTCGGCGTCGATGGCGTTTATCTGCACTTCCACAAAGCCAATCAGTTCCTGGGAATGGAAGCGCTGCCGACCTTTATCTGCAATGACGTGATAAAACAACCGGATATCGAGACGGATATCGCACGTTATCGCGAGCATCTGGCGAAAATTTTTGCTTAACTGAGCCAGAATATCTTCATTAACGAGGCAAGCATGATCACTGTAATTGCAGAAATCAAAGCCAAACCGGGCCACCGCGCCACCGTACTGCAAGCCATTGAAAAATTGGTGCCGCTGGTGCTGGCGGAAGAAGGTTGCGGCGAATATACGCCGATGATCGACAGCAATACCCAAGCCCCCTGGCAGAAGCTGTCGCCGGATTCGGTATTCATGCTGGAGAAATGGGAAAGCATGGCGCATCTGGAAAAACACCTGGCGATTGAGCACATGCTCAAACACCGCGACACCATCAAGGACAGCGTGCTGGGCACCGAGATCTACATTCTGGAAAACGCCCTGTAAACCCCGCCTTATAACGTCTGCGCGTCGATGTGCGCGCTGACGTAGTCAAGAAAACAGGTGATGCGCGCCGCCAATTGCGTATTGCGGTAATAAACGGCATTGATCGGCTGGCGCACGTCCAGCGTCTCCTGTTCCAGCAACGTCACCAGCCGGCCCTCTTCACGATCGCGGCGGGTCATGAAGTCTGCCAGCTGTACGATCCCCTCGCCTCGCAGCGCCAATTGCCGCAGCGTTTCACCGCTGGATGCAGCCAGGGTTGGCGTGATGGTGAAATGTGGCGCCTGGCGATAACGCAACGGCCACTGGTTCAGCGATTCCGGCTGGGTAAAACCCAGCAGGCAATGATGATGCAGCTCATCCACGCTCTGCGGCACACCGCACCGCTGCAGATAAGCCGGGCTGGCGAGAATGCGCAGCCGGCTGGCCCCCAGCGCGCGCGCGTGAATGGTCGAATCACGCAGCACGCCGATGCGAATGGCGATATCCGTGCGTTTTTCCAGCAGATCGATAATCAGGTTGTCGGTGTTCAATTCGAGCGAAATTTGCGGGTAGCGTTCTCTAAATCCGGCCACCATCGGCACGATGACGTGCTCCATGAAAGGCGCGGCCGCGTTGATCCGCAACCGCCCGGCAGGCATTTGCCGGCGCACCGCCATTTGCTCCTCGGCATTTTCCACCGAGCTGATGATCGTACGCGCATGGCTCAGGAAACTCTGCCCCTCTTCGGTCAGCTCTAAGCGACGCGTGGTGCGGCGCATCAGGGTGGTATCGAGCTTGTTCTCCAGGCGGCTGAGCGCGCGGCTGATGCCGGAGGTGGTCTGGCCGAGCTGATCGGCGGCGGAGGTAATGGAGCCGCTGTCGACCACCGAGGTGAACGCCAGCAATTCTTCGAGCGTGATCTTCATGCACTCCGCCCCAGGTTATCGGGCGCCGCATGAACGCCCTGCGGGAAAGCAGGCCCGACGAACCGCCGGGCCAGGGTCAGGCTCAGACCGCCAATTCGGCCATGTCGCCCTTGTCTTGCAGCCAGTTGCGGCGATCTTCCGAGCGCTTCTTGGCCAACAGCATGTCCATCACCGCCAGCGTCTGATCGACGTCATCCTCCGCCACCGTCAGCTGCACCAGACGGCGGGTGTTCGGATCGAGGGTGGTTTCGCGCAGCTGCAGCGGGTTCATCTCGCCCAGGCCTTTAAAGCGCTGGACGTTCGGCTTGCCCTTCTTGCGCTTCAGCTGTTCCAGCACGCCGGCTTTTTCTTCTTCATCCAGCGCGTAGAACACCTCTTTACCGAGATCGATACGGTACAGCGGCGGCATGGCGACATAGACGTGGCCGCCTTTCACCAGCGAACGGAAGTGGCGCACGAACAGCGCGCACAGCAGCGTGGCGATGTGCAAGCCGTCGGAGTCCGCATCCGCCAGAATGCAGATTTTGCCGTAGCGCAGCTGGCTGAGGTCTTCGCTGTCCGGATCGATGCCGATCGCCACGGAAATGTCGTGCACTTCCTGCGAGGCCAGCACTTCGTCCGAGGAGACTTCCCAGGTATTCAGGATCTTGCCCTTCAGCGGCATGATCGCCTGATATTCGCGATCGCGCGCCTGCTTGGCCGATCCGCCCGCCGAGTCCCCTTCCACCAGGAACAGTTCGGTCATGGCCAGATCCTGCGAGGTGCAGTCCGCCAGCTTGCCCGGCAGCGCCGGCCCGCTGGTCAGCTTCTTGCGCACCACTTTCTTGGCGGCGCGCAGACGGCGCTGGGCGCTGGAAATCGCCAGCTCGGCCAGCTGTTCCGCCGCCTGAACGTTCTGGTTCAGCCACAGGCTGAAGGCGTCTTTCACCACGCCGGAAACGAAGGCCGCGCACTGACGCGAGGAGAGACGCTCTTTGGTCTGCCCGGCGAACTGCGGATCCTGCATCTTCACCGACAGCACGTAGGCGCAGCGATCCCAGATATCCTCCGCCGACAGCTTCACGCCGCGCGGCAGAATATTACGGAATTCGCAGAACTCGCGCATCGCGTCCAGCAGCCCCTGACGCAGGCCGTTGACGTGGGTGCCGCCCTGCATGGTCGGGATCAGGTTGACGTAGCTTTCGGTCAGCAGCTCACCGCCTTCCGGCAGCCACAGCAGCGCCCAGTCCACCGCTTCGGTGTCACCGGCGAAGTTGCCGACGAACGGCGCTTCCGGCAGGGTGATCAGGCCGTTGACCGCTTCCATCAGGTAATCGGTCAGGCCGTCCTGGTAACACCAGCGCTGTTCGGTGTTGTTCACCTTGTCGATGAAATAGATCTCGACGCCGGGGCACAGCACCGCTTTGGCTTTCAGCAGGTGAGTCAGGCGCGATACCGAGAAACGCGGGCTGTCGAAGAACTGTTCGTCGGGCCAGAAGTGCACGCTGGTGCCGGTGTTGCGTTTGCCGCAGGTGCCGGTCACCGTCAGATCTTGCACCTTGTCGCCGTTTTCGAAGGCGATGCTGTAAACGTTGCCATCGCGGCGCACGTTGACTTCCACCCGCTTCGACAGGGCGTTGACCACCGAGATGCCAACGCCGTGCAGGCCGCCGGAGAACTGGTAGTTTTTATTCGAGAATTTACCGCCGGCGTGCAGCCGGCAC
Source organism: Serratia sp. YC16 (assembly GCF_009707615.1). NCBI lineage: Bacteria > Pseudomonadati > Pseudomonadota > Gammaproteobacteria > Enterobacterales > Yersiniaceae > Serratia > Serratia sp. YC16. Next base: position 286,005 of record NZ_WLYN01000004.1, on the reverse strand, counting down.
AGGATCAACTCAACCGCCGGCACGCCCTCTTCCGGGTGGATGTCCACCGGCATGCCGCGGCCGTCGTCGATCACTTCCAACGACTGATCGGCGTGCAGAATCACGTCGATGCGCTTGGCGTGGCCGGCCAACGCTTCGTCGACGCTGTTATCGATCACCTCTTGGCCGAGGTGGTTTGGGCGCGTCGTGTCGGTATACATGCCGGGACGACGGCGCACTGGTTCTAGACCGCTGAGTACTTCAATGGCATCAGCGTTATAGCTGGATTGAGTCATCGTTGATTATTTTTTCGTGGTTAAAGGGAGGTGCCGGAACGGTCCGTCAGACCGCGTTTAGCCCTAAAAAATCCACAATCAGGGGGAAGTAGTGCTCGAAACCGACGAAGGCGTGGTTTCCACCCGACTCCACCGTTTGCCGACACGCGGTGTAATACGCCACTGCCTGGCCGTAATCGAGAATTTCATCGCCCGTTTGCTGCAGCAGCCAGATTAAATCCGGCGACTCCAAAGGATCGATCTGCATCACTTTCAGATCGTAAACGTGCCGAGACTCTAACACATATTGCTGGCCGGTGTAGGGGTTCTCGTTGGCGCCGAGGTAGTCGACCAGCAGCTCAAACGGCTTGACCGCCGGGTTGACCACCACCGCCGGCAGCGAAAAACACTGCGACAGCCAGGTGGCGTAATAGCCGCCCAGCGATGAGCCCACCAGCCCGAGCGTTTGCCCGGCGCGTTCCAGCACCAGGTTCTCCAGCATCTCGGCGGCCTCCGCCGGAAACGCCGGCAGCTGCGGCACCAGCATCTCGATATCGGGATGACGCTCGGCCAGCCAGGCCTTGAAGGCCACCGCCTTGGCCGACTGCGGCGAGCTGTTGAAACCGTGCAGGTAGAGCAGTGTCGAAGGCATCAGTATCCATCCGAGTCCATATCGGGGCGGAAGTCGTCGTTTTCCAGGCGGAACACCTGCGTCTCGACGCAGCCGTCCGGCAGCAGATCGAGGTAGCGCCAACCGGGAGAGACGTCGTCGATGGTAAAGTTAGTGCAGTGCGGCTTGAATTGCACGCAGGTGGACGGCGTCGCCAGCAGACGCCGGCCTTGCCATTCCAGATCCAAATCCTGGTGAATGTGCCCGCACACCACGGTGTTCACTTTCGGGTAGCGCAGCAGGATCGCCCCCAGCATATGCGGGTTGCGCAGGCTGTGCTGATCGAGCCAGGTACAGCCGGAAGGCAGCGGATGATGGTGCAACAGCAACAGCGTATAGCGCTCGGGGTGAGCCTGCAGGCAGCGCTCCATCCATTCGAGCTGGTATTCGCTCAATTCGCCGTGCGGTACGCCGAATACCTGGCTGTCCAACATCAGCACCTGCCAGCTGTCGCCCAGCAACACCTGCTTGGAAGGGGCGATGCCGGCGGCGGCCAACGCGTCGACCATAGCCGGTTGAAAATCGTGGTTGCCCGGCAGCCACACGCAGGGAGCCGGCAGTTGCGCAATGCCGGCGGCAAAGTGGCGGTACGCCGCCTGCGAATGATCCTGCGCCAAATCTCCCGTGGCGACGATCAGATCGACATCGCGGCGCTGCGCCTGAATGGCCTCCAGCACCGCGTGATAACTGCGATAGGTATTGATGCCGAGCAGCGTCTCGTGTTCGCCGGCAAAAAGGTGGGTATCTGTTATTTGTAGAATCCTGACCGCGGCCCCACTCGCCACAGGCAGTTTAAACAGGCTTTCCAAATGGTGTCCTTTGTTATTTCAGTCTGTCTAACAAACCGGAACCGCCATCGCTCCATGCGCCAAACAGTAGCGCAGCCAATCAGCAAGAAACTGGTTAATTTGATGCTTTTCGTCGCGTTGATGCAACTTTTTATTAGGATAATCATAACGCGCTTTAAAGCGGTAGATCTGCTGGCTGGAACACACTTCCGCAACCATGGCGTCATGGTATAACCGCACCGTCATCGCGGGCAGGCTCCAGTAGCTGACCGCCGGAAAAATCTGCTCGATCTCCACCAGCGACGTGTAACGCGTGGACTCAACGATGGTCAAACGATAGCCGGCGCCGTTCACCTGATAAGTTACCGTTTCACCCGCTTCGTCGTTGCGCGGCAGCAAGCGGCGCAATTGCGCGAAGTTGGTTTCGCACAATCTCATCATTTCGGGGAAATCAGGGGTATAGCGCTGTTTCATTAGTTGGCCCACTCTTTTCTCAACGATTCATGGTGCAACGCCAGCCATTGCAATGCAATCACTGATGCGGCGTTATCGATCGCGCCCTCTTCGACCCAACGGTAAGCCTGCTCGCGGCTGACCACGTGGACGCGGATATCTTCATGCTCTTCCGCCAGGCCGTGGATGCCTTCGGCGGTGCCGGCGTCCACCTCGCCGACCATGATCGACAGACGTTCGCTGGTGCCGCCGGGGCTCGCCAGGTAGCTCAGCACCGGTTTGCAACGTCCGACCACCACGCCGGCCTCTTCCTGCGCTTCGCGGCGGCACACGTCTTCGACGCTTTCGCCGGTTTCGATCATACCCGCCACCATTTCCAGCAGCCAGGGCGAATTACTGGTATCGACCGCGGCGATGCGCAGTTGTTCAATCAGCACGACTTCGTCGCGCACCGGATCGTAAGGCAGCAGCACCGCCGCATGGCCGCGCTCGAAAATTTCACGCGTGATTTCAGGACTCATTTCGCCATTGAACAAGCGATGACGGAACCGGTATAAATTGAGTGAAAAAAAACCACGGTACAGCGTCTCGCGTGCAATAATCTCTACATCTTTTTTGTCGAAAGTGACGGGCGACGGCTGCGAACGGTTCATGAACGAATTCTCCTGCGTGAGTATGCCGATAAAATAAACGGTTTTGATGACAGAAACAGCGGGACTGTCCGCCGCGGCTTTATGTTAGGCTGTTTTTCGCCGCCGGATGCGGCACGTTTGTGCGCTCGCATGTAATAGTGGGAAACAATCCGGATTGTCAGCCATAATATCAGCTGCAGTCGACCCAGGCAGTACGTCAAGGTAAATAGGCGGTCTGAAAGGTAAAAGTTGCGCGAGATGGCACATTCAGCCACCTGATGCGCACCGCAGACTCTGCTAGAATCGGCAACTATTTCGTCTATCGTCAGCGCTAACATAGCAATATTGCTGCACAACAAGGAATGCAAATGAAGAAACTGCTCCCCCTTCTTATCGGACTGAGCCTGGGCGGCTTCAGTGCAATGAGCCAGGCAGAGAACCTGCTGCAGGTCTACAAACAGGCCAGGGAAAGTAACCCGGATCTGCGCAAAAGTGCTGCTGACCGCGACGCCGCATTCGAAAAGATCAATGAAGCGCGCAGCCCGCTGCTGCCGCAGCTCGGCCTGAGCGCCGGTTACAACTACAATAACGGCTATCGCGACAGCAACGGCGTCAACAGCAATGTCACCAGCGCTTCGCTCGGCCTGACCCAAACCATTTTCGACATGTCGAAATGGCGCGCGCTGACGCTGCAGGAAAAGACCGCCGGCATCTCCGACGTGACCTTCCAGACGGCGGAACAGCAGCTGATCCTCAATACCGCTACCGCCTATTTCAACGTGCTGAGCGCCATTGACACGCTCTCCTATACCCAGGCGAACAAACAAGCGGTTTACCGTACGTTGGATCAAACCACCCAGCGCTTCAACGTGGGCCTGGTGGCGATCACCGACGTGCAGAACGCCCGTTCCTCCTACGACACCGTGCTGGCGGCCGAAGTCACCGCCCGCAACAACCTGGACAACGCGCTGGAAGCGCTGCGCCAGATCACCGGCACCTTCTATCCGGAGCTGGCCTCGCTGAATACCGATCGCTTCAGCACCCAGCGCCCGGAAGCGGTGAACAACCTGCTGAAAGAAGCGGAAGCGCGCAACCTGAGCCTGCTGTCCGCCCGTCTGAGCCAGGACCTGGCGCGCGAGCAGATCCGCTCTGCGCAGACCGGCTATATGCCAACGGTCAACCTGAATGCGTCGACCGGGATCACCAATACCCGTTACAACGGTTCCGCCACTCACGACACGCTGAGCTCCAGCCGTTACAGCAATTCTGATGCCGGCCAAAACCAGGTGGGCGTTTCGATCAGCCTGCCGCTGTACAGCGGCGGCGCAACCAACTCGCAGGTGGAACAGGCGCAGTACGGCTTTGTCGGCGCCAGCGAGCAGCTGGAAAGCGCCCACCGCGGCGTGGTGCAGACCGTGCGTTCGTCGTTCAACAACGTCAACGCCTCGATCAGCAGCATCAACGCCTACAAACAGGCGGTGATCTCCGCGCAGAGCTCTCTGGATGCGATGGAAGCCGGTTACCAGGTGGGTACCCGCACCATCGTCGACGTGCTGAACGCCACCAGTACCCTGTATAACGCCAAGCAGCAGCTTTCCAGCGCGCGTTATACCTACCTGATCAACCAGTTGAACATCAAGTCGGCGCTCGGCACGCTGAACCAGAACGATCTGCTGACGCTGAACGGCGCACTGGGCAAACCGGTGTCGACCGCGCCTGACGCCGTCGCGCCGCAGAACCGTGCTCAGGACGCCTACGCGGACGGCTATCAGGACAACGCGCCGATGCAACAGGTCGCCGCGCCTGCGCCAACCGCTACCCGCGCTGCCGCACCAGCCGTCAGCCAGCCGCAGCCGGTTCGCAACAGCGGCAACCCATTCCGCAACTGATGCGCGCACGTTGATAAACACGGGGTTCGGCCTGCGCCGCACCCCGTTTTTTTTGCCCTATTTCCCCCGCTTCTGCCCACCGCCTCACAGCCGCCGCTGCGCCAGGTGGTATCATCGTCACTCTCGTTTTCGCAGTCTGGATGAGGTTCGATGGACAACGATTCACGCTGGCAGCGTTTGATTAACGACGGCGAACTGCCGCCGCCACTGCGCCCGACGCAGGCGGTTTACGCCTCCTGGCTGCGCTGCCGCAGCCTGATGCAGCCCGAGGTCTGGCAAGCGCCGCACCGCGCGCAGGGCGCCACCTTCGAATCGATTTATCGCCGCAAGAACGACCTGCTGACGCTCGGCCAGGCGGCGCTGGAAGACGCCTGCGAATACATGGAGCCGCGCCGCTGCCTGCTGATGATCCTCGACGAGAGCGGCTGCATGCTGTGGCGCTGCGGCGACGCCCAAACCTGGGAGCATTTGCAGCAATTGGGGTTCGCCCCCGGCGCTTATTGGGCAGAGGGGCAGATCGGCACCAACGCCCCGGCGCTGGCGGCGGCGGAAGGCCATCCGGTGCGAGTGAGCGGTGAAGAACATGTGCGCCGGGCGCTGCACGGCTGGTCGTTCTGCGCCACGCCGGTTTACGACAACAGCGGCCGTCAGCGCGGCTCGATCGCGTTGGGCTGCCTGCTGGCCGATTGCGCCGCCGGTGATTTGTCGCTGACGCTGGCCATCGCCCGCGAAATCGGCAATTCACTGAACGCCGACGGCCTGCTGGCGGAGTCCAATCGCCATCTGAATCAGCTTTACGGCCTGCTGGACGGCGTGGACGACGGCGTAATGGCCTGGGATCACCGCGGCTACCTGCAATACATCAACCAACGCGCCGCCGGCCTGCTGAAGCTGGACGAACAGCAGAGCCAGGGCAAACCGCTGGCGCAACTGCTGACGCTGCCAGCCCTACTCAAACGCGCCATCGCCGATCAGCAACCGCTGCAACACGTCGAGGTCACCTTCGAAAGTCAGCGGCAGTTTATCGCCGCCTTGCTGACGCTAAAGCCGATTTTCGACGGCGATCGCTGCAGTTTCATCGCCCTGCTGCACCCGCTCGAGCGGTTGCGCCAGTATGTCAGCAGCCAGTTGGGGCGCGTCAGCCACAGCTTCGAGCAGATGCCCTCCGCCTCGCTGGAGATGCGGCGGCTGATCCGTTATGGGCAGCAGGCGGCCAAAGGCCAGCATCCGATCCTGCTGCGCGGGGAGGAAGGCGTCGGCAAAGAGCTGCTCAGCCAGGCCATCCACAACGCCGGCGAACGCGCCGCCGGGCCGTATATCGCCCTCAACTGCCAGCTGCTGCCGCAGGCGCAGGGGCTGCGTGAACTGCTGGGCAGCGACGCCAGCGAAGAAGAGGCCGGTCAGCTCAGCAAATTCGAATTGGCCAACGGCGGCACGCTGTACCTCGAACAGATCGAATACCTGCCGGCGGAGATGCAGTCGGCGCTGCTGCAGGTGCTGAAAACCGGCGTAGTGATCCGCCTCAATTCCAGCCGGGTGATCCCGGTCGATGTGCGGGTGATCGCCGGCAGCGCCGCCGATCTGCCGCTGCTGGTGCAGCAAAACCGCTTCCGCCGCCAGCTGTTTTACAGCCTGCAGGCGTTCGAGATCCAGATCCCACCGCTGCGTCAGCGGCTGAGCGATATTCCGCTGCTGGTCAAACACCATCTGCGCACGCTGGAGCAGCATTTTCAGTGCCGCTTTCGGGTGGATGACGAAGTGATGACCCAGTTGGCGCTCTACCTGTGGCCGGGCAACGATTTGGAACTGAAAGGGGTGGTGGAGCGCGCGGCGATGATCTGCCACGGCCACCACATCCAGCTGGCGGATCTGCCGGCGCACCTGCTCGGCCAGCCGTCGCTGCTGGAGAGCGATCCGCAGCCCGGCGCGCCGCTGTTGACGCTGACGGACATGGAGCGCCAGGCGATCCTCCGCGCGGCGACCGTCAGCCGCGGCCAGCTGACAGAGATGGCGCAGCTGCTGGGCATCGGCCGCACCACCCTGTGGCGGAAGATCAAACAGCACGGGATCGACATCCGCCAATTCAAGCTGCGCGCTTAGTGGCTGAGCTGCAACACCCCGCGCGCGGCGTCCAACATCGCTTTCTGCCCGCTGCGGGTTTTGCTCAGGCAATCCTGCATGCCGACCACCATCGGAATGCCCATCGCCTTCGCCAAAATGGCGCTGTGCGACAGGGCATTGCCGCCGCTCAGGCAGATGCCGAGCACCAGCCGGCGGTCGAGCATCACCACCTCTGAGGGCATCAGCTCGTCCATCACCAGTATCGACGGTTCTGCCAGCGCGATGGCCGGCAGCGCCTGCCCCTCTAGATGGCACAGCGTGCGGCGCAGCATGTCGCGCACGTCCAGTTCGCGCGCCCGCATATAGTCGTCATCCAGCTCGCGGTACTCTTCGGCGATCGCCTCCAGCACCTGTCGCCAGGCCTGCTCGGCGCTGTACAGCTGCTGCGCAATGCGGGTGTAAGCCGCCTGCTGCAGATCCGGGTCGTCCAGCAGCATGCTGTGAGCGCCGAAGATCGCCGCCTGCGGCTTGCCGATCAGCGTGCCGGTGCGCTCCGCCAGCCGGTTCAGATCGCTCAACGTTTGCTGCAGCGCCTCCCGCAGGCGTTGCTGTTCGCCCAACACCTCGTCCGCGCCAATCCGTCGATCGGCGGCTGGCGGCCAGAAACTGCGGGTCTGGAACACCGGCCCGCTGGTGACGCTTTCCGCCACCGGGATGCCATGCAGCGAAGGCTGCTGCCGCTCGGAGACCGTCTCGCCGAAGTGTTGCTCCGCCAGCGCCTTGAACGCCGCCAGCGCTTCGTCCGCCTGCGCGCCGTCGGCGATCAGGCGAATGGTGTCGCCGTGACGCACCTGCAGCAGCGCCAGCTGATTGAGGCTGCGCGGATCGACGCACTGCCCCTGTTTTTCCAGCACCAGCTCGGCCTTGAACGGCGCCAGCGCCTCGACCAGCCGCGCCGCCGGGCGCGCGTGCAGCCCGTGCGGGTTCTGCACCGTCCAGGTTATGCTTTTGCCCTGCGCCAGCGGCAAAGCCGCGTTCTTCGCGGCCGGTGAGCCTTCGCCCAGCTGCGCCTGCTTGGCCTGCAGCGCGCCCTGCGCCTCCGCCACCACCTGCTCCAGCGAAGCGCCGGAGTTGGCGGCCACCACCGCCGCCAGCGTGCCTTCGACCAGCGGCGCGGCGCAAAGCCGCACCTTGGCGGCCAACTCCGGATCCAGCAGATCGAGCGCGGTTTCCGCACTGAGCAGCGCGCTGCCCAAATCCATCAGCACCAGAATGCCATCGCCGTCGGCGACCGATTCAATAGCCTCCATGACCTTGACCGCGTCGGTGCCGATCGGGTGCTCCTCGTCATCCACGCCCGCCGCCAGCGCCAGCTTGCAGCCGTCGCCACGCATCATCTGCCGCGCCAACTGCTCAACGCCGCGCGCCAGCAACGCGCTGTGCGAAACCACCACGATATTAATCATCTCGCCTCCTGCTAACTGCCGGCGACCTCGGCCAGCGTTTTCATCATCAGCATCACCGAAGTGGCGCCGGGATCCTGGTGGCCGATGCTGCGCTCGCCCAGGTAACTGGCCCGCCCCTTGCGCGCCTGCATGGTGATGGTGCTCTCCACCGCCCGCTCGGCGCTGTCGGCGGCGCGCTGCAACGCCTCCGCCACGCTCAGGTTCTGCTGCGCGGACTGACCGAGGCTCGCCACCACCGGCCACCAAACGTCGCACATGGTCTTGTCGCCCGGCTCCGCTTTGCCGCGCATCACCACGCCTTCAACCCCTTCCTGCATCACCTGATGCAGCTCCGTCAGATCCAGGCTTTGCTTGGCGTTCGCCGCCTGCGCCGCGCGGATGAAGAAGGTGCCGAACAGCGGGCCGCTCGCACCGCCTACGCTCGACAGCAGCGTCATGCCGGTGTTTTTCAGGATAAAACCGATGTCTTTGTCCGCCACCGACGGCAGCTTTTCCACCACCTTATTGAAACCGCGGTTCATGTTCAGACCGTGGTCGGCATCGCCGATCTCGGTGTCCAGCTGGGTCAGAAAATCGCGCTCCCGGCTGAACACTTCGCCGCAACGCATCAGCCAATCGACGACCTGTTGTTTGGTCAACGCCATGATTCCTCCTCAGCAACCCCAACGCAGCGCAGGCGTTTTCACCGGCGCATCCCACAAGGACAACAGCTCGTCGTCCACGTTCAACAGCGTGATGGACACGCCTTGCATATCCAGCGAGGTGCAGTAAGCGCCCACCAGGTTGCGTTCGATGATGATGCCCGCCTCGGCGCAACGTTCCGCCAACCGATGGTACACACCGTACAGTTCGGACAGCGGCGTGGCACCCAGGTTGTTGACCAACGCGATCACCCGATCGCCGCGCGTCAGCGGCTGCTTGGTCTGCATCTCGTCGCGCCACTCGCCCTGCTGACGATCCCAGACGCGGATCGTGCGCTGATAGTGACCGTGGTCGATCAGCGTATGGAACATGTCATCCACCGCCGCGTTGAGCGTGGTGAACGGGCGGCGCGCAATGCCCGGCTCGCCGTGAATGCCGACGCCGAACTCCATCTCGTTCTCCGCCAGGGTGAACGACGGCTTGCCGGCGGCGGGGACGGTACAGGCGCCCAGCGCAATGCCGATCGAATGCCCGTGGTTGTTGATGCGATGCCCCAGCGTCACCACGCTGTCCAGGTCGTCGCCGCGCGCCGCTGCGGCGCCCAACAGTTTCTCCATCAGCACGGTGTTGGCCACCCCGCGCCGCCCGGCGGTGAACAGGCTGTCTTTGACCGCCACGTCGTCATCCACCAGCACCGTCGCCACCGCGACGCCGCTGTCGTGCAGCAGCTCGGTGGCGGTTTCGAAGTTGAGCACGTCGCCGGTGTAGTTTTTGATCAGCAGCAATACGCCGGCGCCGCCGTCGATCGCCTGACCGCATTCGTACATTTTATCCGGCGTCGGCGAGGTGAAAATCTCGCCCGGACAGGCGCCGTCGAGCATCCCTTCACCGACGAAACCGCAGTGCATCGGCTCGTGGCCGCTGCCGCCGCCGGACAGGATCGCCACCTTACCCGCCACCGGCGCGTCGGCGCGGGTCACGAACACCGGATCCGCGTGCACCAGCAGCTCGGGATGGGCCTCCGCCAGCCCCTGCAACTGCTCTTCCAACACCGACTCGACCTGATTGATCAGTTTTTTCACGATGGTTTCCTCTGTAAGAACAGGGGCGCGGCGCACCGCGCCCCAAGGGTATCAATGACGCTGCAGCCAGGCGCCGCCCAGCCGATCCGCCGTCAGGATCGCCGCCTGCACGCTGGCGGGGGTGACCTCGAACGGCATGTTGTGAATGGTTTCGCCGGCGGCACAGCTGGCCTCGGCCACCGCCATCATCTTCGCCGTCGCATCGCCGGCGACGCCCATCTGCGCCAGCGTGATCGGCAAGCCGATGCTGTGGCAAAACGCCAGTACGGTCTCAATCTGCGCCATCGGGCTGTTCTGTAGCACCAGCTGCGTCAGGGTGCCGAACGCCACTTTCTCGCCGTGATACAGGTGGTGGCACTCCTCCAGCACCGTGAAGCCGTTGTGAATGGCGTGCGCCGCCGCCAATCCGCTGCTCTCGAAGCCGATGCCGCTCAGGTAAGTATTGGCTTCGATGATGCGTTCCACCGCTTCCGTCACTACGCCGGCCTCGACCGCCAGTTTGGCCTTCACCCCTTCGGCCAGCAGCGTGTCATAACACAGCCGCGCCAGGCTGAGCGCCGCCAGCGTCGATTTGCCGCCGGCCATGCTGGTAGCCTGCGCGTCGAAGCAGGCTTGCGCCTCGAAATAGGTGGAGAGCGCGTCACCCATGCCCGCCACCAGCAGGCGCACCGGCGCTTTGGCGATGATGGCGCTGTCCATCACCACCATGTCCGGGTTGCGCGGGTAAATCAGGTATTCGGCGAATTCGCCCTGTTCGGTGTAAAGAACCGACAGCGCGCTGGTCGGCGCATCGGTGGAGGCGATGGTGGGGATGAGCACCACCGGCAGCCGTTGGTAGTGTGCGACGGCCTTGGCGGTGTCGAGCGTCTTGCCGCCGCCGACACCGATCACGCCGCGGCAACCGTGGGCCTGCAGCTCGCGGCCGAGCCGGTCTATCTCTTTACGGCAGCACTCGCCGTTGAAGCGGGCCGCATGATGCTTCACGCCGTGCTGCTGCAGGCTGCCCATCAGAGTGTCGCCCGCCAGTTGCATCACGAAGTCGTCAGCGATCACGAAATAGTGATCGGCGAGGGATTTGGCGTATTCGCCGACGGCAGCCAACGCATTGGCGCCCTGAATGTATTTGCCTGGTGACTGGATGATTCTCAACATAACCGGATCCTTGTAGGGAATTGGCGATGGTAACGTTCAGATATCAGGTGATGACGCGCCGACTTCGCCGCCGGCTTGTTGTTATGCTTCGACTATGAGCGCCTGCCGTCCGCCTGGCGAGCCTCGCGATTTTTGTTCCATTATGGAACATCATCATAGCGCTAACGTTTCATGATGAAACGCCAACGCGCGTTTTTTCGCCGTGAAAGCGAACTGGCGCACACCCCAACGTATAACTGCGTAAAGAGTGGCTTCTGCGGGCGTTTCAGCTTTAATTTTGACCATGTTTCCCCTATCCTTAGCGCCACTACTGGGAAAGGGCGAAAACAGCCCGCATGATGGGATTGATAACGATGAAACGGACAAAAAACATCAACCAAGAGACGTTCCGCAAATCCTGGCGCAGCTACCGTGTCGCGCCCGTGGCCTTGGCGATCAGCGCCGTCTTTATGCTGGCCGGCTGCGAGAAGAGCGATGAAACGGTCTCCCTGTATCAGAATGCCGATGACTGTTCGCGCGCCAACCCTTCGATGAGCGAGCAGTGCACCACCGCCTACAACAACGCCCTGAAAGAAGCGGCGAAAACCGCGCCTAAATACGCGACCCGCGAGGACTGCGTCGCCGAATTCGGCGAAGCGCAGTGCACTCAGGCGCCGGCCCCGGCGCAGGCCGGCATGGCGGCGGAATCGCAAAGCAGCGGCAGCTTCTGGATGCCGCTGATGGCGGGCTACATGATGGGCCGCCTGATGGGCGGTTCCGGCTTCGCGCAGCAGCCGCTGTTCACCTCCAAGAACGCCGCCAGCCCGGCGAACGGCAAATTTGTCGACGCCAGCGGCAAGAGCTACGGCCCGGCCACCGCCGGCGGCCGCACCATGACGGTGCCGAAAACCGCGATGGCGCCAAAGCCTGCGGTCACCAACACCGTGACCCGCGGCGGCTTCGGCGAGACCGTGGCCAAACAGACCAGCATGCAGCGTAGCAGCGCTACCTCCAACTCCAGCTCTCGCAGCATGGGCGGTTGATGCATGAAACGTATTGCCATTACCGAGCGCCCGGACTGGCGCGAAAAAGCGACCGAGTTCGGTTTCCGTTTCCACACCATGTACGGCGAGCCGTACTGGTGTGAAGACGCCTATTACCAGTTCACGCTGGCGCAGATTGAAGAGATCGAAAGCGCCACCGCCGAGCTGCACCAGATGTGCCTGCAGGTGGTGGAGAAAGTGGTCGCCAGCGACGAGCTGATGGCCAAGTTCTGCATCCCGAAACACACCTGGGAGTTCGTACGCAGCTCCTGGCGCACCAACCAGCCGTCGCTGTATTCGCGTCTCGATCTGGCCTACGACGGCGTCAACCCGCCGAAGCTGCTGGAGAACAACGCCGATACGCCGACCTCACTCTATGAGGCGGCCTTCTTCCAGTGGCTGTGGCTGGAAGACCAGATCAACGCCGGCAAGCTGGATCCGCAATCGGATCAGTACAACAGCCTGCAGGAGAAGCTGATCGAGCGTTTCGCCGAGCTGAAAGCGCACCACGGCTTCGGTCTGCTGCACCTGGCGTGCTGCCAGGACAGCGAAGAAGATCGCGGCACGGTGCAATATCTGCAGGACTGCGCGCAGGAAGCCGGTCTGCCGACCGAATTCCTGTTCATGGAAGACATTGGCCTTGGCGAGAAAGGCCAGTTCACCGATCTGCAGGATCAGGTGATCGGCAACCTGTTCAAGCTCTACCCGTGGGAGTTCATGCTGCGCGAGATGTTCTCCACCAAGCTGGAAGACGCCGGCGTGCGTTGGCTGGAGCCGGCCTGGAAGAGCATCATCTCCAACAAGGCGCTGCTGCCGCTGCTGTGGGAAATGTTCCCGAACCACCCTAACCTGCTGCCGGCTTATTTCGCGCAAGACGATCATCCGCCGATGGATCATTACGTCACCAAGCCGCTGTTCTCACGCGAAGGCGCCAATATCCAGATCGTCGAAAACGGTCAGGAAGTGGCGCGCGTCGATGGGCCGTACGGCGAAGAAGGCATGATCGTGCAGCAGTTCCATCCGCTGCCGAAGTTCGAAGACAGCTACACGCTGATCGGCAGCTGGCTGGTGAACGATCAACCTTGCGGCATCGGCCTGCGCGAAGATCGCGAACTGATCACGCAGGATCTGTCGCGCTTCTATCCGCACACCATCCTCGGCTGATCGCACCGCTGAAGGCAAAAACGCCAGTCAGAGACTGGCGTTTTTTCTTTATCCCACCTGTACCGACAGCATGCTCAGCGCCCCCATTTCGATACCATCGATCGGCACGCTGATGGCCTCTTTTCCATCCCAACCGCCAAGCACATACAGCAACGGCAGATAGTGTTCCGGCGTCGGATTCGACAGCGCCGCCCCCTCATGGCGCATGAAATCCACCAGCGGATGGTTATCGCCCCGATAACGCAGGTTATCCCGGACAAAGTTATTGAATGATTCCGCCCACGGGTAGGCGCTGGTATCGCCCTGCCATTTCACCATGCGCAGGTTGTGCACCACGTTACCGCTGGCGACGATCATCACGCCCTCGTCCCGCAGCGCGGCGAGTTTGCGGCCCAGCTCATAGTGATAGGCCGCCGGCTGTGTGCCGTCGACGCTGAGCTGCACCACCGGAATATCAGCATCGGGATACATTTTGATCAATACGCCCCAGGTACCGTGATCCAATCCCCACTCGCCGAGATCCGCCGTTACCGGCACCGGCGCCAGGATTTGCTGCAGCTGCGCGGCCAGCGTGGGAGAGCCCGGCGCCGGATAGCGGGTATCAAACAGCGCCTGCGGGAACCCCCCGAAGTCGTGAATGGTTTTGGGTTTTTCCATCGCGGTGACCGCAGTGCCGCGGGTGTACCAATGCGCGGAAACCGCCACGATCGCCTTCGGGCGCGGCAATGACTCACCCAACGCACGCCATGCCCGGGTGTAGCGGTTGTCTTCCAGCACGTTCATCGGGCTACCATGGCCCAGGAACAGTGCCGGCATACGAGAGGTGTTCATAGGGGGATCCTTAGTTCAAATTGTGCTATGGCGTTACATTACGCGCTTTGCCGCAGCAACACAGCCGGATAACCGTGATGATGATCTTCAATAAATTTGAATTAAAAAGCGCAAAAATGCACCGACCAACAGAAAGTTAAAAAACACATACTTTTCAATTAATTAATAAATTCTGTGAATACCATGGCATTACTGCCACACAGATCTAATTTGTGAACAATTTATGTATTTTTTGTTAACGCAGTCGATACACTCCTCTTTCAGTCGACAGGGTGTTGGCAGCCCGTCGGCGCTACGGGAATCACGTCTCACCAAGGAGGAATTCATGTTCAGACCCACACTGGCAACCCGCCTGGCGCTTTCCATGACCTTGCTGGCCACCGCAACGGCAGCCGCCGGCGCGGCGGACAAAGCGCAGCTGACGCAGCGCGAAGACCCTTATTTCCTTCAGGCGCAAACTCAGCTGCAACAGCGGCTGAAGCAAACACCAAACACCAACCGCGCCAAAAACGTCATTCTGGTGGTCGGCGACGGCATGGGGTTTTCCACCGTGACCGCCGCTCGCATTTTTGAAGGGCAGCAGCGCGGCGTGGACGGCGAATCCAACGTGCTGGCCTGGGAAGCGTTCCCCTATCTGGCGGCGGCCAAAACCTATTCCGCCGACGCCCAAATCACCGACTCCGCGCCCAGCGCGGTGGCGATGACCACCGGTGTCAAAACCATCAACGATCTGATGGGCCTCAACCATACGGCCGCCCTCAACAATTGCGAAGACCAGCAAACCAAGACCGTCACCACGCTGTGGGAGATGGCCGCAACGCTCGGCATGTCCACCGGCGCCGTGACGACCGCGACCATTACCCACGCCACGCCGGGCGCCACCTATGCCCATATCGCCAACCGCGACTGGGAATCCGACGCCAAAATGCCGGCGGATGCTCTGGCCGCAGGCTGCCGCGACATCGCACGCCAGCTGGTGGAAATGAAATACGGCAACGGCCTGAACGTGGCGATGGGCGGTGGGCGCGCCAACTTCCTGCCCGACGGCGTGAGCGATCCGGAATACCCCGACAAGAAAGGCGCCAGAAAGGATGGCCGCGACCTGACGCAGGCCTGGCTGCAACGCTACGGCGAGCGTGGGCAATACGTATGGAATCAAGCGCAGTTCGACAAAATCGATCCGGCCAAAGTCGACCACCTGCTGGCCCTGTTCGAACCGTCGCACATGAACTTCGAGCACGATCGGCGGCAAGACGCGGCGGGAGAGCCTTCGCTGGCGGAAATGACCGGCAAGGCCATCGATATTTTGGCCAGGAATCCCGAAGGCTACCTGCTGTTGGTGGAGGGCGGACGCATCGATCACGGCAGCCATAACGGTAACGCCTACCGCACGCTGAGCGACGCGGTCGCGCTGAACGAAGCGGTGAAAACCATCGTCGACAAGGTCAATCTGGACGAGACCCTGGTGATCGTAACCGGCGATCACAGCCACACGCTGACCATTGCCGGCTATGCCAAGCGAGGCAATCCCATCCTCGGCATTTCCGTCGGCGTCGACGGCAAACCGCGGCTGGGCAGCGACGGCAAGCCTTACACCACCGTCGGCTTCGCCAACGGCCCCGGCGGCACAATCCCATTGACCGAGCGCCCGGCATTGACCATGGAGCAGGCCACTGCGCCCGACTTTATTCAGCCAGCGCTGGTGCCGCTGAAAAGTGAGACGCACGGCGGGGAAGATCTCGGCATCTACGCCATCGGCCCCTGGGCGCATCTGTTTCAGGGTACGGTAGAGGAGAACTACACCTTCCACGTGATGAATTACGCCAGCCGCATCGGCGAACGCCTGTCAAAACAGTAGCCACAAAAAAAAGCCGCGTTGAGCGGCTTTTTTATCGTTGAAAGCGGCCGGCTATCAGCTGGCTTTTTTCTCGTGCGCCTGGCGGTAGGCCACCAGATCTTCGATGGTCAGCACCACCATGTCGTGCTGTTTGGCGAAGGTGATCACTTCCGGCGCATGCGCCATGCTGCCATCGTCGTTGGTCAGTTCACACAGCACGCCAGCAGGTTTGAAGCCGGCCATGGAGACCAGATCGATGGTCGCTTCGGTGTGACCGCGGCGGCTCAGCACGCCGCCCGGCTGCGCGCGCAGCGGGAATACGTGGCCCGGACGGTTCAGGTCGCTCGGCTTGGCGCTGTCTGCCACCGCCGCACGGATGGTGGTCAGGCGATCGGAAGCGGAAACCCCGGTAGTCACGCCCTGCGCCGCTTCGATGGTCACGGTGAAGGCGGTCTGGAACTGGCTGGAGTTGTTGGTCACCATCATCGGCAGCTCAAGCTGCTGACGGCGTTCTTCGGTGATGCAC
This sequence comes from Serratia sp. YC16, assembly GCF_009707615.1. Classification (NCBI taxonomy): domain Bacteria; kingdom Pseudomonadati; phylum Pseudomonadota; class Gammaproteobacteria; order Enterobacterales; family Yersiniaceae; genus Serratia; species Serratia sp. YC16. The sequence continues at coordinate 269,536 of NZ_WLYN01000004.1, read as the reverse complement.
AGGCACACGATACCGCTGCCGTGGCGAATGGTCAGCGCCATCTGCTCAACGGTCATGGTTTCCGCGGCGAAGATCATATCACCTTCGTTTTCACGATTTTCATCATCGAGCACCATCACGCCGCGCCCGTTGCGCAGTGCGTCGATCGCGCGTTCAACGCGTTCTGTCGGCGTGCCGAAGTCTGAAAGTAGCGTCTGATTCATGGTAAAAAACCTCATTAAAAATTATGGATTACCAGAACCAGGGCGATCTTGAGGAGTAGCTAACAATAGCTAAAAAAATAACGCAAGCGGGCGCAAGCCCGGCAGATACCGTTACTCTCTCCCATCCGGACTATAACCGTCGGCCCCGGAATTACACCGGATCTGCTGACCTCTAACCGGCCTTTACAGGCTGGCTGAGCGCTCGCGGGCTTTCACCGTAGAAGGTGATTTACCGCCGGTGGGGACTTTCACCCCGCCCTGAGAATAAGCAGGATGACTATAACGCTAATGGGTAGGCAGGGCAATTGGCAAAAGCACAATTCGGCCACGCACGGCGAATGCGCTTAATGGTTTATCCGGCGGGCAACTCGCATTACACTAAGCGGCAGCTATTAAACTCTGAAAGGGATACGCCATGATTGACCCGAAAAAAATCGAACAAATCGCACGCCAGGTTCATGAGTCCATGCCTAAAGGCGTTCGTGAATTCGGGGAAGACGTTGAGAAAAAAATCCGTCAGGTACTGCAGTCGCAGCTTACCCGCCTGGATTTGGTTAACCGCGAAGAGTTCGACGTACAGACTCAGGTGCTGCTGCGCACCCGCGAGAAGCTGGCGCTGTTGGAACAGCGCATGGCCGAGCTGGAAAGTAAACTGAGCGCGGCGCCGGCGGCCAAACAGGAAGACGAGTAATTCCCGCCAAGGGCGCGCACCGCGCGCCCTTGTTCTTTACGTCGCCCGGCGTTAGCCGCGCCCGTCTTTGATCGCTTTGATGATGTTGGTGGTCGACAGGCCGTCTTCAAAGTTCAGCACTTTGACATCGCCGCCGTTGGCCCACACTTCCGCACTGCCGGCAATCTCTTCCGGTTTGTAATCACCGCCTTTCACCAGCAGATCCGGCAGAATGTCGGCAATCAGACGCTGCGGCGTGTCTTCTTCGAACGGCACCACCCAATCCACCGCTTCCAGCGCGCCCAGCACGATCATGCGATTCTCCAGCGCGTTGACCGGGCGTGTTTCCCCTTTCAAACGCTTGGTCGACGCATCGCTGTTCACCGCCACGATCAGGCGATCGCCCAGTTTGCGAGCGTTGGCCAGATAGGAAACGTGGCCGGCATGCAGAATGTCGAAGATGCCGTTGGTCATCACGACTTTCTCGCCGCGCTGGCGCGCCTGCGCCACGGCGTGTTTCAACTGCGCTTCGGTCATCACGCCAAAACCGGTTTCGGCACGGCCGCGCACCGCGTTTTCCAGCTCGATAGGCGACACGGTGGACGTACCGAGTTTGCCCACCACTACGCCGGCGGCGGCGTTGGCCAGGAAACAGGACTCTTCCAGCGAGTTGCCGGCGGCCAGCGAGGCGGCCAGCACGCCGATCACGGTGTCGCCGGCGCCGGTCACATCGAACACTTCCTGCGCCTGGGTCGGCAAGTGCAGCGGCTCAACGCCAGGCTGCAGCAGCGTCATGCCGTGCTCGGAACGGGTGACCAGCAGCGCCGACAGCTCGAAATCCGCCACCAGCTTCATGCCGCGTTCCACCAGTTCCGCCTCATCCTTGCAATGGCCCACCACCGCTTCAAATTCGGACAGGTTCGGCGTCAGCAGCGTCGCGCCGCGATAGCGTTCAAAATCAGAACCTTTCGGATCGATCAGCACCGGCACTTTGGCGGCGCGCGCCAATTGGATCATGCCCTGCACCTGGCTGAGCGCGCCCTTGGCGTAATCGGACAGCACCAGCGCGCCGATCTGCGGCAGCGCCTGCTGAATGCGCTCCAGCATCGGCTGCGGATCGACGTTGGAGAAGCCTTCTTCGAAATCGAGACGGATCAGCTGCTGGTTACGCGACAGCACGCGCAGCTTGGTGATGGTCGGATGGGTCGGCACCGAGACGAAGTCGCAGCGCACGTTGACTTCATTCAGCTTGGCGCTCAGCGCCCGCGCCGCATCGTCGATGCCGGTCAGGCCCACCAGGCGGGACGTTGCCCCCAGCGAAGCGATGTTCATCGCCACGTTAGCCGCGCCGCCGGGACGCTCTTCGATGGTATCGACCTTGACCACCGGCACCGGGGCTTCCGGTGAAATGCGGCTGGTCGGCCCATACCAATAGCGATCCAACATGACGTCACCGACCACCAGCACACCGGCGCGGCGAAAATCAGGCAGCGTAACTTTCATCCGATAACTCCAAAAAAGAACAAAATTTTAGTGGCGCAGATATTACCACAGACCGCCGGAATACCCGCAAAAAGGTATTAATCCAGCCATTTGGCCCAGCTGACGCGCACCTGCTCACGCTCGGCGGCGAACTGCTCGCTGCCGACCTTGCCGGAATGCTCCTGCAGCGCCAGATGGTGGATCTCGTCGCGCATGGTGACATAGGCCTGGGTCAGCGCGCGCGCCTCCTCTTCCGGCATGATGTCGTAATTGGCCATCAGCTCGAAGATGCGCACGTTGTCCGACCAACGCGTCAGGCGCGGTTCGCCCGGCGCATAGCGTAAGACCAGATATTGGGCGATAAATTCGATGTCGGTAATGCCGCCCTCATCGGTTTTGATATCAAACAGATCGCGCTGTTTGTTGCCGAGATGGTTGCGCATCTTTTCGCGCATCTCGCGCACTTCACGCTTCAGCACCTCCGCATCGCGCGTTTTGCACAGGATCTCGCGCCGGATCGCGTCGAACTGCTGATGCAGCGCCGGATCGCCATGTACGATGCGCGCACGCACCAAGGCCTGATGCTCCCAGGTCCAGGCTTCGTTTTGCTGGTAGTCGGCGAACGCCTCGACGGTGCTGACCAGCATCCCCGCAGCGCCGGAAGGCCGCAGGCGCGCGTCCACTTCATACAGAATGCCGGAGGAGGTGCGGGTGCTGAACAGATGCATCACCCGCTGCGCCAACCGCAGATAGAACTGACGGCCGTCGATGCAGCGATCGCCGTCGGTCATCACCTCCGGCGGGCAATCCAACAGGAACACCAGATCGAGATCGGAACTGTAGCCCAGCTCCCAGCCGCCCAGCTTGCCGTAGCCGATCACCGCAAAGCCGCGCCCTTCGCGCTCCTGCAGATGGGTCGGTTGGCCGTAGCGCGCCACCATGTCGCTCCAGGCCTGTTGCACCACCGCGTCGATGATCGCCTCAGCCAGGTAAGTCAGGTGATCGCTCACTTTCATCACCGGCAGCGCCCCGGCGATATCCGCCGCGGCGATGCGCAGCTGCTGCGCCTGTTTGAATTGGCGCAGCGCCTCCAGCTTTTGCTCTTCGTCGTCTTCCGGCACCCGCAGCAGGTACTGACGCAGCTCGCTGCGATAGGCGTCCAGCGCCACCGGCTGATACAGCGTGGCCGGATCCAGCAGTTCGTCCAGCAACAGCGGGTAACGCGACAGTTGGTTTGCGACCATCGGCGACGCGGCGCACAGGCGGATCAGATGGCTGAGCGCCGCGTGATACTCCACCAGCAGCTCGAGGTAGGTGGTACGGGTGACAATGCTCAGCAGCAGCTGCGCCAGCCGCACCAGCGCGGTCGGCGCGTCCTGCCGTGGGCACACCTCCGCCAGCAGGCGCGGCATCAGCTGATCGAGCACGTCGCGACCGCGCGGGCCGATGGTGCGCTTGTCGACGTCATGGCGGAAATCGGCGATGGTGCGCAGCATCTGTCGGCGCCCCTCTTCATCGAGGTGCGGCGTCAGCGGCGCCAGCTCGTTCTCCTCCAGCGCGTCCTGCCACAGGCTGTGGTAGTGCTGATAGTCGGGATCTTCGCCGACATCCGGGCTATCGTCGCCGATCAGGTCGTCGAACACCGCACGCACCGCCTGCATGTGCGCGTCCAACGCCGCCATCAGCGCCGCCCAATCCGCCAGCCCCATGCCGTAAGCCAGCCGCGCCTGATCGAGCACATCCTGCGGCAACGTCTGGGTTTGCTGATCGCCGATCGCCTGCAGCAGGTTCTCCAACCGCCGCAGGAACAGGTAAGCGGCGCTCAGCGCCCGCACCTGCTCGTTCTCCAGCAGCCCCAGTTCTCCCACCGCCTGCAGCGTCGGCAGCAGCGAACGCCCCTGCAGCGCCGGCTCGCGGCCGCCGCGGATCAGTTGAAACACCTGAGTGATAAACTCGATTTCGCGAATGCCGCCGGCGCCCAGCTTGATGTTATCCTTCAGGCCCCGCCGCCGCACTTCACGGGCGATCATGCCCTTCATGTTGCGCAATGATTGAATGACGCTGAAATCGATATAGCGACGGAACACGAACGGCCGCAGGGTTTTGCGCAGCTCCTGGCTGTAAGCGTCTTCCGCCCCGCCCATCAGGCGCGCCTTCACCATCGCATAACGTTCCCAGTCGCGCCCCTGCTCCTGGTAGTAATCCTCCAGCGCCGCAAAGCTCATCACCAGCGGGCCGCTGTCGCCGAACGGCCGCAGCCGCATATCCACGCGATAGACGAAGCCGTCGATGGTCTGCTGATCCAGCGCTTTGATCAGCCGCTGGCCGAGGCGGGTGAAGAACTGGGCATTGTCCAGCTCGCGCCGCCCGCCCTGGGTTTGGCCGTTTTCCGGGTAGGCGAAGATCAGATCGATATCCGACGAGAAGTTCAGCTCGCCGCCGCCCAGCTTGCCCATGCCGAGGATCAGCAGCGGCTGTGGTTCGCCGGCGGCGTTGCACGGCGTGCCCCACTCGCGGCAACAGGTTTGGTACAGCCAGTCGCGCGCGCTGACGATCAGCGTTTCCGCCAATCCGCTCAGCTGCAGCAGCGTTTCTTCGGTCGAACACAGCCCCTGCGCCTGCGCCCAGGCGATGCGCACCAGCGTTTCGCGGCGAAACAGACGCAGCGTGCGCATCAGCTGCGCTTCATCGCGCACCTCTTCCAGTTCGTCCTGCAGCCAGGCGGCGTAGTGTTGCCACTCGCCGGGCGCCGGCGGCTGTTCGCGCAGCGTCGCCAACCAGGCCGGCTGGGCGAGCAGCGCGTCGCTGACGAAATCGCTCGACGCCAGCACCCACTGCTCTTGCTCGCTAAAGGCGCAGTCTGCGCCGTGAACTTCCTGAAAACGCTGCACAACCTGCTGTGCCTGAGCCTGCAACGCGGCTGAAAGTGGCGACATAGTGTATGACCCGTTCTGCGGCCCACGGCTGGCGGGCCGGCTGGATTAACGAAGCGCGCCGTTTAACCAGAATGGCGCATGCGATAAGGCCTGTTTGCGGCTGGCTTCATACCAGCCCTGGCGGCGCTCGCTCAGCGCCGCCTGCAGCTCGCGCCAGGCGTCGATATAAGGCCCGGTCTGCTCGTCGGGGTAGGCGCCCGACAACAGGATCAGCGCCGCAATCTGACGCGTCAGGCGCGGCAATTGTTCCTGATATTCATCTTCGTTCAGCGTACGGCTGAAGGCTTCTTTCAGCTCCGCGCCGCTGCGCCCCAGCATGATATCGCTGAAGCGTTTGAAAGAACCGTCCAGCTTGGCCTGCGCTTTGGCGTCGATAAACGGCCGCCAGGCGCCGCTCACCAGCCATGATGTGAGTGCCAACTTACATTGTAGATAAGCGGCGCTGTAGCACAGGCTCTCGGGTTGCGCGGCTTTGTCCGCCAACAGCGGTTCGAGTTCGGTCAGGCGGGCGCGCAGATCGGCGCTGGCCTTGCGCGGCACCAGGCCGCCGAAGATCACCAACGCCTGGCGGATCGTGCCGACCGCCTCGATGACCGCAGCGCGCGCCTGCGCATCGCCGCGCAGCCACAGCTCTTCATGATACTGCCAGTGGCTGAGCGCCAGCTCGAAGGCGGCGATCATTCCCTGCTCCACGGTCGCCTTCGCCGCCGGCTTCAGCACCCGCAGCGGGCGCACCTCTCGCGGTGGATTACCCTGCGCCAGATGGTAGCCGCGCGCCGCCTTGCTCAGGCTGCCCTGCCGCAGCCCGCCATGCGCCGCCAGCTCGCCGGCCAACGCCAGCAGATCGGCGGTGTTGCCGTTCAGCAGCTCCAGTTCGATCTCGCTCAGGGCTTCGCTGAGATCGCCGGCGCGCACCTCACCCTGATCCAGGCCAATCTCGATCTCGCTTTGGCCGTAAGTAACCACCCACTTTTCACGAGCGAAGTCGGTACGGAACAGCGGCTGCAACGCCTGTTGCAGCGCCGTGATATCGCAATCCTGCGGCCAGATGTCGGCAGGGAACTGCGCCAACGCCAGCTGCGGCTCGGCGATAGCGACGTTGTATTCCGGGCGCTGATGCAGGCCGGCCACCACTTTACCGGCGGTTTTGATGGTCATTTCATAGCGATCGTCAAAACCGCGAATGCGCAGCCCCATATCGTGACTGCGCAAGAAGTTGTCGGCCGTTTCGAAGTAAATGTTGGTCAGCTTTTGCGGCGCGGAATGCTGATGCGGCCAGGCGGCGAGCCATTGCGGCAACGCGGCCACCGCTTCTGGCGCGGCGATGAATTTCAGTTCAATTTCAACGGTCATAATTCTTTAACACCAATAAGTTACGCATTCACGTCTGTTTCAGCGCGGCGCGCTCGGTCCGCCGCATGCTGCCCAATGACGCACAGTTGCCATTATCTTACCGCGATTTCCGGCGCCTTAACCCTGCTGACTGTAGAAAAAACCTGTTACGTTATAAAACGCTGCGCAACTCACAGAATCAGCCACAGTAAGATAGTTCTCATTCCGGTTTTGGCGTTGCGTCGTCAGACTGAACGCTCTACTATCGTTCCATAAATTCACCCAGAAACGATGAACTAATGCAGAAATTACGCCTGATTTGCCTTGCCGCGCTGAGCTTCAGCATCACTTGGGCCGCACATGCCGAAGATAAACGCTATATCTCCGATGAGTTAAGCACTTACGTCCATAGCGGCCCAGGTAATCAGTACCGTATTGTCGGCACTCTGAACGCCGGTGAAGAAGTCACCCTGCTGAGCGTCAACGACAGCACCAACTACGGCCAAATCCGCGATCCGAAAGGCCGCACCACCTGGATCCCGCTCGATCAGCTCAGCCAGACGCCAAGCCTGCGCACCCGCGTGCCGGAGCTGGAACAACAGGTGAAAACCCTGACCGACAAGCTGGCCAACATCGATAACACCTGGAACCAGCGCACCTCGGAAATGCAGGAAAAAGTCGCGGGCAGCGACAGCACCATCAGCAGCCTGCAGAAGGAAAACCAGGATCTGAAAAACCAGCTGGTGGTCGCGCAGAAGAAGGTGAACGCCGTTAACCTGCAGCTCGACGACAAACAGCGCACCATTATCCTGCAGTGGTTCATGTACGGCGGCGGCGTCGCCGGCGTCGGTTTGCTGCTGGGCCTACTGTTGCCGCACCTGATCCCTCGCCGCAAAAACAACAATCGCTGGATGAACTGATCTCAGTATCGTTCAGTTTGAGTATGGGCGCCTGCGGGCGCCCTTTTCATTGGTGCCGACATCCCACGGTCAATTCATGTAATCTGATAGACAGAGCCTTACACGATATTCAGGAGTCAACAGTGCAGATTTATCTGGTCGGCGGCGCCGTTCGCGACAGCCTGCTCAACATTCCGGTGGTCGATCATGATTGGGTGGTGGTGGGCGCCACGCCGGCAGAGCTGCTGGCGTTGGGCTACCAGCAGGTCGGCAAAGATTTTCCGGTGTTCCTCAATCCCGATACTCACGAGGAGTATGCGCTGGCGCGCACCGAGCGCAAATCCGGCCAGGGATACACCGGCTTTACCTGCTATGCCGCGCCGGACGTGACGCTGGAAGAAGATCTGCTGCGGCGCGATCTGACCCTCAACGCCATCGCCCGTTCCGCCGATGGGGAGCTGATTGACCCTTATGGCGGCGTGGCCGATCTGCAGGCGCGCGTGCTGCGCCACGTTTCCGACGCTTTCGGCGAGGATCCGCTGCGCGTACTGCGCGTGGCGCGCTTCAATGCCCGCTTCGCCCATCTGGGTTTTCGCATCGCCGACGAAACGCTGGCTTTGATGCGCCAGATGGCGCACAGCGGTGAACTGGCCGCGCTGACCGCCGAACGCGTCTGGAAGGAAACCGAAAAGGCGCTGCAGAGCCAGAGCCCGCAGGTCTATTTTCAGGTCCTGCGCGACTGCGGGGCGCTGGTGGTGCTGTTCCCGGAAATCGACGCGCTGTTCGGCGTGCCGGCCCCCGCCAAGTGGCACCCGGAGATCGATACCGGCGTACATACGCTGATGGCGTTGGCGATCGCCGCCCGCCTCACTCCCGAGGTGGACGTGCGCTTCGCCACCCTGTGTCATGACCTCGGCAAGGGCTTGACGCCAAAAGAGTTCTGGCCGCATCACCACGGCCACGGCCCGGCGGGCGTGCGGCTGGTCGAAGCGCTGTGCCAACGGCTGCGGGTGCCCAACCCGGTGCGCGATCTGAGCAAGCTGGTGGCGGAGTACCATGATTTGATCCACACCGTGAACAAGCTGCGGCCGGAGACCCTGTTGAAGTTGTTCGACGCCATCGACGTCTGGCGCAAGCCGCAGCGGCTGGAGCAGATGATCCTGACCAGCGAAGCGGACGCGCGCGGCCGCACCGGCTTTGAGGAGAACCCTTATCCGCAGGGCGACTATCTGCGCCAGGCGTATCAGGTAGCGAACGCGGTATCGATCAAAGAGGTGGTGGCCAGCGGGCTGCAGGGCACCGCGATCCGCGACGAGCTGAAACGCCGCCGCCAACAGGCGCTGGCCGAGTGGAAACGCAGCCAAACCATCATCAACGATCAGGCATAAAAAAACCCCGCTGAGCGGGGTTTTTTCCTGGCATAGAGGCTTACAGGAACACCATGTAAACCACGGCCGCCACGATAAAACGGTAGATGGCGAACGGCACGAACGAGATGCGTTTGATCAGCGACAGGAAGGTCTTGATCGCAATCAACGCCACCACGAAGGCGGTGATGAAGCCGACGGCGAACATCGGCAGATCGCCCCAGGTCAGGAAGTGCAGGCTCTTGTACAGATCCAGGCCGCTGGCGCCGATCATCATCGGCACCGCCAGGATGAAGGAGAACTCGGAGGCCGCATAGCGGTTCACGCCCACCAGCATGCCGCCGGCGATGGTGGAACCCGAACGGGAGAAGCCCGGCCACAGCGCCAGACACTGGAAGCAGCCGATCATGAACGCCTGGCGGTAGGTGATGTCATCCAGCCCTTCCGCGCTCGGTTTCTTCGGCTTCAACCATTCCGCCGCCAGCAGCAGCAGGCCGCCGACCACCAACGCGTACATCACGTTTTTCGGCGCAAACAGCGACTTGATGAAATCATGGAAGGCCAGGCCCAGCACCACCGCCGGGATCATCGCCAGCAGGATGTGCCCCAGCTTCAACTGACCGCTGGTTTTGCCTTCATGCTCCACCGGCTTGCCGCCGAAATGAATGCCGATCAGGCCGAACAACCGGCGCCAGAACATCACCACCACGGCCAGGATTGACCCCAGCTGGATAATCACTTCAAAGGTTTTGGCTTTGTCGCCGGTAAAGCCCAGCCACTCGCCGACGATGATCATATGCCCGGTGGAAGACACCGGCAGAAACTCGGTTAATCCCTCGACAACCCCAAGAACAAACGCAATAAACAATGAATGCATGTCTGCCATGTGCTTCGCTCACCCCATAAAATAACGGCTATCACATAAAAAAGCGGCAATGTTTAAAGACAATGCCGCTAAAACAATTCTCAGGATTAAGACCAGGTTAACGGCCTTTCGTTGCAAGCAAATGACATAAAATCATGCGGGACGAGTGCCGCGCTCAATGATCACGCCGACCCGGCTGGCATGTGCTACAGCGCCCGGTTTGCTGACCTTAATACGGACCCAGGGGGAATTGAAGCGCTGAAGCAAAATTTCAGATATTTCCTCCGCCACTCGTTCCACCAGCGCAAAACGGTTCGACTCCACGTGCTGGATCACGGCGTCGCTGACGTCGGCATAGCTCAGACAGTCAGTTACGTCGTCGCTGGCGGCGGCCGGCCGGTTATCCCAGCCCATTTCGATATCGAACACCAGCTTCTGACGAATGCCCTGTTCCCACTCATAAACGCCAATGGTGGTAATTACGGTAAGCTCTTCAATAAATACGATATCCATCACGTCATTCTCTGTTTTTGGCCTTGCCGGATACCACTTCCAGCGGAATGTGCGTATTATCCATAGATGTTGCGAGTAAAACGACCATTATTAAACGGAACCGCGTTATGAGTGCTACCGCGCTTGGCATGATTATCTTCGCGTATCTGTGCGGCTCGATTTCCAGTGCGATCCTGGTTTGCCGGATCGCCAGGCTGCCGGATCCGCGTGAGCATGGCTCAGGAAATCCCGGGGCGACCAACGTCCTGCGCATCGGCGGCCGGCTGGCGGCGGCGGCGGTGCTGGTGTTCGATATTCTGAAAGGGATGTTGCCGGTCTGGCTGGCCTATAAACTCGATGTGCCGCCGCTGTACCTCGGCCTGACGGCGATCGCCGCCTGTCTGGGGCACATCTATCCGGTGTTCTTCCACTTCCGCGGCGGCAAAGGCGTGGCGACGGCGTTTGGCGCCATCGCGCCTATCGGTTGGGATCTGACCGGCCTGATGACCGGCACCTGGCTGCTGACGGTGCTGCTCAGCGGCTACTCTTCGCTCGGCGCCATCGTCAGCGCGCTGATCGCCCCGTTCTACGTCTGGTGGTTCAAACCGCAGTTCACCTTCCCGGTGGCGATGCTCTCCTGTCTGATCCTGATGCGGCATCACGACAATATTCAGCGCCTGTGGCGCGGGCAGGAAGGCAAGATTTGGGGCAAGTTCCGCAAGAAGAAAAACGCGGCGGATAACGGCGACCAGCCGAAAGACGAATAGCAGAAGGGCCGGATGATCCGGCCCTTTTTTTATACCGCAGGCAGTTCCGCCAGCGGCCAGCGCGGCCGCACCGAAACGCTCAGCTCCGGGTTGGCGCCGCTCTTCAGGCGCACCATGCCGGCATAGGCGATCATCGCGCCGTTGTCGGTGCAAAATTCCGGACGGGCATAGAACACTTCCCCGCCGCGCTTGTGCATCATCTCCGCCAGTTTGGCGCGCAGCGTGCGGTTTGCGCTCACGCCGCCGGCCATCACCAACCGTTTGAAACCGGTCTGCTCCAGCGCGCGTTTGCATTTGATCGCCAACGTATCCACCACCGCATCCTCGAAGGCGCGGGCGATGTCGGCGCGCGTCTGATCGTCGTCGCCGTTGGAGCGAATGGTGTTGGCGGCGAAGGTTTTCAGGCCGGAGAAGCTGAAGTCCAGCCCAGGGCGATCGGTCATCGGCCGCGGGAATGTGAAACGCCCCGCCGTGCCCTGCTGCGCCATCTTCGACAGCATCGGCCCGCCGGGGTAATCCAGGCCGAGCAGCTTGGCGGTTTTGTCGAACGCTTCGCCGGCGGCGTCGTCGATCGATTCGCCCAGCAGTTCATACTCACCGATGCCGGTGACGCTGATCAGCTGAGTGTGGCCGCCGGAGACCAGCAGCGCGACGAACGGAAACGCCGGCGGGTTATCTTCCAGCATCGGCGCCAGCAGGTGGCCTTCCATATGGTGCACCGGCACCGCCGGCACGTTCCAGGCGAACGCCAGCGCGCGCCCGACGGTAGCGCCGACCAGCAGCGCCCCCACCAGGCCCGGCCCGGCGGTATAAGCCACGCCGTCGATGTCGGCCGGGGTCAGGTTGGCCTCTTTCAGCGCCGCCTGAATCAGCGGCACGGTTTTGCGCACGTGATCGCGGGAAGCCAGTTCCGGCACCACGCCGCCGTAGTCGGCGTGCAGCTTCACCTGGCTGTATAATTGGTTGGCCAACAAACCGGTTTGATCGTCATACACTGCAATTCCGGTTTCATCGCAGGACGTTTCTATACCCAGTACTCGCATTACATTTCCCATCATTCACGTGCGGCCGCCAGTCTACCACATTCCGCCGCATTTACCGCCGGCGCAACGCATCTTGTCACCGGCTCGCGCCTATGTTGATGATTCATCCAGAAAATGCCCGCGCGATTAAACACGAGCATTTTTTTCTGATTAGTCTATAATCAGCGCCCGGTGCAAAATTGCGCACGTTGCGGCAGAGCGACGCGGGTTTCAATTTGCTGTGATGCTTTACAAAGCAGCATCCATTGGAGTAAAATTCCGCACCATTTTGAAAAGGCTGGCGCTTGGCCAGCAGCAAACCGAATTTTATTGAGGTGAGAGGCACATGCCGGTAATTAAAGTACGTGAAAACGAGCCATTTGACGTTGCTCTGCGTCGTTTCAAACGCTCTTGCGAAAAAGCGGGTGTTTTAGCTGAAGTTCGTCGTCGTGAGTTTTATGAAAAACCAACTACCGAACGTAAACGCGCTAAAGCTTCTGCTGTGAAACGTCACGCGAAGAAACTGGCTCGCGAAAACGCACGCCGCACTCGTCTGTATTAATTCTTCGGGGGCAACCCCACCGCGTGAATTTCTGATTTTCAAAATCGCGCAGACCGAGTAGTTGCATACGAAGGCCGTGCTTTCCGAAAGGAATGCGCGGCTTGTTCTCGTTTATAGGCTAATGAAGTAAGGGCTTATGGCTGGACGAATTCCGCGCGTATTTATCAATGACTTGCTGGCTCGCACCGACATCGTCGATTTGATCGACGCCCGCGTGAAGCTCAAGAAGCAAGGCAAGAACTACCACGCGTGCTGTCCGTTCCACCACGAAAAGACGCCTTCATTTACCGTTAATGGCGAAAAGCAGTTTTATCACTGTTTTGGATGTGGTGCGCACGGCAACGCCGTCGACTTTTTGATGAATTACGACCGACTCGAGTTTGTCGAAACCATCGAAGAGCTGGCGACCATGCACGGGCTGGAAGTGCCTTACGAAGCAGGCACCGGGCCAACCCAGATCGAACGCCATCAGCGCCAGAGCCTGTACCAACTGATGGAACAGCTCAGCGCGTTCTATCAACAGTCACTGCAGCAGTCCTCCGGGGCGCCGGCGCGCAACTATTTGCAGCAGCGCGGATTAAGTGACGACGTTATTCGCCATTTCGCCATCGGCTTCGCGCCGGCGGGATGGGACAACGCCCTGAAGCGTTTCGGCCGCGACGCCGACTCGCGCCGCGCATTGAACGATGCCGGCATGCTGGTGACTAACGATCAGGGGCGTTCGTACGACCGTTTCCGCGAACGGGTGATGTTCCCCATCCGCGACAAGCGCGGGCGCGTGATCGCCTTCGGCGGCCGCGTATTGGGCGACGGCATGCCGAAGTACCTGAACTCGCCGGAAACCGAAGTTTTCCATAAGGGCCGCCAGCTGTACGGCCTGTATGAAGCACAGCAGAACCACCCTACCCTGCAGCGGCTGCTGGTGGTGGAAGGGTATATGGACGTGGTGGCGTTGGCGCAATTCGGCATCGATTATGCCGTCGCCTCGCTCGGAACCTCGACGACGGCTGAACACATTCAGCTGCTGTTCCGCGCCACCGACAACGTCGTCTGCTGTTACGACGGCGACCGCGCCGGCCGTGAAGCGGCCTGGCGAGCGCTGGAAACCGCGCTGCCGTACCTGAACGACGGGCGCCAGCTGCGGTTCATGTTTTTACCCGACGGTGAAGACCCGGACACGCTGGTGCGCAAAGAAGGCAAAGAAGCCTTCGAGCAGCGAATGGAGCAGGCGCAACCGCTGTCCACGTTCCTGTTCGAAAGCCTGCTGCCGCAGGTGGATCTGAGCAGCCCGGACGGGCGCGCCAAGCTGAGCACGCTGGCGCTGCCGCTGATTACTCAGGTGCCGGGCGAAACGTTGCGCTTGTACCTGCGCCAGGAGCTCGGCAACAAGCTGGGGCTGCTGGACGACAGCCAGCTCGACAAGCTGATGCCCAAGCAGGCTGAAAATGCGAATCCTTATCAGGCGCCCCAGCTAAAACGCACAACCATGCGTATACTGATAGGGTTACTGGTGCAAAATCCGCAGTTGGCTACACTTATCCCTTCGCTGGAAGGGTTGGAGCAGACCAAACAGGCGGGATTGCCGCTGTTCGTCGAACTGGTGCAGACCTGTTTGGCGCAGCCGGGCCTGACTACCGGGCAATTGCTGGAGCTGTATCGCGACAACAAATTCAGCCAGCAGCTTGAAACCTTGGCGACATGGAACCATATGATCGTTGAGGACATGGTCGAACAGACCTTTTTGGATACGTTGGCCAGCCTGTACGACTCGGTGCTCGAGCAACGGCTGGAAACGCTGATCGCCCAGGCCAGAACGCGCGGCCTGAGCCCGGAGGAACGTGAAGAAGTCCGTTCTCTCAACCAGGTTTTAGCGAAGAAAAACTGAATACCAAACGGCTTAAGTGCCGATAATTGCGAGGGCAGAGCCCTGCACAGTGCCGCCATAGTGGGCCGCGGCGATAACGAAAACGCCCCAAATGCTATTGTTGGCGGTTTCGCCGACCGACACCAACCTAAATACTCTGAAGTGTGGATACCGTCTTATGGAGCAAAACCCGCAGTCACAGCTGAAGCTACTTGTCACCCGTGGTAAGGAGCAAGGCTATCTGACCTATGCTGAGGTCAATGACCATCTGCCGGAAGATATCGTCGACTCCGATCAGATCGAAGACATCATCCAGATGATTAACGACATGGGCATCCAGGTGATGGAAGAAGCACCGGACGCCGATGACCTGCTGCTCGCCGAAAACTCGAACAGCACGGACGAAGATGCGGAAGAAGCCGCCGCACAGGTTCTGTCCAGCGTGGAATCCGAAATCGGCCGCACCACCGACCCGGTGCGCATGTACATGCGCGAAATGGGTACCGTCGAACTGCTGACGCGCGAAGGCGAAATCGACATCGCCAAGCGCATCGAAGACGGCATCAACCAGGTTCAGTGCTCGGTTGCCGAATACCCGGAAGCCATCACCTATCTGCTTGAGCAGTACGATCGTGTCGAAGCGGGCGAAGCGCGCCTGTCCGACCTGATCACCGGCTTCGTCGATCCTAACGCGGAAGAGGACATCGCCCCAACCGCCACCCACATCGGTTCTGAACTGTCGAGCGAAGAGCAAGACGACGACGACGAAGATGAGGACGCCGAAGACGACGATACCGAAGACGACAACAGCATCGATCCTGAGCTGGCGCGTCAGAAGTTCGCCGAGCTGCGCGATCAGTACGAAGCAACCCGTCAGATGATCAAGAAAAACGGCCGCAGCCATGCCAGCGCCGCGGACGAGATCCTGAAGCTGTCTGAAGTGTTCAAGCAGTTCCGCCTGGTGCCGAAACAGTTCGACTTCCTGGTCAACAGCATGCGCACCATGATGGACCGCGTTCGCACCCAGGAACGCATCATCATGAAGCTGTGCGTTGAACAGTGCAAAATGCCGAAGAAAAACTTCGTCACCCTGTTCGCCGGCAACGAAACCAGCGATTCCTGGTTTGAAGCCGCGCTGGCGATGGCCAAGCCATGGTCGGAAAAGCTGAAAGACGTTGCTGAAGACGTGCAGCGCAGCCTGCAGAAACTGCGTCAGATCGAAGAAGAAACCGGCCTGACCATCGAGCAGGTCAAAGACATCAACCGTCGCATGTCGATCGGTGAAGCGAAAGCTCGCCGCGCGAAGAAAGAGATGGTTGAGGCCAACCTGCGTCTGGTTATTTCTATCGCCAAGAAATACACCAACCGCGGCCTGCAGTTCCTGGATCTGATCCAGGAAGGCAACATCGGCCTGATGAAAGCGGTAGACAAGTTCGAATACCGCCGCGGTTACAAGTTCTCGACGTACGCCACCTGGTGGATCCGTCAGGCTATCACCCGCTCCATCGCCGACCAGGCGCGCACCATCCGTATTCCGGTGCATATGATTGAGACCATCAACAAGCTCAACCGTATTTCGCGCCAGATGCTGCAAGAGATGGGCCGCGAGCCGACGCCGGAAGAGCTGGCCGAGCGCATGCTGATGCCGGAAGACAAGATCCGCAAGGTGCTGAAGATCGCCAAAGAGCCAATCTCGATGGAAACACCGATCGGCGACGACGAAGATTCGCATCTGGGCGACTTCATCGAGGATACCACCCTCGAGCTGCCGCTGGACTCCGCGACCTCGGAAAGCCTGCGTTCCGCCACCCACGACGTGCTGGCCGGCCTGACCGCGCGCGAAGCGAAAGTGCTGCGCATGCGTTTCGGTATCGACATGAACACCGACCACACGCTGGAAGAGGTAGGCAAGCAGTTTGACGTTACCCGTGAGCGTATTCGTCAGATCGAAGCCAAGGCGCTGCGCAAGCTGCGTCACCCAAGCCGCTCCGAAGTGTTGCGCAGCTTCCTGGACGACTAAGTCCGGCTGCCGCATCAAAAACAAAAAACCCCGGCCTGCCGGGGTTTTTTTATGCCTCAGAACATGCTGTTGCCACTGGCGGTCTTCTCCGGCACCGGCTGCGTCACGTCCCAGTGCTCGACGATTTTTCCGGCGCTGTCGAGACGGAAGATATCGACGATCGCCGCCGTCTTGCCGGCCTCGCGTCCGCTGACCTCCACATGCAGGATCACGTAGTCGCCGTCGACGAACGCCTGTTTAATCTCGCTGTGCGAGTTGGGGTAACGCGTTTTCAGCAGCTCGACAAATTGACGAAATCCCTCCACGCCGTCTTGGGCATTGGGGTTATGCTGCTTGTACTGCTCACCCAAAAACGGCCGCGCCGCCGCAAAATCCTTGTTGTTGAGCCCCTGCCGATAAAACTCCAGCACGTTCTGCTGGTTGCGCACTTCCTGCGGCGAATGCCCCGCCTGCGCGGCGCCGGTCACCAACAGCAGCGCCATCAAACAGCCTTTCATCATCGATGTCATCGCACACTCCCTTATGTCATTGCAGCGCCAGGAACAGCTCACGATAGCTGGCGGTAAGCTGCTCCAGCGTGGCGCGGTTCAATCCGCTGGGGTTGGGCAATACCCACACCTCGGTTTCCCCCAGCATCATCACCTGCTTGCCCCAGGGCGCGTTTTTCACCCCGAAGGCGGTGGTGAACGCCTGCTTGCCCAGAATCGCCAGCGCACGCGGCTGATAGCGCAGGATCTTCTCTTGCAGCGCCTCGCCACCGCTGCGCAGCTCATCGCGCGACAGCTCGCTGGCTGCCACCGTCGGGCGCGCCACCAGTGCGGTAATACCGCAGCCGTTGTCCTTCAGCTGTTGCCACTGCTCCGGCGCCAGCTGGCTCGCGGTAAAGCCGGCCTGATGGATCACCTTCCAGAAGCGGTTGCTGCCGTTGGCGAAAGGATAGCCCTGATGGGCGGAAGAAAGGCCGGGATTGATGCCGCAAAACACCACCCGCAGGTTGGGCGCCAGAAGTTCCATGAGTATCGTGAGTCCATTGCAGGGATTTACTGCGGTTATCGCAAAATCCGCCAGCAATTACAACAGGCTAGAACTGCGCAGAAAAGCAACATACGGGCGGGTAACAGTAGACCGATGCTTAAGGATTCCCTATAATCTCGCGGCTTGGCCCCTTAGCTCAGTGGTTAGAGCAGGCGACTCATAATCGCTTGGTCGTTGGTTCAACCCCAACAGGGGCCACCAAATTTTTGTTTTAAAATCATATAAAAAAGCCACTCTGACGAGTGGCTTTTTTATTTAATAGAACCTCATTGGCAGCAAAATGGCAGCAGAATTTTTACTGCCTCCAATAAAAAAACCCCCGAGGCGGGTTTCTTGTTAGAAATTCATGTGGCCTTGACCACTGTTTAATGGGTGTGGCGGAGCGTGATCGATTAGTCCAGGGGTGTAGTGGCATAGTAAATTTGGCCACCTGATTAAAGGTGATACCCTCACCTCAACACACAACAGGTGACTTAATGAACAAGAAAACCAAACGTACATTCACCCCAGAGTTCAGGCTGGAATGTGCACAGCTGATTGTTGATAAGGGCTACTCATATCGACAAGCCAGTGAAGCGATGAATGTCGGTTCTACCACGCTTGAGAGCTGGGTGCGCCAGCTCAGGCGAGAGCGTCAGGGAATTACGCCCTCTGCAACACCCATTACTGCAGAGCAGCAACGTATTCGCGAGCTGGAAAAGCAGGTTCGCCGCCTGGAGGAACAGAATACGATATTAAAAAAGGCTACCGCACTCTTGATGTCCGACTCGCTGAACGGTTCACGATAGTCGCCAGACTGAGTGACAGCCATACGGTTATCAGCCTTTGTTCTGCTCTGGGAATACACCGCAGTAGTTACCGGTACTGGCGAAAACGAAGCGATACGGTTAATCCGGCGCGTGTCAGGCTGTACAGCGAAATACGACGGGCGTGGAACCAGAGCCGGGGCTCTGCGGGGGCGCGCACTATAGCTGAGATGCTGGTCCAAAATGGCGTCCCGATGAGCCGCTATCGTGCCGGGCGTATGATGAAATATCTGAACCTGAGCAGTTGTCAGCCCGGAAAACATCAGTACAAAAATGCTCGTCAGGTGCATACCTGCCTGCCGAATCTGCTCGAGCGTCAGTTCACTGTACCGGAGCCAGACCGGGTATGGTGCGGAGATATTAAGTATATCTGGGCAGGAAATCGCTGGTGCTATCTGGCGGTTGTTATGGATCTTTTTGCCCGCAGGGTTATCGGCTGGAGTCTGTCAGCACATGCCGATACCGCACTGATAAGCAGTGCCCTGCGGATGGCCCATGAAACGCGTGGTCAACCGCGTGATGTCATGTTCCATAGCGACCAGGGAAGCCAGTATACAGGCCTTAAATATCAACAACTTCTCTGGCGTTACAGAATAAACCAAAGCGTCAGTCGGCGGGGAAACTGCTGGGATAACAGCCCGATGGAACGCTTCTTCCGCAGTCTGAAAACAGAATGGGTGCCGACGGATGGTTACGCAGGTAGGGACGAGGCCCGGCAGCAAATTAATGATTACATATTGAACTACTACAATAGCGTCAGACCACACCACTATAACGGAGGGCTGACGCCGGAAGAGACCGAGAACAGGTATCATTTTTACTGTAAAACCGTGGCCAGTATTACTTGACCACTACAAACATCCGCCAGGCAATGAAAAGCGCCAAAGGTCCGGGTAACTTCCGCAACCTGTTTATGTACTCGCCCAACGGCAAAAAGGACGGGATTCAAATCATCCCACTGTCAGAAGTCGCGGCAAAGGATGAGTTTCTGAATATCAAGAACGTAAGCCGTGATGACATGATGGCGGCACATCGAGTGCCGCCGCAGATGATGGGAATTATGCCGAATAATGTGGGGGAGTTTGGGGATGTGGAGAAAGCGGCAAATGTGTTTGTACGGAATGAGCTTATTCCATTACAGAAAAGAATGGACGAGATTAATAATTGGCTCGGGGATAAAATAATAAAATTCGACTCATATTCATTAGATTAACATCATAAAAGTGGGCTCCGTAAAAACTGCGGAGCCACTTTTACCTACTCAACCTCACTATAATAAATTTCCCACTGATCATTCATCCCTACGACTTGCTTTTCTTCGTATGTATATTGTACTTTGTCAATTTCAATTACCGTGGAACTCCCCTCAATAAATTCCATATCGCTAGGATTGAATACAACTAAATTTTTCCCTTCACCAACAGTGCTTGAAAACTGTATGCCATCATACCCTTCCTTTCTTATGCAGTCAGATATGAGTTGCGAAACACTATACCTTCCCTCCAAAGAGGGTGGTGTAGCGGTATTATAAATACTTGCCATTTTAGCGTAAGGAATCATTCTCAATAAAGCATCGCCACTTTCGATAAAGTCTAATAAATTTGGGTGTGAAAAATCGAATACTTTTAAAGCTCGTGATACGCTAAATTTACCTAAAGAAACTACATCTGTAGGATGAGGTCTCACCTCAGCAATAGCGGTATAGCTGTCAGTCGCGCAATATAAGTATGAAACACCTACCCTATTAGCTCTTCCTGATGTAGCCTTGAGAGGGGGAACAGAACCTATTTCTTTATTTTTGTATGGAACGAATATTTTCTTACCTTCACGATTATAATCTTCATGAGTTTTTTTATAACCAGCAGTCCCTACACGAGCACGATAAACTACAGAACAACCCTCAATTATTTTGGCAAATGAATTACCATAGTCTTTAATGATATCCCTCAATTCATTTTCAAACTCATGATAATTTGCCTCCACAAGTTTCTTAGACAACCCTTCAATAAATGGATGAGGTGAGTTAACAATTGACATAAGCGGCATATTCATCATGCCATCTTGATCATACCCAGAGTGTATATTAATCTCACCATCAGTTTCGAACCCCATACTCCATACTTCACTATCAAGATCAGTAAATGCAACACTTTGATTTTGGACATCCTTGTTAAATATATAATCCTCCGCTAATAAAAATCCTGTGAAATAATCACCACCAATATGAGTATTATAGTGAACTTCATCAAAGTTATAACGTAAGATAGCTTTTAGCAAATTTCGAACTTCTGGCGAATCAGTATCTAGGCATTTTGTAACATCATTACAAAACACACAAGTGTTGTTGTCAGTTTGAAGACGAACATGATTTTTAACGTTTGGTTCGATGATATGGTTTTCGCAGATAAACATTATTTTTCCCAATTGAGGTTTTGAAAAGTTAATTATTGCCGTTTAGGACTGCGCGCGCAATCGTATCCCCACCACACCTGCCCGCTTTATGTAGTGGTTTTCATGCACCTGCATGACATAAGCAAAAGCCCGCCATTTCTTGCTGGCCTCAGCTAAAACGATCCGCAAACGATCATGCGGATTCATGCGGATTCATGCGGATTCATGCGGCATAGTCATGCAAAGCTTACTTTGGACAACGACTCCCATCCAAAAAGATAACTTTCTTCAATCTAGGTTAAATATTCGCATTGGCTCATGCCAATGCGAATATTTTATTCATCATAGTGCTCCAGTTTCGCTTTTGCTAAACGTCCATGTAAGTGATTTACAAAATGTAAGTTACTCAAAATCAGACTCATAACACACTTCAACTGCATCCAACTCATAAAATAGATAAAGAAAATCCCGATATACTTGAATAACTCTTTATTAGCATTATATACAGGTAAGGCATGAAACATTGCCTTAACCAAAAAGAAAATGAGAATTCCTGCCATTACAAAAGCAGATGTAATAATTGTATAAACTAGCTTTTCGATTCTTGGTGAGTCATGCTCATTTTTTATATAACTGATATCATCTTTAACGATACTATTCATTGCGTTAGGATATAAAAACCCAACCCATAAACCAACGATGGTAAATATAGATGCAGAAATATTAATAAGTACACCTAAAATATCTTTTGCATCATTATAAGAAAAACTCTTGAACGAAAAATAGCTTATAACGCAGCACAAAACAACAGCAACAAAATTTATTGCCTGCTGTTTCGCAACTGTTATTATCAAACCTTCCGTTTCTGTCATATCAACCTTCCGCTATCTTTTTTGTGGATGCAGCTTCAGATTCATTAATAGATGCTTCCTCAGCATATTTTACTTCACTGATTAAATCATCACGAATTTTATTTATCTCATCCATTAAAAAACGCGCTGAGTAATGCTCAAATCCGTCCGAATCATGAAGAGGGAGCTTAGTCCTTGCTACATAGGTACTGAGCCAAACCGGATTAGCACGATCAGCCAGTAAAAAACCAACATCCCATTCAGATTCTTCACCTCGCATTGAGAAAAGATTTCTAAGCTCATCAGATGATGGCGCACCATCAATTTTAACCTCAATTCTTCGAGGTTGTTTCAAAACAGGAGGTGCCCCAATAAGCTTATTCCGTTTATCTTCTCCAACAAGAGACGCTAAAGCTACGCTTGTTAGTTTCAATAATGGCTGCCTTGCGTCCTTCTGATTTACTACTGTCGTATCCTTTATCAAGGTGTGCGTAATTTTATGCCTCAACCTTTCAAAATTTTCCTCTGCCGCCTTCAATTTTGTTTCCTCCAAAACAAACTTGAATATACAGTTTATCTCTTTCTTACCATCTTTATATTGAAACTTAGTATTGTAGACATCCACACAACGACCAGGAGTCTTGGCTGACTCGAATGTACGCTTAGATTTAGTTCTTTTACCTAACTTGCTATTATTATTAACATGTTGAAGGAAATACTGTGCAAACAGATAAGTGTCAGCGAAAGAATGAGGAAATCTAATTGATGCTATTTTGTTCAGCTCGGGAATGATCCAATAATAGCAAGGTTCACCCCATATTATTTTATCTTCGCCATGTTCTCTGCCAGCCCTGACTGTTCCTTTGCTATCACCAGTAACTTTCGAACCAACCTTGATACCATGTATTCCGTTACCGTTTCCAACTTCACGGTATAAAACAATTACTGCATCTTTAGTCTTACTATCTCTAACCAGACCTCGACTGTAAACTCGTGTTCGCAGAGGTTGCTCTTCCTTATTCCATGGCAAAGTCTGCTCAAAATTTTTATCTTTGAGCCAATCCTCGAGATCATCCAAAACACCCAAAAGATCGCCAAATTTGTAATCAAGCTCTTCGGGTTTATTCTTCAAACGATAAAAACCGCATGCTGTAATATCAAAGAAGGTAATTGAGCCGTTGTCCACTGAAACTCCTTTTTGCCAAAGCAACCAACAAGTTGTTTTTTAACGTATACCATCAGAATCCTCCATAAACTTCAAGTTACTTATGATAAACAACAAAGCGCTCTTATGTTGTCGCTCTGACCATAATTCCATGTGAACAAAGCACTTACGGTAGCGTTTTCAATCACTTTCTTACTGCCCATGACTAACGCCTCGCAAGGCTCGTTGTTCAACCTTGCGGACGGTAAAAGCCAGTTTTATCATCCGCAACGTTCTCTAATGCAACCAGCTGTCGTCTTCCCAAACCTGCTGCATGATTTCCATCACTCGCTTTTTGTCTTCATCAAGCTTTAAGCCGCTCAGCTCAACACCGTTTGCCGATCCTTTGCGAATACGAATCGCTGTTTTTGGGTAAATAGGTTGCAGATTGCGGTTAAGCTCAGCTTCCAGAGCGTCCAGTGTTGCCTGGCTAATCTTCTGCTCTTTATCGATCATTATTTCAATGCGCATACAGACCCCATTAACTGGTGACGTCCATGGACCGGCTGTATTCATGGCTGCGGATTTTCGCCATGAGTTCGTCAGTCAGCTCTGATACCCACTGGATAGCCAGTCGCTTTTCTTCGTCACTGCACTCACTAGCCGCTACAAGCTTAATAAAAAAATCAATGCGCTGGAGCTTCAACGACTCCAAAAGATAATCCTGCATCTTCCCTCCTATCACGACCACGGATACACAATACCTGTATTTACATCCACTGCTTATATGTACAGCATACCCCTGATATTCAAATGTAAAATATTTTTTATCCGTCAATGAGAACACTCTGACGCAGGTCGTTAAGAGCATGAATTGTTAAAGTCTTGCGGTCAGTACCATTGATGCCATTTGTCATCTTCCTGCAGCCGGTGGTTACGGTAAAAAATACGCAGCCCGGCACCTGACGGAATTCCGCCGCCGCGCAGAAGCAGGTCAATCTCAGATGTACTACCTTCAAACCCTCTGGCAGTCAGCTCTGCCTCAAGCTGCAGGCGCTGCTGCTCCGAAATACTCTGTATGTATGCTTTTTTCCGCTTCGGTTTTACCAGTCTCAACCTGGCTGTCAGCTCCCGCCGTTCCTTCTGGCCCATATTGTGGAGATATTCCTGCAGCTCCTTCTCATCCATGGTTTTAATATCGGGTACCCCCCCCTGATTTGTTCGGATTTTCAACAGGAGGACAGTTATTGCCACGAGTCCAAGGGGCGCAAGCGCCCTGGTCGGCTGCCGCCTCCTGAACGTCAACGGCCTTACGAACCTTTTTCCACTTTATCGCGTGCGTGCAAATCTTGCTCTCTACAATCGGGGACCAGATGCCATAGATACGGATACCGTGATCGCCGTAGGCGCTCGGTTCGTCGTTAAGCTCATAAGCCGTGCGGACAAGGTGATGTTTGCGGGGAACCAGTACACCGCCCTGTTTCATGATGTAGGTGGCAAAGCAACCTGCATCCGCAGCTGCCAGTACCGCATCCAGACGCGGATTATCCATTACCGGCGCACCCGCTTTGCGTTCGCCCTGTACTCTCACCGCCTGACCTGCCAGCAAGCGCAGCTCGCGGTATGCCTGACGCCCCGGAACACCAAAGAAACGAAATTGCTGAACACGGTGCAGCGACGCCCAGGCGCTGACATGCTCGGCGCTGTCACGCAGTGATCTGCCGGTTTCTTTGCTGATTTCTTTAGCCAGCCCGCGCCCGTCGATGTTCTTACTGATGTATTTGGCGATGTAGCTTGTCGGCGTGCCCTTGCGCGGGTTGATTAGCTCGGACTTGAAGCGCGGCCCGGTATTGGTGCCCAACTCCTCGCGGTCTTCACGGATGGCAAACTTACGCAGCAGCGCGGTGATGGAGCGACGGTCTTTTTTGCGCATAAAACACAGAAGATGCCAGTGCACGGTGCCGTCATGGTGCGGCTCTGCAACGCGAACGATGTACCAGCGCAGCCCGGCCTTGTGCATGGCCTTGCGGAAAGCGGCGAATGTATCAACCAGATAATCACTGCTCTGCCGGACAGTGGCGCTGGTCCATTTCGGATTAGGTCTGCCATTGTTGAGGGTTGCGTGGAAGCGTGACGGGCAGGTGATGGTATAGAACACCGCGCAGTCTCCGCGCATCTCCGCGATCAGCTCCAGCCCTTTAACACAGGCCATCATTTCATTACGGCGGTGCGCCGGGTTGCTGTTGCTGGCGTTCACCACATCTTCCATGTCCAGCGTGTCACCGTCTTCGTTGACCAGCTCATGCGAGCGGAAGAACTCCAGCGATTTGCGGCGCTGCTCGCGTTTGTGGATCACGGCTTCATAGCTGACATACGGGGACGCTTTCTTGTTGACCAGGCAGACGGCACGCAGTTGCTCCTCCCGCCACTCGCAGCGCATCTGCCACAATTTGCGATACCACCAGTCCGCGCACAGCATGCGCGCCAGCGACGGTGGTATCAGTTCATAAGGCACCGGCTTGCGGCGGCGCTTTTTGCGGCGTAACTTCTCAAAGGCAGGAGGGATGACCTCAAGGCGCATGGCTTCTGCAGCAACCCTTTCCCATGCCTGACGGATTTCTTCTGGTTTAACATCGTCATTGACAAACAGATCACCGCAGGCCGCATCAAGACACATGCTCATATGTGCCGCAACCAGCGTGGAAAGGCGCTTGACCTGATCCTGATTCATTTCAGGCAGTACCAGCAGCCCCTCCAGCCCGTCCTGGCTCGCCATGAACCGAAACGAGGCGGACATTTGGCAGCCCCGCACGCGTTCCAGCCGCTCAATACACGGTCTGATAGTTTCGCGCAGATAGCGGGAATACGCTTTCGGACGTCCCAGGGTATTGAAGTATTTAATCCGCTCCAGCAAAGGCTTGCTGATATGGGCAGGCATGGCGCTTACATCGGCAATAATCACCAAATCGGGATTAACACGCTGCTGTTCGCAGGCCATTTTGGCATGGCTAATCAGCCGATCCTGCTCAATTTCACGCTGGACAGGATCACGGGATTCATTAAAGAAATAGCGTTCCCAAACCTCATCACTCAACGCCTCATGGCGCAGATGCTCCTGCTCGTTATCCGCAGCATACAGAGTGATGAGGTTTGAAAGCGCAGACTCCGGCGCAACTTCCGCCGGGTCCAGATACGGGTTAACCGCTTTTTTTGGGGCATTCCATGGAAAGGCCACGGCGGCCTCATTCGAGCCGCCGGTGGTTTGTGCATGATGTAATGTGAATTTACTCACTGCCACGCCCGCACCTCAGTTTCCACCGAGACATCAGGACCAGACGCTAAATCAACACCAAACCAGCATGCCGATTTTGTGGCAATGATTTCTACTGCAGTTTTACTATCACCGGCAGCCACGCCCATGCTGCGCTTAGCGGTTATACGATGGCGGGTAAAATCACGATAAAGCGAACGGGTCAGAGACGTATCGCTGTTGGACACGATAACCGGATGGCCTTCTGATGCCCTGCGTTCAAGAATAGACGCCAGATGGTACTGATCATCCTCTGTAAAACCTGCTGTGTGATATCCGTTAAATGTGCCGTCATATGGCGGATCACAATAAACAACATCCCCCGTCTGCAGCAGCGCAAGTGTCTCGTCATAGCTGGCGCAGATAAACGTTGCGCGTTTTTCTTTTTCAGCAAATGCGCGTATTTCGTTTTCAGGGAAGTACGGTTTTTTATAATTACCGTAAGGAACATTAAAATAGCCGTTCAAGTTATAGCGACACAGTCCGCGATAACCATAGCGATTTAAATATAAGAAATACAATGCGCGTTCAATTGCGCCACCATTGCGCAAGTTAAACTCCTGTCTCGTCTTATAATATGCTTCTGAATCATTACGGGCTTCAAAAAGATATCGGCCCTCTTTGATGAAGTATTCAACATCATTCTTAATCACCTGATAAAAATTAATCAGGTCTGGATTAATATCCGCGACAAGATAATGAGGATAGTCTGTCGCCATCATCACAGCACAGGAACCCGCGAAAGGTTCAACCAGTCGCTGGCCCGCAGGAAGGTGTTTAATCAGTTCCTGCATTATTGCGGTTTTATTTCCCGCCCATTTCAGGATAGTACTCATACAGCACCGCCTACGTAATGTTTACCTTTCAGCTCCGCAATCTCCTGACAAGTGACACAGCACTGCACACCCGGAATAGCGCGACGGCGAGCTGGCGGGATCGGTGCATCGCAATCAATGCAAAGCACACGAGAAACGCCCGGCGTCCTGTTGCGGGCGGTGTGGATGTGGCGCTGGCGCTCTTCTTCAACGCGTTGCTGTACAAGGTCCATTGAATCTGCCATCAGTGGATCTCCTGAGCTTCGTTCTGAATGTTTTCAGCCGCAATACGCAGCAGCTCCGCCGCTTCAATGTGGTTAAGCTGGCGTGACGTGATATGGCAGGTCAGGCTATCAAGACGGGCAGCCATTGCCGCAGCACGTGCCCTGCGTTCTTCCATGCGTGCATCAGTCAGCATCTGGTTAAGGCCAGCATCATCTGGTCCTGTTTTGGTAATACGGGTTTCAATATTTCGCATTGTTGTTTCTCCTGAATTTGGGCAATAAGAAGCCCGGCGGGTTTACGCCTTTAATTTCGGTTGTGGGTTAATTCGGCATGGCTAGCCGATTTGGAAATAAACTCACCACTGTACGGAAATGGTTCATTGCTTTAATCAGCTCCCGCTTTTCGTCGGTCGTCAGTTCACTAACATTGACGCTATGACGTTCCGCCGGAATCTTTGCCATAAAGAATATTGCGGCTAGTGCGCGTTTATTCTGCTCATGGTTAATATCCCGCTGGTCCCGCATATCGCTAATAAAGCGCTCCAGTTCTGAATCAATATTTAAGCCAAACACTTTTGCCCTTAATTCCGCGATGTGGTTTAACCCATTAAGGCGGAGGCCAGCGCTTAGCGGAACAGTCGCAGCATCGCCTTCAATAGCCATGGTTTCCCCTGCTTTTTAGTAGGCAGTTCGTCCAGCAGCGCATCCTGAGAGCGGCATGGATGCCAGCGCTTGCCATCCTTCCCCATAATCCAGCCATGACCGCAGTGCATTGCAGGACTTTGCTTAACGAGCAGTGATGCAAAAGATGGTTCTTTTGTCAGCATAGCCACCTCAGATCAGACCGAACGAAGCGCCCAGGCCCGTCACGGTATCTACCGCGCTTGCCATCGCCGGATTCGCCTGCAAACGTGCATGCAATGAAACTGCAGTGAGTGCCATAAGGCGCGTAACAGAGTTGATGCTATTGATCACATCGCGGCGGCCTGCACTGGTTTTCACATCACCGGATACTGCGCCTGCAGCTACACGCCCAATCTCCGCAGTTGCACTCATGACGTAATGCGGCAGGTTCTCTTTTGCCACTTCATTCAATGGCACGCACGGCAGGCAATGGATTTGAGCCAGAAAACCGTCAACCAGCGTTGAGTCTTCTGTGATATCAGTCAGCAGCCAGATCTCCGGCGGCGTAAGTTGATGCGGTTGCTCCGGGTTCAGCTTATTGCGCAGCGTCTGGACATTCATTCCTGCGCGTTCTGCCAGCTTCACCATGTTGTGACGCAGCGCGAAAGCCCGGCAGGCTTCATCAAAGTGTGGATGTTTGGAAACGCGATAATCAAACATGTCGTAAGTCCTTTTTTATCCCAAAATGGAACTATCAGGCTTGCATTGTGACTTCGCAGCCCTGAGCCGCTTCCATCGTCAACGCAAACATGTTTATTTCGATTAGGCTGTTAACTCCGGCCTTCTTCCTGATAGGCTGATAGGAAGCCGGTTTTCACGGATCATCTGGCGGGCATAGCTTGGCTTGTAACCGGTACGACGGCAGAACTCATCGAGCGTGATGAATGGCTCAGATACAACGAAATTGATGCTGGGGCGCATTGAAAAATTACTTTTCATGATGCACTATTCCTCAGTTTGTGTTTAAAACTTCACTATTCGGAACTATTCGCAATCATTCCGAAAACCACAAAACCGATAATTGGATCGCATTTTAAATATGCCAAACACAAAAGAAACCCCAAAAGCGATCCAAAAATACAACATATCATCACAAAGTGGCTTTAAGGATGCGATAACTCGCATCCTTAAAGCCTATGGATTCAGTACCAGACAGGCATTGTGCGATCACCTCGGAGTATCTCAGAGCACAATGGCAAACCGCTGGATGCGTGATACTTTTCCTCATGACTGGCTTATTGCATGCCATCTTGATACGGGTGCATCTATGCTTTGGCTAACTACCGGGCAAGGCTCACCCATGCCAAAAGTGGATGGTGATAGTGGATTGCTTTTGCAATTAAAAGAAATCTCAAATGGTTTTTTTTCCTCCACTGAGCAAGTTCGTTACGACGCTCGCCTCATCCCTCAAGACACATCGGCCCCATTTATTGTGAAGTTTGAAAATGCGTTCTATCTAGTGGATGAGTTCACGGGAGAAATCAACGATGGAGTCTGGTTGATCGAAATAGATGGCTTTATGAGTATCAGACAAGTTTATCGTCTTCCTGGCGGACGCTTACGCGTTGAGAACGGCCCCGCATCCTTTGAATGCACCTCATCGGATATTGAGGTTAACGGTAGGGTGATCAGCAAAACAGCATTTACAGAATAAGCGAATACGACTTTATACGGAAATAAGTCGAGGCTACTAGCATGAAAAATTTAATGGCAATCGTAACGTTAGGTTTAGTGTTTTTGGCAACACAGCCATCATATGCTCGCAATTACCCATGCTCTGGGAAAAAAGGTGGCGTCTCACACTGCACATCTAATGGCAAATTTGTTTGCAATGACGGCACTATCAGTAAATCAAAACGAATTTGCTCTAAAAACTGATTATGGCTGTTTCAAAGTTAGCTAATGGTAAATGGCAGGCTCAGGTCTTCCCCAACGGCAGGTATGGGCGGCGCATCCGTCGCCAATTTGCCACCAAGGGCGAAGCCATGGCCTTTGAGCGCCACATTAAGGATCAAGCGCAGGACAAACCCTGGTTAGGAGAAAAAGCTGATAAGAGAAGAGTGACTGACCTTGTTGAAACTTGGTTCAATGCACATGGAGTCACACTCTCTGATGGTCTCAAGCATAAGAGTTCAATGGAATTTGCCTGCTTTGCCATGGGCAACCCTCTTGCTACTGAATTTAACGCTAAGCTTTTTGCAACCTACCGTGAACAACGTTTGAGCGGGAAAATCACACGTTCTGATCGGGTAAAAGCAGTGACTCCCCGCACAGTCAATCTTGAGCTGGCGTATTTCCGAGCCATGTTCAACGAACTAAAAAGGTTGGATGACTGGGACTCACCCAACCCGCTCGAAAACGTAAGAGAATTTAAAATTGATGAAACCGAGCTTGCCTGGCTGACAGTTGATGAAATTAAGCAACTACTTGCTGAGTGCGAAAAAAGCAAAGCGGAAGATTTAGTAACTATCGTAAAAATATGCCTTGCAACCGGCGCTCGATGGGGCGAAGCAGAATCACTAACAGGCAAGCAAATCAGCCCAGGGCTGATCACCTACATCAAAACCAAAGGCAAGAAAAATCGCGCCGTTCCAATAAGTGATGAACTTTACGAAATACTCCCAAAAGTAAGAGCTTCGAAACCAATCTTTACGGGGTGCTATTCTGCTTTTCGCGGGGCTATTAAGCGAGCAGGGATAGAACTACCTGACGGACAGTTGTCACATGTATTACGACATACATTTGCAAGTCACTTTATGATGCGCGGGGGCAACATTTTGGTACTACAGCGTATTCTTGGACACACGGATATTAAGGTAACTATGCGCTATGCTCATTTGGCTCCGGACCACTT
Source organism: Serratia sp. YC16 (assembly GCF_009707615.1). Lineage (NCBI taxonomy): Bacteria > Pseudomonadati > Pseudomonadota > Gammaproteobacteria > Enterobacterales > Yersiniaceae > Serratia > Serratia sp. YC16. Next base: position 238,941 of record NZ_WLYN01000004.1, on the reverse strand, counting down.
ATCTGAAGCTATATGCCTTAATCCATTAGCAATAATTAATGATAATTGAGCATAAAAGGAAAATAAAAGTGTACTTTAACAAAAGAAAATACAAAGGCAGCTGTCCTCATTGTGAGGAGGTGATAGAGTATCACGTAACAATTTTTCCTGGTGAAAATGATGACGGAGAAATGGTCTGTACATGCGATGCTTGCGGTGAAGAAATAAGCATTCCGTGCCTCAATCCAGAAGAGTCATATATTATAAGTGGTGCTAAGAAAGATTACGCTCTAGATTACAGTCACGAGGATCCATCTTATCTTACAGAAATAGATACAATATTTGAATATAACGGAGACATATTTAAAGACGCGCCGAGTTATAATTCCAATACAATATCATTGTACAGTTGTGAAACTTGTGATGACAATTTAGAGTTAATAGCTCATCAAAAAATTGATGAAAAATTCAATAACTTTGCTAGTGCAATAAATGATTATACAATAATTGATATCAAAGGTTACGGATTCCTACCTGAAAAAGTACTCGTAGCAATCAATTTTAAGTGCTCTTGCGGAACAGAACATAAAGCGTTATTTTATAAAGACTACAATCACTGTGGCTTCACATCAGACGATTTCTTACTCGCAAACATAACTAATACCCAAGATCTAAATGACAAGATTGATGGCACTCTAACAAAAAGTGACTCACTAGAAATTTTAAAGAAAATAATAGTCAGATGGGAACTTGTCTTTGATAAAACTTATTTAATATTCCCCTATGTTGGCTATTATAAATCCCCTGCTGATAAAACATTAAAGTTGTGGAAGGAAATACTATCACAAAGCCACTCACCTAAATTAAGTATTGTAACCAAGACACAAACCTTAAACAGCTTTAAAAAAGCAGTTACAACTGAATATTTGGATTATAAAACCCTTGAAAGGTTTGACTTTACTCCAAAAGCTATTACTTCGGCTATCAAAAACACAAATTCGCACGCGAAGATATACTGTGGGGTATCGGAAGATTATGTCGAGTCCATTAGCGGCTCCGCAAACATAGCTCAGGGACCGTCAGCAGAACAACTTACCTTCAAAAGATACTATTCTTACTCTGATTTTCACCGCAGATACCTTGCACCATTCAATTTAAAAGAAATACCTGAAGACTTATTTCCATTGAAGTCTACTCATGATTGTCATGTCTTATTTGATGAGGACAACAACTTTAAGTCCCAAAGATTGTACAAAAAACAGCTCTCTCAGTTGCTTGATTGAGGGTTATCAAGAAGTGGCAGCAAAATGGCAGCACATCTAGTCACTATACTTTAAAATCCTCCACTATTCGACGGTACAACACATTGAAAAATTAGTAATTTATTGTTTTATATGAGTTTAACTTGGGACTCATAATCGCTTGGTCGTTGGTTCAAACCCAACAGGGGCCACCAAATTTTAGCTGTTTTCACAGCCTTACAAGCCATCCTGTCCGGGATGGCTTTTTTGTTTCCCGCCGCCGTGCCACACTTCCCTCTCGGCATACCTGATTATTCCGACTCATAAGGATCCCGCATGATCGTCATCTGCGACCACGACAACCTCGACGCCTGGCTGGCGCTGCGCGCGGCGCTGTGGCCATCCAGCTCGCCTGAAGAGCACCGCGCGGAGATGCGCGAAATATTGGCTTCGCCGCACCACACCGCGTTTATGGCGCGGGGGCTGGACGGCGCTTTCATCGGCTTTGCCGAAGTGGCGCTACGCTACGATTACGTCAACGGCTGCGAGTCATCGCCGGTGGCGTTTCTGGAAGGGATCTATACCGTCGAACGCGCCCGCCGCCAGGGCTGGGCCACGCGATTGATCGCACAGGTGCAGGAATGGGCCAAGCAGCAAGGCTGCAGCGAGCTGGCGTCGGATACCGATATCGCCAATCTGGACTCCCAGCGCCTGCATGCCGCGCTGGGCTTTGCCGAAACGGAACGGGTGGTGTTTTACCGCAAAACGCTGGGCTGATCAGGCGGTCTTGCTTTGCCGCTGATGCGCCAGCTGCTCAGCGCGCAGCAGGATCTCCTGCAGATCGTCCTCATCGATATCGAACAGATCCCCCTCCATCAATGCCTCGTGCAGATCGGCACGGGTGATGGAAACCGCATCGATCGGCAGATTGGCCGGTTTGGCCTCCGCCGGCGCCAGCGCGTGCGGATAGCGGCGCCCGGCCAGGTTATTGAACAGAATGGCCAGCGCCGCCAGCAGCACCGAATTCAGCAACACCGGGTACAACACGAAGTGGTAGCCCATCTGATGAATGCCGGGGCCGCCGAGGATAGCGGTCAGCGCCACCGCGCCGCCCGGCGGATGCAGGCAGCGCAGCTTGAACATCAGGCCGATGGCCACCGCCGCCGCCACGCCGCAGGCCAGGCCCGGATCGGGGATCAGCAGGCCGGCGCTGACGCCCACCGTCGCCGCCAGCGCATTGCCGCCGACGATCGACCAGGGCTGCGCCAGCGGGCTGTTGGGCACGCCGAACAGCAACACCGCCGAAGCGCCCATCGGCGCGATAAACCACAGGTTCACCTCACCCAAAATAAAGTGGCTGATCCAGCCGGCGAGCATCAACCCCAAACCGGCGCCAACGCTGGAAATCAGCATTTCTCGCTTGCCCACCGCCAGCGGATGCGGCCACAGGCGCGCACATCCCACTTTCACTCGTTCTATCCACTGCGTCTTCATGTTACCCGGTACGACTCAATTCACTTGTTGGCAACAAATATATCACATTGCGCCAGCGCCGCCGCGCACCCTGCCCTAAAAGAACTTTTGGCCTAACAGATTGATTTTTAGCCTCCCCTCGACAATGATCAATGTTCCCCCCTTAACCCCGAGGAACCGCCGATGTCTCAATCGATCACCGAACTTTATACCGACAGTGAATTTTTCAGCCCGTACGCCATGTCCGCCTTTGTCGTGCTGACGGAAAAAGGCATTCCGTTCACCGTGAAGCCGGTAGACCTGGCGAAAGAGGAGAACAAAGAGGCGGCCTATGCGGCGTTGTCGCTCACCCGCCGGGTGCCGACGCTGGCGATCGGCGAATTTCAGCTCTCGGAGTCTTCGGCGATCGCCGAATATCTGGAAGACATCCACCCGGCTCACGCCGTGTACCCGCGCGACGTAAAGCTGCGCGCCAAGGCGCGCGAAATCCAGGCCTGGCTGCGCAGCGATCTGCTGCCGATCCGCGCAGAGCGCCCAACCGAAGTGGTGTTCAGCAACGGTAAGTTCCCGCCGCTGTCCGAAGCGGCTCAACAGGCCGCGCACAAACTGATCGCCGCCGTGGAAAAGCTATTGAGCCACGGGCAGGATAATCTGTTCAGGGAATGGTGCATCGCCGACACCGATCTGGCGCTGATGCTCAATCGGCTGGTGATGCACGGCGATACGGTGCCGGAGCGCGTTCGCCATTATGCGCACAAGCAGTGGCAGCGCCCTTCGGTGCAGGCCTGGCTGGCGCTGTCGGAAAAGCGGCGCACCTGAGAAAAAAATCGGCGGCCACGACGCCGCCGTTCTCAATGCCGAGAAACAACATCACTGCTTGAGGGAAGGCAAATCACCATCCAGAGGGCAGATAGCCTAACAATGAAGCGATGGCGTACACCGCGCTGGCCAGGTACAGCAACACAATGCTGATCTGCAGCAGCGGGTGCGTGATCCAGTTGCACTGCCAGCGTGGCGTCTGGTCGCCGTGTTTGCGCGCGCCGCGCAGGATCAACATCGGCATGATCGACAGGATCACCCCGCTGAACACCCCGGCAAAGTAGAGCGCGTTGACGAACGACACCAGCCCGCTGTAGGCCAGCGCGAACGGCGGCACCACCACCAGCAACAGCACGCCGAAGCGGCGCAGCGGCAGCTCGTCGTTGCCCAGCCGGAACTTGTCGAAAATATTGGTCAGGAAGCTGCCGCCCAATCCCCAGTACGAGGTCAACATCGCGCACAGCGCGAAGATGTTGGCGGAGAAGAACGCCCACTGCCCCAGCGCCTGGCCCCAGGAAATGGTGGCCACGTCGGAGATGTCATCCAGCCCGCTGAGCGCAATCACCGACATCGGCACCGCCGCCAGCAGAATGAAGGTCACCGCCATGCCGACGATGATCGCCTTCGGCAGCTGTTCCGGCTTGTCGGCAAAGCCGCGCGCCATCTCCGGCACGATGTACTGCGCCGAGAAGCAGAACACCACCACGTTGAACACCGGCACCATATAGCGCCAGTCGCCGTCCAGCAGGTTGCGCATCTGGGTGGTGTCTTTCAGCAGCGTCGCCGCCACCAGCGCGGTCAACATTACCACCATGCCGATGCTGATGAATTTCTCGCCGCGGCCGATCGCTTTCAAACCGAGGTACAGCACGCCGGCGGCGGGTACGAAGAACAGCAGGCTGCCCAGCGCCGGCGAGATGCCGAACAGCGATTGCAGCAGCTTGCCGCTGCCGGTCATATAGGCGGTGAGCGCCCCGACGCTGTTGACGCACACCGAAGCGAACATCAACCAGGCACCCAGCCCGCCGACGTAGCGCTTCGCCAGCCCGCTCAGCTGCAGATGCGCGCGGGTGCGCAGCGTGGATTCAGCGACGTACAGCATGGTGATGGTGGTCAGGCTCCCCACCAGTACCAGCCAGAACAGCAGCGGCAGGAAACCGGCCTTGCTGGAGGCATAGGCAATGGAGAGCACCCCGGCACCGATGTTGGTGCCGACGATCATCGCCACCCCTTCAAGGAAACTTAACGATTTGGCGGGTGCAGGTGCTCGCACCCCGGCGGCAAGCGCCGGAGAAACAGAGATATTATCAGACATGCATCATCCTTTATCGCCCGGCGACGCTGGCCGCCGGGATGGGTTAACGTCCTGACGCTCAACAGCTCACATCGATACACAGGTATTTCAGCTCCAGATATTCATCTATCCCGTAGCGCGATCCTTCACGCCCGAGCCCTGACTGTTTCACGCCGCCGAACGGCGCCACTTCATTGGAAATCAGCCCGGTGTTGATGCCGACCATGCCGTACTCCAGCGCTTCCGGCACGCGCCACTGGCGCGCCGCGTTCTGCGTGAACAGGTAGGCGGCCAGGCCGAATTCGGTGTCGTTGGCCATGGCGATGGCTTCCGCCTCGTCATGGAAACGGAACAGCGGCGCCACCGGCCCGAAGGTCTCCTCTTTGGCGAAGCGCATCTTCTGCGTCACGCCGGTCACCACCGTCGGCTGGAAGAAGGTGCCGCCCAGCGCGTGCGGCTGGCCGCCGGTGGCGATCTGCGCCCCTTTGATCAGCGCGTCATCGATGTGGCTCTGCACCTTCGCCACCGCATCGCTGTCGATCAGCGGTCCCTGGGTGGTGCCTTCGTGGCTGCCGTCGCCGACTTTCAACTGCTCGACCGCCGCCACCAGCTTCTCCGCCAGCCGCTCATAGATGCCATCCTGCACGTAGATGCGGTTGGCGCACACGCAGGTCTGGCCGCTGTTGCGGAACTTGGAGGCCATGATGCCCGCTACCGCCGCGTCCAGATTGGCGTCGTCGAACACGATGACCGGCGCGTTGCCGCCCAGCTCCAACGACAGTTTCTTGATGCTCGGCGCGCACTGCGCCATCAGGATGCGGCCGACCTCGGTCGAACCGGTAAAGCTCAGCTTGCGCACCACCGGGCTGTCGCACAGCACCTTGCCCACCTGCGCCGCTTCGCCGGTCACCACCTGCAACACACCGGCGGGAATGCCGGCATCCTGCGCCAGCTTGGCCAGCGCCAGCGCGGTCAGCNTGCGCCGCTTCGCCGGTCACCACCTGCAACACACCGGCGGGAATGCCGGCATCCTGCGCCAGCTTGGCCAGCGCCAGCGCGGTCAGCGGCGTTTGCTCGGCCGGTTTGACGATGATGGCGCAGCCCGCCGCCAGCGCCGGCGCCACCTTGCGGGTGATCATCGCCGCCGGGAAGTTCCACGGGGTGATGGCCGCGCACACGCCGATCGGCTGCTTCACCACCACCAGGCGCTGCGAAGCCTGCGGCGCCTGCAATACCGCGCCGTCTACCCGCTTGGCCTCTTCGGCGAACCAGGTGATGAACGATGCGGCGTAGGCCACTTCGCCGCGCGCTTCCGCCAGCGATTTGCCCTGCTCGGCGGTCATCAGCTGCGCCAGATCCTCCTGCGCGGCCAACACCTTATCGGCCCAAGCCAGCAGCAGCGCGGAACGCTGCTTGGCGGTCAGCTGTTTCCAGTCGTTTTGCGCCCGCTGCGCCGCCGCGATCGCCTGCTGGGTTTCCTCTTCGCTGACCAGCGGAATGCTGGCCAGTTCGGCGCCGGTGGCCGGGTTGATCACCGCTTCGCGCTTGCCGCTCAGGGCGTCGCACCATTCGCCGTTGATCAGACACTGGCTGCGCAACAGCTCGGGATTGTTCAATTTCATGCCGTTCGCTCCTTAGTGGGCCAGCGCGCGGGACAGGATGCCCATCGCCTTGGTGAACTGATCGTCCGGGATGGTCAGCGGATACAGGAAGCGGATCACGTTGCCGTTCACGCCGCAACTCAGCAGCAGCAGCCCTTCCTCCATCGCCTTCTGCTGCACCTGACGGGTGATATCGGCTGAAGGTTTACCGGTAGCCGGATCGTTGAACTCCACCGCCACCATCGACCCCTGCGCGCGGACATCGGCGATCGCCGGGCTGGTTTTGCGCGCCTGCTGGAGCACTTCCACCAGGTGTTGGCCAAGGCGTTGGGCGCGCTGGCACAGCTGTTCTTCTTCGATCACGTCCAGCACCGCGTGCGCCGCGGCCACCGCCAGCGGGTTACCGGCGTAGGTGCCGCCCAGTCCGCCCGGCGCCGGCGCGTCCATCACCTCGGCGCGCCCCGCCACCGCTGACAGCGGCATGCCGCCCGCCAGGCTTTTCGCCATGGTGATCAAATCGGGCTTAACGCTGTAGTGTTCCATGGCGAACAGCTTGCCGGTACGGGCGAAGCCGGTCTGCACTTCGTCGGCGATCAGCAGGATGCCGTGCTGATCGCACAGCGTGCGCAGCGCCTGCATGAACTCGGCCGGCGCCACGTTGAAGCCGCCCTCGCCCTGCACCGGCTCCAGCACGATCGCCGCCACCTGCTTGGGATCGATATCCGCTTTAAACAGGCGGTCCAGGCTGTTCATCGCGTCTTCAGTGGTCACACCGTACAGCGCGTTCGGGTACTGGCCGTGGAACACCGAACCGGGGAATGGGCCAAAGCCCAGTTTGTAAGGCGCCACTTTGCCGGTCAGCGCCATGGTCATGTAGGTGCGGCCGTGGAAGCCGCCACCGAAGGTGATCAACCCCGGGCGGCCGGTATAAGCGCGGGCGATCTTCACCGCGTTTTCCACCGCTTCCGCGCCGGTGGTGAAGAAGGCGGTTTTACACGGGCCGGCGATCGGCGCGCGCTGGTTGATGCGCTCCGCCAGCGAGACATAGCTTTCGTAAGGAACGATCTGATAGGCGGTGTGAGTGAAGGCCTGCAGCTGCTTTTCAATCGCGGCGATCACCTTCGGGTGACGGTGGCCGGTGTTCAGCACGGCGATCCCCGAGGCGAAGTCGATCACTTCTTTGCCTTCCACATCCCACAGCGTGGCGTTCTCTGCGCGCTCGGCGTAAAAACCACACATCACGCCCACTCCGCGCGGGGTGGCGTCCTGACGGCGTTGGTTCAATTCTGCGTTTTTCATGCTGTTCTCTCCGGTCGGTGCCAGTTACACGTTTCGTTCACATTCGTGAAACAATGCCGTTTATTTACACAGGATGTGGCCCTATAATCGAGTGCCAGTTACGAATAATTGAGGGATCCAATTGCGTTCATTGAGTGGTGATCTGTTGCTGCAGCGCCTCGGCGAACAGCCTGATGACAAGCTGCACAAGCGGCTTTACAACGCAATCCGCACCAGCATTCTCGACGGCAGTCTGCCGCCCTCCAGCCGCCTGCCCGCCTCGCGCGACCTGGCGCAGGAGCTCAGCCTGTCACGCAACACTGTGTTAACCGTTTATGAACAACTGTTGGCGGAAGGCTACGTGTCGGCGCGCGCCGGCAGCGGCACCTTCGTCGCCGAAACGGTGCCGGACAGCTGCTTGTCCACCGGTGGCGCTCCGGCGGACGACAGCGGACAACCGCGGCGCATCGAGCTGTCGGAACGCGGTGCCACGCTGCTGCACCACGCCAGCGCCAGCCCCAAACAGTGGGGGGCGTTCATTCCCGGCGTGCCCGACGTCAACGCCTTTCCCCACCAGCTGTTCAGCAAGATCCAGGCGCGCCTCAGCCGCCGCCCGGCGCCGCAGCGGCTGACCTACAGCAATCAGGGCGGCAGCCCGGAGCTGCAGCATGCGTTGGTGGAGTATTTGCGGGTGGCGCGCTCGGTACGCTGCTCGCCGGAACAGATCCTGATCACCGAGGGCATCCATCAGGCGATCGATCTGGTGACGCGCATGTTGTGCAATCCGGGGGATGACGCCTGGATCGAAGAGCCGGGCTATTGGGGGATCCGCAATATCCTGCGCATCAATGCGCTGAACATCTGCCCGCTGGCGGTGGACGAGGCCGGGCTGGTGCCGCCGGAGCAGCCGGTCAACCCGCCGCGCCTGATCTTTGTCACCCCGTCGCACCAGTACCCGCTCGGTTCGGTGATGAGCCTGGCGCGCCGCCAACGGCTGCTGGCGCTGGCGCGCAATGCCGGCGGCTGGATCGTCGAGGACGACTACGACAGCGAATTCCGCTTTTCCGGCCAACCGATCCCGGCATTGCAGGGGCTGGAAGCCGACGCGCCGGTGATCTACATAGGCACCTTCAGCAAAACGCTCTACCCGGCGCTGCGCCTCGGCTATGTGGTGTTGCCGCCGCCGCTGGTGCAGGCGCTGAAAACCGCCCACGCCGAGCTGTACCGCGGCGGGCACCTGTTGATCCAGAGCGCGCTGGCGGAGTTTATTCAGGAGGGGCACTACACTGCGCACATCCGCCGCATGCGATTGCTGTACGCCCGGCGGCGCGCCTTCCTGACCGGGTTGATCGAACAGCACCTCGGCAAGCAGGCGCTCAGCGAGTTCAACAGCAACGCCGGCTTGCATCTGATCCTCAACCTGCCGGATGAGGCCGACGACGTGGCGATCGCCGCCGCCGCCGGCGCGCGCGGGGTGTTGGTGCGGCCGCTGTCGCGCTATTACATGCTGCCCAACCGCCGACGCGGCCTGCTGATGGGCTTCGCCTGCGTGCCGGAAGAGCAAATGGCCGCCGCCTTCACCCAGCTGCTGGCGTGCATCAACGCCCCGCACTAGGTCAGAGCGCCGCCCGCCTGCCTCACCAGGCCTGCAGTCGCCAACCGTCCGCCCGTAGGTGCAGGCGATGCGTCGGCCGCAGCGCCTGCAGGAAGTCCTCGTCATGCGACACCACCAGCATCGCGCCGGGGAAATCCGCCAGGGCGGTTTCGATCGCCAGCGACGACGCCAGATCCAGATGGTTGGTCGGTTCGTCCAGCAACAGCAGCTGCGCCGGTTGTCGCCGCCACAGCGCGCAGGCCAGCGCCGCCTTCAAACGCTCACCGCCGCTGAGCGAGCCCAGCGGCAACGCGATGCGGTCCGCACCGAGCTGCAGCTGCGCCAGACGGGTGCGCAACGCGCCTTCCGCCAACGGCGAATCCTGCAGCCCCAGATGTTCCATCACCGACAGGCTCGGGTCGAGCTGCGACAGGGTTTGATCGAGGTAGGCCGCCGACAGCGGGCAATGACAATGGCCGGAAAGCGCCGTCAGCTGGCCGAGAACGGTCTTCAGCAGGGTGGATTTGCCGCAGCCGTTGGGGCCGGTCAACGCCACGCGCATTGGGCCGTCGAGCCGCAAATCCAACGGCGGCGCGCTGACGAACGGCAGCTGCAGCCGCTCGAGCACCAGCACCTGCTTATTTGCGCTCACTTCGCTGCCCGGCAACGCCAGCAACACCGGCTGTTCCTCTTCTACCCGCTGATAGGCTTCGCGCACCGCCGCATCGAGACTGTCGCGCTGATCCTGATGCTGTTTGCGCAGCGTGCCGAGGCTCTCCTTCGCCGCTGATTTGTAGGCCACCCGCTCGAAAGAGGCGATATTCAACGTATCGACGACGCGCAGCGTTTGTGCCGAGCGCCGCTGGCTCATGTCGTGCTCCTTCTGCTGACGGGCGCGAGTGCGGCGGCGCTCTTCGCGCGCATGCTCCAGATCGGCACGCGCCGCCTGCTGCTGCGCATCGCGCTGGCGCCGGTAGTCGTCGTAATTACCGCCGTAACTGCGCAGCGCGTCGGGCGTCAGTTCGACGATGCGCTCCATGCGCGCCAGCAGCTGCCGGTCGTGGCTGGCGATCAGCACCCCGCCGCGCCACTGATCCAGCTGGTAATACAGCCAGGCGCGGCCGGCGCTGTCGAGGTGGTTGGTCGGTTCGTCCAGCAGCAGAAAGTCCGCCTCGCCCAGCAAGGCGCCGCACAGCGCCGCGCGCATCCGCTCGCCGCCGCTCAGAGAGTGTGCGGATCGCAAAGGATCGAAGGCCGGCAGCCCGGCGGCGGCGAAGGCATTTTTCAGGCGATCGTGGAGATCCCATCGCCCTTCCAGACGATCGATATCGTCCGCCAGCGGCCGCCCCTGTTCGAGACGCGCCAGCGCGGCGAACACCTCGCCGTAGCCCAGCAGCTGCGCCAGCGTGGTGTCCGCGCCGATCTCCGGCTGCTGCGCAACGTAAGCCAATGCGGCATGGGATTCGACGTGCCCGTTGCCCGGCTGATCCAGCCCGGCGATCAGGCGCAGCAGCTGGGTTTTGCCGACGCCGTTGCGCCCTACCAGGCCGCAGCGCTGCCGATCGAAAGCGAGATCCAACGGGCCGAACAGCGTTTCGCCGTCAGCAAATTGGCAGGTCAGTTGATGTAAAACGAAATAAGGGGACTGCGCAAAATGAGCCATAAGCACTCCTGAATGAGATCAAAACATCCCCACAGGGCGCGAGAGCGCACGGCGTGGGACCAGATATCAACAGGCGTGGTTGTTCATTTTCGGTTATGGCTCCGCAGAGAGAAGGAATTTGCAACGCACAAAGGCTAACCGATCTTTTGTTCGTTATGCAAACAGAGTCTGAGATTCATGATGTCTATCACATTCGGCACAACACAGATTCCCAAGCGGCGCGACAACGGCTAGATTTATCTCATCCGACCACTTTTGTTCACATAATAATAACAACGGGCCCTGATTTACCCGATGGAGAGTGCAATGAGCAATTACCCTCACCTGCTGGCGCCACTGGATCTCGGTTTCACCACCCTGAAAAACCGGGTGCTGATGGGATCGATGCATACCGGCCTGGAAGAGCTGCCCGATGGCCCGCAGCGCCTGGCTGCGTTCTATGCCGAGCGCGCCGCCGCCGGCGTAGCGCTGATCGTCACCGGCGGCATTGCCCCGAACGAACAGGGCGTGGTGTTTCGCGGCGGATCGATCCTCAACAACGAGGCGCAATTGCCTCACCACCGCCCGGTGACCAAAGCCGTCCATCAAGCGGGCGGCAAAATTGCGCTGCAAATCCTGCACACCGGCCGCTACAGTTATCAACCCAAACTGGTGGCCCCTTCCGCGCTGCAGGCGCCGATCAACCCGTTTACGCCGAGCGCGCTCAGCGAAGCGGAGATTGAGCAAACCATCGCCGATTTCGCCCGCTGTGCGGCGCTGGCGCAGCAGGCCGGCTACGACGGCGTTGAGGTGATGGGTTCCGAAGGCTACCTGATCAACCAATTCTTGACGACGCGCACCAACCAGCGCGACGACCAATGGGGCGGCAGCTTCACTAATCGCATGCGCTTCGCCGTCGAGACCGTCAGGGCGGTGCGCCAGGCGGTGGGCCCGGAATTCATTCTGATCTACCGGCTGTCGATGCTCGACCTGGTGGAAGACGGCTCCAGCTGGCAGGAGATCGAACAGCTGGCGCTGGCGGTCGAACAGGCGGGGGCGACGATCATCAACACCGGCATCGGCTGGCACGAAGCGCGCATCCCGACCATCGCCACCATGGTGCCGCGCGCCGGGTTCAGCTGGGTGACCCGCAAGCTGATGGGCAAGGTCGGCATCCCGCTGATCACCACCAACCGCATCAACGACCCGGCGGTGGCCGAGCAGGTGCTGGCGGACGGCTGCGCCGATATGGTGTCGATGGCTCGTCCGTTCCTCGCCGACGCTGCCTTTGTGCAAAAAGCCGCCGAAGGGCGCGCCGACGAGATCAATACCTGCATCGGTTGCAATCAGGCCTGTCTCGACCAGATCTTCGAAGGCAAGTTGACTTCCTGCCTGGTCAACCCGCGCGCCTGCCGCGAAACTGAAATGCCGCTGACGATGGCGGAGAAACCGAAAAAACTGGCGGTGATCGGCGCCGGCCCCGCCGGACTGGCCTTCGCCACCACGGCCGCCAGCCGCGGCCATCAGGTGACGCTGTTCGACGCCGCCGATCAGATCGGCGGCCAGTTCAACATCGCCAAGCAGATCCCCGGCAAGGAAGAATTCCATGAGACCCTGCGCTACTTCCGCCGCCAGCTGGCGCTGCGTGAAGTGACGGTCAGGTTGGGCGTTAAGGTCGAGGCGGCGGATTTAAGCGAATTCGATGAGGTGATCCTCGCCTGCGGCATCGTGCCGCGCACCCCGGACATTCCCGGCATCGGGCACGCCAAGGTGCTGAGCTATCTGGACGTGCTGCGCGATAAAAAACCGGTCGGCCAGCGCGTGGCGATCATCGGCGCCGGCGGCATCGGCTTCGATACCGCCGAGTACCTCAGCCAGCACGGCGTGTCCAGCAGCCTGGATCAGGCTGAATTCAACCGCGAATGGGGCATCGACGGCCGCCTTGAGCAGCGCGGTGGGCTGGCGGAGCAAGGGCCGCAGGCGCCGCGCGCCGCCCGGCAAATCTACCTGTTGCAACGCAAAACCAGCAAAGTGGGTGAAGGCCTGGGCAAAACCACCGGTTGGATCCATCGCGCCAGCCTGGCGATGCGCGGCGTGAAGATGCTCAACAGCGTCAGCTATCGGCTGATCGACGATGAAGGGTTGCATATCACCCGCGCCGAGCAAGATAGCTGCCTGCCGGTGGACACGGTGATCGTCTGCGCCGGGCAGGAACCGCGCCGCGAGCTGCAGCAGCCGCTGCTGGCGATGGGCAAAACCGTGCACCTGATCGGCGGCGCCGACGTGGCCGCCGAGTTGGACGCCCGTCGCGCGATCGATCAGGGTACGCGGCTGGCGATGGCGCTATAAAAAAGGGGCGCCCGGCGCCCCTGATATTGATGACAAACCTCATCCCCATACCGGATTGGCAGAGAGCAACGAATAGAAAACAAGGAAAATCAATTTATTGATTTTCGGCTGATAACCACAAAGGGGGACAAACCACGCTTTTTCCCCCTTTGTCTACAGCCAGAGGGGCGCCCGGCGCCCCTTGTTATTCACTCTCAGCGACGCGCGCCAGATTTCACCGCTCGAAGGATCACGAACTTCTTGTTCGAGGCCACCAGCGTACAGTTGCCGAACAGGCGCTTGAGCTTCTGGTGATAGTCTAGGTGACGGTTGCCGACGATGCGCAGTTCGCCGCCCACCTGCAGGCAACGCTTGGCGTCGCAGAACATCTGCCAGGCAGTGTGATCGGTGATGGCGTGTTGCTGGTGGAATGGCGGGTTGCACAGTACCGCCTGCACGCTTTCACGCTCGATGCCCGCCAGCGCGTTGTTCACCTCAAACTGACAGCGATCCAACTCTTGCGGCAGATTGTGCTCCACGTTCAGTTCGCTGGAGGCCACCGCCATGTAAGATTCATCGACGAAGGTCACCTGCGCTTCCGGGTTCTGCGCCAGCGCCGTCAGACCAATCACGCCGTTGCCGCAGCCCAGATCGACAATGTGGCCGTTCAGGCCGCGCGGCAGATGTTGCATAAACAGGCGCGCGCCGATATCCAGGCTGCCGCGCGAGAAGACGTTGGCGTGGTTGTGGATCAGCCAATCGGTGCCGTCCAGCGTCCAGTCGGTGGTTTCTGCCGCCGCCGGTGGGACGATGTCCGCCGCCTGGCAGAAGATCAGGCGCGCCTTCTTCCACGCCAGGCTGGTGCGCGTCGGGCCCAGCACCTTTTCAAACAGCTGCATCGTCGAGGTGTGCACGTCGCGGGCTTTGGCGCCGGCAACGATCAGCGTGTCTTCGGTCACAACGTGGCGCAGCGCGCGCAGCTGCTGTTCCAGCAGCGCCAACGCTTTCGGCACGCGAATCAGCACCACCGCCGGCGCCGCCGGCAGTTCGGCCAGGCTGTCCAACAGCGTGACCTGCTCAGGATCCAATCCGTTGAGCTTCAGGTTGTGGCGCGTCGCCAGCTGGCTCATGTACGAGTCGCTGACGCTGTAAGGGCGATGCGCGTGCAACGCACAGGCCAGGGTGCCGAAGTTATCGTTGAAAATCAGCACCGGGCGGCCGCCGATATCTACATTTTCAAGCTGTTGCAGCAGATATTCGTCCGCCGCTTCCCACGCCTGCAGTTGGGTGGATTCTTCCTGTTGGGGATAACGCTCCAGCTCAAGTTGCTGTGTTCCCAGATCGAGTTGGCTCATTGCCCCTCCTGACTGATAAAATTTGGGCTGTTTATCCCCTAAAAACGCCCGTCAGTAAAATGTTTTTTCGGATAAATTGCGTATTGCGCCGCGTATCTGAAAACCCACGCCCCTTTTCCCCTTTAACAACATTAACCTTCCTTGCCCGCACGTCCATGTCGACGTTTTTTTAACCTGACGGGGTGTAACTTTAAATGTTACACTGCCAATCCCTATGGAAGGGGGAAGCATGATTAAATCTTTCCGCGATCGCTATCTGGAGCAGTTCTATCTGGAAGGCAGACGCAGCCGTCTGATTCCCGGCATGCTCGAACGGCAGTTGGCCAGAAAGCTCGATATGTTGGCAGCCGCGCAGCAAGAGCGCGATTTGCATCACCCCACGGGCAACTATTACAAGCGGCTGTCGGGGCCGTTTCAGGGATGGTCAAGTCTGCGCGTTAATATGCACTGGCGGCTGATGTTCCAGTGGCGGCATGATGCCGCTGAAAGAATTTACCTCGATCCTCACCAAGATACCTGAACGAGGGGGAACCCATGTTGGAAACCACGACTCGCGAACCCACCACGGTGGGGGAAGTGCTGCAGGAAGAGTATTTAACGCCGTTAGGCATCGGCCAGGAAGAACTGGCGAAGGTGCTGGGCGTCACCCGCGCCACCGTTAACCGCCTGTGCAATGGTCATCGACGCATGAGCGTTGCCGAGGCCAACCTGTTTGCCGATCTGTTCGAAACGACCGCCGACTTTTGGCTGAACCTGCAGGCGGCGCACGATCGCTGGGAGGCCAGACAGGCCGATGCGCAGCGTGTGCGGCTGCGGCCAATCAAAGAAATACTGGGACGCAATATCACTCATGCATGACATCGAGCTCGCTTACCTGCAAGGCTACCCAACGCATCTGCAAAGCCAGGTGCAACAACTGATCCATCAAAACCGGCTGGGTGACGTGCTGCTGCAGCGCTATCCGCAGGTGCACGACTGTACCACCGACAAATCGCTGTATCAGTTTACCGTCGATCTGAAAAATCAGTATCTGCGCAACGCCCAGCCGCTGAGCAAGGTGGCTTACGACAGCAAGATCCACGTCATGAAGCACGCGCTTGGCCTGCATACCGCCATCTCGCGCGTGCAAGGCGGCAAGCTGAAGGCCAAGGCAGAAATCCGCGTGGCGACGGTGTTCAAAGTCGCGCCCGAGCCGTTCCTGCGCATGATCGTGGTGCATGAGCTGGCGCACCTGAAAGAGAAAGATCACAACAAGGCGTTCTACAGCCTGTGCTGCCACATGGAGCCGGATTACCACCAGCTGGAGTTCGATACCCGGCTGTATCTGACGCACCTTTCGCTGTTCGGCGAGCTGTATGCATAGCGAGTGGGGGCGTGATAATCTGCGGTTTTAGGCCTGGACCGGAGCTCGCCATGATTCGCTTTGCCGTCGTCGGCACCAACTGGATTACGGAACGTTTTATCGATGCCGCCCATGAAAGCGGCAAACTCAAGCTGAGCGCCGTGTATTCACGCTCGCTGGAACAGGCGCAGGCGTTTGGCGCCAACTATCAGGTCACGCAGTTTTTCGACTCGCTGGAGGCAATGGCCCAGTCCGACGTCATAGACGCGGTGTATATCGCCAGCCCCAATTCCCTGCACTGCCCGCAATCGCTGCTGTTCCTGCGCCATAAGAAGCACGTGATCTGCGAGAAGCCGCTGGCTTCCAACCAACGCGAAGCGGAACAGCTGGTGGCCTGCGCGCGGGAAAATCAGGTGGTGCTGTTCGAGGCGTTCAAAAGCGCCTATCTGCCTAATTTCCTGGCGCTACAGCAGGCGTTGCCGAAAGTCGGCCGGCTGCGCAAAGTCTTCATCAACTACTGCCAATACTCGTCACGCTACCCGCGCTATCTGGCCGGCGAGAACCCCAACACCTTTAACCCGCAGTTCTCCAATGGCTCCATCATGGACATCGGCTACTACTGCCTGGCCAGCGCGGTGGCGCTGTTCGGCGCGCCGCAGACGGTGCTCGCCAGCGCCACGCTGCTGGATACCGGCGTGGACGCCCACGGCACCGTCTGCCTGAACTACGGCGATTTCGACGTTACGCTTTCCCATTCCAAGGTCAGCGACTCGGCGCTCCCCAGCGAGATCCAGGGAGAAGAAGGCACGCTGATTATCGACAAGATTTCCGAGTGCCAGGGCGTGGCGCTGACGCCGCGCGGCGGCAACCGCCAGGATCTGAGCCAGACGCAGCACATCAACACCATGCTGTATGAAGCGCTGGCCTTTGCCGAGCGGGTTGAGAAGCACCAGGTCGAGCATCCAGGGCTGGAGCATTCGCTGATCGTCGCCCGCCTGCTGACCGACATCCGCCGCCAGACCGGCGTCGTCTTCCCCGCCGACGGAGAATAAGATGAAACCGCTGCTCGTCATGCAAACCGGCGATGCGCCGCAGGCCATTCGTCAGGAACTGGCCAACTTCGAAGGCATGTTCCTGCAACAGGGCAATATCGATGCCGAACGCGCGCACATCGTGCATCTGCCCGCCGGCGAGCGGCCACTGCCGCCGGCCACCTATTGCGGCGTGGTGATCACCGGTTCGCCGGCGATGGTGACCGAACAGCTGCCGTGGAGCGAAGAGGCCGCCGAGTGGCTGCGTCAGGCGATGGCGATCAAACTGCCACTGTTCGGTGTTTGTTATGGTCACCAACTGCTGGCCTATGCGCTTGGCGGCGAAGTGGGCTACCACCCGCAGGGCATGGAGGTCGGCACGCTGGAGATCGAGCTGCTGCCCGCCGCGGCCGACGATCGGCGGCTCACCCTGCTGCCGCCACGCTTCAAGGCCAATCTTATCCACTCGCAGAGCGTGCTGGCGCCGCCCGCCGGCGCGCAGACGCTGGCGCGTTCGCAACAGGATGCGCACCAGATCCTGCGCTATGGCGATCATGCCCTGACCACTCAGTTCCACCCGGAATTCAACGGCGCGGTGATGAGCCAGTATCTGCAGTGGCTCGGTGAGCTGCATCCCGAGCAGCAATCCCTCTATCAGCAGAAACAACAACAGGTTAGCGATACGCCGTTCAGCCGCCTGCTGCTGCAGGGATTCGTCGTCAGCCTCGGCGCGCAAAAAGCGTTGGCCGGCTAACGCGATTCACATTGACCGCCGACATATTTTGCATTACTTTCTGCTCTGCAAAGGGGAGTAACTTCATTGCCGGTCAATCGTCATTACGATGCGCAAGCATCCGGTTACCGGGCAACCTGATGTCAAAGGTGTAACTACCTTCATCAACGTTGTAAGTGAGACCTTGCCGGAAGGCGAGGTTTGCTTGCAGCGTTCACAGAGCGGCTGGCGTCTTCCGACGTTGGCCGTTTTTGTTTTTGAAGGATACCTCTGATGATGAATACCGTTGGCACACCGTGGTTATGGGGCAGCTTCGCCGCCGTCATAGTCGTGATGCTCGCAATCGACCTCCTGTTGCAGGGCCGTAAAGGCGCGCACACCATGACCCTGAAGCAGGCCGCCAGCTGGTCGCTGGTGTGGGTCAGCCTCTCCCTGCTGTTCAACTTCGGTTTCTGGTACTACCTGAACGAAACCGCCGGGCGCGCCGTCGCCGACACCCAGGCGCTGGCCTTCCTGACCGGTTACCTGATCGAAAAAGCGCTGGCGGTGGATAACGTGTTCGTCTGGCTGATGCTGTTCAGCTACTTCTCCGTGCCGGCCAACCTGCAGCGGCGAGTGCTGATCTACGGCGTGTTGGGCGCGATCGTGCTGCGTACTATCATGATCTTCGCCGGCAGCTGGCTGGTCAGCCAGTTCCAGTGGCTGCTGTATCTGTTCGGCGCTTTCCTGCTGTTCACCGGTATCAAGATGGCGCTGGCGAAGGAAGATGACTCGGCGATCGGCGACAAGCCGCTGGTAAAATGGCTGCGCAGCCGCCTGCGCATGACCGACAGCCTCGAAGGCGAGCGCTTCTTCGTGCGCCGCAACGGCATCCTGTTCGCCACCCCGCTGGTGCTGGTGCTGATCCTGGTAGAGCTGAGCGACGTGATCTTCGCGGTGGACAGCATTCCGGCGATCTTCGCCGTGACTACCGATCCGTTCATCGTGCTGACCTCTAACCTGTTCGCCATCATGGGTCTGCGCGCCATGTACTTCCTGCTGGCCAACGTGGCGGAGCGGTTCTCGATGCTGAAATACGGCCTGTCGGTGATCCTGGTGTTTATCGGCATCAAGATGCTGATTATCGACTTCTTCCACATCCCGATCGGCGTGTCGCTCGGCGTGGTGGCGGGCATCCTGGCGCTCACCTTGCTGATCAACGCCTGGGTCAATCGCCGCAACGATCGCCTGGCGAAGAAATAACCATAATCTGTTATCCGGGGCGCTAGTCGCCCCGTGATTGTTTGGCAATTCCCGCAAAACGCCAAACGTTATTACGATCACACAAATGTAACCAGTATGTTATCAAGTGTTGATCCGCGCTCAGAATTTCACCCTCGCCTCTTTCCAACATCATTCTATTGCTGAATACTGATTCGGCAAACACACTTAGTTACAGAATCACATAAAGCTACCCGGCGTCGTTCCCGCCGCGGCGGCCAGATAACATCAGGAAGAGAAGCACTATGCAAAAACTACTACAAAGGATCACACAGGGCAGCCTGGTCAAACAAATCATGGTCGGCCTGGTGGCCGGCATTCTGCTGGCGCTGGTTTCGCCGGCGGCGGCAACGGCGGTCGGCCTGCTCGGTTCCCTGTTCGTCGGCGCGCTGAAAGCGGTGGCGCCGGTGCTGGTACTGATTCTGGTCATGGCCTCCATCGCCAATCATAAACAGGGGCAGAAGACCAATATTCGTCCGATCCTGTTTCTCTACCTGCTGGGCACCTTCGCCGCCGCGCTGGTGGCGGTGGTCGTCAGCTTTATCTTCCCTTCCACGCTGGCGCTGACCACCGGGGCGACGGACATCACCCCGCCAGGCGGTATCGTGGACGTCATGAAGGGCCTGTTGATGAGCGTGGTGGCCAACCCGTTCCATGCGCTGATTAACGCCAACTACATCGGCATTCTGGCCTGGGCCGTCGGGCTGGGGCTGGCGCTGCGCCACGCCTCCGAAACCACCAAAAACCTGATCAACGACATGTCCCATGCGGTTACGCTGGTGGTGCGTGCGGTCATTCGCTGTGCGCCGCTCGGCATCTTCGGCCTGGTGGCTTCCACGCTGGCGGAAACCGGCTTCGGCGTGCTGTGGGGCTATGCCCAGCTGCTGATGGTGCTGCTCGGCTGCATGCTGCTGGTGGCGCTGGTGCTCAACCCGCTGATCGTTTACTGGAAGATCCGCCGCAACCCATACCCGCTGGTGTTCGCCTGCCTGCGCGAGAGCGGCGTGACCGCCTTCTTCACCCGCAGCTCGGCCGCCAATATCCCGGTGAACATGGAGCTGTGCAAGAAGCTGAACCTGAATGAAGACACCTACTCGGTTTCCATTCCGCTGGGCGCAACCATCAACATGGCTGGCGCGGCGATCACCATCACCGTGCTGACGCTGGCGGCGGTGAACACGCTGGGCATTGCGGTGGACGTACCGACCGCCCTGCTGCTGAGCGTGGTGGCGGCACTGTGCGCCTGCGGCGCCTCCGGCGTAGCGGGCGGCTCGCTGCTGCTGATCCCGCTGGCGTGCAATATGTTCGGCATTCCGAACGACGTGGCGATGCAGGTGGTAGCGGTCGGCTTTATCATCGGCGTGCTGCAGGATTCGGCGGAAACCGCCCTCAACTCCTCCACCGACGTGCTGTTCACCGCCGCCGCCTGCCAGGCGGAAGACCAACGGCTGGCGAATGAAGATCCGCTGAAGGTGCGTTAATCCCACCTTGCTTCATAGAAAAGGCGCTCTTTCGAGCGCCTTTTTTGTCAGTCTTACAGCGTCACCCCGCTTTTAAATATCGCCAGCTCGCGGAAATCGTTGGCTTCATTGCGCGCCGGGCGGCCGTTGACGATCTCGACAATCAGATCGACGAAGCGGCTGAGCAGCTCGTCCATGGTTACCCCGTGAATCAAGCCGCCGGCGTCGAAATCGATCCAGTGCGGTTTCTTCGCCGCCAGTTCGCTGTTGGTGGCCAGCTTCACCGTCGGTACAAAGCCGCCATACGGCGTGCCGCGTCCGGTGCTGAACAGCACCATATGGCAGCCGGCGCCGGCCAGCGCGCTGGTCGCCACCGCATCGTTGCCCGGCGCGCTGAGCAGGTTCAGCCCCGGCACGCGCAGCCGCTCGCCGTATTTCAGCACGTCCACCACCTGGCTCAGGCCCGCCTTTTGGGTGCAGCCGAGCGATTTTTCCTCCAGCGTGGTGATGCCGCCGGCCTTGTTGCCCGGCGACGGATTCTCATAAATAGGCTGCTGGTGGGCGATGAAATAGCGTTTGAAGTCGTTGATCATGTCGACGGTCTTGCCGAAGGTTTCCCAATCGCGACAGCGGCTCATCAGAATGCGCTCGGCGCCAAACATCTCCGGCACTTCGGTCAGCACCGTGGTGCCGCCGTTGGCGATCGCATAGTCGGAAAAGCGCCCCAGCAGCGGGTTGGCGGTAATGCCCGACAGCCCGTCCGAACCGCCGCACTCCAGGCCAAACCTCAGCTCGCTCAAGTGGCCTGGTTCGCGCCTATCGTGGCGCATCTCCCGATACAGCTCGTGCAGCAGCGCCAGTCCGGCCTCCACCTCGTCGTCCTGCTGCTGGCACACCATAAAGCGCAGCCGCCGATCGTCCTCGATCCCCAAGGTGGCGCGAAAGGCCTCCACCTGATTGTTCTCGCAACCCAGCCCGATCACCAGCACCGCGCCGGCATTGGGATGGCGGACCATGTTTTGCAGCATGATGCGGGTATTGGCATGATCTTGCCCCAACTGCGAGCAGCCGAACGGATGGCTGAACAGATGCACGCCGTCGATCCCGTCCGCCTGAGTTTGCTGTAAAAAGCGATGCTGGATCTGGCGGGCGATGCCGTTGACGCAGCCGACGGTGGGCACGATCCACAGCTCGTTGCGGATCCCCACTTCGCCGCCGGCCCGGCGATACAGCTGCACCTCGCGATCCGCCGCCTGCGGCGGCAGCGCGGGGAACTGCGGCTGGTAACGGTAGCTGTCCAGATCGCTCAGGTTGGTTTTGGCGTTTTGCGAGTGAATATGCTCCCCTGGCGCGATGGCCGCGAGCGCATGGCCGATCGGCTGACCATATTTGATGATGTCCTCACCCTCGGCGATCGGGCCGAGCGCAAACTTGTGCCCGCGCGCCACCGGCTGCGCCAATCGAACGCTCTCCGCTTCCAGCTCAACCGTTTCTCCAGCGGCCAGATCGCGCAGCGCCACCGCCACGTTATCCTGCTCATGAATCTTTATCGTACTTTGCATAAACCGGTCCCGGATAACGGCTACGCCAGTTCAATGGCGAAATAGTTTTTGGCGTTGTCGAAGCAGATGTTTTGCACCATCTCGCCCAGCAGCGCGATGTCCGCCGGCGCTTCGCCATCCGTCACCCAGCGGCCGATCATCTGGCAAAGGATGCGACGGAAGTATTCATGGCGCGTGTACGACAGGAAGCTGCGGCTGTCGGTCAACATGCCGACGAAACGGCTCAGCAGCCCGAGCTGCGCCAGCTGCGTCATCTGCCGTTGCATGCCGTCCTTTTGATCGTTGAACCACCAGCCGGAGCCGAATTGCATCTTGCCGGGCGTGCCTTCCCCCTGGAAGTTGCCGACCATGGTGCCGATCACTTCGTTATCGCGCGGGTTGAGGCAGTAGAGAATGGTTTTCGGCAGGCCGCCCTGCCGCGCCTGGGCGTCCAGCAGCCGCGACAGTGGTTCCGCCAACGGCCGGTCGTTGATCGAATCGAAACCGATATCCGGGCCGACGGCGGCCAGCATGCGGCTGTTGTTATTGCGCAGCGCGCCGATGTGATACTGCTGCACCCAACCACGGCGCCGGTACTCGCCGGCCAGAAACAGCAGTACCGCGCTTTTGAACTGGGCGCTCTGTTCCGGCGTCGGCAGCTCGCCGTTCAGGCGGCGCAGCAGGATCGCATCCAGCGTCGCTTCATCGGCCTCGCCGAACACCACCACGTCCAGCGCATGGTCGGCCACCTTGCAACCGTGGGCGGCAAAGTGATCCATGCGCTGGTACAGGGCATCGCACAGCGTGCTGAAGCGGCCGATGGCAGTGTCAGCCGCCGCCTCCAGCTGCCGCAGATAGTCGTTGAAGCCCGGTGCATCGATAGTGAAAGCCTTGTCCGGCCGCCAGCTCGGCAGCACTTTGATCTCGAAGCTGCGATCGTCGGCGATCGCCCGATGATGGCGCAGATCGTCGATAGGATCGTCGGTGGTGCCGACCATTCTCACGTTCATCTGGCGCATGATGCCGCGCGCGCGAAACTCATCCTGCGCCAGCAGCGCATTGCCGCGCTGCCAGATCTCGTCCGCCGTGGCCGGCGACAGCAGCGTGCCGGTGATGCCGAACGGCCGGCGCAGCTCCAGATGCGTCCAGTGATAGAGCGGATTGCCGATGGTATGCGGCACCGTGGCGGCCCAGGCGTCGAACTTCTCGCGATCGCCCGCATCGCCGGTGCACAGCCGCTCCGCTACGCCGTTGGTGCGCATCGCCCGCCATTTGTAGTGATCGCCCCGCAGCCAAATATCGTACAGGTTGCTGAAGCGGGTGTTCTCCGCGATCTGCTGCGGCGGCAAATGGCAGTGATAATCGAAAATCGGCTGCGGCGCCGCATAGTCGTGATACAAGCGCCGGGCAAACTCGCTGTCCAGCAGGAAATCTTCGCTCAAAAACGTCGCCATTTCGGGCTCCTTACTTGCCGTGCGGCACGGGAATCGAATCGCAAAAGTTATCACACCAATTTTAATGAGCGTCCAGCAAATTTTTCCCGCCATTTGCCGTTTTGCTGTCCTTCAATCCCTTTTTCGCTCAGTTTTACGGCAAACGTGCGGCATAAACGCACTATTTCACCGGCAACAGTATCGCTCAGGCGAATAATTCCTTTTGTGATATCACTCAACCTTTAAACCTGTATGACAGGTTATTGTCTCGCCAGCCGCATCGCCGGCCACACCTTCAAACGGGGAGACTTTTCGGATGCGTAAAATTAAAGGGTTACGCTGGTACATGATCGGACTGGTGACCATCGGCACCGTGCTGGGCTACCTGACCCGCAACGCCATCGCCGTCGCGGCGCCAACGCTGGAAGATACGCTGCACATCACCACCCAACAGTATTCCTATATCGTCGCCGCCTATTCCGCCTGCTACACCGTGATGCAGCCGGTGGCGGGCTATGTGCTGGACGTACTGGGCACCAAAATCGGCTACGCCATGTTCGCCATTCTGTGGGCGCTGTTCTGCATGGGCACCGCGTTGGCCAACAGCTGGGGCGGCCTGGCGCTGGCGCGCGGCGCGGTCGGCATGGCCGAAGCGGCGATGATCCCCGCCGGGCTGAAGGCCAGCAGCGAGTGGTTTCCGGCCAAAGAGCGTTCGATCGCCGTCGGCTATTTCAACGTGGGGTCGTCGATCGGCGGCATGATCGCCCCGCCGCTGGTGGTCTGGGCCATCGTGGCGCACAGCTGGGAAATGGCGTTCATCATCACCGGCGTGCTGAGCCTGATCTGGGCCATCTGTTGGCTGCTGTTCTACAAACATCCGAAAGATCAGAAGAAACTGAGTCAGGAAGAACGCAGTTACATCCTCGAAGGCCAGGAAGCGCAACACCAGACCACCCACGCCAAAAAGATGTCGGCCTGGCAGATCGTGCGCAACCGCCAGTTCTGGGGGATCGCGCTGCCGCGCTTTCTGGCGGAGCCGGCCTGGGGCACCTTCAACGCCTGGATCCCGCTGTTCATGTTCAAGGCCTACGGCTTTAATTTGAAAGAGATCGCCATGTTCGCCTGGATGCCGATGCTGTTCGCCGATCTCGGCTGCATCGTCGGCGGCTACCTGCCGCCGCTGTTCCAGAAGTATTTCAAGGTCAATCTGATCGTCTCGCGCAAGCTGGTGGTGACGATGGGAGCGGTGTTGATGATCGGCCCCGGCATGATCGGCCTGTTCACCAGCCCTTACGCCGCCATCGCGCTGCTGTGCGTCGGCGGCTTCGCCCATCAGGCGTTGTCCGGGGCGCTGATCACCCTCTCTTCCGACGTATTCGGCCGCAATGAGGTAGCGACCGCCAACGGCCTGACCGGCATGGCGGCCTGGACCGCCAGCACACTGTTCGCCCTGGTGGTCGGCGCGCTGGCGGATACGCTCGGCTTCAGCCCGCTGTTCGCGGCGCTGTCGGTATTCGACATTCTCGGCGCGATCGTCATCTGGACGGTGCTGCAAAACCGTCCGGCCGCCGAACCGCAGTCAACCGCGCTGCAGCCGACCCCGGCGCGCAGCTGATCCCACCGCCCGGCCGCCGCGCCGGGCCCCTTACCCCTCTGGCAGCAGTGCCGAATAAGTGGTATAACAAATCCAATGGCTACGCGCCCCTTCCCACCGCACCGTATAGAGCATTCACTATGGAATTCACTGAAACCAGACGCCTGTATCAGCAACTGGCCGCCGAGCTTAAGCACCGTATCGAAAGCGGCCGCTACCCGGTGGGCGACAAACTGCCGGCCGAGCGATACATCGCCGAAGAGATGAATGTCAGCCGCACCGTGGTGCGCGAAGCGATCATCATGCTGGAAGTGGAAGGCTATGTGGACGTGCGCAAAGGATCCGGGATCCACGTGGTCTCCAACCAGCAAAAGCACCTGGTGGTGCCGGGCGACAGCATCGAGTTCGCCACCGCCGGCCCGTTTGAGCTGCTGCAGGCGCGCCAGCTGATCGAAAGCAACATCGCCGAATTCGCCGCCACCCAGGTGACCAAGCAGGATATCGTGCAACTGATGGAGATCCAGGAGCACGCCCGCAAAGAGGATCGCTTCCGCGACTCGCAGTGGGATCTGAAGTTCCACGTGCAGGTGGCACTGGCTACTCAGAACACCGCCATGGCCACCATCGTGGAGAAAATGTGGGTGCAGCGGGTCAACAACCCTTACTGGAAAAAGCTGCACGAGCACATCGACGAACGCTCGATCGCCAGCTGGTGCGACGATCACGATCAAATCCTCAAGGCGCTGATGCGCAAAGACCCTTACGCCGCCAAGCTGGCGATGTGGCAACATCTGGAAAACACCAAGCAGATGCTGTTCAACGCCACCAGCGACGACTTCGAATACAACGCCGACCGCTACCTGTTCGCCGAGAATCCGGTAGTGCATCTGGATGGCGTGAGCCACGAGCCGAAATAGCCACTGCGGTCAAAAACCGTCGGCTTATGTCAGGTAATGTAAAATCCGCTGAATCGATGCCGTAACCGCCGTTTGCCGTGTACTATTTCACCGCTGGCAACGTAGATTTCCCTGTTGCCAATCGTGCTATTTTGGTAGAGTTAGCCCACTTTTTTACCCATTGCTGCAGGGGCGGAACGCGAATAAATGCGCTGGTTGTTTGCCATGCTGATTGCTCTTTTCTGCTGGACCGGTTCGGTCTCCGGCCAACAGCTTTGCGTGGCGTCATCCAAGCCCACCCCCAGCGCGCTGAGCAGCCTGCCGCTGCTGGCGGAGCCGGCGCTTTCCCCCTATGATCATGTATATCGGGCGCCGGCCGAAGCGCGCCGCAAAGCCCCCGGCAAGTTGCCGCTGCTGCTGCCCAGAGCGCACTCTTTCTCCGGCTCGCTGCTCGCATTTTCCCTGCTGGCGCCGGTCTATACCCTGGCCGCAGAGCCGGGCTACCGAATTCGTTTCCCCCGCCAGGACACCCCGGCCCCCAACCGGCTTGCCCAGGTCGACTGGATGCTGGACGCCTCCAGGCAACAGAGTCGGCAAGCCGGCTGGAAAGAAAGTAACATGCAGTACCGTGGCACGCTGACTTACCACCTATGACCGGTGTCGCACCGCTTAGAAACTTTAAAGCAACGCCGTTTCATCGTTATCAGCAATCAGGATCGCCGCGCGCTTTCAGCCCACGTCCGCTCCGTCGCTGAGATAAAAATAAACAATGACGTTTTAGGAACACCGGATGGATATCATTAAAGAACTGATACATGCCTTGTGGCAGCAGGATTTTGAGACGCTGGCGAACCCTTCGTTGGTGTGGACCCTCTACATCCTGCTGTTCATGATCCTGTTTTTGGAAAACGGCCTGCTGCCGGCCGCTTTCCTGCCGGGCGACAGCCTGCTGATCCTGGTCGGCGTGCTGATCGCCAAAGGCACCATGGGCTTCCCGCTGACCGTCGTGATCCTGACCGTCGCCGCCAGCCTGGGGTGCTGGGTCAGTTACATACAGGGCCGATGGCTCGGCAATACGCGAACGGTGCAAGGCTGGCTTTCGCACCTGCCGGCCCACTACCATCAGCGGGCGCACAACCTGTTCCACCGCCACGGGCTTTCCGCCCTGCTGGTGGGCCGCTTCCTGGCCTTCGTGCGCACCCTGCTGCCGACCATCGCCGGGCTGTCCGGCCTGAGCAACGCGCGCTTCCAGTTCTTCAACTGGATGAGCGGCCTGCTGTGGGTCTTGATCCTGACGACGCTGGGTTTCGCGCTGGGTAAAACCCCGGTGTTCCGCAAGTATGAAGATCAGCTGATGTTCTGCCTGATGATGTTGCCGCTGGTGTTGCTGGTGGTCGGTCTGGTCGGCTCGCTGATCGTGCTGTGGCGCAAGAAACGCGCCAGCGGCCAGAACCCGGGGAAAGGGGCGTGACAGCAAAGCGCCCGCGCTGGCAATACGTCCTGATGATCGCGCTCGCCCTGCTGGCGTTGGCGACGCTGTTGGTGCCCTGCATGGTGCGCACCGAGAGCGAGCTGCGCATTCGCGCCAGCCAGCAGGGGCTGTCGCTGCCCGACGGATTTTATGTCTACCAGCGCCTCGATGAGCGCGGCATCCGCATCAAGAGCATCACGCCGGAAGGCGATGGCCTGGTCATTCGCCTGGATTCGCCGGAGCAGCAATTGCTGGCGCGCGAAGCGTTGCAAACCATCCTGCCGCCCGGTTACCACATCGCATTGAGCGAGTCTCCGGTGCCGTCGCATTGGGTGCGCGAATTTGCGCGTTCCCCACTCAATCTGGGATAATCCCCCTTCAGATGAAGGGGTTTCCTTTCGCTGCCGCTATCTTCATTTTCATTCGCACCGTTTAGCTCAAAAATCAGTCAGTCGACACCAGACCGCGGCTGATTCTTTGGGGGCACGCCGGTTTCATGACTATGCTGAAGGGTAACTTCAGCCGGCGATGAACGCCCTCCTCTCGCGCTGCCGTCTTAGGCAGTCAGGAAAGCGGATGCCTGTGCAGGCATCCCATGAAAAGGAACTGAAAGATGAAATTACGCCATTCACTGTTACTGCTGCTGCCACTCTGCGCGCTGCCGGCACTCGCTTCGGCCGCAGAGGGCGGCTGCGCCGCCAAAGCGCAAAGCATCCAGCAACAAATCGACTACGCCACCCAGCACGGCAACACCCACCGCGTGGACGGGCTGAAAAAGGCGCTGAGCGAAGTGCAGACCCACTGCACCGAAGCCGGCCTGCAGGCCGAACGCCAGAAAAATATCGCGGAGAAACAGCGCAAGGTTGACGAACGCCGGGAAGAACTGAAAGAAGCGCAGCAAACCGGCAAGCTGGACAAGGTCGCCAAGAAACAGCAAAAGCTGGCGGAAGCGCAGGCTGAGTTGAAACGCGCCCAGGCGGAATAATTTTTTACACCAGCGGATTTATCGATGAGAGCCCCATCACGCGGGATTTCTTAAGCATATGAAAGTGATGTCTGGTGTTATCTGCTAGTCATCACCCCTTTGCTCCGGCGAAAAAATCCGCTATGTTAAAAGTCTGTCGAAATAAACGTTAAGGAATAATCACATGGCACATGATTCAAATGCAGAAAACTTACGCGCTGAACTGAAGTCCTTAGCCGATACGCTGGAGGAAGTGCTGAACTCCTCCACCGACAAGCCGAAAGCCGAGCTGGAGAAGCTGCGTTCGAAAGCGGAAGGCGCGCTGAAAGAGACCCGCGCTCGCCTGAGCGACGCCGGTGACAAGCTGGCTTCGCAAACCAAACAGATCGCCGGCCAAGCCGACGACTACGTGCGCGACAACCCGTGGACCGGCATCGGTATCGGCGCGGCGGTCGGCGTGGTGCTGGGCGTGCTGCTCGCGCGTCGCTAATCATGGCTGAACAACCGCAAGTGCGCGCGCAGGGCCCCGCCAAAGGGGTCCTGGATATCGGTCAGCGCATCATCACGATCCTGGTCGGCATGGTGGAAACCCGTGTCCGGCTGGCGGTCGTCGAGCTGGAAGAGGAGAAAGCCAACCTCATTCAGCTGCTGATCATGGCCGGTATGACGCTGCTGTTCACCGCCTTCGGTTTGATGAGCCTGCTGATCCTGATCTTCTGGGCCATCGATCCGGTCTACCGGCTGGTGGCGCTGGGTGCCACGACCGGCGTGTTGCTGTTCCTGGCCGTGGTCGGCACCATCTGGACGCTGGTCAAGGCCCGTCGCACCACGCTGCTGGGCGCCACGCGCAAGCAGCTGGAGCTCGACCGCGCCGAGCTGGAGCGCGAACCATGAGCCGCCGCCGCTACCTGGAATGGAAGAAAGAGAGGCTGATTCGGCAGATCCAGCAACAGCGTCTGGATCTGGCCGAACACAAGTCTCTGTGGCTGGAAAAGACCGAACGCATCGACCGCGGCTGGCAAACGGTGTTTGGCCTGCGCCGCTATCTGGTGCTCGGTTCCAGCATCATGGCGCTGTACGGCATCCGCCATCCCAGCAAGATGATCCGCTGGTCGCGCCGCGCTTTCGGCGCCTGGAGCGCTATCCGTCTGTTTAAGAAGACGTTCTCTACCAAGTAAGCCGCCGCGTTTTTCCTTCAAACCTCCTGTTGCTCTGCCCCCATTTTTCCCCCTGAAACAGCATGCCTAATCCCGGGGCCGGGCAACCTGCTGACCAACGGCAATTTATTAGCACGCTAAAGATTCAGATTTTTTGAAAAATTACGACAGTTTTACTTGCTAACAACCTGAGCACTTCCCGCTTAACATTCACTCCATCAATACGATACGGACCGGACAGGGTCAAAGACCCGCTACGCCGCCCGCTGATATGACTACCGCCGAACAGGCGCACAAAAACACTTTTGGAGTTGATGATGAAAAAATTAGAAGATACAGGTTTGCTGGTTGCTCGTATTCTGATGCCAATCCTGTTCATCGTGGCAGGCTACGGCAAAATGGGTGACGCCTACGCCGGCACCCAACAATACATGCAATCGATGGGCGTGCCTGGCTTCTTGCTGCCGCTGACCATCCTGCTGGAATTTGGCGGCGGCCTGGCGATCCTGTTCGGTTTCCTGACCCGCACCGTGGCGCTGTTCACCGCCGGTTTCACCATCCTGACCGCGCTGCTGTTCCACACTGACTTTGCAGAAGGCGTAAACCAGCTGATGTTCATGAAAAACCTGACCATCGCCGGCGGCTTCATCGTGTTGGCAGTCGCAGGCCCAGGCGGCTTCAGCATCGACCGTATTCTGAACAAGAAATGGTAATCTAAACTGTCATTCAGGGCCCGGCATGCCGGGTCCTGTCGTTTTTCACTCGGACACCAAGGAGATTCCCATGGGACAACTCGTCGATGGCGTTTGGCAAGACATCTGGTATGACACGAAATCTACCGGCGGCCGTTTCAAACGTTCAACCGCTCAGTTTCGCAATTGGGTGACCGCCGACGGTCAGCCGGGCGAACACGGCGCGGGCGGCTTCCAGGCCGAAGCGGGCCGTTATCACCTGTACGTTTCTCTCGCCTGCCCCTGGGCGCACCGCACGCTGCTGATGCGCAAATTGAAAGGGCTGGAGCAGATCATTCCAGTTTCCGTGGTGCACCCGCTGATGCTGGAAAACGGCTGGACCTTTGGCCAGGATTTTCCTGAGACCACCGGCGACCCGCTGTATCACGCCGACTTCCTGTACCAGATCTACCTGCGGGCCGACCCGCACTACAGCGGGCGCGTGACCGTGCCGGTGCTGTGGGATAAACAGCAGCAAACCATCGTCAGCAACGAATCCGCCGACATCATTCGCATGTTCAACAGCGCATTTGACGGCGTGGGCGCCCGCGCGGGCGATTACTACCCGGCCGAACTGCGCGGCAAGATCGATGAGCTGAACGGTTGGATTTACGATCGGGTGAACAACGGCGTGTACAAGGCCGGTTTCGCCACCAGCCAGGAAGCGTATGACGAAGCGGTCCACGGGGTATTCAGCGCGCTGGAGCGCCTGGAGCAGATCCTGGGGCAGCACCGCTATCTGACCGGCGATCGGCTGACCGAGGCCGACCTGCGGCTGTGGACCACGCTGGTGCGTTTCGATCCGGTATACGTCACCCACTTCAAGTGCGACAAACACCGCATCAGCGACTACCTGAACCTGTACGGTTTCCTGCGCGACATCTACCAGATGCCGGGCATCGCCGAGACGGTCAGCCTGCCGCACATTCGCAATCACTACTACCGCAGCCACGCCACCATCAACCCGTATGGCATCATTTCCATCGGGCCGGCGCAGGATCTGGACGAGCCGCACGGCCGCGACCAGCGCTTCGGTTAAGACGAAAAAAATCCCCTTGCCGCCCGGCAAGGGGATGTCATTCAACGAACGTTAACGCTGTGCGAACAGGCGCGGAATTTCGCGCAGGAACCAGGCTTTCGCCTCTCCCATGCTGTCGCGCCGCCAGGCCATGATGATGTCGGCTTCGCGGCTGTATTCCGGCCCCACCACCCGCAGCCGCCCGGCTTCGATATCTTTCTCCACCATCGGATACGGCATGGTCGCCACCCCCAACCCGGCCAGCAGCGCCAGACGCTTGTCTTCAATGGTGCTCACCGTCAGACGTTGTTGTTTATCCAGCAGCTGAACGGTCAACACCGGGCGCTCGCGGGCGGTATCCGCCACGGCGATGCCGCGGTACTTCACGCGGGTCACCTCGGACAACGGCTCCGGCTCCTGATGGATCGGGTGATCCGGCGCGGCGACATAGACGCTCATCACCTTGTACAGTTTGCGGGTGTTGATCTCCGAGGATGCGCGGAAATGCATATCCGGTGCGATCACGATGTCGGCGCGCCCCTGCTCCAGCCGCTCCCAGGCGCCCGCCAACACTTCGGTGAAAATCGACACCTGGGTATTGGCCTTCAGCGCCAGCTTGTCGACCAGCGGGAACAGCAGGCTCGGCGGTGATAACGCTTCGCTGACGATGGTCAGGTGGGTTTCCCAACCGCGCGCCAGCGCTTCGGCGTCAGTGGTCAGCTTGTCTGCCGCCTCCAGCAGCACCCGCCCGCGCTCCAGCAGCATGCGCCCCACGTTGGTGAACTTGGTGCGGTGGCCCGAACGGTCGAACAGCACCACGTCCAATTCTTCTTCCAATTTTTGCATGGTGTAGCTGAGCGCCGACGGCACCCGGCCCAATTCGTCGGCGGCCGCGGCGAAACTGCCACGCCGGTCGATCGCGTCCATCACTCTCAGCGCCTCAAGCGTGAGCGCCCGATCTCTGGCCATCACATCCCTCTGTCAGGAAATTTGAATATGCCGACCAGATTAACTGGCTAACAATCCGACGTCCAGATGCTTACCATTTGGATAATGAATTTAGAGAGCCGATTGCCATGATTACATGCAGAACAGCACAACAATGCGGGCAAGCTGACTTTGGTTGGCTGCAGGCTCGCTACACCTTTTCCTTTGGTCACTACTTCGATCCCAAACTGATGGGCTACGCCTCGCTGCGGGTACTGAATCAGGAGGTGCTGGCACCAGGCGCGTCGTTCCAGCCGCGCACCTATCCCAGCGTGGACATCCTGAACCTGATCCTGCAGGGCGAGGCGGAGTACCGCGACAGCGACGGTAACACGGTGCGTGCCAAAGCCGGCGAAGCGCTGCTGTTGGCCACCCAGCCGGGCCTGAGTTACAGCGAGCAGAACGTCAGCGGCGACACGCCGCTCACCCGTCTGCAGCTGTGGCTGGACGCCTGTCCGGAACGCAGCAACGAGCGGGTGCAGCGCCTGACGCTGCCGACGGCAGGCAGCCTGCTGCTGGCCTCGCCGGACGGCGCGCAGGGCAGCCTGCAGCTGCGCCAGCAGGTCTGGATCCACCATCTCGATCTGCAAGCGGGTGAACAGCTGACGCTGGCGATTAACGGGCCGCGCGCTTATTTGCAGTCGATCCACGGCACCATCACCGCCAACGGCGAGCGCCACGAAGAACAGCGTCTGACCTGCGGCGACGGTGCCTTCGTGCGCGAGGAGAATCGCCTGACGATCCGCGCCGAGACGCCGCTGCGCGCGCTGCTGATCGACCTGCCGGTGTAAACCAAACCGGCCGGAAAACGAAAAACCCCGCGCAACTGACGTTGCGCGGGGTTTTCTTTTGTCGAGGGAGTTGACCGGTAAGCCGGGTTCTGTCGTGGACAGTCATTCCTCTAGGCCAGCAATCGCTCACTGGCTCAAGCAGCCTACCCGGGTTCAGTACGGGCCGTACCATGTGAACCCCTATTTGGCCTTGCTCCGGGTGGAGTTTACCGTGCCACGAACTGTTGCCAGCCGCGCGGTGCGCTCTTACCGCACCCTTTCACCCTTACCTGATCCCGCTTGCGCGGGCCATCGGCGGTTTGCTCTCTGTTGCACTAGTCGTAGGCTTGCGCCTCCCAGGCGTTACCTGGCACCCTGCCCTATGGAGCCCGGACTTTCCTCCCCTCCATCTGTCTCCCCGAAGAGGACGGCAATGAAGCGGCGACTGTCTGGTCAACTCCGGCGCGGATAGTAGCGTCGCGACGGCGGCAGGTCAACCGCTTTACGGCTGTTGTTGCTCCAGCGCGTGCTTATACAACGCATTTTTCTTCACGCCGTGGATTTCCGCCGCCAGCGCCGCCGCCTTTTTTAGCGGCAGCTCTTTTTGCAGCAGCGCCAGCGTGCGCAGCGCCTCGAGTGGTAACGCATCCTCCTGCGCCTTGTGGCCTTCGACGATCAGCACCATTTCGCCGCGGCGGCGCACTTCATCTTCCTGCACCCACGCCAGCAGTTCGCCCACCGGCGCGCCGTGGATGGATTCCCAGGTCTTGGTGAGTTCGCGCGCCAGCACCACATAGCGCTGCGGGCCCCAGACGGTGACCATGTCCTGCAGGCTTTCCAGCAGACGATGGGTGGACTCATAGAAAATCAGCGTGCGCGGCTCCTCCGCCAGCGCCATCAGCGTATCCTTGCGCCCCTTGGTTTTCGCCGGCAGGAAGCCTTCGTAGCAGAAACGGTCGGAAGCGACGCCCGCAGCGCACAGCGCAGTCGTGGCGGCGCAGGCGCCCGGCAGCGGCACCACGCGAATGCCTGCCTCGCGGCAACGGCGCACCAGGTGATAACCGGGATCGTTGATCAATGGAGTGCCGGCGTCGGACACCAGCGCGATGCTCTGGCCTTCCTGCAGTTTCGCCAGCAGTTGATCGGCCTTTTGCTGTTCGTTGTGATCGTGCAGTGCGAACAGGCGCGCGTTGATCGCGAAGTGTTGCAGCAGCAATCCGGTATGGCGCGTATCTTCCGCCGCGATCAGATCAACGCTTTTCAGTACCTCTAACGCACGGTGGGTAATATCGCCCAGATTGCCGATTGGAGTGGGCACCACATACAGCGTTGATGCAGAAATGACTGATTGTTGGTGTTGATTCATTGTTTCATCCGGGTTGCCGATTTAATATTGAGCATCTTGAAAAAAACATCACTGGATACAGTATGCTTTCCTCAACATTCGTTCGTACCAAAGCAGGGCGTTCCAAGCCTGTCCGACTGACCGCAGTCATCGCCGCCGCCCTTTTCCTGGCGGGCTGTCCAAGTCGGGCCCCGCAAACGCCGCCCGCCAATATACAGGACGAAGCGAGCGCCAGCTCCGATTACTACCTGCAGCAGTTGCAGCAAAGCAGCGATGATAACAAGGCTGACTGGCAATTACTTGCTATTCGCGCCTTGCTGCGTGAAGGAAAACTGCCGCAGGCCGGCGACCAGTTGAATCAACTGCCGAAAAACCTCAGCGGCGCGCAGCAGACCGAACGCCAATTGCTGACCGCCGAACTGCAGATCGCCAACAAGAGCTACGTCAGCGCCCGCAGCACGCTGGGCCACCTGGACAGCGGTTCGCTGTCGCCGAATCAGAAGGTGCGTTACTACCAGGCGCAGATCGCCGCCAATCAGGGCAAAGCGTCGCTGCCGCTGATCCGCGCCTATATCGCGCAGGAGCCGCTGCTGACCGGTAAACCGCATCAGGAAAACCTGGACCAGACCTGGCAGGCGCTGCTGCAGCTGACGCCGCAGGAGATGAACAGCCTGGTGATCAACGCCGATGAAAACGTGCTGCAAGGCTGGTTGGATCTGCTGCGCGTCTATCAGGACAACAAGCAGGATCCCGATCTGCTGAAGGCCGGCATCAAAGATTGGCAGAACCGTTATCCGAAAAACCCGGCGGCCAAAACGCTGCCGGCTCGCCTGAACCAGGTGCTGAACTTCACCCAAGCCTCTACCTCGAAAATCGCCCTGCTGCTGCCGTTGAACGGCCAGGCGAAGGTGTTCGCCGACGCCATCCAGCAAGGCTTCGAAGCGGCGAAAAACGGCGGCTCCATGCCGGCGCCACAGCCTCAAGCCGCACAACCGGCTGCCACAGCGGCCCAAACGGCGCCGGCCGACCAGGCCGCTGCGGGTGACATCAACGCCAACGGCGCGGTCAGCCCTTCAGCGCAAGAGAGCCAGCCTGCAGTGACCGCCGCGCAACCCGCCGCACCGTCCAGCGCGCCGGTAACGCCGCTGCAGGCCGCCAATGCGCAGGTCAAAGTGTACGACACCACCAGCCAGCCGCTGGCCGCCTTGCTAAGCCAGGCGCAGCAGGATGGCGCCACTCTGGTGGTCGGGCCGCTGCTGAAAGAGAACGTCGACCAGCTGTCCGCCAGCACCACCACGCTGAACGTACTGGCGCTCAACCAGCCGGAAACGCCGAAGGATAACCTGAACATCTGTTACTTCGCTCTGTCGCCGGAAGATGAAGCGCGCGACGCCGCCCGCCACATCTGGGAACAACAGAAGCGCCAGCCGTTGCTGCTGGTGCCGCGCGGTGCCTTCGGCGATCGCGTCGCCAAGGCCTTTAACCAGGAATGGCAGAAACAGGGGGGGCAAACCGTGCTGCGTCAGGACATCGGCTCCGCCGGTGAACTGCGCCAGATGGTGAACAGCGGCGGCATCCGCATGACCGGCACGCCGATGTCGAGCGCCCCGGCGCCGCAGAGCGTCACCATCGCCGGGCTGACCATTCCGGCGCCGCCGAGCGACGTACCCGCCGCCACCGGCGGCAACGTCGACGCGGTATATATCGTCGCCACCCAGTCCCAGCTGACGCTGATCAAACCGATGATCGACATGGCCACCAGCTCGCGCGGCAAACCGGCGATGTACGCCAGCTCGCGCAGCTACCAGGCCGGCGCCGGCCCGGACTTCCGTCTGGAAATGGAAGGCCTGCAGTTCAGCGATATTCCGCTGTTGGCCGGCTCAAACCCTCAGCTGCTGCAGCAGGCCAGCGCGCGTTTCCGCAACGATTACTCGCTGGTGCGCCTGTATGCAATGGGGATGGATGCCTGGACATTGGCCAACCATTTTGCTGAAATGCGCCAGCTGCCGGGCTTCCAGGTTTCCGGCACCACCGGTACGCTGAGCGCGTCGCCGAACTGCGTGATCAACCGCAAACTGCCTTGGCTGCAATACCGTCAGGGTACGGTCGTCCCGGTCTCTTGAACCCACGCGCCTCAGGGGCGGGCTATGAGTTACTGGCCCGCCGTCATCTGGAACACGCCGGGCTCACCTTCTGCGCCGCCAACGTCGCGGTGCGCGGCGGTGAGCTCGACCTCATCATGCGCGACGGCGCCACCTGGGTGTTCGTCGAAGTGCGCTACCGCCGCAACGACGCTTTCGGCGGCGCGGCCGCCAGCGTCACCTCTCGCAAACAGCAGCGGTTGCTGCACGCCGCCGCCGTCTGGCTGGCGGGACGCGGAGCCAGTTTTGACACATCATCTTGCCGTTTTGATGTTTTGGCCATTACCGGTAGCCAGTTAGAATGGATACCCAACGCCTTCAATGCGGATTAATCGGGGTTTTGCGGCGCAGACCGGCCCTTTGACTTAGTGGATTAATACAACGTGCTGGATAGAATTAAAGTCTGTTTTACCGAAAGCATCCAAACCCAGATCGCGGCGGCGGAAGCGTTGCCTGACGCCATTTCCCGCGCGGCGATGACGCTGGTTCAATCCTTACTCAACGGCAACAAAATCCTGTGCTGCGGCAACGGCACCTCGGCGGCCAACGCGCAGCACTTCGCCGCCAGCATGATCAACCGTTTTGAAACCGAGCGCCCCAGCCTGCCGGCCATCGCCCTCAATGCCGACAACGTGGTGCTGACGGCGATCAGCAACGATCGGCTGCACGACGAAGTGTACGCCAAGCAGGTGCGCGCGCTCGGGCACACCGGCGACGTGCTGCTGGCGATTTCCACCCGCGGCAACAGCCGTGATATTGTGAAAGCGGTCGAAGCGGCCGTCACGCGCGACATGACCATCGTCGCGCTCACCGGCTACGACGGCGGCGAACTGGCCGGGTTGCTCGGCCAACAGGATGTCGAGATCCGCATCCCGTCGCACCGCAGTTCGCGCATTCAGGAAATGCATATGCTTACCGTAAACTGCCTGTGCGACCTGATAGACAATACGTTATTCCCCCACCAGGACGATTAAGGAACTGAGATGAAGCTAAAAGCCACATTTGCAGTGCTGTCCAGCGCCCTGCTGTTGCAAGGCTGTATCGCCGGCGTCGTCGTCGGCAGTGCGGCCGTCGCCACCAAAACCGCCACCGACCCGCGCAGCGTAGGGACTCAGGTAGATGACGGCACGCTGGAAGCCAGGGTCGAGAGCGCCCTGAGCAAAGACCAGCAGTTGAAGAAAGAAGCCCGGGTGGTCGCCACCGCCTATCAGGGCAAGGTGCTGTTGACCGGTCAGTCGCCTAACGCCGACCTCACCGCGCGCGCCAAGCAGATCGCCATGGGCGTGGAAGGCACCACCGAAGTGTATAACGAAATCCGCCAGGGCACGCCGGTCAGCCTGAGCACCGCCTCCTCCGACACCTGGATCACCACCAAGGTGCGTTCGCAGCTGTTGACCAGCGATACGGTGAAATCGTCCAACGTGAAGGTCACCACCGAAAACGGCGAAGTGTTCTTGCTGGGCCTGGTCACGCAGCAGGAAGGGCAATCGGCGGCGCAGATCGCCAGCCAGGTCAGCGGCGTGAAGCACGTCACTACCGCCTTTACCTATGTGAAGTAACCCTCTCTGCGGGAGCGGCGCTACGCCGTTCCCGCTCGCTTAATCCAGCTTGTTCTCGCGTAAAAACGTTTCCCCGCCCAACTGCCGCATCTGACGCATGATCCACTGTTGACGCTGCACCACATAGCCGGACGGCGCATCGGCCCTGAAACGGTGCGGATTCGGCAATACCGCCGCCAGCAGCGCCGCTTCGGCTGCGGTCAGGCGCTTGGCCGGCTTATGGAAAAAGCGTTGTGAAGCCTCCTCCACGCCGAACACCCCATCGCCGAACTCTACGATGTTCAGATACACCGTCAGAATGCGCCGCTTGGTCCACACCAGCTCGATGCCCGACGTCAGCCCGGCCTCCAGCCCTTTGCGCAGCCAGCTGCGGCCATCCCACAGAAACAGATTCTTGGCGGTTTGCTGCGACAGCGTGGACGCGCCGCGGATGCGCGTCGGGCGTTTCTCGTTGTGGCTGAGCGCCTTTTCAATGGCCGCCACGTCGAAGCCCCAATGATCGGGAAACTTCTGATCTTCCGCCGCCATCACCGCCAGCGCCATCTGCGGCGAGATATCGTCCATCGACACCCAGTCAGAATGAGCGACGTAGCCGAAGTCGCCGCTCAACCAGGCGCTGACTTGCCGCTCCACCATCACGGCGGAAAACGGCACCGGCAGGAAAGCAAAGGCCACAATGCCCAGCACCCACAGGCCGATAATCGCGATGACGCCGCGCTTCAGCCAATACCACGGGCGCAGCCGCCGCCATCCGCCGAGCGATTTTCTCATTCAGCCAGTTCCAGCACCCGCGCCACCAGTTTGTCGATGCCGAGGGCCGCCTGCGCGATCGACGGCGCCAGCATATAGGCCGGCGTGGTCACGATCTTATGTTCGCGGTCCACCACGATGTCGTCCACCGGGCAAATCACCGGCTCTCCGCCCATGGCGTCAATCACTTCCCCCAGGTCGGGATCGTTGCCAATGGTCAGCCGCGCTTGTTGATCCAGCAGCTTCGGCAACAGCGCCGGCGCGATGCACATCAGGCCAATTGGTTTGTTGGCCTTATGCATCTCGCGCGTCAGGCGCGCCAAATCTTCATCGACCCAACATTCCGCGCCGGCTTCGGCGAAATTGCTGAGATTCTTGGCGGCGCCGAAGCCGCCGGGCACGATCAGCGCATCCAGCTGCGCGGCTTCCGCCAGCGCCAGCGGCTGCACAGCGCCGCGGGCGATGCGCGCCGATTCAATCAGGACATTGCGCGACTCCGCCATCTCATCACCGGATAAGTGATTGATAACATGGCGTTGAGGTTTATCCGGCGCAAAGCACACCGCCTGGGCGCCGGCGCGGTCCAACGCCAGCAGCGTCAACACCGCTTCATGGATCTCTGTACCGTCATAAACGCCGCTGCCGCTGAGGACGACACCCACCTTTTTCATCACTCTTACTCCTGTCGCTGCTGTCAACTGGTTCGTGCTCGGAGTTGACAAACACTAATCTACATCACACATTTTAATGAATCTTCTAACAAGAGCGCTTACATTTGCTATGTTGTTGGCTGTATGATGTTTAGGAATTCGCTACAACCTGCTCGACCAGAACACTGAAACCAATACGCAGGTTCACAATTTCCCTGGTGTTGGCGCAATATTCGCGCACCCCGGCTTAGGTCGGGGTCATTTTTTTTCAGCGTTCTCAACCCAAGCCCGCAGCACCTGCACATCGTTGCGCCACTCTTGTTTCAACTCATCCACCCAATCCTGCACGTTATCCCACCAGGCCGGCAGCGTAGGCGTTTGAATTTGTTGTGCCAGCTGCTGCAGGTGGCGCAGACCGACCGAACCGGCGGCGCCCTTGATCTTGTGCCCTTCCTCGGTGATGCCTTTCTGATCGCGCGCCGTCATGTTGGAATCCAGCACCGCCAGATAGCCCGGCATCATCTGTTCGAACATCTCCAGGCTTTGGTGGATCAACTGCGGGCCAACCAGGTCCATGTACTGCTCCAGCATCGCGGTATCGAGTAACGACTCATTAATCTGCATCGCCTTGTGCTCCGTTTTCTTAGAAGTGTGAGAAGGTTGATGATCCCAATAGTGTTTGATGACCTGGGTCAGCGCCGGCACCGACAACGGCTTGCTCAGCACATCGTCCATGCCCGCCTCGAGATACTCTTTTTTGTCTTTCAGCACGTTGGCGGTCAGGGCCACCAGCGGCGGCAGCGCCTGCCCGGCATAGCGCTCACGCAGCGCCCGGGCGATATCCAGCCCTGTCATGTCCGGCAGTTGGATGTCCAGCAGCACCAGATCGAACTCGTCCGGATCGAACATCGCCAGCGCGTCGTGGCCGTTCATCGCCACCTCGACGCTGTTGCCCAGCTTCTCCAGCACCGAGCGCGCCACGATCACGTTCAGTTCGATATCCTCCACCAGCAGGATGTGCAGCGCCGGCAACGGCAGCTCCTCTTCCTCCGGCGCCGCGCTGACGGCTTCCTGCACCGCCGGCGCCTTGATGGTCAGGGTGAAGCAAGAACCGTGCCCCTGTTCGCTGCGCACGGTGATGTCGCCGCCCATGCTCTGCGCCAGCCGCTTGGAGACCGCCAGCCCGATGCCGGTGCCGGTGGCCGGGCGGCCACCGCGCTGATCTTTCACCTGATAATACATGGCGAAGATCTTGTCCTGCTCGTCCTGCGGGATGCCCATGCCCGAGTCTTCCACCTCGAACACCAGCTTCTCCGGCGCCTCGCGCCGCACGCGCACCACGATTTGGCCCTGCTGGGTAAATTTCACCGCGTTGCCGATCAGGTTCCACAGGATCTGCCGCAGGCGGGTGCCGTCGGTCACGATCTGCTGCGGCAGCGGCGTCTGCGGCTCCATGACGAACTGCAGCCCTTTCGGCTGCGCCAGCAGGCCCGAGAGGTTCTCCAAATCCGCCAGGAAGCCGGTGAAGTCCACCGGCTGGTTGTCGAGCTGCACCTTGCGCCGCTCGAGCTTATCCATTTCGATAATGTCGTTGAAGATGTTGCCGAGGGTGATAGCGCTGACGTGAATGGTCTTCAGGTATTTCAGCTGCTCATCGTTCAGCTCGGTATCGAGCAGGATGCGGCTCAAGCCGACGATGCCGTTAAGCGGCGTACGCAGCTCGTGGCTGATCGTTGAGATAAAGGTGGTCTTCTCCCTACTGGCATTCTCCAGCGCGTCCTGGTAGCGCTTACGCTCGGTAATATCGCGGCCGAAGCCCATCAGCCCGTGGCGTTTGCCCACCCGGTCGTAAAACGGCACCTTGCGCAGCTCGAAACAGGCCTTGCGGCCGTCGGGATACACCAACCACTGTTCGTAGGTCAGCGAGACGTTGTGGCGGAACACCTTCTCGTCGGTTTCGATCACCTTTTCGGCGATCTCCTGGCCGTAGACGTCGAACGGCGTCAGGCCGATCAACTGCTTCTCGCTCTTGCCGGTCAGCAGCTCCATCGCGCGGTTGCAACCGGAAAACTCTTTGTCTTCGTTGCGGTAATAAACCAGATCCGGCGAGGCATCGAGGAAGGAACGCAACAGCGCCGATTGCTGGCCCAGCTCAATCTGCGCCAGTTCGCGCTGTTCCATCTCTTCCGTCAGCTTTTCCATCACCTGCAGACGCTCTTCCTCCGCCTTGATACGGTCGGCGATCTCCTGGTTCAGCTGGCTGATATTGTCTTTAAGCTGCTGGTTGAGCTCCAGATCGCGGTGGCGCATCTCCTCGAGCTTGTCCACCAACCGCGCCAGCCGTTGGCGCGACTCCTCCAACTGCTCCACCACCACAGAGAGGAAATAGACCGCCCACGGGGTGATCAGCAGGCCGAAGAAAATCGAACGCACCACGTCGATGCTTTCCACTTCGCCGCGCAGCAGCATGGTCACCGCCATCTGCACCACCATCGCCAGCACCACCAGCGCCGAGGCCAGCAGCAGCGAGAAGCGCACCAACCCCAGTTTTACCATTAAATCGACGTAGTACTGGGCCAACACCCGGATTTGCTTCATAGCGGCTCCCATCAGACACAATCTTTTGAATCATACCGTAAAACAGCGGTGAGATAAGGCGGCAAACGCCGAAGTGTGGCAAAGATTGCACTTCAGAGCGGCATGCCAGGGCGGTAGCGCCGCTTTTCATCCAGCGCACTGCCCTGCCCGCCGTGCCGTTGCAGATAAGCGCCGACCGCCTGCATGCCGCTCCAGCGGTTTTCGCACC
Organism: Serratia sp. YC16; assembly: GCF_009707615.1. Lineage (NCBI taxonomy): Bacteria > Pseudomonadati > Pseudomonadota > Gammaproteobacteria > Enterobacterales > Yersiniaceae > Serratia > Serratia sp. YC16. Next base: position 196,698 of record NZ_WLYN01000004.1, on the reverse strand, counting down.
ACAGCGGCGCCAGCAGCGTAGGCCGGCGGGCGCTGGCGGAAAGGCGGTGGTACACCACGTCCCCCGGCGTATGGCGGATCATCTCCCCGGCGCTGGCGGCATAATCCTCCAGCGCCAGTTCGGACAAACGCCCGGCCTGCCAAGCCCGCGCCAGGGTACTGCCGGTGACGACGTGCAGCGGGTGGAGCTTGATGCCGTCGACGCCGGTCTGCGTCACCTGCTGCAGCGTGAGCAGATGATCGCGCTGGGTTTCTCCCGGCAGCCCGACGATCAGATGGCAGCACACCTTCAGACCGCGCTGTCGAGCGAGGCGTGCGGTCTGCTGATAGCAGCGGAAATCATGGCCGCGGTTGATGCGCTTTAGCGTTTTATCGTGCGCCGTCTGCAGCCCCAGTTCCAGCCACACTTCATAGCCTTGTTCGCGGTAGCCCGCCAGCAGGTCCAACGCGGCGGGCGGCACGCAGTCCGGCCGGGTGCCGACGCACAGGCCGACCATGTCGCTCTGCGCCAGCGCCTGCCGATACATCGACGCCAGCAGTTCGACCTCCGCATAGGTGCTGGTATAGGCCTGGAAATAGGCCAGATAGCGCCGCGCCCGGTCGACCCGCGCGGCCTGCCGCGCCAGCTGTTCGGCGATGCTCTGCTGCTGCATCGTTTCATCGGCGAACGACGCGACGTTGCAAAATGTACAGCCGCCGCGTCCCAGCGTGCCGTCGCGGTTTGGGCAGCTGAATCCGCCGTGTAGCGTGAGTTTATGGATCTTTTCGCCATAGCGGCGCTGGAGATCCGCACCAAACATATTGACTAATTGCGGCAACTGCATAATCTTGGTGATTCTCTGTGTTCAAAGCCGCGATGCTAATAAGAAACGGTTTTTCCCGCGATGACAGAGATCAACGCTTTCCCCGCAAGGCGCCATCACGCATAACCATTCATCATAAACGCAAATAAATTCACTATAATTCTGATGAATTATTCTAATCATCACGCAACCGTTAACGGCAATATGACAACGCGGTGAAAAATAGTCATAAACATCAACAAAGCAATATCTTATAGAATAAAACTCTGTCATTAACCCCCGCACTAGCATGGTGCAGAGATTAAGGGGTTGCACTATAGTGAGACAGCTCACACTTCTGCGGGGATCCGCGTTGCCCCACGATAGTGCAAAAATGCATTAAAACATTTATTTTTCAAATAAATAAACATCATCAATTCGATAAGAATCTATCTTAAGCCCACATTTGACCTGCGAATTCTTTCTCGCTAAGTTGGAAGTCCGCTGGAAGCTTTCTGGACGGGCAAACGTCTCGTCATATTTATGCAGTAATTGAAGACTCCCTCTTAAAACAAGTCCTATACCACTTGTGAGACCGTCACGAGAGGCCATTGATGGAGGGCGGAAAAGCAGATTGGCGGGGTTAACTTGCTGATTGGACTTCTGCCTGAAATTGGGAAGCCCCCTCGCAGTAGGTTGTGAGAGTCACGCAGAGCCTGGGGAGGTTCACTGATATGTTGTACGATAAATCCCAAGAGAGGGACAACTGTGGTTTCGGCCTGATCGCCCACATAGAAGGCGAACCTAGCCACAAGGTGGTGCGCACCGCCATTCACGCGCTGGCCCGCATGCAGCACCGCGGCGCGATCCTGGCCGACGGCAAGACCGGCGACGGCTGCGGCCTGTTGCTGCAAAAACCCGATCGCTTCTTCCGCATGGTGGCGGAAGAGCGCGGTTGGCGCTTGGCCAAGAACTACGCCGTCGGCATGATGTTCCTTAGCCAGAATGAAGAGGAAGCGCGCCTCAGCCGCCGCATCGTGGAAGAAGAGCTGCAAAACGAAACGCTGTCGATCGTCGGCTGGCGTGAAGTGCCGACCAACCCGGACGTGCTGGGTGAAATCGCCCTCTCCTCCCTGCCGCGCATCGAGCAAATCTTCGTTAACGCCCCGGCCGGCTGGCGCCCGCGCGATATGGAACGCCGCCTGTTCGTGGCGCGCCGCCGCATCGAGAAACGCGTGCAGGACAACAGTTTCTACGTCTGCAGCTTCTCCAACCTGGTGACGATCTATAAAGGCCTCTGCATGCCTGCGGATCTGCCGCGCTTCTATCTCGATCTGGCGGACCTGCGCCTGGAATCGGCCATTTGCCTGTTCCACCAGCGTTTTTCCACCAACACCGTGCCGCGCTGGCCGCTGGCGCAGCCGTTCCGTTACCTGGCGCACAACGGCGAAATCAACACCATCACCGGCAACCGCCAATGGGCGCGCGCCCGTACCTATAAATTCCAAACGCCGCTGATCCCGGATCTGCAGGCCGCCGCGCCGTTCGTCAACGAAACCGGCTCCGACTCCAGCTCGCTGGACAACATGCTGGAGCTGCTGCTGGCGGGCGGGATGGATCTCATCCGCGCCATGCGCCTGCTGGTGCCGCCGGCCTGGCAGAACAACCCGGACATGGACGGCGATCTGCGCGCCTTCTTCGACTTCAACTCGATGCACATGGAGCCGTGGGACGGCCCGGCCGGCATCGTGATGTCCGACGGCCGCTACGCCGCCTGTAACCTCGATCGCAACGGCCTGCGCCCGGCGCGCTACGTGATCACCAAAGACAAGCTGATCACCTGCGCCTCCGAAGTCGGCATCTGGGATTACCAGCCGGACGAAGTGGTGGAAAAAGGCCGCGTCGGCCCCGGCGAGCTGATGGTGATCGACACCCGCAGCGGCCGTATCCTGCACTCGGCGGAAACCGACAACGATCTGAAAAGCCGCCATCCGTATAAAGAGTGGATGGAGAAAAACGTCAAACGTCTGGTGCCGTTCGAAGATCTGCCGGACGATCAGGTTGGCAGCCGCGAGCTCGACGACGCACAGCTCGAGACCTACCAGAAACAGTTCGGCTACAGCAGCGAAGAGCTGGATCAGGTGATCCGCGTGCTGGGCGAGATCGGCCAGGAAGCCACCGGCTCGATGGGCGACGATACCCCGTTCGCCGTGCTCTCCAGCCGGCCGCGCATCGTTTACGACTATTTCCGCCAGCAGTTCGCGCAGGTCACCAACCCGCCTATCGATCCGCTGCGCGAAGCGCACGTCATGTCGCTGGCCACCAGCATCGGCCGTGAAATGAACGTGTTCTGCGAAGCCGAAGGCCAGGCGCACCGCCTGAGCTTCAAATCGCCGATCCTGCTGTACTCCGATTTCAAACAGCTCACCACGCTGGAAGGCGAATACTATCGCGCCGAGACCCTCGATCTGACCTTCGATCCGCAACAGCAGGATCTGGAGCAGACCATTCGCGCCCTGTGCGACGAAGCGGAACGCAAGGTGCGCGAAGGCGCGGTGCTGCTGGTGCTGTCCGACCGCGCCATCGCGCCCGGCCGCCTGCCGGTACCGGCCCCGATGGCAGTTGGCGCCGTACAAACCCGCCTGGTGGAGAAAAGCCTGCGCTGCGACGCCAACCTGATCGTTGAAACCGCCAGCGCCCGCGATCCGCACCACTTCGCCGTGCTGCTCGGCTTCGGCGCGACCGCCATCTACCCGTATCTGGCCTATGAAACCCTGGCCAAGCTGGTGGACAGCCAGGCGATCGACAAGAAATACCGCGACGTGATGCTGAACTACCGCAACGGCATCAACAAGGGCCTGTACAAGATCATGTCCAAAATGGGCATCTCGACCATCGCCTCTTACCGCTGTTCCAAGCTGTTCGAAGCGGTCGGCCTGCACCGCAATCTGGCAGATCTGTGCTTCCAGGGCGTGGTCAGCCGCATCGGCGGCGCCAGCTTCAGCGACTTCCAGCAGGATCTGCAGAATCTTTCCAAGCGCGCCTGGCTGAAACGCAAACCGCTGGAGCAAGGCGGCCTGCTGAAGTTCGTGCACGGCGGCGAATACCACGCTTACAACCCGGACGTGGTGAACTCGTTGCAAAAAGCGGTGCACAGCGGCGAGTACAGCGACTATCAAGCCTACGCCAAGCTGGTGAACGAGCGGCCGGTCGCCATGCTGCGCGATCTGCTGGCCATCACGCCGAAAGGCGAACCGATCCCGGTCGATCAGGTTGAACCGGCGGAGTCGCTGTTCAAACGCTTCGACACCGCGGCGATGTCGATCGGCGCACTGAGCCCGGAAGCGCACGAGTCGCTGGCGATCGCCATGAACGGCCTCGGCGGTTTCTCCAACTCCGGCGAAGGCGGCGAAGATCCGGCGCGCTACCGCACCAACAAGGTGTCGCGCATCAAACAGGTGGCCTCCGGCCGCTTCGGCGTGACGCCGGCCTATCTGGTGAACGCCGATGTGATCCAGATTAAGGTGGCGCAGGGCGCCAAGCCGGGCGAAGGCGGCCAGCTGCCGGGCGACAAAGTCACCCCGTATATCGCCAGACTGCGTTACTCGGTGCCGGGCGTGACCCTGATCTCCCCGCCGCCGCACCACGATATCTACTCGATCGAAGATCTGGCGCAGCTGATCTTCGACCTGAAGCAGGTCAATCCGAAGGCGGTGATCTCGGTGAAACTGGTGTCCGAACCGGGCGTCGGCACCATCGCCACCGGCGTGGCGAAAGCCTATGCCGATCTCATCACCATCGCCGGTTACGACGGCGGCACCGGCGCCAGCCCGCTGTCCTCGGTGAAATACGCCGGCTGTCCGTGGGAATTGGGCCTGGTGGAAACCCAGCAGGCGCTGGTGGCCAACGGCCTGCGCCACAAGATCCGCCTGCAGGTGGACGGCGGCCTGAAAACCGGCGTGGACATCGTCAAAGCGGCGATCCTGGGCGCGGAAAGCTTCGGCTTCGGCACCGGGCCAATGGTGGCGCTGGGCTGCAAATACCTGCGCATCTGCCATCTCAACAACTGCGCGACCGGCGTCGCGACTCAGGACGACAAACTGCGCCGCGATCACTACCACGGCCTGCCGGAACGCGTGACGAATTACTTCCAGTTTATCGCGCGTGAAACCCGCGAGATCATGGCGCAGCTGGGCGTGAGCCAGCTGGTGGATCTGATCGGCCGCACCGAGTTCCTGACCGAGCTGGACGGCATCTCCGCCAAACAAAACAAGCTGGATCTGTCGCCGCTGCTGAAAACCGCCACGCCGCATCCGGGCAAAGCGGTGTACTGCACCGAAAGCAGCAACCCGGCGTTCGACAAGGGCCTGCTGAACAAAGAGCTGCTGGCGCAGGCGCAGCCGCACATCGAAGCGAAACAGGGCAAAACCTTCTACTTCGACATTCGCAACACTGACCGCTCCGTGGGCGCCATGCTGTCCGGCGCTATCGCCAACGCGCACGGCGATCAGGGCATGGCGGCCGATCCGATCAAGGCGCACTTCTCCGGCACCGCCGGGCAGAGCTTCGGCGTCTGGAACGCCGGCGGCGTCGAGCTGACCCTGACCGGCGACGCCAACGACTATGTCGGTAAAGGCATGGCCGGCGGCAGCATCGCGGTGCGTCCGCCGATCGGCTCCGCCTTCCGCAGCCATGAAGCCAGCATCGTCGGCAACACCTGCCTGTACGGAGCCACCGGCGGCAAACTGTTCGCCGCCGGCCGCGCGGGCGAACGTTTCGCGGTGCGCAACTCCGGCGCCATTACCGTGGTGGAAGGCATCGGCGACAACGGCTGTGAATACATGACCGGCGGCATCGTCTGTGTGCTGGGTAAAACCGGCATCAACTTTGGTGCCGGCATGACCGGCGGCTTCGCCTACGTGCTGGACGAAGACGGCGAGTTCCGCAAGCGCGTGAACCCGGAGCTGGTGGAAGTGCTGGATGTCGATCAGCTGGCGATCCACGAGGAGCACCTGCGCGGCCTGATCACCGAACACGTGCAGGCGACCGGCTCTTCCCGCGCGGAAGAGATCCTGGCCAACTGGCCGGAGTGGGCGCCGAAGTTCGCCCTGGTCAAACCAAAGTCCAGCGATGTCAAAGCGCTGTTGGGTCACCGTAGCCGTTCCGCAGCCGAGCTGCGGGTGCAGGCGCAGTAAGAGGTAGGTCATTAATGAGCCAGAACGTTTATCAATTTATCGACCTGCAGCGTGTTGATCCGCCAAAGAAACCGCTGAAAATCCGCAAAATCGAGTTCGTCGAGATCTATGAACCGTTTTCGGAAACCCAGGCCAAGGCCCAGGCGGATCGCTGTCTGTCCTGCGGCAACCCGTATTGCGAGTGGAAGTGCCCGGTGCACAACTACATCCCGAACTGGCTGAAGCTGGCCAACGAAGGCCGCATCATGGAAGCGGCGGACCTGGCGCATCAGACCAACAGCCTGCCGGAAGTGTGCGGCCGCGTATGCCCGCAGGATCGCCTGTGCGAAGGCTCCTGCACCCTGAACGACGAGTTCGGCGCGGTCACCATCGGCAATATCGAGCGCTACATCAGCGATAAGGCCATCGAAATGGGCTGGAAGCCGGACATGTCGCACGTGCAGCCGACCGGCAAGCGCGTGGCGATCGTCGGCGCCGGCCCCGCCGGGCTGGCCTGCGCCGACGTGCTGACCCGCAACGGTGTCAAAGCGGTGGTGTATGATCGTCATCCGGAGATCGGCGGCCTGCTGACCTTCGGTATCCCGGCCTTCAAGCTGGAAAAGGACGTGATGATCAAACGCCGCGGCATCTTCAGCGAGATGGGCATCGAGTTCCAGTTGAATACCGAAGTGGGCAAAGACGTCAGCATGGAGACTTTGCTGAGCGAGTACGATGCGGTGTTCCTCGGCGTCGGTACCTATCAGTCAATGCGCGGCGGCCTGGAGAACGAGGAGGCGCAGGGCGTGTACGACGCACTGCCGTTCCTCATCGCCAACACCAAGCAGCTGATGGGGTATGAAACCGAGCAGCACGAGCCTTATGTCAGCATGGAAGGCAAACGCGTGGTGGTGCTGGGCGGCGGCGATACCGCCATGGACTGCGTGCGCACCTCGGTGCGTCAGGGCGCGACGCAGGTCACCTGCGCCTACCGCCGCGACGAAGCCAACATGCCGGGCTCGAAGCGCGAAGTGAAGAACGCCCGGGAAGAAGGGGTGGACTTCCAGTTCAACCTGCAGCCGCTGAGCATCGAACTGAACAGCGCCGGCCGCGTAGCCGGAGTGAAAATGGTGCGCACTCAGTTAGGCGCGCCGGATGCCAACGGCCGTCAGGCGGCGGAGCAGGTGCCGGGTTCCGAGCACGTGATCGACGCCGATGCGGTGGTGATGGCGTTCGGCTTCCGCCCGCACCGCATGGACTGGCTGGCGGCGCATGACGTGCAGCTCGACAAACAGGGCCGCATCCTGGCACCGGAAGGCAACGACAACGCGTTCCAGACCAGCAACCCGAAAATCTTCGCCGGTGGCGACGCGGTGCGCGGCTCCGACCTGGTGGTGACGGCGATCGCCGAAGGCCGCAAAGCGGCAGACGGCATCATGAACTACCTGGAAGTGTAAACCTCCCGTACCATCCGAGGCCCGGCACATTGACGGGCCTCTGTTTTTAGCCTGCCACGCTTTGTAACAACCTCCCCTCTCCTTACCGCCTCAACGCGCTATAGTATTGAGTTAGCACCATTGCGGGGCGCGGCTGCGCCTGACACCGAGATAAGGATAGCGAACATGAAATGCTCCATTTCCCTGTTGGCCGGCGCGCTGCTGGCCGCCAGTTTCAGCGCTTCAGCCATGGCGCCGGATTCGCAGGAGGTCGGTTACAATATCGAAGCGCGCGGCGCGCGGCCGGTCGTGGCGCAGTTGGGTAAGGCCGGGCAGTTCAGCGCCGTAGAAAACAGCATCCGGCTGGGGGACGACAACTGGATTGCCCTGGCGCCCAAGCTGGCCGGCGGCGGCAACGCCGGCTTTACCGCCGGTATCAAATCGGCCCTTTCCGCGGCCCTGATCTACAATCCGGCGGCGGTGTTGCAGGCGCTCAACCAGGGCAACGATCTGCCGCTTAATGACATCTGCACCGCGCCGCCGGAGGTGCAAGGCGACACCGCCATCACCAGTTTCCGCCAGCGCGCAACCCGCGCCCTGTCTACCGTGCGCGTCGGCGATCTCAGCGCGCCCCGCGATGCCTGCATTGCCGCCCTGAAAGGCTGACCCGCTTCTGCCGGGCAAAAAAAAAGCACCCCTTAGGGTGCTTTTTCATTTGCTCTGGCGGGATTATTTCACCACGCGCAGCGCCGGGCGGCCACCGCGCGGCGGCTGCGGCGGCTCGTCATCCGAGCCGTTGTCTTCCGCAGTATCCGGGCGATCGCCGTCGATCACTGACATCAGCGTTTCCGAAGGGATCGTCTCATTGTCCAGACCTTCGAACACGCCTTCGCTCTCGTCGTAGGCGGCTTCCGGTTCGAACATCGTGCCGGCGCCGTTTTCACGCGCATAGATCGCCAGCACGGCAGCCATCGGCACCGAAACCTGACGCGGCACGCCGCCGAAGCGCGCGTTGAACTGCACGTCTTCGTTGCCCAACGCCAGGTTGCCTACCGCGCGCGGCGCGATATTCAGCACGATCTGGCCGTCACGCGCGAATTCCATCGGCACCTGAACATCAGGGCGAGTCACGTCGACCACCAGGTGCGGCGTCAGCTGGTTATCCAGCAGCCAGTCGTAGAACGCCCGCAGCAGATACGGGCGACGCGGCGTCATCTGAGACATGTCCATAGCGCTTAGCCCCGGGTTTGCAGGCGCATTTCACGCTCGGCTTCGGTCAGGGAAGCCAGGAAAGCGTCGCGTTCAAAGACGCGGGTCATGTAGCCTTTCAGCTCTTTGGAGCCGGCGCCGCTCAATTCGATGCCCAGCTGCGGCAGACGCCACAACAGCGGTGCCAGGTAGCAATCCACCAGGCTGAACTCTTCGCTCATGAAATACGGCGCCTGACCGAAGATCGGCGCGATCGCCAGCAGCTCTTCGCGCAGTTGGCGGCGGGCGGACTCCGCTTCCTGACCGCTGCTTTTCTCGATCTTGTCCATCAGCGAGTACCAGTTCTTCTCGATGCGCAGCATCATCAGACGGCTCTCGCCACGGGCAACCGGGTAAACCGGCATCAGCGGCGGGTGCGGGAAACGCTCATCCAGGTATTCCATGATGATGCGGGATTCATACAGGGTCAGTTCGCGATCGACCAGCGTAGGCACCGTCTGGTAAGGGTTGAGGTCAATCAGATCTTGCGGCAGGTTATCCATTTCGACCTGCTCGATCTCGACGCTGACACCTTTCTCCGCCAGTACGATGCGTACTTGATGGCTAAAAATGTCGGTCGGGCCAGAGAACAGCGTCATTACCGAACGTTTGTTGGCAGCGACAGCCATGAAAACCTCCAAGTTATCTAGAAAATACTGCGAATAGCCAACTGACAGGCTGCTATCCTGAATAATCTTGCCGCAGGCCGGCAGCACGCAGCGCGACCCGAGCCCATGAAAAACCGGCCCAGGCGGTCAACTGCACGGCGAACAGGCGCAAAAGTGGGTGATAGTTTACCAGATTTTGCTTGTTTTGTGGGGACGCTGCGGCGAATTCATGTTGAATTGTCTGATATGCCACAGATTTTAGTCGGGGACGGCGGATTTCAGGCATAAAAAAACCCGGTGAAGCACCGGGTTTTTTGCGTAAATCGCACTGCCGAAGCAGCGAAAATTAACGCTTGGAGAACTGCGGACGACGACGTGCTTTACGCAGGCCGACTTTCTTACGTTCAACCTGACGAGCGTCACGGGTGACGAAGCCAGCTTTACGCAGTTCAGAACGCAGAGTCTCATCGTACTCCATCAGTGCACGGGTGATACCGTGACGGATAGCGCCAGCTTGACCGGAGATACCACCACCTTTAACGGTGATGTACAGGTCCAGTTTGCCAACCATGTCGACCAGCTCCAGCGGCTGACGAACTACCATGCGGGCAGTTTCGCGACCGAAGTACTGTTCCAGGCTGCGCTGGTTGATAACGATGTTACCGTTGCCCGGCTTGATGAAGACGCGAGCGGCGGAGCTTTTGCGGCGACCAGTGCCGTAGTATTGATTTTCAGCCATTGCCATTAATCCCGATTAAATGTCCAGAACTTGCGGTTGCTGTGCCGCGTGATTGTGCTCGGTGCCCGCGTAAACTTTCAGTTTACGGAACATAGCACGACCCAGCGGGCCCTTTGGCAGCATGCCTTTAACCGCGATTTCAATCACGCGCTCAGGACGGCGGGCAATCATCTCTTCAAAGGTCGCTTGCTTGATACCACCGATGTGGCCGGTGTGGTGGTAGTACACTTTGTCTGTACGCTTGTTGCCGGTTACAGCAACTTTGTCAGCGTTCAGAACGATGATGTAATCACCGGTATCCACGTGCGGGGTGTATTCCGCTTTATGCTTGCCGCGCAGGCGACGAGCCAGTTCAGTAGCGAGACGGCCTAAAGTTTTACCATCTGCATCAACAACGTACCAGTCGCGTTTTACGGTTTCTGGTTTAGCTGTAAAAGTTTTCATTAGAAAGCTTACCCAATAATTAGTTACACGTTGGTGAACACCCAAACGCTCGAAAACAGTTGAGGCTCACACGACCATACAAGTCCAGCAAACCTACCCCTTCGAATAGCCATTGCCGGCACTATAAAGTTTTTGGGAAAAAAAACTTTGTTGTAACGTGGGGTCGCAAGATTATAGAGAAGTCGCTCACAAAGATCGAACGGTTTTTGAATGGAAAATAAATTTATCGCCGGTGGCGGACAACCGGCGATACGGCGGCGACAAGCCTGCGGACTCAGGGCAGATGCGGCAGCTTGAGATACTCTTCGCTCTGCATTTCCTGCAGGCGCGACAGGCAGCGCTGGAATTCAAATTTCAGTTGCACCCCCTGATAGATCTCGAACATCGACGCTTCGGCACCGATCACCAGCTTGATGTGCCGCTCGTAGAATTCGTCCACCAACGCCAGGAAACGGCGCGCGGTATTCTCTTTCAGCGGCCCCATCACCTGCACATTATACAGGATCACGCTGTGATACAGCCGCGACAGCGCAATATAGTCCAGCTGGCTGCGCGCCTCTTCGCACAGCGTGTGGAAATCTACCGCCAGCACGCCGTCCACCGAACGGATCGCCTGCAGCGGCCGATGGTTGATCTGCAGCACCGGCGCCTCCTCCCCCGCCTTGCCCGCCAGCTTGACGAACATCCGATCCAGGGTCTCGCGCGTTTGCTCGCCCAGCGGCGTCAGGTAGAGGTGCGCCTGGGTCAGGGTGCGCAGGCGATAGTCGATGCCGGCGTCAACGTTCATCACGTCGCAGTATTCGTTGATGAGATCGATGGCCGGCAGAAAACGCGCCCGCTGCAGGCCGTTGCGGTAGAGATCGTCCGGCGGGATGTTCGAGGTGGCCACCAGGGTGATGCCGCGCGCGAACAGCGCCTGCAGCAGCGTGGCCAGCAGCATGGCGTCGGTGATGTCGGACACGAAGAACTCGTCGAAGCACAGCACGTCGGTTTCGGCCTTGAAGCCGTCGGCGACGATTTCCAGCGGGTTTTCCTGCCCTTGCAGCTCGGTCAACTCTTCATGCACCCGCAGCATGAAGCGGTGGAAGTGCAGACGCATCTTGCGATCGCCCGGCAAGCTGTGGAAAAACATGTCCATCAGCCAGGTTTTGCCGCGCCCGACGCCGCCCCACATATACAGCCCCTGCACCGGACGCTGCGATGCCGTTTCGCCGCCCTTGCCCAGCAAACGGCTGAGCTTGCCGCGCAAGCCGCCGGCAGGCGCGCTCACCGCCGGTTTTTGCAGCAGGGCCTGATAAATGCGATCCAGTTGAGTGACGGCCCGGCGTTGAACCTCATCGGCCTGATATTCCCCCGCATCCAGCGCCTGCTGGTAGCGAGATAACGGTGATAGTGCCTGCATCTGTTCGATGTTCCCTAAGAACGCTTAGAAATTATTTAGCCAACGTTGGCGGCAAGTTGATGCCGATTCGCACCGTTATCGCCACAAATGCCCGCTGCGGGCGCCGTTGAAAACCCCTGTAAACACTGGGTGGAAGCGCATCAGGATTCCACTCGGACAAGGTTAACGGTTATAGTGGATATTATTAAGTGAAAAATCCCTGCGGAACAACGAAGTCAAAATAGGAGTCATCATGACCTGGGAGTATGCGCTGATTGGTTTGGTCGTCGGTATCGTGATTGGTGCGGTGGCGATGCGTTTTGGCAACCGTAAATTGCGTCAACAACAAGTCTTGCAGAATGAGCTGGACAAGAGCAAAACCGAGCTGGAAGAGTACCGTCAGGAGCTGGTCGGCCACTTCGCCCGCAGCGCCGAGCTGCTGGACAACATGGCGCGTGATTATCGCCAGCTGTATCAGCATATGGCGAAAAGCTCCAACAACCTGCTGCCGGATCTGCCGATGCAGGAGAACCCGTTCCGCTATCGCCTGACCGAAGCGGAAGCGGACAACGATCAGGCGCCGGTGGAAATGCCGCGCGACTATTCGGAAGGCGCTTCCGGCCTGCTGCGCGGCCAAGGCGCGCGCCGCGACTAACATCTCGCCCTTCGCCCGCGGGGCCACCCGCGGGTTTATTTCTCCGTTTGCCTGATTGACCTTCCTTCGCATTACCTTTACTGAACTTTGCACGCAAATTCACGGTCTTACCCTTCACTATGACAAGGTGATTGCCTTATCATCAAATTTTCATCGGCAGGTATTGAGAGAGTTATCATCAATGAAGAAAAAATCGTTAATTCTTAGCGCATTGGCAATGAGCCTCGGCCTGGCGCTCAGCTCCGTACCGGCGGCTAACGCGGCCCTGCCCGTCGCCGTTCAGGGTCAGCCGCTGCCGAGCCTGGCGCCGATGCTGGAAAAAGTCTTGCCCGCCGTCGTGAGCGTGCATGTCGCAGGCACTCAGGTGCAGCGCCAACAGCTGCCGGAAGAGTTCAGACGCTTCTTCGGCCCTAATTTCCCCGGCCAACAGCAGAGCTCCCGCCCGTTTGAAGGGCTGGGTTCCGGCGTGATCATCGACGCCGCCAAAGGCTACGTGCTGACCAACAACCACGTCATCAACAACGCCGATAAAATCCGCGTGCAGTTGAACGACGGCCGTGAGCTGGACGCCAAGCTGGTCGGCCGCGATGAGCAATCCGACATCGCCCTGCTGCAGCTCAGCGACACCAAAAATCTGACCGCCATCAAGATGGCCGACTCCGATCAGCTGCGCGTCGGCGACTTCGCCGTAGCGGTCGGTAACCCGTTTGGCCTGGGCCAAACCGCCACCTCCGGCATTATCTCGGCGTTGGGCCGCACCGGCCTGAATCTGGAAGGGCTGGAAAACTTCATTCAGACCGACGCCTCGATCAACCGCGGCAACTCCGGCGGTGCGCTGGTTAACCTGAACGGCGAGCTGATCGGCATCAATACCGCCATCCTGGCACCGAGCGGCGGCAACGTCGGCATCGGCTTCGCCATTCCGAGCAATATGGCGCAGAACCTGAGCCAGCAGCTGATCGAATTCGGCGAAGTGAAGCGCGGCCTCTTGGGCATCAAGGGCAGCGAAATGACCCCGGACATGGCCAAAGCCTTCAACACCGACGCGCAGCGCGGCGCCTTCGTCAGCGAAGTGCTGCCGAAATCCGCCGCCGCCAAGGCCGGCATCAAAGCCGGGGATATTCTGGTTTCCGTCGACGGCAAGCCGGTGAACAGCTTCGCCGAGCTGCGCGCCAAGGTCGGCACCACCGCGCCGGGCAAAACCCTCAAGGTCGGCCTGCTGCGCGACGGCAAACCGCAGGAAGTCTCGGTCACGCTGGACAACAGCGAGAGCGCCTCGACCAACGCCGAAACGCTGTCGCCGGCGCTGCAGGGGGTTTCCCTCAGCAACGGCGCGCTGCCGAGCGGCGACAAGGGCGTGAAGGTGGAGAACGTGGATAAAGGCTCGACGGCGGCGCAGATCGGCCTGCAAAAAGGCGACGTGATCATCGGCGTCAACCGCCAGCGCGTGGACAGCATCACTGCGCTGCGTAAGGTGCTGGAAGCCAAGCCGCCGGTGATGGCGCTCAATATCGTGCGCGGTAACGAAACCATTTATCTGCTGCTGCGTTAATTTGTGCAAAAACCGGGCTCGGTGACATACTGCGCCCGGTTAACTCATGCTATCCTCCGAACATCGTTCACCACACCACGAAAACTCCATGTTTGCTAAGCTCTTGCGTTCTGTCGTTATCGGTCTCATCGTTGCCGGCCTGCTGTTGGCCGCCCTGCCCATGCTGCGCTCTTCCAACGGCCTGTTTGCAGAAAAAACCGAGAATACCAGCGACGAAACGCCGGTGAGCTACAACAAAGCGGTGCGCCGCGCTGCGCCCGCCGTGGTGAACATCTACAACCGCAACCTGAACGGCGCCGCCAACGTGCTGTCGCTCGGTTCCGGCGTGATCATGAACGAACGCGGCTATATCATCACCAACCGCCACGTGATCAAAGACGCACAGCAGATCACCGTGGTGTTGCAGGATGGCCGCCGCTACGAAGCGCTGCTGGTCGGCTCCGATGGCCTGACCGACCTGGCGGTGCTGAAGATCGATCCCGGCAATTTACCGGTGATCCCGACCAATAAAAATCGCGTTGCCCACGTCGGCGACGTGGTGCTGGCGATCGGCAATCCCTATAACCTGGGGCAGACCGTCACTCAGGGCATCCTCAGCGCCACCGGGCGCATCAGTATGAGCACCACCGGCCGGCAGACGTTCCTGCAGACCGACGCCTCGATCAACCGCGGCAACTCCGGCGGCGCGCTGGTCAACTCGTTGGGCGAGCTGATCGGCATCAACACCCTGACCTATGACAAAATCACCGACGGCGAAACGCCGGAGGGCCTCGGCTTCGCCATTCCGATCGAACTGGCCACCAAAATCATGGACAAGCTGATCCGCGACGGCCGCGTGATCCGTGGCTATTTCGGCATTCAGGGCAAAGAGATCATCCCGCTGCGCTCGTCCAATTCCGGCATCGATCGCCTGCAGGGCATCATCGTGACCGAGATTACGCCAAACGGCCCGGCGAGCAGCGCCGGTTTCCAGATCAACGACATCATCATCAACGTGGATAACAAACCGGCGGTGTCCGTGCTGGAAACCATGGATCAGGTGGCGGAGATCAGGCCGGGCACCGAGATACCGGTTATCGTGCTGCGCGACGGCAAGCGCATTACGTTGAAAATGACGGTGGGTGAATTCCCGGAAGACAGCAATTAAAAAAGGGCCGGCTTGATAGCCGGCCCTTTGATTTTCATCCTGCCGACGCAGCCGCGCCGGCGCTAATGCGTTATTCGCCTTTCACACGCTCGATGTTCGCACCCAGCGCGCGCAGCTTGTCTTCAATACGTTCATAGCCGCGATCGATGTGATAGATGCGATCGACAACGGTCACGCCGTCGGCGATGCAGCCGGCAATCACCAGGCTGGCGGAAGCGCGCAGGTCGGTCGCCATCACCTGAGCACCGGACAGCTGTTCAACGCCATGACAGATCACGGTGTTGCTCTCGATTTCCGCGTGCGCGCCCATGCGGATCAATTCCGGCACGTGCATGAAGCGGTTTTCGAAGATGGTCTCGGTGATGACGCCGGTGCCTTCCGCCACCAGGTTCAGCAGGCTGAACTGGGCCTGCATGTCGGTCGGGAAGCCCGGGTGCGGCGCGGTGCGCACGGTGACCGCCTTCGGACGTTTGCCGTGCATGTCCAGGCTGATCCAGTCTTCGCCCACTTCGATATCGGCACCGGCTTCGCGCAGCTTGGCCAACACCGCATCCAGGGTGTCCGGACGGGTGTTGCGGCACATCACTTTACCACCGGAAACTGCGGCGGCGATCAGGAAGGTACCGGTCTCGATGCGGTCAGGCAGCACGCGATACACGCCGCCACCCAGACGCTCGACGCCCTCGATGGTGATCTTGTCGCTACCGGCGCCGCTGATCTTCGCGCCCAGCGTGTTGAGGAAGTTGGCGGTATCGACAATTTCCGGCTCACGCGCGGCGTTCTCGATAACGGTGGTGCCGGTCGCCAGGGTCGCAGCGCTCATGATGGTCACAGTCGCGCCCACGCTCACCTTGTCCATAACGATGTGCGCGCCTTTCAGGCGGCCATCGACGGACGCCTTGACGTAACCTTCTTCCAGCTTGATCTCGGCGCCCAGCTGCTCCAGGCCGGTGATGTGCAGATCGACCGGACGCGCGCCGATGGCGCAGCCGCCCGGCAGAGAAACCTGACCGCGGCCGAAGCGCGCCACCAGCGGCCCCAACGCCCAGATGGAAGCGCGCATGGTTTTCACCAGATCGTAAGGGGCGCAGAACTCGTTCACGCCGCTGGCGTCCACAAAGACTGAACCGTTGCGCTCAATCTTGGTACCCAATTGGTTGAGTAGTTTAATGGTGGTGTCGATGTCCTTCAGTTTAGGGACATTCTGCAGCTCGACCGGCTCTTCCGCCAACAGGGCGGCGAACAGGATCGGCAGGGCGGCGTTTTTGGCCCCGGAAATAGACACTTCACCGCTCAGGCGAGTCCGACCCTGCACACGAAATTTATCCATCTGACTACTCTCTGTTATCTAATCTGAAGCTGCCCGCCCGGCAGGGCAAACAGCCTTAAAATCCGTTGAGTTTGCGGTCTCGCTGCCACTCTTCAGGGGTGTACGCCTTGATAGACAAGGCATGAATGCGGTTGTCCGCAATGTATTCCATCAGCGGCGCGTAAACCGTCTGCTGTTTTTTGACGCGGCTCATGCCGGCGAACAGTTCGCCGACCACGATCGCCTGAAAGTGGCTGCCGTCGCCCGTCACATGTACTTCATCCAGTGCCAATGCCTGCATCAGCACGTCTTTAATCTCGTTGGTTTCCATAGTATCCAGTTCTGCCGCTAAAGGATCATAAACAGCCTAGTATCTTAGTGGAATACGATGTTTTCTTAAACTAAAGAAAAAGCCCCTGCGTAACAGGGGCTTTGTATCGCTTTACCACGTAAAGGCGGCGTAAAACGCCGCTAACCGGCGGTATCGACAGGCATTATCGCCTGCAGGTTGTAGAGCGCGATCAGCGTTTTCAAGCGCTCGGTAGCGCCGAAAATTTTTAGCGCGACGCCGCGTTGGCGCTGCTCTTCCTGCAGATGCAGCAACAGCGCCAGCCCGGAGGAGTCCACACGCTGCAGCTGCGCCACGTCTATCGCGGTTTTATCCGCCATCAGCGCGTCGCGCTGCCGCCACAACGGCTGCAGCGTTTCCCGGTCCAGTTCACCGCGCAGGATCAGCGTCTGCTGCTGTGATTCGAAGCTGAGCGCTGCCGACATCAGTTTTTCTTGTCCAGCGTGATAGGCTGCGCGGCGGCGGCCTGCAGCTGTTTGGTCAGGCCGTCGATGCCCTGGGTACGCAGCGTAGACGCCCACTCGTTCTGCTTGGTGGTGATCATGCTGACGCCTTCGGCGATCATGTCATATGCCTGCCAGTAGCCGGTTTTGCTGTTCTTGCGCCATTGGAAGTCCAGACGCACCGGCGGGCGGCCGCCGTTGTCGATGATGGTGACGCGAATGGCTACGATATCGGCATTGCCCAGCGGCTGTTCAGGCGCGATCTGGTAAGTCTGGCCGTGGTACATCGCCAGCGCCTGGCCGTAAGCCTGCTCCAGGTAAGACTGGAAGGCGGTGAAATAAGCTTCGCGCTGCGCAGGCGTCGCGTCTTTGTAGTAACGGCCCAGCACCAGCGCACCGGCGTATTTCACCTGCACGAACGGCATCAGTTCCTGATGCACGATGGCGCGCAGATAATTCGGGTCCTGCTTGATCTTCGGCTGTTCGTTCTTCAAACGGCTGAAGGTCTTCTGCGCCGCTTCTTGCATCATGCTGTAAGGATTGGTTTGGTCGGCTGCGCTCGCCAGCGGCGCAACCACCAGCAGGGCCACCATCAGTAAACGTTTAAACATGCAGGTATCCTCTCTTAATGATTTGGAACAGCGGGTTGCGGTGCAGCGCCGGCAGCCGGCTCAGCGGCCGCGTCTCCCGATTTGGCGCTGTCCTGACCGCCGCTTTTATACAGGAACTGGCCGATCAGATCTTCCAGAACCATGGCTGACTTGGTGTCCTGAATGGTGCCGCCGTCTTTCAGAATGGCGGTGCCCATTTCAGGATCTTCGAAGCCCACGTTAAGCGCCAGATATTGCTCGCCCAGCAGGCCGGAGGTGCGGATCGCCAGCGAACTGGTATCCGGGATTTGGTCGTACTTTTTCTGGATATCCATCGCCACGCGCGGCGTGTAGGTTTTCGGATCGAGTTCGATGTCCGCCACGCGGCCGATCACTACGCCGCCGATCTTCACCGGCGAACGTGGCTTCAGGCCGCCGATGTTGTCGAACGTCGCGTAAACGCGGTAGGTCGGCTCGCTGCCGATCGATTTAAGGTTCGCCACCTGCAGGCAGATAAACACGATGGCGCACAGCGCGATCAGCATAAATGCCCCAACCCAGATTTCACTCTTCTTCGTTTGCATCGAATCAATTCCCAAACATCAGTGCTGTCAGCACGAAATCCAATCCCAACACCGCCAGTGACGAATGCACCACGGTCCGCGTCGTCGCCCGGCTAATCCCTTCAGAGGTAGGCACGGCGTCGTACCCGTTGAAAATGGCAATCCAGGTTACGGTAATGGCGAACACCACGCTTTTGATCAGGCAGTTGAGCAGATCTTTTTTCCACTCTACGGCGCCCTGCATCGCCGACCAGAAGAAGCCGCTGTCGATGCCCTTCCAATCCACGCCGACCACCGAGCCGCCCCAAATGCCGATCGCCACGAAGATGATGGTCAACAGCGGCATGCTGATAAGCCCGGCCCAGAAGCGCGGCGCCACGATGCGCCGCAGCGGATCGACCGCCATCATTTCCAGGCTGGAGATCTGTTCCGTCGCCTTCATCAGGCCGATTTCCGCCGTGAGCGCGGAACCGGCGCGGCCGGCGAACAGCAGCGCCGTCACCACCGGCCCCAGCTCGCGCAGCAGCGACAGCGCCACCATCATGCCGAGGCTGGCTTCAGCGCTGTAGGTGGTGAGCACGATGTACCCCTGCAGACCCAGCACCATGCCGATGAACAGCCCGGAAACCATGATGATCAACAGCGACTGCACGCCGACGCTATAGAGCTGCTTCAGCAACAGCGGCCACTGCTTGCCGGGTTCCGGCCGGCCAATCAATGCGTTGAACAGCATCAGCCCGGCGCGGCCGAAGCTGGCGCTGGTGTTGATGCCACTGCGCCCCAACGACGCTAACGCTCTTAATAACATGAGCTTATTTACTCCCTAAGCCTAGCAGTTCAGTCTGATAGTCCCCGGCCGGATAGCGGAACGGCACCGGCCCATCCGCTATACCATCCAGGAACTGGCGCACGCGCGCATCAGGATTGTTCTGCAATTGCTGCGTGGTGCCTTCGGCGATCACCCGGTGATCGGCCACGATGTAGGCGTAGTCGGCGATGCTCAGCACCTCCGGTACGTCGTGCGACACCACGATGCAGGTAATGCCCAACGCATGGTTCAGCTCGTCAATCAGCTTGACCAGCACCCCCATGGTGATCGGATCCTGGCCGACGAAGGGCTCGTCGAACATGATCATTTCAGGGTCCAGCGCGATCGCCCGCGCCAACGCCGCCCGGCGCGCCATGCCGCCGGAGAGTTCATTGGGCATCAGTTGGGCCGCGCCGCGCAGCCCCACCGCTTCCAGCTTCATCAGCACCGTGCTGCGCAGCAGGGGTTCAGGCAGGTTGCTGTGTTCACGCAGCGGGTAGGCCACGTTTTCGAATACGGTCAAATCGGTGAACAGCGCGCCCGACTGGAACAGCATGCTCATCTTTTTGCGCGCGTCGTATAACTGACGGCGGGACAACGCGGGAATGTTGTCGCCGTCAAACCAAATCTCCCCGCTGTCCGGCGTCAGTTGACCGCCGATCAGACGCAGCAGCGTGGTTTTGCCGATGCCCGATGGCCCCATGATCGCCGTGACCTTACCGCGAGGCACCGTCAGGTTGATGTCTTCAAATATCCGTCGGTCGCCGCGCGAGAAGCTCATGTCGCGCACTTCGACCAAATTATCTGCCTTTTGGAGCATGTTAATGGACCCTTTACGACTCATCTTTTGCTGAATCTACCCGTGATGTTAAAGCAATGGGCGCAATCCGTCTCATCTTTACAAAAACTTACTGCCATTTCGCAACCAATGGTGCCATTGGTTTTACTTTTCCGCGCCACCCGGTCAAAATTGGCGCCATAACGAAAAAAAACGAAAGTGTTCAACTATTAGCCGGGAAAAACCGTTGCTGCGACTCAAACGCGCGCAACGGAGGGCAAGCAATACCGCCGCATTGACGGCTTTAACCAACGAACCGGGATAATACCCGACAAAGGACCCTGCATGTTTCTCGCGATAGCATTATTAATCGTTGGTTTATTTCTACTGGTGTACGGTGCAGACCGCTTAGTTTATGGTGCTGCCGTGATTTCCCGCTCGCTCGGCGTGCCGCCGTTGATCATCGGCATGACCATCGTCGGCATCGGCACGTCGCTGCCGGAGTTGATCGTGTCGACCACCGCCGCGCTCAACGGGCAGATAGATATGGCCGTTGGCAACGTATTAGGTTCCAACATCACCAACATTTTATTGATCCTGGGCGTCGCGGCGCTGATCCACCCGCTGGCGGCGCGCTCCGAAATACTGCGGCGCGAACTGCCGTTGATGTTAGCGGTCACAGTATTGTGCGGTTTCGTGTTGATGGACGGCACCCTCAGCAGGCTGGACGGCGTGCTGCTGTTGGCCGCCGCCGCCGGCTTCATCCTGCTGATGCTGAAAATCGCCCGTCTGGCGCAGCGCGAGGGCAGCGACAGCCTGACCATGGAGCAGATCGCCGAGTTGCCGCAGGACAGCAGCAACACCGTGGCGGTGCTGTGGCTGGTACTGGCGTTTATCATTCTGCCGCTCTCTTCCAGAATGGTGGTCGATAACGCGACGGTGATCGCGCACTATTTCGGCCTGAGCGAACTGGTGGTCGGGCTGACCATTATCGCCATCGGCACCAGTCTGCCCGAGTTGGCCACCTCCATCGCCGGGGCGCTGAAGGGCGAAGATGATATGGCGATTGGCAACATCATCGGCTCCAATATTTTCAACACGGTGATCGTGCTGGGCGTACCCGCCCTGCTGTCGCCGGGCAGCGTGGACGCCGCCGCCTTCCAGCGCGATTACTGGGTGATGCTGGCGGCCAGCGTGCTGCTGAGCGTGCTGTGCATCGGCCGCAAACACCGCATCGGCCACCTGGCGGGCGCGCTGTTATTATGCGGCTTTATTGCGTATCTTGCGGTGCTGTTCTTTAACCCTTTCAGTACTTTCGGCTAAACCGACGGGAATGAGTATGTCGAACATTGAGTTGCAACCGGGCTTCGATTTTCAACAGGCCGGTAAAGAAGTGCTTCAGATAGAGCGTGAAGGGCTAGCCCAGCTCGACAGCTACATCAACGCAGACTTCACCCACGCCTGCGAAACCATCGCCGCCTGCAGCGGCAAAGTGGTGGTGATGGGCATGGGCAAGTCCGGTCATATCGGCTGCAAGATCGCCGCGACCTTCGCCAGCACCGGCACCCCCTCATTCTTTGTTCATCCGGCGGAAGCCAGCCATGGCGATTTGGGTATGGTCACCTCGCAGGACATCGTGCTCGCGATTTCCAACTCCGGCGAGTCCAGCGAGATCCTGGCGCTGATCCCGGTATTGAAACGCCAGCAGATCACCCTCATCTGTATGACCAACAACCCGGAAAGTTCGATGGGCAAAGCGGCGGATATCCACCTGTGCATCAAGGTGCCGCAGGAGGCCTGCCCGCTGGGGCTGGCACCGACCACCAGCACCACCGCCACGCTGGTGATGGGTGATGCGCTGGCCGTCGCGCTGCTGAAAGCGCGCGGGTTCACGCCGGAAGATTTCGCGCTGTCTCATCCGGGCGGCGCACTCGGCCGCAAACTGCTGCTGCGGGTTAGCGATATCATGCACAGCGGCGACGAAATGCCCCACGTCAGCGCCGACGCCTCGTTGCGCGACGCGCTGCTGGAAATCACCCGCAAAAATCTGGGCCTGACGGTGATCTGCGACGATCTGATGAAAATCGCCGGCATCTTTACCGACGGCGACCTGCGACGGGTGTTCGACATGGGCATCAACCTGCACGAGGCGAAGATCGCCGATGTCATGACGCCGGGCGGCGTGCGGGTGCGCCCCAATATCCTGGCGGTCGATGCGCTGAATCTGATGCAACAACGCCACATCACCGCGCTGTTGGTTGCCGATGGCGACCAATTGCTGGGTGTGGTACATATGCATGACATGCTGCGCGCCGGCGTCGTTTAATTAAGGAATAGAACGGAATGGGTATGGTAGAAACCTGCTACGGGCCGGTAGAACAAGAGGTTATGGCGCGTGCCGGGAACATCCGCCTGTTGATTTGCGACGTTGACGGCGTGCTGTCGGACGGCCTGATCTTCATGGGCAACAACGGTGAAGAATTGAAGGCGTTCAACGTGCGCGACGGCTACGGCATCCGCTGCTTGAAAACCTCGGACATCGAGGTGGCGATCATCACCGGTCGCTCCGCCAAGCTGCTGGAAGACCGCGCGCAGACGCTCGGTATCACCCATCTGTATCAGGGGCAATCCGATAAGCTTTTGGCCTTCCGCGAACTGTTGGATACACTGTCGTTAACGGCGGATCAGGTCGCCTATATCGGCGATGACCTGATCGACTGGCCGGTGATGGCGCAGGTCGGGCTGGCGGTCGCGGTGGCGGACGCACACCCGCTGCTGACGCCGCGCGCTCACTATGTCACCCGCATTGCCGGCGGCCGCGGCGCGGTGCGCGAACTGTGCGACATCATTCTTTTGGCTCAAAATAAGCTGGAGGACGCCAAAGGGCTGTCGATATGAGTAAAACCAAACTGTGGATCACCATCCTGTTGACGGTGATCGTTCTGGCGCTGATCGGCTGGAACATGACGGACTTCAGCGACGACACCGCGCCTGGCCCGGCCAACGATCAGGATCCGACCTACCAGAGCCAGCATACGGTCACCGTGGTGTACAACCCGGCCGGCAAGCTGAATTACAAGCTGGTGGCGGAAGACGCGAAGTATTACACCGCCGGCGAGCTGAGCTGGTTCACCCAGCCGGTGATGACGCTGTTCGATGAGAATGCGGTGGCCACCTGGTCAGTTCGCTCCGATCGCGCCAAACTGACAAAAGACCGGATGCTGTATCTGTATGGTCACGTCGAGGTAAACAGCCTGACCACCACCTCGCAGCTGGAAAAAATTAAGACGGACAACGCTCAGGTAAACCTGGTCACCCAGGACGTCACCTCCGATGACGAAGTCACGCTTTACGGGACCAATTTTACCTCTAACGGCATGAAAATGCGTGGGAACCTGCGGACCAAAACCGCTGAGCTGATTGATAAGGTTAAGACCAACTATGAAATCCAGAACCAAAAACCAACTCCGTAATCTGTTGATCGGCAGCTTAGTTTTGGCCGCCAGCGCCCCTGCTCTGGCGCTGAAATCCGACTCCAGCCAGCCGGTCAGCATCGACTCGCTCAAGCAGTCGTTGGACATGCAAAGCAACGTCAGCACCTTCACTGACAACGTGGTGATCAAACAGGGCACCATCGATATCCGCGCCGACAAGGTGGTGGTCACCCGTCCGGGCGGAGATCAGAATAAGACCTATATTGAAGCGTTCGGCAACCCGGTAACCTTCTACCAGATGCAGGACAGCGGCAAACCGGTCAAAGGCCACGCGCAGAAAGTGCGTTACGACGTGGCGACCCAGCTGGTGACCCTGACGGGCAACGCCTATCTGGAGCAGCTCGACAGCAACGTGAAAGGCGATCGCATCACCTATCTGGTGCAACAGCAGCAAATGCAGGCGTTTAGCGACAAAGGCAAACGCGTGACAACGGTTCTGGTACCGTCGCAGTTGCAAGACAAAAACGGGCAAAAAAAGAGTAACTAATCACTTATGGCAACACTCATCGCAGAAAACCTGGCGAAAGCCTACAAGGGCCGTAAAGTTGTCGAAGACGTCAGCCTGAAAGTGAAATCCGGCGAGATCGTCGGCCTGCTCGGGCCGAACGGCGCCGGTAAAACCACCACCTTCTACATGGTGGTCGGCATCGTGCCGCGCGACGCCGGGCGCATCGTGATCGACGAAGAAGACATCAGCCTGCTGCCGCTGCACGCCCGCGCGCGCCGCGGCATCGGCTATCTGCCGCAGGAAGCGTCGATCTTCCGCCGTCTGAGCGTGTACGACAACCTGATGGCGGTGTTGGAGATCCGTCCCGATCTCACCAGCGAGCAGCGCGAGGACCGCGCCAAGGAGCTGATGGAAGAGTTCCATATCTCCCATCTGCGCGACAGCCTCGGCCAGGCGTTGTCCGGCGGTGAACGCCGCCGCGTCGAAATCGCCCGCGCGCTGGCGGCCAACCCGAAATTCATTCTGCTGGACGAACCCTTCGCCGGGGTGGATCCGATTTCCGTTATCGATATCAAGAAAATCATCGAGCACCTGCGTGACAGCGGCCTGGGCGTGCTGATCACCGACCACAACGTGCGCGAAACGCTGGACGTGTGTGAACGCGCCTATATCGTCAGCCAGGGCAAACTGATTGCCCACGGCACGCCGGATGCTATTCTGGCCGACGAGCAGGTAAAACGCGTTTATCTGGGCGAAGAATTCCGCCTCTGAGCGCCGGCGCGCCCTGCGGAGCGACACCGTTAACGGAAGTAGACAGAAGACTATGAAGCAAGGTTTGCAACTCAGGCTCAGCCAACAGCTGGCCATGACTCCTCAGCTCCAGCAGGCGATCCGCCTGCTGCAGTTGTCCACGCTTGAGCTTCAGCAAGAGATCCAGCTGGCGCTAGAGAGCAATCCGTTGCTTGAACAGACCGATCTGCACGACGAAATCGACGCCAAAGAAACCCAGGATACCGAGGGGCTCGATACCCGCGAGGCGTTGGAACAGAAAGACATGCCGGAAGAGCTGCCGCTGGACGCCACCTGGGATGAAATCTACACCGCCGGCACCCCGTCCGGCACCGGCACCGACTACAGCGACGACGAGCTGCCGGTCTATCAGGGCGAGACCACCCAAACGCTGCAGGATTACCTTATGTGGCAGGTGGATCTGACGCCGTTTTCCGATACCGACGCCGCCATCGCCACCTCCATCGTCGACGCGGTGGACGACACCGGCTACCTCACCGTCCCGCTGGAAGACATTCTGGAAAGCCTGGGCGACGAGAACGTGACCCTCGAGGAAGTCGAAGCGGTGTTGAAGCGCGTGCAGCGTTTCGATCCGATCGGCGTCGCCGCGCGCGATCTGCGCGATTGCCTGCTGGTGCAGCTCTCCCAATACGCCAAAGACACCCCTTATCTGGCCGAAGCCCGGCTCATCATCAGCGAGCATCTGGATCTGTTGGCCAACCACGACTTTCGCAGCCTGATGCGATCAACCCGGCTAAAAGAAGATACACTGAAAGAAGCGATGCTGCTGATTCAGTCGCTCGATCCGCGCCCGGGGCAGTCTATCAATACCGGCGAATCGGAATACGTGATTCCGGACGTGCTGGTGCGCAAGACGCAGAACAAGTGGACGGTGGAGCTCAACGGCGACAGCGTGCCACGTTTAAAGATCAATCAGCAGTACGCCGCGCTGGGCAACAGCGCGCGCAGCGAAGCCGACGGCCAGTTTATCCGCAGCAACCTGCAGGAAGCCAAGTGGCTGATTAAAAGCCTGGAGAGCCGCAACGAAACCTTGCTGAAGGTCACCCGCTGCATCGTCAGCCAGCAGCAGGCGTTCTTCGAGCAGGGCGAAGAGTTTATGAAACCCATGGTGCTGGCGGATATCGCCCAGGCCGTGGAGATGCATGAATCGACGATCTCGCGCGTCACCACGCAGAAGTTTCTGCACAGCCCGCGCGGCATTTTCGAATTGAAATATTTCTTCTCCAGCCACGTGAATACCGACAGCGGCGGCGAAGCCTCCTCGACGGCGATCCGCGCGTTGGTGAAGAAATTGATTGCGGCGGAAAACCCCGCCAAACCACTCAGCGACAGCAAGCTGGCCACCCTGCTCTCCGATCAGGGGATTATCGTGGCGCGGCGCACCGTCGCCAAGTACCGAGAGTCTTTGTCCATCCCGCCGTCGAACCAACGCAAACAGTTGGTTTGACCTCTATTGAGAAGGAAGACACTATGCAGCTCAACATTACCGGACACCACATCGAAATCACCGATCCGTTGCGCGAGTTCGTGAACAACAAGTTCGCCAAACTCGAACAGTATTTTGATCGCATCAATCAGGTGTATGTTGTATTAAGTGTGGAAAAAGTGCAGCAAATTGCGGAAGCAACGGTGCACGTGAATGGAGGCGAGTTGCACGCCACCTCGGAAGACGAGAATATGTATGCCGCAATTGATACGCTGATCGACAAATTGGCACGTCAATTGAACAAACATAAAGACAAATTGAAGCAACACTGACACCCTAACCCATTCCATGAGGTTGCATACGTCGCAGCCTCGCCGTTCGGCGCGTGACCCGCATGGGTGACGCGCCGAACGGTAATCAGGGTTAAAACCGACGAAAAACCGCCTTGCCGGGTCCGCCCAGCGGCGCGGTTTTAAGTGAAGATGAGATGAACAACGAATATATGCAATTAAGCTCGGTGTTAAACATCGAGTGCACCAAAAGCTCGGTACACTGCACCAGCAAGAAGCGGGCTTTGGAAATTATCAGCGAACTGGCCGCCAAACAGCTCAATCTGCCTTCGCAGGTGGTGTTTGACGCGGTTCTCACCCGGGAGCGCATGGGCAGCACCGGTATCGGCAACGGTATCGCCATTCCCCACGGCAAACTGGAAGAGGACACACTGCGGGCCGTTGGCGTGTTTATCCGTCTCGACCAACCCATCGCTTTCGACGCCATCGACAATCAGCCGGTCGATCTGCTGTTCGCGCTGCTGGTGCCTGCCGATCAGTGCAAAACCCATTTGCATACCCTGTCGCTGGTCGCCAAACGCCTGGCCGACAAAACCGTATGCCGCCGCCTGCGCGCCGCGCAGAGCGACGAAGAACTTTACCAAATCATCACCGAGTGATGCCCGGCCGGCGTGACTTCCAGCCCGGATAACGATACTGTTTCACGATGATGGATCCGGCTGTGGCCGGAATAACAAAGTTTCCAACGGTGGCGATGAACGCCGCCGCGATGCCAGGGGAGTTGCCACATGGTGCTGATGATTGTCAGCGGCCGTTCCGGTTCCGGAAAATCCGTCGCCTTGCGGGCGCTGGAAGACATGGGTTTTTACTGCGTTGACAACCTGCCGGTGGTCCTGCTGCCGCAGCTCGCCAATACGCTGGCGGAACGCAATATCTCCGCGGCGGTCAGCATCGACGTGCGCAACATGCCGGAATCGCCGGAAGTGTTTGAATACGCGATGACTCAGCTGCCGGACAGCTTCTCGCCGCAGCTGCTGTTCCTCGACGCCGATCGCAACACGCTGATCCGCCGTTACAGCGACACCCGCCGCCTGCACCCGCTCTCCAGCAAAAACCTGTCGCTGGAAAGCGCGATAGACGAAGAGAGCGACCTGCTCGAACCGCTGCGCTCGCGGGCCGATCTGATTATCGACACCTCGGAAATGTCGGTGCACGAGCTGGCCGAAATGCTGCGCACCCGCCTGCTGGGCAAGCGCGAGCGCGAGCTGACCATGGTGTTCGAATCCTTCGGCTTCAAGCACGGCATTCCGATCGACGCCGACTACGTGTTCGACGTGCGCTTCCTGCCCAACCCGCACTGGGATCCGAAGCTGCGGCCGATGACCGGTCTGGACAAGCCGGTCGCGTCGTTCCTCGATCGCCATACCGAAGTGCACAACTTCATCTACCAGACCCGCAGCTACCTGGAGCAATGGCTGCCAATGCTGGAAACCAACAACCGCAGCTACCTGACGGTCGCCATCGGCTGTACCGGCGGTAAACACCGCTCGGTGTACGTGGCGGAACAGCTGGCCGATTACTTCCGCTCGCGCGGCAAGAACGTGCAGTCGCGCCACCGCACGCTGGAAAAGCGCAAACAATGACGGTCAAACAGACGGTTGAAATCAAAAACAAGCTGGGCATGCACGCACGCCCGGCGATGAAACTGTTCGAACTGGTGCAAAGTTTCGACGCCGAAGTGATGCTGCGCAACGAAAGCGGCACCGAGGCCGAAGCCAGCAGCGTCATCGCGCTGCTGATGCTGGATTCCGCCCAGGGCCGGCACATCGAAGTCGAGGCGACCGGCCCCGACGAAGTCAACGCGCTGGCGGCGGTGGTCGAGCTGTTCAACTCCGGGTTTGATGAAGATTAGCCGCTGAGGGCGCACCTTTGCGCCCAATCCCCCCATATTATCTCCCACTCAGCTCCGGCTCAGGCAGTCCAGCGCCACCGCTTTGAAGCTGTCGAAGCTGTCGCTGCCCAGCAGGCGGCTCATTGAGCGCTCACGCACGAAGGTGACGAACAGCTCGTAGATCGCCATCGCCTCTTCGTAGTCGCTCTTGCTGATCGCCAGCAGGAAAATCACGTGCGCGACCTCGCCTTCGCCCCAGGCGACGCCCTGCGGCGCCAGCAGCGTCACCACCACGGTCTTCTTCGCCAGCAGCCCCAGCGAATGCGGCAGCGCGATGCCCTCGCCCAGCAGCGTGGAGACGATCGCCTCGCGCTCGACCACCGACGGATAAAAGTCCGCGCCGACGTACCCTTCTCGCTCCAACTGGCCGCACACCCGGCTGAACAGTTCCGCCTGCGTCAGCGGCTCGTTGAGCACCATGAAATGCTCGGCGTCGAAGAACTTCTCCAGCATGTACGGCCGGGTGCGATCCACCAGCACCAGCTTGCCCAGTTGCTCCAGCTGATAATCGGTCGGGAACGGCGACATCACCACCACCGGCTTGTTCTTCTCGCCGATGCGGGCGTTGGAAATCACGAAGTCGTCGTCGATATGCGCCAGCATCTCGTAATCGCGCAGCGAAACGATGCGCGTCATCACCAGCTGCGGATACTTGCGCGCAATCTGCGCCTGGATCATGCGCACCGTCGAGTTGCCGGTATCGCACACCAGCATCACCTGCGGGTGGCGTTCATAACCGATGTTGTAATGTCGCTCCAGCCCCACGCCGATATGCAGCACCAGATAGCCGATCTCGTTCTCGCTCAGGGTATAGGGGGTGTATTTGCCCCAGCTGGAGACCGCCGCCAGCGTCACGTCGTAAGCCATCGGATAGTGCTGCTTGATGTTGGCCAGCAGCGGATTGGGGATATTGATCTGGTACTTCACCCGCGTAATCATGGTTTTGATATGGGTGAGCAGATCGGCCCGCAGCTGCTCGTCGCCCTGCAGGTTGTAGTTATAGTGCGCGTTGATGTAGGACAGGATGTAGTCCACCAGCGCTTCTTCATCGTCGGCGTTGATCTCGGTCGGCTGCACGTCCTGCACGCGCCGCGCGGCGATGTTGACCCGCAAATAGGCCTCTTCGGCCATCGAGATCTCTTTGCCGGAGGCCGAACGCAGCTCTGCCGCCAGGCGGGTCGACACCTGGCGCACCGCCTCGTCGCCGTCCTCCACTTCGAAGTCCGGCAGCGGATAGCCGTCGCTGATGCGCCGCAGCGCCACCGCGCAGTAGAAGATCAGATACTGCTCGCCCTCGTCGGTCAGGCGAATGGCGTATTGCGACAGCAGCGGGTGCAACAACCCGGCGAACGCCGCCACCTGCGGCTGCAGCAGGATCTCGTTGTTGAGCAACGGGTTCTCGGCGTCAGCCAGCTGCAGCTGGAACAGCAGATCGGTCAGGCAGGCGCGGATCGCCATTTCCGCGCCGAACAGCTTCATGCCGTAGCGCGGCTTGGTTTCGATCGTCAATTGATAATGCGCCAGACGCTCTCTCACCTCAGCCATGTCGTTTTGCAGCGTGCCGCGGCTGACGAACCACTCGTCGGCCAGATCTTCCAGTTTGAGAGAGAAGGCTGAGGTCAAAAAACGCACCAGCAGATAATGCACCCGCTCCTGCGCGCTGCGCGGGGTAGCCTGCTTGCGGCGCTCCTGCTGCTGCAGGGCGCTGAACAGCGCAGCGTTATCGACCTGCAGACGATAGCCGGCCCCGCGATTATGCACGAAGCGCGCGCCGTATTTGTCCAGGATCTCGTTCAGCGCGGTGATATCCGCCCGCACCGTGCGGGTGGACACGGCGAAACGCTTCGCCAGCTCATCCTGCGGCAAAGTCTCGGTTTGCAAAGCATCGAACAAGTAAGCCAAACGCGGGTAAGGAAATCGCACCATTCTGTGTCCGTCAATCAGGCGGCCCGCCCGGCGAACCGGGCGGGCCACGGGTTACTTCGGCGGCGGCAGGAACGCCATTTGCGAAGGGCTGCCGATCGGCAGATAGCCGCCCGCAAAGCTGAGTTTGCCGTCCGTCGGGTTGACGCTGAAGCGGGTGACGTTATCGCTGCGCTGGTTAAGCGCATACAGATAGCGGCCATCCGGGCTCAGCGCCAGCGAACGCGGGTAATCACCGCGGGTCCAGGTTTCCGCCACCGGTTTCAACTCACCGCCGGCGCCCACGCTGAACTGGGCAATGCTGTTATGCAGCCGGTTGGCGACGTACAGCGTGCCGCCATTCTTGCTGAGCGCCAACCCCGAAGCGAAGCTGGTACCCTGATAGTCGGCGGGCAGCGCGGAAACCGCATGCAGTTGTTTCAGAGTACCTTTTTGGCGATCAAAACGGTAGCTGGTCAATGTCGAAGCCTCTTCGTTCACCAGCAGCACGGTGCCGCCGTCCGGATGGAACACAAAGTGGCGCGGACCGGCACCGGCGGACGAGGCGGCGATCCACGGCGGATCGTTCGGCGTCAGCCGGCCGCTCGCGGCGTCAAAGCGCCATTGGTAGATGCGATCCAAGCCCAGATCGGTGGAGAACACGAACTTGCCGCTCGGATCGCTGGCGATCATATGGGCATGCGGGCCGTTGTGATCGCTGATGGCGAAGCTGCCGTTCACTGCCGCCGCCGGTTTGTCCGCCCCCGCCGGGCCCTGCTGTTGCTGCACCGAGCTGGCGGCACCCAGGCTGCCGTCCGCTTCGATCGGGAAAGCCGCCACGCTGCCGCTGACGTAGTTGGCCACCAGCAGATGGCGCCCGTCTGGCGTCGATGAGAGATACACCGGCCCCGCTCCCTGCGAATCCACCTGGTTGAGCTGGGTCAGGCCGCCGTCGGCCGGATTGACCCGGTAAGCGGTGATACCGCCGTGTTTGCCGCCGTTGAAGTCGGCCACTTCACTGGCGACATACAGCGTCTTGCCGTCAACGCTCAGCGTCAGCTGCGCCGGATTCGGCACTTTGCTGACCAGCGTGGCGTGGCTCAGCGCGCCGCTGGCCGGATCGACCTGCACCCGGTAAACGCCTTCGCCGTTGGGATTGTAGGTGCCGATATAGGCGAAATGAGATGACGTGGAGTTCATTGCATCCTCAGCATGCAGCGCCGGGCCGGTCACGGCCAGCAGCGCCAGGAACAACGCGGTGCGTCGGGTTGGAGCCTGCCAGTTTCGCATAGTAATCCTCAGTATATATCCGTCATCTTTCAAGCCGCAGCGTTGTTGGCTGCCCGCACTCACCCCAGTCACTTACTTAAGTAAGCTCCTGGGGCTCCTGCGCTTGCCGCCTAGCTGCAACTTGAAAGCTATAGGCTATAGCTAACGGCGGCGCGGCATGCCGCGCCACGGGAAAACCTTCGCCTCCCAGCGTTTACCTCATCCCATTACGCGTTCAACCCACCAGCTTTTTGGTCATCGCCAGCAGGGTTTTCACGTCCTGCGGACGCGTGTCGCCGCTGGCGGCGTCGATGATCGAGCTGTAGATATGCGGGATCACGCGTTTCACACCGGCCGCCAGCGCGATCTCGACGATCGGCTCGTAGTTTTCCAGATCGATGCCGCCGGTCGGCTCCAGCATAAAGTCATGCTCGGCACAGGCCTTGGCTACGTACTGGTATTCGTCCTTGCACTTCAGGCCGCCCATCGGGAAATACTTGATGGAGCTGCCGCCCATGTCCTTCAGCAAGGCGATGGCGGTTTCCACCGGCACGATGCCGTCCGGAGCCTCGGCGCTCAATGGGCCGGTAGAGATCTTCACCCAGCCGACGCGGCCGGTCGGCGATACCAGGCCATTGACCACGCTGTCGTTCTGGCCCAGCAGCGCGCGGCTGGCGCCGACGCCGGTAAACACCTGGTTAACGTGCTGCGGCTGCACCTGCTGAGCGATCAGGCTGACCATCGCCGACTGCTTCGGATCGCCGGCGCCCAGGCCGACCGAGAGCGCGTTTTCAATCAGGCGCGCATAGCGCAGCATGTCGGTCACCGCGCTGTCGACGTCCGGGTAGTTCTTGGAGAGCACGCCCACCAGCACATGGCCTTCCGCCGCGGCATAGATGTCCTGCGCGTTGGCTTTGGAACCGGCCAGCACGTTCAGGCAGACGCGGTCGCGATAGTAGTTAGGCTGCAGCTTCATGCTTGTTTCTCCGTAAACAGGTTCTTGATACAGCTAAAGACGGTCATCAGCTGTTGCTCGTCGACGCTGCGCACGTCGACCTCAATCTTGCCCTCGTTGGCCTTGTAGCCGCGGAAGTAGATGGCAATATCGCCGGTTTTCAGCGCCTGGACGATGTCATAGGTCGACCGCCCCAGCACCGCTTCGTCGAAAGTGATCTCGGCGCGGGCGATATCGCGGCCGGCGCTGTCCCAGACGGTTTTGGCGCTGACGCCGGTCAGGGTGTTGAGGCTATCGAGGAACGGCGTCATCCGCTCCACCATCTGTTGCCCGGTGGTTTTCTCAAGCGTCAGATAGCTTTCAATTGCCTGCGTCAGGCCGAGGATGCCCTCTTTGCCGACCTTCATCGCCCGGCCGATGCCGCCGGACTGCAGCTTCACCCACTCGACGTACTGTTTCTTGCCGATAACCAGGCCGCTGGTCGGCCCCTCGATGGCTTTGGCGCCGCTGTAGATCACCAGATCGGCCCCCATCTGGTAGTAACACATCAGATCTTCTTCCGCCGCGGCGTCGACAATCAGCGGCAGGTTATGCTTGCGCGCCACCACCGCCGCCTGTTCGACGGACAGAATGCTTTTCTGCACGCAGTGGTGCGATTTGACGTACAGGATCGCCGCCGTCTGCGGCGTGATGCAGGCTTCAATCTGCTCCGGCGAACATTCGTTGGCGTAGCCCGCCTCCACCACCTTGCCGCCGCCCAGCGCCACCATGGTGTCCACCGGCGCGCCGAAGTTGACGTTGTGGCCGCGCGGCAACACGATCTCGCGCGGCACGGTGATCGGCGCCGAGTGCAAGTTCACCAGCAGATTGGCGTTATCTTTAACGATCGCTGCCGCCACCGACTGGGCGATGCCCGCCGAGGCGCAGGAAACGATCACCGCGTCCTCCACGTTGAGCAGGTCAGCGATGTAGGCGCCGGTCTTGTTGACCAGATCCTTGATTTCGAAGTAGTGATTCAGGCCGTAATCAACGGCGTCGATCACGTCCTGGCGCGGCGTGGAAACGCCGAGAATGGTCATGCGGCCGGAGGTGTTGATCACCTGCTTCAAACCGTATTTTTCATAAATCGAAGACATGGCTTGCCTCCCCTTGTTCGGTTAATAGGATTTCCCCGGCCACCACCGCGGCCAGTGGCACCAGCAGCTGTTCGCCTTCGGCGGTTTGCCCTTCGGCGTCGGCGAAGACCTGCGGTTCGCGGCGCAGTTCAAACAGCGTGAAATCGGCGTCATAGCCCGGCTCCAGCCGGCCCTTGCCGCTCAGCTGCAGCGCCGATGCGGCGTTCTCCGTGACGCAGGCGATCACCTGCGGCAGCGTCAGGCCGACGCTGAAGAATTTGGACATCACCGTCGCCAGGCTATGCACCGGCCCATTCATGCGGTTGCGGCAGTAAATATCGGAGCTGATGGTGTGCGGCAAAATCCCCAATTTGATCGCCTGGCGCGCCACCTCGAAACTGAAGCTGGCGGTGCCGTGCCCCACGTCGAGCAACACGCCGCGCCGCAGCGCGCGCTGGATAGACTCGCGCAATGTGCCCGCCGGCGTCAGAATGCGGTTTGGTTTGCCGTTGTAGCAGTGGGTGATGATGTCGCCGCGGGTCAGCAGATCGGCGATCTCGTCCAGATCCGGCGGGTTGTTGCCGATATGCACCATCAGCGGCAGCTGGCGGTTTTCCTGCTGGATCTCTTTGGCCAACACCAGCGGCCGGGTGCCGTTTTTCCCCACCACACTGCTGCTCATGCGCGCCTTGATGCCGATGATGAAACCGGGGTGGTTGGCGATGGCCTGGCCGGCCTCGCGCTTGTCGATGTCCGCCATATCC
The DNA here is from genome assembly GCF_009707615.1 of Serratia sp. YC16. Taxonomy (NCBI): domain Bacteria; kingdom Pseudomonadati; phylum Pseudomonadota; class Gammaproteobacteria; order Enterobacterales; family Yersiniaceae; genus Serratia; species Serratia sp. YC16. Next base: position 162,272 of record NZ_WLYN01000004.1, on the reverse strand, counting down.
GCCAGCTCGTTCTGCCGCAGCAGGCCGATGCGCGAGATGTTGAGGAAGGCGAAAACGTTGGTTTTGGCGCTGCGCGTCAGCTGATAAAAAGCGTCGATATCGTCGGCACCGGTGCTGCCGGCGTCGACCACGCTGGTGACGCCGCTGGCGACGCCGACCCGATCCGGTTCGTCATGGTAAATCGGCGATTCGGGATAGCAGTGCACGTGCGCATCGATCCAACCGGCGCTCAGGCGGCAGTTACCCGCCAGATCCAGTTGGCGAACGGCGCTGACGTCCGCCGCCAGCCGCCCCACCGAGGCTATTTTGCCGTCCTTTACCGCCAGATCGATCAGCGTATCGTCCGCCAGTCTGGCGCCTCTAATTACTAAGTCATACATACCGCATTGCTCCTGTTAGCCCGGGCGCCGCCGCAGCATCGGGCGGCGCCTGGCGCAGGCCTCTTAAGAAATGGCTACCGGGAAGATCGCTCCCAGGATCATCGCGCCGAGGATCGCTCCGCCGGTGATCGGTTTGCCCCAGATATAGAACAGCAGCGCGCCGAGCAGCGAACCGATGCCGATCGGGATCGAAGCGGTCATCGCCGACAGGATGATCAACGGCCCGAGGAAACGGCCCGACGAGTTGCCCGCGCCCATCATCACGTCCGCGCCGTAGGTGGAGTTGCTCTGATTGATGGTGAATTTGCGCGCCAGGATGATCACGTAACCGATCGCCAGGCCGATGATCAGACCGGTGGCCAGCGACGCGGCGAAGTTGGCGACCGGGAACACGATGCCGGCCCCCAGCAGCAGCGCCGGTACGCCCAGCCCGACGCCGGTCTGGATCGCGCCGCCGATGTCCAGGATGCCCACCAGCGAGCCTTCGATGATGCGCGCGAACAGGAAGCTGGCGCCGAACGCCGCCACCGCGCCGTACACGCCGGTATCCATCCCTGCCCGCAGCATGGAGACGAACGCCACTTCGTTAAAGGCACCGATGCCGTACAGGTAGTACATGTGCGTCCCGGCGAACACGCCGGAGGACAGCAGGCCAACAAAAATCGGGAATGACCAGTCGGCGTACCAGAAGCCTTTTTGGGTTTGCTCTTCCATCATCCCGCTCCTTATTTACCGCTCAGGGTGTTGTGAATGGCGTCCAGCCAGCCCGGCACGCCGAGGCTGAAGGACTCGAGAACTTTCATGTCGAAGCCGCGGAAGAAGCCGCTCAGCACGAACAGCAGCACGATCACCGCCATCATGATCTTGGTGATCTTGTTCCAGCCGCTCTCTTCCACGCCTTTGCCGATCAGAATGCCCAGCACCAGGCCCGGTACGGCGTTGCCCATGATCAGCTGCGCCAGGCCGCCGAAGATGGTGCCCCAGAAGCCGGAACGGCGCCCGGCGTCGATCGCCGCCAGCCAGAAGATCACCGGCATCACGGTATTCACCAGCAGGTTGGCCGCCGGCACCAGCACCTTGATCGCGGTGACCTGCAGCGCGGCGGGCACGGCGGAAGCGGTGGTGTTGAGGAAGGCCACCACCAGCATGCCGATGATGCCGCAGGCGATAGCCATTTTTTTCGGATCGTGCAGCGTTTGCGCCAGGTTGCGGTTCTTGACCATCAAGGCCGCCGCGCCCCAGTGCGGAATGATGCGGTGGTCGACGTCCTGCGTGAAGGAACCCGCCGCCACGGAAGACGCCCAGGCGTTGAAGAAGAAGCCCAGACCGAATGAGAAATGGGAAGCCGGATCGCCCTCGCAGGAGTTCAGCTCGCCCAGGGTGCGAAACGCCCCCATGCCCTGTGTGGTCGGTGCGTGGAACATGCGCGCGGCGCCGGCCCCTACGCCGACCCCCACCAGTCCACCGATAATAATCGATTTAAATAAGATGATTAAAAACATCAGTATACCCTTTCATTTATGCTAACGTTTTTATTTCGTGACGAAGACAACCTTCTCGGTGTTGATAATGGTTACGTTCACGGTTATTTCCAGAGAAACGGCATAGCTTTTTCTTTCGCGCGGCAAAAAGAAGAAAAGAAATTTCTCTTTAGTTATTTTCTCTTCCGCTTTCAAGACGCTGACGTCCTGCGGCTCGATGCGCAGCAGAATATTATTGGTGGACTTTAATACCGCGCCCTGCACATTAGCCAAGGCGGAAGCAAAAGCTTTCGCCTTGCTGTCGCCTTTACCCTCCACCTTTACCGATGTGGTATATTGCTCTTTCATTATGGATTGCCATGTTTTTTGACGTAGGCTTCCACCAGTTTCTGGCCCAGCTCTTCTTTATCCATAAAGCCGAAGCCCAGCACGTTGTAGCCTTCGTTAATTGCCGTCACGCCCTCTTCCACCGAGCGCATGCCGTATTTTGCCTTGTAGCCGTGTTTGGTTTGCGCGGTAATCGCGCCGGCGCCGCCGCTGCCGCAAAAAGAGATGCCCAGCTGCGCGTTTTCCGCTTTCATCACGTCGCCCAGCTTCATATCCGCCGCCACGCCGGGGATGACTACCGCTTTTCCGCCTGCGCTTTCAACGCCTTGTCCGACTTTTTGCCCTTTACCCAAACGATCGCCGATCACTACGGTAATTTGACCCATGGTATATTCTCCTGATTGAAATCGATGCGTTAACCGCTATGCGTTATTATCTTTCGCCACTTCGAAGTGCACGGACAGCAAATAGGCTTCTTCGATAGGCAATGTGCCAAACTGATTCACCACGCGCTCCGCCATTTGCATGGATTCGGCAGAAATTTCGTCGAATAACGATTTATCCACCTCCGGCAATGGCTCACCTGTTATTGAACGCAGCACCATGGCGCGAATATGCGACTCCAGCATCTGTTGCTGCACCGCATTGGTATAAATATTGTCAGCATTCAGCATCGCGGTAATATCCGCCAATACCCGAGCGGTGATCGCCCCGGCTTCGCTGACATCGGATTGTTCAATTTCTTTTATCGAAGCAGATCCATCATTCACTTTTCAGTACCCCTAGATCCCACATTAATCAGTAAGCCGTAAAGCGCATCACCTGAATAACCCGCTTTCTGTGATGTCTTTACCCTACCCCCGCCAGGATTTTCTGTGTAGACCGGTTTTTTCCAGTTCGAAGTGGAAATCGAATGACGCGCGGAGATCCATTTCGCAAAACGGCGCGGCGGCGAAAAAGTAAATGAGATAACAAATACATAACCCGGCTAACCGTTTCTTTTGCCACGATTGACGATAAAAGCCTTCGTGATCGGGATCTCTTTCTTTTCTCGCCTCAACCGCCTACTATCAATAGGACAAACCGACATTACCCACACCCCCGCTCCTCTGGCGCGGGGGTGTTGCTTTGTGTTGTTTTTCCGAATTTATGGGTGCACAGACTGGCACCCTTTGATTTGACTGGAGAGTGGAATGACCAAACCCATCATTACTATTAATGAGCTGGATGCGGAACGCCTGGATGCGCTATTGGAACAACCGGCCTTTGCCAACACCGACGTCGCCGCCGCGCTGAACGACGAATTGGATCGCGCGGAGATCCTGCCGCCTGAGAAGATGCCGGCCAACGTGGTGACCATGAACAGCCGCGTGCGTTTTCGCGATCTGCACACCGATGAAGAGCACGTGCGCACGCTGGTCTATCCGGCATCGCTGAAAGACAGCCACGATCAGCTGTCGGTGATGGCGCCACTGGGCGCAGCGCTGCTCGGCATGCACGTCGGCAAGCAGATCTCCTGGCAATTGCCGAACGGTGAAGAAGCGCGGATTGAAGTGCTGGAATTGCTGTACCAGCCGGAAGCGGCGGGCGAATACCACCGTTAAGCGGTTATCAGGGCGGCATCTGGCCGCCCTTTCTGTCTCAGAGGCAGATGGCGATCAGCACGGCGATCAGCAGCAGTACGTAGATTTTGGCATGTAGCGCATCGCTCACCTTCGGCAAACAGCGCCTGGCAAACACGATCCCCGCAATCCCCGCCGCCACCAGCAGCCCCAGAATGTTCAGATTGACGTAGCCCAGATACTGCGGCCCGCTCATCTCGCGCCACCCCAACACGACATACATCAGCGCGCCGATCACCGCCACCGGGATCGACAACGGGTTGGCGGCGCTGACGCAATACTTCATGTCATAACCATGGCGGCGCAGCAGCGGCACGGTCATCACGCTGCCGCCCACCCCCAGCAGAGTGGCGATGCCACCGATCAGCGGCCCGCCGCCCCACAGCGTGGCGGTGGACAGTTCGGCGCGCGCCGGTTTGATCAGGAAGCCCCGGCGGAACAGACAGTCAGCGATGGTCACCGCCATATAGACCACGAACAGCCCGCGTATCACGCCGTCCGCCAACAGCGAGGAGGCGAACGCGCCCAGCGCCGCCCCGATGCCGATGAAAAAGATCAGCGGCACGATGGTTTCGCGCAGCAGGTTGCCGCTGCGCCAGTTGGTCAGGGTGGCGTAACTGGCGTTGAGGATCATCACCGCCGTCGAGGTCGCCACCGCAATATGCATCGCCTGACCGGGCTGCTCGCCCGACGCGGAGATCAAATGATAGACAAAGGGCACCACCACAAAACCGCCGCCGAAGCCGAACAGAATAGTGGTGATGCCGGTCAGAAAACCGGCACCCAGCACGATGAGCGTTTCAATCATGGCCGTGCGCCCGAACGAAGTCGTCGAACCCGGCGCAGAACTGCCCCGCCAGCGGGTGGAAACGATCGCCGACGAACAGCCCCAGATACTGCTCGCGCACGGCGTCATGGTCCACCAGCTCAATGCCCGCCTGTTCCGCCAGCGCCAGCGTCTGCGCGTCCGGGAAGCCCCAATAGCGCGAATCGCCCTGCTTCTCCGCCGCTATCGCTTCGCTGTGCTCCGCCCGCATCAGCTGGCGCGCCAGGAAGCCGCCGCTCTGCACGCCCAGCAGCATCATATTTTCCAGGAACGACAGGTCGTGACGCAGCTCGGCAGGCAAGCGGGCGAGCACCGGCCCCGCGTCCCAGTGCTCATCCATTTCATGCAGCGTCACCGCACAATCCTTGTCACCGTTCATCATCGCCCGGAACAGCGTCATCACCCCGCGATAGCGCGGCAAATCCCCCGGATGCAGGTTCCACAGCAGCTTGCCGCGTCGGCTGAAGGCTCGCACATAGTCAGCGGAAAATTTCTGATAACAACGCAGGGAGATCACCCCGTCCATATGCCCGAGGCTGCTGATAAACGTGGCGTCGTTGATGTCGAGAACGCGATGCGCTTTTACCCCGGCGGCGGCCAGGAACAGGGCCGGCGGCTGATAGGCGCCCTCGCAGGCGCCGGCGTTGCGGCCAACGAACGGAAACACGAAATCATTCAGCACTTCGCGCTCATACAACCCCAGTCGGCGAACCGCCGGCTCCTGTGTGCGTCCGGCGCTTTTCGCCAGGGGGAAATACACCGTAAAAGCACAGTCGTCCTTCAGGGCGGCGATCAGATCCTGGCACACCAGCCAGGAGAAAATGTCGTTGCCGACAAAGAGCGCTACGTTTTTCATACTTCAGCCTTCTTTGCATTGAAAATAGGGTTATTGAACACGATCTTGCTGATATCCCGCGTGATGGATTCCATCGCCGAGGTGTAGAAAAGGTCGCCCTTGGCGGGCGCGCCGAGCGAGTAAAGATGCTGCTCGCGACCGCGGCGGTCCGCGATTTTCAGCGTATGCGGGTCGCACTTCACGCCGCCGAACAGGTTCTCCTGCACCAGCCCATCCTCCAGCAGCTGATGGCTCAGGCGATTGGGCGGCAGTTGATAAGAGGGTGTGGTGCAGTTGAACAGGTATTGCGTATGCACCCGAGCATCATGGCAACGCAGGATAAACCCGTCCGCTCCCTTGCTGATATCCGCCAGGCCGCCACAGACGCGCAGACGCTGGCTCTCCAGGGCCGCCGCGATCTTGTTGGCGTTTTTGATCGGCATGGCGTGCCGATTGCGCATCCAGGAGGAGTTGTAAAAACGCATGAAGACCTGCCGGTTATGAGCATCCATCTTGACCCAGGCAGCGCAGACTGTCGGATGGATCGCCGCCAGATAGCTGCAGATATGTTCCCGGGCAAAGCGCGCCCGATCGAGGCTGTCCGCCAGATCGCGATAACAGTCGCGCCTTTCCCCCAGCGCCGAAAGCACCACCAACCGCTCCGGCCCCGGATAGTGACGCGCCAGCGCGGCGTTGATCGCATGCACCAGCTGATGCGCATCAATAAAATCATTGCCGGCGACAAAGCGCCGCAGCTCCGTCACAAACGCTTCCGGCGGCGGACGCATCAGCGCCGGCTGCACACTGGGGAACAGACCGGAACGCGACAGGGCACAGATATCGGTCGCCCCCAAACGCTCCATAAGTTCAACGATGGCGTCGATCGCCGTCAGGCTGCAGCCGATGACACCGATGGCCGAGTAAGGGTTGATCGGCGGCAGCTCCTGATGCGCCTGATAAGCGATCACCCCGTCCACCGGATAGAGACATTCCGGCGGGTTGTGCCCCGAACACAGCACCAGCGCGTTCATCTGTTCGACGGCGCCGCAGGCGGTGGTCAGCCGATAGCCCGCCTCGTGCGGCGCGATGGCGTTCACTTCGGCGGTCACGAAATTCAATGTCACGTTACTGTCCGCCGCCATATACATTGTCATGTCGCGAATAAAATCGAGATATTCCCGATATAGCCAGCGCGGCGGATAACGATCCTGACAAAATTGCGGAAAATGCATGGCGATCCAATCGACGAAATGCGCTTCGTCGAAAATATCCGCCGACATATTTTCCGGCGTCATATTTAATATATGGCTGTCAAAATCGCTGCTGTATGCCATCCCGCCCTTGAAGCCCTGCTTGTCGAAAACCGTCAGGGAAAGCGGTCTTTTGCAATGATTAACCGACTTATTTTTTATAAAGTTATAGGCAAAAGAGATCCCGGCGGCTCCGCCGCCAATCACACCGAACTTATACATGAAATATCACCTTATAGTCATTGAACTGCGCTAAGAACTATTGCTTCAGGTGTTGGAATAAAAAGACGCCTTATTCCTTATTAACTTCTTGTATTGCGAGAACGAGAACGCTCGTCCCACCCCGGTGTGAAAACTTGCACGGGCTTCCTGGCCGATAAAATAACGGCGCCCCGGACAAGCATTATTTTTCTGCCCCGATAGTAGAACCCGGGGAGCTGGCTTGCTTTATATGAAGGGCCAACTATCATTGCGTTTCGGCCAATCTGCTCGCCAAAGGGGATACATGCGCAATGTTCGCATTGATGACTTCGACCATGTAGCGCGCGCGGTGATCGCCATCGGGACCGACTATCCGCCGGGGCACCTGTTGCCGATGCACAGCCACCGGCGCGCGCAGTTGCTGTACGGCGCCACCGGCGTGATGCACGTTTTCACGCAGCAAGGCAATTGGGTGGTCCCGCCACAGCACGCGGTGTGGCTGCCGCCGCAGATGCCGCACGCGGCGAGGATGGTCGGCGTCACCACTCGCAGCCTGTACCTCGAACCCGGCGCCTTGTCCGCCGCACAGCCTCAGGTATGCCAGGTGGTCAGCGTCACCCCGCTGATGCGCCAGCTGTTGATGGCGGCGGTGGATATGCCGCTGGAGTATGAGCAAGCGGGACGCGACGGGGCATTGGCGACCCTGCTGCTGCACGAGCTGGCCCGGCTGCAGCCCTTGCCGCTGCATATCCCGCTGCCCGCCGATCCGCGGCTCGGCGAGCTGTGCCACGCCTTTTTGCAGCATCCCGACGCCCACGACTCCGCGCAGCAGTGGGCCCCGCGTCTGTACATGAGCATTCGCACCTTCAGCCGCTTCTTTCGCGCGCAGACCGGTATGCCGTTTTCGCAATGGCGCCAGCGCGCCTGCGTGGTGCTGGCGCTGGCGCTGCTGGCGGAAGGGTGCAGCGTGACGCAGGTGGCGATGGAGATGGGGTATGACAGCAGCGCGGCGTTTTCAACCATGTTTCGCCGCGTGCTGGGGCAGGCGCCCTCTGCCTATCTGACGGAGGACGGGCGCGAGGGTTGACGGATTAGCGGAATTTCTTGTGGTTGGCGTCGCGGGTCTGCTTGAAGCCCTGCGCCACTTGCTTCGCTTCGGCGACTTTGCCTTGATTGGCCAGCGCCAATGCCTGATCGATCTGGCCGATCAAGGTATCCAATCCGCGATGAAAATCTTGCATTTCCGGGCTGTCGGCGGCTTTGTCCTCCAGCTTCGGCGGGGTGCCTAGTTTGGCGTCCTGCGCCGCCGCGCGCATGTTCTGCAGGCTTTGCTTGAGGGTGGCGGCGGAGTCGGTATTCAGCACCGTTTTGTAGTTTTCCGCCAGGGTGTCCATATCGTCGCCGAGATCGGCGGCGACCGCCAGCGAACTGGCCGCTAGCAGCGCCAACGCCGCCAGCGCTTTCAGGGTATTCTGCATGTTTGCTCACCTTCCAGTTATTGTTTTAATTAACCCACCGTTACCATAGGCAAGGCCGGGCGAAATCGAAACCGGAGATTTGTAAGCAAGGTTGAGACAGGATAATGCGCAGCCGGCAGGCACCGGCTGCGCTGGGGATCACTGGCCGGCGATCTTCATTTCCGGCAACAGCACCGAACCGCACTGGATATTGCTGCGGGTTTCGATATCGCTGCCGACGCTGACGATGTTGCGCAGCATGTCTTTCAGGTTGCCGGCGATGGTGATCTCGCTGACCGGATATTGGATCTCGCCGTTTTCCACCCAGAAACCGGCGGCGCCGCGCGAGTAATCGCCGGTGACGCCGCTGACGCCCTGCCCCATCAACTCGGTGACCACCAGGCCGGTGCCAAGCTGTTTCAGCATGCCGGCAAAGTCGGCGCCCTGCCCGGCAATGCGCCAGTTATGGATGCCGCCGGCATGGCCGGTACTGTGCAGGCCCAGCTTGCGCGCCGAATAGCTGGTCATCAGCCAGGTCTGCAGCACGCCGTCCTTGACGATATCACGCCGTTGGGTGCGCACGCCTTCGCTGTCGAACGGCGTCGACGCCAGCCCTTTCAACAGATGCGGATGCTCCTCGACGGTCAGCCACGCCGGCAGGATCTGCTTGCCCAGCGAGTCCAGCAGGAAGGTGGATTTGCGATAAACGCTGCTGCCGCTGATGGCGCCCACCAGATGGCCGAACAGCCCGGTGGCTACCTCGGAAGCGAACAGCACCGGCGCCTTCATGGTCGACAGTTTGCGCGGCGCGAGACGCGCCAGCGTGCGGCGGGCGCACTCCTGCCCCACCCACTCAGGGCTTTGCAGATCGCCCATCGCCCGGCCGATGGTGTAAGCGTAATCCCGCTCCATGTCGCCGTCCTGCTCCGCGATGACGCAGCTGGACAGCGAGTGGCGGCTGGAACAGTAGCTTTGCAGCATGCCGTGGCTGTTGCCGAACACCTTGATGCCGTAGTGGCTATTGAAGCTGCCGCCTTCGGTGTTGGTGATGCGTTTGTCCGCCGCCAGCGAAGCCTGCTCGGCGCGCGCCGCCAGCTCGATGCCGCGTTCGGCGTCCAGCTCGATAGGGTGGAACAGATCGAGATCCGGCGCCTCAAACGCCAGCAACTCTTTCTCCGCCGGGCCGGCGCAAGGATCTTCCGAGGTGTAGCGCGCGATGTCCAACGCCGCCTGCACGGTGCGGGCGATGGCGTCCGGGCTGAGATCGGTGGATGAGGCGCTGCCTTTGCGTTGGCGGTGATACACGGTAATGCCCAGCGCGCCATCGCTGTTGAACTCGACGTTTTCCACTTCGCCGAAGCGAGTGCTGACGCTGATGCCGGTCGATTTGGTGACCGCGACTTCCGCCGCGTCGGAACCGGCGCGGGCCAGCTCCAGCGCCTGAGAAACGGCCTGTTCCAGCGCCTTGCGCTGTTCTGCAACTTGAGTGACTACTTTCATCAATCTGCCATAATTAATCAGAAAATCGTTGAGAAAAGTGCCGGAGCGGCGTAGTTGTGCACGCGAGGCGGCGCGCAAAAATCCTGAGATCTCTGCCGTTGAGTCTAACAGGAACCGCGTTGAATTTCGCATAAAGCCGAAAGGCAAAACCGGGATAACATGCAAAACTCCCCCGTCACTCGACGATCAGTTTTACCGACTTGCCGATATTCGCCATCATGTTGACCAACGCATCCAGCGTGAACTTCTCGGTTTTCTGATTCACTACGTCGGACACACGCGGCCGGGAAGTGTGCAGATAACGTGCCGCCTCCTCCTGACGATAACCTTCTTCCTCAATCCACGCGCTGATCTCTCCCATCAGCTGCTTTTTCAGTGCGATAAGCTGCGCAATTTCCGCATTGGACTGCGCTTGTAATTGCCGAGCCTCGTCGGCGGAAAACCCCAAGTCCGCAAACACATTGCCGCCTGTTGGCGTAACGTGGCGCGAACCGGTATCAATCGGCTTGGTCATGACCTTTACTCCGCTCATTAATGACCGCGTCATAACGCGCTTTGATTATCTGAATATCGTGGCGGCTGGTTTTCTCCGCCTTCTTTTGAAAGCTGTGCAGAACGTAGATCGCTTCGCTGAACTTTGCCATATAGACCACCCTGAACGCACCGCCGATGGCATATAAACGGATTTCGATAACGCCACTTCCGCAACTGGCCATCGGTTTCCAATTACCGGGCTCCAGACCTCTTTGCACTTTACTCAGTTCAAATCCTGCGGCTTTTCGCGCATCGATTGGGAAGGCCAACAAATCCTCTAACGATGAACCGCGCCAATCAATGGCTTTCTCGATGCCGTCATCCATGAATACCTCCTCCTTTTGTATAAAATTTTATACAAGCATGATGATAAAAACAACAGCATGAATTCAGAGGACAGGCGGCCAGGCATGATAATGCCCCAGTGTGGCAGCTATACTCAGTTTGCTCAGGGCACGCAATTGGCGGGTTGCCGGACAACCTGTTAGGATTAGCCTCTTTTTAACGGAGCCTACCATGAACAAACAGCCTGAAGACTGGCTCGACGATGTCCCGGAGAATGAAAACGAGGACGATGACGAGATTATCTGGGTCAGTAAAAGTGAAATTAAACGTGATGCCGAAGCGCTGAAAGACCTAGGGGCCGAAATGGTCGATCTGGGCAAAAACGCGCTGGACCGCATTCCGTTGGACGAAGATTTGCGTGCCGCCATCGAGCTGGCGCAAAAGATCAAGAAAGAAGGCCGTCGCCGTCAGCTGCAGCTGATCGGCAAGATGCTGCGCGCCCGCGATATCGAGCCGATCCAGACCGCTCTCGACAAGCTGAAAAACCGCCACAACCAGCAGGTTTCGCTGTTCCATAAGCTGGAAGCGCTGCGCGACCGCCTGGTGGAAGAAGGCGATGACGCTATCCCGTCGATCCTGGATCTGTACCCGGCCGCCGATCGCCAACAGCTGCGTTCACTGGTGCGCAACGCGCAGAAAGAGAAGGCCGCCAACAAGCCGCCTAAGGCTTACCGCCAGATCTTCCAATACCTGCGCGAACTGGCCGAAGCGGCCGACTAAGCGCCGCCGCCATCCCGGGATGAACCCGTTTCATCCCCGGTGATGCGCCGGTTCGCCGCTGCTTTCGCGGATATTGAAACGCAGGCTGCCTTCCAGCTCTTCTTCCGCCTCTTCAAACAGCAGAATGATCGCGCCGAAACGACGCTTGCTGCGGGCATTCAGGTGGGTGAACTCGATTTCCACCGGCAAACCGATATCGCCGGTCACCACGTCCCACAGCGCGTCGAGGTTGGCGCCAAACTCCTCGTTCAGCGCAAACTTGTGCGCGAAATCGCGGTAGAAGGCCGGCACATCCTGGATCTGCTCAAAATCAAACTCTACTTTTGCCATCAAACTCACTCCACACGAATGAAGTTTTTGTAATGGTCGCGCGTGACGAAGATCAGACCGTCGCTCGAATACAGCAGGCGATCGGCGCCGCGCCGGCCACACTGGTAATTGATGTCCGCTTCGCGCCAAACCCGGCCGCCGGCGGTCGGCAACTGCCCCTCACGGTTAGAGAATCGATCGCCGCCAATCGCCTTGCCCGGCAATACCGAACAGAGGTTGCCTGAACGCGGATCCCAACCCTGCTCGCGCGCCTGCTTCTTGGTGACGTAATAGTCCGGCAGGCGCTGATGCTGCTGCAGGTAACTCACCACCGTTTGCTGCTGCGTGAGTCGATCGATGCTCTGCGGCTGCCCCGCCGATGCCGGTGCCTGCGTTACCGCCGGGTTGCCGCCGATCGCTCGGTGCTCGTTGCCGCGCAAGGCGCTGAAAACGGCGATAACGACGGCGATGACGATCGCCAACAGAATCCGCTTGTTCATGACATTCCCTGAAATTATGCCGCGGGAGGCGCCGCAGCTCCCCCAGGCTAGTTAGGTATATAGCCGTTCTGGATGAAACTAAGATGACCGCCGCGTAACGTTTTCGCGGCGGCGAAGGTTTCATCCATTCATGGCAATGATGCCACTTTCCAGCCGTTCTGGCACTCGGAGTCTCTCTGAAAACGGGCCGTCTCACATGAGACGACCCGCCGTGCCAGGCATTGCTTTCAGTATAGTCAGGGAAGGCGCCGCATCGCGCGGCGCAACAGGTGGGAACGCATCAATCGATCAATGCGTGACGATAGCGATGCAGCATGTCGGCCAGGCGTTTCACCGGCCCGGTGACGCTGAGCGGTGCCTGATTGTCTACCAGCTTTTGCTGGTACTCGTTCATTTCACCCAGCAAGCGATCGTAGTAATAAGCGCGCTTGACGTCGTTCTTGGCGGAGACCACCCGATCGGCGGTGCTGCGGATCTGGCGGTGGAAGGCCGACAGCTCTTCGCTGATCGGGATTTCCGCCCGCTGCATGCGCTGATGGGCGATGATCAGGTTCAGCGCCAGACGATACTTGGCGATATCGTTCGGGAACATCATCAGCAGCTGGTTAAGCTGCTGATACAGCGCCGGCAGGTGGTTCTGCCGGCGGCGCGCCGCCTTGGTGGTCAGCGCCGACACCGCGCTGCTGACGAATTGGTTGAGCAACGTGCGGCCGGTGCGTTCGCGCGAATTGTCGCGGATCAGCAGCAGCACCATCAGCCCGACGCAGCTGCCGAGGAACTGGCCTAGCGCCCCGTCGAGAAACTGGGTCACGTTAAACTCCATCGGGTTGCTCAGCACCAGAATGTTGATGGTCCCCGCTAACAGCCCCAGCGAACCGAGCCGCCGCTTTTGCACCTCGATACCGATGAAAAACGCCAGCAGACCGAGGCTGAGACACAACAGCAGAATGCTCTGCTGCGTCGCCGGCAGGATCACCATGAAGAACAGGGAACCGACCGGGATCGCCGCCAGCATCCCCAGCACGAAATCCATCGCCACCATGCGTGGCGCCGGGGTACGCATCGCCAGCGAAGTGATCACCGCGATGATCACCATAAAACCGCTGCCGGATGTCCAACCGGTCCACAGCCACAGCAGGCTGCCGAAGGCCGTCGCCACGAAGGTGCGCAGGCCGTTGATCATCGCGTGGTGCCCTTCCGCCGAGGTCGGTTTGACCACGGTTTCTTTGCTCAACACGTCCTCTTCCACCGCGCTGATGCTGCCGTTGGTATGCACGCCCTTCGACAGCAGCAGGTAGCGCGTCGCCGCGCCGACCCAGCCGGTGATGGTCGGCAGCGTTTCATCGGAGCGATGGGTGGTCAGCACCTGGCGTAGCAGCTTCATGCGTTTGTGGATCTCCGGCGGGTTTTCCGCCGGCACCATCAGCTGCTCCCGCAGGCTCGCTTGCAACGAGTCCGGGTGATTCAGCAGGATCAGATAGGTTTCGCAGGCCTGAGTGATCAGCGTCAGCGACAGGGTATGCAACGCTTTTACCCGGCGATTGACCTTCTGCCAGCGCGAGGACTCCATCATCAGGTTGTTGCGCATGCCGTCCAGCGCCGTGGTGCTCTTCACCAGGTTGCTCCAGGCGCGGTCGATGTCCTCTTTATCGGCGTTGCTGATGCACATCTGCAGCAGGCGGTATTGATCCACCAGCAGTTGATCGACCGCCCGATCGATGTCCTGCTTGATCGAGCGCGGCGAAAACAGCAGATCCGCCAGCACGGCGCTGACGATCCCCAGCACGATCTCGCTGCAACGCTCAATAGCGAACTGCGGCGCTTCCAACAGATGGGCTTCGCTGGTGGCGACGGTGACGATGATGATCAGCGCGGTATAACCGGCCAACCCCCAGGCGTAAGAGTTTTCCACCTTGATCAGCGAAGAAATCCAGGTGCAGAACCCGGCCCAGATGCAGCACAGCAGCAGCATTACCACCGGCGCGCGGGCGGTGGTGATGATAATGATCAGGCCGACGAAGCAGCCGATAAAGGTGCCGATGATGCGCAGCCAACCGCGATGACGGATGGCGCCGGAGAAGGGTTCACCGCCGGCGGCAAAGGCCGGGCCGGCGGCGACGATGGCGGCGGTCATCGCCGACCACCGCGGGGTTTCCAGATTGAGGTGGAAGCCGACGAACAGCGCAAACACAATCGCGAAGCTGAGTTTGAAGGCAAATCTCAGCCGGATGAAGGTTGGGCTGTTCATCAGCCGAACTCACGCAGCCGGTGCATCAGGCGCACAAAAGGCGAGCCGCTGTCGGCATTGCGGTCGTTCTTGCCGACGATCACCACGGTCGCGGTAGTGCCGGCCGGGTACGGATGTTGCTGATCCTTGGCGTCCAGCAGGATCTTCACCGGCACGCGCTGCGCCAGGCGCACCCACTCCAGGTTGCTGTCGATCGACGCCAACCCTTTGCTGTTGACCGTGCTGCTGCTGTTGTTCACCGCCGCCGCCACGCTGTCGACGGTGCCATGCATGATGCGGTTGCTGCCCAGCGGGGTGATCTCCGCGCGGTCGCCCTTATTCAGGCCGCTCAGCTTGGTTTCCTCCAGGTAAGCCAGGATGTAGAAGGAGTCTTTCTTCACTAACGCCACCGCCACCGAGCCGCGAGTGATGTATTCGCCGGCGTGTACGTTGAGGTTGGTGATCCAGCCATCGGCCGGGGCGCGCACCGTGGTGCGTTCCAGATCCAGCTGCGCCAGCTCGCGCGCCGCTACGGCCTTCGCCAGCTGGTGCTGCACGGTCTGCAGCGAGTTGTTCGACTGGTCGATCTCTTCCTGCGACATCGCCTGCACGCCCAGCTTCACGCGGCGGCCGGCCTCACGCCGTTTTTCCGCCGCCAGCGTCTGGTAGTAGGCGACGTCGGCGCCGGCTTCCGCCAGGGCCTGCTCATAGCGCGGCCGATCGACCACGAACAGCACCTGCCCTTTTTTCACCAGCTGGTTGTCCACCACCGGCACGTCGGTCAGCAGGCCACTGACGTCCGGGGCGATCGCCACCACGTCGGCGGTGAACTTGGCGTCGCGCGTCCACGGCGACTCGGTGTAAAACACCCAGGCCTTGAACACCGCCACGATCCCCAGCAGCACAAGAATCAAAGTGATCGCGATCCGGGTTATTTTTATCGAAAAATTTTTCACAGCGACCTCAAACAAAAAGACATGAAATCAAATAAAACAGGCAGCAATACAGCGCGGTGTTAAACAGCGCCGGATGCCAGACAAAATCGTAAATCCCCGTCGGCTGCAGCAGGCGGCGCAGGAGAAAAAACAGCGCCAGCGACACCAACAGCTCGAAAAACACCGGCGGAAACGACAGTCCGAAGATGACCATAACCGGAAGCAAACTCATCACTTTTTCCTTATTGTTCACTGCGCCGGGGGACGACGGGCCTTGCCATTCACATTCTCTTTACATTTTAGCGTGCGCGCGCCACAAATCTTGACCGGACAGCTTGTCCAGGTCACGAACCCGAAAAAAGGTTAAACTTTGGGGCAGACATCCACGACAGGGATTGCGAGGGTGCCGGAGGAGCGGCAGGATTGCAGGGCCGCTCGCTCTCGCACGTTGGTAAGGTCTATTCACCCGACCACGTTATATTAGCCTGCTTACTATCAAGGCATCAACAATCTGTGATCTAAATCACTTTTAAGCCAGAGTGAATAATGGAAAGATTAAAACGGATGTCGGTATTCGCCAAAGTGGTTGAGTTCGGGTCGTTTACCGCGGCCGCGCGCCAACTCGACATGAGCGTTTCATCGATCAGCCAAACCGTCTCGAAACTGGAAAATGAGCTGCAGGTCAAGCTGCTGAACCGCAGCACGCGCAGCATCGGCCTGACCGAAGCCGGCAAAATCTACTATCAGGGCTGCCGGCGCATGCTGCAGGAAGTCAGTGAAGTGCATGAGCAGCTGTATGCGTTTAACAATACGCCCGCCGGCACGCTGCGCATCGGCAGCTCCTCCACCATGGCGCAAAACGTGCTGGCGAACATGACCGCCGAAATGATGAAAGAGTACCCGGGCCTGACGGTCAACCTGGTGACCGGCATACCGGCGCCGGATCTGATCGCCGACGGGCTGGATCTGGTGATCCGCACCGGGGCGCTGCAGGATTCCAGCCTATTCTCTCGCCGCCTGGGGCAGATGCCGATGGTGGTGTGCGCCGCCAAAAGCTACCTGAGCCAGCACGGCACGCCGCAGAAGCCGAGCGACATGGTTAACTTCTCTTGGCTGGAATACAGCGTGCGGCCCGACAGCGAATTTGAACTGATGTCGCCGGAAGGCATCACCACGCGCATTTCGCCGCAGGGGCGTTTCGTGACCAACGACTCCTCCACCATGATTCGCTGGTTGAAAAACGGCGCCGGCATCGCCTACGCCCCGCTGATGTGGGTGATCGAAGAGATCAAACGCGGCGAGATCGAGATCCTGTTCAAAAGCTACCATTCGGATCCGCGGCCGATCTACGCGCTCTATACCGAAAAGGACAAACTGCCGCTGAAGGTGCAGGTGTGCATCAACTATTTAACCGACTATTTCGAGCGCGTAGCGGCGGTCTATCAGGGCTATCGCTGAGCGGCGCTCAAATAGCGGCGCGCCAGCGCGCCCAGCAGCATCAGCGCCAACATGCCGAGGCCCCACAGCAGCCAAACGGCGTAACCCGCCCAGGTCAGCAACAGAGGAAAATAGCTCGCCAGCCCGCTGCCCAGCTGTTTCAGCCACGGCAGCCAGGCGTCCAGCATCGTCTGCGGCACCAGGCTCAGCGCGCCGTTTACCGGCAGGGATGCGTCGCCGGCCGCCTCCGCCAACGCCGGGAGCCAGGCCAGCATACCGGCAACGCCCCAGGCCAGCAGCGTCCACAGCACCATCGCGCCGAGCAACAGCGCGAGCGTCCAGCCGCCCCGGTTCACGGTACGCCGCCGCCGCACTGCGGGCAAAAGCGGCTGCCCGGCGGCAGCGGCGCGGCGCACTGCCCGCAGGTGGCGCTCACCGCGGCAAACGGCTGGCCGCAACGGTGACAGTAACGCGCGCCCGATTTATTCACCGCCTGGCATTCCGGACACTGCGGCCCCTGATCGCCATGCTGGCTATAGCGGTTGCCATGATGCCCGCCGCGGTGACCCGCGCGCTGATGACCGCCGTTAACACCACCTTGCCCCAACAACCTTTTCAGTAAGCTCATCACGCCTCTCCTCTGTGCATTAACGCTGAACCTCACTGTAAACCCTGGAGTAAACTCCAGGGTAAAGCCCGGCGAGCAGGATTTACGTTTCATTACATCGAATGATCGGCAAGGCTTTGATGTAGTTAACAAAATTCGCATCGGCATTCCCCCACCTCGCCGCACTGCGTTATGCTGCGGGAACCTCTCCCTGCATCAGGAATAACCATGAAAAAAATCATACTGGACTGTGACCCGGGGCATGACGACGCTATCGCCCTGCTGCTGGCCTGGGGCAATCCGCAGATCGACCTGCTGGCGGTCACCACCGTGGTGGGCAACCAAACGCTGGACAAAGTGACGCGCAACGCCCTGGCGGTGGCGCGCATCGCCAATATCACCGGCGTGCCTTTCGCCGCCGGCTGCCCGCGCCCGCTGGTGCGCAATATCGAAGTGGCGCCTGACATTCACGGCGATTCCGGCCTCGATGGCCCGGTATTGCCGGAGCCCCACCTGCAGTTGGATACGCGCCATGCGGTAGATCTGATCATCGATACGGTGATGGCTCATCCGCCCGGCAGCGTGACGCTGGTGCCGACCGGCGGCCTGACCAATATCGCCATGGCGGTGCGCAAAGAGCCGCGCATCGCCGAACGGGTCAAGGAAGTGGTGTTGATGGGCGGCGGCTATCATGTGGGCAACTGGAGCGCGGTGGCGGAATTCAATATCAAAATCGACCCCGAAGCGGCGCACATCGTGTTTAACGAAAAATGGCCGCTGACCATGGTCGGGCTGGATCTCACCCACCAGGCGCTGGCCACGCCAGCAATCTGCGAACGCATCGCCGCCCTCGGCACCCGGCCGGCCACGTTCGTCGGCGAACTGCTGGCATTCTTTGGCCGTATGTACCAACAGGCGCAGGGCTTTAGCGCCCCGCCGGTACACGACCCCTGCGCAGTCGCCTACGTGATCGATCCCAGCGTGATGACGGTGCGCAAGGCACCGGTGGATATCGAACTGACCGGCACCCTGACGCTAGGCATGACGGTGGCGGACTTCCGCGCGCCGCCGCCGCCGGATTGCCACACCCAGGTGGCGGTCAAACTGGATCAGGATAAATTCTGGGATCTGGTGGTGGATGCGCTGGAGCGGATCGGTGAGGTGGAGTAAGCGAATGAGAGACGAGATTAACGCGCTTTTACGGGCGCGTTAGTCTGCACCATATCGCGTCAAGCGTGAGGCTCAGGCCATGGCCTCTTTTATTTTCAAGACAGCAGAATATTCCTAACAATAGAGCATTAAATAAAAACCATGAAAAACACTCAAAGACGAGAAAAATCTTAATAAAAATAAAATCACAGCACTCAAATCAAATATGAAAAAAAGCGACAGATGAAGATAAAATAAATTGCGGTCGCTACACCGGTATTGGCAACATAAACTTAACAGAGGATTGACGCCTTTATTCTCCGTCTTGCCTGTCGATGCAACCCATCATCGTACTCACCCACTGCGCCAGCCCACACCAAAGATGAGTTCAATTGATTGATTTTAATTGAAAATTTAAATTACTTAATGAAGAATTGACTGAATCGCAATAGATTTGAGAAAATGACACCTCTATTTTTTACACACCGAAAATGCCTTTTACAGGTGAACCAATGCGGCTTAACCTTTCTTTATGCAAGCAGCACCCCGCATTCTCAGCGTGAAAATAAATTATCATTTAGACATGAATGATTTTAAATTTTCATAATATTTTTAGGAATTGAAGCATCAGCGAATTTAAACACCGTAATAAAAGACAGGGAATAATAAAAACATGCATTCAATAGACGATATCGAGACATGGCGGGTTTACCATGACCGATAAATCCCCCGTTAACATACCGACTGCCGCCGTGCTGCCCCTGCTGCTGATCTGGATGGCGGTGATTTTGCCGGTTTATCACCCCAACATGGGCGGCGGTGGCCTGGCGCTGCCGCAAAATATTCTGGCCTGGAGCGCCATGGCGCTCACTACGCTGATAGTGGCCTTCACCGTTTGCCTTGGCCGTACCCGTCTTTCGCTTACCCCTACCGCCCGGCTGTTGCTGCTCGGCATCGCCGTGCTGGCGCTGCCGCTGCTGTATACCCGCCCCGAGTGGCGCGAAGATGCCCTGTGGCGCTGCGCCGGTTTGCTCGGCGGTTGGCTGTTCTATGTCGCCTGCCTGCAGCTGCGCCCAACTCCCCGGCAGCGCAGCCTGCTGCTGTACGGCCTGCTGTTCGCCGTCGGCGTTCAGGCATTGCTGGCGGCTCTGCAGCTGTTCGCCCCTGCGCTGGCCTGGGTATCCCCTAACGGCAACCGGGTCTACGGCGTCTTTCAGCAGCCGAACGTGCTGGGCAGCTTTATCGCCACCGGGCTGGCTTTGGCACTCTGGCTGCTACTTGCCCCTCTCTCTGCGCCGGCACGGCGGCGACAACTTCCGCTGCTCGCGCTGCTGATCGTTTTCTCCGCCCTGCTGGTGCTGATTCAATCGCGCGCCGCCTGGCTGGGCGGGGCATTGGCGGCTGCGTTGCTGCTGTGGCGTTTTGCCCACCAGCATCCGGCCACAAGCCGCTGGGCCGGCGGCGCGCTGCTGTTGGGCATCGCGCTTGGCCTGATGTTTCTGTTCACCGGTCTTGGTCTTGATGGCCGCTCAAGTCTTATCGCACGCGAAGGCTCGAATTATTCACGTCTGACGATGCTGCTGGATACCCTAAGCATGATCCTGGCCAAACCATTGCTGGGCTGGGGCTACGGCGGCTTTGAATACAGCTTCGCGCATTTCCGTCTGCAGGAAATGCCCTGGCGAGAAGTGTTGGAAGTCGCCGGGCATCCACACAATGAAATCCTGCTGTGGTGGGTTGAGGGCGGCCTGCCGGCGCTGGCGGGTATCGTTATCCTCCTCGCCGCCGGCGCGCTGCTGCTGAAACGCGCCTGGCAACGGGATCGCGAGCAGCCGGCCGGCGCGCGCGTCGGGCTGTTTCTGGTGCTGCTGCCAATGCTGGTGCACACTCAGCTGGAATACCCTTTCTATCTGTCTGCGCCGCACTGGCTGGCGTTTCTATTGCTGCTGGCGTTGCTGGACGGCCAAACCGGCGAACCCCGCCCGCTGCCGTTCGCCAAAGCCCTGAGCCTGCCGGTGGCGATGGCGGCGATCGGCGTGCTGGTGATGGCGGTCTTCGCCTGGCAAGGGCGCATGGCGCTCACCCAGTCGGAACGCACCATGCTGACCACCATCGACAGCATCGAGCAGATGCCGCCGCCGGCCGCCTGGATCTACCGGGAGCGCAAAACCTTCGACGAGCAATCTCATTCGCTGCTGGTCTATAACCAGACGCGTGATGACGCCCTGTTGACCGGCTATCGACAGTGGGCCAATGCCTATCTGCTGCGCCGTATCGACGCCAACGTCTACGCCACGCTGATCATGATCTTGCGTTACCAGGGCGCTCAGGCGGAAGCCGATGCTCGCCAGCGGGAAGCCGCCTTCCTGTTTTCGCGGGATGCGCGGTTCAGATAGGGAAGAACGCCGCGATCAACGTGGCAAAATCGCGCACTCTTTATCCAGCAACGATTCTACCGACGCGCGATTGCCAACGTCCCAGCCACGTTTCGAGGCCAGCAAGATAAACCCTTGCCGGCCGGCAAATGTGGTCGGGACGACGGCCACGCCATATTCCGCCAGCTGCGACGGCGACAAATGGAAATATTGCGCGACGTCCTTAATCGGGTAAATGCCCATCGCGGTCGGCTGCATCACGCGGCGGGCATAGTAGGTGTGGCGCAACAGCTTATCCGGCAAAGGCCGCCATTGTTCCTGTATGTAGGGGCGCTCCGCCTGCAATTGACGCCGCACATCTTCGCGCAGGCAGGTCAGGTGAATATGCAATTGGTTCTGACTGCGGCCGTATGCGGAGTTGATCGCCATGCCCAACATATCATCCGGCACCGGCCCGCCATACTCGGCGGCCAACCGGTAACGCATCAGCCACGCATAGCCAAAATAATCCGTCCGTTCCCCAGCCAGCAGCTGCGGGCTTTCAATGCCGGAGAGCGGCGCCGTCGGCACCAGGATAAAGTGATAAGGGTAACGCGGGTTTTGCAGCACGCTAAAGCCCTGAGCTTTACCCTGCGGCATATAAATCTGCTCGCACGGGGCCGGATTGCGTTTTTGCTGATAGTTGGCCATGCAGAGCTTATCGACCACGCCCCACAGCGCATCTGAACGGGCGCAGCCCGTCAGGGACAGAACGCCCAGCACCAGCAGCCAACGCCGGGCGGATAATGCCAAACGCCTCATCCTCGAAGTGTTCTGTTTTTTCGCCACGTCAATTTCATTCCATCAATGGGCGCAGGCACGCCTGCCGGGATGCGACGTCCTGCCGCGCTTAACGTTATGAATGCGAGCAAGCCGCAACAGGGGGAATGATTAAGGGGCCACTGCATGGCCCCTTGAGGAAAGATTACGCCGTGCCGCCGACGGTGAGCGTATCCAGTTTCAGCGTCGGCTGGCCGACGCCCACCGGCACGCTCTGGCCTTCCTTGCCGCACACGCCCACGCCTTTATCGAGCGCCAGATCGTTGCCGACCATCGAGATCTGCTGCATCGCCTCAATGCCGGAGCCGATCAGCGTCGCCCCCTTCACCGGCTTAGTGATGCGGCCTTTCTCGATCAGATAGGCTTCGGTGGTGGAAAACACGAACTTGCCGGAGGTGATATCCACCTGGCCACCACCGAAGTTCGGCGCGTACAGACCGTATTCGACGCTGGCGATGATCTCTTCCGGCGTCGATTTACCCGCCAGCATGTAGGTGTTGGTCATGCGCGGCATCGGCAGATGCGCGTAGGACTCGCGGCGGCCGTTGCCGGTTGGGGCGACGCCCATCAGCCGCGCGTTGAGCTTGTCCTGCATGTAGCCTTTCAGCACGCCGTTTTCGATCAGCACGTTGTATTGGCCCGGCACGCCTTCGTCGTCGATCGCCAGCGAACCGCGGCGCCCTTGCAGGGTGCCGTCATCCACCACGGTGCACAGTTCGGAAGCCACCAGCTCGCCCATATGGCCGCTGAACACCGAAGTACCGCGCCGGTTGAAGTCGCCTTCCAGGCCGTGGCCTACCGCCTCGTGCAGCAGCACGCCCGGCCAGCCGGCCCCCAACACCACCGGCATATTGCCGGCCGGTGCCGCTACCGCGCCGAGATTGACCAACGCCATGCGCACCGCTTCTTTGGCATAGGCATCGGCGCGCACGTCGCCGTCGGCGATTTCCAGGAAGTAGTCGTAACCGAAACGGCCGCCGCCGCCGCTGGAGCCGCGCTCACGCTTGCCGTCCTGCTCCACCAGCACGCTGACGGAGAGACGCACCAGCGGGCGAACGTCCGCCGCCAGCGTGCCGTCAGTGGCGGCCACCAACACCTGCTCATAAACGCCGGTAATGCTGGCGTTCACTTCCTGCACCCGCGCATCGGCGGCGCGCGCCACTTTGTCGACACGGTGCAGCAGGGCGATTTTCTCTTCACGCGGCAGGCTTTGCAGCGGATCGAGCAGCGGATACAGCGCCCGATAGCCGATCTCGCCCAGGGTATGCGCCCGCCCGTCGCCCTGCTCGCGCACGATGCTGCGCGCCGCCTGGGCGCTCTGCTGCAGCGCATGCAGGGTGATCTGATCGGCATAAGCGAAGCCGGTCTTCTCGCCGCTGACGGCGCGCACGCCGACGCCCTGGTCGATGTTGTAAGAGCCATCCTTGATGATGCCGTCCTCAATCACCCAGGCTTCGTGATAGCTGGACTGGAAATAGAGATCGGCGTAGTCGATACGGCGTTCTGCCAGTTGACCCAGTACCTTGTACAGGTCTTGATGACTCAGCTTATTGGTAGCGAGTAACTGCTCACTGACAAACGTCAGGCTCATAATGGTTTCACTCTTGATTGGAGGATAGCTTGTCAGACGGCGCCGTCAGCGACGTCTGGAATCGATTATGCTGCAATACCGGCATCTGTTGCCGCAGCGTTTGCAGGCTTGCGGTGTCCACGCGCACCTTCAGCGCCGCCACGGCGTCCGCGTTCTCGGCCAGCACCTTACCCCAGCCGTCGACAGCCAGCGAGTGGCCCCAGGTGCGGCGGGTCGGCCCATGGCGCCCCACCTGCGCCGGCGCCAGGATCATGCACTGGTTCTCGATTGCCCGGGCGCGCAGCAGGATCTCCCAATGCGCCTCGCCGGTCACCCGGGTAAAGGCCGCCGGCACCGATATCAGTTCGGCGCCCTGCGCCCGCAGCGCCTGGAACAGCGCGGGGAAACGCAGATCGTAGCATATGGTCATGCCCAAACGCCCGACCGGCGTATCCACCACCGTCAGATGCTGCCCGTGCTGGTAGGTATCCGACTCGCGGTAGTGGCCGTGCGCATCGTTGATATCCACATCGAACATGTGCAGCTTGTCGTAGCGGGCGCGGATCTCGCCCTGATCGTCGAACAACAGGCTGCTGGTAGTGATAAGCTGCGGATCCTCCCGGCTGATCAAGGGCATCGAGCCTACCAATAACCATACGCCATAGCGGCGCGCCAGTTCGCGCACCGCGTTCTGCAGCGGTCCGTCGCCCTGTTTTTCCGCCTGTTGGCGATAGGCCGCGGAGTTGGCGAACAGCAGCGCGTTCTCCGGCGTCATGACCAGTTTTACCCCGGTATTGAGCTGCTTGATCTGCTGTTCAATCTGGGCCAGGTTATCGCGCACCTGATCGCCACTGCACAACTGCAACAACGCAACGTTAGCATTCCTCATGACGCCTTATCCTCCTTTGCCTTACGAAGTACCTCATTGATCTTCGGCTGGTCGAGATCGCCGCCGATATGGTAGCGAATCAGCGAAATCTTGCTCCACAGCGGCCCCAACACCTGCGAGGCGGCAAATACCGCCGCGCCGACGATCGGGTTGACGACAAACGCGGTCGCCACGCCGACGGTCGCCGAAATCGCCGGTGCCACCACCGCCTCCATATCGATGCGGCGGCGCGCCAGATCGATCTGACCGCTCATGGCGATATCCGCCGCCAGGCCGTCGATCAATAGATTATCCGTATGCATTATGCCATCTTTCAGCCAGGCGGTGCTGCGGATGGAATCAAAGTAGAAGCCTTTGCCAAAGGTATCGCTGAAATCGAACTGCAGCTTGCGCAGCAGGGCGTCAAAGCTGACCAATCGCAACAGCTGACCGGCGCGGCCGCCGCCCATGCTGTCGATCTCGCCCTTGCCCATCTTGACCTGCAGCGCGCCGCTCAGCGTATCGACCCGTGGCTGCCACGGCGTGCCATGCCAGTACAGATCGAAATCCACGTCGTAAGGCGCCCCCTCGAGCGGAATGGTGATGCCGAAGAAGGCGGCGGTTTCGTCGATCTTGCCGCCGAGCAGCTTGCCTTTCAGCGAGCTGCGCTCTTCCTGCGCATTTTGTTTCCACAGGCCGGTGGCGGTCATGCGCCCTTTGCCGGTATCGACCAGGCCGTGATCCAGCGTCAGGGTATCGCCCCGATTGGTCAGATCCGCCTCGACCCTGCCGAGGTTCTGTCCCAGCACCCAGCACGACTTGCAGCGCAGCATCAGCGAAGGCCAATCGCGGAAGGAAACTTTCTCGGTCGACGGCGGCGGCGTGCCCGCCGCGTTTTTCGTTTCGGCGAACTGCGGGTTGTAATACAGGTAATTGATATCGGCGCGCCACGGCCCGCGATCGGCCACCCGCAGGCTACCGTCCACTTCGTCGCTCTTGGCGCTCACGAGGGTAGCGCCAAGCTGTTTCTCGGCCGACAGCGTCAGCTTATGCCAGGCCTGGCCCCCCAACAGCAGCTGCGGCGTGGTCAGCGCTACGGTGGTGGGGAAACTGAAACCGCCTACCTGACCGCTGCCGCCACCCTGTTTCAGCGCCGGTGCCAGCAGCGCCAGCCACTGCTCGCCGTCCAACGCCGGCAGGTTCAGCGTCATCGATTTACCGGCCGGCAGCGGCGGCGTGCCGCCACCGTTGGTTTGCCAGGCGGCGCGCGCCAGATTCACCTGTTTCTTGTCGAAGCTCCATTCGCTGTTGAAGCGGTTCTGTTTGCCTGCGCTGCCCGTCAGCATGAAGCCGTTCAGACCGCCTTTAACCTTGACGTTCACCGGCAGCGCCTCACCCGGCGCCTTGTCCAGCGGCGAAGGTAAGTGACTGCTCACTTTCTTCAAATCCGCGTCAATGCCGATATCATAGCTGGCCGAGCCCTGATGCGGCAGCGTGATGGCCACCTGGCTCTGCCAGGACGCGCTGCCGCTGAGCGCATCAGCGGCATCTTTTGGCAGGCCGGGGAACTTGCCCGGCTGCCAGTCGCCCTTCAGGCCGACGTTGACCTTGTAGTCGCGATCGCCTTCCTGCGTGGTGAAGTTCACCGCCACCGGCTGCCCGAACCAGTTGGCCGACAGGGTGTCGCTCTCCAGATTGCCGTTATCGAAGCGGAATTTGCCGCTAAGCTTCTGCAGCTCGCTTTCCAGCGGCTTGATCAGCAACGAATTGTTGTTCAACGCCACTTCGCCGGTGGCTTTGACCTGCTCGCCGTCCAAGGGGATATCGAGATGTAAGCGCCCACTGACATCACCGCCGATCTGCAGCTGATCCAGCGCCGCCCCCAGCGAATCGTGCAACGGCGTCTGCATGAAGTAGTCATGCACATCGCTGCCCGCCCCCGCCACTTCGGCGTCGATCAGCAGCCGCTCTTTCAGATAATCCGGGATCACCGCGCTGATATTTTTGCCCGCCACCTTACCCAGCCGGGTTTGCGGCGCATGCATCCACAACCCCTCGTTGGCAAAATCGAGATCGATCGCCAAATCGGTCAGCGCCGGCCAGCCCGGTTGGAACTGGAAGGTGGCGTGGCGCAGAGGCACGAAGACCTCGAATTGCCCTTCGTTTTTACGGTACGGGAAGTGCTGCGGATCGCCGGAATAAATCAGCGTGGCGTTATCCACCTGGCCCCCCTGAATGGCGCCGCTCAGGTAATCCACCAGATGCTTGCCCATCAGCGGTTCCGGGAAATAGCGCCAGGCGTCGGCGCCGTCATACAGGCGGATACCCGCCAGGATGTTCAGCCACGGATCGCCCTTGGCCGGCTGCTGGTAGCGAAAATCGCCGTTGACCCACAGCGACTTCGCCTTGACGTCCAGCCCCTGGCTCGCCAGCTCCCAACCCTGCTGGTTATAGCGCCAGGTCAGCGCGCCGCGGGCGCTGCTGACTTCAAGCGGCGCACGGAACATATCGCCGTAAGGCAGGGTGCTGTCGGTAAGCCCCAGCGTCAGACGGCCGTTCTCCACCCCGCCGCTCAACGCGCCGGAGAAGTGGTTGACGCCCGGCAGCAGCTCCCAACGTTGCCAGCTGACATCGCGCCACAGCGCCTGGAACCGGCTCTTTTCCGGCTGCTTGAGCGGGATGTCCAGCGCCAAGGCTTCCAGCTTCCCCTGCGGCTGCAGATCGTTCCAGCGATCGAGCACATCCGGGCTGAGGAACGAGAAGGTCGGCAGCAGCGCCGACAGGCGCTCCAGCTGAATATTGGTCGCGCGCACCCGCAGCTCTTCATTCTGCGCCGGCCCCATGAACTCGGTGTTTTCCGGCAGCCACAGCGCGGAAAGCCTGCCCTGCGGCCAGGCCTGGCCGTCGGTGCTCAAACGCAGCTGCGGCACGTCGAGCTGCCAACCGGTGCCCTGGCGGCGCAGCGACAGCGCCAGATTGTCCACGTCCAGCCGGTGCTGAGCAGCGCCGGTATCCCAGTTGGCCGCCCCCTGCTTGAGCAACGCATGGCCGCCGGCGATCTCGCCGTTCTGCACCTGCAGCCAGGCCGCCAGACTGAAATCGGCGCTTTCCAGCCCGGTGTTGGCACGCAGCCAGCGGGTAAACCAGGGTTTCATGTCGATGTTGTCGGCCTGCAGGTAGACCGTACCGGTATCCAGCAGGCCTTGATTGTCACGCAGGTCCATGCGCAGCTGCACCACGCCATGTTGGCCATTCAACGTCGACAGGCTGATCTGCCCCTCGGCGCGGTGGCGATCGCGGCCGTTGAGCCAGGTCAACTGAGGAATGTCGAATTCGGCGCGCGCGCCGGCGGGCGTCAGGAATGAAATACGGCTGTCGCGCAGATCGAAATGGTCGAGCTGGCGCAGCATCAGATCGCTGATTTTGCCCGGCTCAAGGCCTTCGCCCTGCTGGTCGCCGCCCAGCGTGGCGTTCAGATCGAGCCGGAATTGGTAGAAGGTCAGATCGCGGAACTGCCAACGCCAGTGCAGCAGCGACTGCCACACGTCCAACGCCAGCGTTACGCGTTCGATATGCACATCGCTTTTGGGCAGCGTGGCGCTCAGGTTGCGCATTTCAAGCTGCGGGCCGAAGGTTTCCCAACTGCCCTGCACGAAATCCATTCGTACAGGCACGCCGGACAGCTTCTCCACCTGCGCCAACAGTTGGGGACGATAGTCGTTCAGCTTCGGCAGCATCAGGCGCAGCCCGCTGATCAGCAGCGCCACAATCACAATTAGGGTGGCGCCTGTTGCTAACAGAATCCCAGGCAGTCGCCTCACGCAGTTCTCCTTGCTCCGCTGCCTGGCAACGGGAATATCTATGCACTGACAGGCCCGGCGTGCCGGGCCCTTTCCGATGTCGGGCGGGCTACATCATGACGACGTCGAACTGCTCCTGGCTGTACAACGGTTCAATCTGCACCTTCACCTGTTTGCCGACGAAGATCTCCACTTCGGCCAGCGCATGCGACTCTTCGCTCTTCAGCGCTTCGCCGACCGCCGCGGAGGCGTACACCAGGAAGCGATCGGAATCGTAAGCGTGATGCACACGCACAATCTCGCGCAGGATCTCGTAGCACACGGTTTCCACCGTTTTCACGGTGCCGCGCCCATTACAAGTAGGACAATCGTGACAGAGCACATGTTCAATGCTTTCACGCGTTCGTTTACGCGTCATTTCAACTAAGCCTAGCTGAGAGAAGCCGTTGATCGTGGTTTTTACCCGATCTTTACTCAACGCCTGCTCCAGCGAGTGCAGCACCCGGCGGCGATGCTCTTCGTTGTTCATATCGATAAAGTCGATGATGATGATGCCGCCCAGATTGCGCAGCCGCAGCTGGCGGGCGATGGCCTGCGTCGCCTCGATGTTGGTATTGAAGATGGTTTCATCGAGGTTGCGATGGCCGACGAAGGCGCCGGTGTTGATGTCGACCGTGGTCATCGCCTCGGTCTGATCGATGATCAAATAGCCGCCGGACTTCAGCTCCACCTTGCGCTCCAGCGCGCGCTGGATCTCGTTTTCCACATCGTACAGATCGAAAATCGGCTGGCTGCCGGTGTACAGCTCCAGCTTGCGGGTGATGTCCGGGATGTACTCGCCGGTAAATTCCACCAGCAGATCGTGCGTCAACCGCGAATCGACGCGGATGCGATCCAGCGCCGCGCCGGCGAAGTCGCGCAAAATGCGCTGCGCCAGCGCCAGCTCGCCGTACAGTTTGTACTTGGTCTGGTTGCGCTTCTTGCGCTCCATCACCTTGGTCCACAGGCGCTTGAGGAACGCGGCGTCCTGCGCCAGCTCTTCCTCGCCGATGCCTTCCGCCGCGGTGCGGATGATAAAACCGCCCAGCTCGTCGCAGTGCGGCGCAACGATGGATTTCAAGCGTTCGCGCTCGGCTTCGCTTTCAATGCGCTGCGAAACGCCGACGTGCGCCGCGCCCGGCATGAAGACCAGATAGCGCGAAGGCAGCGTGATGTCGGTGGTCAGGCGCGCACCCTTGGTGCCGAGCGGATCTTTCACCACCTGCACCATCAGGTCTTGCCCCTGGCGCACCAGCTCGGCGATATCGCGCACGTGGAAGTTTTTCCGCTCGTCACCGGCGACGCATTCGGTATGCGGCATGATGTCGGAGGCGTGCAGGAAGGCGGCCTTATCGAGGCCGATGTCGACGAACGCCGCCTGCATCCCCGGCAAGACGCGGCTGACGCGCCCTTTATAGATATTGCCGACGATGCCGCGTTTGGATTCGCGTTCGATATGGATCTCTTGCAGAATGCCGCCGTCGATATAGGCGACCCGCGTTTCAGACGGTGTGATATTAACCAGTAGCTCAGCTGTCATGCCTTCTCCTCAGAGCCGGTCGATAATGGCAGCGCCCATCAACCGGTTCTTACATCACGTAATGCGACAAAATTACTGAGCAGCTCATGTGTTTCGACCAGCGGCAGACCGACCACCGCATGATAACTCCCGGTTATCGTTCTGACGAAACAACCACCCTTTCCTTGAATTCCGTAGGCGCCCGCTTTATCCATCGGTTCGCCCGTAGCAATATAGTCGCGGATATCCTGTTGCGACAGGCTGCGGAACGTCACGTCGGTCACCACCAATTGGCAACGCACGTCGTGGCGATCGGCGATCGCCACCGCCGTCATCACCTGATGCTGTTTGCCGGACAGGGCCGCCAGCATTTCCGCCGCATGGGCTTCGTCGCGCGGCTTCTCCAGCACCCGGCCGTTGAGCACCACGATGGTATCTGCACCCAGCACCGGCCGATCTTCCTGCGCCAGCGCCACGCCCGCTTTGGCCTTGTCCTGCGCCAGGCGGCGCACATAGGCTTCCGCGGCTTCGCCTTCCCGGCGCTGTTCTTCGGTATGCGTCAGCAGAATGTCGAACGGCACGCCCAGCAGGGTCAGCAGTTCACGTCGACGTGGGGAGCCGGAGGCCAGATAAAGCGAAGTCATTGATATACCCTTACTGTACGGCGAACTGACGGCGGATTTTGCGCATCAACAGGAATAACCACGGCCACAAAATGCCGTTTACCACACTACTCCAGAACACCTCTGGGCGGAAAGAGACGTTGATCACTAAAAACTCAGCCCAGAACACCACTACGTCCATCGACAGCGACAACAGCACGACGATCAGCGCCTGTTGCCACAGCGCCATATTGCGGAACAGTTGGAATTTGAACGCCACCAGGTAAGCGATGATACCCAGCGCCAGCGCGCGCACGCCCAGCGTGGAGCCGAGGATCAGATCCATGATCAGCCCCAGCACGAAGCCGGTGCCGACGTTGACCCGATGCGGCAAGGCCATCACCCAGTAGATCAGGATCAGCACCAGCCAGGACGGCCGGAACATGTAGATCTGCTCCGGCCACGGCATGATTTGCAGCACCAGCGCCACCAGGAACGACAGCCAGATTATCCAGCGCCCGTGGCTGCGGTAGCTGTTCATTGCACGACTCCCGCCGCTGCGGGCTGAACCTGAGGCTGAGCAGACGCCGGAGAGCCGGATTGCGGCGCCGCGCCGCCGGCCGGGGCTGGCAGCTGCGGCCCAACCGAACCGGCCGGCGGCAGCACCTGCGGCATCATCTGCATCAGGCGTTCATTGGCCACGCGGTGTACTTCGTCCGGCGGCAGCGGCATGTCGCCGTTGCGATCGGCGCCCCACAGCAGCAGCAGGTAGCGCAAACGCTGCAGACCGGCGGTTGGCCGCGCCTGAATCACGGTGTAAGCGCGCTGGTTGTCGACCTTGACCGAGGAGACCACCGCCACCGGATAACCTTCCGGGAAGCGGCCGCCGAGACCTGAGGTCACCAGCACGTCGCCAACGCGGATATCGGTGTTGTTCGGCAGGTGTTCCAGCTGCAGATCGTCGGCGCAGCCGCTGCCTGCGGCGATCACCCGAATATCGTTGCGCAGCACCTGAATCGGCAGCGCGTGGGAGGCATCGCAGATCAGCAGCACGCGGCTGGTGACCTTCGCCACCGCCACCACCTGGCCGACCACGCCCTTGTCGCTGATCACCGGCTGGCCTTCATAGACGCCGTTGTCCGACCCTTTGTCGATAACGACCTGGTCGCTGTAGGGATCGGAACCGGTGGAGATCACCTGGGTAACCATCTTGTGCTCGTCCTGGCGCAGCGGGGAACCCAGCAGTTCGCGCAAACGGGCGTTTTCCTGCTTGAATTGGCCAAGAAGAAGAATATCGCTGTTTTTCAGCAGCAGTTCCTGCCGCAGAGCTCGGTTTTCCAGCTCCAGCTGTTGGCGGGTAGCCAGCGTTTCTGACACGCTGTCCAGAACTTTACGCGGCCCGTTGGCCAGAAAATAGAAAGGGCTGACTGCGGTGTCCATGTAGTTGCGTATCTTCACGAACGTGCCGAGCCGGCTGTCGGCAACGATCAGGCCAATGGCCGCGATCACCGCCAAAAAAAGTCGCAGTTGCAGGGAAGGCCCCCTGCTAAAAATCGGCTTCATAAATTATGCGAGTTCCTCGACAACAGAAAGAGGAACCGTACCCGATTTTCGCTGTGCGCATTCATCCGATACGATTCCTCCTTCCAGGGGCTGACTATTCTTCGCTGAACAAATCGCCGCCGTGCATGTCGATCATTTCCAACGCCTTGCCGCCGCCGCGCGCCACGCAGGTCAACGGATCTTCCGCCACCACGACCGGGATGCCGGTTTCTTCCATCAGCAGGCGATCGAGGTTGCGCAGCAGCGCGCCGCCGCCGGTCAACACCATGCCGCGTTCGGAAATGTCGGAGGCCAATTCTGGCGGGCACTGTTCCAGCGCCACCATCACCGCGCTGACGATGCCGGTCAGCGGCTCTTGCAGGGCTTCGAGGATTTCATTGGAGTTCAGGGTAAAGCCGCGCGGTACGCCTTCGGCCAGGTTACGGCCGCGGACTTCGATTTCGCGCACTTCGTCGCCCGGGTAGGCAGAACCGATTTCGTGCTTGATGCGCTCCGCGGTGGCTTCGCCGATCAGCGAGCCATAGTTGCGGCGCACATAATTGATGATGGCTTCATCGAAGCGGTCACCGCCGATGCGCACGGAAGAGGAGTACACCACGCCGTTCAGCGAGATCACCGCCACTTCTGTGGTACCGCCGCCGATATCCACCACCATGGAGCCGGTCGCTTCGGAGACCGGCAGACCCGCGCCGATCGCCGCCGCCATCGGCTCTTCAATCAGGAACACTTCACGCGCGCCGGCCCCTTGGGCGGACTCGCGGATGGCGCGGCGTTCAACCTGGGTCGCGCCGACCGGCACACAGACCAGCACACGCGGGCTTGGGCGCATAAAGCTGTTGCTGTGAACCTGTTTGATGAAGTGCTGCAGCATTTTTTCGGTCACGAAGAAGTCGGCGATCACGCCGTCTTTCATCGGGCGAATAGCCGCGATGTTGCCGGGGGTGCGACCCAGCATCTGTTTGGCGTCATGACCGACGGCCGCTACGCTCTTTGGGGAGCCGGCACGATCCTGGCGAATGGCAACCACCGAAGGTTCATTCAGTACGATGCCTTGCCCTTTAACATAAATCAGGGTATTGGCGGTACCCAAGTCGATGGACAAGTCGTTGGAAAACATGCCACGAAATTTCTTAAACATAACGAAAGGATAATCCTGCAAGCTGGGGGCGGAAAATAAAATCCGCCTACTTTACCAACCACACGAAGCAGCGACAAGGCGCAAAAACGTTCTACTTCGGTGAAAAATAGTCTGTATTGTTTCTGCTCGAATGCACGGAAATTGGATGAGGCCTGAATTCCCTGAACAAAGGCTCAGTTTACCACCCTGTCAACGCACGAAACGGCGTAACACAGCTCATAAAATCTAACATATTCCCTGATTGCCGCCGGTGGTAAGCACCTACCAACGTCAGCCAGATAAAAGCTGACAAGAGCCTATCTCAAATAGGCGTCTTTGTCGCAGGCAGATTGGAGAAAACTCCAAAATGACAGGTGACATGGCCCAGATGGATCCGGCGCTCATTCTACGTCAATTTTTGTTCGGCAATCAGCTTAAACACGATAACGACGTGAATATTTTTTACGCCCCGGGTCGATCGGCTCCGGCGACGCGAAAAAGTCGCCCTGCCCGCCGCGGATCCCACGCTCTTTCAGCGTCTGCCACTCGTTGCGCGTACGCACGCTGGCGGCGAACACTTGAGCGTGCGTCCCCGCGCAGGCCCCGGTCAGGCTCTGCACGAACAGCTGATTTTCGTCCCGCTTATCGATACTCCGCACCAGCCCCGGATGGAGCTTGACGATCTCCACCTGCAGCGACTTGATATAGGACGTACTGACCACGGTTAAACCCGCTTTGGACACCGCGAGGCGACAGCCCAGCCCTGACAACAGCCTCAGCACCGGACGAAGACGGTCGATATGTTGACACACATCTGCCTCCGCAAGTTCAATCAGAATTCGCCGACGCTGACTTTTTTCGCACTGCAGCAGCGTATCGCGCAGCCAGCGCTGGAAAGAGCGCTGCAAAATCGAATCCACGCACAGCGGGAACGCCAGCGTTTCCTCAGGCCATTGCGTCAACAAGGGGATGATGCGACTCACCTGCTGGCGATCGTAGCTCTCCGCCAACCCCAACTGCTGAACCAGCGGCATATATTCCGCCGGCAGCAACTCCTGGGAGCCGTCATAGATCCGGCTCATGATCTCACGATGGTGCACTTCGCCTTCCACGGTGACCGCCGGTTTCTGATACAGCCGCGGGCCGCCGCGCGCCAGCACCTGTTCCAGCAGCGTGCGCCACTTGACGCTGCCGCGCCCCATTTCCGGCACCTGGCTGTCGTACACATACCAACCGTTTTCGCCCTGCAGCGTGGCATGGCGCGTCGCCTGCTCCGCATAGTCGATCACCTGCTCCGTGGTTTGGCCGCTGCGGTACGCCACGATGCCGATGTGAAGGAAGGCCTCACGGTCGATCAGCGCCGTGGAAGGCAAGGCATCGATGGCGTTGACCAGCTGTGACGCGATGCCGTCGGCCTCCTTCAGGGTGCGATGCGGCAACAGCACGGTAAAATCGCTGTGGAAATAGCGCGCCAGCAACGCCGACGGGTATCGCATCACGAAAGTCGACAGCAGATTGACCAGCGAATACATCAGCTCCTGCACCGCTACGCTGCCGTGCGTGTCGCGCAGGGTCTCGAAATCGGGCAGCCGCACCATCATCACGATGCCGTGCGAACCTTCGTCTTCCAGCTGAGTGGTCAATTGATTATCGAAGAACAGGCGATTGTTAAGCCCGGTTTTGGCGTCCTGTGCGGCGAAGGCGCGGATCAGCGTATCGACCCGGCTGCGCTCTTCCCGCGCTTCCGCCAGATCGGCCAGCAGGCGGTCGAGCGCGCCGCTGACGTTGGCCGGCCACTCACGCACATCGCCCTGCATGACGTTTTCGCGCTCGCCGTTCAGAATGCGCCGCGCGCGGCGTTCCAGGCGATCTTCACCGTCGGCCTGTTCACGCAGCCAGCGCAGGCTGAACAGCAAAACCACCACCATGACGACGATCGACAGCGTGACGGCGGCGGTGGACTGCAGCGTGCGCACATCGCTGGCGAAGGGATCGAGGTAAGTGATGTACAGCGTGCTGCCCGGGTGCTGCAACAGGGGGCGCGAGACCTGACGATAGCCGTTCAGCGCATCCCAGGGCTCTTTTTTCACCGTCGGCAATTTATAGTTGAGAAACTGGCTGGTACCGGCCTCTACGCGGATCGACACGATGCCGAGCGGGCGCATGACGATCGGCAACCATTTCTCCTGATCGCGCGGCGACTCGTGCAACATGGCCTGATCGAGCGAGGTGACCAGCGAATCAAAGCGACGCTCCTGGCGATCCTGGGTAACGTAAAAGAAGCTGTATGAGCATCCCATCAGCATCAAAAACATCGCCAGCGCGACCAACAGAGTGATCAATGCAGAGAGTTTGGTGGTAAATCGCATCCCTGTGCCTTGTCCGCTATGGTTAAGTGAGTGTTCACCCTTTAGTTAAAAGGGGGTTGTCCAACCCTAACAAGCCTTGCCGAGGAATAAAACCTGCAAGCGCCATTTTTGTCCTTTATCAGGGCCTGAGCCGCTTATTATGCATATAGTCAAAGAAATGTGATTCAGCCATTGATAGAAAAGTGTAAACAAGAGGAAGAGTGACATGCGTGCACTGCTATTGGAACAACAAGACGACCAAACTCTGGCTCATATCAAAGATATCGACAGCGGCCAATTGCCGGAGGGTGATGTTACCGTCGACATCAACTGGTCCAGCCTGAATTACAAGGATGCGCTGGCGATCACCGGCAAAGGCAAGATCGTGCGCAACTTCCCGATGGTGCCGGGCATCGACTTCGCCGGCACCGTGCGCCACAGCCGCGACGATCGTTTCAAAGAGGGCCAAAGCGTGGTGCTCACCGGCTGGGGCGTGGGTGAACACCACTGGGGCGGATTGGCCGAGCAGGCGCGCGTTTCCGGCGAGTGGCTGGTGCCGCTGCCGAACGGCCTCGATGAGCGCAAGGCGATGATCATCGGCACCGCCGGCTTTACCGCCATGCTGTGCGTAATGGCGCTGGAGGAAGGCGGCGTGCACCCGGACGACGGCGACATCCTGGTCACCGGCGCCAGCGGCGGCGTGGGCAGCACCGCCATCGCTCTGCTGGCGGCGCTGGGTTACCGGGTGACCGCCATCAGCGGCCGCGACAGCAATACCGAATACCTGAAGGCGCTCGGCGCCAAAGAGGTGATGTCCCGCGATGGCTATATCGACACGCCGCGTCCGTTGGAAAAACAGCTGTGGGCCGGCGCGGTGGACACCGTCGGCGACAAACTGCTGGCGCGGGTGCTGGCGCAGATGAATTATAACGGCACCGTCGCCGCCTGCGGCCTGGCGGGCGGCTATCAACTGCCGACCACCGTGATGCCGTTCATTCTGCGCAATGTGCGCCTACAGGGCGTGGACTCGGTGCATACGCCGCTGCATCGCCGCCAAACCGCCTGGGAACGGCTGGCCGGCATTCTGCCGGATAGTTTCTATCAGCAGGCCACGCACCAAATCCCTCTCGAACAGGCGCCGGCCACCGCCGCCGCGCTGCTGAACAACCAAATCACCGGCCGCACCCTGGTGAAGATCCGTTGACGCGCTCCCCCCGGCGACGGGGGGTCTCCGGCTTCTGCGAAATTTCATATTTTCCCGCGCCCCCTCGCTTCCGGCCGGCTTTAACGCCATGCTTATTTGATGGAGACCCGCCCGCCGCTCCCCGGCGGCGGGGATCAGTCGCGGAGAACATAAGCATGAACAAACACCCCAAATTGACCGAGGCCGACGTCACGCCGGAGAGCGTGTTCCACCAGCGGCGCAAAGTGCTGCAGGCGCTCGGCATCACCGCCGCTTCGCTGGCGCTGCCTACCGGCGCGCAGGCGGACCTGCTGTCGTGGTTTAAAGGCAACGATCGCCCCAAGGCGCCGCCGGGCAAAGCGCTGGCATTCAGCAAGCCGGCCGCCTGGCAGGCCCAGTTGGCGATGACGCCGGAAGACAAGGTCACCGGCTACAACAACTTCTATGAATTCGGTCTCGACAAGGCCGATCCGGCCGCCAACGCCAGCGGGCTGAAGACTGAAGGCTGGAAAGTGCGCATCGACGGCGAAGTGGCGAAGCCGATAACGCTGGATATCGACGATCTGATGAAGCGTTTCCCGCTGGAACAGCGCATTTACCGCATGCGCTGCGTCGAGGCCTGGTCGATGGTGGTGCCGTGGATCGGTTTCGAACTGGGCAAGCTTATCAAGCTGGCCGAACCGAACAGCAACGCGCGCTACGTGGCCTTCCAGACGCTGTACGATCCGGAACAGATGCCCGGCCAGAAAGATCGCTTTATCGGCGGCGGCCTGAAATACCCCTACGTCGAAGGGCTGCGGCTGGACGAGGCGATGCATCCGCTGGCGCTGCTGACCGTCGGCGTGTACGGCAAAACCCTGCCGCCGCAAAACGGCGCGCCGCTGCGGCTGATTACGCCGTGGAAATACGGCTTCAAAGGCATTAAATCGATCGTGCACATCCGTTTGGTGCGCGATCAGCCGCCGACCACCTGGAACCAATCCGCGCCGAACGAGTACGGTTTTTACGCCAACGTGAATCCGCACGTCGATCATCCGCGCTGGTCACAGGCTACCGAGCGCTTCATCGGCTCCGGCGGCATTCTCGATGTCAAACGCCAACCGACGCTGCTGTTTAACGGCTATGCCGATCAGGTGGCATCGCTGTATCGCGGCATGGATCTGCGGGAGAATTTCTAAGTGCGCCTGACGCCTGTTCATATCAAATGGCTGAAAGCCGCCCTGCATCTGGCGGCGTTTCTGCCCTTTCTCTGGCTGGTGTTGGCGGTGGACCAGGGCTGGTTCAGCGCCGATCCGTCCAAGGACATCCAGCATTTTACCGGCAGGATGACGCTGAAACTGCTGCTGGCCACGCTGATGATCGCCCCGCTGGCGCGCTACGCCCGTCAGCCGCTGCTGATCCGCTGCCGGCGCCTGGTGGGGCTGTGGTGCTTTGCCTGGGGCACGCTGCACCTGATAAGCTACTCCACGCTGGAGCTGGGGCTGAGCAATCTCGGCCTGCTGGGCAGCGAGCTGGTGAACCGGCCCTATCTGACGCTCGGCATCCTCACCTGGCTGATCCTGCTGGCGCTGGCGGCCACGTCGACGCTGTGGGCGATGCGCAAACTGGGCGCCAAATGGCAAACGTTGCACAACTTCGTCTATCTGGCGGCGATCCTCGCTCCCATCCACTACCTGTGGTCGGTCAAAACCTTTTCACCCCAGCCGTTCATTTACGCGTTGCTGGCGGTGGCACTGCTGGGATTGCGTTATAAGAAGTTCCGCGCCTGGTGGCGCTGAATCGCACGGCGGCGCGCGTTATCGCCGTAGAAAAACGCGCGCCGTCGGCGGGAACTTTTTCTGTGTTCCAGCGCTCATATTGCTGTCACGGATCCCCGAGTTCGTCGATTTGGGGTTGAATATCTTCGCTGATAAGACCAGTATTTAGCTGCGAATTGCTACGATATCGTTATAATGCCCGACCTTGTTTCTGTTCTCAGGGTGAATTTACCCCTTAACAGGTGACAAATCGGTAACATCGGGTTATTTTCTACGATGATGGTTTTATTGCCGGAGATACCAGCACAATGGCGGATAAGTTTCACATTTTGCTTCTGAACGGCCCCAATCTCAATCTGCTGGGGACGCGTGAGCCGGAGAAGTACGGCAGCACGACGCTGACAGAGATTGTTAACGGATTGGAAAACCAGGCATCCGCATTGGATATTACCCTGAGCCATCTGCAATCCAACG
Source organism: Serratia sp. YC16 (assembly GCF_009707615.1). NCBI lineage: Bacteria > Pseudomonadati > Pseudomonadota > Gammaproteobacteria > Enterobacterales > Yersiniaceae > Serratia > Serratia sp. YC16. Next base: position 123,596 of record NZ_WLYN01000004.1, on the reverse strand, counting down.
CCGAGCATCAGCTGATCGATCGCATCCATCAGGCGCGCGGCAACACCGATTTCATTCTGATAAACCCGGCGGCGTTCACGCACACCAGCGTGGCGCTGCGCGATGCGTTGTTGGCGGTGCAGATCCCGTTCATCGAGATCCACCTGTCCAACGTGCACGCCCGCGAACCTTTCCGCCATCACTCTTATCTCTCAGACGTAGCGGTAGGCGTGATTTGCGGCCTCGGCGCGGATGGCTACGCTTTCGCTTTACAGGCAGCGGTTAACCGTCTGTCGAAAACCCACTAATTGCTCCACAAAAAGAGTACGGAATCACACTCATGGATATTCGTAAAATCAAGAAACTGATCGAACTGGTTGAAGAATCAGGCATTTCTGAACTGGAAATCTCTGAAGGCGAAGAATCGGTTCGCATCAGCCGTGCCGCACCGGCGCAGGCTTATCCCGTCATGCAGCAGGCCTACGCGATGCCGGCACAGCAGCAGCCAGCTCTGGCTACCGCCGTCGCCACCGCACCTGCGGCAGAAACCCCTGCAGCACCGGCGGCCATGAGTGGCCACGTCGTTCGTTCTCCGATGGTAGGTACCTTCTACCGCACCCCAAGCCCGGACGCGAAAGCCTTCGTGGAAGTGGGCCAGAAAGTGAACGCTGGCGATACCCTGTGCATCGTTGAAGCCATGAAAATGATGAACCAGATCGAAGCGGACAAGTCCGGCGTCGTGAAAGCCATCCTGGTGGAAAACGGCCAGCCGGTCGAATATGACGAGCCGCTGGTCGTCATCGAATAACGAGGCGCCCCCATGCTTGATAAAATTGTTATCGCCAACCGCGGCGAGATCGCGCTTCGCATCCTGCGTGCCTGTAAAGAACTGGGCATCAAGACCGTTGCGGTTCACTCCGCAGCCGACCGCGATCTGAAACACGTACTGCTGGCCGACGAGACCGTCTGCATCGGTCCCGCGCCATCGGTAAAAAGCTATCTGAACATCCCGGCCATCATCTCGGCGGCGGAAATCACCGGCGCCGTGGCGATCCACCCGGGCTACGGCTTCCTGTCCGAGAACGCCGATTTCGCCGAGCAGGTTGAACGCTCCGGCTTCATCTTCATCGGCCCGAGAGCCGAAACCATCCGCCTGATGGGCGACAAGGTTTCCGCGATCAACGCCATGAAAAAAGCCGGCGTGCCTTGCGTGCCTGGCTCCGACGGCCCGCTGACCGACGACATGGATAAAAACCGTGCCTTCGCCAAGCGCATCGGTTATCCGGTGATCATCAAGGCCTCCGGCGGCGGCGGCGGTCGCGGCATGCGCGTCGTGCGCAGCGATAAAGACCTTGAGCAGTCCATCAACATGACGAAAGCGGAAGCCAAAGCGGCTTTCAACAACGACATGGTGTACATGGAAAAATACCTGGAGAATCCGCGTCACATCGAGATTCAGGTATTGGCCGACGGCCAGGGCAACGCCATCTATCTGGCCGAGCGTGACTGCTCCATGCAGCGCCGCCACCAGAAAGTGGTCGAAGAAGCGCCGGCGCCGGGCATCACCAGCGAAATGCGCCGCTACATCGGCGAGCGTTGCTCGAAAGCCTGTGTGGAAATCGGCTACCGCGGTGCGGGCACCTTCGAGTTCCTGTATGAAAACGGCGAGTTCTATTTCATCGAAATGAACACCCGTATTCAGGTAGAGCACCCGGTTACCGAAATGATCACCGGCGTGGATCTGATCAAAGAGCAGCTGCGCATCGCTGCCGGTCAGCCACTGTCGATCAAACAGGAAGAAGTGAAGATCCACGGCCATGCGGTAGAATGCCGTATCAACGCCGAAGATCCGAACACCTTCCTGCCGAGCCCGGGCAAGATCACCCGCTTCCACGCGCCAGGCGGTTTCGGCGTGCGTTGGGAATCTCATATCTACGCCGGTTATACTGTACCGCCGTACTATGACTCCATGATCGGCAAACTGATCACCTTCGGCGAAAACCGTGACGTGGCGATTGCCCGCATGAAAAACGCCCTGGCTGAACTGATCATCGACGGCATCAAAACCAACGTTGAGCTGCAGCAGAAGATCATGAACGACGAAAACTTCCAGCACGGTGGCACCAACATCCACTATCTGGAGAAGAAGCTGGGTCTGCAGGAAACCTAAGGCAGCCACGCAGCATCGTCTGACGAAAGGCCGGTTAATCACCGGCCTTTTTCTTTGGCACTACCGCCAGTAACGGCTTGGCAAAACGCCGTCATGCCGTAAAATTCCCTACCTTTGATGAATCCATCACCGTAAACCTATGGGAGACACGGATGGACAAACGCTTTATCCAGGCGCACCGCGAAGCGCGCTGGGCGCTGGGGCTGACGCTGCTCTACCTGCTGGCCTGGGGCCTGGCGGCCTATTTGCCGGACAGCGCCATCGGCGTCACCGGCCTGCCGCACTGGTTCGAAATGGCCTGTCTGCTGGTGCCGCTGCTGTTCATCGGCCTGTGCTGGCTGATGGTGCGCACGGTGTTCCGCGACATTTCGCTGGAGGACCGCGATGCAAACTGAAGTGATTCTGCCGCTGATCGCCTACCTGTTGCTGGTGTTCGGCCTGTCGGTGTACGCCTATCGCCGCCGCCAGAGCGGGAATTTCCTCAGCGAATACTTCCTCGGCAACCGCTCGATGGGCGGCTTTGTGCTGGCGATGACCCTGACCGCCACCTACATCAGCGCCAGTTCGTTTATCGGCGGCCCCGGCGCCGCTTACAAATACGGCCTGGGCTGGGTGCTGCTGGCGATGATCCAGCTGCCGGCAGTGTGGCTGTCGCTCGGCGTGCTGGGCAAGAAATTCGCCATCCTGGCGCGCCGCTACAACGCCATCACCCTCAATGACATGCTGTATGGCCGCTACCAAAGCCGCCTGCTGGTGTGGCTGGCCAGCCTCAGCCTGCTGGTGGCGTTCCTCGGCGCCATGACGGTGCAGTTTATCGGCGGTGCCCGGCTGCTGGAGACCGCCGCCGGCATTCCTTACGACACCGGCCTGTTGATCTTCGGCATCAGCATCGCACTTTACACCGCCTTTGGCGGCTTCCGCGCCAGCGTGCTGAACGACGCCATGCAGGGGCTGGTGATGCTGCTCGGCACCGTGTTGCTGCTGGTGGCGGTGATCCATGCCGCCGGCGGACTGGACAGCGCGGTGCACAAGCTGCAGCAGATCGATCCGGCGCTGGTCTCGCCGCAGGGCGGCGATCAGATCCTCAGCCTGCCGTTTATGGCGTCGTTCTGGATCCTGGTGTGCTTCGGGGTGATCGGCCTGCCCCACACCGCCGTGCGCTGCATCTCTTATAAGGACAGCAAAGCGGTCCATCGCGGCATTCTGCTCGGTACCGTGGTGGTGGCAGTGCTGATGTTCGGCATGCATCTGGCCGGCGCGCTCGGCCGCGCGGTGCTGCCGGATCTCAAGATCCCCGATCAGGTGATCCCGACGCTGATGATCACCGTGCTGCCGCCGTACGCCGCCGGGATCTTTTTGGCGGCGCCGATGGCGGCGATCATGTCGACCATCAACGCCCAACTGCTGCAATCCTCCGCCACCATCATCAAGGATCTCTATCTTGGCGTGCGGCCGCAGCAGATCCACAACGAGCGGTTGATCAAGCGCTTTTCCAGCCTGACTACGCTGGTCCTCGGCCTGCTGGTGCTGCTGGCGGCCTGGCGGCCGCCGGAGATGATCATCTGGCTCAACCTGCTGGCTTTCGGCGGGCTGGAGGCGGTCTTCCTGTGGCCGCTGGTGCTGGGCCTGTATTGGGAGCGTGCCAATGCTCAGGGAGCGCTTAGCTCAATGGTGTCGGGTGCGGTATGCTATACGCTATTGGCCAGCTTCAACCTGCAACCGGCGGGGCTGCATCCTATCGTGCCTTCGCTGTTGCTCAGCCTGTTGGCGTTTTATCTCGGTAACGTCGTCGGCGAAAAGCGCCGAGCGACGTCATCATTACCCTCTTGAAGAGAATTGCTATGCCTTGGATCCAACTCAAACTGAACACCACCGGCAGCCAGGCGGAAGACCTGAGCGACGCGCTGGTGGAAAGCGGCGCCGTGTCGGTGACCTTCCAGGACACCCACGACAACCCAGTGTTCGAACCCTTGCCGGGTGAAACCCTGCTGTGGGGCGATACCGACGTGATCGGCCTGTACGACGCCGAGACCGATATGGCCGAGGTGGTGGCGATGCTGGAACAGCACCCGCTGCTGGGCGCCGGTTTCCGCCACAAGATAGAACAGCTGGAGGATAAGGACTGGGAGCGCGAGTGGATGGACAACTTCCACCCGATGCGCTTCGGCGAGCGCTTGTGGATCTGCCCGAGCTGGCGTGACGTGCCGGATCCCGACGCGGTCAACGTCATGCTCGATCCGGGCCTGGCGTTCGGCACCGGCACTCACCCGACCACCGCGCTGTGCCTGCAGTGGCTGGACGGCCTCGATCTGGCCGGCAAAACCGTTATCGACTTCGGCTGTGGTTCCGGCATCCTGGCGATCGCCGCCCTGAAACTCGGTGCGGCGCGCGCTATCGGCATCGACATCGATCCCCAGGCCATTCAGGCCAGCCGCGACAACGCGCAGCGTAACGGCGTTTCAGAGCGTCTGGAGCTGTATCTGCCGAAAGACCAGCCGGCGGACCTGCTGGCGGACGTAGTGGTCGCCAACATCCTTGCCGGCCCGCTGCGCGAGCTGGCGCCGCTGATCGGCTGCCTGCCGAAGGCCGGCGGCCATCTGGGGCTGTCCGGCGTACTGGCCAGCCAGGCAAGCAGCGTAGCGGAAGCCTACAAAGAGAAGTTCGCACTCGACCCGGTCGCCGAGCGCGAAGAGTGGTGCCGCATCACCGGCCGCCGCAAATAAGCGACACGGCGCGTTGTTCTATCATCCACCGGCCCTGCGCCGGTGGATTTTTTTTGTCCGGCGATCGGCCCGCGAACGACACAAAATTTTATCCACTTTTTCGCCGTTCAACGACGGATCGCCCTGACAATGCGCCTTCTAGGCAGGCTATCCCGGCCAAAACAGCGGGTGAATGCAGATAATATCCTGCACAAAGGCGAATATTTTGCCGCACACAAAATAAGCACTTTTCGTCAACTTATTGTAAAATATATATAATATTTTTATGAATCACCGCGTAGCGCATTTTTCGCCCTAATATCGGGCCAATTGGTTAAAGTTTGGCCTTTCATCTCGGCGCAAAAATGCGTAATATACGCGCCCTTGCGGACACAGTATGGTCACTCTTTGTCTATGCGCATTGGACACCACCAGCTTACTAATTGCCTGATTGCGGCCCCGATGGCCGGTATTACAGATCGCCCGTTCAGAACCCTCTGTCATGCAATGGGTGCTGGGATGGCTGTATCCGAAATGCTCTCCTCCAACCCGGAGGTGTGGCGGACGGATAAGTCGCGTCTGCGTATGGTGCATAGCGATGAACCAGGGATCCGCTCCGTGCAGATTGCCGGATGCGATCCTGATGATATGGCCGCCGCCGCGCGTATTAACGTGGCCAGCGGCGCGCAGATCATCGACATCAATATGGGATGCCCTGCCAAAAAAGTGAACCGGAAGCTTGCCGGGTCCGCCTTGTTGCAGTACCCGGATCTGGTAAAACGGATCCTCCACGCGGTGGTTGACGCGGTGGATGTGCCGGTAACGCTGAAGATTCGCACCGGCTGGGCGCCAGAGCATCGTAACTGTGTAGAGATTGCCCAACTGGCCGAAGACTGTGGTATTCAGGCCCTGACGATTCACGGCCGAACCCGCGCCTGTCTGTTTAACGGCGACGCGGAATACGACAGCATTCGGGCAGTTAAGCAGAGTGTTTCCATTCCGATTATCGCGAATGGGGATATTACTGACCCGCATAAAGCCAGAGCAGTGCTCGACTACACCGGGGCCGACGCCCTGATGATAGGCCGCGCTGCTCAGGGGAGACCCTGGATCTTCCGGGAAATCCAGCATTATCTGGACACTGGGGAGTTGCTGCCGCCGCTGCCGCTTGGCGAGGTGAAGCGCTTGTTGATTGGGCACATTCGGGAATTGCACGGCTTCTATGGCCAAGGCAAGGGATTCCGGATTGCTCGTAAGCACGTGTCCTGGTATCTCCAGGAACACGCTCCGAATGACCAGTTTCGGCGCACATTCAACGCCATAGAGGATGCCAGCGAACAGCTGGAGGCGTTGGAGGCATATTTCGAAAATCTTAGCGTAAAAAAAGAGCTGACAGAACTATGTTCGAACAACGCGTAAATTCTGACGTACTGACCGTTTCTACCGTTAACTCACAAGATCAGGTGACTCAAAAGCCTCTGCGTGACTCGGTTAAACAAGCACTGAAGAACTATTTTGCTCAACTGAACGGTCAAGACGTAAATGACCTGTATGAGCTGGTACTGGCTGAAGTTGAACAGCCACTGTTGGACATGGTGATGCAATACACCCGTGGCAACCAGACCCGCGCAGCCCTGATGATGGGCATCAACCGCGGCACGCTGCGTAAGAAGCTGAAAAAATACGGCATGAACTGATACTAGTCAGTTAACGTGTTGAAAAGGCGCAACCTTGCAAGAGGCGGCGCCTTTTTCTTTGGGGCATTCCCGGTTTGCGAGCAATAAAAAAGGCCGCAGCGCGGCCCTTGGGGTAAAGCGGAGACCTTACTCGGTCACTTTGTTCTTGAGGCTTTCCGCCCCTTGCTTGGTCTTATCCCAAGCCTTCTCCGACCCCTGTTTGGTGGAGTGCCAGGCCTTTTGCGAGCCTTCGCTCACTTTACTGCCGACGCTATCGCTCTTGCCTTCGGCGGCGTGCTTGGCTTTCAGCTTCAGCTCTTCACCCTTGTCCTGAGACTGGTGCAGCTTTTCTTTGGCGGTATCCGCCCCTTTATGCGCTTCGGCAACGACCTCGTTGCTGGCGTGAGCGGCGGTGTCGGTCGCGGTATCGGCGGCGAACACCGGGGAAGCGAGCAGCAGTGCAGACAAGGCAATGATTGATTTCTTCATAAGTCCCTCTTTTCTCAGATACGTGCCATTCGTCATGAAACAAGATGGCATAAAATGCCCCTCGAACGATTTAAGAATAGGACTAAAACCAAAAAAATCGATATAAAATTTTATTTTTAATATATTTCTTGTTCTTTTATGCCACTTACGCGGATCCCGGTCAAAGAGCACGAAAACGTTAAATTTTTCCTGTCACAAAACTATAATTTGTACGAATTATTAACAAGCACTAACAGGGATGGATTCTATGGTTGCCGCGATCATTATCGGCATTTTCATCGTCAGCTTCCTCTACGCACACTCCCGCGGCAAAGAGAAACAAAAGGTTACCCGCCAACTGTTCGATCACTCCACGTTTATGGGGCCGATCAACATGTTTATGACCGGTTTCTCCCGTTTGCCCGCCAAACAGCCCTATTTCGACGAAAAAGGCTTCCCGGAGCTGCAAACGCTGACCGACAACTGGCAGGTGATCCGCGAGGAAGCGGTGCGTTTGCAGGATCACATCAAAAAGGCGCAGTCGCACAACGACGCCGGCTTCAACACCTTCTTCAAACGCGGCTGGAAACGTTTCTATCTGAAATGGTACAGCGACAGTCACCCTTCGGCGCAAACGCTGTGCCCGAAAACCGTCGAGCTGCTCAACCGCATCCCATCGGTCAAGGCGGCGATGTTCGCCGAGCTGCCGCCCGGCAGCCATTTGGGTAAACACCGCGATCCTTACGCCGGCTCGGTGCGCTACCACCTGGGGCTGATGACGCCCAACGACGATCGCTGCTTCATCGAGGTGGACGGCGAGCAGCACAGCTGGCGCGACGGCCAGGCGGTGATCTTCGACGAAACCTACGTGCACTGGGCGCAAAACGCCACCGACCAGACGCGCATCATTCTGTTTTGCGACGTCGAGCGGCCAATGAAATGGCGCTGGGCGCAGGCGGTCAACCACTGGGTCGGCGCTACGCTGATGTCGGCGGCCAGTTCGCCGAACGACGATCAGGACCGCACCGGCGGCATCAACCGCATCTTCAAATACGTCAACGCGGTGCGCGACGCCGGCCAGCGCCTGAAGGCGCGTAATCGCCGCGGTTACTACCTGCTGAAATGGCTGGTGATCGCCGCCATTTTCGCCGCCATCATCCTCCCCAGCCTGTAAACCGTCGCCAATCGTCAATCCAGAGGCAATGCGAATGAGAATATTCGCATGCCTCTCTTCCTCTGAACCCCGTACCCTGTGTTAACATACGCATTCCTAGAGCCGCCTCCGCTGGCCAACAGCTATCCCTCCGAAGCCTGATAGCAGCGCAAACCGCCCTTCGAATGTAAATGTTTAGTCAATTATGGAATTCTGACTAAACCCTGGCCGTCCCCGGGTGTCTGAGTCGTTGTATCGCTATCGAGTGGATCCTTTATGCGCTACAGGTTGCTACCCCCCTAACGCATAAACGAGCTGCTATGAAACGCCAAAAGAGATTTCAACTTTCCTTGCTGCACCCGCGCTACTGGCTGACCTGGTTCGGTCTGGCCCTGTTGTTCCTGCTGGTGCAACTCCCCTACCCGCTGCTTAACCGCCTTGGCGTATGGATGGGGCGCACCTCGATGCGCTTTCTTAAGCGTCGCGTCGCCATCACCCGCCGCAACCTCGAACTGTGCTTCCCCGAAATGGACGAAACACAGCGCGAGCGTAAAGTAGTGGGCAACTTTGAGTCCCTCGGCATGGGCCTGCTGGAAACCGGCATGGCCTGGTTCTGGTCGGATAAACGCGTTAAGCGCTGGTTTAACGTCTCCGGCATCAACCACCTCAAAATGGCGCAGCGTGACGACCGCGGCGTGCTGGTGATCGGCGTGCACTTTATGTCGCTTGAGCTGGGCGGCCGGGCAATGGGCCTGTGCCAACCGATGATGGCGATGTACCGCCCGCACAACAACAAGGCGATGGAGTGGGCGCAAACCAAGGGCCGCATGCGCTCCAACAAGGCGATGATCGATCGCAAGGATCTGCGCGGCATGGTGCACGCACTCAAGCGCGGTGAGGCGGTATGGTTCGCGCCGGATCAAGATTACGGCCCGCGCGGCAGCGTATTCGCGCCGCTGTTCGCCGTCGATCAGGCCGCCACCACCAGCGGCACCTTCATGCTGGCGCGCATGGCCAACCCGGCGCTGGTGCCGGTGGTGCTGATCCGCCGTGAAGGCGGCCGTGGCTACGACCTGCTGATCCAGCCGGCTCTGGAAGACTACCCGCTCAGCGACGAACAGGCGGCGGCGGCTTATATGAACAAAGTGATCGAGAAAGAGATCATGCGGGCGCCGGAGCAATATCTGTGGCTGCATCGCCGCTTCAAAACCCGGCCAGTCGGCGCGCCGTCGCTGTACTGAACCCCGTTTTCCAGCCCGGCCGACGCCGGGCTTTTTTGTGCGCCGCGTTTAAAAAATCTGCGGCTCAACATTTCGCTTTCCTGTAATCTCCCTCTTTACCCGCACAGGAAAGGAAATGATGAAAGCTCAAGTCCGCATTGCTCTGGTCGGTGATTACAATCCGCAAGCCGTCGCCCATCAGGCCATCCCCGTAGCGCTCCAGCTTACCGCCGCTCACCTCGACATCGACGTTCAGCCTCAATGGCTGCCGACCGAAACCCTGACCTCCCCCGAAGTCCTGCAAGATTTCGACGCCATTTGGGTGGTGCCGGGCAGCCCGTATCGTCACGACGACGGCGCCTTTATGGCGATCAGGCATGCGCGGGAAAACGACGTGCCATTCCTCGGCTCCTGCGGCGGTTTTCAATACGCTATCGTCGAGTACGCCCGCAACGTGATGGGCTGGCACGACGCCGGTCATGCCGAAACCGACAGCGGCGGCCGGCTGGTGATCGCCCCGCTGAGCTGCTCGCTGGTGGAAAAAACCGGCGACATCGTTTTTCAGTCGGGCAGCCGCGTCGCGCGGGCCTACGGTAGCCTGAACACCCATGAAGGCTACCACTGCAACTTCGGCGTCAATCCGGAATTCGTCGCCGATCTTGAGCGCTTCCCGCTGATCATCAGCGGCCACGACACCGAAGGCGACGTGCGCGCTATCGAGCTACCGGGCCGGCGCTTTTACGTCGCCACGCTGTTCCAGTCGGAACGCGCCGCGCTGCGCGGCGAGCTTTCACCGCTGGTGGTGGAGCTCGTCAAAACCGCCGCTAACGGATAAAAAAAAGCCCTCTTGCGAGGGCTTCACCTACAAGCAACGCGGTCAGCGTCGGGCGAGCGCATTCAGCACGGCGCTGATGCGTTCCCCTAACCCGCGCCGGTTCGCGGCTTCCGACATCATGGTGACATGATCGCCATCGACCAGGTTGACCGTCACCGCCGACGCCGGCAAATGCCCTTCCCAGCCAAGCGCCGAGCCGTCACGGCGGTTGTAACCCGCCGGCTTGATGCGCTGCCAGTAGGCCTCCAGATCGTCGTTCAACAAGCCGGGCATCTCCTCCACCGCTTTAAACAGGTGCAGATTAAGGCCGAGCGGCCGGATAACGCTGGCGCCGACCAGGGTCGCATAGTGATAACGCTTGCGCCACAAAGCGGCTTCCTTCTGCAGATCGTCGAGGAAAGTGCTGATGCCCTGGCCGTGCAGCACGGCCAGCGCCTCCTCCACCGACAGCGGCTGGAGGCGGGCGAACAGCGCCGTCTCCAGCGTCGGATGTTCCACCTCCAGCCAGCTGAGGAACAGCTGCGTCGCATCGCGCATCGCCTGCTGCGGCCGCATGGTGTCGAGCAGGCCCACCAGCGCCACCTCTTCCCCTTCCGCCTGCAGCCGCTCCGCCACCATGTAGGTCAAGATCCCGCCCGAAGAGTAACCGAACAGCTGATACGGCCCGTTGGCTTGCGCCTGTCGGATGACCCCGGCGACGATCTCCGCCATCGCCTCCATCGTTGCCGGCGGCGCGTCGGTCATCTCTGGCCATGGCACGGCATAAATCGGGAAGTCCGCATCGATCTCTTTGGCTATCTCATAAACATAGGAGTGATCGCCATAGCCGGTCGGCATGAAGAATACCGGCGGGCGCTGGCCGCTGCGGCGCGCCGGCAATGCCCTGAGCGGCTGTTCGCCCGTACGCTGCTCGACATGCGCCGCCAGATCCGCCAACACCGGGTGGTCAAAGATCGCCTGTACCTGCAGTGCGATCCCCCACTGCTGCACCAGACTCGCCTGGCGCACCGCCAGCAGCGAGTGGCCGCCCAGTTCGAAGAAGTTGTCGTGTCTGCCGATCTGCGGCAGCCCCAGCAACTCCGCCCATGCCTGCGCCAACAGCGTTTCAGTATCGCCGCGCGGCGCTTCGTAGGCTTCGCCAGCGGCGGCGGCCATCTCCGGCGCCGGCAGAGCCCGCCGGTCAATCTTGCCGTTTGGCGTCAGCGGCATCGCCGCCAGCCAGACAAAGGCCGCGGGCAGCATATAGTCCGGCAGCTGCGCCGCCAGGTGCTGGCGCAGCTCACCGGCCAACCCGTCGCTCGCCACGTCCTCACGCACGCTGATCCAGGCGATCAACCGCGTATCCGCACCGACGCAGTGGGCATCGACCACCGCTTCGTTCACCGCAGGGTGCGCCGCCAGGCGCGCCTCGATCTCTCCCATCTCGATGCGGAAGCCGCGAATTTTCACCTGACGATCGTTGCGTCGCTGATACTCGAGGTTGCCGTCCGCCCGATAGCGCACCAGGTCGCCGGTGCGATACATGCGTCCACCCGGATTGAATGGATCGTTCAGGAAGCGCTCTGCGGTCAGTTCCGGCCGGTTGAGGTACCCCAGCGCCACGCCCACGCCGCCGATATACAGCTCGCCGGTAACACCCAGCGGCGCCGGTCGGCCGCGCGCATCCAGCACATAGGCTCGGGTGTTGCCGATCGGTTTGCCGATCGGCAAGCGCGTTGCGCCTTGCACCTCGGCGATCGTCGCCGTCGTCGCGAAGGTCGTCGCCTCTGTCGGCCCATAGGCGTGGATCACCTGTACCGGCCCCGCTTCCTGCAGCAGACGTTCGAAGGCACCCGGCTCCTCTTTTTCCCCGCCGCAGATCAGGTAGCGCAGCTGGGCCAGCGTCGCGCCCATGCTGTACACATACTGATTGAACAGCGCGGTCGTCAGGAACAACGTCGTCACGCGATGCTGCGTCAATGCGGCGCTCAGGCGCGCCGCATCCATCACGGTTTCCGCCGGGATCACCACCAGTTCGCCGCCGTTCAACAGCGCCGCCCACACCTCCATCGTCGCGGCGTCGAAGGCCGGGTTAGCGGCGTAAGCCACTCGCTCCGTCGCATCGAACGCCGCATACCGGTTATTGATCACCAACCGGGTGATGCCCTGGTGCGGCGTCATCACGCCTTTCGGCAGCCCTGTGGAGCCGGACGTGTACATGATGTACGCCGCTTCGCCGCTCGACAGCGCCAACGCCGGGTCGCTCTCGTCACCGCCGGCGGCCTCCGGCCGCAGCAGCGGCAAGGTATCCCCGTCCGTCGCTTCACCGACGATAAGACGCGCGCCGCTGTCCTCCAGGATCCACTGCTGACGCGCCGCCGGCAGTTGCGGGTCGATCGGCACATACACCGCGCCGGCTTTGAAGATCGCCAACTGCGTCGCCACCAGATCGATGCTGCGCGTCAGGCGTGCCGCCACGCGCTCGCCCGGTTGGATGCCGCGCGCGATCAGGGCATGCGCCAACCGGTTAGCCTGGGCGTTCAACGCCGCATAGCCGATCCGACGATCGCCTTGCACGATCGCCACAGCCTGCGGCGCACGCTGCGCCTGACGCTCAAACAGCTGATGCACGCAAAGCTCTGCAGGATAAGGCTCCGCCGTCTGATTCCATTCCTCCAGCAGCAGCCGGCGCTCTGACGGCGGCAGGATCTCCAGTTCGCTCGCCGGCAGAGTCGGCTGGCTTTCCAGTGCCTGCGCCAATGAGGCCAGCGCCTGTTGCATATAGCCGCAGATCCTCGCCGCCGGCACCGGCTCGCTGACCTGCGCCGTCAGCCCCAGAGAATCACCGCCGTCTTCCACCGACAGGACGAACGGATAGTTGGTGCGCTCCTGCGCGCTCAACAGCGTCATGCCTTCCGGCAGCACCAGCTCGCTGCCGTTGTTGTGGCGATAGTTGAGCAACGCGCTGAACAGCGGCATCCCCGCCGCCACGCCGCTGCAACGTTGCGCCAGCGCCAGCGGCGCATGTTCATGATGCAGCAACCCGCTCAGCCGCGCATGGGCCTGGCGCGCCGCCGTCACCACATCGTCATCGCCGATGTCGAGGCGCAGTGGCAAGGTATTGATAAACAGCCCCATCGCGCGCTCGGCGCCTTCCCCCGCCTGCATCCGCCCCAGCAGCACGGTGCCGAACACCACGCGGTCGTGGCCGCTGGTGCGGGCCAGCACCTGCGCCCAGGCCAGATGGCACAGGCTGGCCAGGCTCACGCCCAGCCGCTTGGCCTGATGCCGCAGACGTTCGTTCAGCGCCTTGTCGATAGGCTGGTGCGCCGTGGTGACGCCTTTGCCGTCGCCGCGCACGTTGCCGAGCCCGAACGGCAGCACCGGCTCTTCGATGTCCGCCAGCTGGGTGCGGAAGAAGGTTTCATGCTCTTGCGCGCTGACGCTCAAGCGCGCCTGCGCCACCGCATTGCGGAACGGCGGTGCGGCCCCCAGTTCGGCGCCTTTGCCGGCGAGGATCGTGGCGATCTCTTCCTCGATCAATGCCGCCGTGGAATGATCCCCCACCAGATGGTGCCATTGCTGCAGCATCCACCAACCGCCATCGCTATCTTGCGCCACCACCACGTTCAGCAGCGGCGCACGGCTGAGATCCAGGCGCGCGTGCTGAGGATCGAAGCGCGCCAGCAGTTGATCGCCAATCGCCCCCTGCGCCGGATCGAGCGCCAGCTCAGTCCACGGCAGCGCAGCGGCGCGCCAAACGACCTGTACCGGCTCGCGGATCGCCTCGCTGATGAACGCCGTGCGCAGAATATCGTGACGATCGATCACCTGTTGCATCGCGGCCCGCCAACGATCCAGACGCTCGCGGTTCTCGAAGCGCAGCAGCGTTGACAACAGGTACGGATCGCCCCGCTCCGCCAACAGGTGGTGGAACAGAATCCCCTCCTGCAACGGCGACAGCGCATAGATATCCTGCACGTTGGCCACGCCGCCCGGCACGCGCGCCACGATGCTGTCGATCTCAGCCTGGTTCAGCGAGGCCAGCGGCAACAGCTCAGGCGTGATGCGTTCGCTATCCGGCCGCAGCAGGTTCTCAGGGATCTCGATTTCGCAGCGCGCCTCCAGCGCCTCCGCCAGCGAGGCCAGCGTCGGGGCCGTAAACAGCGTCTGCACGTTCGCCGTCAGGCCGCAGCGACGCAGCTCCGCGATCAGTTTCACCGCCAGCAGCGAATGCCCGCCCAGTTCGAAGAAATTGTCGTGTCGGCCGACATTCGGCAGACCGAGCAATTCGCCCCAGATCGCCGCCAACAGGGTTTCCGTCTCTCCCTGAGGCGCCTCATGGCCCACGCGCGCAAAGTCGTCGGCCTGCGGCGCCGGCAGCGCGCGGCGATCCACTTTGCCATTCGGGGTCAACGGCAAGTCGGCGAGCATCAGACAGGCCGACGGCACCATGTAGTCCGGCAGCTGCGCCGCCAAATGCCGCCGCAGCTCGTCTGTCAGATCGCGGCCTTCGGCCTCGGCTTGCGGAACGATCCAGGCGATCAACGCAGGATGCGCGCCGCGCACGTCAACCACCGCTTCGCGCACCGCCGGGTGCGTTTCCAGCAGGACTTCAATCTCGCTGCACTCGATGCGGAAGCCGCGGATCTTCACCTGCTGATCGTTGCGCCCGCAGTAATCGAGGTTGCCGTCCGACAGATAGCGCGCCAAATCGCCGGTGCGATACATGCGGCCCCCCTCGTTAAACGGATCCGCCAAGAAACGCTCGGCCGTGAGATCTTCGCGATTCAGGTAACCCAGCGCCACGCCCCCGCCGCCGATATACAGCTCGCCAATCGCGCCCAGCGGCACCGGCTGACGGTGTTCGTCCAGCAGATACACCCGCGTATTGCCAATCGGCCGGCCAATCGGCAGACGGTGCCGCCCCGCCGCCACGGTGATGTGCGCCGAGGTGGCGGCGGTGGTGGCTTCCGTCGGGCCGTAGCCATTGATCAGCTGCACCCGGCCGCCCTCCTTCAGCACCCGGGTATAGGCATGAGGATCCGCCGCTTCGCCGCCGCTGATCAGGTATTTCAGCCCCGCCAACGCCGCGGGGATGCTGTGCGCATGCTGATTGAACAGCGAGGTCGGCAGCACCAGCACCGTAATCGCCTGGCGCGTCAGCAGATCGGCGAACGCCGAGGCGTCCAGCAAGACCGCCGGCGGCACCACCACCAGCGCGGCGCCGTTCAGCAATGCGCCCCACACTTCCAGCGTCGCCGGATCGAACGCCGGGTTGATGGCGAAAGCGATGCGATCCGAGTCGCTGAACTCCGCATAGCCGTTATTGATCACCAGTCGGTTGATCCCCTGATGCGGCACCATCACGCCTTTCGGCTTACCGGTTGAACCGGAGGTGTACATGATGTAGGCCAGATCCAGACTGTTGCTCGCCAATATCGGCGCGCCGGCCGGCAGGTCCGCGTCGTCGCTTTGAGGCAGACGGGCGACGCCGACGCCAATCTGCGCGTCGTCCTCACCGCCGTTCAGCAGCAGCACCGCGCCGCTGTCGGCGATGATCCAGTTTTGCCGGCCGGCCGGCAGCTGCGGATCAACCGGCACATAGGCCGCGCCGGCTTTCAGGATCGCCAATTGGGCGATCACCAGGGCGGCGCAGCGCTCAAACCGGACCGCCACCCGCTGGCCGGGCTCCACGCCCGCCTCAATCAGACGCCAGGCCAGTCGATTGGCGCGTTCCGCCAACTGCTCGTAGCGGATAAGCTGCTCGCCATCGATCAACGCCGTCGCCTGCGGCGTGCGCCGCGCCTGCTCGTCGAACAGCTGATGCACGCACGCCTGCGCCGGATACGCCCGCTCGGTGCGGTTCCAATCGTGCAGCAGACGTTGGCGTTCGGCCGCAGGCAGCAGATCGACGCGCGTGGCCGGCTGAGCAAGATCCGCCACCATCGCTCGCAGCGCCTGCTGCAGATACGCGCCGTAGCGCACCGCCGTGTCGCGATCGAACAAGGCGCTGGCGTAATTCAACGAGCCGACAATACCGCTGCCGCTTTCCGCCAACTCAAGCGTCATGTCGAATTTCGCGACGTCATAGCTCAACCCCGCATCCGTCGTTTGCAGGCCCGGCAATGCGATATCGCGCACCGAGCCGTCCTGCCAGGCCAGCATCACCTGGAACAGCGGCGTCGCGTCCAGCTGGCGCGGCGGATTGACCACCTCCACCACCTGTTCGAACGGCAGATCGCCGTTTTCCCGCGCCGCCAACACCGTCTCGCGCACTCGCTCGAGCAAGACTTGCAGCGTCGGCTCACCGCGCAGATCGACATGCATCGCCAGCGTGCTGACGAAGAAGCCGGCCAGCGGTTCGATTTCCAGCCTGCCGCGGTTGGCTTCCGGCGTGCCGATCACCACTTGCTGTTGGCCGGCCATGCGGGACAGCACCAGACTCCAGGCGGCCAACACCGTCATGAACAGCGTGCCGCCGTATTGACGGCTCAACCGCCGCAGCGCGTCGGTGAGCGCCGCGTCGATGACCAGCGGCACCTCACCGCCGGCGAACGACTGCATCGCCGGGCGCGGCCGATCGGTCGGCAGCGTCAGCAGCGCCGGCGCATCGCCCAGCGTCCGGCGCCAGAACGTCGCCTGCTCGGCCAACCGCTCCTGCGTCAGCCACTGGCGCTGCCAAACGGCATAATCGACGTATTGCACCGCCAGCGGCGGCAGCGGCGACGGTTCACCGCGTTGGAAGGCGCCATACAACGCGCTCAACTCCCGCATCAGGATCCCGGTAGACCAGCCGTCGGAAACGATATGGTGGCAGGTCAGCAGGAACAGATGCAGCTGCTCGCTCACATGCAGCAAGCAGGCCCGCACCAGTGGCCCCCCTTCCAGATCGAACGGCGCTTTCATCGCCGATTCGGCCAGTGCTTGCAAACGTGGCTCCGCCTGACGCTCGCCGCGCAAGTCGTGATGCGTCAGCGGCATGGCCGCCTCCGGCAAGATACGTACCTGAGGTTGCCCATCCTGGCAGACAAACACGCTGCGCAAGGCCTCGTGGCGGGCATACAGCGCGTCGAGGCTGCTCTGGAACGCCGCTGCATCCAGTTCGCCGTCCAGGCGCAACGCCAGCGGGATATGGTAAGTCTCGCCGATCCCGCCCATTTGGCTCAGGAACCACAGCCGCTGCTGGGCAAACGACAACGGCAAGGCGCCGTGACGCGGCGTCGGCACGATGGCCGTCGGCTGCGCCGCTCCCTCCCGTTCAAGCAACTGCGCCAGCGCCTGCAACACCGGCGCGGCGAACAGCGCCGACAGCGGCAGCCGCCAGCCGGCCTGCTGCACCCGATTGGCCAGCTGTACCGCCAGCAGCGAATGCCCGCCCAGGGCAAAGAAGTCATCATGACGCCCGACGCGTTCCACGTTCAGCAACTGACGCCAGACGGACGCCAGCAGGCGCTCTCGCTCATCGGCCGGCGCTTCATAAACGGCGCGCGCGGCGGCGCCCAGCTCCGGCGCCGGCAGCGCGCGTTTGTCCAGTTTGCCGTTGGTGGTCAGCGGCAACGCCTCCAGCCACATGAAGGCCGTCGGCACCATATAATCCGGCAGACGACCGGCCAGATGCTGACGCAGCCGCAGCGCCAGCGTTTCCCGATCCGCCCCTTCGCCCGGCACCGCCCAGGCCACCAAACGTTTGTCGCCGCCGTTGTCCTGCCAGGCGTCAACCGCCACGCTGCGCACCTCAGGATGGCCCAGCAGCGCCGCCTCCACCTCACCGCACTCAATGCGGAAACCGCGAATTTTCACCTGCTGATCGTTGCGCCCCAGGTACTCCAGCTCACCGTTCGGCAAATAGCGCGCCAAATCGCCGGCGCGATACATCCGTTCTCCCGCCACGAAAGGATCGTCGAGGAAACGTTGCGCATTCAGCTCCGGCCGATTCAGGTAGCCGCGCGCCACCCCCAGCCCACCGACGTACAGCTCGCCCACTGCGCCCTGCGCTACCGGCTGAGCATGTTCGTCAAGCAGATACAAACGCAGATCCGGGATGCGGCGGCCGATCGGGCTGCCGCTGCCGGTGATGTCCGCCGGAGACATTTCCCGGTAGGTGACGTGCACCGTCGTTTCCGTTATGCCGTACATATTGATTAGCCGCGGCGCGTCCGGCCGATTACGCGCATACCACGGCGCCAGATCGGCCGGATTCAGCATTTCGCCGCCGAAGACGATGTAGCGTAGCCGATGCGGCGTGTCGTCCTGAGCCTGAATGAACGCCTTAAAGGCGCTTGGCGTCTGGTTCAGCACCGTCACGCCCTGACGGCACACCAGCTGATAGAACGCGGGAGCGGAGCGCGCCGTTTCCTGCGGCACGATCACCAGCCGGCCGCCGTGGCGCCACGCGCCCCAGATTTCCCATACCGAGAAATCGAAGGCGAACGAGTGGAACAGGCACCAGACATCCTCGGCGTCAAAGCCGAAGCCGTCATCGGTCGCGGTAAACAGGCGCTCAACCTGACGGTGTTCCACCATCACGCCTTTCGGTTTGCCGGTCGAGCCGGAGGTATAGATCACATAGGCCAGATTGGCCGCCGTCAGCCCCGCCACCTGCGGATTGGCGGCCTCGGCGCCCCAATCCTCCTCCAGCGCCATCGTCGGCACGTCGGCCCCGCTCAGCGCCGAGCGCCCTGCGGCGTCGGCCAGCAGCAACACCGGCCGGGCATCTTGCAAAATGTACTCCAGACGTTCGCCGGTATAAGCCGGATCGAGCGGCACATAGGCGCCGCCCGCTTTCAGGATCGCCAGCAATCCGACCAGCATCGGCGTGCCGCGCTCCGCACACAGGGCCACCAGGCGATCGGGCCCGACGCCGCGGGCGATCAACACCTGCGCCAACGCGTTGGCTTGCTCATTGAGCGCCCGATAGCTGAGGCGTTCTTCTCCGCACACCACGGCGACAGCCTCCGGCGTGCGCTGCGCCAGCCGCTCCAGATGATGGTGCGGGCAGAGGTCCGTCTGCGGTTCGGCCGGCGTCCGGTTCCAGCCATGCAGCAACCGCTGCCGCTCGTCCTGCGGCAACAGCGCAAGCTGCGAAACCGGCTGCGCCGCCGCCAAGGCGATGCCCTGCAGCACCTGGCGCAGATAGATCCCGTAGCGCTCGGCGGTTTCACGATCGAACAACGCCGTGGCGTAATACAGCGATCCGGCGATCTCTTCACCGATCTCGGTCAGATCCAAGGTCATGTCATATTTCGCCGCGGCATAGCCGGCATCGATCGCTTCCGCCTGCAGCCCCGGCAGACCGATGTCGTGCACCGAACCGTCCTGCCAGCTCAACATCACCTGGAACAGCGGAGTATGGCCGCGATGACGCGGCGGGTTCACCTGTTCAACCACCTGCTCGAAAGGCAGATCGCCATGATCGCGCGCCGCCAGCAGCGTATCGCGCACGCGCAGCGCCAACGTCGGCAAATCCGGATCGTCGGACAGATCGATGCGCAGCGCCAGGGTGCTGACGAAGAAGCCAATCATCGGTTCCGTTTCCAGCCGGCGACGGTTGGCCTCCGGCGTGCCGATCACCAGATCGCGCTGCCCCGACAAGCGGGACAGCACGACGCTCCACGCCGTCAGCAGCGTGATGAACAGCGTGCATCCCTGACGCAGGCTGAATTGCCTCAGCGCCGCGGTCAGCTCGGCATCGAGCGAGATCGCCACCCGATCCCCGGCGAATGACTGCACCGCCGGGCGCGGGCGGTCGGTCGGCAGCGTCAACAGCGCCGGCGCATCGCCCAGCGTCTGGCGCCAATAATCGGCCTGCTTCGACAACCGCGCCGGCTGCAACCATTGCCGCTGCCAGTGGGCGTAATCCGCGTACTGCAACGCCAGCGGCGGCAGCGGCGACGGTTCGTCGTGACACAAAGCGCCGTACAGCGCGCCCAGCTCCCGCAGCAGGATGCCGTTCGACCAACCATCGGAAATGATGTGGTGGCAGGTCAGCGCGAACAGCTGTTCATCGTCGCTCAGCCGGATGAGGCAGGCGCGCAGCAGCGGGCCGCCGGCCAGATCGAAGGGCGCCGTGACCTCTTCCCGCATCAACGCGGCGGCGCGCGCCTGCGCATCCGCGACGCCGCGCAGATCGTGGATCGTCAGCGGTAAACCGGCGACCGGCAAAATGAGCGCCTGCGGCTGGCCGTCGCGGCTGATGAAAACGGTGCGCAACGCGTCATGGCGCGCATAAAGCGCGTCGAGGCTGCTCTGCCAGGCGGCCAGATTCAGCGGCCCGCGCAGCCGCAGCGCCAGCGGCATGTGGTAAATTTCGCTCATGCCGTCCAGCTGGGTCAGGAACCACAGGCGCTGTTGAGCGAACGACAGCGGCAAGGCCGCATCGCGCGGCGCGGGCAGAACCGGCGGCAGGCTTTCTGCCTGCGTGATCTGGCGCGCCAGCGCCTGCAAGACCGGGTTGGTGAACAGCGCCTGCAGCGACAACGGCAACCCGCTTTGCTGCAGGCGGTTGGCCAAACGCACCGCCAACAGCGAATGGCCGCCCAAGGCGAAGAAACTGTCGTTGCGGCCAACCTGTTCCACGCCCAGCAGCTCTTCCCACAGCGCCGCCAGGCGCTGTTCTACGTCCCCCTGTGGCGCCTCGTAGGCTTCACGACGATAGGCCTCGCCCGACGGGTCGGGCAATGCGCGGCGATCGAGCTTGCCATTTGGCGACAGCGGCAGCGTCTCGAGCAGCACGCAGGCGGCCGGCACCATGTAATCCGGCAGTTTATCGGCCAAATGCCGGCGCAACGTCTCCGCCAGCGACGCCTCCTCGGCGCCCTGCTGCGGCACCACCCAGGCGATCAGGCGTTTTTCACCGCCGTCGCCGCCGCGCGCATCCACCACCGCTTCACGCACCTGCGGATGCGCGGCCAGCGCCGCCTCTATCTCTCCGCATTCGATACGGAAACCACGGATCTTCACCTGCTGATCGTTGCGCCCCAGATACTCGATATTGCCGTCCGGCAGGTAGCGGGCCACGTCGCCGGTACGGTACATGCGGCCGCCGTGGCCAGCATCGAACGGATCGGCCAGGAAGCGCTCCGCCGTCAGTTCAGGACGGTTGAAATAGCCGCGCGCCACCTGAATGCCGCCGATATACAGCTCGCCAACCGCTCCCAGCGGCACCGGTTGCCCTTGTTCATCAAGCAGATAGATCCGCGTGTTGGCCACCGGCCGCCCAATCGGCACCGACACCAGCCCGGGTTGGCGGGTGCAATGCCAGGCGGTCACGTCCACCGCCGCTTCGGTTGGTCCATAGAGGTTATGCAACTCGACATGCGGCATCTGGCGATAGAACTCCGCCACCAGCGAGGCGGGCAGCGCCTCGCCGCTGCACATGACGCGCACCACCTGCCCGCAGCGGCGGCTCGCGCCTTCATACAACAGGAAGCTTTGCAGCATCGACGGCACAAAGTGCAGCGTTGTCACGCCATACTGTTCGATGGCGCGGCTCAGGTACTCAGGATCCTTATGGCCTTCAGGGCGCGCCATCGCCAGGCGCGCGCCATACATTAACGGCCAGAAGAATTCCCACACCGAGACGTCGAAGCCGAACGGCGTTTTCTGCAGCACCGTATCCGCCGGCGTCAATCCATAAGCCTGCTGCATCCAGATCAGGCGGTTAACGATGCCGCGATGCTCATTCATCGCGCCTGTCGGTTTGCCGGTCGAGCCGGAGGTATAAATCACGTAGGCCAGATGATTGGGCTGCGCGCGCGATGCCGGGTTATCGGCATTCAGATCGTTCGGCAACGGTTCATCCAGCGCCAGCAGCGGCACCGCGTGTTCGCCCAGCGCCGCGCGACCGGCGGCATCCGCCAGCAGCAGCACCGGATCGGCGTCCTGCAGGATATACTGCAGACGCTCGCCCGGATAAGCCGGATCCAGCGGCACATAGGCGCCGCCGGCCTTGAGGATGCCGAACAATGCCGTCACCATCGCCAGACTGCGCTCGGCGCACACCGCCACGCGGCAATCCGGACCGACGCCGCGCTGCATCAGCGCGTGCGCCAGGCGATTGGCCTGCGCATTCAGCTGGGCGTAGCTCAGTTCGGCGTCGCCGCAGACCAGCGCCACGGCGTCCGGCGTGCGGCGCACCTGCGCTTCAAACAACGCATGCAGGCAGACATCCTGCGGGTAAGGCTGCGCCGTTGCGTTCCAGCCGTTGATCAGCAAGGCGTACTCGTCGTCCGGCAAAATCGACAGTTCACGCACCGGCATTTCCGGCGTGTGTTCCAGCGCATTCACCAGAGCGGTCAATGCCTGTTGCATATAGCGGCACACCCGCGCGGCTTCGATAGGCTCGATGACCTGCGCCGTCAACGCCAGCGAGTCCATGCCGTCGTCCACCGACAGCACAAACGGATAGTTGGTGCGTTCGTCCGCGCCGATCAGGCTGACCCCTTCCGGCAGCGCCAATTCTTCTCCGTCGTTGTGACGGTAGTTCAGCAGCGCACTGAACAGCGGCGCGCCGCTGTTCACGCCGCTGCAGCGCTGCGCCAACGCCAGCGAGGCGTGCTCATGCGCCAGCAAGCCGCTCAAGCGCGCATGCGCCTGCCGCACCGACGCCTCAACGCTGCGCCCGTCCATATCCAGCCGCAGCGGCAGCGTATTGATGAATAGCCCCAGCGCCCGCTCGGCGCCTTCGCCCGATTCCATGCGGCCCAGCAGCACCGTGCCGAACACCACGGCATCCCGCCCGCTGGTGCGCGCCAGCACCTGTGCCCAGGCCAGATGGCACAGGCTGGCCAGGCTGACGCCCAGCCGTTTCGCCTGTCGACGCAGGCCGGCATTCAGCGTCGGTGCCAGCGCCAGGCGGTCGGTATTGGCGCACTGACCGTCGCCGTGGACGTTGCCGAGCCCGAACGGCAGCACCGGTTCGTCGATGTCCGCCAACATGCCGCGGAAGAAACTCTCATGTTCCTGTTCGCTGAGCCCCAAACGCGCCTGCGCCACCGCATTGCGGAACGGCTGCGCACTGCCCAGCGTCTCGCCGCGTCCGGCCAGAATGGCGTTGACTTCTTCTCCCATCATCGCCAGCGTCGAGTGGTCGCCAATCAGGTGGTGCCACTGCTGCAAGACGTACCAGCTGCCGTCGCTCTCTTCGGCGATGACGTAATACAGCAGCGGCGCCCGCGTCAGATCCTGTCGGATCCGCCGGGGATCGAAACGCGCTTCCAGCTGACGGCCGATCGGCCCCTCGGCCGGATCCAGCGCCAGCTCGATCACCGCTAAACGCGCCCGACGCCAGACGACCTGTACCGGTTCGGACAACCCCGCACCGACAAAAGCCGTGCGCAAAATGTCATGACGATCCACCACCTGCTGCATCGCCGCCAGCCAGCGATCGAAACGCACCCGGCTGTCGAAACGCAGCAATGCCGATAACAGGTAGGGATCGCCCTCTTCCGCCAGCATATGGTGGAACAAGATGCCTTCCTGCAACGGGGAGAGGGCGTAGATATCCTGTACGTTGTCGATGCCGCCCTCCACGCCGTCGACGATCTGATCGATCTCCGCCTGAGTCAGATCGGCCAGCGGCAACATCTGCGGCGTGATTGCGCGGCAACCCGGCGCAATCCGATTTTCCGGCACCTTGATCCGCTGCTGCGACACCAGCGTTTGCGCCAGAGCCGACAGCGTTGGCGTGGAGAACAGCGCCTGAACGCTCGCCGACAGCCCGGCCTGGCGCAGCTGCGCCATCAGTTTCACCGCCAGCAGCGAATGGCCGCCCAACTCGAAGAAGTTGTCATGACGCCCCACGCGTTCAACGTTCAACAACCACTGCCAGATCTGAGCCAGCAGCGTTTCGGTTTCCCCCTGCGGCTCGACATAGTTTTCGCGCATGGCGGCATCCGGTGCCGGCGCCGGCAGCGCGCGCCGATCCAGTTTACCGTTCGGCGACAGCGGCAACGCCTCCAGCCACACAAAGGCCGTCGGCACCATATAATCCGGCAGCGCTGCAGCGAGCGCCCGGCGCAGCGTCTGCGCCAACGCCTCACGCTCCGCTTCCGGCTGCGGCACGACCCAGGCCACCAGACGTTTGTCGCCTTCGCCATCAGTGAGTGCATCCACCACCGCGTCGCGCACGGCGGCATGCATAGTCAGCTGCGACTCGATTTCACCGCATTCGATGCGGAAGCCGCGAATTTTGACCTGCAGATCGTTGCGGCCCAGATACTCCAGGCTGCCGTCCGGCATATAGCGCGCCAGATCGCCGGTGCGGTACATGCGGCCACCCGGCGCGAAAGGATCGGCCAGGAAACGCTCCGCCGTCAGCTCCGGCAGGTTCAGGTAGCCGCGCGCCACCTGCGCGCCGCCGATATACAGCTCACCCACGGCGCCCAGCGGCACCGGCTGGCCATATTCATCCAGCAAGTACGCCCGGCCGTTGGCGATAGGCCGGCCGATTGACGGCATCGCCGCACCGACCGCCGGCTCGCCCGACGTCGCTACCACGGTCGTCTCCGTCGGCCCATAGTTATTCACAATGGTTACGCCAGGCGGCGCCTGCAGCGGCCAGCGGCGAATGCTGTCGCCGCCGATCAGCAGCATCCGCAGATCGGCTGGCATTTCGCCCATCAGTGCGATCTCGGCCAGCGGCGTCACCATAAACCCGACCTGCACACCGCTGCCGCGCCACCATTGCAGCAGCGCTTCGCCATTGCCCGCCGCCTCTGCCGGCGGCAGCAGCAACATCGCCCCTTGCGTCAACGTCGGCCAGATTTCCCAAACGCTGGCGTCAAAACCCAGCCCCGCCATGCTGGTCGTTCGTTCACCAGCCTGCAAACCGGTCGCTGCGCAGTGCCACATGATCAGGTTGATCAGGTGCGCCTGCTCCACCATCACCCCTTTCGGTTTGCCGGTCGAGCCCGAGGTGTAAACCACATACGCCAGATTGTCGGGCTGCGCGCGCGGCGGCAGGTCGTGATCCTGCTCTGGCAGCGCGTCTTCCAGAGCCAACAGCGGCGCCGCCACCTCTCCCAGCGCGGCGCGGCCGGCGCTGTCCGCCAACAGCAGCGCCGGCGCACAGTCCTGCACGATATAGTGCAGCCGCTCAGCGGGATAAGCCGGATCCAGCGGCACATAGCCGCCGCCGGCTTTCAGGATCGCCAGCAGCGCGACGATCATATCCGGGCTGCGCGCAGCGCAAACCGCTACGCGGCTTTCCGGCCCTACGCCGCGTGCCGCCAGATGGTGCGCCAGCCGGTTGGCGCGCACGTTCAATTCCGCATAGCTCAGCGACACCTCGCCCTGAGACAACGCCGGCGCCGTTGGCGTACGCCGCGCCTGCGCTTCAAACAGGGCCGACACGCTCGCCGCCGGCGGGAAAGCCCGGTGGGTGCGGTTGCGCTGGTTGAGCAATAGCTCTCGCTCCGCCTGGCTCAGTAAACGTTCACCGCGCACCGGCGCATTCGGCGCCGCAGCGGCCTGCTGGAGCAGCAACAGCAGATGCTGCGCGGCGCGCAGCATCTGCTCGTCCCCCACCGCGGCACTGTCGTACACCCAACGGAAAGCGCCGTTGCTTTCACTGATTTGCAGCACTGCCCGGGCGCCGGAGCGTTTAACCGCCGCTGCGCCTTCCTGGGTTTCGTCGAACCCCGGCGCGGTATCGCGGCCCAATAGCGCCACAACGGTTGACCAGGCGCGCGAACGCGTGTCCAGGCCGAGCAACGCCGGATGGTAGGCCCGGCGCGCACGCGCCTGCTGCCATTCGCGTCGCATCTGCGCCTGCGCCTCGGCGAAGCCCAGCGTCGGATTCAGCGAGATCTGCAGCGGCAGCGTCCAGACCTGACCCGGCTCGCCGATGCCGTCATCCGTCGCGTTCAGCCAACCAAGTTGGAAATCACTTTCGCCGCCCATCAATCCCAGATACAACGCCAGCCCGGTTAACACCGATTCAACTTCGATCTTGCCCGCGTGTTGCCAGGCCGTAGCCTGCCATACCGGCCGGGTTTCGCGCTGCCAGGCTACCGGGAACGCCGCCGGGGCAAACTGCGCCAATCGCGGTTGCCAGAAGGCCGCATGGTGCCCACCGGCCGCCTGCATCTCCTCCAGCCGTTTCGCCTGTGAAGAGTCAAGCAACGGCAACCGCTCGCCCACCGTCAGGCCGCGCAGCTGCGCCAGCGCTTCCCCCGGCGCCAGCTCGCCTTCGGCGGTGAACCAGCCCCCGATCCGCACAGTCCCTTCCGCCGTGGCGATATTCCAGCCCGCATCGTCGACGCTGAGCAGCGTACCGGGCGCCGCATCGCCGGCGTCATACAGCATTTCCAGGCGCCCAACGCCCAGCGCCCGGTCGGCCAACAGGATTTTCAGCGCGCAATCGCCCGACGGATGGCCGAGTGACGTCGCGAGGCGCACCAGTTCAGCGGCAGGACGATCCCAGCGGATGATGCCGGCGGCCGGCGGCAGTCGGCGAAGATCGTAGAAACTGCCGCTGACGTCCGTTTCAGGCTGCGCATGAAGTTGTTGCATCACCTGAGCGATGCTGCCCTCAGGCTGCTCGCAAAGGCTCCGCAGAATAAACTGGAAACGCCGCTGCAAACTCTCAAGCTGGCTTAATGAATGGGCATGCGGCGCATCGGCAAACATGACGTCCAACTCCTGCGCCTGCTGATCTTCGTAAAACAGAATTTGCATATCGCTGACGGCAATGTTGCCGCCGTAGTACCAGCGCGTCTTACATCCCCAAAACGGATCGCCATGATCGAAGGAAACGATATTGATGGCGGGGCCAAACCAGGATGAACTCATGGTGCTGCGATCGCGACGAATGTCTTCACCGCGATATAATTGCCGACGAACCACTTTGGCTATTTCCGCCGCGACCTGTTGTGCGAAATCAGCCAGATGACTTTCAGGGTTAATGGCTAAAATCAGTGGTACCACATTCGCGGTCATGCCAATACTGTTTCGCTCTCGCGTACCGGTCACCGGCAGGCTGAAATTCAACAAGGTCTGACCAGTAATACTATGGAAACATAATGCGACGGCCGTCGCCAATATATGAGCGCGATGCACGCCGGCTTTTTCCGCCCCCCGATCAATCGCCGCTATCTCATTTATTGTTAGTGTGTGATTACTGATTTGCATGGACGAATAAGGGACGAGTTTCTCCTGACGCGTCAGGCTATGGGGCGCGGCGAGCGTGTAGCCTTGCCAGAACTGTTTATCGGTAGCGAAGCGGGAAGAGTCGCGGTACTGCAGATCGTGTTCATACAGCCGGGTAAAACTGCAATTGCTGAATTCAGGAATGGTTTTTTTCTCAGCCAATGCGTTGTAATACAGCGCGATACGGCGCATGAACTCTTCGGCGCTGCGGCCATCCACCAGCATGTGGTGAAAACGCCGGTAGAGGATATAGCTGCCCGGCGCCAACGTCAGTAAGGCAAAACCGAACAGGTCCTGATCCAGCGCGGAGATCACGCGATCGGCATCTTGCCGCATCCAGCGCTGCGCCGCTAATTCAGGATATTCGTGGCTGCTGAAATCCTGCACGGCAAGCGGATCATGACTGCGCGCCGCACGGTATTGATAAAGCTCGCCGTCTTGTTCGGTGAAACGGGCCTGCATCGCCGGCGTTTCTTCAACGATCGCGTCTATCGCCTGGCGCAGCAGGGCTATCTGCAACGGCCCTTCTATCGTGCCGTATCCCCACATATTGAACGGCAAGCCTTCAGACATGCTGGCGCTCAGCCAAAGCTCGCGCTGAGCGGTGGTAATTTCATGCAGTTCGACTTTCTCCACCGCAACATGAGCACCCGCACGGAATTCCCCACTCTTCACATCAGTTTGTTTGTTCATAATATTCTCTAGCACGTTTTCATTACGTTAATGAAAGGGACCGTCCGGATTTAGGCAAAGCCTGGCCGCCCGACAGTTCAAGTCAGAATAAAAAAACCGTAGAAAAGTTGGGTCTCCCCCCAACTAAGAAAGGATGTAATGCTTAATCCAGAGGTTCCCCCTGTGCCTCAATTTGCTGAGGTGTGAAGTATAGGAGAGGATATTTTTTTTGGCGAAATGTGCGAAAGGGAATAAATGACCATTTTATTTCCCCGATATTACTCAGGGATGACGAGCGTATTCCGCTTGTATTAATTCGAGATAATTAGGAAGGAACTCATATTACTTATTATTATTCACCATAGTTAATGTGCAACAATGCTTACGATAAGAGCCTCTCCATATCAATAAGTTATACTTTATTGTTTTAATGAAAATAATTTACTTTTTAATTAATTCATTGCCATTTAAAATGAGCGGCGATTTTGCCTGCAGCGCATCTATCGTTTTTTGTTATAACGATGGGAAAAATTATGCTGAAAAATTTCTTCGTTTTTTCGGGCGTCAATCAACGGCACCGTTCCCAACGACAGACGACGTAAAAGGGGCGGCATAGCCCGCCCCGAGAGGTCTTACCACATCAGCCGGCCGATCAACGGCGCGGCCACTACCGTGATAATTCCCGCCAGCATCATCACCAGGCTCGACACTACGCCCTCCTGCGGCCCCAGCTCATAGGCGCGGGCGGTGCCGGCGCCGTGCGACGAGGCGCCAAATCCGGCTCCCTTCGCCAGGCGGCTACGCACCGCCAGGCGCAGGAACAGAATATCGCCCACCGCCATGCCAAATACCCCAGTGATCACCACGAACAACGCCACCAGGTCCGGCTGGCCGCCCATCTGCTTGGCAGCCTCCAGCGCGAATGGCGTGGTGATCGAACGTACCGCCAGGCTGCGCTGCACCTCTTCCGGCAACGTCAGCAGTCGCGCCAGCCACACCGAGCTGTACACCGCCACCAGCACCGCCGTCGTTACGCCGGCGGTCAGCGACAGCCAGTGGCGGCGAATGATATGCAGGTTCTCGTACACCGGCACCGCGAAGGCGATGGTCGCCGGCCCCAACAGCCACAGCAGCCAGTGGGTTTCACCGATGTAGTCCTGATAGGAAATGTGGGTGACCACCAGCAGCAACACCAGAATCATCGGCGTCAGCACCAACGGCATCAGCAGCAGCGTGCGGCGGCGGCGATAGAGTTTCTTGTTGGCGAAGTACAGCGCCAGCGTCGCCAGAAAACAGGCCAGGCTAAGGATGAAATCATTCATGGCGCTGCTTCCGTCGCTGCAGCCAAATCTCCAGCCGATACACCCTGTCCACCACCAGCCCGGTGGCGCCCAGCGTCAGCATAGTGCTAACCGCGATCACCAGAAAGATCTTCCAGCCCTCGACCATCAGCAGCTGGGCATAGTTGACCACCGCCACCACCGCCGGCACGAAAAACAGCAGCATTTCCGCCAGCAGCCAGCGGGAACCGGCCTTGACCCAGCTCAGCGGCAGAATGCGCAGCAGGATCAGCGCCAACAGCATCAGCATGCCGACGATATTGGCGGGAAGCGGCAGGTGGAATTGTTGCACCAGACGATCGGCGATCAGGAACAGCGCCGCATACAACGCCACCTGAATCGGCACCTGCAAACGGGTCAGCAGGGAGGGGGCTACGCGGCGTAACGCCAGAGACATGAAAGATGACCTCAAACAATAAATTGACGGCCTACAGTATACGCAGCCGGGAAACCACGCCTGAAATGAATTAAAATTATCGACATCATGCCGTCTGGGAATAGTTTCCCACCGGTAGCGTCCCCAAGGAGAACCCTAACGTGGATGTCCGCACCCTGCGCTACTTCGTTGAAGTGGTGCGCCAGCAAAGCTTCACCCGCGCGGCGGAAAAACTGTTCGTCACCCAGCCCACCATCAGCAAGATGCTGCGGCATCTGGAGGAGGAGCTGGAGTGCACGCTGCTGATCCGCGAAGGCCGCAAGCTGCGTCTGACCGACAGCGGCCAGGCGGTGTATCAGCGCGGCCTGACGATCCTCGACGAATTCCGCCAGTTGGAGGCGGAGCTGGAAGACATCGGTTCAGTGAAAAAAGGGGTGCTGCGGCTCGGCATTCCGCCGATGGTCGGCAGGCAGATCGCCGATCTGATCCGCCGTTTTCGCCAGACCTACCCCGGCATCGAATTAAAAATTTCCGAACTGGGCGGGCTGTCGGTCGAGCAGGCGGTGATGTCCGGCGAGCTGGATCTGGCGATGACGGTGCTGCCCTTCGATTCGGAACAGCCGCTGACCTTTCTGCCGCTGCTGGGCCATCCGATGTGCGTGGTGGCGCCGCGCACGCCGCAGTGGCTCAATCGCACCCGCATCAATATCGCCGAATTGGCCGACAGCCCAATCCTGATTTATAACGAGGACTTCGCGCTGTACAAGATGCTGATGAAGGCGTTTAGCCAGGCCGGTTTTGAGCCGCAAATCGCGGTGCGCAGCGGCCAGTGGGACTTCCTCGCCTCGATGGTGCAGGCCGGCGTGGGCATCGCCATGCTGCCGGAACCGGTCTGCCGCTGGCTGGACAAGGAAAACCTGGTTTGGCTGCCGCTGGAGCCGCGCATGGAGTGGCGGGTCGGGCTGATCTGGCGGCAGGGCAGCTATCTGTCACACAGCGCGCAGGCCTGGATCGCCTGCTGCCGCGACTACTGGCCGCCGGTCAAGTAGCCAAAAAAACAAGGGCCGCACAGGCGGCCCTTCGGGGCGGAAATAAGAGGAAAAACGTTTATTCCTCGTCTGAAGTTTACCCTTCGCGCTCGATCAGCAGCGCTTCGAGCAAGTCGAGATCGTGCAGCAGTTTTTGCAGCGTCTCGTTGCTGATTTTCTGCGTGGCGCGCAGGTGGTACAGCTCGCCGCGCTCGGCGCGCAGCGCCGTCAGGCGGAAACGCCGCTCGAGGTTTTCCATCGCCAGCGCATTCTCGATGTCGTCTTTCGAGGCGATGCGCCGCCGCAGCATGCCCGTCACCCGCGAGCTGACCTCTTTCAATACCTGCGGATCGAGGTTCTCTTCGGTATCGGCAACCAGGCGCTCTTCCATTTTATTCACGCTCTCGATCGCCACTTCGGCCGCCATGGCGATCGCCATGCGCTCTTCCTGCTTGCTGGCGCTCTTGTCGGTCACCTGCACGCCGCGCAGCAGCAGCGGCAACGCCAGCACGCCGACGATCAACGACAGCAGGATCACCCCGGCGGCGATAAACACCAGTTGATAGCGCGCCGGGAAGGCGGTGCCGTCACTCAACAACAGCGGTATCGACAGCACACCGGCCAGGGTAATCGCCCCGCGCACCCCGGCGAACGACGCCACCCACAGCTCACGCGTGCTGTAATCGCCGAACTGCAGCGGGCGCTTTTTCATAAAGCGGTTGCTGGTTTTCTTCATTACCCACAGCCAGGTGAAGCGCAGCACCAGCAGCGCGGCGTAGATGGTGGCCACGTCGGCGAACAGGTACCAGGTCTGAATCGTCGGATCCAGCTCCGCCTGCAGGATAGAGGTCTCGAGAATACCCGGCAGCTGCAGGCCCAACATGATGAACACCATGCCGTTGAACACGAACTCCAGCATCGCCCATACGCTGTTGGCGCGCAGGCGCATCGCCAGCGGTGCGTTGCGGATCACGCCGGACTGGCTGATGGTCATCCCCGCCGCTACCGCCGCCAGGATGCCGGAGACGCCGATATGTTCGGCGATCAGATAAGAGGCGAACGGCAGCAGCAGCAGGAACACGATCTGGGTCGCCGGATCGTCGCCGCTCCAGCGGCTCATCACCCGCAGCGATTTACTGTAGGTCCAGGTGACCGCCACACCGGCCAGCAGGCCGCCGATCGCCACTTTGAGGAACTCGAGGGTTGCGCCGCCCACGGTGAACACCATGGTGCCCATCGCCACCGCGATGGCGAACTTGAGCGACACCAGGCCGGAGGCGTCGTTCATCAGCGCCTCGCCCTCGAGCACGCCCATGATCGGCTTGGGAATGCGCCCTTTACCGACGATGCCGGACAGCGCCACGGCGTCGGTCGGCGACAGCACCGCCGCCAGCGCGAAGGCCGCCACCAGCGGAATGCCCGGCACCATGGCGTAGATCAGATAGCCGACGCCGACCACGGTGATCAGCACCAGCACCAGCGCCAGGCCGAGAATTTCACGCCCGTGATGCAGGAACTCGCGCGTCGGCGTTTTCCAGCCGTCGGCGAACAGCAGCGGCGGGAT
Organism: Serratia sp. YC16; assembly: GCF_009707615.1. Classification (NCBI taxonomy): domain Bacteria; kingdom Pseudomonadati; phylum Pseudomonadota; class Gammaproteobacteria; order Enterobacterales; family Yersiniaceae; genus Serratia; species Serratia sp. YC16. The sequence continues at coordinate 91,283 of NZ_WLYN01000004.1, read as the reverse complement.
GAACAGCACCAGGAACAGTTCGGGATCAAAGTCGACGTGCAGCCCGAAATGCGGCCAGGCCAACAGCGCCCCGATGGCGATTTGCATCAGCGGCAGCGGCACCTGGAACGGCAACATGCGCGTCACCACCCCGGACAGGGAGACCACCAGGATCAAAATGAGGATTGTAAAAAAGATTTCCATGCTTTCCTTAGACTCTACGATTCAGACGACATCGGCTCAGGGCCTGCGTTGGTCCCGATAGTAGATCACTTTTTTTACAGCGGTTAAAGCTTGTTGTGCCTTTCAAAACGCGGTGCAGAGCAGAAGAAGACTTATCTTAAGAAGGGAGATGCCGTGCATGCTTCCCCCGCCCGCCGGGCGAGGGAAACGAGGCGTGATTAAATCGCCCAGCCGCCGGCGTAAAACGCCACCAGCGCTACGGCGATCAGCACGGTGCCGATGTTCAGCTTGCGCCATTCGCCGGAGAAGATGCGGCCGATGACCAGCGAGCTGAAGCCCAGCATGATGCCGGTGACGATGTTGCAGGTCAGCACGATGAATACCGCGCACAGCAGGCCGGCCATCGCATCGACGAAGTCGTTGAAGTCCAGCTTGGTGACGTTGCTCAACATCAGCAGGCCGACGTACATCAACGCCGGTGCAGTGGCATAGACCGGTACCAGATAGGCCAGCGGCGACAGGAACAGGATCAGCAGGAACAGAATGCCGACCACGGTGGCGGTCAGGCCGGTCTTGCCGCCCGCGGCGGTGCCGGCGGCGGACTCGATGTAGACGGCGGCGGGTGCGGCGCCCACCAGGCCGGAGAAGATGCTGCTCAGGGAATCCGAGGTCAGCGCCTTGCCACCGCTGATGATCTGCCCGTCTTTATCCAGCAGGTTGGCCTGCCCGGCCACCGCGCGGATGGTGCCGGTGGCGTCGAACACCGCGGTCATCACCAGCGCCAGCACGCTCGGCAACACCACCGGCTGCAGCGCGCCCATGATATCCAGGCTGAAGATCAACGATTTGCCATCAGCGTCCGCCAAGCTCGGCATGGCGAACAGCCCCTGGTATTTCACCGCCGGATCGAAGATCAGACCGATGATGGAAATGGCGATGATCACCAGCAGAATGCCGCCGGGCACGCGCAGTTTCTCCAGCCCGAAGATCACCGCCAGACCGACCAACGTCATCACCACCGGGAAGGAGGTGAAGGCACCGAGCGCTACCGGCAGGCCATCCAGCGGGTTCTTCACCACCAGGCCGACGCCGTTGGCGGCGATCAGCAGCAGGAACAGGCCGATGCCGATGCCGGTGCCGTGCGCCACGCCCATCGGCAGGTTGCGCAGGATCCAGGCGCGAATGCCGGTCACCGAGATGACGGTAAACAGCACGCCCATCAGGAACACTGCGCCCAGCGCCACCGGGATGCTGATGTGTTGGCCCAGCACCAGGCTGAACGCGGTGAAAGCGGTCAACGAGATCGCACAGCCGATGGCCATCGGCAGATTAGCCCACAACCCCATCAACAGCGATCCCAGACCAGCCACCAGGCAGGTGGAGACGAACACCGCCGCCGGCGGGAAACCCGCCTTGCCCAGCATGCTCGGCACTACGATCACCGAGTACACCATCGCCAGGAAGGTGGTCAGCCCCGCCACCACTTCCTGGCGCACGCTGCTGCCGCGCGCGGAAATTTTAAAATAGCCATCAAGCCCGCCGGTTGGTTTTGCGGCGTGGTTCGCTTGAGAGTTCGACATAGGTTACTTCCCCTGTGTTTCATGAATCGGCCCGTCGCAGCAGGCCTGTAATCTCGCCCGCGCCTGATCGCCACGTAATCGTTTACGTCACGTTCCGCTTCCTTGCCCTTCCGTCGCACCGCCAACGGCGATGCGCACCAAGGCAAACGTTTAACTCGCAGCGCGCGGTACGGGTGATTTATGGTGGTTTATTCAAGGCAAACGATTATCCTGCCTTCCCTGGCGTCTAATCAACTAAAGATCGCGGCAAATTATGCAGAAAATGACGGGAATGGCTTCTGCACGAAAAGACGGGGCGACCGGACGCCCCGAGCGACATCTTCCACGACGACATTATTGCGTCTGCACCGCACTGGGATCCATGTACATCAGCTCCCAGATATGGCCGTCCAGATCCTGGAATCCGTGGCCGTACATCACGCCATAATCCCGCGGCTGGTGGTAGGTATTGCCGCCGCCGGCGATCGCCTTGCGCACCAGTTCGTCGACCGCCGCCCGGCTGGGTTGCGACAGACAAACCAGCACCTCGGTGGCCTGCCTGGCGTCGCCGATCGGATTTGGGGTAAACATGCTGAATTTGTCGTGGGTCAGCAGCATCACGTAAATCGTCTCGCTGACCACCATGCAGGCGGCGGTATCGTCGGTAAATTGCGGGTTGAAACTGAATCCCAACTGGGTGAAAAACGCCATCGAGGCGGGCAGATCGCGTACGGGCAGATTAACGAAGATTTGCGTAGCCATGGGCTACCTCCGATGAAGAATGACCTCATCGAGTATAGCCCATCGCTTTAACTCAGCAGATCGTAAGGGCCGCCCTGCTCCAGCGCCCGTTGATAGGCCGGCCGGGCATGAATGCGCTGCAGGAAGCCGCGCAGTTTCGGGCAATTGTCCAGCGCGCCGCGCGCCGCCATCGCCTCCAGCGGGAAACTCATCTGGATGTCCGCCGCACTGAAGTCGTTGCCGACGAACCAGCTGCCCTTGTTCAGGTGCTGCTCAAGGTACTCGCAGTGCGGCGCGATCTGCTTGTCGAGGTATTCGCGCTGCACGCCTTTGCCGATCGCGCCCGCCACCGGCCGCAGCAGCCACGGGATCGGCGGCTGGCCAAGACGGCTGAACACCAGCTTCATCACCAACAGAGGCATCAGCGATCCTTCCGCGTAGTGCAGCCAGTAGCGGTATTGCTGACGCGCGTGGAAATCGGTCGGCATGAACATGCCTTGCGCGTCATAGGCTTCCTGCAAATATTCGATAATGGCGCCGGATTCCGCCAGCGTCAGATCGCCGTCGACGATCACCGGCGATTTGCCCAGCGGGTGGATCTTTTTCAGCGCCGGCGGCGCCAGCATGGTGTTCGGATCGCGCTCGTAGCGTTGCACCTGATAGGGCACGCCCAGTTCTTCCAGAAACCACAGAATGCGCTGCGAACGCGAGTGATTGAGATGATGAACAATGATCATGACGAGGCTCCTGTCCGTTGCCACACCAGCTCGCCAACCTGCAAGCCGTTGCCGAGCTGCAGCGGAACCGTGCGCAACGTCAGCCGATCGCCGCTGAAAGCGTAAAAGCGTATCTGACGGCTGCCGATCCAGTTGGGGAACGAACAGCCTTCGACCTGATGCACCACCTGCAGCTCGCTTTCCTCCACCTGATAGCGGCCGAAGTAGCAAATCATATTGATGAAAGCGGTATGGATCTCGCGTTCGGACCCCTGCGCCAAATCAGCGGCGGCGAAACGCGGCCGCACGGCGCTGTAGAGCTGCGCCGCCATCGTGCCATTGGCCTCATAGTGGATGCGCCCCAACACCTGCTCACCCAGCGGATAATTCAACTCGCCATCCTGATTTTTAAACGCCGACGACACCAGCGCCCAGCTGCCGATAAACGCGTTTACCGTCATCAGTCTTCTCCGGTTAAGGATCGTCTGTAAAGGGTAGTGATGATTTTTACCGCGCGCCAGCGGGTGAAAAACAATCAATTTATTTGAATGAAATACTCAAAACTCTCCGATTTTTTATTCCGACCTGCCGCACTACTATTTAACACATCGAGAGACAACGAGCTCTCACCCAATCAATACGCTGAGGAATACATCATGAAAAACGTCAAAATTTTTGCTACCGCTGCACTGCTGGCTACCGCTTCTTTCGCTACCTTCGCCTCTGACCTGCCAACCAGCCAGCCTGCCGCAGACGCTCAGAAAATCGGCGTAGTCTCCGTGAGCGGCGCCGCCAACCTGAGCGCGCTGGAAAGCGAACTGGCCAGCAAAGCCGCCGCATCGGGCGCCAGCTCATACCGCATCGTCGCAGCCGGCGGTCAGAACAAACTGTACGGCACCGCAGAAATCTTCAACTGATCGTCGAACAGCTAACCGACGGAAGAAAGAAGCCCCGCAAGGGGCTTTTCTCGTTTTAGCGGGCGTCAAAGCGTGCCGCCAGCTTCTGCAGGCGAAACTGCTCGGTGATGTAATCGACGAATACCCGGGTTTTGGTCGGCAAAAATTTGGTGGTGGGAAAATAGAGGTAGACGCTGCCGCGATCGACATACCAGCCCGGCAGAACCCGCACCAGACGGCCGCTTTCCAGATAAGGCGCCGCATTCGGCATGCCGATCAGCGCGATGCCCCCCCCCATCTCCGCCGCCCGCGCGGCCGCTTCCGGTTCGTTGACCGTCATCGTGACCGACATCGCCGGCGCCCGCTGCTCATTGACCGCGTTGCGCAGCGGCTGATGGCGGATACGCCCGGTTTGCGGCGAGCGGATAAAGATGCCCGCATGTTCCGCCAACTGCTCCGGCTCCGTCAGCGGCGGCCGCTGCCGCAGATACTCCGGCGAGGCCACCAACACCCCATGAGCCGGCGCCAGCTCACGCGCGATGATGCCCTGCGCCAATTCGATGCCGCCGCCCAATGCCGCATCGAAGTGCTCACCGATCAGATCGACCTGGCGGTTGTCGAAATGCCAGTCCGGCACGATCGCCGGATAACGCGCCAGAAAGTCCGGCAGCATCGGCAAGACGAAATGCAGACCAAAGGCGGTGCCCATGCTGACCTTCAGCCCGCCGGCCGCCGCGCCGCCGCCGCTGCTCAGCCCTTTCAATGCGCACTGGATCGATTGTAATCCGCCGCTCACCTCGCTGAGAAAACGCTCCCCCGCCTCGGTGAGGATCAGCTTGCGGGTATTGCGCTGAAACAGCCGCACGCCAACCACCGCTTCCAGCCGGGTGACATTCTTGCTCACCGCTGCCGGGCTGATGCCCAGCTTGCGGCCGGCGGCGGAAAAGCTGCCGTTTTCCGCGCTGCTGACGAAGCACTCCAGATGTCCCAGCATGTTTTTCCTCTATGGATTTTAAACTTATGGTTTGAACTGATTATAGCTCTTTGTGGCTAGTTACCGCGCGGGCGATCCCAGATACTGACCGTAACGGTTTTCCCTTACCCACTCTGGAGACACAGCATGACCACAGCACAAACTCTGCAAGGTAAAGTCGCATTCGTTCAGGGCGGCTCGCGCGGCATCGGCGCCGCCATCGTGAAACGGCTGGCGAGCGAAGGCGCCGCCGTCGCCTTTACCTACGCCGCCTCGGCCGATCGCGCCGACGCGGTGGTGAACGCCATCACCGCCGCCGGCGGCAAAGCCCTCGCCATCAAGGCCGACAGCGCCGATGCGGCGGCGCTGCAGCAGGCGGTACGCCAGGCGGTGAACCTCTTCGGCAACCTGGATATTCTGGTGAATAACGCCGGGGTATTTACGCTGGGTGGCACCGAAGAGCTGGAGCTGGACGACCTGGACCGCATGCTGGCGGTCAACGTGCGCAGCGTGTTCGTCGCCAGCCAGGAAGCGGCGCGCCACATGAACGACGGCGGCCGCATCATCCACATCGGCAGCACCAACGCCGAGCGCGTGCCGTTCGGCGGCGCCGCGGTCTATGCGATGAGCAAATCGGCCCTGGTCGGTTTGACCAAAGGCATGGCGCGCGATCTCGGCCCGCGCGGTATCACCGTCAATAACGTGCAGCCCGGCCCGGTGGACACCGAGATGAACCCGGACGCCGGCGAGTTCGCCGATCAACTCAAGCAGTTGATGGCGATCGGCCGCTACGGCAAAGATGAAGAGATCGCCGGCTTCGTCGCCTACCTGGCCGGCCCGCAGGCGGGTTATATCACCGGCGCCAGCCTGAGCATCGACGGTGGCTTCTCGGCATAACCATCTCTGAAATGCAAACAGCCCCGTGAAGGGGCTTTTTTATAGAAAAAATATCATTAAATAAGGAAGCATTATTTGGCTTAATCACATTAATGCCACACTCGATACCTTTTTTGAATCGACAACTTTGAAATTCTCTTGTCATTACAGCCAATGCCATACTGCCCAGTCACCCTATGGAGAAGTTAATATGAAAGAAAGAACGCTAGGCAATGGTTTAACCGTATCGGCTATGGGTTTTGGCGCGATGGGATTGAGTGAGTTCTATGGCGACACCGATGATAATACATCGCTGACGGTATTAAAAACGGTGATTGACACTGGCGTCAATTTTATTGACACCGCCAACTTATATGGTCGTGGACATAACGAAAGGTTATTAGGCCATTTCCTTGCCACGCTGGGCCATGCACAGCGCAACAAAATAAAAATTGCCACAAAATGCGGTATCGATCGCTCCGATGACAATGCCTACGCGCGCCGCATCAATAATCAACCTGATTATATTCGCCGTTGCTGTCATGAGTCACTGCAGCGGTTGGGAGTCGAGCGTATCGATCTCTATTACCTGCACCGCGTCGATCCCCAAGCGGATATTGAGGAGAGCATGAGCTGTCTGTCACAGCTGGTGAAAGAAGGCAAGATTGCGCAGGTGGGCTTATGCGAAGTCTCTGCTGCCACATTGGAAAAAGCGCACCATGTTCATCCGATCAGCGCCTTGCAAACCGAATATTCACTCTGGACACGCGATATCGAAGAAAACGTGCTGCCGACAGCCATGCGTTTGGGCGTCGGCGTTGTTCCTTACTCTCCGTTAGGCCGGGGATTCCTGACCGGGAAATATCTCAGCAATCAGGCCTTCGCCGATAATGATTTCCGCAAAAACAATGAACGATTCATTCAGAGTAATATCGAGCATAATGCTAAAATCCTGCAGGCGATCGCCCCGCTGGCGGAAAAGCATCAATGCACGCCTGGACAAATTTCGTTAGCCTGGTTACTGGCTAAATATGAGAAAATCGTCCCCATTCCTGGCACCAAAAACAGTCATTACGCTATCGAAAATGCCCAAGCGGAGAACATCAGACTGACTGAAGAAGATTTAACCTTGCTTAATACATTAAAGGAAAAAATAACAATTATGGGAGAGCGTTATAGCCCAGAGGGAATGAAAGGCGTGAACGCCTGATAATATCAATAAAAAGAGGGCTGAAATATCAGCCCTCTTTTTTATGCTTAATTTATTTTCTCATTACGCTGAGGGCTACCCCCTCACCGCCCCCCACGCACAAAGCGGCAATACCTTTATTCAACCGGTTACGCTGCATATGATGAATCAGCGTAACCAGAATGCGGCAACCGGAAGCGCCGATTGCGTGCCCCAACGCGATCGCGCCGCCATGCGGATTGACCCGTTGCGGATCGATGCCAGATGCCGACATCACCGCCAGCGCCTGGGCAGCGAAAGCCTCGTTGGACTCGAGCGCCTCCACCTCGTCCGCATGCCAGTTTTGTTTATTCATGCACTGACGAATCGCCTCGATCGGCGCCGCCCCCATGATTTCCGGTTCGATGCCGGAGTTGCTGAAATGCCCCAGTACCGCCAGCGGCTCCAGCCCGAGGCTCTCCGCTTTCTCCCGGCTACACAGCAGCACCGCCGCAGCACCGTCATTGAGCGATGAAGCATTGCCCGCCGTTACCGTACCCGCTTTTTGAAACACCGGCTTCAGCAACGACAGTTTTTCGTAACTCGTCTCCCGCGGCCCTTCATCCTGCTCGAAACGCGTTACCTCACCTTTGCGACTCACCGACTCAATCGCCACGATCTCATCGCGGAACAGGCCATTCTGCTGCGCTGCCAGAGCGCGCTGATGCGACAGAGCGGCATACTCGTCCTGCTGCGCCCGCGAGATATTGAATTGCCTGGCCACGTTCTCCGCCGTCACACCCATATGGAAATCGTGGAAAGCATCCCATAAACCGTCATGCACCAACGAATCCTTCAGTTCGCCGTGCCCTAAACGCTGACCTTTACGCGAATTGCCGATAAGGTGCGGCGCCAACGACATATTTTCCTGCCCCCCGGCGATCACCATCTCCGCTTCTCCGCTTTGGATAGCCTGCATCGCCAGATGCACCGCCTTAAGCCCCGAGCCACAGACCTTATTGATCGTCAGCGTCTGGGTCGTCACCGGCAATCCCGCCAAAAGCGCCGTTTGTCGGGCGGGGTTCTGGCCGCACCCGGCGGTCAGCACCTGCCCTATGATCACCTGCTCAACCTCTTGTGCCGCCACCCCGCTTTCGGCCAACAGCGCCTTCACCACAGCGCTCCCCAGCGCCGTCGCCGGCTTGTCGGATAGCGCCCCTTGAAAACTGCCTGTCGCCGTACGCTTTGCCGCCACCACCACCACATCTCTCATCACGATTGTCCTTAATCTTCTGGTTGCGCGGCGTGCTGAGCGACGGCAGCGCGATAAACGGTAAGCGCATTCATGCAGGCGGGAACCCCGGCATAGATCGCCATTTGAATCACAATTTCCAGCAGTTCCCGTTGCGTCACCCCCACGTTCAGCGCCGCACGCATATGGAGTTCCAACTGGGCGGATGCATTACCCAAAGTGATAAGCGAAGCAACGGTGATCATCTCCCGGCTCTTGAGATCCAATCCTTCACGCCCTACCACCGCGCCAAAAGCATAATCGGTGATCAAACGCGGCAGGTCGTCGTCCAACTCCCGCAGACGGCCGGTCACCTTATCGGCCAAGCCCGTTTCAAGCCGATCCATAATCGCGCGCCCGTGCTGCGTCAACGCATCCCCGCTTCTCATGGCGCTTCTCCCACCAGCGCCGCTGCTTGTTCGGCTTTTACCGGAATCATCGCGATCAGCAGCAACGAGAGCGCAATGGCGATACCCGCGATCATCAATAACGCAGGAATGCTGTACAACGACACCAGCCATGCGCCTGCCAACGCGCCGCAGCCGATGGCACCATTAAAGAAGGAGACGTAAATCGCTGAAGCGGGGAACGCATTTTCACCGGCCAGGCGCAGCACCCAGGTTTGGAAACCGACGAAGATGCCGGAAACGGCCAGGCCCCAGACGATCACCAACGCCAGAATTTCCGCACTCGTCAGGCTGTTGCCCATCTGGCCAAGGGTCAGCAGCGTTGCGGCGATCAGCACGACAGACAGCACCACCATCGGTTTCAACCATTTGTCGATAAACACGCCGGTGACAAAGTTGCCCGCCAGGCCGGCAATACCGAAAACGAAAAGCATCACCGGGATCATGCTGGAAGTGACTGCCCCAACGCTGTGCAACCAGGGTTCAATAAAGGTGAATGCAGCGAAATGCGCCGTGATGGCCAGCAAAGTCGCACCGTAGATGCGCCACAGCGCGCCTGAACGCAATACGCGAGCCAATGCCTCGAAGCCGAGGGCGCTACTGGCCTTCACCTTCGGCACGACCAAAGCAATTCCCACCAATGCAATCACACTCAGCAGAGACATCAACCAAAAAGCAGGCCGCCAGCCGACGTTCAGCCCGATATAATTCGACAGCGGCACACCGAATACGCTGGCCGCAGAGACGCCACCGAAAACGATGGACGTGGCCAGCCCGATGAATCTTGTCGGCACCAGCGATACCGCCGTTGCACCGATCATCGCCCAGAATGCGCCGTGCGCCAAAGCGCCGATCACGCGGGCAGCCAGTAACCAGTGGTAATTTTCAACCATGGCGCACAGACTGTTGGAGACCAGGATGATCAGCGTCAACGTCAGCAACAGCAGCTTTTTAGGCAAGTTGCCCAGAAACAGCGAAGACAACAGTGCGCTGATCGCGCCAACCCACGCATAGAGCGTGACTGTCAGGCCGATCATCGACTCTGACTGGTGCAGGCCTTCGGCCATCGGCGTCAACAGGCCGATAGGCGCTAATTCAGTGGTAACAATGGTGAACGTGGACAGGGCCAAGATCACCAATGCCAACCAGGTTTTAATGCTCAATGGCTGATTGTCACTTGATAAATTTTTCATCGTATCCTCAATTAATTGGGAGCATTTTCCGCCAGCATGTTCCAATTATTCCGGCGCGCATATTCCGCCAGGTTTGAATGTTCGCCTACACAAACGGGGTTGCCCGTCGCTGACAGCATCGGAATATCAGAGAGATCGTCGCCATAGGCGAAACTTTTTCTCAAATCGATATTATGGCTTTGGCTAAATGACAATAGCGCCCGCTGCTTGCCCTGCCCGATCGTTTGCGGCTCACCGATTTCCCCGGTCAGTTTCCCTTTCGCATCCAACAGCAATTGAGTGCAAAGAATGGCATCGGCGCCGAGCCTCAACCCTAACGGTTTCAATAACGGCAACATGGAGCCTGAAATAAAAACGGTGAGATGCCCGCTGATTTTATGGCGCTGAAAACGATCGACGGCAGAGGCGATATAAGCATCCTGTTCCTGCAGATATTCATGAAACCAGTCCTCCGCTACCTGATAAACATCATCGATATCTATGCCGGAAAACTGCCTGTAATACATACGATTGAGCACCTCTCGCGGCACGCCTTCTGCAACCGCCTGTTGAAAGCGTTTAATAAATTCCTCATAAGCTTTCTGAGTGCCGCGAACATTGCTCCAATAATGATAAAAATGGAACATGCTCTTCATTTTAATCAAGGTTTCATCTACATCGAAAAATGCCGCAGCAGACGTCACGCTTCCTCCTCATAAGTCTTGCGGCGGCTTTTCACCGGAAAAGCGGTATCGTTACCCAATACACCGGCATCCGCCCAACGCGATGGCGAAATTTCGCTGATGACAACGGAAATCTTGTCTAACGGCGCCCCACAATGTAAATGGACCGAGTGCGTAATTTCTTCGATGAGTTTTTTCACTTTAGTCTCATCATTCATTTTCCAGGTAGTAACTTGAACAACTGGCATAGGAAACCTTATTCCACAGTGGTAAATTCGCTAAAAGATAATGCAGGCAATTTCAGATGCGCATGAATATCGCCCCCCAATCCATAAATGCCTATCGCGCCGCCAAAGCTCTGGCGACAGCTCATAAATAAAACCACGACATTAATCACCCGGTTGCTATTTTCGCTCGCGGCCGGGAAAGGGTTGGGCAATTCAGCCCAAAATTCGGCGTGGCCCTGCGCGTCTGTCACGAACACGTTGGGGATCCCCAGTGGTCCCGGCCGGGTTGGCGCAAGCGGCGACAGGTCACGCTCTCGCAAGCTCATCACGGTATAAACGCTATTCGGCACCAGATAATGAAAGCGGAAATCGAAACGGGCCGAGCGGCGATCTTCACTGAGGCTAACGACGAGTTCGCCTTGCGCCGTCATCCAATCGGCCAAAGTAATCGCCGGCAGCCGGCGCGGGCCGTCGGTGGTTCGCATGTCGGCGATGTAGCCTTCATGCAGCGGCACGCTTGGCCTGCGATCGTTAGCGGCCTCCGGCCGTTGCTCCGGTGCAAACGTCATCGGGTAGTTATTCAGCGGCAACGGCAGCGGCAGCGTGTACAGGGTGATATCCGCCAACTGTTCGGCCGTCAATGTCTGCAGTTCGTCGATGACGGTATAGGGTAAAGCCTGGCCAAACGCGGGTAATGGGCTGTTTTTATCTACAATTGCGCCCCCCCACTCAATGCCGTTTTGGCGCGGGATCTGCCCGATGACCACAAAGTTTCCCTTGGCATCCACAACCTCCGCAGGGGGGTAAAGCGGCCCCTGCGTGGTCACGGCCAGAGAGTAGCGCTGGCCGTTAGTCTCAGGCATGCACGCCCCCTCTTTCACTCGGGACGCCGAGACCGGCATTCTGCAAAAGGGTATGCGTCATCTCTGTCGCCAACACCGCTTCTTTTTCACCGATAACCGAAGCCGGATAAACGGTAAACGATACCGACATGCTCGCGCACAGCGTAGTGTGCTGAGAGATGCGGATCTCCGCTTTGAAGCGCGCGCGGCGTTCATTCACGTTCTGCTCCACCAACTCATAGTGGACAATCGCCGGCAACGGGAACAGGAAGTTTTCAAACTTGATGTTCATATCATTGATGACATAGTAGGATTTTCCTGCGCTGTCAGGCAGGTAGAATTCTTCGGTGACAGCAATAAAGGTTTGGCGACACGCCTCAACCAAAATCATCCCCTGAATATGTTGTCCCGTCTGGTGGTCGGCCATCAGTTCACAACGTTCATCAATCAGTAAAGGCAGAGTAAACAAGTTATCCTCAACTTTCTCTGCGGCGCCAATCAATGTGTTGTGATTTATTTTTTTATGCGAATAGGCGTTTCTTGCTGTCGCCGTCAGCTTTTCCAACTCGGTCAGATCTAATTTATTGTCATGACTTCTGTTGCGATGCTGGTTCTCCAGCACTTTCCCGGCATAATCATCGCGCACACCCTGGCCAACAATAAATTGGCTGTTAGTATCTATAATATGAGCAGGGATTTGAGTGATAAGTTCTAACTGGCTAATGGTTACAACGTCTTTACCGTTAGAGAACTCGCTAAACTTATCACCGACGACCACGATTTTCTTCGACATTGCTTGATTTTTCATTACAACCTCAAGTTATCAACAACAAGAAACTGAACGATAAATACGGGTATAAAGACCTTCATTTCCGCCGGTAATATAGCTATCTCCGGCTTGTTGAATAATGGTCTGATAACGGGCATTGGTGAAAGCTTCTTTATAGGCCTCTTTATTTCCATTGAAAGCCGAGATAAACATAACGCCTGGTTGGCCGCTGATCAGTGAGTGATATGCGCCGAAGCTGGTGATTTTATCTTTGTTATCACGAACGACATTGAAAATAGTTTCTTCACGCCAGTGACGATATTGACTGTAATTTTCTGCAGGAACCTCCACATGACGCAGTTGGACATACTCAGTGGCGGGAATATCGTCAACGGTGTCAATAGGCGCTTCAACGAACTTGACCAGCTCACGGCGAACGTCACCGGCAAGCACGGCAGAAAACGAATGGAATGCAGACTCCAACTCACTTTCCTGAGCGGCAATTTCCTCGATGGAGGAAAATGCGCGTAATTCGAGCAATTCGTTAATATTTTGCTCATCCGAGACAAAGTATTTTCCAGCATGGCTATTCGCCAGCGATTTGAATTGTGACTTATCGGTATTGTCTTTCAGTGGGAAGCGAGTAATGAGTACGTATTTTGCCGACATAAATAAACCTCTGTAGATGTGTGTGTTCAGAGGCTTCACAATAACAAGTCCATAACATTAGAGAATTGTTAGTTTTGTAATATAACTTTTGTATCAATAATGTTATGGAAATATAACAACCGTTCAGGTAATCTGATACAAAAAATAGAATACCGCTGTACCCGACGTGTTGATTCTGGATTTTATTTGCTATCGCCCACCTTTCGCCAATCAGCGTCAGGTCGAATGACGTCGGAGCCCGTAATTGACGATTTTCAATGAAAAACTACCCACAATTAAGCAGTTGCAGTGCTTTCTCGCCGTCGCACACGAGCTGAATTTTCGCCGGGCAGCCGAAAGAATGCGAATGACGCAACCGCCGTTGACCCGGCAAATCCAGTGCCTCGAGGACGTGATTGGTTGCCCGCTGTTTACCCGCGATACCCATCAGGTGCATTTAACTGAGGCGGGAATCAAACTGGAGGAGCAAGCCAAACAACTCATTAATCAGCTTTCTCATTTGGTTCAACGACTCAATGTCGAGAGCGACACGGTGAAAATCGGCGTCACGCGTACGCTGGATTTCAGTCTGATCCCCACCATCAATGCCCATTTGGAAAAGCTCATCGATGCCGATGAGATCTCCGCTCATCAACTGACGTCAAAACAGTTACTGCAGATCTTGGCTCGGGGGAATCTGGATATCGCGCTTGTCGGCGAGAAAGCGCCTAACGGCGAAGAAGCCTTTGAATTTCGTTGGTTGTATCGAGAACCGCTCATGTTGGCGCTGCCTTCGTCTCATCCCGCCAGCATTCAAGATACCGTATCGCTGCGCGACGTTGTCGATCTGCCGCTCTACTGGTTCTCCCGCAGTGCAAACCCGGGTTTTTATGATAAGTGCGAAAATGTCCTTCAATCACTGCCTTTTGTACTGAAGCGCAAAGCGGAACCCGACGATTCACTGATCATGCTGGCCAGCATCGCCCGGGGAAAAGGCATGGCACTGATGCCACAATCGATGTGCGTATCCACCCGGGCGGGCTTGTGCTATCGCCACCTGGATGCACAAATGAATGAAAGATTGCATATCGACGTTTATCTGGTGATGCAAAAAAACGAAAAACGGGTCAACGTATTGAACGCAGCCCGACAATTATTGGCCTCATCGCCAGAGCGCTGAGGCTGCAAAAACAAAAAAGCCCCTTGCGGGGCTTTTTTGTTGGCTGTAAACGGCCGGATATCAGAACGGAATATCGTCGTCGAAATCCATTGGCGGTTCGTTGCTGGTCGCCGGTGCGCTGTTCTGCGCCGGACGAGACTGCTGCTGGCCGCCGCTGAACTGGTTGCCGCCCTGTGGCTGCTGAGGCTGGCCCCAACCGCCCTGGCCGCCGGCAGACTGACCGGCCGGTGCGCCGCCGCCCTGGCGGCCGCCCAACATCTGCATGGTGCCGCCGACGTTAACCACGATCTCGGTGGTGTAACGATCCTGGCCGCTCTGATCCTGCCATTTACGCGTCTGCAGGGAGCCTTCGATGTAAACCTGAGAGCCTTTGCGCAGGTATTCGCCCGCCACTTCGGCCAGTTTGCCGAACAGCACGACGCGGTGCCACTCGGTCTTCTCTTTCTGTTCGCCGGTCGCTTTGTCACGCCAGCTTTCGGAGGTCGCCAGGGTAATGTTGGCCACTGCGCCGCCGTTCGGCATGTAACGGACTTCTGGATCCTGACCCAGATTCCCGACCAGAATTACTTTGTTTACGCCTCTGCTGGCCATGAGCACTTCTCCCGATGATTGATTTCTACACAGTATAAACGCGTCAGTTTACCACGCTGAGTACGAAACCACACCCGTGTTGATAAGTGCGAATTGCATTCCAGAATTGTCTTTTCGATCGGCCTTGTTGCATTCGCATACTGGATATTCATTCAGGTTTTTTTGTGTCATAATTATGCGTTTCGACCAGGCTGTGCCGGTTTTTTGCGAGATCCATCACAAAATCCCCCGCAAAAATCGCGACAGGCGCGGTGTATCATCAAGACGGGAAGTGTAAATGGACAATATCGAAGTTCGTGGTGCTCGAACCCATAATCTGAAAAACATCAACCTGATTATCCCGCGTGACAAACTGATCGTCGTCACCGGCCTGTCCGGTTCCGGCAAGTCATCGCTGGCTTTCGATACGCTGTATGCCGAAGGGCAGCGGCGCTATGTCGAATCGCTCTCCGCCTATGCGCGCCAATTCCTGTCGTTGATGGAAAAGCCGGACGTCGATCATATCGAAGGCCTGTCGCCGGCGATCTCCATCGAACAGAAATCCACCTCGCACAACCCGCGCTCCACGGTCGGCACCATCACCGAGATCCACGACTACCTGCGCCTGCTGTTCGCCCGCGTCGGTGAGCCGCGCTGCCCGGATCACCATGTACCGCTGGCGGCGCAAACCGTCAGCCAGATGGTCGACAATGTGCTGAGCCAGCCGGAAGGCAAACGCCTGATGCTGCTGGCGCCGGTGGTGAAAGACCGTAAGGGCGAGCACACCAAAACGCTGGAAAACCTGGCCGCCCAGGGCTATATCCGCGCTCGCATCGACGGTGAAGTGTGCGATCTGTCCGATCCACCGAAGCTGGAGCTGCAGAAGAAACACACTATCGAAGTGGTGGTCGACCGTTTCAAGGTGCGCGACGACATGGCGCAGCGCCTGGCCGAATCGTTCGAAACCGCGCTGGAGCTGTCCGGCGGCACCGCGGTAGTGGCGGATATGGACGACGAAAAAGCGGACGAGCTGCTGTTCTCCGCCAACTTTGCCTGCCCGATCTGCGGCTACAGCATGCGCGAGCTGGAACCGCGCCTGTTCTCCTTCAACAACCCGGCCGGCGCCTGCCCGACCTGCGACGGCCTGGGCGTGCAGCAGTTCTTCGATCCGGATCGCGTGGTGCAGAACCCCGAGCTGTCGCTGGCCGGCGGCGCGATCCGCGGCTGGGATCGCCGCAACTTCTACTACTTCCAGATGCTGCGCTCGCTGGCGGAGCACTATGAGTTCGACGTGGAAGCGCCGTTCAACACCCTGAGCGCCAACGTGCAGAAGGCGGTGCTGAGCGGTTCCGGCAAAGAGTCGATCGAATTCAAATACATCAACGATCGCGGTGACACCACCGTGCGCCGCCATCCGTTCGAAGGCGTGCTGCACAACATGGAGCGCCGCTATAAAGAGACCGAGTCCAGTGCGGTGCGCGAAGAGCTGGCGAAGTTCATCAGCAACCGACCGTGCGCCTCATGCCACGGCACCCGCCTGCGCGAAGAAGCCCGCAACGTGTTCGTCGAAGACACTACGCTGCCGGAGATCTCCGATCTGAGCATCGGCCACGCGATGACCTTCTTCCAGAACATGAAGCTCAGCGGCCAGCGCGCCAAGATCGCCGAAAAAGTGCTGAAAGAGATCGGCGATCGCCTGAAATTCCTGGTGAACGTCGGCCTGAACTACCTGTCGCTGTCCCGTTCGGCGGAAACGCTCTCCGGCGGCGAAGCGCAGCGTATCCGCCTCGCTAGCCAGATCGGCGCCGGCCTGGTGGGCGTGATGTACGTGCTGGATGAGCCGTCGATCGGCCTGCACCAACGCGACAACGAGCGCCTGCTGGAAACGCTGATCCACCTGCGCAACCTCGGCAACACGGTGATCGTGGTGGAGCATGACGAAGACGCCATCCGCGCCGCCGACCATGTGATCGACATCGGCCCCGGCGCCGGCGTGCACGGCGGCCAGGTGGTGGCGGAAGGCACCGTCGACGACATCATGGCGCAGCCGGAGTCGCTGACCGGCCAGTTCCTCAGCGGTAAACGCGAGATCGCCATTCCGGCGCAGCGCGTGCAGGCCGATCCGACCAAGGTGCTGAAGCTGAGCGGCGCGCGCGGCAACAACCTGAAAGACGTGACGCTGACGCTGCCGGTCGGTCTGTTTACCTGCATCACCGGCGTGTCCGGCTCCGGCAAATCGACGCTGATCAACGATACGCTGTTCCCGATCGCCCAGCGCCAGCTCAACGGCGCCACCATCGCCGAACCGGCGCCGTTCCGCGAAGTGACCGGCCTGGAGCATTTCGACAAGGTGATCGACATCGATCAGAGCCCGATCGGCCGCACGCCGCGCTCCAACCCGGCCACCTACACCGGTATCTTCACTCCGGTGCGCGAGCTGTTCGCCGGCGTGCCGGAATCACGCAGCCGCGGTTACACGCCGGGCCGTTTCAGCTTCAACGTCAAGGGCGGGCGCTGTGAAGCCTGCCAGGGCGACGGGGTGATCAAGGTCGAGATGCACTTCCTGCCGGACATCTACGTGCCGTGCGACCAGTGCAAGGGCAAACGCTATAACCGCGAAACGCTGGAAGTGAAGTACAAAGGCAAGAGCATCCACGAAGTGCTGGAGATGACCATCGAAGAAGCGCGTGATTTCTTCGACGCGGTGCCGGCGCTGGCGCGCAAGCTGCAGACCCTGATGGATGTCGGCCTGTCCTACATCCGCCTCGGCCAGTCGGCCACCACGCTCTCCGGCGGTGAGGCGCAGCGCGTGAAGCTGGCGCGCGAGCTGTCGAAACGCGGCACCGGCCAGACGCTGTATATCCTCGACGAACCGACCACCGGTCTGCACTTCGCCGATATCCAACAGCTGTTGGCGGTGCTGCATCAGCTGCGCGATCAGGGCAACACCATCGTGGTCATCGAGCATAACCTGGACGTGATCAAAACCGCCGACTGGATCGTCGATCTGGGGCCGGAAGGCGGCAGCGGCGGCGGCGAGATCCTGGTCGCCGGCACGCCGGAAACGGTCGCCGATTGTGAAAAATCGCACACCGCGCGCTTCCTGAAACCGCTGCTGGCAAAATAACGGCGGGTTATTCTCTCAACGAGGCGGAATCGTCCGCCTCATTTTTTTAATATTCCGCACTTTTCGCCGAGAAACACCTATCGCTTTAGTGATTGGCATAATATGCCGATTTTTTGCTTCTTCTGAATCATGCCTTTAAAAACAGGCAGTTTCTTCACCTCGAAAAATAAAATCCCTCCTGAATGCCGCCTGTTTGCCTTTTGTTTATTCCCCATGCGCTTCACTATTCCGATGAAATAACGCCGCGCCTGTGCACCGCGCGCATATTAATCAATATAAACATAGCGTTTATAAATAGCCTTCAATAAATGAATGGGCCTATTGGCTCGTACTTTCAATGGGATGATATAAAAGGTGTTTAACGTGGATAATAAATTGGGAACCTCTGCCGCCGCGCTGTTATTGTTTTTCCCCCTCGCCGGTCAGGCGCAAGACGGCGAAGCGTCTTTGACGCTCGCCGGCGGTCTCGCCGTCGCCCCCGCCTATGAAGGCTCTTCTTTTTACAGTATTGAACCTCTGTATCAGGTGAATGCCGGCTATCAAAACGCCAACTGGGGAGAGTTCAGCGCGGGCAGCGAAGGGGCGCGCTGGCAATTTCCGCTGGCCGGGCCCATCGGCATCGCGCTGTTGCTTAACTATGACGCCGGTCGTGACGAAGAAATCAGAACCTTGCGCGGCCGCAACACCCGGCTCAAAGGCATGGGAAAACTGGGTGGCGCACTGGAGGCCGGCGCCGAGCTAAGCTACCAATTCGATCCCTTCCGCGCCTATGTCAAAGGGATGCAGGCGACGCGCAAACGCAGCTACGGCGGGGAAGAACTGGGCCACACCGCCTATGTGGAAACCGGGCTCACCGGGCAATATCCGCTCAGCGAACAGCTGACGTTGATCGGCAACCTCTCCACCACCTGGGCCAACAGCGGCTATCAACGCGGCTATTTCGGCGTAACGTCGCAGCAGGCTCAACGCAGCGCCTTTAGCGCTTATCGGCCGGGCAGCGGATTTAAGGACGCCACGCTCACCGCCGCCCTCAATTATCAGTGGCGGCCGAACGTCGCTTTCCAGGCCGGGGTCGGCGTGACCCGTCTGCTGGGCGATGCGGCCGACAGCCCTATCGTCGAGAAAACCACCTCGGGCATGGCCTTCACCAGCGCCAGTTACAGCTTCTGAGGTTGTTGCCCAGGGTCTGTGCAGGCAGGGAAAACGTCGCGGTTAAAAAATGAACTATAGTTTAGCTGATTGTTAGGTAAACGGATGGATAATTAAGCATTGATTATTTACCTGACAATGTCAGGCGTGACTCCCTCTTATTAAGGATATTTTATGTGTCAACATCATGCGACAGAGAGCCGCAATTTCACCGCATTTCGGCATCGATGGGAAATGCCCATGATCTGGCTGTCGGCGATAATTACGTTGCTCGGTTTTTTATTTGGTATCGCCGCCGTCGTGGTAAATACGGATGGCACTGCACTTGGATTGGGAGACGACGCCAAGGAAACATTGGATACCCTCAGCCTGCTTGCGTTATTACCGCTGATCCCGATCGCTTTCTATATTTATCGTTTCTATCTCGCCGCACAGGCGAAATCCAACGCCTTGCGCATCGGGCCGGCGCAATTTCCGGAATTATTTGCGCTGTATCAGGATATCGGCCGGCGGCTGGAACTCAAGACGCTGCCCAAGCTTTATCTGACCAACGGCAACGGCGTGGTCAACGCCTTCGCGCTGGAGTGCAATCGCCGCCAGCGCTACGTGGTGATCCATTCTGAAATCGCCATGCTGATGCCTACCGCGCCGGAGATCGTGGAGTTCGTGCTGGCGCATGAGCTGGCCCACCACAAACTGCGCCATGTGTCGCTGTGGCGTCTGGCGATCGGCGTCGTGCCGCAGTCGCTGCTGCTGCCCGGCCTGGCGACGACTCGCGCACAGGAGTATTCCGCCGATCGCGTGGCGCTCGCGGTGTGCCCGAACTACGCCAACACGGTGCGGTTGCTGGCCGTCGGCCCCTGGATGCAACATGGCGTGAACCCGCAGGCCTGGCTGGAACAGTGTGAAGACGAGAATAAAGAGCTGTTTGTCCGCATCAGCAATCTGCTGTCTGACCATGCGGTGATGGTTAAACGCTTCAAGGCGCTCAAAGACATTGAGATGCACGGCTTCGAGCGCCACGGCAGCATGTTTTAACCTACTCCGGCGCGCCTACAGCGTTTTCAGCACGCGCGCCGGATTACCGCCCACCACGCAGTTGGCCGGCACGTCTTTGGTGACCACGGCGCCGGACGCCACGACCGCATTATCGCCGATGGTTACGCCCGGATTGATCACCGCACGCCCGCCGATCCACACGTTGTCGCCAATCTTGACCGGCTTGCCGAACTCCGCCCCGCCGACGCGAGTCTCGGCATCCAGCGGATGAGTGGCGGTGTAGATATGCACGCCCGGCGCCAGCAGGCAGTTGTCGCCGATATGCACCTCGCATACGTCGAGGATCACGCAGTCGAAGTTGGCGTAGAAATTCTTGCCGAGATAGATGTTATAGCCGTAGTCGCAACGGAACGTCGGCTCGATGGTGCCGCCCTGATAGCGGCCCAGCAGCTCATCCAGCCACTGCTTGCGCAGCTCGCCCTCTTCCGGCGACGAATGGTTGTAGCGATGCGTCAGTTGGCGTGCGCGCCGGCGTTCGCTGCGCAGCAGTTCATCGCCGGCGTCGTACAGCTCTCCGGCGATCATCTTGCGCTTTTCTTCGCTGATGGCCATATCGGCCTCCTTAATCCGCGTTGCTTGAAGGCTCAAGCGTAGTCGCTTTAGCCAGGCGATAAAAAGGGAACGTTCCCAAATCAGGACCGCGATCACGCTTTAAGACGAAAGAACGGGAAAAAACGGGCGGCGCCGCCGCCCGGCAATCAGGCGCGCAGTTCCTGGCGCACGTGTTCGGGCAGGCCTTCCACCACCAGCTGATAAGAGCTGTCGATCAGCGTGTAAAACTGCGAGTTCGGCAGGTTGCCGTCGAGGAACACCGTATTCCAGTGCGCCTTGTTCAGACCGTCGCAGGCGACGATCTCCGGATGGTGTTCGCGCAGGCTTTCCGCCAGCTCCGGGCTGGACTTGACCGCCAGCGCCGGCCGCCCTTCCACCTCGCACACCATGGCGAACATCACGTCGCCCACCTTGATCTGGCTGGCCTGCCACTGGTTTTGGTCGCTTTGTTCCGCGCCCGGCTTCGCCATGCAGTACTCCAGCAATGCGCTGTTATTCATTGGGTTACTCCCCCTGTAATGTGGCCACAATACGGCGTGCTCCGCCGTGGATGCGGTGCTCCCCCAGCCAGATGCCCTGCCATGTGCCCAGCATCAGCCGCCCGTGCCTGACGGGCAGTGTCAAGGAAGCGCCCAGCAGCGAGGATTTGATGTGCGCCGGCATGTCGTCCGGCCCTTCGTAGTCATGCTGATAGGGTGCGTTTTCCGGCACCTGACGCAGGAAATGCTGCTCCATATCGGCTCGCACCGTGGGATCGCAGTTCTCGTTGAGCGTCAGCGAGGCCGAGGTATGCTGCAGCAACAGATGCAGCAGGCCGGTTTGCAGGCGGTGTAAGTGGGTTAACTGGTTGGCGATCTCGTCGGTAACCAGATGAAAGCCACGCGCTTTTGCGCTGAGGATTAGCGTTTGCTGATGCCACATGAGTGAGCGCCCCTCAATCAGTATATTCTCTCTCCGGTTTGCGGCAACTTCGGCGGCGCGCCGGCAATAAAAAAGGAGCGATATCGCTATCGCTCCTCGATCAACGTCCGTTCAGACTAACAGGCGTTACTGCACCGCGGCAAACGCCTCGGCCACCTGACGCACGTTGTTGTGGTTCAAACCGGCCACGCACATGCGCCCGCTGTGGATCAGGTAGACGCCAAACTCTTCACGCAGACGATCGACCTGCGCCGCGCTGAAGCCGGTGTAACTGAACATGCCGCGCTGCGCCAGCAGGTAATCGAAGTTGCGCTGCGGCAGCGCGCTCTTCAGGGTGTCCACCAGCGCATGACGCATCTCGAGAATGCGGGTGCGCATGCTCTCCACTTCGTCCAGCCATTGGGTTTTCAGCTGGGCGTCGTTCAACACTTTGGCCACCAGCTGCGCGCCGAAGTTCGGCGGGCTCGAGTAGTTGCGGCGCACGGTGGCCTTCAGCTGGCCCAGCACGCGCCCGGCCGCTTCTTCGCTTTCGCACACCACCGACAGGCCGCCGACGCGCTCGCCGTACAGCGAGAAGATCTTCGAGAACGAGTTGCTCACCAGGCACGGTAAACCGGCCGCCGCGATGGCGCGAATGGCGTAAGCATCCTGCTCCATGCCGCCGCCGAAGCCCTGATAGGCGATGTCGAGGAACGGAATGATTTCACGTTCGGCGATCACCTTGACCACTTCATCCCACTGGGCGGGGGTCAGGTCGGAACCGGTCGGGTTGTGGCAGCATGGGTGCAGCAGCGCGATGCTGTGCTTCGGCAGCTGTTTCAGCGCGGCGAGCATGGCGTCGAACTTCACGCCCAGGCTTTCGCTGTCGAAATACGGATAGGTATTCACTTTGAAACCGGCGCCGCTGAAGATGGCGACGTGGTTTTCCCAGGTAGGATCGCTGACCCACACCTGCGAATCCGGGAAGTAGCTTTTCAGGAAATCGGCACCCACTTTCAGCGCGCCGGAACCGCCGACGGTCTGAATGGTGGCGATGCGCCCCTGCTGCAGCATCGGGTGCTGCGCGCCGAACAGCAGTTGCTGAATGGCGGAACGGTAAGACTGCAGCCCTTCCATCGGCAGGTATACCGAGGCGCCATGTTCGACGCTGTTCAACTGCGCTTGCGCCGCGGCGACCGCCCGCATCTGCGGGATGATGCCCTGCGCATCGTAGTACAGGCCGATGCTCAGGTTCACCTTGTGCGCGCGCGGGTCTTGTTTGAATTTTTCCATCAGCGACAGAATGGGATCGCCGGCATAGGCGTCAACGTTCTGGAACACGGGTTTTTTCTCCTGGTTTATTGTGGTTTTGGGCACAGCGTTACGTTCCTAATATAGACGGAAAACCGCGTTCGGTTTTAGCTTTATCTCGCCACCGGCAATAAACCGTTTTCCTTGATGCGATTGAGCACCACCGCCGTTTTGATATGCGCCACGCTTTTGTGCGGCGACAGCGTCTGGCTGATGAATTCGCTCAGCGCCGGCAGGTCCGCCACCGCCACTTTCAGCAGGTAATCAGCGTCGCCGGTGGTCTTGTAAGCGTCAAGGATCGCGTCCACTTCCTCCAGCATCTGATGAAAGCTGTCGATCTGCTCCTGCGCGTGCGTGATCAGACTGACTTCGATCAGCCCCACCAGCCCCAGGCCGACCGCCTCCGGCGCCAGCCGCGCGTGGTAGCCGCGGATCAGCTGCGCCTGCTCCAGGCTGATGCGCCGCCGCGAACATTGGGAGGCGGAGAGCCCCACCAGCTCGCTCAGCTCCTGATTGGTCAGACGGCCGTTGGCCTGTAACAGCGTCAGGATTTTCATATCAAAATCGTCAATGTTGTACATAGCCACCTGTAAACTGTGTTAATAAATGTTGACGTTACAGCCTACCAGTTTTTTTACCGTTGCCGACGTCACACCCTGGCGCTTAAA
This sequence comes from Serratia sp. YC16, assembly GCF_009707615.1. Taxonomy (NCBI): domain Bacteria; kingdom Pseudomonadati; phylum Pseudomonadota; class Gammaproteobacteria; order Enterobacterales; family Yersiniaceae; genus Serratia; species Serratia sp. YC16. The sequence continues at coordinate 67,637 of NZ_WLYN01000004.1, read as the reverse complement.
TCGCGTACAGCAGCAACGCCCGGCGTTTTCGCCGGTAAGCGGCATAAAAAACGGCTAACTCATGCAGGCAAACGACAATTAACGGCGAAGTAACGCATAAAACCACGAATGTATAAAAAGGACGCCAGATGAAAAAGCTACTCCCCCTCGCGCTGCTGCTCGCCGCCGGCAGCGCCGGCGCGCAATCCCACCTGGACAAAGTGCTGCAGCAAAAGACCCTGGAGGTCTGCACCACCGGCGACTACAAGCCCTATACCTTCCTCAAGGAAGACGGCGGCTATGAAGGCATCGACATCGACATGGCGGAATCGCTGGCCAAGAGCCTGGGCGCCAAAGTGAAGTGGGTGAAAACCAGCTGGAAAACCCTGACGCCGGACTTCGCCTCCGGCAAGTGCGATATCGCCATGGGCGGCATCTCCGTCACGCTGGAGCGGCAAAAACAGGTGTTCTTCGCCGACAAACTGGATACCGACGGCAAAATCCCGCTGGTGCGCTGCACCGACGTGAAGAAATACCGCACTCTCGAACAGATCAACAAACCGTCGGTGCGCCTGCTGGAGCCGGCGGGCGGCACCAACGAAGCCTTCGTTCACGCCTATCTGCCAAAAGCCAAGCTGACGCTGACGCACGATAACATGAGCATTTTCCAGCAGCTGGTGGATCGCAAGGCGGACGTAATGATCACCGACGCCTCCGAGGCGCTGTATCAGCAGAAGCGTTATCCGAAGCTGTGCGCAGTGAATCCGACCAAGCCGATGCAGTACGGCGAGAAGGCTTACATGCTGCCGCGCGACGATTTGAGCTGGAAACTGTATGTGGATCAGTGGCTGCACCTGGCCAAGGCGACCGGCGAGTATCAGAAGATTATCGACAAATGGTTGGCGGTAAAGAAGTAACGCGTTGAGGAACGGGGCCGACGCACGTCGGCCCCTGCGGCGCATCAGTCGCCGATGTATTCCATCGCCACGCGCTGCGTGAGCTTGGTGATCAGTTCATAAGCGCTGATGCCGGTACAGACGGCGATACGCTCGACCGGCAACGCCGGCCCCCACAGCACCGCTTCATCTCCCACCTTATCGGCGGCGTCCGGCCCGAGATCGACCGAAATCATGTCCATCGACACCCGGCCGACGATCGGCACTTCGCGGCCGTTGATCAGGATTGGCGTACCGGTCGGCGCGCTGCGCGGATAGCCGTCGCCGTACCCCATCGCCACCACCCCCAGCCGGGTATCGCGCGGACTTACCCAGGTGCCGCCGTAGCCGACCGCTTCACCGGCCTTGTGTTCGCGCACCGCGATCAGGCTGGATTTCAGGGTCATCGCCGGCTGCAGCCCATGCTCGGCGCCGCTGCCGTTATCCAGCGGCGATACGCCGTACAGAATGATGCCAGGTCGTACCCACTCGTTGTGGGCGTCCGGCCACAGCAACGTGCCGCCGGAAGCGGCGACCGAGCGCTGGCCCGGTTTGCCGCGCGCGAACTGCTCAAAGCAGGCGATCTGTTTCAACGTGGTGTCGGATTCCGGCTCGTCGGCGCGACTGAAGTGACTCATGATATTGACCGGCTGCGCCACGTTGCGGCAGGCGCACAGGCGCTGATAAAACGCCTCCGCCTGCTCGGGGCGCACCCCCAGCCGATGCATGCCGGTATCGAGCTTCATCCACACCGGCACCGGACGCGCCAGCTCGGCCTGCTCCAGCGCTTCGAGCTGTTCGATGCTGTGCACCGCGGTTTCGATGTTGTTCGCCACCAGCACCGGCAGGTCTTCGGCGCTGAAGAAGCCTTCCAGCAGCAGGATCGGTTTGACGATGCCGCCGGAGCGCAGCATCAGCGCTTCGCCGATGCGCGCCACGCCGTAGCAGTCGGCGTCTTGCAGGGTGTGTGCTGTTTCCAGCAGGCCATGTCCATAAGCGTTTGCTTTCACAACGGCAATCAGGCGGCTTTGCGGCGCCTGGCGGCGCACCTGTTGCAGATTATGTCGCAGAGCGCGGCGGTCGATTACAGCGGTTGCCGCTTTCATTTCAGTTCCTTAGCTGATTATTCGTCATCGTATTGTGGCCCCGCGTAGTTGTCGAAACGCGACCACTGGCCGTTAAAGGTAAGGCGCACGGTACCGATCGGGCCGTTACGCTGCTTACCGATAATAATTTCCGCGATCCCTTTCAGATCGCTGTTCTCGTGATACACCTCATCACGATAGATGAACATAATCAGGTCGGCGTCCTGCTCGATAGAGCCAGATTCACGCAGGTCGGAGTTGACCGGGCGTTTGTCGGCGCGCTGCTCCAGGCTACGGTTCAGCTGCGACAGCGCCACCACCGGCACCTGCAGCTCTTTCGCCAGCGCCTTCAGCGAGCGCGAAATCTCGGCGATTTCCAGCGTACGGTTATCGGACAAGGCCGGCACGCGCATCAGCTGCAGGTAGTCGATCATGATCAGGCTAAGCCCGTCGTGCTCGCGGAAAATGCGCCGCGCGCGCGAGCGCACTTCGGTCGGCGTCAGGCCTGAGGAGTCGTCGATGTACATGTTGCGCTTCTCCAGCAGGATGCCCATGGTGCTGGAAATGCGCGCCCAGTCCTCGTCGTCGAGCTGGCCGGTACGGATGCGCGTCTGATCCACGCGTGACAGCGACGCCAGCATACGCATCATGATCTGCTCGCCGGGCATCTCCAGGCTGAAGATCAGCACCGGTTTTTCCTGGGTCATCGCGGCGTTTTCGCACAGGTTCATGGCGAAGGTGGTTTTCCCCATCGATGGACGGGCGGCGACGATGATCAGATCGGACTTTTGCATGCCCGCGGTTTTCTTGTTGAGGTCCTGATAGCCGGTATCGACCCCGGTCACGCCGTCGTGCGGCTGCTGATACAGCTGCTCGATACGCGACACGGTATCTTCCAGGATGCGTTCGATGCCCTTCGGGCCCTCGTCTTTGCTGGCGCGGTTCTCGGCGATTTGGAAGACGCGGGACTCCGCCAGATCGAGCAGATCTTCACTGCTGCGCCCTTGCGGATCGTAGCCGGCGTCGGCGATCTCGTTAGCGACCGAGATCATCTCGCGCACCACCGCGCGCTCGCGCACGATGTCGGCGTAAGCGCCGATGTTGGCGGCGCTCGGGGTGTTCTTCGACAGCTCGGCCAGGTAGGCGAAGCCGCCGACCGAGTCCAGCTCGCCCTTCTGCTCGAGCGATTCGGACAGGGTGATGAGGTCGATAGGCTTGCTCATCTCCAGCAGACGCTGCATCTCGGTAAAGATCAGGCGGTGCGGACGGCTGAAGAAATCGTTGGCGACCACGCGCTCCGCCACGTTGTCCCAGCGCTCGTTATCCAGCATCAAACCGCCCAACACCGACTGCTCGGCCTCCAGCGAGTGCGGCGGCATCTTCAGCCCTTCCATCTGACGATCTCTGGAACGCTCTCTGGTTTCGTCCGCGTTTGTTTTGTTGGTTGGTTTTTTTCCTGCCATGAAACGTAGTCTTTATCCGGTTGCGAATGAAGGATCCTGACGCGAGAGTATACGTGATTTTTGCGTCATAACCGATGCAAAAAAGGTATTGGCCCCCGCACGGGCGAACTGGATCTCCGCGACTAAAAAGAATAGGGTGAAATCAGACACTCCAACGAGGTAACGACATGGCCAAGCGCATTCAATTCTCCGCCACCGGCGGGCCGGAAGTCTTGCAATACGTTGATTTTACACCGCTCGATCCGGCCGCCGGCGAAGTGCAGATCGAGAACAAGGCGATCGGCATCAACTACATCGACACCTATGTGCGCAGCGGGCTATACGCGCCGGCCAGTCTGCCGAGCGGCCTCGGCACCGAGGCGGCCGGTGTGGTGGTCAAGGTCGGCGCCGGGGTCAGCGCGATCAAACCGGGCGACCGGGTGGTGTATGCGCAGTCGTCGCTCGGCGCTTACAGCGAAATCCACAACGTGCCGGAAGAAAAAGTGGCGCTGCTGCCGCACAACCTGAGCTTTGAACAGGGTGCCGCCTCTTTCTTGAAAGGGTTGACGGTGCACTATCTGCTGCGCCAGACCCACGAAGTGCAGCCGGGTGAAGTGTTCCTGTTCCATGCCGCCGCAGGCGGGGTTGGGCTTATCGCCTGCCAATGGGCCAAAGCGCTGGGCGCGCGCCTGATCGGCAGCGTCGGGTCCGATGAAAAAGCCGCGCTGGCCAAGCAGGCCGGCGCCTGGGCCACCATCAACTACCACAAAGAGGATATCGCCCAGCGAGTAGCCGAGCTGACGCATGGCGAGAAGGTTGGCGTGGTTTACGATTCGGTGGGGCAAAGCACCTGGCAGGCCTCGCTCAACAGCCTGAAGCGGCGCGGTCTGATGGTCAGCTTCGGCAACGCCTCCGGCCCGGTGACCGGGGTCGATCTGGCGCTGCTCAATCAGAAAGGTTCGCTGTATGTCACCCGCCCTTCCCTTAACGGCTACGTGACCAACCGCGCCGAGCTGCAGTACGCCAGCAACGAGCTGTTCTCGCTGATCGGCAGCGGCGCTATTCGGGTGGAAGTGAAAGACGAGCAGAAATTCGCGCTGGCCGACGCCCAACGCGCGCACCAGGTGCTGGAAAGCCGCAGCACCAGCGGTTCCAGCCTATTGATCCCCTGATAACGGCCAAAGAAAAGGGCTCCTTGCGGAGCCCTTTCTGTTACTGCGTTTTGTAGGGGTAGAGCAGAGTCCGCCAGAGACAGGGGTTGCTTCAGCAACACGAATTTTAGTTGTCTCTCACGGTGATGAAATTGGTCGCATCACTGCATCGATAAATATCCTAACAGCCCCGTCCGGCAAAAAACACGCTTTATGTGCCACATCGCGCGGGAAAACTGCCAAGCTGTGATCGCTGCCGCATTAGCGGTGCGGGCGATTGCGCAAGTTTCAGCGTGACTGACTGATTATTCAGCAAAAAATCAGTAGCGTTTGATCTGAGGTTTCTGCATCGAGCGGTAAATCCACACCCCGACCACCGCCAAAATCAGCCACGGCAGCAGCTTAAACACCACCGCGAACAATCCGCCCAACAACATGAACGCCGCCGCCACCAACAGCGCGGCGAAGATCCCCAGCAGCGAGATGCCGGTCACCATCAGCATCACCACAAAGCCAATGAGAAAGAAGATTTCCAACATGATTGCTCCTTTGCAATACAACGTATCTGCAGAGTGAATTACAAGAAGCGTGCCAGAACGGCGAAAGCGCTAACGCATTGAAATGATTAGACAGGCATCCAGTGATACGCTGAATGCCTGGCGAAAAAGACTAACTATTGGTGAAGTTTTTTGTTAATTACGCCATTTCGACCCGCGGTTGGCGCACCAGCGCCAGCGCCTGCTCCACCACCCGCGCATCGGCGCCCGGTTTATGGGCGTTCTCGCTCAGATGGCGGCGCCACTGACGCGCACCCGGCACGCCCTGGAACAAACCGAGGATGTGGCGAGTGATGTGGCCGAGGTAGGTGCCGTTGGACAGCTCGCGCTCGATATACGGATACAGCGCTTCGACGATCGCCACGCTGTCCGGCACCGCGGTTTGCGCGCCAAACAGTTCGCTGTCGACCCGCGCCAGAATCCCCGGATTCTGGTACGCCTCGCGCCCCATCATCACGCCGTCCAGATGCTGCAGGTGCTGCTGCGCCTCTTCCAGCGTTTTCACCCCGCCGTTGATAGCGATGGTCAGCGCCGGGAAATCCCGCTTCAGCTGATAGACGCGCGGGTAGTCCAGCGGCGGCACTTCGCGGTTTTCTTTTGGGCTGAGGCCGGAGAGCCAGGCTTTGCGGGCGTGAATGGTGAACATGTCGCACTCGCCGCGCCCGGCGACGGTCTGAATAAAGTCGCACAGGAAGGCATAGCTGTCCTGATCGTCGATGCCGATGCGGGTCTTCACCGTCACCGGGATCGACACCACGTCGCGCATCGCCTTGATGCAGTCGGCGACCAGCGTCGCCTGGCCCATTAAACAGGCGCCAAACATGCCGTTTTGCACGCGATCGGACGGACAGCCGACGTTGAGGTTAATTTCATCGTAACCGCGCTGCTCCGCCAGTTTGGCGCAGTGCGCCAGCGCGGCCGGATCGCTGCCGCCCAGTTGCAGCGCCACCGGATGTTCTTCTTCGCTGTAGGCCAGATAGTCGCCCTTGCCGTGGATGATCGCGCCGGTGGTCACCATCTCGGTGTACAGCAGCGTTTCCTTGGTCAGCAGGCGGTGGAAGTAACGGCAATGACGATCGGTCCAGTCGAGCATTGGCGCGATGGAGAAACGATTGGCGGCGTAGGTTGGGGCGTGGTTGTCTTTCGTCATGCTGAGTTACTGGCTACCTGATGTCTGTCTGAATTCAACGAACGGCGCGCGGCCGCAAACGGCTATTATAACGACAATCGGCGCCGTTGGGAAAACCGCCTTGTCGCCGACAAAAATTAAGTGGGGGATAAAGCGAATAAACCCACTCGCTCAGGTGTTATCTCATTACGGGCGCGCACGGCGCCTCTGCCTTGAGGACACAACCATGAACAGCTTCATTAAACGCCTGCTGGCATCGGCCATTGCCGGCTGCCTGCTGTTTTCCGGCGGGGCGCTGGCGATGGGCGGCGACGGTAGCGGCCAAACCCCGCCAACCTGTCCGAAAGGCCAGGTCTACGACAGTAAAACCCAGACCTGCACGGTGGATAAAAGCAGCAAAGTCGACGACGCCGACCGCACTAACTATGCCTATGCACTGGCGAAAAGCGGCCGCTATCAGGAAGCGATCGATATGCTCAACACGCTGAAAAATCCCAACACCGCCATAGCGCTGAATTATCGCGGCTACGCCACGCGCAAACTTGGCCGCACCGATGAGGGTATCGGCTATTATTTAAAATCAGTGGCCCTCGATCCGAAATACCCCAAAGTGCGCGAGTACCTGGGTGAAGCCTATATGCTGAAAGGGCGGCCCGACCTGGCGCGCCAACAGCTGCAGGTGATCCAGTCGCTTTGCGGCACCGGGTGCGAGGAGTACCGAGATTTGGCGGCAGCCATCGACCGCCATCCGGAATCTTGATCCGACGCGCCTGCGGAGGTGACTATCAGCGGCGATGCGATACGCGATGAACTCGGCCACTATCTCTCCCGCCTGTGGCGCTATGCGCTGGTGCTTTCGCACCGGCGGGATGTCGCCGACGACCTGGTGCAGGCGACCTGCGTGCGTGCGCTGGAGCGCGCCGCGCAATTCACCCCCGGTTCACATCTGGATCGCTGGCTGTTTGCCATCTTGCACTCTATTTGGCTCAATGAAGTTCGCGCCCAGCTCCTTCGCCAGGGGCAAGGCTGCATGGTGGCGGAAGAGCTGGGCGATGCGGACACCGGTGAACAACCGGTCTTGCTCAATGAAGTGATGCGGCGCGTAAACCGGTTGCCGGCGGCCCAGCGCAACGCGCTGTTTCTGGTGTATGTCGAAGGGCTGTCCTACCGGGAAGCGGCGAAAGTGCTGACGGTGCCGATCGGCACCGTCATGAGCCGCCTGGCGGCCGCACGCCAAGCATTGGCCGATGACCGACAACGGCAACACCGTAAGGAAAGCCATTCGCCCCCCTTACCCCACTCCCGCCGATAAACCGTCGGCCAGCGACCGTACTTATTCCAACGCGCGGATAACCCGGCACGGCTGCCCCAGCGCCAGCACGTTGGCCGGGATGTCGCCGGTCACTACGCTGCCCGCACCGATGGTGGTGCCGTCACCGATGGTCACCCCCGGCAGGATCACCACGTTGCCGCCGATCCATACGTTGTTGCCGATGGACACCGGCTGCGCCGAGGTGCGGAAAGGAAAATCCGGATCGCCGGTGAAGCGTTCATCGGCCTTCAGCGGATGACTCGGCGTGTAGATTTGCACGTTAGGGCCGACCAGCGTGTTATCGCCGATGGTGATGGTATTGCAGTCGAGGAACACCGCATTGACGTTGATAAAACAGTTCTTTCCGATGCGGACATGTTGACCATAGTCGCACCAGAATGGCGTTTCAATCCAGCTTGCTTCTCCCCAGGCGCCGAACAGCTCGCCGAGCAGGCGGTTTTTTTCGTCCGCCTGATGCGAATCCAGCGCACCCAGGCATTTAGTCAACGCCCTCGCCCGGTGGTACATGGCGATCAGTTCTTCATCGCGGCTGTTGTACACCTGGCCGTTTAACAATTTCTCTCTTTCCGTCATCACGCGGGGCTCCAGCTTTTAACGCGGGTGAGGCGCGTTATACCGCTCTCACCGCCCGCTCTCCAGCGCTAAAATCGGCAATGTTGATTTGCCGCCCGCCTGCGGGAAAAAGTTGTGATACACCTCTCGTTTAACGCGGCCAACGCGCCTTTCTCTGCACTATCCTCAGGGGAAAAGGGGCAACTCTCGGCGATTCGCCGTAATCATGGTAAAATCGGCTTTTTTACGTACCGGGATATTTGCGATGAACTCAACCACCCAGGAAAAGCTGTTGGCGCAGGCGGAACGCCTCTGCCAGCAACGCAATGTGCGATTGACGCCGCAACGGCTGGAAGTGCTGCGTCTGATGACTCAGCAACCCGGTGCAATCAGCGCTTACGACCTGCTCGATCTGCTGCGCGTCGCCGAACCGCAGGCCAAGCCGCCGACGGTTTACCGCGCGCTGGATTTTCTGCTGGAGCAAGGTTTTATCCATAGGGTAGAGTCCGCCAACAGCTACGTGCTGTGCCATCACTTCGAACAGCCGATGCATACGTCCGCGCTGTTTATCTGCGATCGCTGCGGCCAGGTGACTGAACGCACTACCGAGGGCGTAGAAGAAACGCTGCAGAAGCTGGCGCAGGAGGCCGGATTTGCGCTGCGGCACAGCGTGGTGGAGGCGCACGGTCTGTGTGCCGGCTGCGTGGAGGTTGAGGCTTGCGACAGCAAGCATGACTGCGCCGAACACGATCACAGCATCGCCATCAAGAAGAAGTAAGCAATACGAAGTCAGGTACTTCCTTGTACCTGCGGCCGGGACGCCAGAGGATGGGGCGACGCCGGCCTGCGCTGTGCGTGCCGCCTTCAATGGCGGCCCTGCAAATTACCAGCGGTGTTTGGTGTGATCTTCCCAGGCTTTCACCTCTTTCTCGGCCGCCTCTTTCTGATAACCGTAGCGTTCCTGAATTTTACCGACCAGCTGTTCGCGTTTCCCTTCGATGACCGTCAGATCGTCATCGGTCAGCTTGCCCCATTTTTCCTTCACTTTGCCTTTAAGCTGCTTCCAGTTACCGTCGGCTTGATCTTTATTCATAGTCTCTCCGTTAACCTGTGGTGAATCAGCGATCCCTGTAACCGGCCGGGGTTAACCAGAAACATTTCTGGCTGATTACGCCCTCACCTTAAGGGTAATCACGCCCATTCATTCGCCAGCCACAAGACTAATTCTAGTCAAACAAAGAAATTAAAATAAAAAAAACCAGTATAAAAAACCATTAATAAATAAAATAAAAACAAAACACGCCAACAAACAAGAAGCTAACGTGAACAGGCCCGGACCGAAAACATGTAAGTAAACATGAATAAAAGCATAAAAAAATCTAATTTATTACCTGACAAAGTTTCTGGACTAGCGTGCAGTAAACCAACTGCCACGCAGCTGGTGACGGTGCCAGATCCAGCCCAACGCCAGGCCGCGCAGCGCCAAAAACACCGCCAACGCCAGCCAGAGCCCATGGTTACCGAGCAGCGGCACGCTGAACAGCGCAATACCATATCCCGCCGCGGCCACCGCCATGCTGTTGCGCATCTCGGCGCCGCGCGTGGCGCCGATAAACATGCCGTCCAGCAAATAACACCACACGCCGACCAGCGGCAGGATGACCTGCCAAGGTAAATAGTGGGCGGCTAACGCACGCAGCTCCGGCAAAGAGGTCAACGCCGCCACGATCTGCTGGCCGATGACGGCATAGGTCAGGCCAAAGGCCAACGCGACCAGCCCCGCCTGCCGACAGGCCGCGTGCCACACCTTGCGCAGCTGGCTGTCGTCCCGAGCGCCGTAGGCGTGGCCCGAATGGGCCTCCACCGCATAAGCGAAGCCGTCGAGCGCATAAGCGGTGAACGTCAGCAGATTCATCAATACCGCGTTGACCGCCACGACATCGCTCCCCAAGCGAGCGCCGAAGATGGTCAGCGACGCAAAACACAGTTGCAGCAACAATGAGCGCAACATGATGTCGCGGTTGAGCGCCAGCAGGCGGCGCAGATCGCCCCGCCAAGCCTCACACAGCATCGGCAAGGTGATGCCGCGCAGGCGCATCACCCGCCACGCCAGCCACAGGCCGAGCAGCAACGTGGCGTATTCGGCGATGGCGGTCGCCGCCGCCGCTCCCCGCACGTTCCAGCCCAGGCCCATCACCAGCCAGATATCCAGCACAATGTTCAGCAGGTTGCCGACGATCAGCAGGATCACCGGCGCACGCACATACTGCACGCCGAGCAACCAGCCCAGCAGCACCAGATTGGCCAGCGCCGCCGGAGCGCTCAGCCAGCGGATCTCAAGAAAACGCCGCGCCTGTTCCAGCACGTCGGCATTGCCGCCGACGATCTGCAGCGCCAGTTCGATCAGCGGGTAGCGCAGCAGGACGATCGCCACCCCGGCCAACAGCGCCAGCAGCAGCGGTTGCATAAACGCGCGCGCCAGCGCCTGGGGGTTCTGCGCCCCCAGCGCCTGTGCCGCCAGGCCGGTAGTGCTCATGCGCAGGAACAGCAGCAGCATGAACAGGAAGCTGGTCGCCACCGCACCGATCGCCACGCCCCCCAGATAAATGGGGCTGTCGAGGTGGCCGATCACCGCAGTGTCCACCAGTCCGAGCAGCGGCACGGTGATATTGGAGAAAATCATCGGCAATGCCAGGCGCCACAGGGCTTTATCGGTGTCGCTGGTGAAGGCGGAAATCAAACGCATGATGAGATGTTCCCGTAACAGTGGCGAAGGGCAAAGTCAGAAACAAAAACGCCCCAGAACAGGGGCGATTGATACAGGGAGCGGTACGGATGGCGCGGCGTTTAAATCCAGTCGCCGTTGCGGATCACGCCAACCGCCAGCCCTTCGATAGTGAAATTCTGCTGACGCAGATCGACCACGATCGGTTGGAATTCGTTGTTCTCCGGCAGCAGCTCAACCACGTTGCCGTGTTTTTTCAAGCGTTTGACCGTCACTTCGTCTTCGATGCGCGCCACCACAACCTGGCCGTTGCGCACGTCTTGCGTTTTGTGCACCGCCAGCAGATCGCCATCCAGGATGCCGATGTCGCGCATCGACATGCCGTTCACCCGCAGCAAGAAATCGGCGCTCGGTTTAAACAGGGAAGGATCCACCTGGTAGTGCCCTTCGATGTGCTGCTGCGCCAGCAGCGGCTCGCCGGCGGCGACGCGGCCGATCAGCGGCAGGCCTTCCTCTTCTTCCATCAGCAGGCGGATGCCGCGCGACGCGCCGGAGACGATTTCAATCACCCCTTTGCGCGCCAGCGCCTTCAGATGTTCTTCGGCGGCGTTAGGCGAGCGGAACCCCAGACGCATCGCGATCTCGGCACGCGTTGGCGGCATGCCCGTTTGCGAAATATGATCGCGAATCAGATCGTAGACCTCTTGCTGTCTGGTAGTTAGTGCTTTCATTCCGCCCCCTGTTTGTTTATACAGTCTTGCTGTGAGTATATACAGGTAAGCGCGGATTGGGAACCGAAGAATAAATAAAAATCAGTCAGTAGGCGCCTTTCGTCAGCCGAAATGCTGCCATAAGACCGTGCCCCAAACGAACAGCGCCAGCACGATCGCCAGCGACACCGCCGCCGATCCCATGTCCTTGGCCCGGCCGGACAGCTCGTGATGTTCGCTGCCGATGCGATCCACCACCGCCTCGATCGCGCTGTTCAGGATCTCGACGATCATCACCAGCGCGACCGATCCGATCAATAAAATGCGCGCTATCGCACCCACATCCAGCCACACAGCCAGTATGATAGCCAGGACGGTCGCCACCAGCTCCTGGCGGAACGCCGCCTCGTGTTGCCAGGCGGCGGAAAGCCCTTTATAGGAATAGCCGGCGGCCTTGATGATGCGGGTCAATCCGGTTGCTTGGTTTGCCATGTTTTCGTGCCTTTCTCAGAGGTCGGTCATAATAAAAAGAGTCTAGAACAGCCCGCGCTGACGGCTCCCGGTTTTCGAACACCACAGATCTGCTACCCGGTTTCTGGTATGCTTGCGGCGCATTGCTAACAAGAGGCTTCACGTTGTTATGTCAGGTTGGCGTAAAATTTATTATAAACTATTGAATTTACCACTTAAATTGTTGGTAAGAAGTAAGGTCATCCCATCAGATCCGGTTACCGAGCTAGGGTTGGATCCCTCACGGCCGATTTTGTATGTTTTGCCTTACAATTCCAAGGCGGATTTGCTGACGCTGCGCACCCAGTGCCTGGCGCAGGATCTGCCCGATCCGCTCGACTCGCTGGAGATCGACGGCACCGTGCTGCCGAGCTACGTGTTCATTCACGACGGCCCGCGCGTGTTCCGCTATTACACCCCGAAAGAAGAGTCGGTAAAACTGTTCCACGACTATCTGGATCTGCATCGCAGCAATCCGGATCTCGACATCCAGATGCTGCCAGTTTCGGTGATGTTCGGCCGCTCGCCGGGCCGCGAAGGCCACGGCACGCCGCACCTGCGTCTGTTGAACGGCGTGCAGAAATTCTTCGCCGTGCTGTGGCTCGGCCGCGACAGCTTCGTGCGTTTCTCCAACACCGTTTCGCTGCGCCGCATGGCCACCGAGCACGGCACGGATAAAACCATCGCGCAGAAACTGGCGCGCGTGGCGCGCATGCACTTCTCGCGTCAGCGCCTGGCCGCGGTAGGCCCAAGCCTGCCGGCCCGTCAGGATCTGTTCAACAAGCTGCTGGCGTCAAAGGCGATCGAAAAAGCGGTCGAGGACGAAGCGCGCAGCAAGAAGATCTCGCACGAGAAAGCCCAGCAGAACGCCATCGCGCTGATGGAAGAGATCGCCGCCGACTTCTCTTACGAAACCGTGCGTCTGTCCGATCGCGTGTTGAGCTGGACCTGGAACCGGCTGTATCAGGGTATCAACGTCACCAACGCCGAGCGCGTGCGCCAGCTGGCGCAGGACGGGCACGAGATCGTCTACGTGCCCTGCCACCGCAGCCACATGGACTACCTGCTGTTGTCGTACGTGCTGTATCACCAGGGCCTGGTGCCGCCGCACATCGCCGCGGGCATCAACCTCAACTTCTGGCCGGCCGGTCCGATCTTCCGCCGTCTGGGCGCGTTCTTCATCCGCCGCACCTTCAAGGGCAACAAGCTCTACTCGACGGTGTTCCGCGAATACCTCGGCGAGCTGTTCACCCGCGGCTACTCGGTGGAATACTTCGTGGAAGGCGGCCGTTCCCGCACCGGGCGTCTGCTGGAGCCGAAGACCGGCACCCTGTCGATGACCATCCAGGCGATGCTGCGCGGCGGCGCCCGTCCGATCACGCTGGTGCCGATCTACATCGGTTACGAGCACGTGATGGAAGTGGGCACCTACGCCAAAGAGCTGCGCGGCGCCACCAAGGAAAAAGAGAGCCTGCCGCAGATGGTGCGCGGCCTGCGCAAGCTGCGCAATCTGGGCCAGGGTTACGTCAACTTCGGCGAGCCATTGCCGCTGACGGCTTATCTCAACCAGCACGTGCCGCAGTGGCGCGAGTCGATCGATCCGATCGAAGCCCAGCGCCCAAGCTGGCTGACGCCGACGGTCAACGATCTGGCCGGCCAGATCATGGTGCGCATCAACAACGCCGCCGCGGCCAACGCCATGAACCTGTGTTCCACCGCGCTGCTGGCCTCGCGCCAGCGTTCGCTGACCCGCGAACAGCTGATTGAACAGCTCGAGTGCTACCTGCAGCTGATGCGCAACGCGCCTTACGCGCGTGACGTCACCGTGCCGACGCAAACGCCGGACGAGCTGCTGGATCACGCGCTGAACATGAACAAGTTCGAGGTGGAGAAGGACAGCATCGGCGACATCATCATTCTGCCGCGCGAGCAGGCGGTGCTGATGACCTATTACCGCAACAACATCCACCACTTGTTGGTGTTGCCGTCGTTGATCGCCAGCATCGTGATGCATCACCGCCGGGTATCGCGCGCCGAGCTGCTGCGCCAGATCGGCATGATCTACCCGATGCTGAAGGCCGAGCTGTTCCTGCACAACGACAAGGAACAGCTGCCGGAGGTGCTCCGGCCGATGATCGACGAGCTGATCCGCCAACAGCTGATCTGCGACAAAGGCGACGAGCTGGTGCTGAACCCGGCGCGCATTCGCCCGCTGCAGTTGCTGGCCGCCGGGGTGCGCGAAACCCTGCAGCGCTACGCCATCACCATGTCGATCCTCAGCGCCAACCCGAGCATCAACCGCGGCGCGCTGGAGAAAGAGAGCCGCATCATGGCGCAGCGCCTGTCGGTACTGCATGGCATCAATGCGCCGGAGTTCTTCGACAAGGCGGTGTTCTCCACCCTGGTGGCGACATTGCGTGAAGAGGGCTATATCAACGACAGCGGTGACGCGATCCGCGAGCACACCCTCGAGGTGTACAACATGCTGAGCGATCTGATCACGCCGGAAATCAAGCTGACCATCGAAAGCGTTAATATGCCGGCGGAGACCAACGACCTGCCGCAAGCCGACGCGGAAGAAGAGCAAGACGAGTGATTTCGCCCGGCGCGGAAAAACAAAAGGCACCCCATGGGGTGCCTTTTTTCTTGCTTTGGGGAACCGTTACCCCGGCAGATAACTCAACGCGATGCCGATAAACACCACCAGCCCGACATAGTTGTTCTGCAGGAAGGCTTTGAAGCAGGCGTCGCGCTCACGCCCGGCGATCTGCTTCTGCTGGTGAATAAACAACGCGCCCGCCAGCAACAGCGACCAGTAAAACGCCCCGCCGAGCTGCGCCAGATACCCGACCCACGCCAGCAGCAACAGCGTCGCGAACTGCAGCAGCCCGACGATCAGTTTGTCATAACGGCCGAACAGGATAGCGGTGGACTTGATGCCGATCTTGAGGTCGTCATCGCGATCGACCATCGCATACAGCGTGTCGTAGGCCACCGTCCAGCAGATGTTGGCCAGCAGCAACAGCCAGCAGCTGAGCGGCAGCGATTCGCTAACCGCCGCATAGCCCATCGGAATGCCCCAGCCGAACGCGGCGCCCAGCACAAACTGCGGCAGGTTGGTCACCCGCTTCATGAACGGATACACCCAAGCCAACGCCAGCGCCGCCAGCGACAGCCAGATGGTCATCGCGTTCAGCGTCAGCACCAGGCAGAACGAGATCAGCACCAGCACCACGAACAGCACCTTGGCCTCTTTCGCGCTCACCCGGCCGCTCGGCATCGGCCGCCCGGCAGTGCGCTTCACGTAGCCGTCCACCGCGCGATCGGCGTAGTCATTCACCACGCAGCCGGCGGCGCGCATCAGGAACACGCCGAGCACGAACACCACCAGAATCGACAGCGACGGCACGCCTTTCCCGGCCAGCCACAGCGCCCACAGCGTCGGCCACAGCAGCAGCAGCGTGCCGATCGGTTTATCAATGCGCATCAAATGGCTGTAAGCCCGCCATTTACTTTGAGTCACGCTTCCCTCCAAGGTCTTGCTCTCCTCTCTCATGCGGGAACCGCTGAATACAGCGGTGAAGCCGATAAAAACAGTTCGGTCAGTAACAGCGGCTTCCCCGCCAACCGCAGCCGCGAACGGCGCGCCCAGAGCGCGTCCTGCCGGCCGATATGAATATAGTCACGGGTCAGATCGCCGCTGCTGAACAGATAGCGCCCGAGCGGCAGCGTGCCCAGATCCACCAACGCCTGATCGGGGCCGGTCAGCGTATTTTCCGGGATCACCGTGCGCCCCAACAGCCAGGGCTGGCCGTCGCCCAGCAGCACCACTTCGCGCAGCCAGTAGCGCGGGCTGTCGGGTAAGTGGTTCGCCTCGTCGCACAGCGCTTCGCGCGTGACGAAGCATTCGCGCTGCGGTTCGACACGCACCTGGGCGCAATGACGTTCAAATCGGCGGGTCATGGAGCCTAACTCCATCAGCCAGTCGCTGACGGCGGCGGGCGCCGGAGGATCCTGTTCGGACAGCCACTCCAGCGGCGGCAGGATGGAATCCCTGATGCCAGACATTGTTTTACTCCTCGCCTGGACCGCAGCCGGTACGGCGCGCCAGACGATACAAACTGTTAACAGGCCCCCATTGTAGCGCAGAAATGCGAAAGCGGCAGGCTGATTCGTGGCGAAAACGGCGCTCGCCTCGTCCGGAAAAACCGAAGTTCTGTCATCTTTTTGCCATCCGCATTCTCTATCTTCATTCCCCGGCGCGCTGGCGATTCTGTGATCGCACGCAAAGTTTCAGCTTCCTCGCGTTGTGTTATCTACGCGCGTAGATACTCTGATGCCGCAGCGTTGAATCGCCATGCGTCCGACATGATTTGCCGGCACACCTTTGTCGCCGACACCAGGGAAACCATCTTTAACCGCGCCCCTCAAGGCGCAGAACAAAAGAGGATAGCACTGCCATGAGCGAAACAACGCTTGCCACTCCACAGTCCGCCGACGCCGCGCTGGCGGCCGATGAACGCCTGGCAACCAAAGAGGGGCGCAGCCAATTTTGGCGCGCCACCTTCTCCTGCTGGCTCGGCACCGCCATGGAATACGTCGATTTTGCGCTGTACGGCCTGGCGGCCGGCATGGTGTTCGGCGATGTGTTCTTCCCCGAAGCCACGCCGCTGGTCGCGCTGTTGGCCAGCTTCGCCACCTACTCCGTCGGCTTCGTCGCACGGCCTATCGGCGCGTTGGTGTTCGGCTGGATCGGCGATCGCAAAGGCCGCCGCGTAGTACTGATCACCACCGTGGCGCTGATGGGCCTCTCCACCACGCTGATCGGCCTGATCCCGTCCTATGCGCAAATCGGCGTCTGGGCCCCCGCCTGCCTGGTGATCCTGCGCTTCGCGCAGGGGTTCGGCGCCGGCGCGGAGCTGTCCGGCGGCGCGGTGATGCTGGCGGAGTACGCACCGGCCAAACGGCGCGGGCTGGTGGCGTCTATCATCGCCATCGGCTCCAACAGCGGTACCCTGCTGGCATCGCTGGTATGGCTGCTGGTGCTGCAGCTCGACAAAGAAGACCTGATGAGCTGGGGTTGGCGCATTCCGTTCCTCGCCAGCATTCTGATCGCCGGGGTGGCGCTGTATCTGCGCCGTCACGTACGGGAAACGCCGGTTTTCGAACGAGAGCTGCAGCAAAACCACCAGCGCATGCTGGACGCCGCCCATGCCGCGCCAGATACGCGCAGCTACCTGCAACGCACCAAGGCGTTCTGGGTGATGCTCGGCCTGCGCATCGGCGAGAACGGCCCCTCTTACCTCTGTCAGGGCTTTATCGTCGGTTACGTCGCCAAGGTGCTGATGGTCGATAAATCGGTGCCGGCGCTGGCGGTGTTGATCGCCTCGCTGTGCGGTTTTCTGGTGATCCCGCTGGCCGGTTGGTTGTCTGACCGTTTCGGCCGCCGCATCACCTACCGCTGGTTCTGCCTGCTGCTGGTGCTGTACGCCTTCCCGGCGTTCTGGCTGCTCGACAGCCGTGATCCGGCGATCGTCATCTCGGTGATCGTGGTCGGCATGTGCATCGCGTCGCTGGGGATCTTCGGCGTGCAGGCGGCCTACGGCGTCGAACTGTTCGGCGTGAAGAACCGCTACTCCAAGATGGCGTTCGCCAAAGAGCTCGGCTCGATCCTCTCCGGCGGCACCGCGCCGCTGATCGCCACCGCGCTGCTGTCCGGTTTCGGTCACTGGTGGCCTGTCGCCTGCTATTTTGTTGTAATGGCGGCCATCGGCTTAATCACCACCTTCTTTGCTCCCGAAACCCGCGGCCGCGATCTCAACCTGCCGCAGGATGCCGCGTAGCAAGAAGGCGAACAGGATCCCAATTTGGATAATCACTCCGCGCGACGCGTTACCCGCGCCGACGTGGCCCGCGTAGCGGGTACCTCCGTCGCCGTGGTCAGCTATGTGATCAACAACGGCCCGCGCCCGGTGGCGGAAGCCACCCGGCTGCGCGTGCTGGCGGCGATCGAGCAAACCGGCTACCGCCCGAACGATATCGCGCGGGCGTTGGCCTCCGGCAGTACGCAAACCTACGGGTTGGTGGTGCCGGATATTTCCAACCCGTTCTTCGCCACGCTGGCGCGAGCGCTGCAGCAAGAGGCCTTCAGCCGCGGCCGCGTGTTGCTGCTGGGCGACGCCGGCGACGACCGGCAGCGCGAGTATGAGCTGATCAACAACCTGTTACGTCGCCAGGTCGACGGCCTGCTGTACACCAGCGTCGATCGCCACCCGTGGTTCGATCTGATCCGTGCCTCCGGCACGCCCTGCGTGATGATTGACACCATCGACCGCCAGGCCGACGTCTGCGCCATTCGCGTCGACGAACGCGACGCCGCCTGCCAGGCAACCCGCCATCTGCTGCAGCACGGCTATCGTGATATCGGCATTTTTATCGGCCCGCTGACCATGCTCAACGCGCAGGATCGCCTGAACGGCTGGCGCGATGCACTGCTGGAAGCGGGCATCGCGCCGCGCGACGAGTGGATTTTCGAGGTGCCCTACACCCGCCAGGGCGGCTACCAGGCCACCCAGCGCCTGGTGCGGGGCCCGCGCCCACGCGCCATTTTCACCTCTAACGAACAGCAGGCGCTCGGCTGCCTGTCGGCGCTGGCGAAGCATGGGCTGCGCGCACCGGACGATCTGGCGCTGATCTGTTTTAATGGCACGCAGCAATCCGAATTCAGCGTGCCGCCGCTCAGCGCGGTCGAGCAGCCGATCGACGCCATGGCCAAGCGGGCCATCGCCATGCTGGCCGCCGGCGCCGTACCCGCCGAGCCGCACGAATTCGCTTTTCAACTGCGCATCCGCCGCTCGTGCGGCTGTTAGCGGTTTTTCAGGACACCTTATATGCGTTTGATCATTGATTGCGATCCCGGCAACGGCGTTCCCGGTGCCAACGTTGACGACGGTCTGGCGCTGGCCCTGGCGCTGGCGGCCAAACCGCAGCTGCAGCTGGAGCTGATCAGCATCGTGGCCGGCAACACCCCACGTGAAGTGGGCTTTGCCGTCGCCACCGATCTGCTGGCGCAGAGCGGCTATCAAGTGCCCCTCGCCCTCGGCGCAGCGCGCGCCCTGAGCGAACCGCCGGAGCCGTGGCGCGCTCATCTGGACCGCCCGATCGCCGATCCGAAACTGGCGGCGCTGTGGCGCGGCCTGCCCACGCCTTCTTTCGCCAATGCGCCCGCACCGGACGCCGCCATCGCCATCGGTGAGTTGATCTGCCGGCATCCCGGCGAGGTCACGTTGGCGGCGATCGGTCCGTTGACCAACGTTGCGCACGCCATGCAACTTTACCCGCAGATGGCGCAGGCGGTGAAAGAGATCGTCATCATGGGCGGCGTGTTCAACGTTGAGGGGTACATCAAGGACACCAATTTCGGTTTGGATCCGGAAGCCGCGCGGCTGGTATTGAACAGCGGCGCCAATATCACGCTGGCGCCGCTGGACGTCACCACCCAGACCATGCTGACCCAGGCGGATCTGGCTACTCTGACGCAACCGGATACGCCGCTGTGCCGCTATTTACGCGCCACCACGCAGCCGTGGATCGACTATTCGCGCCATACGCGGCGCCTGCCGGGCTGCTGGATCCATGATGCGCTGGTGATCGCCTGGCTGCTGGAACCGCAGCTGGTCACGACCGAAATGTTCCATGTGGATGTGGCGCTGGAAGGAGCGTTGACGCGCGGCAGCTCACGCCGCTGGCGGCCGGACAGCCTGCGCCTGACGGTCGGCATGCCGCCGCCTCCGGGCAAGCCGGTGCGCATCATGCAGCAGGTGGACAACGCCCGTCTGCTGGCGCTGATCGGCGCAACGCTGGCGCGCGGATGAAAAAAGGTGCGCCAAGGCGCACCAATCATCGAGCCAGCATCGGCAGCGCCGGGTGTTACCCCTTGCCTTTAACGCTGCTGATAAAGGTTTTACGCGCGGTGGTCGAGCCCAGCTTTTCGGCCTCATTCATCAGCTTCAGCGCCTTGTCGATATCGCCCGCCTTCACCGCCTGTTTGATGCCGTTATTGAAGTAGCTTTCGGTATCGTTGAGCATCGGCTCCGTCGGTTTCTCCGGGGTCGGTGCCCGCGCGGCGGCCGGGGCGTTTGAACCCACCACCACCGGCGCCACGGTCGGCGCAGGCTGCAGCATGCCAATCATCACGTTGCCGGTGCCCTGTTCGGCGGTCACTTTGAGCTTCAGCGTGCCGGTCGTCGCATGGCCGGCGATCGGATCCGGGATATCCGGCACCGCGTTGCCCACGCCCTGCGCGTAGGCCTTGGCCGGGTTGGTCAGCTGCGTGGTCTTCGCCAAATCCTGACGGGTGGTGTACACCAGCAGGTAAATCTGTTTTTGACCGAGCGCCGGCGTCAGTTTCAGCGTGCCTTCGAGACGATCGGAAGACATCGCCCCCGGCGGCTGATACGGGAAGTAGCTGCTCGGGTAATACGCCGCCGGGCGCAGATGCTCGTCCAGCACCAGCACGCTCGGCGCGTACAGCGAATTGTTTTTGGCGAGGCTGCTCAGCGTCACTTCCAGCGAACCGCGATCGGCCGGCAGCGTATAGGCGGCGATCGCCCCCTGAATCTCGCCCTGATTGAGCTGCGGGCTGACGGCGTCGAGCTTCACCTCTTGCGACACCGGCGGCTGCAGCGGCTGCCACGGCAGGCTTTGCAGCGTGGCGGCGCTGATGGCCGGCGCGACGGAGACATTGGCCGGCGTATCGGCGTTGGCCGCCAAAGGCGCGCCGACGGTCAGCGCCAGCGACAGGCAGAGTGACAGCAGATTCTTTTTCATCGTTATAGCCTCTTTCAGCGCCGCGAAGGATCAGGCAAGAGATCCGGCTGCGGCGAATGCGGTTGGGGGAGAGCCTGCGGCCCTCCCCATCCTGTCGTTACCACCAAATTTCCATCTGGGCGCCGAAGGTGACTTCGTCATCCTTGCCGCGGCTGAAGGTATGCATGCTGGTGTCGTTGTAAGCGGTGCCGGCGTTATACCCGGTATCGTCACTGGTGGCGTAACCCCATTTCTCATCCCACTTGGCGTAGGTGGCGAACAGGCGGATGGCCGGACGCGACCAGATGCTGTTGCCCGCCTGCCACTGCTGCGCCAGGGTCACTTTGTACTGCCCGTTGCGATCGCCGGTGCGCTGGGATTTAACGTTGTCGTAGCCGGCTTCCAGCAGGGTGCTCATGATCGGCGTCCATTTGTACATCGGGCGCACGCCCACGGTGTACCAGGTGGTACCGTTGTTGTTGTCGCGGTCGATATCCTGGAACATGGCGACGTACATCAGCGCCCATTGATCGTTGAAGTCGATGGCACCGTGATCCAGCACGCGGATCATCTTGCCATTGTTATCGATGGTGGCGCCTTCGTTGCGGCCGTTGTTCTGCGAGGTCATCGAGTCGGTGGCGTACTGCAGCACGAATTTGTTGTAGCCATTCAGAATGCTCTGCGTGTGTTCCGCAGTGAACATCCAGCCGTCTTTACTGGCGCCATCCGCCAGGCGGTAGTTATCCTGCGCATTGGCGCGGCCGTAGTCCACGCCGAGCTCCAGGGTGCCGCCCGGGTTCAGCTCCAGCCCGGCCAGGCGCACGTCGAAAGTATCGTTGACGGTCGGACGCTGTTTCCATTCGTTATCCAGGTAGCCGTAAGAGCCGCCGGATTCGGAGTTGCGGGTCACGGCAGCGGACAGCTTGCCGAAGCCCAGATCGATATTTTCCAGACCGGCGCCCGGGCCGGAGATATCCCAGTAGTAGAAGTCGATCATGTGAACGTCATGACGCTGATAGAAACGCTTACCGGCCCACAGCGTGGAGCCTGGCAGCCAATCGATCAGGTTTTTACCCTGCACGTTGACTTCGCGGAAGCCCGGGGTCACGTCTTCCCAGTCGGAACGCTGCGAGACCGAATAGGCCAGGTTGGTGTCGAAATAGAAGCTCTTGTCGCCTTCTTTCCACACTTCCTGCCCCAGTTTCAGTTCGGCGTAGGTTTCGCATTCGTTGCCGAGACGGTACTTGCTCGCGGCGCCGGTGGCCTTGAAGCACTGTTGCTCACCGCCGCTGCCGGTCCAGCCGATGCCGGAACGGGCGTAACCGTGGAAATCCACGGCCAGCGCCTGGGTGGAGAGAACACCGGCGGCGACAGCCAGTGCCAGAGGAAGTTTGCGCAGAGTAGTCATCATTATTCTCCTGTTATACCGACTTTGATGCTTTAAACGCCCGGCTCCTGGTGCAGCCGTTTACATGCCGTACCGTCTTCACGGAACAGGTGGCAACGGTGAGGCGGCAGGCCGATGGCGAATGTGGCACCTTCTTCTACCAGCACCACGTCGTTCTGGCGGTACACCAGGTTTTGACGGATGGCCGGGATTTGGATGTGGATTTGCGTCTCGTTGCCGAGCTGCTCCACCACCTGTACGTCGCCGGTAAGCCGCACTTCAGAGGCTTCACCGGGCAGCAGATGTTCGGGGCGAATGCCCAGTGACAGGTTGGCGCCGGGCTGAACGCCCGCGCCCTCCACCGGCAGCCACACCAGCTGACGGTTGGGCAGTTCAACCTGCACCTGCCGTGATTCCGCTGCGGTCACCTTGACCGGCAGGAAGTTCATCTTCGGCGAGCCGATAAACCCGGCGACGAAGCGGTTGGCCGGATAGTGGTACAGTTCCAACGGCTTGCCGACCTGCGCCACGCGCCCGGCGTCGAGCACCACGATCTTGTCGGCCAGCGTCATCGCTTCGACCTGATCGTGGGTGACGTAAATCATGGTGCGCTGCAGGCGCTTGTGCAGGCGGGAGATCTCGATGCGCATCTGCACCCGCAGCGCGGCGTCGAGGTTGGACAGCGGCTCGTCGAGCAGGAACACGTCCGGCTCGGCCACCAAGGTGCGACCGATCGCCACGCGCTGGCGCTGCCCGCCGGACAGCGCCTTCGGCCGCCGATCGAGCAGGTGCGCCAGCTGCAGCACCTCGGAAACCTGATTCACCCGTTGATTGATCTCCGCTTTCCTGGCGCCGGCCAACTTCAGGCCGAACGACATGTTGTCCGCCACCGACAGGTGCGGATACAGCGCGTAGGACTGGAACACCATGCCGATGCCGCGCTCGGAAGGCGGCACCTCATTCATGCGTTGGTCGCCGATCAGCAGATCGCCGGAGGTGATGTCCTCCAGCCCGGCGATCATGCGCAGCAGCGTCGATTTGCCGCAGCCCGACGGCCCGACAAACACCACAAACTCGCCGTCGTCGATGGTCAGATTGACGTCTTTGGAAATCACGGCCTCACCGAAGGCCTTATAAACGCTGCGCAGTGTGACGCTAGCCATGCGTTACTCCCCTGCTTTCGCAGTTAACATGTCGTGTGAAAATGGCGGAGGCAAAGCCCGCCAAAACCCATTGATGACCCTCTTGCTGCGCGCCGTGCTGCCATGCCAACGGCAAGGTCGCCTCAGACGGCGCGGCCGCCTGAGTATAAGGCTGCAGGTTTATCAGCGCTTCAAGGCATTGATCCTGATGGGTAATAAGTAAGCGCACCACGCCATCCCGCTGGCTGATCGCGTTCAGCTCGCCGCGCTGGAACAGCGGCGAACGGCGCAGGGCCAGCAGCGCCTGGCAGTAACGTAAGGTGGAATGGCTATCGTGCTGTTGGCGGCTGATGGCCAGCTCGCGGTGTTCGATCGCCACCTGCTGATACCAGCTGATTTCGCCGGCGGTGACCTGTTCGGGGGCTTCATGCCACGGCATCGGCGTTTGCGCACCGCGCGGATCCTGCAGGCCGGCGGCGTGCGGCAGCCCCAGCTCTTCGCCCTGATACAGGCAGATCGGCGCCGGCAACATCGCCAACAGGGTGAGAAAAGCGGTAGCGGAACGCAGGTCGCCCTGCCCCCAGCGGCTCACCACCCGTGGCTGATCGGCGTCGCCGGTGCTCCACAGGCTGTCCGCCAGCGTCGCGCGGCGGGCGTACAGCACCGCCACCAGCTTCTCCGCGCTGAACGGCATCACGTCCAGCGCCAGCGCGCCGTGGGCGAGCCGCTGCGGCGCGACGGCATTGCAAACGCGGTTGGCTTCATCGCCATACCACAGCGTCAGCCCTTCGCCCGTCACCGCCGCCTCGACCTCCGGTGCCAGCATCTGCGGCAGCAACAGACCGTCGATAGACAGCGCTTTCAGGTAGGGCAGCGCCGCCAGCATGCCGTGCGCGTCACCCACACCGTCCCCGTTTCCGTCACGGAAACTGGCCGGATGGATCCGGTACAGGGTGGGCTGAGTGGCGATAGGCATTGGTGACATAAATCCGGTATCCCTGCTGCGCGTGGCGTTGAAAATCAATGGGGCCGATAGTGCGGGAGTCGCCGGAAAGGGTAATCATCCGTAACAGGATTTTTCATGGGGGAGGAGACGGGAGGATGAGAGAACGACCGCAGCGATGAGAAGTTCCGCGCCGAGGGCAAATCTGTGATCAAGCTGGCAAAAATCGCCCCCCTATTTTGTGCCTGACGCCACAGAATAGAGCGCAACGTTAACTGGATCACACTCCTCATCTCAGGGGCGTAGAGGGGGGGAGGATGAGAATATGTCGCGTTGTGACCCACTATGATCGCGAAACGTCTCTCCTTGATTTATGTGCCCACAAAAAGAAGGACTGGATTATGACTCGCAGCATTACCCTCGCCCGCACGCTGGCGCTCTCGGCACTGGCCACCCTGGTGCTCTCTTCTTCCGCCTTCGCCAAGATTGAGGAAGGCAAACTGGTTATCTGGATCAACGGCGACAAGGGCTATAACGGCCTGGCCGAAGTCGGCAAGAAATTCGAAAAAGACACCGGCATCAAGGTCACCGTCGAGCATCCGGACAAGCTGGAAGAAAAATACCCGCAGGTGGCCGCCACCGGCGACGGCCCGGACATCATCTTCTGGGCCCACGATCGCTTTGGCGGCTATGCGCAGTCCGGCCTGCTGGCCGAAATCCACCCGTCCAAAGCCTTCCAGGACAAGCTGTTTCCGTTCACCTGGGACGCCGTGCGTTACGACGGCAAGCTGATCGGCTATCCGATAGCCGTCGAGGCGCTGTCGCTGATTTACAACAAAGACCTGGTCAAACAGCCGCCGAAGACCTGGGAAGAGATCCCGGCGCTGGACAAACAGCTGCGCGCCAGCGGCAAAAGCGCCATCATGTGGAACCTGCAGGAACCCTATTTCACCTGGCCTATCATCGCCGCCGACGGCGGTTATGCCTTCAAGTATGAAAACGGCAAATACAACATCAAGGATGTCGGCGTCGCCAACGCCGGTTCGCAGGCCGGTCTGCAGTTCATCGTCGATCTGGTGAAAAACAAACACATCAACGCCGATACCGATTACTCGATCGCCGAAGCTGCGTTCAACAAAGGCCAGACGGCGATGACCATCAACGGTCCGTGGGCCTGGAACAACATCGAACAGAGCAAAATCAACTACGGCGTGACGCTGCTGCCGACCTTCAAAGGCAAACCGTCCAAACCGTTCGTCGGCGTGTTGACCGCCGGTATCAACGCCGCCAGCCCGAATAAGGAGCTGGCGACCGAGTTCCTCGAAAACTACCTGCTGACCAACGAAGGGCTGGCGGACGTCAACAAAGACAAGCCGCTGGGCGCGGTGGCGCTGAAGTCTTATCAGGAGGCGCTGGCTAAAGATCCGAAGATCGCCGCCACCATGCAGAACTCGCAAAACGGGGAAATCATGCCGAACATCCCGCAGATGAGCGCCTTCTGGTACGCCGAACGCAGCGCGGTGATCAACGCCGTCAGCGGCCGTCAGACGGTGAAAGCCGCGCTGGACGACGTGCAGACCCGTATCACCAAGTAATGACGTCGTGCGGGGCGCCACGGTGCCCCGCCATTGCTTCACAGAAAGGAACGCCCTATGCAATTCGCTCACGCCGGGACGCCTGCGCGTAAAAAATCGAAGTGGTGGCAAAGCGACGCGCTGAAATGGCTGGTAGTCGGCCTGTTCAGCCTGGTGACCTGCTACCTGATTGTGTTGATGTATGCACAGGGTGAATACCTGTTCGCTATCCTGACGCTGATCCTGGTCAGCGCCGGACTTTACGTCTTCGCCAACCGCCGTGCCTACGCCTGGCGCTATGTGTATCCCGGCGTCGCCGGCATGGGACTGTTCGTCCTGTTCCCGCTGATCTGCACCATCGCCATCGCCTTTACCAACTACAGCAGCACCAACCAGCTGACCTTTGAGCGCGCGCAATCGGTGCTGATGCAGCGCCAGTTCCAGAGCGGCAAAACCTTCACCTTCGGCCTCTACCCGGCGGAAAATCAGCAATGGCGCCTGCAGTTAACCTCGCCGGACAGTGAACAGCCGTTGATTTCCGAGCCTTTCCGCCTCGACGCCGCTGCACCGCAAACCCTGGCATTGACCACCCAGAGCGCCGCACCGCAGGGCGAGCGTGCCACGCTGCGGGTGATCACCCAGAACCGACAGGCGCTGAGCCAGCTGGTGGCGCAACTGCCCGACGGCGGTGAACTGCGCATGAGCTCTCTTCGCCAATTCTCCGGCACCCGCCCGCTGTATGCGCTGGACAAAGACGGCAGCACGCTGACCAATAACCAGACCCAGGTGCGCTATCGGCCGAACGGCGACATCGGCTTCTATCAGGCGATCAACGCCGACGGCGGCTGGGCGCAAGAAACCCTGAGCCCAGGCTATACCGTCACCACCGGCTGGAAAAACTTCCTGCGGGTGCTGCAGGACGAGGGCATCAAAAAACCGTTCGTGTCGATCTTCATCTGGACCATCGTGTTCTCGGTGATGACGGTGATCCTTACCGTAGCGGTCGGCATGGTGTTGGCCTGCGTGGTGCAGTGGGAGGCGCTGAAAGGCAAGGCGATATATCGCGTGCTGCTGATCCTGCCCTATGCGGTGCCGTCGTTCATCTCGATCCTGATCTTCAAAGGCTTGTTCAACCAGAGCTTCGGCGAGATCAACATGATGCTCAGCCATCTGTTCGGCATCAAACCGGCCTGGTTCAGCGATCCGCTCACCGCCAAGAGCATGATCCTGATCGTCAACACCTGGCTCGGCTACCCGTACATGATGATCCTGTGCATGGGGCTGCTGAAGGCGATCCCGGACGATCTGTACGAGGCCTCGGCGATGGACGGCGCCAACCCGTGGCAGAACTTCTTCCGTATCACCTTCCCGCTGCTGATCAAACCGCTGACGCCGCTGATGATCGCCAGCTTCGCCTTCAACTTTAACAACTTCGTGCTGATCCAGCTGCTGACCAACGGCGGCCCGGACATGATCGGCACCACCACGCCGGCCGGCTATACCGATCTGCTGGTCAGCTACACCTACCGCATCGCCTTCGAAGGCGGCGGCGGGCAAGACTTCGGCCTGGCGGCCGCCATCGCCACGCTGATCTTCCTGTTGGTAGGCGCGCTGGCGATCCTGAATTTGAAAGCCAGCAAGATGAACTTCGATTAGGGAGAATAACGATGGCCATGGTTCAACCCAAATCCCAGCGCCTGCGGCTGTGGATCACCCATATTTTGATGCTGTGCTTTATCGCCCTGATCATGTTCCCGCTGCTGATGGTGGTGGCCATCTCGCTGCGTTCAGGCAACTTCGCCACCGGCAGCCTGATACCGGAAACCCTCTCCTGGGATCACTGGCGGCTGGCGCTCGGCTTCAGCGTCACCCACGCCGACGGCAGCGTGACGCCGCCGCCGTTCCCGGTGCTGCTATGGCTGTGGAACTCCATCAAGATCGCGGCGATCACCGCGATCGGCATCGTGACGCTGTCCACCACCTGCGCCTACGCCTTCGCCCGCATGCGCTTTCGCGGCAAGAGCACCTTGCTGAAAAGCATGCTGATCTTCCAGATGTTCCCGGCGGTGCTGTCGCTGGTGGCGCTGTACGCCCTGTTCGATCGCCTGGGACAGTACATTCCGTTTATCGGTCTGAACACCCACGGCGGGGTGATCTTCGCCTACATGGGCGGAATCGCGCTGCACGTCTGGACCATCAAGGGCTATTTCGAAACCATCGATAACTCGCTGGAAGAGGCGGCGGCGCTGGACGGCGCCACGCCGTGGCAGGCGTTCCGTCTGGTGCTGTTGCCGCTGTCGGTGCCGATTCTGGCGGTGGTGTTCATTCTGTCGTTTATCGCCGCCATCACCGAGGTGCCGGTGGCGTCGCTGCTGCTGCGCGATGTGAACAGCTACACGCTGGCGGTGGGGATGCAGCAATATCTCAACCCGCAGAACTACCTGTGGGGCGACTTCGCCGCTGCTGCGGTGCTGTCGGCGATACCGATTACCGCCGTGTTCCTGCTGGCGCAGCGCTGGCTGGTGGGCGGCCTGACGGCCGGCGGCGTGAAGGGGTAATGTGTGCCACTGCAGTGCGTTGGATGTCTTTCCTTATCTTTTACCCTATGGATTTCAAGTTACAGCTAGCGAGTGCAGTCAACAACGCTGTAGCTTGAAAGACGACGGGTAATTATATCCTGTGTCTTTGGCGGCCATTGGCCGCCATTTTTATCTCCGCTATTCCCGTTTCAGCCGATCGGTGTTGGCCAGATAGAGCGTCACCACCAGCACCAATATCGCCGCGGCGTAGATCAGGGTATCGATGGGATTCTTGTGATCCACGATAATCAAACGAATAATCGCGGTAATGCCGATATAAATAAAATAGCGCAGCGGGAAATGATAACCCGACTCAAAATACTTGACGATCAAGGCGATAAATTCAAAGTACAAGAAATAAATCACGATGCCTTCAATCAACAGGTATGAAGAAGACTCTTCGCTATTGATAAAGAGCACCTTCGCCAGGTGAATGGTCTCCTTGACCAGAAACACCACCAGAATTGCCGCCAGCAGCAGCAAGCCTACGTTCAGCACCCGCTGCAGCCCTTTCGCTATCATGATCGAACGCGACGTTTTTGCCATAAAACCTCTCTCTGAATACCGCTAATATGATTCAACCGTGCCAATATAGGCATTGTCTTAAAAATCATGCCCCGTGCGAAAGCACTTTAAACCCCATTTAATTCATAAAGTTATAATAAGATGTTTCTGGCTTATAGATTTGTAGCAAATCGAAATGTCAACTATCATGGGTCACAGAGATCTTTACATAAAACCAATAACCTCGAATTAACAAGGGAATTCTTTATGCGCGCTAAACTTAACGGACTGGTCGCTGCGGGCCTGTTTACCTGTGCATTGTCCGGCCACGCCGCCGGCCTGGTAACCCCTGACAACGATCTGCGTAACGATCTCGCCTGGCTGTCTGACCGTGGCGTCATCAACGTCAGCCTGTCCACCTGGCCGCTGAGTCAGGAAGAGATCAGTTCCGTTATCGCGCAGGCCAAGCCGGTCACCAATACCGAGAAAAACGTCATCGATCGCGTGCAGCGCCGTGTCGATGCCTTGAAAGCCAACATCCGCGTCAGCGGTTACGCTTCGACGGATAAGCCCGGTACCCCGCAGGGCTTCGGCCAAAATGAGTACGCCGACGATCGCCTGACCATCGGCGCCGGCGCCAACGGCGAGTTCTGGGACGTACGTCTGCAGGGCTCGGTGGAAGGCGACCAGCGCGTCAGCGACGGCTCCAAATTCAATATGAACGGCTCCTACGGCGCGGTGAAAATCTGGAACCAGTGGCTCTCCTTCGGCGAAGTTTCCCAGTGGTGGGGCCCTGGCTACGACGGCAGCCTGATCCGTTCCGACGCCGCACGCCCGGTGGCGGGCTTTATGCTGCAGCGCGCCGATCAATCGCCGTTTGAAACCCCGTGGCTGTCGTGGATCGGCCGCTGGCAATACCAGCTGACCGCCGGCCAGCTGTCACAGTACAGTTCCGTACCACACACCAAACTGATCGGCGCCCGCTTCACCATGATGCCGACCGATTTCCTGGAGCTGGGCGCATCGCGCGTCATGCAGTGGGGTGGGGAAGGCCGGCCACAATCCTGGAGTTCGTTCTGGAAAGGCGTTAGCGGCCGTGATAATGATGATTCCGGCAGAGGTGATGATCCGGGCAACCAGCTCGCCGGCTTCGACTTCAAGCTGAAAATGCAGCCGTTGATCGGCATGCCGGTCAGCCTGTACGGCCAGTTGGTGGGCGAAGATGAGGCAGGCTATCTGCCGTCGCAAAACACCTATCTGCTCGGGTTGGAAGGCCACCCGGAATGGGGCCCGACCACCATCAACTGGTATATCGAAGGGTCAGACACCCGTTCGGATATGAGCCGTAAAAACTATGTGTACAACCACTACGTTTACAAAGGCGGCTATTACCAACAAGGTTATCCGCTGGGCCACGCCATGGGCGGCGACGGCCAGATGTTGTCCGGCCGCGTCGAGTTGGTGTTGGACGACAGCCAGCGTTGGAGCACCCGTCTGGTATACGCCAAGGTGAACCCGCTGAGCCAAAGCATCAACAAGGCATTCCCGAAATCCGATACGCTGAAGGGCATTCAGGTCGGCTGGGGTTACACCTTCCCGTCGCAGGTTAAGTTCGACACCAGCCTGTGGTACACCGACAACGATCACAGCACCGCCGATGACGTTGGCGCGGGCGTCAGCTTCGAAGTGCCGATCAACCTGTAATTTTCTGCAGACGTAAAAAAACCCGCCGCGGCGGGTTTTTTATTGGCTTCAACTCAGTCGCTTAACGCCATTCCTTGAAGCGGTTGATCAGCGCATTGGTCGAGCTGTCGTGGCTGCTGATTTTCTCGCTGCCCGCCAGTTCAGGCAGGATACGGTTAGCCAGCTGTTTGCCCAGCTCCACGCCCCACTGATCGAAGGTGAAGATGTTCAGGATCGCGCCCTGGGTGAAGATCTTGTGCTCGTACAGCGCGATCAGGCTGCCCAAGCTGAACGGCGTGATTTCGCGCAGCAGGATCGAGTTGGTCGGGCGGTTGCCTTCAAACACTTTGAACGGCGCCACATGCTTGACCTGCTCAGGGGTTTTACCCTGCGCCGCGAACTCGGCTTCCACCACCTCCAGCGATTTGCCGAACGCCAGCGCTTCGGTCTGCGCGAAGAAGTTGGACAGCAGTTTGGCGTGATGATCGCCCAGCGGGTTGTGGCTGATGGCCGGCGCGATGAAATCGCACGGCACCAGCTTGGTGCCCTGGTGGATCAGCTGGTAGAACGCGTGCTGGCCGTTGGTGCCCGGCTCGCCCCAGATGATAGGGCCGGTCTGGTAATCCACCGGGTTGCCGTTGCGATCGACGTACTTGCCGTTGGACTCCATGTTGCCCTGCTGGAAGTAAGCGGCAAAACGGTGCATGTACTGATCGTACGGCAGAATGGCTTCGGTTTCGGCACCGAAGAAGTTGTTGTACCAGATGCCGATCAGCGCCAGCAGCACCGGCAGGTTTTTCTCCGCCGGCGTCTCGGCGAAGTGCTTATCCATGGCGTGCGCGCCGCTCAGCAACTGCTCGAAGTTGTCATAACCGATGGACAGCGCGATCGACAGACCGATCGCCGACCACAGGGAGTAACGGCCACCGACCCAGTCCCAGAACTCGAACATGTTGTCGGTATCGATGCCGAACTCAGCCACCGCTTTGCCGTTGGTAGACAGCGCGGCGAAGTGCTTGGCCACGTGCTGTTGATCGACGGCGCTGCTCAGGAACCAGTCGCGCGCGCTGTGGGCGTTGGTCATGGTTTCCTGGGTGGTGAAGGTTTTGGAGGCCACCAGGAACAGCGTGGTTTCCGGGTTCAGCGGCTGCAGCGTTTCGGCGATGTGGGTGCCGTCAACGTTGGAGACGAAGTGCATGTTCAGGTGGTTTTTATACGGGCGCAGCGCTTCGGTCACCATGTAAGGGCCGAGATCCGAACCGCCGATGCCGATGTTCACCACGTCGGTGATCGGCTTGCCGGTGTAGCCTTTCCACTCGCCGCCGATGACGCGCGCGCAGAACTGTTTGATCTTGGCCAATACCGCGTTCACTTCCGGCATCACGTCTTTGCCGTCGACCAGGATCGGGCTGTTGCTGCGGTTGCGCAGGGCTATGTGCAGCACCGCGCGATCTTCGGTGCGGTTGATTTTCTCACCGGCAAACATCGATTTGATGGCGCCGTGCAGATCGGTTTCTTTCGCCAGCGCCTGCAGCTTCTCCAGGGTTTCCTGCGTGATACGGTTCTTGGAATAGTCCACCAACATTTGGTCGTTGAAGGTCGCGGAGAACCTGGAGAAACGATCGCTGTCCTGGGCGAACAGGTCGGCGATCCGTACGTCTTTCATCTGTGCATAATGTTGCTGCAGGGCTTGCCAAGCAGCGGTTTGACTAGGATTGATATTTTTCATAGCAACACTCTTAGGCTTGAGAATAAAAATGACGCGTTTGTCCGATTGTAGCCTGTTCGACTGTGATTATGATCTCTTTTCTTGCGATAGGCGCTAACTGTCAACGCATTGCCGCCTCGTTTCAGCTTTCACTCTATACTTTTGGCTAACGGCCTGTTATCGGGGTTGCCGAATTGTCATCAGGCTGTGTCATCGTTGCTCATTTCGTCATTTGAAAGGGATCTCGCTTATGGAATTATCCGCCCCGCTCATGTTGGTGCTTATCGGTCTGGCGTCGCTGCTGGCGCAGTGGCTGGCCTGGTTGCTGCGCCTGCCGGCCATTTTGCCGCTGTTGCTGTTCGGCATCGTGCTCGGCCCAACGGTGCATCTGGTGCAGCCGGATCTGCTGTTCGGCGATCTGCTGTTTCCGCTGGTGTCACTGTCGGTGGCAATCATCCTGTTCGAGGGAGCGCTGACGCTGCGTTTCGAGGAGATACGCGGCCTCGGCGGCGTGGTGCGCAACCTGGTCACCGTCGGCATGCTGGTCACCTTTCTGGTCATCAGCCTCGCCAGCTGGTGGCTGCTGGATTTCCCGCCGGAGCTGGCGGCGCTGATCGGCGCGGTGACGGTGGTAACCGGGCCGACGGTGATCGCCCCGCTGATGCGCGTGGTGCGGCCGAACGCCAACATTAACCAGGTGCTGCGCTGGGAAGGGATCGTCATCGATCCGGTCGGTGCCATCTTCACCCTGCTGGTGTTCGAGTTCATCGTGCTGAAGCAGAATGCCGAATCTTATACCCACCTGTTTTGGACGCTGGGCGTGACCGCCGCCGTCGGGCTTATCGCCGGCGCGCTGTTCGGCTACCTGCTCGGCCTGGCGCTGCGTCGCGTCTGGCTGCCGCGCTACCTGCAGAACCTGGCGGTGCTGGCTATTATGCTGACCGCCTTCGGCGTGTCCAACGCCATCGCCGACGAATCCGGCCTGTTGACCGTCACGGTGATGGGCATCTGGCTGGCCAACATGCGCGACGTGGACACCAGCGATATTCTGGCGTTCAAAGAGGAGCTGTCGGCGATCCTGATCTCGGCGCTGTTCATCATTCTGGCGGCGCGGCTCGACATCCAGGCGCTGTGGAACATGGGGTGGCCGCTGCTTTTGCTGCTGCTGGCGGTGCAGTTCATAGCCCGGCCGCTGTGCATCGCGGTGTCGACCTGGCGCTCTTCCCTGCACTGGCGCGATAGGCTGCTGCTGTGCTGGATAGCCCCGCGCGGCATCGTCGCCGCGGCGGTCAGCTCGCTGTTTGCGCTGACGCTGCAGCGCAGCGGTTATCAAGGCGCCGACCGGCTGGTAACCGTAGTGTTCGCCATCATCATCGGCACCGTGGTGCTGCAAAGCCTGACCAGCAGCATGATGGCGCGCTGGCTGCGCGTGCAGCAGCAGAAACCGCGCGGCGTGCTGATCGTCGGCGCCAACAGCGTGGCGCGCATGCTGGCGCAGGCGCTGATCAAGCTGAACGTGCCGGTGATCGTCACCGACAGCAGCTGGGAATATTACCGTCAGGCGCGCATGGAAGGCATTCCGGCCTACTATGGCCACGCCTACTCCGAACACGCCGAGAACTATCTCGATCTGAGCAATATCGCCCAGGTGCTGGCGCTGTCGCCGAATCGCCACCAAAACGCGCTGGCGGTTTATCACTTCGGTCACCTCTTCGGCGAGGATCACGTGTTCGCCATCCGTTCGGGGGCGCCGTTGAAAGGACGCGGCGCCAGCGCGGAAAGTTCGCGTTTTCGCCGACATGAAATTTTATTTAATCAAGAAGCCACCTACGGCCGCCTGAGCAGCCTGCTCGCCAGAGGCGCCACCATCAAGGCGACCAAATTGAACGAAAATTTCGGTTGGCTGGAGTATTTGGAGAAACATCAGGGCGTTATTCCGTTATTCAGCCAAAAGGAAGACGGTTCTCTGCAACCGATTGGCGCCGGTTCCACGCCCGCGATGCCCTGTACGCTTATCGCGCTGGTACAAGATGAAAATCCCTCAACGTCTGTACGTTGACAGAATGGCGATAACCGGCTATTCCTAACAGCCTACTTGCGCACCCGGTGCGCAAGCCAGAAGAGGCGCGTCGCCCAGGTAGAGTGTCAGAGGAGCCGTTTCTCCGTTGACGGCACCCGAGGGGGAGCGACGCCGAGGTAGGGTAATGGCCGGCCATTATCGTATCGACTACAGGGGCTGAATCCCCTGGGTTGTCACCAGGGGATCGCCCACAGGGCGATCGACAAGGTGGGGCGCTTCTGGGTGTATCGTAGCCTGACCTCTACGCCTGCCCCCTGTTTACCGCTCTCCCCTTGTGCCAAGGCTATGGAATTACAGTGCCCCCAAACGGGCATCCCTGACACGAGGTTTCTACATGAACCAAGCAGTACCCCAGAATTCCACCGTGGTGGCCAAGTTCGGCGGCACCAGCGTCGCCGACTTTGAAGCCATGAACCGCAGCGCCGACGTCGTGCTGGCCAACCCACAGGTGCGCCTGGTGGTGTTGTCCGCTTCGGCGGGCGTCACCAACCTGTTGGTCGCCCTGGCCGAGGGTTGCGAGGCCGACAAGCGCAACTACCAGCTTGATGAAATTCGCCGCATCCAGTACGCCATCCTCGATCGCCTCACGGCGCCGGCGGTGATCCGCGACGAGATCGACCGCCTGCTGGAAAACATCGCCATGCTGTCGGAGGCCGCGTCGCTGGCCACCTCGACGGCGTTGACCGATGAGCTGGTCAGCCATGGGGAGCTGATGTCCACCCTGCTGTTCGTTGAAATCCTGCGCGCCCGCAACGTGCAGGCCGAATGGTTCGACGTGCGTAAAGTGATGCGCACCGACGATCACTTCGGCCGCGCCGTGCCGGACAGCGCCGCGCTCAGCGAACTGGCTCAGGCGCAATTGCTGCCGCGCCTGCAGGAAGCGCTGGTGGTCACCCAGGGCTTTATCGGCAGCGAGCCGAAAGGCCGCACCACCACGCTCGGCCGCGGCGGCAGCGACTATACCGCCGCGCTGCTCGGCGAAGCCCTCGGCGTCAGCCGGGTGGATATCTGGACCGACGTGCCGGGCATCTACACCACCGATCCGCGCGTGGTGCCGGCGGCCAAGCGCATCGACAAAATCGGTTTCGAAGAGGCGGCGGAAATGGCCACCTTCGGTGCCAAAGTGCTGCATCCGGCCACCCTGCTGCCGGCGGTGCGCAGCGACATTCCGGTGTTCGTCGGCTCCAGCAAGGATCCGGCGGCCGGCGGCACGCTGGTGTGCAACACCACCGAGAATCCGCCGCTGTTCCGCGCGCTGGCGTTGCGCCGCAAGCAAACGCTGCTGACGCTGCACAGCCTGAACATGCTGCACGCACGCGGTTTCCTGGCCGAGGTGTTCAACATTCTGGCGCGCCACAATATCTCCGTCGATCTGATCACCACCTCGGAAGTCAGCATCGCGCTGACCATGGACACCACCGGCTCCACCTCCGCCGGCGCCAGTCTGCTGACGACTTCGCTGCTGACCGAGCTGTCGTCGCTGTGTCGGGTGGAGGTGGAAGAGAATCTGGCGCTGGTGGCGATCATCGGCAACCAGCTGTCGCGGGCCTGCGGCGTCGGCAAAGAGGTGTTCGGCGTGCTCGATCCGTTCAATATCCGCATGATCTGCTACGGCGCCAGCAGCTATAACCTGTGCTTCCTGGTACCGGGCGAAGAAGCCGAGCAGGTGGTGCGCGCCCTGCACCACAACCTGTTCGAATAAGTCATTACCCCTGATTGCGGGCGCAGCACGCTGCGCCCCTGCGTCTAAAAAATCCGTTCAAAACCTGCAGGGGTTCAGCATGTTGAACCCGCAATAAAAAACACAACCACACCCATCGTTCTCAATCTGGCTAAGGAAAACCTGCATGCTGGCACTATTCACGCGCTTATTCCCCCTGTGGGCGATACTGCTGTCCGTCGCCGCTTATTACACGCCGACCACCTTTACCGGCATCGGCCCCTACGTCAGCCCGTTGCTGATGCTGATCATGTTCGCCATGGGCGTCACGCTGCGGCTGGATGACTTTAAACGGGTGCTGGCGCGCCCCGGTCCGGTGGCAGCCGGCATCTTCCTGCACTATCTGATCATGCCGCTGGCGGCCTGGATCCTGGCGATGCTGTTCCGCATGCCGCCGGATCTGTCCGCCGGTATGGTGCTGGTGGGCAGCGTGGCCAGCGGCACCGCCTCCAACGTGATGATCTATTTGGCCAAGGGCGACGTGGCGCTGTCGGTGACCATTTCGGCGGTCTCAACGCTGGTGGGCGTGTTCGCCACGCCGCTGTTGACCCGTCTGTACGTCGACGCCGAGATCAGCGTCGATATCATGGGCATGCTGCTGAGCATCCTGCAGATCGTGGTGATCCCGATCGGCCTGGGCCTGATCGTCCACCATACCCTGACCAAGGTGGTGAAGCGCATCGAGCCGCTGCTGCCGGCGCTGTCTATGGTATGCATCCTGGCGATCATCAGCGCGGTGGTGGCGGGCAGTCAAAGCCACATCGCCTCGGTCGGCCTGGTCGTTATCATCGCGGTGATCCTGCACAACGGCATCGGTCTGCTGAGCGGCTACTGGGGCGGTAAACTGTTCGGTTTCGATGAGTCCACCTGCCGCACGCTGGCGATCGAAGTCGGAATGCAGAACTCCGGGCTGGCGGCTACGCTGGGTAAAATTTACTTCTCACCGCTGGCCGCGCTGCCGGGCGCGCTGTTCTCGGTATGGCACAATCTCTCCGGTTCGCTGCTGGCGGGCTATTGGTCCGGCCGCCCTATCAAGAAAAAATAAACCGCCTGTGGGGGACGCAAACATTTGCGTCCCCACTCTGCTCTGCGAAATTTCGTATTTGCCACTGGTCGGATTGTCATAATTCCCTTCATCCCCTATCATCCGTGGAAAATAAAAATTCAGATTCTTCCTATCCATGCCGATAATGTTGGTAACAGGAAGAGACGTTCTACTTTTTTTAATTAATTAAGTCACCAGGGTTGCCCGCCAAAAAATGAGCAGCCTAATTATTATTTAGATCTATACCCACCGTCTTATTTGCTGCGGCAAATCAAGATACCTCGCAATGTGCATGTCGCTCATTATTTCGGGCCGGCCGTCGGCCGCCCGTGGTTAACCTCATGGATTGGGCTGGCTGCCCCGGCGGCCTCTCAGAATGGATTACAATGATAAAAAAAATCACCGCATTGACACTGCTGGTCAGCACGGCCCTTTCCGCCGAAACCTTGCCGGACTCCCATATGATGATGGACATGTCGATGGGGGAATCACGGCGCGCGTTGCAAGACAGCACGCGTGAAGTCAATCATTTGATCGAGCAGCGCCGCTACCAGCAGCTGAAGCAGCAGCGCTTGCTGGCGGAGCCGGAACCGGCCGCGCCCGCACTGCCGCAGTCCGCTCAGTGCCTGCCGATCGCCGGCGTTTATCTGCAGGGCATTACCCTGCTCTCGCCGGGCGATTTATCTGCGCTGAGCGCGCTGCCGGAAAACTGCATCAGCAGTAACGATATCAATCGCCTGACCCGCGAATTAACGCGTCTTTATGTGCAAAAAGGGTATATCACCGCGCGCGTACAAATTGTTCGCCCTAATTCACAGGGGGAATTGGGGCTAAGCGTGACGGAAGGATTTATCGAAAAAATAGAAGGCGGCGATCGCTGGGTCAATAGCCGGTTATTATTTCCGGGCCTGGAAGGCAAGCCGTTGAAATTAACCGAACTCGACCAGGGATTGGATCAGGCCAATCGTTTGCAATCGAATACCACCAAGCTGGATATATTACCCGGCCGCCAGGTCGGCGGCTCGGTAATTCGTTTACGCAATCAACACGCCAAACCCTGGTTGATTACCGCCGGTACGGATAATTACGGCCAGAAAAGTACCGGCCAGTGGCTGGCGCGCGCCACCGCCACGCTGGACAGCCCGTTCGGCCTGTCGGACTTCGTCAGCCTGAACGC
The DNA here is from genome assembly GCF_009707615.1 of Serratia sp. YC16. Lineage (NCBI taxonomy): Bacteria > Pseudomonadati > Pseudomonadota > Gammaproteobacteria > Enterobacterales > Yersiniaceae > Serratia > Serratia sp. YC16. Next base: position 29,179 of record NZ_WLYN01000004.1, on the reverse strand, counting down.
CAACAGCACGCTGGAAAACCCGGCTCACCGCTACAGTCGCGCCTATACCCTGCTCTACTCGCTGCCGTACGGCGCCTTCACCTTTAGCGGGTTCGCCAGCTTCTCGTCCTATGAGAACCACCAGCAGCTGCAGCACAACGTGGTCAAACTGCACGGCCAGACCCAACAGTACGGGCTGCGCAGCGACTACGTGTTTTATCGCGATCACGATCAGATAGACAGCCTGAGCGGCCAACTGACCTATAAGCGCATCGACAACTACTTCGAAAGCGTGCGCCTTGAGGTCAGCAGCCCAACGCTGACCCTGGCCGAACTGAGCGCCAGCCACCTGCAAATTCTGCCCAATGGCGTGTTCAGCGCCAACCTCAGCGTCGAGCAGGGGATGCCGTGGCTGGGGGCCGGCCGCCACCCGAGTTCGGTGCACCTCGACAGCCAGTTCACCAAGGGCAAGCTGTTCGCCAACCTCAGCCAGCGCCTCAGGCTGGGCGACGCCACCTATCAGCTCAACAACCTGTTCTACGGTCAATACAGCCGTGACCCGCTGCCCGGCGTGGAGTGGCTGAGCCTCACCGATCGCAGCGCCGTACGCGGCTTCAGCCGCAGCACCCAGTCCGGCGACAACGGCTGGTATCTGCAAAATACGCTGTCTCGCAATTTCAATCTGGGCGCCACCACGCTGACGCCGCGCCTCGGCGCCGACGTCGGCCGCATTCTGCCGCGTCAGGACAACTCAGGCTGGCGCAGCAGCGCCGGTATAAGCACCGGCGCCACATTGCGTTATCAGCGAGCGCTGGTCGATCTCGAAGTCAGCCGCGGCTGGATTTTGTCTAACCACGCTACGCCGGAAGATCCCGTTCAGGTGTTGGCCCGCTTTTCTTACACCTTTTAATCAACAGTTTTGCAGGACCCCACGGCAACATACGGAGATACATGGATGAAAAATAATAACTTCAGACTTTCGGCGGCAGGCAAACTGGCCGCCGCGCTGGCGATTATTCTCGCCGCTTCCACCGGCGCCTACGCCGCAGAGATCGTTGCGGCCAACGGCGCCAACGGCCCCGGCGTCTCTACCGCCGCCACCGGCGCGCAGGTGGTCGATATCGTCGCGCCGAACGGCAACGGGCTGTCGCACAACCAATATCAGGACTTCAACGTCAACCAGCCCGGCGCGGTGCTGAACAACTCCCGCGAGGCGGGACTGTCGCAGCTGGCGGGCCAGTTGGACGCCAACGCTAACCTGAAAGCAGCCGGACGCGAAGCCAGCGTGATCCTCAACGAGGTGATCGGCCGTAACCCGTCGCTGCTGCATGGCCAGCAAGAGATCTTCGGCATGGCGGCCGACTACGTGCTGGCCAACCCGAACGGCATCAGCTGTCAGGGCTGCGGGTTCATCAATACCAGCCACTCCTCACTGGTGGTCGGCAACCCGCTGGTGGAAAACGGCGTGCTGCAGGGCTACAGCACCTTCGGCAACCGCAACACCCTGAGCCTCAATGGCACCCTGAACGCCGGCGGCGTACTGGATCTGATCGCACCGAAGATCGACAGCCGCGGCGAAGTGATCGTGCAAGATTTCAAGCATTCGGATGGTAAGGTGACCTCGGCGACGATCAATGCCATCAGCGGTCTTAACCGGGTAGCGCGCGACGGCACGGTGCAGGCCAGCCAACAGATGCCGACCGCGTTGGACAGCTACTACCTCGGCAGCATGCAGGCCGGGCGCATCAACATCATCAACACCGCGCAGGGCAGCGGCGTGAAGTTGGCCGGCTCGTTGAACGCCGGCGATGAACTCAAGGTGAAAGCCTATGATATCCGCAGCGAAAGCCGCGTCGACGACGCCAGCAGCAACAAAAACGGCGGCGATAACTATCAAAATTACCGTGGCGGCATCTACGTCAACGATCGCAGCAGCAGCCAGAGGCTGACCCGCACCGAGCTGAAAGGCAAGAACATCAGCCTGGTGGCGGATAATCATGCGCACCTCACCGCCACCGATATCCGCGGCAAAGACATTACGCTGCAGGGCGGCAAACTGACGCTCGACGGCCAGCAGTTGAAGCAGACGCAAGGCCATACCGACGATCGCTGGTTCTACTCCTGGCAATACGACGTTACCCGCGAACGCGAGCAGCTGCAGCAGGCGGGCAGCACCGTCGCCGCCAGCGGCAGCGCCAAACTCATCAGCACCCAGGAAGACGTGAAGCTGCTGGGCGCCAATGTCAGCGCCGACCGCGCGCTGAGCGTCAAAGCGGCGCGCGACGTACACCTTGCCGGGCTGGTGGAGAAGGATAAATCCAGCGAGCGCGGCTACCAGCGCAACCACACCTCCAGCCTGCGCACCGGCAGATGGAGCAGCAGCGACGAAAGCGAAAGCCTGAAGGCCAGCGAACTGCGCAGCGAGGGTAAGGGCCAGGACAAGGGTAAACTGACGCTGGAAGCCGGCCGTAACGTTGCGACCCAGGGCGCCAGGCTGCATGCCAACAACGATCTGACTATCGACGCGAAAGACCAGATTCAGATCGGGGTGCAGAAAACCGCCAACGCCAAAGCGGTGCGCGATGACAAAACCTCCTGGGGCGGCATCGGCGGCGGCGACAACAAAAACAACAGCAATCGCCGCGAGATCAGCCACGCCTCCGAATTGACCAGCGGCGGCACCCTGCGCCTGAACGGCCAGCAAGGCGTCACCATTACCGGCAGCAAGGCGCGCGGCCAGACAGGCGGCGAAGTCACCACCACCCACGGCGGCCTGCGCATCGACAACGCGCTGAGCACCACCGTGGACAAAATCGACGCGCGCACCGGCACCGCCTTCAACATCACCAGCAGTTCGCACAAGGCCGACAACAGCTACCAGAGCAGCACCGCCAGCGAGCTGAAGTCCGACACCAACCTGACGCTGGTCAGCCGCAAGGATGCTGACGTGATCGGCAGCCAGGTCGCCAGCGGCGGTGAGCTGAGCGTCGAGTCGAAGACCGGCAACATCAACGTCAAGGCCGCCGAGCGGCAGCAGAAAATCGACGAGCAGAAGACCGCGCTCACCGTTAACGGCTACGCCAAAGAAGCCGGTGACAAGCAGTACCGTGCCGGTTTGCGCATCGAGCACACCAGCGACAGCGAGAAAACCACCCGCACCGAGAACAGCGCCTCAGGCCTCAGCGGCGGCAGCGTGAAGCTCAAGGCGAAGCAGGACGTGACCTTCAGCGGTTCTCAATTGGTGGCCAACAAAGGCGACGCCAGCGTCAGCGGCAACAAGGTTTCGTTCCTGGCGGCCGACGACAAAACGACCTCAAACACCGAGCAAACCAAGATCGGCGGCGGTTTCTATTACACCGGCGGCATCGACAAACTCGGCAGCGGCGTGGAAGCCGGCTACGAGAACAGCAAAACCCAGACGCAAAGCAGCAAGGCGGTCACGTCCGGCAGCGACGTCAAAGGCAACCTGACGATCAACGCCCGCGACAAGCTGACCCAGCAAGGCGCGCAGCACAGCGTCGGCGGCACCTATCAAGAGAACGCCGCCGGTGTCGATCACCTGGCGGCCACCAACAGCAACAGCAGCACCACCCACAAGACCGACGTCGGTGTGAATATCGGTGCCAACGTCGATTACAGCGCCGTCACGCGTCCGGTCGAGCGTGCGGTCGGCAAAGCGGCCAAGCTGGACGCCACCGGCGTCATCAATGATATCGGCGGCATCGGCGCGCCTAACGTCGGCCTCGATATCGGCGCACAGGGCGGCAGCAGCGAAAAACACAGCAGCAGCTCGCAGGCGGTGGTCAGCTCGGTGAAAGCCGGCAGCATCGACATCAATGCCAAAGGCGAAGTGCGCGATCAGGGCACGCAGTACCAGGCGAGCAAAGGCGCGGTCAACCTGACGGCGGATAGCCACCGCAGCGAAGCCGCGGCAAACCGTCAGGACGAGCAGAGCCGCGACACCCGCGGCAGCGCCGGCGTGCGCGTCTACACCACCACCGGCAGCGATCTGACCGTGGACGCCAAGGGCGAAGGCGGCACCCAGCGCAGCAACAGCAGCACCAGCCAGGCGGTGACCGGCTCGATCGACGCGGCCAACGGCATCAACGTCAACGTGAAAAAAGACGCGGTCTATCAGGGTACCGCGCTGAACGGCGGCAGCGGTAAAACCGCCGTCAACGCCGGCGGCGATATCCGCTTCGATCAGGCCAGCGACAAACAGAGCGAGAACCACAGCGGCTTTAACGTCAAAGCGTCCGCCAAAGGTGGCTTCACCGCCGACAGCAAAAACTTCGGCGCCGGTTTCGGCGGCGGCACCAACAACGGTGAAAGCAGCAGCAGCACGGCGCAGGTCGGCAACGTCAGCGGCCAGGGCGTGGAGCTGAAGGCGGGCCGCGATCTGACGCTGCAGGGCACCAACGTCAAGAGCCAGGGCGACGTCAGCCTGAACGCGGGCAACAAGGTCGCGCTGCAGGCGGCGGAATCGACCCAAACGCGTAAGGAAAGCAAACTGTCCGGCAATATCGATCTGGGCGCCGGCAGCAGCGACAGCAAGGAAAAAACCGGCGGCAGCCTCTCCGCCGGCGGCGCCTTCGACATCGCCAAGGTCAATGAGTCCGCGACCGAGCGCCAGGGTGCCACTATCGCCTCAGACGGCAAGGTCACCCTGTCCGCCAACGGCAAAGGCGATGACGCGCTGCATCTGCAGGGGGCCAAAGTCAGCGGCGGCAGCGCCGCGCTCGAGGCGAAAAACGGCGGCATCCTGCTGGAATCCGCCAAGAACGAGCAGCATAAGGACAACTGGAATCTGGGTATCAAAGCCAACGCCAGAGGCGGCCAAACCTTCAACAAGGACGCCGGCGGCAAAGTCGATCCGAACACCGGCAAAGACACCCACACGCTGGGTGCCGGTCTGAAAGTCGGCGTGGAGCAGCAGGATAAAACCACCCACGCCAACACCGGTATCACCGCGGGCGACGTGGCGCTCAACAGCGGCAAAGACACCCGCCTTGTCGGCGCACGCGTCGACGCCGACAGCGTACAGGGCAAGGTGGGCGGCGATCTGCGCGTTGAAAGCCGCAAAGACGTCGAGACAGGCGTGAAGGTGGATGTGGATGCCGGTCTGAGCCACAGCAACGATCCGGGCAGCAGCATCACCTCCAAGCTGTCGAAGGTCGGCACGCCGCGCTACGCCGGTAAAGTGAAAGAGAAACTGGAAGCCGGGGTGAACAAAGTGGCCGACGCCACCACCGACAAGTACAACAGCGTAGCGCGTCGCCTCGATCCGCAGCAGGATACCACCGGTGCAGTCAGCTTCAGCAAGGCTGACGGCAAAGTCACGCTGCCGGAAACGCTGGCCGGCGAAAAACCGCAGGGCCCGCAGTGGGATCGCGGCGCACGCACCGTCGGCGGCGCGGTGAAAGACAGCATCACCGGGCCAGCGGGTCGCCAGGGGCAGCTCAAGGTCAATGCCGACGTGGTGAACAACAATGCGGTCGGCGAGCAATCGGCGATTGCCGGTAAGCACGGCGTGGCGCTGCAGGTCGGCGGCCAAACCCAACTGACCGGCGGCGAAATCCGCAGCCAGCAGGGCAAGGTGGAACTGGGCGGTAGCCAGGTCAGCCAGCAGGACGTCAGCGGCCAGCGTTATCAGGGCGGCGGCCGCGTCGATGCGGCGGCCACGGTAGGTGGACTGTTAGGCGGCGCGGCGAAGCAAAGCGTCGACGGCAACGTGCCGTTCGCCAGCGGCCATGCCTCAACTCAGCAGGCGGACGCCAAAGCCGGCGTATTCAGCGGCAAATAACGCACTCCCCTACGCAACGCCCCCGGAAAACCGGGGGCGTTTTTTTTACAGCGTGCTCGGGGTGTCTTCCCAGTCGCGATCGTCGTCTTTCGCATCCTGATCCAACACGTTGTAGGCCACGGCGCAAAACAGCGAGTTCAGGCGCTTCATGTCTCCCAACAATCCCAAATGCAGCGAACTGGTCTCGATGCTCTGCACGTTTTGCTGATGCAGGCGATCGACGTGCGCATGCGCGTAGCGGCGATCCAGAATGCGGAAGCGGTGCTTGGAACGACGCAGGCGTTTGGCACTGGTGACGTCGCCGGACAGGAACACCGACAGCCCCAGACGCAGGTTGCCGATCAGCCGTTCGTGCAGCCCGTCCAGTTCCGCCAACCCTTCCGCCGAGAAGGCGCGGCGCGCGGCGTGCGATTTGGCGCCCACGTCGCCGGCCATGCGCTCGATGATGTCGCCCGCCTGTTCCAGGTTGAGCGCCATTTCGATGATCTCCGCCCAACGACGCGAATCTTCCTCGCCCAGATCTTCCTTCTGGATCTGCGCCAGATACAGCTTGATGGCGGTGTACAGCACGTCGACGTCATCGTCGAGTCGCCGCACCTCTTTATCCACGCCTTGCTTACCGTGCAGCACTTCGCGCTGCAGGATCATCATGTGTTCCACCACGTCGCCCATGCGCAGCGTTTCGCGCGCCGCGTTGGCCAGCGCCAGCGTCGGCGTATCCAGTGCGCTGGCGTCCAGATGACGCGGCCGCATGCGCGGGTCGTCGGCCGCCACGTCGACGATCAGCCGTTCGCACAGCGTCGCCATCGGCCCGGCCAACGGGATCATCACCAGACAACGGATCAGGTTGTAGAACACGTGGAAATAGATCACCAGCTCTTCGCTGCCACCCGGCAGCTGAGCCATCACATCCGCCAGATAGGAGACGAACGGCAACACCAGTATGCAGCCCACCAGCTTGAACAGCAGGCTGCCGAGCGCCACGCGCCGCCCGGCGGCGTTCTGGCCGCTGGCGTTGATCATCGCCAGCAGGCCGCTGCCGAGGTTGGCGCCGATCACCAGACAGAGCGCCACCTTCAGCGAAATCACGCCGGTGGCGGTCAGGGTGGCGGTCAGCAACACCGCCGCCAGGCTGGAATAGCTGACGATGGCGAACAGCGCGCCGGTCAGGGCGTCGAGCATCACGTCGCCGGTCAGCGACGAGAACAACACTTTCACCCCGGCCGCCTGGGTGATCGGCGTGGCGGCGGCCACGATCAGCTCGAGCGCCAGCACGATCAGCCCCAGACCGATCAAGACGCGCCCGATCTGGCCGATCCGCATCTGCTTGCGGCTGAGGAACAGGAATACCCCAACCAGGATCAGCAGCGGCGACAGCCAGGACAGATCGAAGGTCAACACGCGCGCCATCAGCGCGGTGCCGACGTCGGCGCCGAGCATGATCACCAGCGCAGGCGCCAGCCCCACCAGCCCTTGCGCGACGAAAGAGGTCACCAGCAGCGCCGTGGCGTTGCTGCTTTGCACCAGCGCGGTCACGCCGATGCCGGAAACGAACGCCAACGGTTTTTTCTCAACGCTGTCGCTCAAAACGCGCCGTAGATTGGCGCCATAAACCCGCATGATCCCGGTGCGCACGATGTGGGTTCCCCACACCAATAGCGCCACGGACGAAAGCAGGTGAAGAAGGGTCAGCACGGAAGATACGCTCCATTAACGCCCGGCCAAAGGAGGCTGGTACCCGATGCCTGTCAGGCGCTGTGGATGGGCGGAACGGTGCTGTTCGCCCCAGCCGCAGCCGGTAGGCTAAAGATGACGGGTACAGCGCGCGGTCCCGCCTGCCGGGCGTGGGTCTGGCAGGACAGCGGGCGGGGGCAGACCGCAGAAGAGAAGGGTTAAGGCGGCGGTGGGAGAGCCCCGGTGCCGCGCTGCGAAGTCATGCAACTTCCCGCAATACAACAGGTTCCAAGTGTAGCCCAATTTCCGCGCCGTCGGGCCGCAGATCGGCCACCGAACGGTTGAGCACGTCAACCAGCAACTCTACCTCGCGAACCTGAATCCGATAGCGTACCACATTCCCGAGCAAACTGTGACCAAGGATCACCCCGCCGATCCCCTGTCCGGCCGGCAACAGGCCGATAGACTCTGGGCGGATCGCCACCTTGCCGGCATAGCTGCGCCCGGTCAGCCGGCCGGCCTGTTCGGCGCTCAGCAGGTTATAGTTGCCGATAAAACCGGCGGCGAAGGCGTCCGCCGGCTGGGTATACAAGGTTTCCGCATCGCCGCTCTGTACGATCTGCCCCTTGTTCATCAGGACGATGCGATCCGACAGGGTCAGCGCCTCCTCCTGATCGTGGGTGACGAAGATCGCCGTCAGATTCAGCTCACGCTGAATGCGCCGGATCTGCTCACGCAGATGTTTGCGGATGCGTGCATCCAGCGCCGACAGCGGTTCATCGAGCAGCAGCAGACGCGGGCGCGTGACCAGCGATCGCGCCAGCGCCACGCGCTGACACTGGCCGCCCGACAGCTGGTGCGGATAGCGCTTCGCCAGATCGCTCAGCTCCACCAGCGCCAGCACCTCCTGCACCCGCTGGCCGATCTGCCCGGCCGCCAGCTTCTGCATTTTCAGGCCGAAGGCCACGTTGCCTTCCACCGTCATATTGGGAAACAGCGCATAGCTTTGGAACACCATGCCGATGCCGCGCTTTTGCGGCGCCAGCGGCACCAGATCCTGGCCCTGCAGTAAAATTTGCCCGCTGTCGACCGAAGTCAGGCCGGCCAGACAGCGCAACAGCGTCGACTTGCCGCAGCCGCTTGGCCCGAGCAGGGTGACGAACTCCCCCTCTTCGGCGGTGAAATCGATATCCTGAAACACCTGGGTCTGGCCATAGTGTTTGTTCAGGCGGGTGACGTTGAGATAAGCCATCGGGTTAACCCTTGTTTTTATTCAGCAGGTTCGCCAGCCAGGTGACGAGCAGCACCACGGCGAAATAAGAGATGACCAGCGCGCTGGTGAAATGCCCGCTGCCGTTGCGCATATTGAACAGATAGACCTGCAGCGTTTCATACTGGCTGCCCACCAGCAGGTTGGCGAACACGAACTCGCCGATCAGGAACGAGAACGACAGCAACACGGCGATCGTTCCGCCCTTGCGCAAATTTGGCAACACCACACACAGCGCCGCCCGCCAGGTACTGGCGCCGAGCAGGTGTGCGGCGTCCATCAGATCGCGCAGGTTGATCGCCTGCATGTTGTTGCTGATGGCGCGGTAGATAAACGGCAGCGCGATGGTGAAATAGCAGCCCACCAAAATCCAGGGGGTGCCGAGCAGCGGCAGCGGATCGGCGGCGAACAGTTGCATCAGCCCCACCGCCGACACCACCGGCGGCACGGCGAACGGCAGCAAAATCAGCACGTTCATCACCGCGTCCAGCTTGGGAAAGTAGTAAGCGATCACAAACATCGCCGGCAGGATCACCACCACCGACAGCAACAGCGTGCCGAAGCAGATCAGCAGCGAGTGCCACAGCGCCTGCAAAAAACGCGGGTCGCTCCACAGCGCCGTCAGCCACTTCAGAGTAAAACCGTCCGGCAAAATGGTGGCGCCCCACTGGGTAGCCAGCGCGTAAATCAGCGTCGCCGCCAGCGGCAGCAACAGGATCAACAGCAGCAGGCCGGTCACCGTGCGGTGGTACAAGCGTTCAACACGCGACATGAGCATTCTCCAGCCGGTTATGAGCGCGCATTGAGGTAGCTCCTGCGCAGCATCCATTGGTGGATCACCGTGATAAACGCCATCACCACCACCAGCAGCATCGCCAGCGCGCTGGCCAGGTTCGGATCGAGGGAGATGTCCCCCGCCACCAACGCCGAGATGCGGATCGGGATCACGTTGAAGTTGCCGGTGGTCAGCGCGTACACCGTGGCGTAGGCGCCCAGCGCGTTGGCCAGCAGGATGACGAAGGTGCCCATCAGCGCCGGCGCCAACACCGGCAGGCCGATATGCCGCCAGTAGCGCCAGGGGCCGGCGCCGAGCAGCGCCGCCGATTCGCGCCAGTCGGCACGCAGCGCGTCAAATGCCGGATACAGCAGCAGCACCCCGAGCGGGATCTGAAAGTAGGTATACAGCACGATCAGGCCGCTCTTCGAATAGAGGTTGAAGCTCTCCATCAGACCGTATTTGCGCAGCAGCAACGTCAGGCAACCGTTCAGCCCCAGCAGTATGACGAAGGCGAACGCCAGCGGCACCCCGGCGAAGTTGCTGGTCATGTTGGTGAACGACATTACGAAGTCATGAAACCGCGTCTGGCCTAGCTGACGCAGTGAGTAACTGCCAACTAATGCGATCAGCAAGCCGTAGACGCTCGACCATAGCGAGATCTCCAGCGAGAACTGAAACGCCTGCAGGTAGAACGGCGAGGTGAGGATATCGACATAGTTGCCCCACCCCCAGCCGCTGGTCTCGCTGAAAAAGCTGTGAACGGCGATCCACACCAGCGGGGCGATCTGAAACGCGCCGAACAGCACGATAAACGGCAGCAGGCACAGCGCGGCGATCCATTTGGTTTTGCTGTTCATCGCGCATCCTGCGCCAGCAGCGCCCGGCAGCGCGGCTTGTCGTGCGGCGCCTGCAACAGATCGCAGATCGTGCCACACAGCTCGGTTTGCTGCGGATCGGCGTCATCCAGGCTGAAGCCCGCGCCGAATACGAACAGCGGCACCTGACGCTCTTCCGGCAATACGCCGCCGTGGCTGCGATCGTCGTTCATGCCGTGGTCGGCGGTAACCAGCACCTGATAACCGGCCGCCAGCCAATCGGGCAGATAGCGCGACAGCGAGCCGTCGGCGCGCCGCGCCGCGTTGCGGTACTGCGGCGAAGAGAGGCCAAAGCGGTGGCCGGCGTCGTCGATGTTCATCGGATGGATCAACAGAAAGTCTGGCTGATGACGCAGACGCAGGTTTTCGGCGTCGTCAAACAGATGGCTGTCGGGATAACCGTCGTCGTAATAGAAATGCCCGTGTTGAATCGGCAGCTCGGGGGCGTCGGTATGGCGGTCGCGCGCGGCGTCGAACGGCGTGCGGTTATACAATTCGCTGAACCAGTGGTAAGCGGCGGCGGCGGTGGTCAGCCCGGCGGCGCGCGCGTAATGAAACACACTTTGTTGATGAGAAAGGCGCGAGACGTGATTGTGCACCACGCCGCTCTCCACCGGCGTGACGCCGGTGAGGATGCATTCATACAGCGGCCGGGAGAGCGAGGGCAACTCGCTCTCCAGCAGGTACAACCGCCCGCGTCCCGCCGCGCATTCGGCCTGCAGATAACCCATGGCGTCGTGCGCCACCCGGTAGTTGAGGCCGTCCAGCAGCACGAGGATCGTTTTCATGGTGCGTTAACTCACTGCTGCATAAACATAATGACGTTTTCCTGCCACAGGCGCGGCAGCGCTTTGGCGCTCTGTTCCCAGGCCGCCGGATCGGCGATCGGGTGCGCGTTCTTGTACTGCTCGGCCGGCAGCAGCTTGGCTTTGACGTCGTCCGGCAGCGTCAGATGCTCGGCGCGGATCGGGCGGGCATAGCCGCGCGCCAGGTTGATCTGACCGGCGTCGGAGAAGATGTATTCGCGCGCCAGCTTGGCGGCATTCGGGTGCTTGGCGTATTTGTTGATGATGGTGGTGTAGCCGGAAGTGATCGAACCGTCCGACGGGATCAGCACTTCAAAGCGGGTTTTGTCGATCTGATCGCGGTAGTTCAGACCGTTGAAGTCCCATACCACGCCGACCTGCACTTCCCCCTTCTCCAGCGACGCGATCACCGGGTTACTTAGGCTCAGGCGGCCGGCCTTGGCCAGCTTGCCGAAGAACTCCAGGCCCGGCTTGAGGTTTTTCTCGTTGCCGCCCATGGCGTAAGTGGCCGCCAGCACGCCGCTGGCCGCCTGCGAAGCGGTGCCGACGTCGCCGATGGTGACCTGATAGCTGCCCTTCAGCAGATCGGCCCAGCTGTGCGGGATGTCTTTCACCTGTTGCTTGTTAATGATGAAGGCGATGGTGCCGGTGTAAGCCAGCGCCCAGTGGCCATCTTTGTCTTTCGCCCAATCTGGCACCTGATCCCAGGTGGAGGGTTTGTACGGCTGCGTCACGCCCTTCTGCACCGCCACCGGGCCGAAGGCCGCGCCGACGTCACCGATGTCCGCCGTGGCGTTGTTCTTTTCCGCATCAAATTTGGCGATCTCCTGCGCAGAGCTCATGTCGGTATCGACATGCTTCAGGCCGTATTTGCTCAACAGATCTTGCCAGGTGCCTTTCCAGTTGGCCCAGCTGTCCGGCATGCCGACGCTGTTGACTTCGCCTTCTTTTTTAGCGGCCTGCTCCAGCGCCGCCAGATCGGTATCCGCGGCCCAGCTCATCTGGCTGGATAACACGATGGCACTGGTTAACACAGAAGCGCACAAACGTTTCATAACTGATGCTCCAGGTGGTAGTGTGGGGATGGCTGGACTAGTCCAGCAAGGGCCAAACCAATCTAACGGACGAATGTGATAATTATATGTCAGCTTAAAAAAGCGACAGTTTTATCACCCATTGCAACGGCGAAAACGCGACGCTGGTCTACCTTAAAGGCCAAACGCACTGAAACGGGACACCCGCTGTATGAGTGAAGCACCGACGACCGTCGCCACCATCTGCCAAACGCTGCACGCCCGCATCACCGCCGGCGAGTTCGCCGTGGGCGGCAAGCTGCCCTCCGAGCGAGCCCTGAGCGAACAGTTCGCCACCACCCGCATTACCCTGCAGGAGGCGCTCGGCCAATTGGAGGCGCAGGGCGTTATTTACCGTCAGGTGCGGCGCGGTTGGTTTATCTCGCCGCCACGTCTGATCTATAACCCGTTGCAGCGCAGCCATTTTCACGCCATGGCGCAGCAACAGGGGCGCGCCGCCCATACCGAAGCGATAGACAGTGCGCTCGTCACACTCGACGCGCCGCTGGCCGGCCGCCTGGCGCTGCCCTCCGGCGCCGAGGCCTATCGCATTCGTCGGCTGCGCTACATCGACGGGCGTGCGGTGCTGTACTGCGAGCACTACCTCAATCCGGCCTATTTCCCCGGTATTCTGGACGAAGATCTGACCCAGTCGCTGACCGCGCTGTACGCCGCACGCTACGGCATTCACTACGGCCGGGTACGTTTCGACATGCTGCCCACCCTGCTGCCGCAACAGGCCGCCGCCATGCTGAAGGTGACCTACGGCAGCCCGGCGCTGTTCATTACGCGGGTGAACCGCGATCAGCACGACAGAGTGATCGATTGCGACCTGGAGTATTGGCGTTACGACGCGCTGCACATCGACGTGGAAGCGCTGTAAATGACAAGGGCGCATCGCTGCGCCCTTGAAGAGGAAAATCAGTCGGCGTCGTAGCCGAGGTTTGGCGCCAGCCAGCGTTCTACCTCGCTCACGCTCATCCCTTTACGCGCCGCGTAGTCTTCCACCTGATCGCGCTGGATCTGCGCCACCGCGAAATACTTGCTCTCAGGATGGCTGAAGTACCAGCCGGACACCGCCGCTCCCGGCCACATGGCGAAGGACTCCGTCAGCGCCATACCGGTGTGGCGGTTGACGTCGAGCAGCTGCCAGATGGTCGCTTTCTCGGTGTGCTCCGGGCAGGCCGGATAGCCCGGCGCCGGCCGGATGCCCTGATAGTTTTCGCGGATCAGCTCCTCGTTGCTCAGATTCTCGTCAGCGGCATAGCCCCAGTGCAGCTTGCGCACCTGTTCGTGCAGGTATTCGGCGAAGGCCTCCGCCAAACGATCCGCCAGCGCCTTGACCATGATTTTGTTGTAATCGTCGTGCTGTGCGTCGTACGCCGCCGCCAGCGCGTCCTCCTCCAGCCCGCCGGTCACCGCGAAGGCGCCGAAGTAGTCGGCCTTGCCGCTGCTTTTCGGTGCCACGAAGTCCGCCAGGCAGTAGTTTGGGAAGTCGGTTTTTTCCGTCTGCTGGCGCAGATGGCGGCTTACCGCCAGCACCTCGCCGCGCTGTTCGTCGCGGTACACTTCCACATCGTCGCCGACGCGGTTGGCCGGGAACAGGCCGTAAACGCCTCGCGGGTTGAGGCTGCGCTCGGCGGCCAGCCGATCCAGCATCTGATTGGCGTCATGGAACAGGCGTTTAGCCTCTTCCCCCACCACCTCATCCTCCAGGATGCGCGGATATTTGCCCGCCAGCGACCAGGTCATGAAGAACGGCGTCCAGTCGATATAGTGGCGCAGCGTCTCGATGCCGACCGCCACCGGGAACACACCCAATTGCCGTGGCGCCGGCGGCTGATAATCGGCCCAATCCAGCGCCATGGCGTTGGCGCGCGCCTTCTGCAGATCGACCGGCGGCGTGCGCGGTTTTTTGCGCGCGTGCTGAATGCGCACCGTTTCGTACTCTTTGCGAGTGCGCGCCACAAACTCGTCGCGCTGGGTGGCGGACAGCAGTGCCGACACCACGCCCACGGTGCGCGAGGCGTTCTGCACGTAGGTGGTCGGGCCGCTGTAGTTCTGTTCAATTTTCACCGCGGTGTGCGCCTTGGAGGTGGTGGCGCCACCGATCAGCAGCGGCAGGGTAAAACCCTGGCGCTCCATCTCTTTGGCCACGTTGACCATCTCGTCCAGCGACGGCGTGATCAGCCCCGACAGGCCGATGATATCCACCTTCTCTTCGCGCGCGGTGCGCAGGATTTTCTCCGTCGGCACCATCACGCCCAAATCGACGATTTCATAGTTATTGCACTGCAACACCACCCCGACGATGTTCTTGCCGATGTCGTGCACGTCGCCCTTCACCGTCGCCAGCAGGATTTTCCCTGCGGAGGTGCCCTGCTGCTTGCTGGCTTCGATGTACGGTTCCAGGTAAGCCACCGCCTGCTTCATCACGCGGGCGGATTTGACCACCTGCGGCAAGAACATCTTGCCCTCGCCGAACAGGTCGCCGACCACGTTCATCCCCGCCATCAGCGGCCCTTCGATCACTTCGATCGGGCGTTCGGCCTGCTGCCGCGCTTCTTCGGTATCCAGCTCGATAAACTCGGTGATGCCCTTCACCAGCGAATACTCCAGCCGCTTTTCCACCGGCCAGCCGCGCCACTCCGCCTGCTGCACCGCCGCTTCGCCGTCTTTGCTGCCGCGGTACTTTTCCGCCAGCTCCAGCAGGCGTTCGGTGCCGTCCTCGCGGCGGTTGAGGATCACGTCTTCTACCGCCTCGCGCAGCTCGCCAGGCAGATCGTCATAAATCGCCAGCTGCCCGGCGTTGACGATGCCCATGTCCATGCCGTTGCGAATGGCGTGATACAGGAACACCGCGTGGATCGCCTCGCGCACCGGATCGTTGCCGCGGAACGAGAACGACACGTTGGACACCCCGCCGGAGATCATCGCGTGCGGCAGGTGGGTTTTGATGTCGGCGCAGGCTTCGATAAAGTCGACGGCGTAGTTGTTGTGCTCTTCGATGCCGGTGGCGACGGCGAAGATGTTCGGGTCGAAAATGATGTCTTCCGGCGGGAAGCCGACGCGTTCGGTCAAAATTTTATAGGCGCGGCGGCAAATCTCGAACTTGCGCTCGCGGGTATCCGCCTGGCCCACTTCGTCGAACGCCATCACCACCACCGCGGCACCATAGCGGCGCACCAGCCTGGCGTGGTGAATAAAGGCCTCTTCGCCCTCCTTCATCGAGATCGAGTTGACGATGCCCTTGCCCTGAATGCACTTCAGACCTTTCTCGATAACGGACCATTTGGAGGAGTCGATCATGATCGGCACCCGAGCGATATCCGGCTCGCCGGCGATCAGATTGAGGAAGCGCACCATCGCCGCCTCGGCGTCGAGCATCCCCTCGTCCATGTTGATGTCGATGATCTGCGCGCCGCTCTCCACCTGCTGGCGCGCCACGTCGAGCGCTTCGTTGTATTTCTCTTCTTTGATCAGGCGTTTGAAACGCGCCGAGCCGGTGACGTTGGTGCGCTCGCCGACATTGACGAACAGGGTGTTGGCGTCGATGGTCAACGGCTCAAGACCGGCCAGACGGCAGGCGACCGGGATCTCCGGCAGCCGGCGCGGCGGCACGCCCTCAACCGCCTTGGCCATCGCGGCAATGTGTTCCGGCGTGGTGCCGCAGCAGCCGCCGATGATATTGAGGAAGCCGGCCTGCGCCCACTCCCCGACCTGGCGCGCCATCTCGGCCGCATCCAGATCGTACTCGCCGAAGGCGTTCGGCAAACCGGCGTTCGGGTGCGCGGTGACGTAGGTCTCCGAGATGCGCGCCAGCTCGGCGACGTACTGACGCAGTTCATCCGGCCCCAGGGCGCAGTTCAGGCCGAAGGTCAGCGGCTTGACGTGACGCAGCGAGTTGTAAAACGCCTCGGTGGTTTGGCCGGACAGGGTGCGGCCGGAAGCGTCGGTGATGGTGCCGGAGATCATGATCGGCAGTTCCACCCCCAGCGCTTCGAATTCGGTTTCCACCGCAAAGGCGGCGGCCTTGGCATTCAGGGTGTCAAAGATGGTTTCGATCATGATCAGATCGACGCCGCCCTCCACCAGCGCGCGGGTCGATTCGCGATAAGCCGCCACCAGCTCGTCGAACGAGATGTTGCGGAACGCCGGATCGTTGACGTTCGGCGAGATGGATGCGGTGCGGTTGGTCGGCCCCAACACACCGGCGACGTAGCGCGGTTTTTCCGGCGTGCGCGCCGTCCATTCGTCGGCGCAGGCGCGCGCCAGGCAGGCGGCCTGGTAGTTAATCTCGGCGGACAGCGACTCCATGTGGTAGTCGGCCATGGCGATGGGGGTGGAGTTGAAGGTATTGGTTTCAAGGATATCGGCACCCGCCTCGAGGTAGGCGTAATGAATGGCGGTGATCACTTCCGGCTTGGTCAGCACCAGCAGATCGTTATTGCCTTTCAGATCGCTGCCCCAGTCGGCGAAACGCTCACCGCGGAAATCGCGCTCATCCAGACGGTAGCTCTGGATCATGGTGCCCATGCCGCCGTCCAACACTAAAATGCGCTGCGCTAACTGGCGGCGCAGTTGTTCTACTCGATTCGTCACTGTAACCCCTTCCATTGCCATCCAGCCCATCGCTCAACTGCCGCAAAAACCAACGGGTCATCCTAGCACAGCTTGTAGGGACAAAGGGGGAGACGACAATTGAGAGTTTTTCAGGTTGTGCGCCAACACCTCCGATGAGCTGGCGGCGGCTTGCAATTCATCGACAAAAAACGAAAATGAATTCCATCATACGGAAAAAGGAATATCACCCATGGCCACCCCTGCTCCCGCCAAACGCGGCAAGAAGCCCCGCGCAGCAGCCCCGGCCGCCAGTGCGGCGACCGGCCAGGTACAATCGTTGACCCGTGGCCTGAAGCTGCTGGAATACATTTCGGAAGCCCAGGGCAACGTGGCGCTGACCGATCTGGCCCAGCAGGCCGGCCTGCCGAACTCCACCACTCACCGTCTGCTCACCACCATGCAGCAGCAGGGATTCGTGCGCCAGGTCGGCGATCTCGGTCTGTGGACCATCGGCTCGCACGCTTTTGTGGTCGGCAGCAGCTTTCTGCAAAGCCGCAACCTGCTGGCGATGGTGCATCCGACGCTGCGCCGACTGATGGAAGAGTCGGGTGAAACGGTCAACCTGGCGGTACTAGATACCAGCGAGTACCAGGCGATCATCATCGATCAGGTGCAGTGTACGGCGCTGATGCGCATGTCGGCGCCGATCGGCGGCAAACTGCCGATGCACGCCTCCGGCGCCGGCAAAGCCTTCCTCGCCACCCTGCCGGACGATCAGGTGACCAAGCTGCTGCACAAGAAAGGCATGCACACCTACACGCCGCACACCCTGACGCCGCACAACCTGAAAGAGGGACTGGCGCAGATCCGCAAGCAGGGCTTTTCCTTTGACGACGAAGAGCACGCGCTCGGCCTGCGTTGCGTGGCGGCCTGCATCTTCGACGAGCATCGCGAAGCCTTCGCCGCCATTTCTATCTCCGGCCCGGTATCGCGCATCACCGACGATCGCGTGATCGAGCTGGGCGCGCTGGTGATCCACGCGGCGAAAGAGATCAGCCTGGCCTACGGCGGCGTACGCTAATCCAGCCCATCCGCGGGGCGCCGCAGTGCGCCTCCGCTCCCCTTCCTTGCTCTGTTGTCAGCATGTAAATGGCTGTTGGTATCCTGTTTAGCCCACAGGAAAAAAGCTTGAAGCCGATCACAGTTAACGATCCTCACGGCGAAAGCCCATTGCAACCGCTCAAACTTCCTTCGACAATGTTACCGATAACATGTTACCGGTAACAATCAAACTGAACGAAGGTAACGTCACCCGGTGTTTTGGAGCCAAGCCATGACCAACAATCAAAATCGCATTTACGTCGTTATGGGCGTTTCCGGCAGCGGCAAGTCCGCCGTCGCCGCCGCCGCGGCCCGCCAACTCTCCGCCGGCTTCCTCGACGGCGACTTCCTGCATCCGCGCAGCAATATCCTGAAGATGGCCGCCGGCGAAGCGTTGAACGACGACGATCGCGCCCCGTGGCTGGCCGCGCTCAACGACGCCGCCTTCGCCATGCAGCGCACCAACAACGTGTCGATCATCGTCTGCTCGGCGCTGAAAAAGCAGTATCGCGACCGCCTGCGCGCCGGCAACGGCAACCTGTCGTTCATCTATCTGCACGGCGAGTTCCCGGTGATCGAATCCCGTCTGGCGGCACGTAACGGCCACTTCTTCAAGCCGCAGATGTTGGTCACCCAGTTCGCCGCACTCGAGCAGCCGGGCGCCGACGAAAACGACGTGATGGCGATCGACATCAATCAGCCGCTGGACGCGGTGATCGCCGATACCGTGCACCATATCCAGAGCTTCCTGCCACAGGACGTGTGCGCGTGAGTACCCTGACGCTGGTCGGTACCGCAGTCGGCTCGGTTTTACTGCTGTTATTCCTGGTGATGAAGGCGCGCATGCACGCCTTCGTCGCGCTGATGCTGGTGTCCATCGCCGCCGGCATTTTCTCCGGCATGCCGCTGGACCATATCGCCGACACCATGCAAAAAGGCATGGGCGACACGCTGGGCTTCCTGGCGATCGTGGTGGCGCTGGGGGCGATGTTCGGCAAGATCCTGCATGAGGTCGGCGCGCTCGATCAAATTGCGGCGCAATTGCTGAAACGATTCGGACAAAGCAAGGCGCACTATGCGCTCGGTATCGCCGGCCTGATCTGCGCGCTGCCGCTGTTCTTCGACGTGGCGGTGGTGCTGCTTATCGGCATCGTGTTCGCCGTGGCGCGCCGCACCGACGGCAATATCGTCAAGCTGGCGATCCCGCTGTTCGCCGGCGTGGCCGCCGCCGCCTCCTTCCTGCTGCCGGGACCGGTGCCGATGCTGCTGGCTTCGCAGATGAAGGCCGACTTCGGCTGGATGATCGCCATCGGCCTGGTGGCGGCGGTGATCGGCATGCTGATCGCCGGCCCGCTGTACGGCAGCTTTATCAGCCGCTTCGTCAACTGGCCAATGCCGCCGGAAGAGAATGAGCCGACGCTGACCAAGGGCAATCTGCCGTCGTTCGGCTTCAGCCTGGCGCTGGTGCTGTGCCCGCTGGTGCTGGTCGGCATGAAAACCATTGGCGCGCGGCTGGTCACTCCGGGTTCACAGCTGCAGCAGTGGCTGGAGTTTATCGGCCATCCATTCACCGCCATCCTGCTGGCCTGCCTGATCGTGATTTACGGCCTGGCGAAGCCACGCGGCATGAGCAACGAACAGACGCTGGCCATCTGCTCCGCCGCAGTGCAACCGGCCGGGATCATCTTGCTGATGACCGGCGCCGGCGGGGTGTTCAAACAGATCCTGGTGGATTCCGGCGTCGGGCCGGCGTTGGGTGACGCCATGATCGGCGCCGGCCTGCCGATCGCCGTGGCCGCCTTTGCGCTCTCCGCCATGGTGCGGGTGATCCAGGGCTCGGCCACCGTCGCCTGCCTGACCACCGTCGGCCTGGTGCTGCCGGTCACCAGCCAGCTCGGGCTGAACGGCGGGCAACTGGCCGCGCTGGCTATCTGCATCGCCGGCGGCTCCATCGTGCTGAGCCACGTCAACGACGCCGGTTTCTGGCTGTTCGGCAAATTCACCGGCGCCAACGAACTGCAAACGCTGAAAACCTGGACGGTAATGGAAACGATTCTGGGCAGCGTCGGCGGCGCCATCGGCATGATTGCATTCACGATGTTTTAACGCCCAAATCGCCCCCGGCCTTGCACACCAGGGCTGCAAATCACCACCGGGGGCACCGCCACAGGCGGCGACTATAACAACAGCAATGTGAGGAAGGCATGATTAACCCAACCTTGTCCCGTGTCACACAGCGCATCATCCACCGTTCCGAGGCCAGCCGCGCCGCCTATCTGGCGCGCATCGAGGCGGCCCGCTCCCAAACCGTCCACCGCGCGCAGCTGGCCTGCGGCAACCTGGCCCACGGCTTCGCCGCCTGTCAGCCCGATGACAAGACGGCGCTGAAAAACATGGTGCGCAGCGATATCGCCATCATCACCGCCTACAACGACATGCTGTCGGCCCACCAGCCCTACGAACACTACCCAGAGCGGCTGAAGCAGGCGCTGAAGGCGGTGGGTGCCGTGGGCCAGGTGGCCGGCGGCGTGCCGGCGATGTGCGACGGCGTGACCCAGGGGCAGGACGGTATGGAGCTGTCGCTGATGAGCCGTGACGTGATCGCCATGTCGGCCGCCGTCGGCCTGTCGCACAACATGTTCGACGGCGCGCTGTTCCTCGGTATTTGCGACAAGATCGTGCCGGGGTTGGTGATGGCCGCCCTCTCCTTCGGCCACCTGCCCGCGCTGTTCGTGCCGGCCGGCCCGATGAGCAGCGGTTTGCCGAACAAGGAAAAGGTGCGCGTGCGCCAGCTGTACGCCGAGGGCAAGGCCGACCGCCTGGCGTTGCTGGAAGCCGAGGCCGCCTCTTATCACGGTATCGGCACCTGCACCTTCTACGGCACCGCCAACACCAATCAGATGGTGATGGAAGTGATGGGTCTGCATCTGCCGGGCGCTTCCTTCGTGCATCCGGACACGCCGCTGCGCGACGCGCTGAACGACGCTGCCGCACGCCAGGTGACCCGGCTGACCGACACCGCCGGCAACTACCTGCCGATCGGCCGCCTGGTGGACGAGAAAGTGGTGGTGAACGGCATCGTCTCGCTGCTGGCCACCGGCGGCTCCACCAATCTGACCATGCATCTGGTGGCGATGGCGCGGGCGGCGGGCATCATCATCACCTGGGACGATTTCTCCGAGCTGTCGGAAGCGGTGCCGCTGCTGTGCCGCATCTACCCGAACGGCCCGGCCGACATCAACCAGTTCCAGGCCGCCGGTGGCGTGCCGCTGGTGGTGCGCGAGCTGCTGCAACACGGCCTGCTGCACGAAGAGGTGCACACCGTGGCCGGTTTCGGCCTGCACCGCTACACCCAGGAACCCTGGCTGGATAATGGCCAGCTGGCGTGGCGCGAAGGTGTGGCCGGCTCGCTCGACGCCAAGGTAATCGCCAGCGTCGCTCAGCCATTCGAACATCACGGCGGCACCAAGGTGATGGCCGGCAATCTGGGCCGTGCGGTGATGAAAACCTCGGCGGTGCCCGCCGACAACCAGATCATCGAAGCGCCGGCGGTGGTGTTCGACAGCCAGCACGACATCGTGCCGGCGTTCGAAGCCGGCAAGCTGGATCGCGATTGCGTGGTGGTGGTGCGCTTCCAGGGGCCGCAGGCCAACGGCATGCCCGAACTGCACAAACTGATGCCGCCGCTGGGCGTGCTGATGGATCGCGGCTTCAAAGTGGCGCTGGTGACCGACGGTCGCCTGTCCGGCGCCTCCGGCAAGGTACCTTCCGCCATCCACGTCACTCCGGAAGCCTATACCGGCGGCCTGCTGGCGAAAGTGCGCGACGGCGATCCGATCCGCGTCAACGGCCGCAGCGGCGAGCTGCAGGTGCTGGTCGACGCCGAGGAGCTGGCCCGGCGCACGCCGTGCCAACCCGATCTGAGCGCGGAACACATCGGCTGCGGCCGCGAGCTGTTCGGCGTGCTGCGCAGCCAGCTGTCCGGCGCCGAACAGGGTGCCTGCTGCATCAAATTTTAATCGATAGCCTGGCCGCATCGCCGCCTGGCGACGGCCACAGAGGAGAGCGTCATCATGAACAAGTGGAAAACAAGCGCCGAACAGATCCTGACGGCGGGGCCGGTGGTGCCGGTCATCGTTATCAACAAGCTGGAACATGCGGTACCGTTGGCGAAAGCGCTGGTCGCCGGCGGCGTGCGGGTGCTGGAGGTGACGCTGCGCACCGCCTGCGCCATGGACGCCATTCGTTCCATCGCCCAAGAGGTGCCGGAAGCGATCATCGGTGCCGGTACGGTGATTAATCCGCAACAGCTGCGTGAAGCGACCGAGGCCGGCGCCCAGTTCGCCATCAGCCCGGGGCTGACCGACGAGCTGCTGAAAGCGGCCACCGCCGGTTCAATTCCGTTGATTCCAGGCATCAGCACCGTTTCCGAACTGATGCAGGGCATGGATTACGGCCTGCGCGAGTTTAAATTCTTCCCGGCGGAAGCCAACGGCGGCGTGAAGGCGCTGCAGGCGATCGGTGGCCCGTTCCCGCAGGTGCGCTTCTGCCCGACCGGCGGCATCTCGCCGGACAACTACCGCAGTTACCTGGCGCTGAAAAGCGTGCTGTGCATCGGCGGCTCCTGGCTGGTGCCGGCGGACGCGCTGGAAAGCGGCGACTATGCACGCATCACCGAACTGGCGCGCGCCGCCGTGGCGGGCGCCCAGGCCTGATTTACATCGCAGCGGTGGCGGCCGGCAGCGCCGCCCCGCTGCGCTGGCTGAACCGCTGTTTCTTGCGGTAAGCGAACACATCCTCCACGTGCCCCTCGCGGATACGCTGCTGCAACCCGCGCCAATACTCCGCGGTAAACAGATCGCTGTGCAGCTCTTCAAACACCTGCCGGATGCGCCGATCGCCGCACAGGAAATGGCGGAACTCCTCCGGAAATACGTCGTTGGGCGCGATGCTGTACCACGGCTCGCTGGCCAGCTCATCCTCCGGATAGCGCGGCGGCGGAATGTCGCGGAAGTTGACCTCGGTCATGTAGCAAATCTCGTCGTAGTCGTAGAACACCACTCGCCCGTGGCGCGTCACGCCGAAATTCTTGAACAGCATGTCGCCGGGGAAGATATTGGCGGCGGCCAGCTGCTTGATGGCGTTGCCGTACTCTTCGATCGCATCGCGCATCTGCTGGTCGTTGGCCTGCTCCAGATACAGGTTCAGCGGCGTCATGCGGCGTTCCATATACAGGTGTTTGATCACGATGCGATCGCCGAGATCTTCCAGCTTGCCCGGCACTTCGCGCCGCAGCTCTTCCAGCAGTTCCGGGCTGAGGCGCGCCTTGTCGACGACAAAATTCTCGTACTCCTGGGTATCCGCCATGCGCCCGACGCGATCGTGCTCTTTCACCAGCTGATAGCAAGCCATCACCTGCGCCTGCGTCACCTCTTTTTGCGGGGCGAATTCGTCTTTGATCACTTTGAACACCCGATCGAAGGACGGCAGAGTGAACACCAGCATCACCATGCCCTTCACCCCCGGCGCGATGATGAACTGCTCCTGCGACTGCGCCATAAAGGTCAGGTATTCGCGATAGCATTCGGTTTTGCCGTGCTTCTGGCAGCCGATCGCCATGTACAGCTCGGCGGTGGTCTTGCCCGGCAGGATCTCGCGCAGCCATTCCACCATCGCCGCCGGCAGCGGCGCGTAGACCATAAAATAAGAGCGGGCGAAGCCGAAAACGATGCTGGCCTCCGCCTTGCCGGTCAGGCAGGCGTCGATAAACAGCGCGCCCGATTCGCTGTGGTGGATCGGCAACAGGAACGGGTAAACGCCGTCGGCCAGGCGCAGCTTGCCAACCAGCCAGGCGGCCTTGTTGCGGTAAAACAGTTCGTTGGCGATCTGAAAGGTCGCGCCCGCCAGCTGCTGTGCGCTGAAGGTGCGTTGCAGCGCTTGCGTGATATAGCGGATATCGCGCGTCAAATCCTCCCACGGCAGCCGCAGCGGCAGATCGCTCAGCAGGCTGCGCAGCATCGCCGGCAGATCGCCATGGGGAGTGAAATCGCGCGCCAGCGGACGCGGAATGTCGCGAAAGCGCCGTTCCGGCTGCGAACTGAACACGAACAGCTTGTCCGGCGTCAGATCGCGATGCTTGAACAGCCGGCAGTAGACCGAGTTAAAAAAGCTTTCGGCTATCTCGAAACGCGGATAGTCCGGCAGCAGATCGATATAGACTGCTTTGACCCGGCTGGGGAAGTCGGCGTCGAAGTATTTCTGCCCGGTGATGCATTTGAGCTGCTCCACCACCAGGCCGACATGATGGTCGTACAGATGGATGCGCTTTTTCATCGCCTGCTGTACCGCCGGCCAGTCCGCCTGTTCGAAGCGCTGCTGCGCGCCGGCGGTCACCTCCAGAAAGCGGCCATACTGCGCATCGAAGCCTTGCAGGATCGTCTGTGCGATCAACAACTCCAGTTTTGCCGCCATCCTTACCCCCGCCAGAAAAAGGAGCCTGCGCATGCAGGCTCCGGGTGAAACGTCTTCAAGCTTGCCGCGTCAGAACTGCTGTTCTTCCGTCGAACCGGTCAGCGCGGTCACCGAAGAGGCACCGCCCTGAATGATGGTGGTGACCTTGTCGAAGTAGCCGGTGCCCACCTCTTGCTGGTGCGAGGCAAAGGTGTAGCCGCGATCCACTGCGGCGAACTCCGCCTGCTGCACCTTCTCGACGTAGTGTTTCATCCCTTCGCCCTGCGCATAGGCGTGCGCCAGATCGAACATGTTGAACCACATGCTGTGGATGCCCGCCAGCGTGATGAACTGATACTTGTAGCCCATGTCCGACAGCGCCTGCTGGAAGCGGGCGATGGTCTGGTCGTCGAGGTTCTTCTTCCAGTTGAACGACGGCGAGCAGTTGTAGGCCAGCAACTTGCCCGGGTATTTGGCGTGGATGGCGTCGGCGAAGCGCTGGGCGGCATCCAGATCCGGCGTCGAGGTTTCGCACCACACCATATCGGCGTAAGGGGCATAAGCCAGGCCGCGGCTGATCGCCTGCTCGACGCCGGCATGGGTGCGGAAGAAACCTTCCGCCGTGCGCTCGCCGGTGACGAAGGCGCTGTCATACGGATCGCAGTCAGAGGTCAGCAGGTCGGCCGCGTCGGCGTCGGTGCGGGCGATCACCAGCGTCGGCACGCCGAGCACGTCAGCCGCCAGGCGTGCGGCAACCAGCTTTTGGATCGCTTCTTGCGTCGGCACCAGCACTTTGCCGCCCATATGGCCGCATTTCTTCACCGCCGCCAGCTGATCTTCAAAGTGCACCCCGGCAGCACCGGCGGTGATCATCGCTTTCATCAGCTCAAAGGCGTTCAACACGCCGCCGAAGCCGGCTTCAGCATCGGCGACGATCGGCAGGAAATAGTCGGTGTAGCCTTTGCTGCCCGGTTCAATCCGGTTCGCCCATTGGATCTGATCGGCACGGCGGAAGGTGTTGTTGATGCGTTCGACCACCTTCGGCACCGAGTCCACCGGATACAGCGACTGGTCTGGATACATCGCCGCCGCACTGTTGGCGTCCGCCGCCACCTGCCAACCGGACAGGTAGATGGCCTCGACGCCGGCTTTGGCCTGCTGCAGCGCCTGGCCGCCGGTCAGCGCGCCCAGGCAGTTCACGTAGCCTTTACGCGCCTTGCCGTTCAGCAAGGACCACAGTTTAGCGGCGCCGTTTTGCGCCAGGGTGCATTCCGGGTTGACCGAACCGCGCAGGTTGATCACGTCTTCGGCGCTATAAGGGCGGGTAATGCCTTCCCAACGGGCCGATTTCCATTCCTGTTCCAGCTGCTGGATCTGTTGAGAGCGAGAGGTAGACATAATTTTTATCCTTTCAGTCATGTAGGGTTGATTGGGAAAATTCAGGCCAGCAGCGCATAGCCGGGCAGCGTCAGGAAATCGATTAATTCATCTTGCGTGGTGATGCGCTCCATCAGGCGCGCCGCCTCTTCGAACCGGCCGGCGTTAAAGCGCGCCTCCCCCACTTCTTCACGCACCACCAACATCTCTTCTTGCAACATCTGGCGGAACAGCGCCTTGGTCACCGGACGCCCATCATTCAGGCTCTTCTCGTGGTGGATCCACTGCCAGATAGAGGTACGGGAGATCTCCGCCGTCGCGGCATCTTCCATCAACCCATAGATCGGCACGCAGCCGTTGCCGGAGATCCAGGCTTCGATGTACTGCACCGCCACGCGAATGTTGGCACGCATTCCCGCTTCCGTGCGTTCGCCGTCACAAGGTTCCAGCAGTTGCGCGGCGCTGATCGGTGCATCCTGGTCACGCAGCACGTCCAGCTGGTTTTGGCGATCGCCCAATGCCTTGCCGAACACCTCCATCACCGTGTCCGCCAGCCCCGGGTGTGCCACCCAGGTGCCGTCGTGGCCGTTATTGGCCTCCAGCTCTTTGTCCGCCCGTACCTTGTTCAGCACCCAGGCGTTTTTCTCGGCGTCTTTGCTCGGGATAAACGCCGCCATGCCGCCCATGGCGAACGCGCCGCGCTTATGACAGGTTTTGATCAACAGACGCGAATAGGCGCTGAGGAAGGGTTTCTCCATGGTCACCGACTGACGATCCGGCAGCACGCGATCGCCGTGATTTTTCAGCGTCTTGATGTAGCTGAAGATGTAATCCCAGCGGCCGCAGTTCAGGCCAACGATGTGATCGCGCAGGTGATAGAGGATCTCGTCCATCTGGAACACCGCCGGCAGGGTTTCGATCAGCACCGTCGCTTTGATGGTACCGCGCGGCAGATCGAAACGATCCTCGGTAAAGCTGAAGACATCGCTCCACCAGGCTGCCTCTTCCCAGGACTGGGTTTTCGGCAGATAGAAATACGGGCCGCTGCCCTTGGCCAACAGCTGGCGATAGTTGTGGTAGAAGTACAATGCGAAATCGAACAGGCCGCCTGGGATGGCCTCGTCGCGCCACAGCACGTGCTTCTCCGGCAAATGCAGGCCGCGCACGCGAGCGATCAACACCGCCGGGTTCGGTTTCAGCTGGTAAATCTTGCCGGCTTCATTGGTGTAGGAAATGGTGCCGTTAACCGCATCGTGCAGGTTGATTTGACCGTCGATGACTTTGTCCCAGCTTGGCGCCAGCGAGTCTTCAAAGTCCGCCATAAATACTTTTACGTTGGCGTTCAGCGCATTGATCACCATTTTGCGCTCGACCGGCCCGGTGATCTCAACCCGGCGATCGCGCAGGTCTTGCGGAATGCCGCGGATCTGCCAGTCGCCCCCACGAATGGAATTGGTTTCCGAAATAAAGCCAGGCAATTCGCCGCGATCGATATTTTGCTGCCAGCGGACACGCGCCGCCAGCAGCTCATTGCGCCGCGGCGTGAATTTCGCCACCAGTTCCGCCAGGAACTCAACCGCTTCATCCGTCAACACCTGGCGCTCCGCAGCGGCGAAACCCTGCGTAAACCTTAACTCCGTGCCTGCTATCTGTTGCGTCATGACCTTGCTCCTTCCCATCGTCGCGCCTGAGCGACCGGCGCATTTTCATCAGAAATCACTGTGGATCAGGGCGGATGAAACGATCCTAAACTGGTCAGATCTCATCCCGATAGCTCTAAGAATACTCAACAAAAAATAAAAATCAAAAACCATTTCCATTTTATTATTAAATATTTTATTAACACTTTATTATCAATTAGTTATGAAAAATAACAACAACACCGAGTAAGGAAATCGGTTCCAATAGGTATGCAGGAACATGATAACGCCTTGTCGAACAAGGTATTTCAGGAAGAGATGGGGGAGAAAAAGAGGATCGAACGAGGGATCGTCAACGCGGCGGCCTCGATTCAGCCGCCGGCAGGCAGAAAAATTCAGTCGAGCGTCGGGTTCATATGGCGCAGATCGTAAGGCGTAATCTGGTAGACATAATAGTTGAGCCAGTTGGAAAACAGCAGGTGGCCATGGCTGCGCCAGGTGGCTTTCGGTGTCAGTGCAGGGTTGTCATCGGGAAAGTAGTTGAGCGGAACGGTGGGATCGAGGCCGGCATCGTTGTCGCGACAATACTCCCCGGCCAGAGTCAGGGCATCATATTCCGGATGGCCGGTGACAAACGCCAGGCGCTTATCTCTGCTGGCGAACAGATAGGCGCCGGCCTGCTCGGATTCGGCCAGGATATCCAGATCGGTATACTGGCGAATCACCTCGGTCGGGAAATCGGCATAGCGTGAATGCGGCGCCAGGAAGCTTTCGTCGAAGCCGCGCGTCAGCAATGCATGCTGCTGCAGCGTTTGGTGCGGATAAACGCCAGAGAGCTTCACCTCGCGCGTCATCTTGGGAATACCGTACAGGATGTTCAACGCCGCTTGTACCGCCCAGCACACGAACAGCGTGGAGGTGACGTGGTTCTTGGCCCAGTCGATCACCCGTTCGATCTGCGGCCAGTAGGCGACATCGCAGAAGTCGACCAGCCCCAGCGGCGCACCGGTGACGATCAAACCATCGAAGTTCTCATTCTGGATGTCCTCAAAGTCGCAGTAGAAATTGTTCAGATGCTCAGCCGGCGTGTTCTTCGACTCGCGGCTATCGATACGCAGCAGCTGGATATCAATCTGCAGCGGCGAGTTGGAGAGCAGGCGCAGAAACTGGTTTTCCGTTTCGATCTTCTTTGGCATCAGATTGAGGATCAGCACTTTCAATGGCCTGATTTCCTGTGTTTTTGCCCGTGAGGATGTCATTACGAAGACATTCTCATCACGCAAGAAGCTGACTGCAGGTAATTCATCAGGAACACGAATCGGCATTGCTTAATCCTCACACATCCATTTATACGTTTAGACTTCTAGATGCCCGAAGATAGCGTTTTTTTCGGTTGATGTCGAGCATTCAGCGGAAAGGTGAAAATGTTTCATTGCGCGGCCTGCGCCAGGATATGAGCAGAGGGAGTAAAGCGGATGAAAAGCAAAAAGGCCATCCTTTCGGATGGCCTCTTGGCTTATTTGATGCTTGGCAGTGTCCTACTCTCGCATGGGGAGACCCCACACTACCATCGGCGCTACGGCGTTTCACTTCTGAGTTCGGCATGGGGTCAGGTGGGACCACCGCGCTATTGCCGCCAAGCAAATTCTTTTTTCTGCCGAACTTCTAAACCCACTTTAAATAAAGTGGTGCTGATACCCAGAGTCGAACTGGGGACCTCACCCTTACCAAGGGTGCGCTCTACCAACTGAGCCATATCAGCACGCTTAATTTGATGCCTGGCAGTGTCC